>NZ_JACSJI010000003.1 GCF_014349105.1 Caulobacter sp. 17J80-11 | reverse complement strand
TCGGAGTGTGGCTCAGTCTGGTAGAGCACCGCGTTCGGGACGCGGGGGTCGCAGGTTCGAATCCTGCCACTCCGACCATCTAATTCCCGCCGAAATGGCCGCCCGCCCGGGGCGGCCTTTTCGTTTCGGCGAGAGTGAAATCGGAGTGTGGCTCAGTCTGGTAGAGCACCGCGTTCGGGACGCGGGGGTCGCAGGTTCGAATCCTGCCACTCCGACCATTTCCCTCCGAAATCGCCGCCGCCGTGCGCGCGACTTTTCTGCCCCAGCCGCGGTTGAAAGCGTAGCCGGCTCGCCCCTTGCGCGCTCTTCATTTGACCGTGGCGCACGCTCCGTTAAGGTTCAGCCAGGCTGAGAAAGGCTGGGACCGCGCCATGAAGCAGTTCTTTATTACCGTAGCCGGCGTGTTCGCCGGCCTCGTGCTGTTTTTCGTCGTCCTGCCGTTCCTGCTGATCGCGCCGATCATCGCCGCGGCCAGCGCGCCCAAGGAGCCGACCACGCGCGCCGCCGTGCTGCAGCTGGACCTGCGCGAAGGCCTTTCCGACCAGCCCTCGACCAATCCGTTCGCCGCCTTCTCGGGCGAGCCGGACTCGGTGCTCGACGTGATCGAGACCCTGCGCCGGGCCGAGAAGGACAGCCGGGTGAAGGCCCTGTTCGTGCGCCTGCCTGAAGGCGGCATGGCCCCGGCCAGCGCCGAGGAGCTGCGCCAGGCGTTCCTGCACTTCCGCGCCGCCGGCAAGCCGGTGGTCGCCCACAGCCAGGGCCTCTACCCGTCGGGCATGGTCGTCTCGACCTACATGCTGGGCGCCTCGTCCGGCGAGCTGTGGATGCAGAACAACGCCTCGTTCCAGGCCGTGGGCCTGGCGACCGAGGAGCTGTTCTTCAAGCGCGCCTTCGACAAGTACGGCGTGAAGGCCGACTACGAGCAGCGCTACGAGTACAAGAACGCCCCCAACCCCTACCTGCAGTCCGACTTCACCCCGGCCCACCGCGAAGCGACCCTGGGCTGGATGACCGGCGTCTATGAGAGCGCCCTGAAGGCCGTCGCCGAAGACCGCAAGCAGGACGTCAAGAAGCTGCGCGCCACCCTTGAAGGCGGTCCCTGGAGCGCCGAGGAAGCGCTCTCCAAGGGCCTGATCGACAAGGTCGGCCAGGTCGAGGAAGCCGAAGCCGCCATCCTGGCCCGCGCCGGCAAGGGCGCCGAGATCGTCGAGTTCGACGACTACTCCAACGGCCGCGACGCGGACGTCGGCAAGGGCAAGTCGACCGTCGCGGTGATCGGCGGCGAGGGCGCCATCATGACCGGCCGCAGCGGCGGCGGCGATCCGTTCGGCTCCAGCTCGGCGATCTATTCCGACGACGTGGCCGACGCCTTCTACGACGCGATCGACGACAAGAACGTCAAGGCCATCGTCTTCCGGGTCTCTTCTCCGGGCGGTTCGGACACCGCCTCCGAGCAGATCCTGGCGGCGGTGCGCGCGGCCAAGCGCGCCGGCAAGCCGGTGGTGGTGTCCATGGGCACCTACGCGGCTTCGGGCGGCTACTGGATCTCGTCGGACGCCTCGGCCATCGTGGCGCACCCGTCGACCCTGACCGGTTCGATCGGCGTGTTCGGCGGCAAGTTCGTGCTGGGCGACGCGCTCGGCCGCTTCGGCGTCGACATGCGCGGGATGAGCGTGGGCGGCGACTACGCCAGCGCCTTCGACGGCGCCCAGGGCTTCGACCAGGCCCAGCGCGCCGCCTTCTCGCACTGGATGGACACCATCTACGACAACTTCGTCACGCGGGTCGCGACCGGCCGCAAGCTGCCGGTCGAGCGGGTGCGCGAGATCGCCAAGGGCCGGGTGTGGACCGGCGCCCAGGCCAAGGAACTGGGCCTGGTGGACCAGCTGGGCGGCTTCTACGACGCCGTCGCCCAGGCCAAGGCCCTGGCCAAGATCCCGGCCGACGAGGACGTCCGCCTGAAGCGCTTCCCGGCGCAGAAGAGCCCGTTCGAGGCGCTGTCGCAGGCCTTCGGGGTCAGCTCGACCTCGGTGCGCGCCCTGGCCGCGGCCGGCTGGCTGCTCGGCGACCCGCGCGCCGAGGCGGCCATGGACAGCCTGGTCGAGGCCCGCATGCGCGAGCGCGGTCAGGC
This sequence comes from Caulobacter sp. 17J80-11, assembly GCF_014349105.1. Classification (GTDB taxonomy): domain Bacteria; phylum Pseudomonadota; class Alphaproteobacteria; order Caulobacterales; family Caulobacteraceae; genus 17J80-11. Next base: position 282,389 of record NZ_JACSJI010000003.1, on the reverse strand, counting down.
CGCAGTGATGGCCCCCCGTCCGGTCGGCTAAGACGGCCCGTCACCTTCGTCCTGGAGTAACGCCCTGCGTACCGGATCCGGCTTGAGACCCCCCGCCCCCGCGGTCGACATCGACCGCGGGGTTGCGGATGCGGTGGGGCGGCTCGCCCAGATGCGTCTGGTCGCCGAGCGCACCGCGCGCGCCAACCCGCGCGACGGCATGGCCCTGAACGCCGTCGGAAACGCCTATCGGATGACCGGGGCGCACGACCTGGCGCTCGGCTTCTTCCGCCTGGCCGCGCAGCTGCAGCCCGGCGTCGCCGAACACCACTATCAGCTCGGCGTCTCGCTGCAGTTCGCCGGCGAGTTCGACGAGGCGGCCCGCGCCTTCGAGCGGACCCTGGCGCTCAGCCCGACCCAGCACCAAGCCTGGTTCTCGCTGGTCTCGGTGCAGAAGCAGACGCCCGAGCGCAACCACCTCGAGCGCCTGGAATCCCTGTTCGCCGGCCCGGATCCCGACGGCATGCGCACGCTGCACGTCGGCCACGCCCTGGCCAAGACCTACGAGGACCTGGGCGAGCCGGTCCGCTCGTTCGAGTGGCTGCAGAAGGCCAAGGCCGTCAAACGCCGCCGCTCCGCCTACGCCTGGGCGCAGGAACGGGTCCTGTTCGAGGCCGCCAAGCGGACCGCCGAGACCACGGCCTCGACCGCCCCGGGCGATCCGTCCGGCGAGCCGATCTTCGTGGTCGGCCTGCCGCGCACCGGCACCACCCTGGTCGACCGCATCATCTCCAGCCACCCCGACGTCGCCTCGGCCGGAGAACTGGGTCACTTCCCGCTGGTCGCCAAGCGACTGGCCGGCACGCCGGGCCCGCTGTCGATCGAGCGCCCCACCTTCGAAGCGCTGGGGCGCGTCGACCTCGCGCGGCTGGGCCGGGCCTATGTCGACAGCACCCGACCCCTCACCGGCCACACGCCCCGTTTCGTCGACAAGGCGCCGATCAACGTCCTCTTCGCCGCCCTCATGCACCGGGCCCTGCCGAACGCACGCGTGGTCTGCGTGCGGCGCGATCCGGTCGACGCCTGCGTCAGCAACTTCCGGCAGATCTTCCCGACCGTTCATCCGTACTACGACTACGTCTACGACCTGCAGAACACCGCCCGTCAGGTGGCGTTGTTCGAGGACCTGGCCGAGCACTGGCGCGCGGTGCTGCCGGCCGAGCGCTACACCGAGATCCGCTACGAGGACCTGGTCGAGGACCAGGAAGGCGAGACCCGGCGGCTGCTGGCCTTCTGCGGCCTCAGCTGGGACGAGCGCTGCCTGGCCTTCCACGAGAACAAGGCGGCGGTGGCGACGCCCAGCGCCGCCCAGGTCCGGGCGCCGATCTACAAGAGCTCGATGGGCCGCTGGCGGCGCTACGGCGATCTGGTCGCCCCGGCGGTCGAGATCCTCGCCCGCGCCGGCCTGGTCGAGGCCGACGGCTCCCCGCGCCGCCGCTAGACACGCGTCCGGCGACACGCTTTCAGGCCCGCGCCCCGGCGCGGGCCTTTTCGCATCCGCGGGAACCTTCGCCGTCGCCGACAGCTTGAGCGTGCGCACGCGCGGAAGGAGCCGGCCGATGATCGTCCTGGGATTAGCGCTCGCCCTGGCCGCCGCCGCGGGCGCCGAGACCACCCCGATCGCGACCCGAAACGCCGTCCTGGACCAGGCCCTCGCCTGCCGCGGCCTGGCCGACACGGCCGCGCGGGCCGCCTGCTACGACGCGGCGATCGACGCCCTGGCGCAGGCGCAGGCGCGCGGCGAGGTGGTGGTGGTCGACGCCGCCCGGGTGGAGGCGACCCACCGGGAGGCCTTCGGCCTGACGCGGCCGCCCGCCCCGCCCCTGGCGGTCAAGCTCGCGCCGATCGAGGACGTGTCGCTGACCGTGGCGCGCGCCTGGCGGGCGGCGGACGGCGACTGGATGCTGGCTATGAGCGACGGGCAGGTCTGGCGCCAGATCGACGGCCGCTTCGCCCGCGCGCCGCAGCCGGGCTTCGTCGCCGAGATCAAGCGCGCCGCCCTGGGCAGTTATCTGATGCAGGTGGACGGCCAGACGGCCGTGCGGGCCCGCCGCGAAAAATAGGGCCGCAGGCACGAAAAAAGGCGGCGGGCCGAAGCCCGCCGCCCCCGTTCGATCGGTAAGGATCGCTTCTTAGAAGCGGACCTTGCCCGAGATCGAGAAGGTACGACCCAGCACGCGGTAGACCTGCGGGTCGGTGTTGGCCTGCGAGAACAGACCTTCCGTGGTCTGCGGCGCCTTTTCGTCGAACACGTTGCCGACGAAAGCCGTGACCTGGAAGTTGTCGGTCATGTCCCAACGGGCCGACATGTCGATGTAGCTGGCTTCCGGCTGTTCGTTGCCGAAGCTGGAGCTGGTCATGGTCGGCACGTAGCTCCAACGGCCGAACAGGGTCCAGTCGCCGATCATGTAGTAGGCCGAGAAGGCCGACTTCCACTCCGGCAGGGCCCCGCCGATCGAGGCGAAGGTGTAGCCGACGTACTCGGTGTCACCGATCTTGTAGGAGTCGATCAGCGACAGCAGTTCGTTCAGGCGCAGGCGACCCTTCATGCCCACGTCTTCCATGTCGAGCGACCACTCGGCCTGGATGTCCCAGCCCTTGGTGCGGTAGCTGCCGACGTTGTCGCGGGTCGTGTTCACGAAGTCGAGCTGACCGGTGACCGGATCGCGGACGACGCGAGCGCAAGCCGCGGCGTTGGCGCCCGGCGTGGTGGAGCTGTAGCACTGGTTGATCCAGTACTGAGCGCCCAGCGACTGCACGGCATCCTTAATCTCGATGTCGTAGTAGTCGACGGTGGCGCGGAAGTCGCCCAGCGGGAACCAGTCGGGCTGGAACACGGCGCCGAGGGTCAGGGTCTCGGCGGTTTCCGGCTTCAGGCCCGGGTTACCGAAGGCGAAGGCTTCCACCTGCGAGTTGTTGGCGGAGAAGGTGGGCGAGTACACCACGCCCTGCGCCTGACAGTAGGTCTTCAGGACCGGGGTCAGGTTCGGGTTGGCCGAACGGCAGGGGTCGGTGAAGGACGGGAAGCCCTGGTCACCAGCCTGGAACAGTTCGAACACCGACGGAGCGCGGGTGGCTTCGTTGTACACGCCGCGGAAGCGCAGCCAGTCAACCGGAGCGTATTCGCCGCCGATCTTGTAGGTCCACACTTCGCCGATCGACGAGTAGTCCGAGTAACGCAGGCCCAGTTCCAGGCCGAAGTAGTCGGCGAAGTCCAGGTCCTTCAGCAGCGGAACCGAGAGTTCCGTGTAGAGTTCGCGGACGTCAACCGAACCGGCTTGGTCTTGAATGGCGTTGAAGCCGAAGATGTTGCCGGTGCGCTGCTCGTTGTCGACGCGGAATTCGGCGTCGGTGCCGCGGTATTCGAAGCCGAACACCGAAGCGATCGGGCCAGCCGGCAGCTCCATCAGGTCGCCACGGACGTAACCGGCCAGGCGGTGCTCCTCGACGTTGGTCGTCGCGAAGGTGTTCACGCGGATGAAGCTGGTCATCTCGTCGGTCAGGGTGTTCGGACCGAAGATGTCGAGCGGCACGCAGCCCGGCAGGGCGGAGGCGCCGAGCGGAGCGCCCGCGGCGGTCTGGCAGCCGGCCAGGCCCTGCATCAGCGCCGTCTTGTTGACGCTGTTCAGGCCGCGGCTGGTCAGGTGGTTCTGACCGTAGCTGGCGGTGACCGACCAATCCCAGTTGTCGTTGAACGAACCGTCGATGGTGGTCAGCATCGAGAACGAGTTGTTCTCGGTGAAGCCGTTACGGGTGCCGACCTCGTTGGTGCGGCGGTCCATGGTGAAGTTCGCGTTCGGGTTCGGACGCGACTGCAGGGCGGCCCACAGGTCCGGGTGAGCGGACGAGATCAGCGCCTGCATGGCCGGGGTCAGCGTGATCGACAGGCCGGTGGCCGGGGTCGGAGCCAGCTGAACTTCCGAGTTGCTGTTCACGTACGACAGCATCACCTTCGCACGGATGTCGTCCGTGATGTCGTAGGTGCCGGTCGTGGTGATGTTGAAGCGCTCGGCCGGGATGATCAGGTAGTTGTCCGGCGCGAAGTTGTAGCGCGACGAACCAGCCGCACGATCCGGCACGGCGCAGGCGCCGGCGGTGAAGCGCGGGGTCAGCTGGCCGCTGTCGTTGAACGACAGGTTGCCGCTGTTGACCGCGGCGACCGGAGCGGTGGCCGGGTTACAGTCGGTGTTGACGTTGGTGAAGCGCGGAGCCGTCGCCGGGTTGGTCGACAGGTTCTGGAACGGGTTGGCGCTGTTGTTCGTGATCCAGCCCCAGGCCGGGGTGCCCGAACCGCCGGAAGCCACGACGCCGCCGCCGGCCGCGATCGCCGCAGCAGCTTCAGCCGCGGTGTCGCAGATCGACAGGTTGCCCGAGCCGTCGTCGCAGACCGCGCCCGAGGTCTTCGAGAAGTCGTAGGCCGACTGCGAGACCTTTTCGCGGTTGTAGTAGGCGGCGTAGGCGGTCAGGTTGCCGCGGCCGTCGGCGAAGTTGCCGCCGAACAGGCCGTTGATTTCGACTTCCGGAGCGTTGCCGTCGAACGACGAGCCGTAGGTGGCGCGCAGTTCAGCGCCTTCGTAGTCGTCCTTCAGGATGAAGTTGACCACGCCCGAGATGGCGTCCGAGCCGTACACGGCCGAAGCGCCGCCGGTCACCACTTCGATGCGCTCGATCAGCGAGGCCGGAATGGTGTTGATGTCGACGGTGCCGGTGGTCGAGGAGGCGGGCACGCGCTCGCCGTTGACCAGGACCAGGGTACGGTTGGTGCCCAGGCCGCGCAGGTCGATGGTGGCGAAGTCTTCACCGCCGGCGTTGTTCGACGTGCGGGTGTTGCCCGGGATGACCTGCGGCAGTTCGTTGAGCAGGGTTTCGACCGACAGAGTCGCGGTCATTTCCAGCTGCTCTTGGCCGACGGTCGTGACCGGAGAGATTTCGGTGAAGTCCTGGCGGACGATGCGCGAGCCGGTGACGACGACTTCGTCGACGGTCGACTGGTCGCTCGCGGCGTCCTGCGCGTAGGCCGGCGCCGCCGCAAACGCGGCGAAGGCAGCCCCGCAGATCATCGTGGACGCCAACAGGCGGCCACGGACGGTTTGCTTATTCAACTTTCTTCCTCCTGAGCCCGACGGGGAAGGTCTTCTTGCAAGGACCTTCCGCCGCCGCGGCGACGTTGGCCCGTAGGCGTGACGCCCCCGGATACGGCCACGGTATGGCAGGCTACGTTCCGGTCAACGCCAAATTACTCGCGTGTAATCTGTTCGTCGCAGACCTGTCTCATCGCAGCCACAGGTTCGCCCCATTTCCGAAACCACGGCTCTTCGCTCCGGCTTGGGGCGTGGCCCGGTTGCACAGGGGCACGCCTTTCTCTTCAATGGGGGAGAGTTTCGGGGAAAGGCGTCTCTTCATGCGCGCGAACACCAAGATCATGGCGCTGGCGGCGGCTGGCGCCCTGCTGGCCGGGACGGCTCAGGCCGCGGCGCCGGCGCCGGCCCGGGCCGACCTGCTGCAGAAGCTTTCCGCCTGCCGGAGCCTGACCGAGGACGGCGCGCGACTCGCCTGCTTCGACGAAGCCACCGCGGCCCTGGACGCCGCCGAGAAGAAGGGCGACCTGGTGGTCATGGACCGCGGCCAGATTCGCGAGGCCAAGCGCCAGGCCTTCGGCCTGGAGCTGGGCGGAGCCTTCAAGATCTTCGACCGCGCCAGCGCCGACGGCGGCAAGAGCGAGGAGATCGACGAGGTCACGCTGACTGTGGCGCGCGCCTCACGCGACCGCGAGGGCCATTGGGTGCTGACCGCCACCGACGGCCAGGTGTGGCGCCAGATCGACGGCGAGCGTGTCAACGAAGCCCCGAAGCAGGGTTCGAAGATGGAGATCCGCAAAGCCTCGCTCGGCAGCTTCTTCCTGAAGGTCGACGGCCAGCGCGCGATTCGGGCGCGCCGCGAGCAGTAGCCGCAGGAACTCGTCGCGCGCCGCCCGCGGCGCGCGCAGATGCGTGAGGACGATCACATGACCGAGTTTCGCAAGGTCACCGATGGATTCTGGGTGTCCCCGCAGATTCGGCCGGACGACGTGCGCGCCGCCGCCGAGCGCGGCTTCGCCCTGATCGTCAATCATCGCCCCGAGGGCGAGGAGCCGGGCCAGCCCGCGGGCGAATCGATCGCCGAGGCCGCGCGCGCGGCCGGCCTGGCCTACGTGGCCATCCCCGTTCGCGGCCGGCCCACCGCCGAGCAGGCCCAGGCCACGGCCGAGGCCGTGGCGGCTGCTCAAGCACCGGTGCTGGCCTACTGCCGCTCGGGCACCCGGTCGATCGCGGCCTGGAGCCTGGGACAGGCCCTGGCCGGCGAGCGCACCCGCGACGAGCTGCTCGGCCTGGGCGCGGCCGCCGGCTACGATCTGGAGCCGTGGCTTTAGAGCGCGACAGCCGAAAGTGGATACCGGTTTCGGCGAATATCGCGCTCTAGCCTTGGAATTCCGAGCCTTTCGGTTTCGAATGGCCGCATTCGAAACCGAAAGGCTCAGGGCGCCTCAGCGTGTGACCGCCACGCGCACCGCGCCGTACCCGACGGCCGGCTCCGGCGTGCACGACGCCAGCACGAGATGCGCCGCCATGAGACACAGGAAGGCCGCGGCGGCCTTCTGGAGCCGATTCGAAACGAAAAGGGCGGCCGTGAGCGCCATGGGAGCCTCCGCAGCTTGGTTTACGAGTCGTAAATGCAAGCCCGGCGCCGCGGCGGAGCGGCCGGCGTGATCCCCTATGTGCGCCAGTTCGACTTCGCCTACGGGCGGGTCGACCAGGTCTCGCCGCGCATCCGCAGGGTGGTGGCCGAGAACCCCGGCCCGTTCACCTTCACCGGCACCGGCACCTACATCGTCGGCCACGGCGAGGTGGCGGTGATCGACCCCGGCCCGGCGCTCGATGCGCACCTCCAGGCCCTGCTGAAGGCGGTCGAAGGCGAGCGGGTGACCCACGTCTTCGTCACCCACACCCACCTCGACCACTCTCCCCTCGCCCGCCCGTTCGCGCGGGCGACCGGCGCGAAGATCTACGCGGCGCGGCCGCCGGGCGAGTCCGCCCATGCGGGCCCGCAACTGGAGGAAGGCGACGACGAAGCGTTCCGGCCCGACGTGGTGCTGACGGGCGGCGAGCGGTTCTGCGGCCCCGACTGGACCATCGAAGCTGTTCCCACGCCGGGACACGCCTCCAACCACATGGCCTTCGCGCTGGCGGAGGAGAACGCCCTGTTCCCGGGCGACCACGTGATGGGCTGGTCGACGACGGTGATCAGCCCGCCGGACGGCGACATGGCCGCCTACTACGCCAGCCTGGAGCGGGTCCGGGCGCGCGGCTTCTCGACCCTGTGGCCCACCCACGGGCCGCCGGTGACCGAGGTCGCGCCCTTCCTCGACGCCTACCTCGCCCACCGCAAGGCGCGCGAGGCGCAGATCCTGGCGCGGCTCGCGGCCGGCGACCGGACGATCGGGGAGATGGTGCCGGCGATCTACGCCGAAGTGGACAGGCGCCTGTGGCCTGCCGCGGCGCATTCGGTGCTGGCCCACCTGATCGGCCTGGTCCGCACCGGCCAGGTCGCCACCGACGGCGAGCCGGGGCCGGACAGCCTCTACCGGCTGGCGGGGTGAACCGGCGTCGCCGCGGCCTCGCCGGCCACGGTCGTCCATTCGCGCACGCGCCAGCCCGTCACCAGGCCCTCGACGACGTACGGATCGGCCCTGGCGAAAGCCTCGACCACCTCGCGCGACGGGGCCCGGAACAGCAGGACCGCGCCGTCGACCGGGTCGGCCAGCGCCCCGCCCAGCACCAGCTCGCCCCGTTCGGAGGCGGCCCAGGCCTTCTCCAGGTGGGCGTCGCGATAGGCCGGACGCCGGGCCAGGTAGTCGGGCCCGGCTTCGTAGAACAGCAGGAAGTGCTTCACTTGGACAGCGCCTGGACGATCTCGGTGACGCGCTTGCAGTTCATGCCCAGGTCCGAGACGCCCACGCGGCTGATCGAGCGCACGTCGGTGCGGGTGGGGCCCATGCGCACCACCACGTCGTCCTTGAAGCCGAACCAGGTGCTCTCGGCCGTGGCCTCGACCATCCAGGGAGCCGAGCCGAACACGGTCAGACCCTTGCTCTCCAGCACCTGACGCACGCGGTCGGCCGGCACCATCCGCGGGACCGGCTTGGCGCCCGGGCAGGTCTCGGCGTTGATCTCGGCCACCCGCCGCCCCGACCAGGGCGAGCCCGGCTTCACCGGCGCGCGCGGATCGTTCTCGACCGGGTTGGGCGCGCCTGCCCGCTCGCGCTTCATGAAGGCCTTGCTGAAGCCCGGCGGGTCGTTCCAGTCGGTGGACACGTCGTGGATCGGCGGAACCGACTGGGCCGTTTGCTTGAGGTGGAAGTAGCCGCCCAGCACCGCGGCCGGCAGCAGCAGGGCGATCAGGGCCGGGATCCCCAGGCGGCGAAAGTCGGTGAACGCCGCCAGCAAGGCCACCAGCCCCGTCGCCACGCCGATCATGGCCGCGGTCGAGGCCCAGCTGCGGGACATCACCCCGAAGCCGAACTTCCAGTCGAAGGCGCCCGCCTTGGTGCCGAGCGCGGCGACCACCAACAGGATCGGCGCGACCAGGCCGATCACCAACGCCAACCAGACGACCAGCCCGGCCGCCTTACGCCCCTTCGACTGTCGTTCGATCCGCGTCATGACCGCCTCACTTCACCGGTTCGGGAAGCCTGTGATCCTTGAACCGCTCCCGTAGAACCTTCTTATCGATCTTGCCGGTGGCGCCCAGCGGGATGTCGTCGACGAACACCACGTCGTCGGGCGTCCACCACTTGGCGATCTTGCCCTTCAGGAAGTCGAGGAATTCGTCGCGGTTGGCGCTCTCGCCGTCCTTCAGCTTGACCAGCAGCAGCGGGCGTTCGTCCCACTTGGGATGCGGCACGCCGATCACCGCGGCCAGGGCGGCCTTGGGGTGGCCGACGGCGATGTTCTCGATGTCGATCGAGCTGATCCACTCGCCGCCCGACTTGATCACGTCCTTGGACCGGTCGGTGATCTGCATGAAGCCGTCGTCGTCGATGTTGGCGACGTCGCCGGTGTCGAAGAAGCCTTCCTTGTCGAGGATGTGGCCGCCCTCGCCGTGGAAGTAGGCCCCGGCGATGAACGGGCCGCGCACCATCAGGTGGCCGAAGGTCTTGCCGTCGTGCGGCAGCTTCTTGCCGTGATCGTCGGTGAGCTTGAGCTCGACGCCCAGCGGCGGACGGCCCTGCTTCAGGCGGATCGGCATCTGCTGCTCGAACGGAAGGCTGGCGATCTCGGGCGTCAGATTGCAGACCGTGCCCAGCGGCGAGGTCTCGGTCATGCCCCAGGCGTGCACCACCTCGACGCCGTAGTCGTTCCAGAAGCTTTCGATGATGCTGGCCGGACACGCCGCCCCGCCGATGGTGACGCGCTTCAGCGTCGGCAGCTTCTCGCCCGAGGCCTGCATGTGCTGCAGCAGCATCTGCCAGACGGTGGGCACGGCGGCCGAATAGGTGACCTGCTCGGTGTCGAGCAGCTCGTAGATGGAGGCGCCGTCCATCTTGGCCCCGGGCATGACCAGCTTGGCGCCGACCGCCGGCGCGGCGAAGGCGATGCCCCAGGCGTTGGCGTGGAACATCGGCACCACCGGCAGCACCGAGTCCTTCACCGACACCCCCAGCACGTCGGCCTGCAGGCCGGCCAGGGCGTGGATGAAGTTCGAGCGGTGCGAGTACAGCACGCCCTTGGGATTGCCGGTCGTGCCGGAGGTGTAGCAGAGGCCGCAGGCGGTGTTCTCGTCGAAGCCGCCCCACGCGCACTCGTTCGACTGGTCGCGAACGACGCGCTCGTAGCAGTCGGCGCGCGGCAGCTTGGTCTGCGGCATGTGCCAGTCGTCGGTCATGACGACCACCCGCTCGACCGTCGGGCACTTGGCGATGATGGCTTCGAGCAGGGGCACGAAGGTCAGGTCGACGAAGATGACCTTATCGCCGGCGTGGTTGATGATGTAGGCCAGCTGCTCGGGGAACAGGCGCGGGTTCAGCGTGTGGCAGACCGCGCCGATGCCCATGATGCCGTACCAGCACTCCATGTGCCGGTGAGTGTTCCAGGCCAGGGTGGCGACCCGGTCGCCCAGCTTCACGCCCCAGCCCTTCAGCGCGTTGGACACGCGCTTGGCCCGGTCGTGGACCTCGGCGTAGGTCGTCCGCACGATCGGCCCTTCGACCGTACGTGTCACGATCTCCCGCTGGCCGTGCCAGTTCTTGGCGTGGTCGAGGATCTTGTCGACCGTCAGCGGCCAGTCCTGCATCAGGCCCAGCATCAGCAACCTCCCTGGCGCCGTCTCAAACGCAGCGCTCTGGAGGCAAGCTAGTTAGCTTATCAGTGATAAGCAACGCATGGGGATCATAGCCGTTTGCGCGCCCAGCCGATCGCGCCCGGATCGCGCGCCAGTTGAGCCTCCAGCACGGCGGCGTCGGCGTCGGAGGCGTCCCCGACCCGGGCGGACACCCGCGCGTGCATCACCTCCACCGGGGCCTCGAGCCAGACGCCGTCGAAGGAAACGCCGGCCTCACGGGCGAGCGCCTCGGCCGCCGAACGCTCTTCCGGCTTGAGGAAAACCGCGTCCAGCACCGTCGACCGTCCAGCCGCGAGACACAACCCAGCCTCGTGGAACATCTTCGCGTAGACCCGCTCGCTCTGCCCCGCCGCGTAGGCCTCGGGCGGCAGCCGGTCGAGCGCGCCCTTGTCCCACAGGCGTTTGCGGATCTCGTCGGAGCGCAGCACCACCGCGCCTGGAGAAGTGCCCAAACTGGGCGCCATGCGCCGCGCCCAGGTGGTCTTGCCCGAGCCGGACAATCCCCCGACCGCGCCGAGCGAGGCCGGCGCGGGCGCCAGGTGCGCGATCGCCGCGTCCAGGTAGCGGCCGGCCAGGTCGCGGTCCCCCATCTGGGCGGAGACGTGGCAGCGCACCGCCGCCCGCACCGACAGGAACAGCGGCAGGGCCCGAAGCCCCGTGAAGGCGGCGTCGCCGAAGCCGCGGGCGGCCTCGTCCAGCCAGGCGTTCATCACCCGGTTGGCCGCCTCGACCCGGCCGCGGAAGGTCAAGTCCATCAGCAGGAAGGCGAGGTCGTACAGCACGTCGATCTCGCTCAGCACGTCGCTGAACTCGATGCAGTCGAACATCACCGGCCGCCCGTCCTCGACGAACAGGTTGCCCAGGTGCAGGTCGCCGTGACAGCGGCGCGCCAGCCCTGCGCGCCGGCGCTCCTCCAGCAGGTCCTCGCAGTCGGCGAAGGCCGCCTCGGTGGCCGCCGCCCAGCGCTCGGTGCGCTCATGGCCCAGGTCCAGGGCGCGCACGATACCCGCGTTGGAATCCAGCACGTAGCGCAGGTTCGCGCCGCCCGGCGTCACCCTGGCCCCCAGGTGGAAACGGGCGACCGCGCGGCCCAGCTGTTCGGCCAGCTCGCCGTCCACCCGTTCGGGCGTGCGCGCCAGCACCGCGTCCTCGTCGAACCGGCGCATCTCCAGCACCGGCTCGCCCTCCACCTCGTCCGTGGCCAGATAGATTTCCGGCGCGGTCTCGCGATTGAAGGCCAGCTCGCGGCCGATCGCCCAGCGGCGCTTCTCGAGGGTGGAGAAGTCGAGATAGCCCAGGTCGACCGGCTTCTTCAGCTTGCGCGCGCGCCGGCCGGCCAGGAACACCACGGCGCAGTGGGTTTCGATGACGCGTTCGGCCTCCGCTCTCAGGCGGGCCTCGGCGCGGCGCCAGGCGGGATCTTCGACGAATTTCACGCCGGCGGGCTACCACGGCGTGGCCCGTCCGCACCACCCGAGATGGTTTGAATTCCAGCGTGTGGACGCGCGCCTTGCACGCCTGAAGGGGGAAATATAAACCAAAGGTTAACAGGCGATAGGGAGGCCGCCTGCGGCGTGGGGAGCGCCGCAGCGGTTCTGGGGAATGCCGATCGAAGACGAGCGGGACGCCCGTTCCGAGCGCAAGCGCCAGGACGTCCTCGACGCCGCGCGCCGACGCTTCATGACGGAAGGATACGCCTCGACCGGCATGGAGGCGGTAGCGCGGGACGCCGGCGTCTCAACGGCCACGCTCTACGCGTATTTTCCAAGCAAATCCGACCTCTTCAACGTCGTGGTCGAGGAAGCCGCCGAGGTGTTCATGCGCCGCGCCGGCGAGACCGCCCACGTCCAGGGCGACGGCGCGACCCAGCTGCGGGCCTTCGCCCTGGCCTACGCGCGGTTCATCAGCGACCCGTTCGTGCGCGCGATCTTCCGCCTCGTCGCGGCCGAGCGCCGCCGTTTCGAGAGCGTCGCGCGCCGCTTCCATACTCGCCTGAGAGACGAATTCGGCGGGGTGCTGATCGGCATACTGCGCCGTCTGCAGGCGGAGGGTCGGGTCAGCCAGACCAAGCCCTCCTGGGCGGCCGGTCAGCTGATGGGAATGATCGAGCACCCGACCTTCCTGGTCCCGCTGGTCGCCGGCGACGACGCGCCGGTCGAACGGCCGCTTGAGGACATCTGCGAGGAAGCGGTCGAGACCTTCCTGGCGCGCTACGGCGTGCGCGAAGGCGTGGGCGCCGAAGCCGCATAGCGCATTTTCCGCCGAAGTGGCCGCCGGTTCGGCGAAGAAAATGCGCTCATTCAGAGTCTTCCGAGCCTGACCCGATCCGAACGGATCGGATCAGACTCTAGGGGAACAGCCGCTCGGTCCGCCAGGCCGCGTCGACGCTCTCGCGCCGGAAGGCCAGGCGGTCGTGCAGGCGGAACGGCCGGTCGCGCCAGAACTCCATCTCCAGCGGCAGCACCCGGTAGCCCGACCAGTGCGACGGCCGGGGCACCTCGCCCAGCGCGTACTTCAGCCCGTACTCGGCGATGCGCTTTTCAAGCGCGAAGCGCCCCTCCATGGGCCGGGACTGCTCCGAGGCCCAGGCGCCGATACGGCTGTCGCGGGCGCGGGTGGCGAAGTAGGCGTCGGCCTCGGCCTCGGTCACCGGTTCGACCGGCCCCCTCGCCCGCACCTGGCGGCGCAGCGACTTCCAGTGGAACAGCAGGGCCGCCTGCGGATTGGCGGCCAGTTGCCGGCCCTTGGCGCTCTCGGTGTTGGTGAAGAAGACGAAGCCGCGCTCGTCCAGCGCCTTCAAGAGCACCATGCGCACGTCCGGCAGGCCGTCGGCGTCGGCGGTGGCCACGGCCATGGCGTTCGGGTCGTTCGGCTCCTTGCGCTTGGCGTCCTCCAGCCAGGCCCCGAACAGGCCGAACGGCTCGTGCCGCTCAAACATCGCCTCGTCGGCGTGCTCGGCGTGGGCGCTCTCGTAGTCGGCGTCCGACGGGCTGGGCGGGATCAGGGGCGAGCGAGTCATGACGGAGAGCATATAGCGGCTCGCTCGGCGCGCTGCAGGTCCGGCGCGTTAAGAGCGCCTCGACAAACAGAGATCGGCCTAGCCGGATAGGGGTCGAGAATGTCCGCTTTCGACCCATAGCGGACGTTTCCCGCAACTAGGCTGTAAGATCTCGCTTCAGTGCGAAGCGAGTGATGCGCCATGCCCTCGGAAGATGCAGTCACTGGCCTACTAGCGTCCCTCCGTGAAGCCGAGGCCCTGCTGCGCTTGCACGGCCACATAGCGGTTTCCGACAGGCTTCTAGATCTGACCCATCGGCTGGACGCCGGGGACATCGACGCGATCCAAACAGCTCTCATCGAGAGCACCGGCTCAATGGGTTCGCTTCGAGATCAGTACATCTATCCTGAGGACGGCGATGATCATGTCGCTGTAAACGCCAGGCTGGACGCTATCGTAATTCGGGTGAGGGACTGCGCTAGAGCCGCAATGGCCTCTCAGTCAGGATGACGTCCGCTTCCGACCCATAGCGGACATTGGCTCGTGCAGGCTAACGTCGGCAAATGGACGAGCTGAACGTTTCGATTTTTGTAGGCGATCAAGAGATCGGGACGGCTGTGCTGCGCCCAAGCGATCCCTCGATGGGCGTCGCCGGAGGCGTTTTCCGCCCAAATGCCGTCTATTCGCCCACGCTCCACTCTGGTCCGAAAGTCGCAGAGCTGACCGCGCGCGAGCCCAGCGGCTCACTCGTGCAATGCGCAGGCGTAAGCATCGAGGACTATGCTGAAGACCTCGGCGACGAAGGGCGCCAAGTCTATGTGCTCGGCATGGATACCTACGGCACCTACTTCGGCGGAACATGAGATGGCACATGTCCGCTTTCGACCCATAGCGGACATTGGACGCCGCCCGCCTCGCGACCTACTCCGCCATGCCCCAGTCGATATGAACCTTCGCTGGCGTGCGCTCGACAAACACGATGACCGGAAGGCGCTGTGACCTTGGCGTGGAATGGCCGAGCGAGACATGCGCGATCGAGAGGGCGTCCCCGCAGACACTCGCGACGAAGCCGCCCGTAAACTCGTTTTTCGCGATCGCCCGAATGAGGAACGGGCTTAGCTTTTTCGCGTTGCCAGCTCTCGAATATTCGACGAGACCTTCCAAGCGTTCTTGGCTGGCCACATTCCAGCTTCCGACATTTTGTTCATAGGCCGCACGCCTCTCAGCTTCCAAGCGCTCGATTTCACGGCGCAGGAGCGCGCTCGGCAGGTTTCCGGCTTTAGCCTCAAGCTCGATACCGACGATCTTTTCCACATCAGCATCGCTGAGCAAAACCGCGTCGACATCGGCCAGGCGCGCAATGGCCGCCGGCCGCTCCTTCACAGGGACAGGGAGGATAAAGGTCCTGTCGATCTCCGTACACGGACCCTGCGGCCGACTTGCCGATGCAGTCTCCCAAGAGTCGGAAAGATCGGCTTGGTCCTCGGCAGTACTCGCACGTTCCCGGTCTGCCGGTGGACGTTGATCGACTACCTTCGTGCAGCCCGCGAGGGAAAACGCGGCGATTGCTCCGCAAACAGCAAACTTCAACACGTGCTCGCGAGCTCCCCATCGAGAATGCGAGGTTCGCACCATCGCAAGCACAAAGCCAAGAGCCGCGGCGGCTCCAGACCACCCAGAGCGGACATTAGAGCCGAACCACCTCGACTCGGTTTTCCCCGGTGCCTTCAGGGACCCACATGTCGGCAAATTGGTAGGCCTCTCCGAAGGTCTCGTCTTCGTGTGAAGTAGTGCAGATGAAACGGCTCTCATCCGAGGCGTCACCGACGATCAACAGATCGACCTCGAGCTCGATGCGGGATGCGTCCGGACCGACCGCAGCGATCAGTTCAACGCCATCGCGTAAACAGTCCTCGACGAAGGCAGCCAGTGCCGGCTGGCTCTGAAGTGGGCCAACAATGAGAATCTTGGCCGGGTAAGGCATGCGCTGACGCTAGCGAGGGCGATGTCCGCTTTCCACCCAAAGCGGACATTCCGCTCGCGTCCAGGAGGCAGCTCGAGTCGCCACGCCATGACCGCAGGCGCAACGGGGGATTCACGCTTAACGCGGCGTTGACGATCGCTGCCGCAAATCTGCGGAGATGTCGAAGACCTCCGGTATGACCGCGCAGGAAGCGCGGACCTTGCTCGGCCTTCCCGCTAGCGCCTCGCGCGAGGCGACCGCGGCGGCCTTCCGCACGGCGGCCAAGGCCGCGCGCCCCGACCAGGGCGGCGACCCGGAGCGCTTCCGCCAGGTCATCGAAGCCTACCGGACGCTGCAGCGGCTCGACGACGCCCGCGCCACCGTCGCACGTGCGACCGCGGCGGCGGCCGAACCGGCCTGCGAGGCGCTGGAGATCACCCCGCGCGAAGCCTACGCCGGACTGGCGCGCAACATCCGCCTGCCCAACGGCCGCAAGCTGGGCCTGCGCCTGCCGGGCGGCCTGCGCAACGGCGCGCCCGTGCGCCTGAAGGGCCAGGCCACGGGCGGCGAGGACCTGTTCCTGAAGGTGCGGATCACCGCCGAGGACGGCTGGTCGGTGACCGGCGACGACCTGTGGCTGACCGTCGAGGTCGACCCGCGCACCCTGCGCGACGGGGGCCGCATCGAGGTCGAGACCCTGGCCGGCCCGCAGTCGGTCTGGGTGCCCAAGGGCCTGGCCGAACCCGCGCGGCTTCGCCTGAAAGGGCTGGGCCTGCCGGCTTCCGGCGGCCACGAGCGCGGCCACCTCTTCCTCAAGCTCAAACCGGCCGAGGCGGGCGTGATCAGCGGCGCGCGCGAACGGCTGCGCCGGTTCGCCAGCGCCTGGGCGGACGTTCGCGCCGCCGCCTGTTTGTGACCGGCCCCTGCGTGGCCCAGAACTAACCCGATCCGGTTGGATCGGGTTAGTTCGAAGACTTTGAATGAGCGCATTTTCTCCGCCGAACCGGCGTCCACTTCGGCGGAAAATGCGCTAACGGTCAGTCCATGTCGCACAACACCTTCGGCCACCTTTTCCGCGTCACCACCTGGGGCGAGAGCCACGGCCCGGCGCTGGGCTGCGTGGTCGACGGCTGCCCGCCGGGGCTGGCGCTCACGGAAGCCGACCTGCAGGTCGAGCTGGACCGGCGTCGGCCCGGCACCAGCCGCTTCGTCACCCAGCGGCGCGAGCCGGATGCGGCGCGCATCCTCTCGGGCGTGCACGAGGGCGTCACAACCGGCACGCCGATCTCGATCATGATCGAGAACGTCGACCAGCGCTCCAAGGACTACGGCGACATCGCCCGCCAGTTCAGGCCCGGCCACGCCGACTACGCCTACTTCGCCAAGTACGGCGTGCGCGACCCGCGCGGCGGCGGGCGCTCCTCCGCGCGCGAGACCGCCGCCCGCGTGGCCGCCGGCGCGGTGGCGCGCAAGGTGCTGGGCGAGGCGGTCTCCGTCCGCGCCGCGGTCGTCCAGGTCGGCCCGCACAGGATCGACCGCAGCCGCTGGGACTGGGCCGAGACCGCGCGCAACCCGTTCTTCTCGCCCGACCCAGGCGTGGTGGAGGCGTGGGAGGCCTTCCTCGACGAGACCCGCAAGCGCGGCTCCTCGGCCGGGGCGATCGTCGAGGTGGTCGCCGAGGGCGTGCCGGCCGGCTGGGGCGCGCCGCTCTACGGCAAGCTGGACGCCGAACTGGCCGCCGCCCTGATGTCGATCAACGCCGCCAAGGGCGTGGAGATCGGCGCCGGCTTCGGCTCGGCCGAGCTGTCCGGCGAGGACAACGCCGACGAGATGCGCGCCGGCCCGACCGGCCCGCTGTTCCTGTCCAACAACGCCGGCGGCGTGCTGGGCGGCATCTCCACCGGCCAGCCGATCGTGGCCCGCGCCGCCTTCAAGCCGACCTCCTCCATCCTCACCCCGCGCCGCTCGATCGACGAGGACGGTTCGGACGTCGAGGTGGTGACCAAGGGCCGCCACGATCCCTGCGTGGGCCTGCGCGCCGCCCCGGTGATGGAGGCGATGACCGCCTGCGTGCTGGCCGACGCCTGGCTGCGCCACCGGGCCCAGACCGGCGGGGCGAGCTTCGTTCCGGGCCGGGTCTAGGGCGCGCGGATCGGCCGCCTTCGAACCTTAACGTTCTGCGGGTAGGTTCTGGTCTGCTCTCGCCGGAGGTCCGCCATGAACCGTCCCCTCGCCCGCCTCCTGCTCGCCGCCGCCCTGATCGGCGGGGGCCTCAGCCTGCAGGGCTGCCTGGTGGGCTCGGCCGTCAAGGTCGCCGGCGACGTCGTGGTCACCGGCGTGAAGGTCACCGGCGCGGTGGTCGAGACCGGCATCGACGTGGTCACGCCCGGCTCCGACAAGGACAAGAAAGACAAGAAGAAAAAGGGCGACGACTGAGCGTCGTAGATCTCCCCCCGAGCGGAGCGCTGGGGGGAAGCGGGCGGCTGAAAGCCGCCGTGGGGGGCTCCA
Source organism: Caulobacter sp. 17J80-11 (assembly GCF_014349105.1). GTDB lineage: Bacteria > Pseudomonadota > Alphaproteobacteria > Caulobacterales > Caulobacteraceae > 17J80-11. Next base: position 264,504 of record NZ_JACSJI010000003.1, on the reverse strand, counting down.
GCGGAGTGCGCGGCTTCCGACGCGCGAACTCAGCCCCCTCCACCACGCTTCGCGTGGTCCCCCTCCCCCAGAGGGGGAGGACCTAAGCTCACAGATTCAGCGCGCAGCTCTCGCCGATGGTCGGGCGCGACAGCACCACCCGGCACAGGCCCGGGAAGCGCGGCTTCAGGCGCTCGGCGAAATACAGGCACAGGTGCTCCAGGCTCGGCACCTCCAGCCCGGGCTTCTCATTGAGCAGGCCATGATCCAGCTCGCCGGCCACCGCGCGCAGCTCGGCGTCCAGTTCGCCCAGGTCGGCGACGAAGCCCATCACGCCCTGGGCCGGGCCGCGCACCGTCGCCTCGACCTTGAACGAGTGACCATGCAGCCGCCGGTACGGGCTCTCTTCAGGCCCGTTCGGGAAGTGGTGGGCCGCGTCGAAGTGGGCGGCCTTGGTGATCTCGAAAAGCGGCTCGGTCATAACTTCAAGTCTGCAGGTCCGCGGGCGCGCCGGCGCTCACGGAACTCCGATGTATTTGTGGGTCTGGACGCTTAAACGCCACCGCGGGTGTGCGAGGCAATAGGCGACCGCCGCGTGCGTGTTCGCGTCGCGGTCCGGGCCGTCCATCGGCTGCAGGTAGAAGCGCTCGAAATCCAGCCCCTCGAAGCGGGCCGGATCGACGCCTTTCTGCGGGAACACCAGCTTCAGCTCCTGGCCCGAGGTCTGGGCCAGGGCCGCGTCGGCCTTGGGGCTGACGCAGATCCAGTCGATCCCCGCCGGCGCCTTCAGCGTGCCGTTGGACTCCACCGCGATCTCGAAGCCGCGGGCGTGCAGGGCGTCGATCAGGGGCGCGTCCAGCTGCAGCAGAGGCTCGCCGCCGGTGCAGACCACCAGCTTCGGCTCGCCGTCCGGCCCCAGCCACTTGGCCGCGACCGCGTCGGCGGCGGCCTCGGCGGTCGCGAACTTGCCGCCCCCCTCGCCGTCCGTGCCGACGAAGTCGGTGTCGCAGAAGGTGCAGACCGCCGTGGCCCGGTCCTGCTCGCGCCCGCTCCACAGGTTGCAGCCGGCGAAACGCAGGAACACCGCGGGCCGGCCGGCCTGGCCGCCCTCGCCCTGGACGGTCAGGAACATCTCCTTGACGGTGTAGGTCACGCGTTCACCGCCGCCCACTCGGCATGGCCCTTGGCGCGCAGCTCGCACGCCGGGCAGGTCCCGCAGCCGTAGCCCCAGGCCCGCCGCTCGCCGCGCTCGCCGAGATAGCAGGTGTGGGTGTCCTCCAGCACCAGATCGACCAGCGCCCGCCCGCCCAGCTCTTCGGTGAGGGCCCAGGTCTGCGCCTTGGTCAGCCACATCAGCGGCGTCTCGATGCGGAACGGCCGCGCCATGCCCAGCCGCAGCGACTGCTCCATGGCGTCCATGGTGTCGCGCCGGCAGTCGGGATAGCCGGAGAAGTCGGTCTCGCACATGCCGCCGACCAGCACGTCCATCCCGCGCCGGTCGGCGAGCGCGGCGGCGTAGGTCAGGAACACCAGGTTGCGGCCCGGCACGAAGGTCGAGGGCAGGCCGCGCGCGTCCATCTCGATGGCGCGCTCACGGGTCAGCGCAGACTCCGCCACCTCGCCGAAGCCGCGGATGTCGATGCGATGGTCGGGGCCGAGCCGCTCGGCCGCCTCGGGCAGAACCTCGAGGATGTGGGCGCGCACGGTGTCGCGGGCCTCAAGCTCCACCGAATGGCGCTGGCCGTAGTCGAAGCCGACCGTCTCGACCCGGCCGTAGCGCTTCAGCGCCCAGGCCAGGCAGACGGTGGAGTCCTGGCCGCCGGAAAACAGGACGAGCGCCGCGGCGGCGGGATCGAATTCAGATGCTTGCAAGGTCATGGGCAGTCGCGGGTCCGCCGTTCATATAGGGACGGACCGGAGCGGAAACGGATATGTCGGACGTCGTCCTCCTCTACACCACCTGGCCCGACGCCGAAACGGCCGAGGCCTTCGCGGCCGAAGCCGTGGCCGACCGGCTGGCGGCCTGCGCCAACGTGCTCGGCGCCATACGCTCGGTTTATCGGTGGCAGGGCGCGATCGAGCGCTCGGTCGAGACGCCCATGCTGCTTAAAACCAGCGCCGCGGCGGCCGAGGCGCTGAAGGCGCGCCTGCTCGAACGCCATCCCTACGAGACGCCCTGCGTGCTGGCCCTGCCGGTCGATCGCGCGCGCTCGCACGAGGCCTTCCTGGACTGGATCCTCGACGAGGCGTCCGGACCGGACGACACGGCCGCCTGAGCGGGGGAAATTACAACCGCCACACGAATATTTACGCCCGTTCATCCTTTCCGTCGAAAATCGAACGAATTTCCGTGGGAAATCCACCAGTCGGGGCCGCCGACTTAACCACTCTGCAAAAGTGTCCCAGTTAGATCAGGCGGTAATTGGGGAACGGCGGGCGTAGTAGATGCCGACGATCGACACCTTGACGGAGCGGGCGACGCCGATTTCGCCCGAGACGCTCGGCGCGGACGTCTACGCTCGTTTCGAGCGTGAACCCGACACCCTGGTCATCCCCGTCGTCGAAGGCGACCGCCCGGTCGGCCTGGTCGAACGCAACGCCTTCCTCGTGCGCATGTCGGCCCAGTTCGGCCGCGAACTGTTCGGCAAGCGAGCCATCACCGCCCTGATGGACGTCGAACCCGTGGTGGTGGAGGCGTCGACCGCCATCTCCACCTTCTGCGACGCCATGCTGACCGAGCGCGCTTCGACCCTGATGCGCGGCTTCATCGTCACCGACCAGGGCCGTTACCTGGGCGTCGGCACGGTGCTGTCGCTGCTGCAGGCGACCAGCGCCGCCAGCCGCGCGCGCGCCGACGAACTATCCGAGGTGGTCCGCTCGCTGGGCGAGGCGCAGACCCTGGCCCAGGCCTCGGCCCGGGCGAAAAGCCAGTTCCTGGCCGTGATGAGCCACGAGATCCGCACGCCGATGAACGGCGTTCTGGCGGTGGCCGAACTGCTGCAGCGCCAGCCGCTGGGCCGCGACGCCCAGGCGTACGTGCAGACCATCGTGGACTCCTCGGAGACCCTGCTGCGCATCCTGTCGGACGCGCTGGACCTGTCGCGCGCCGAGGCCGGCGAGCTCGCCTTCTCGCCGCAGCCGACCTTCGTGCGCGAGCTGATGGACGACGTGCAGGCCCTGTGGGCGCCGCGCGCGGCCCAGGACAACGTCTCGCTGCTGGTCAGCTTCGACGGCGACCCGGACCTGGCGGCCAGCTTCGACTCCGCCCGCCTGAAGCAGGTGTTCAACAACCTGATCGGCAACGCCCTGAAGTTCGCCCGCAACGGCGTGGTCGAGGCCAGCCTGCGCGCGGTGGCCGACGGTGCCGACGTGCGCCTGGAAGGCAGCGTCCGCGACAACGGCCCGGGCATTCCGAAGGACAAGCTGGCGACCATCTTCGAGCCTTTCGTCCACGCGCCGGGCCAGCAGTACGGCGGCTCGGGCCTTGGCCTGGCCATCTGCCGCCAGATCGCCGAGACCATGGGCGGGCGCATCTGGGCCGACTCCAACCCGGGCCGCGGCTCGACCTTCGCCTTCGAGGCCCGCGCTCCGCTGGCGCGGCTGGAACGGGCCGGCGACAGCAACGTGGCCCAGCTCGAAGAGCTTCAGCTGCAGGCTCAGCCGCACATCCTGATCGTCGACGACAACGCCACCAACCGCGTGGTCGCCCAGGCGCTGTGCGAAATGTTCGGCTGCACCTCAGAGTGCGCCGAGGACGGCCTGGAAGCCGTTGAGGCGGTGAAGAGCCGCCGCTTCGACCTGGTGCTGATGGACATCAAGATGCCGCGCATGGACGGCGTCCAGGCGACCAAGACCATCCGCGCCCTGACCGGCCCGGAACGCGAAGTGCCGATCATCGCCCTGACCGCCAACGCCGATCCGGACGACGCCAAGCACTACACCTCGATCGGCATGGCCTGCGTGGTCGAAAAGCCGATCAAGCCGGAGCGCCTGCGCGCGGCCATGAACCTTGCCCTGGCGGGCGAGGCGGAGGCCGAAGTCGAGGTCGAAGACGCCGGCCGCGGTCAACGCCGCGCCGCCGGCTGAGGCCGGGCTACTCCCGTTCCAGCAAGGCCTGCAGGTCCTGGGCGAACCGCTCCGTGAAGGCCTCGACCTGCTCGGCCGTCGGCGGCGCGCCAGGCGACATCATCGCCTTGGTCACCGCCACCCCCATCACGTAGGCGAAGATCAGCCGCGCGCGGGTCATGTGCTCAGGCCCGCCCATCCACGCGGCCAGCGGCTCGACGAACCGGGCTTCCACCGACTGCCGCAACAGTCCTGACGCCTTGGGCGACGAGGCCGAGCGCAGGGCGATGAGCAGGCCTTCCAGCCCCTCCGGCCCCTTGTCGTCGGTCGCCACCGCGTGGGCGATGCGGCGGCCGAAGGTGTCCCGGTCGCCCGAGAACAGCTCGCCCGGATCTCCGGTCGAGGACAGCACCTCGGCGAACAGCCCCTCCTTGCCGCCGAAGTAGCGGATGATCAGCGCCGCATCCACGCCGGCCGCCGCCCCGATGTCGCGCAGGCCCACCTGCTCGTAGCTGTCGCGCGCGAACAGGCGGCGAGCGGCGACCAGGATAGCCGCGCGGGTCTCGGCGGAATTGCGGGTTCGGGCGGTCGGGACGGCCGGTTTCACGTTTCGCGCTCTAGCATTGTCAACGTCCGTTGACAAACGGCGCGGCACTCGGCAATTGTTACGTCACCAACCGTTGACTTAGCCCGCCCAACGACAGCTCCGCCCCCTCCCCCGGGTCCCCCAAGGAGCGCGCGTCGGGCGGGCTTCCCTTTGCAATACAGGACTTCGCTGATGCGACGGCTCCCCACCATCGCCTGCGCGCTGCTCGCCGCCACGGCCCTTTCCGCCTGCGGCGCCAAGAAGGCCGACGGGCCGCCGGCCGGCGGCATGGCCCCGCCGGTCTCCGTGGCCGCCCCTCTGGTGCAGGACGTGGTGGACTGGGACGACTATGTCGGCCGGTTCGAAGCGGTGCAGCGCGTCGAGGTGCGCCCGCGCGTGTCGGGCTACCTGCAGCAGATCCACTTCCGCGACGGCCAGTTCGTAAAGAAGGGCCAGTTGCTGTTCAGCCTGGACGCCCGGCCCTTCCAGGCCCAGCTGTCCGCCGCCAAGGCCGAGGAGGCCCGCGCCCGCGCCGGCCTGACGCTCGCCCGCGCCGAACTGGAGCGCGCGCGGCGCCTGCTCGACGCCAAGGCGGTGTCGCAGCAGGAGGTCGACCAGAAGCAGGCCGCCGTCGCCCAGAGCGAGGCCGGCCTCGCCGCCGCCCAGGCGGCCGTGCAGGCGCGCGCGCTGGACGTCGAGTTCACCCGCGTCGTCGCCCCCGTCTCGGGCCGCGTGTCCGATCGCCGGGTCGACGCCGGCAACCTGGTGGGCACCACCGGCGAGCCGCTGACCACCGTGGTCTCGACCGAGCCGATCCACTTCACCTTCGAAGCGTCGGAAGCCCTGCTGCTGAAATACCAGCGCCAGAGCCGCGCCGCCCAGGCCGCGCCCGTGCGCATCCGCCTGCAGGACGAAGGCGACTACCGCTGGAGCGGCCAGCTCGACTTCTCCGACAACGCGCTGGACGCCAGCTCCGGCACGGTGCGGCTGCGCGCGGTCGTGAACAACCCGGGCGGCTTCATCAAGCCGGGCATGTTCGGCCACGCCAAGCTGCAGGGCTCGGGCGCCTACAAGGCCATGCTGATCCCTGACGCCGCGGTCGTCACCGACGGCCCCCGCAAGGTGGCCCTGGTGGTCGGTCCCGACGGCACGGTGGCGGCCAAGCCGCTGCAGTTGGGCCCGCTCAGCTCGGGCGGCCTGCGCGTCGTGCGCGGCGGCCTGGCCCCCACCGACAAGGTGATCGTGGACGGCGTGCAGCGCGCCCGCCCCGGCCAGAAGGTCACGCCCAAGCCGACGGCGGTGAAGGCCGACGCCAAGGCCGACGCGCCCCTGCCGGTCGCCTCGGTCGCCCCGGCCGCCTCCGCCACGCCCGCCCTCTGATCTGAGGCGAACGGACAATCATGCGTCTCTCACGGTTCTTCATCGACCGGCCGATCTTCGCGGCGGTGATCGCGGTGTTCATCACCCTGATCGGCGCCTTCGCCTATCCGCTGCTGCCGCTGGCGCAGTATCCGGAGATCGCGCCGCCCACCATCGCCATTCGCGCCGCCTATCCGGGCGCCTCGGCCGAGACCCTGGCCGAGACCGTCGCCGCGCCGTTGGAGCAGGAGATCAACGGGGTCGAGGACATGCTCTACATGTCCTCGTCCTCGACCTCCGACGGCACGGCCACGGTCACAGTCACCTTCAAGCCCGGCACCGATCTCGACGCCGCCCAGGTGCTGGTCCAGAACCGCGTCGCCCTGGCCGAACCGCGCCTGCCCGAGCAGGTGCGCCAGATCGGCGTGACGGTGAACAAGCAGTCCACCGGCTTCCTGATGATCGTGGCCCTGAAGTCCAAGGACCCGGGTCTCGACGTCGACTATGTCGGCAACTACGCCAACTCGGTCCTGCGTGACCGCCTGCTGCGCCTGGACGGCGTAGGCGGGGTCAACGTGTTCGGCGGCGGCAACTATTCGATGCGGGTCTGGATCGACCCGAACAAGGCGGCCGCCCACGACCTGACCGCCCCCGAGATCGTGACCGCCCTGCGCGGCCAGAACGTGCAGGTCGCCGCCGGCGCGATCGGCCAGCCGCCCTTCGCCACCAACGCCGCGGCCTTCCAGCTGCCGGTGCAGGTGCAAGGCCGCCTGAGCGACCCGCGCCAGTTCGAAGACGTCGTCGTGAAGACCGACGCGCAAGGGCGGGTCACCCGCGTGCGCGACATCGGCCGCGTCGAGCTGGGTTCCCAGGACTACGGCATCCGCGCCTACTTCAGCGGCGAGCGGGGCGTGGCCCTGGCCATCGTCCAGCAGCCGGGCTCCAACGCCCTGGCCACCGCCGACCGCGTGCTGAAGAGCATGGAGGAGGCCAAGGCCGACTTCCCGCCGGGCCTCGAGTACTCCATCCCCTACAACCCGACCGAATACGTCGCCGCCTCGGTGGAGTCGGTGCAGCACACCCTGCTGGAGGCCGTCCTCCTGGTCGTGCTGGTGGTCGTGGTGTTCCTGCAATCCTGGCGGGCGGCGTTGATCCCGATCCTGGCCATTCCGGTGGCCCTGGTCGGCTCCTTCGCCGTGCTGCTGGGCCTCGGCTTCTCGCTGAACTCGCTGTCCCTGTTCGCCCTGGTGCTGGCCGTCGGCATCGTCGTCGACGACGCCATCGTCGTGGTCGAGAACGTCGAGCGGAACATGCGCGAGGGGCTGACCCCGCGCGAAGCCGCCCGGCGCACCATGGACGAGGTGTCCGGCGCGCTGGTCGCCATCGGCCTGGTGCTGACCGCCGTGTTCGTGCCCAGCGCCTTCCTGCCGGGCGTGCCCGGGATCTTCTACCGCCAGTTCGCGGTGACCATCTCGGCCGCCTCGATCTTCTCGCTGCTGGTGTCGCTGACCCTGTCGCCGGCGCTGGCCGCCCTGCTGCTGAAGCCGCACGCCGCCCACGGTCCCGACCACGGCCCGCGCTGGCTGAAGCCGCTGCGCGTCGCCGCGCAGAAGTTCAACTCGGGCTTCGACTGGCTGTCGGACAACTACGGCCGCATGACCGCGCGGCTGGTGCGCACCGGCGCCATCGTGCTGGCCGTCTATGTCGGCCTGCTGGCGATCACCGGCTGGCGTCTGGCCGCCACCCCGACCGGCTTCATCCCGGAGCAGGACCAGGGCGTGCTGATCGGCGTCGTGCAGCTGCCGCCGGGCTCCTCGCTGGAGCGCACCGACGCGGTGCTGCAGCAGGCCGTGTCGCTGGTCCGCCAGACGCCCGGCGTCAAGGAAGCCTCGGTGTTCGCCGGACTCGACGGCGCCAGCTTCTCCATGCAGTCCAACGCCGGCACCATGTTCGTGAAGCTCGACGACTTCGCAAATCGCGAAAAGGCCGAGCTGACCGCGAACGCCCTGTCCCAGGCCCTGAGCCAGAAGCTGGGCTCGATCGAGGCCGCCAACATCATGGTCATCGCCCCGCCCGCCGTGCCCGGCCTCGGTAACGGCGGCGGCTTCAAGATGATGGTCCAGGACCGTTCCGGCGCGGGCTACCGCGCGCTGGAGGGGGCGACCATGGACATGATGATGTCGGCCCAGGGCGTGAAGGACGTCCAGCAGGTCTTCACCCTGTTCAACACCGGTTCGCCCCGCATCACCGCCGACGTGGACCGTGACAAGGCGCAGCTGCTGGGCGTGCAGCCCGGCCAGGTGTTCGACACGCTGGGCGTCTATCTGGGCTCGTCCTACGTCAACGACTTCAACTTCCTGGGCCGCACCTTCCGGGTGACCGCCCAGGCCGAGCCGGCCTTCCGCGACGACGTCTCCGACATCGCCGCCCTGAAGGTGCGCTCCAACTCCGGCGGCATGGTCCCGCTGGGTTCGGTGGCGACCCTGAAGGACGATAGCGGCCCCTCGCGCGTGGTTCGCTACAACCTGTTCCCGGCCGCCGAGCTGCAAGGCTCCGCCGCGCCGGGCGTGTCCAGCGGCCAGGCCCTGAAGGCCATGGAAGACCTGGCCGCCCAGCGCCTGCCCGACGGCATGAGCTACGAGTGGACCGACCTGGCCCTGCAGGAGAAGCAGGCCGGCTCGGGCTCGGCCCTGGTGTTCCTGCTGGCGGTGGTGTTCGTGTTCCTCGTGCTGGCCGCCCAGTACGAGAGCCTGACCCTGCCGCTGGCGGTCATCCTGATCGTGCCGATGTGCATCCTCGCGGCCATGATCGGCGTGAACCTGCGCGGGATGGACAACAACATCCTGACCCAGATCGGTCTGATCGTGCTGGTCGCCCTGGCCGCCAAGAACGCCATCCTGATCGTGGAGTTCGCCAAGCAGGCCGAGGAGGATCAGGGGCAGGACCGGTTCGACGCCGCCATCAGCGCCGCGCGCACCCGCCTGCGCCCCATCCTGATGACCTCGATCGCCTTCATCCTGGGGGTGCTGCCGCTGGCCGTCGCCACCGGGCCCGGCGCGGAGATGCGCCAGGCGCTCGGCACCGCGGTGTTCTTCGGGATGATCGGGGTGACCCTGTTCGGCCTGGTGTTCACGCCGGTGTTCTACGTGGTCTGCCGCAAGCTGGCCGGCCTGCTGCCGAAGAAGGCGGCGAAGGAGCGGGAGATCCCCTCGGCCTTCGGCGAGGCGGTGCACGCTCCGTACGAGCCCGAAGACCTCTCGCCGGCCGCCGATAACGACGAGCCCGACTACGAACTGCGCATGACCAAGGAAGGACGGATCGCCCGATGAGCCGCCCCCTCTTCGCCCTCGTCTCCGCCTCCGTCCTGGCCCTGGGCGCCTGCGCGGTCGGCCCCGACCACAAGGCCCCGCTCACCCCGATCAGCGCCCAGGGCGCCTTCGTCAGCGCGGCCCAGGGACCGTACTCGGCGGAAGCCCCGCGGGACGACTGGTGGCGGCTGTTCCAGAGCCCGACCCTGGACGGCCTGATCGCCGAGGCCCTCCAGAAGAACAAGGACCTGGAGATCGCCGCCGCCAACCTCGCCCGGGTGCGCGCCGTGCTCGGCGAGAGCCGCGCCGCGCGCCTGCCCTCCACCACCCTGTCGGCCTCGGGCGACTGGGGCCGGACGGCGGCCACCACCACTGGCGCGCCCGCGCCGCTGGACGAGGTGGAGACCTACGGCACGGGGCTCGACGTCTCCTACGAGGTCGACCTGTTCGGCCGGGTGCGCCGCTCGATCGAGGCGGCCCGCGCCGACGCCGACGCGGCCGAGGCCATGCTGGACGTCACCCGTGTGAGCGTCGCGGCCGAGACCGCCCGCGCCTTCGCCGACGCCTGCTCGGCCAACGCCCAGATCGCGGTCGCCAAGCGTACGCTGGAGCTGCAGCAGGAGACCTACGACCTGACCGAACGCCAGCTGGCGGCCGGCAAGGGCACGGGCCTGGACGTCGCCCGCGCCCGCACCCAGCTGGAGAGCGCGCGCGCCACCCTGCCGCCGCTGAACAGCCAGCGCGACGCGGCCCTGTTCCGCCTTGCAGTGCTGACCGGCAAGCCGCCGGCCGAGGTCCCGGCCGGCGTCGCCGACTGCGCCCAGGCGCCGAAGGTGGCCAGCATCCTTCCCGTCGGCGACGGGGCCAGCCTGCTGCGCCGCCGGCCCGACGTGCGCCAGGCCGAACGCCAGCTCGCCGCCGCCTCGGCCCGCGTGGGCGTGGCGACCGCCTCGCTCTATCCCAGCGTCGTGCTGGGGGCCTCGGTCGGCAGCGTCGCGCCGGGCGTGAGCGACCTGAACGACGACCGCGCCCTGCACTTCAGCGCCGGGCCACTGATCTCCTGGAGCTTCCCCAACGTCGCCGTCGCGCGCTCGCGGATCGCCCAGGCGCGGGCTGGGACCGACATGGCCCTGGCGCAGTTCGACAAGACGGTGCTGACCGCGCTGGAGGAAGTCGAAGGGGCCCTGACCCGCTACGCCGACGAACTGGAGCGCCACGCCGCTCTGCAGACCGCCCGCGACCAATCGGCCGAAGCCACCCGCCTGGCCCGCCTGCGCTACGAAGAAGGCGCGGACAGCTTCCTGTCCGTGCTGGACGCCCAGCGCAGCCTGGCGGTGCTGGAGGCCGAACTGGCCCGCAGCGACGCGGAGCTCACGAACCAGCAGATCGCCCTGTTTAAGGCGCTGGGCGGGGGTTGGGCGCGGACGGCCGCTTAATTCCGTGATCCCGGAAAGCGCGTAGCGCTTATCCGGGACCCAGCAAGCTCGCGAGCAACGCTGCGATCACGCGCTGCAACGACCCTCGCGCTTGCTGGGTCCCGGCTCTCCGCTGCGCTCCGGCCGGGATGACGACAGTGGGGCAGTCAGTGCGCCGCCAGCTCCGCCACCCGCGCCACCATCGCGGAGTCCGGATCCGCCAGGCCCGCGATGACCGTGAAGTGGTTCGCGCCCTCGATCGCCTCGTAGCGGGTCGTCACGCCCTGGGCGCTCCAGCGCTCGGCCATGCGGCGGCTCTGGCGCAGGTACTCGCCGCTCTCCGCCCCGCCCACCACCGCGTCCAGGCGGCTGCCGGCCGGCGGCGACCAGTGCAACGGGCTGAGCCGGGTCGCCTCGGCGGCGTCGAGGCCCAGCGCCCGGTTGATCGAGGTCGGCACCAGCGGGTTCAGGTCGAACAGGCCGGAAATAGCGTAGGCGGCGTTCACCGGCCGCACCGGCGTGCCCAGCTCCGCCCAATCGGTGGCCAGCAGGCAGGCCGACAGGTGTCCTCCGGCCGAATGCCCGGCGGCCACGAACGAGCGGGCGGTGTGAGCGGCCAAGGCCTGGCCGGCGGCGCGCATCTGCTCGACGATCCGTCCGACGCCGACGTTCGGGCACAGGTCGTAGCTCGGCACCGCGACGCCGATCCCCCGCGCGTTCAGGCCACGCGCCATGTGGCTGAACCAAGAGCGATCCAGCGCCTGCCAGTAGCCGCCGTGGATGAACAGGACGGTCGGTCCCTCGCCGGCCTCGAACAGGTCCATGACCTCGCGCTCGCCTGAGCCGTAGCGCAGCGCCACCGGCGGCCGCTCGGCGCGATACGCGGCCGCGTCGGCGGCCCAGCCCTGCATGATCCCGGGGTGCTCCGGCACGCGGGCGCGGTTGTTGTATTCGGCCTCGAGGTCCAGGTCGGCGACCGGATCGGCTTGGTGCATGGCGGACCTTGCGATAGGGGTTCCCCCGCAGGACCGGGAGAACCACACGTCATGATGACGGCCATCTTCGTCTTCATCAAATGCGAGCTGGGCAAGGCCAACGACGTGGCGGCCGACATGGTCGACAACGTCGAGAACGTGTCGGAGGTCTACTCGACCTCGGGCCAGTACGACCTGCTGGCCAAGTTCCACCTGGCCAAGGACGAGGACATCGGCACCTTCGTGACTAAGAAGGTCCAGACCCGCCCGCATATCCGCGACACCTTCACGGTCATCACCTTCTCGCCGTTCCTGCCGGGCAAGGGCTGAGCTACGCGTTTTTCCGGGGATGCGGCCGCGGCCGGCGCGGCCTTAGGGTGGCGGCGAACTCCAGCGCTCCCGGAGAAGCCCGATGATCGAGATCCTGCCCGCCCCCGACCACGTCGCCGCCTATCGGCTGAGCGGCGAGCTCACCGGGGAGGACTACGACAAGGTCGTCGTCGACCTGGAAGCGCGCCTGGCCCGGCACGACAGGCTGGGCGTCTACGTCGACATGGTCGACTTCACCGACATGACGGCCGAGGCCCTCATCAAGGACATCCGCTACGCCTTCAGCAAGTTCGGCGAGCTGAAGCGCTTCCCGCGTGAGGCGGTGGTCACCGACCGCGGCTGGGTGAAGGCCCTGGTCGGCCTAGTCGACCCGATCTACCGCCACACCGAGATCCGGACCTTCGCGCCGGACGAGCGCGAGGCCGCCCTGGCCTGGGCGCAGGCCATCCCGGCCTGAGCCGCCTAAACCACCGCCGTCGTCTCGATCTCCACCCTGGCGGCGTCCTCGACCAGGCCCTTCACTTCGACCACGGCCATGGCCGGATAATTCGCGCCCATCAGCTCGCGCCAGGCGGCGCCGACCTCGCGCAGGCTGGCCAGGTACTCGCGCTTGTCGACCACGTACCAGGTCATGCGCACGACGTGCTCGGGCCCCGCGCCGCCGGCCTTCAGCACCGCAAGGGTGTTGAGCAGGGTCTGGCGGAACTGGCCGGCGAAGTCGGTCGCCTCGAACACGCCTTCCGGCGTCCAGCCGATCTGGCCGGCGACGAAGATCATCCGCCCCTCGGCGGCGACGCCGTTGGCGTAGCCCTTCGGCCGCGGCCAGCCCTCGGGCAGCAGGGTCTGCATCAGGCGGTCTCCAGGACGAGGAACGGGGCCATGGCGGCGCGCAGGTCGTCCGGCCAGGGCGTGGGCTTCATGCTCGACTGCTCGACGAAGACGATGGTCTGCTTCACGTCGATCCGCAGTTCGGCGCCGCAGCGGACCTGGATGCGCAGGCCGCAAGACGCGCGTCCCAGGCTTTCGATCGCCAGCGCGAAGTCCAGCACGTCCTCCATGCGCGAGGCCTTGCGGAAGTCGACCTCGAAGCGGGCGGTCGGAACGCTGAATCCCTCCTCCAGGTGCAGCGCCCGGAACGGCCGGCCGAGTTCCTGGGCGAACCAGTCCTCGACCACCCGGTTCAGCATCTCGAAGTAGCGCGGGTAGAAGACGATGCCGGCGGCGTCGCAATCGCCGAAGCGGATGGGGATCTGGACGGTGAAGGCGTTCATGCGGTCTCACGCAACTTGAAGCGCTGCAGCTTCCCGGTCTGGGTCTTGGGCAGCTCGCGGACGAACTCGACCGCGCGCGGGTATTTGTAGGGGGCGATGGCGCCTTTGACGAAGGCCTGCAGCTCGGCCGCCAGCTCCGGGCCCGGCTCGACGCCGGCGTGGAGCACGACGTAGGCCTTGCAGATCTGGCCGCGCTCCTCGTCCGGCACGCCGATGACGGCGCACTCGGCCACCTTCGGGTGCTGCAGCAGCGCGTTCTCCACCTCGGCGGCGGCGATGTTGTAGCCGGACGACACGATCATGTCGTCGGCCCGGCCGACGAACCAGAACCAGCCGTCCTCGTCCTGGCGGTAGACGTCGCCGGTCAGGTTCCAGCCGCCGGCCACGTAGACCTTCTGCCGCTCGTCGGCGAGGTAGCGGCAGCCCGTCGGCCCGCGCACCGCCAAGCGTCCCGTGCTCCCCGGCGGCAGCGGCCGGCCGGCCTCGTCCAGCACGCGCGCCTCGAAGCCCGGCACCGGCCGGCCGGTCGCGCCGGGACGGATGTCGTCGCCGGCGGCGGAGATGAAGATGTGGATCATCTCGGTCGAGCCGATGCCGTCGATAATCCGCACGCCGGTGGCCTCGAACCAGGCGTCGGAGGTGACGGCCGGCAAGGCCTCGCCGGCCGAGACGCACTTCCTGAGCGACTTCAGGTGATGGCCGTTCTTCAGCTTCAGCAGGGCGCGATAGCCGGTCGGCGCGGTGAACAGGGTGGTCACCCCGTGCCGGTCGATGGTCTCGGCCAGGGCGTCGAAGCCGGGCTTTTCCGGAAGCGCCATGGTCGCGCCCGCCGCGATCGGGAAGATCACCACCCCGCCCAGGCCGAAGGTGAAGGCCATGGGCGGCGTGCCGCAGAACACCTCGTCCGGCTGCGGCTTGAGCACATGGCGCGAGAAGGTGTCGGCCATGGCCAGCACGTCGCGGTGGAAGTGCACGCAGCCCTTCGGCTTGCCCGTCGTGCCGGAGGTGAAAGCGACCAGGACCGGGTCGTCCGAGGCGGTGTCGACATTGGCGAAGTCGGCGGGCTTGGCCGCCGCGCGCGCCTCCAGCTCGCCGCCGTCGAAATAGACGACCTGCTCCAGGCCGGTCTGCGCCTTAGCGCCCTCGACCGCTTCCGCGAGCGCGGCGTGGGCGATGGCCAGCGTCACCTTGGCCTTGTCGATCACGACGGAGAGTTCGCCGGCGCGCAGCATGGGCATGGTGGCGACCACCACCCCGCCGGCCTTGACGATTCCGAACCAGGCCGCGACCGCCCAGGCGCAGTTGGGCGCGTGCAGCAGCACCCGCCCGCCGGGGACCAGTCCCATGTCTTCGACCAGCACGCGGGCGATCCGGTTGGCGTGGACCAGCAGCTCGGCATAGCTCCAGGCCTGGTCGCCCCAGACCACCGCGGCCTTGTCGCCGAGGCCGGCGGCGACCGCCCGGTCCAGCAAGGCCCCGGCGTTCAGCCGCGGCGGGTAGTTGAGCTCCGGCAGGTCGAAGCGGAACTGGGGCAGCTGGTCGGGCGAGGGCAGATGGTCCCGGACGAAGGTGTCGACGTGCGCCGTGTACTCGCCCATGGACCTTCTCCCTCAGGCCCGCCCGGCCCAGGCGGCGAGCGCCTGGCGGGCGATGACGATCTTCTGCACTTCCGAGGCGCCCTCGTAGATCCGCAGCGCCCGGATCTCGCGGTAGAGCCGCTCGACCGGATGGCCGGCCATGACGCCGAGCCCGCCGTGCAGCTGGACGGCGGCGTCGATCGCCTTCTGGGCGGTCTCCGTGGCGTGCAGCTTGGCCATGGCGGCCTCGCGGGTGACCCGCGTGGCGCCGGAATCCTTGGCCCAGGCCGCGCGGTAGATCAGGAGCGCCGACGTATCGATGTCGAGCGCCATGTCGGCGAGGCTGGCCTGCACCAGCTGCAGGTCGGCCATCGGCGCGCCGAACAGCTGGCGGCTCGAGGTGCGCGCCAGCGCCTCGTCGAACGCCCGGCGAGCGAAGCCGAGCGCCGCGGCGCCGACGGTCGAACGGAACACGTCCAGCGTCGCCATGGCCAGCCGGAAGCCCTCGCCCGGCGCGCCGATCAGCCGGTCCTTCGGCACCCGGCAGCCGTCGAACCGCAGGGTGGCCAGCGGGTGCGGAGCGATCAGCGGAATGCGCTCGACCACGCTGAAGCCGGGAGTGTCGGCGTCGACGATGAAGGCCGACAGGCCCTTGGCCCCGGGCGCCTCGCCGGTGCGGGCGAACACCACGTAGAAGTCGGCCAGGCCGCCGTTGGAGATCCAGGTCTTGGTCCCGTCCAGCACGTAGGCGTCGCCGTCGTCGCGCGCGGTCATGGCCAGGGCGGCGACGTCCGATCCGGCCTCGGGCTCGGACAGGGCGAAAGCGGCGATCTTCTCGCCGCGGGCGACGGCCGGCAGGTAGGCCGCCTTCTGCTCATCCGTGCCGAACAGGCTGATCGGGCCGGAGCCCAGGCCCTGCATGGCGAAGACGAAGTCTGCCAGACCGGAGCGGCGCGCGAGGGTCTCGCGGGTCAGACACAGGGTGCGCACGTCCAGCGGCCGCCCTTCGCCGGGCACCGCGTTCTGCAGCCAGCCGCCGGCGGCCAAACGGCCCAGAATCTCGCGGCAGGCGTGGTCGAGGTCGGCCTCGGGGTGGTCGCCCTCCAGCGGCGCGATCTCGGCGTCCGCAAAGGCGTCCAGCTTGTCGGCGTACGCGCGGTGGCGGTCCTCGAAGAACGGCCAGGCGAGGAAGCTGCGGTCGGCCATCAGTCGCCCTCGAACACCGGCTCGCGCTTGGCCGCGAAGGCCTCGTAGGCGCGTCGGAAGTCGTTGGTCTGCATGCAGATGGCCTGGGCCTGGGCCTCGGCCTCGATGGCCGCGTCCAGGCTCATGTCCCACTCGAGGTTCAGCTGGTTCTTGGTCATGCCGTGGGCGAAGGTCGGGCCCGAGGCCAGGGTCTTCGCCAGCGCCTGGGCTTCGCTTAGGACCGCGTCGGTCTCGACCAGGCGGTTGAAGAAGCCCCAGCGCTCCCCCTCTTCCGCGCTCATCACCCGGCCGGTGAACAACAGGTCGCTGGCGCGGCCCTGGCCGATGATGCGGGGCAGGATCGCGCAGGCGCCCATGTCGCAGCCGGCCAGGCCCACGCGGGTGAACAGGAAGGCCGTCTTGGCCTTCGGCGTGCCGATCCGCAGGTCCGAGGCCATGGCCATGATCGCCCCCGCGCCGACGCAGATCCCGTCGATGGCGGCGACGATCGGCTGCGGACAGCCGCGCATGGCCTTCACCAGGTCGCCGGTCATGCGGGTGAAGCGCAGCAGCTCGGGCATGCGCATTTCAGTCAGCGGCCCGATGATCTCGTGCACGTCGCCGCCGGACGAGAAGTTGCCGCCCGCACCGGTGACGACCAGCGCCTTGCAGTCGTCGGCGTAGACAAGGTTACGGAACAGGTCGCGCAGCTCCGCATAGGACTCGAAGGTCAGCGGGTTCTTCCGCTCCGGACGGTTGAGGGTGATGGTCCCCACCCCGTCCTGGAAGCTCCAGAGGAAGTGTTCAGCCTGGTAGTCGGCGGCCTTCATCCGGCGAGCTCCTCGGGGGTGGTGCGTTGCAGGGACCGCTTGGTGCGGTCCAGCAGGGTCATCAACTGTTCAGCCTCGCCTTCGGCCAGATCGGCGAAGAGGGCCTCGATCCAGCCCTCGTGGGCCCGGGCCATGGCGGCGAAGCGGGCGCGGCCGAGCGCGGTCAGGCGTACGCGCCGGACCCGCCGGTCGGCGGTCTCCAGGGTCTCGATCAGGCCGTCGGCCTTCAGCCCGGTCGCCAGGCCGGTGACCGCGCCGTTGGTGACCAGCAGCATGCGCGAGACCTCGCCCAGCGGCAGTCCTTCCGGTCCGGCCCGGTCCAGCGCCGACAGGAAGTCGAAGCGCGGCAGGGTGGTGTCGAACTCGTCGCGGAAGCGCGCGGCGACGCGGCGCTCCACCATCGACGCACAGGTCAAAAGGCGCAGCCACACCCGCAGCGAGCGCTTGCCGTCCGGCGCGCCGCCCAGCTTGTCGGGAGGGCTGAACGCGGCCTCCATCAGCCGACCTCGCCGCCCGCGACCGGAATGGCCGCGCCGTTCACCGCCGCGCTTTCCGGCAGGCACAGCCAGGCGACCGCGGCGGCCACCTCGGCCGGCTCGACCAGCCGGCCCTGCGGATTGCTCGCCGCCAGGGCAGCCTTGGCGGCCTCGGGTTCGCGGCCGGTCTTGGCGGCGATGGCCTCCACCGCGCGGCCGACCAGGTCGGTGTCGGTGAAGCCGGGGCAGACCGCGTTCACGGTCACGCCGCTCCGGGCCACCTCCAGCGCCAGCGCGCGGGTCAGGCCGACCAGGCCGTGCTTGGCCGCGACATAGGCCGACACGTACGGGTAGCCCTTCAGGCCGGCGGTCGAGGCGACGTTGACGATGCGGCCCCAGCCGGCGGCCTGCATGCCCGGCAGCGCCGCCTGGGCGCACAGGAAGGCGCCGGTCAGGTTGACCGCCATCACCTCGTCCCAGGTCTCGCGCGAGGTCTTGGCGAAGGCCGCGGACGGCGCCGCACCGGCGTTGTTGACCAGCACCGACACCGGCCCGAACCGCTCGACCGCCGCGGCGAAGGCGTGGCTGACAGCGCTGCCGTCGGTGACGTCGCACACCGCCGCGAAGGCGTGGGGCATGCGCGCGTGCTGGCGCTCCAGCTTGGCGAGGTCCCGGCCCAGCAGGCTGACCGACGCCCCCAGCGCCGACAGCCGCTCCGCGATCGCCGCGCCGATCCCCCCGCCCCCGCCGGTGATCACCGCGTGTCTGTTCTTCAGTGGTTGCTGGCTCATGACGCCCCCCGCGTCAGGTTTCGCTTCAACTGGGCGTGGCCGGCGGCGTACTGCACCGGCGGCTTCAGGCCGTCGAAGCCGAGCTCGGCGGCCGCCCGAAGACTCCACGCGGGGTCGGCCAGATGCGGCCGGGCCAGCGCGCACAGGTCGGCGCGGCCGGCGGCCAGGATGCTGTTGACGTGGTCGGCCTCGAAGATGTTGCCGACCGCCATGGTGCGCACGCCGCCCTCGTTGCGGATGCGGTCGGCGAACGGGGTCTGGAACATGCGCCCGTAGACCGGCTTGGCCTCCGGCCAGGTCTGGCCGCAGGAGACGTCGATCAGGTCGGCCCCGGCCTCCGCGAAGGCCTTGGCGATGGCCACCGAGTCCTCGTTGCTCAGGCCCTCGTCGACCCAGTCGGTGGCCGAGACGCGCACCGACATCGGCTTGTCGGCCGGCCACACCGCCCGCATCGCCTCGAACACCTCCAGCGGGAAGCGCAGGCGGTTCTCGACCGGGCCGCCGTACTCGTCCGTGCGCCGGTTCGACAGCGGCGTCAGGAATGACGACAGCAGGTAGCCGTGGGCGCAGTGCAGCTCGACCATGTCGAAGCCGGCCTGCTCGGCCATTTCGGTCGCCCGTACGAAATCGGCCTTCACCCGATCCATGTCGGCGCGGGTCATCTCGCGCGGAACCTGGTTGTGCGGCGCCCAGGGGATCGGCGAGGGCGCGATCAGCTCCCAGTTCCCCTCGGCCAGCGGCAGGTCGTCGGCGCCGCCCTCCCAGGGAACCTGCACGGAGCCCTTGCGGCCGGCGTGGCTGAGCTGGAGGACGATCTTCGCGTCGGAATTGGCGTGGACGAAGTCGACGATGCGCTTCCAGGCGGGCACGTGCTCGGGCGCGTACATGCCGGTGCAGCCCGGCGTGATGCGCCCGTCGGCCGAGACGTCGGTCATCTCGGTGAACACCAGGCCCGCTCCGCCCATGGCGCGCGCGCCCAGGTGCACCAGGTGGAAGTCGTTCGGAGCGCCGTCGACCGCCGAGTACATGCACATGGGCGAGACCACGACGCGGTTCTTCACCTCCATCTCGCGCAGCTTGAGCGGCGCGAACATGGGCGGCGTCGGCCGCGCCGGGGGCCTTCCCGTAGCCTGCTCGGCGAACCAGCGCTCCACCCCTTCCAGGTAGCCGCGATCGCGCACCCGCAGGTTCTCGTGGCTGACCCGCTGGCTGCGGGTGAGCAGGGCGTAGGCGAACTGTTCGGGTTGCAGCGCGGTGTAGCGCTCCAGGTGCTCGAACCATTCGGTCGAGTTGCGCGCCGCGCTCTGGAGCTTGAACACCTCGACCTCGCGCTCGGCCTGATAGGCGTCGAGCTTCTGGTCCAGCGTCCCCGGCCCCTGCAGCACCTCGGCCAGCTTGATGGCGTCCTCCAGGGCCAGCTTGGTGCCGGAGCCGATGGAGAAGTGGGCGGTGTGGGCGGCGTCGCCCATCAGCACGACCTTGCCGTCGCGCCAGGTCCGGCACAGCACGCGCGGGAAGTTCAGCCAGGCCGAGCCGCGCAGGTGCCGGGCGTTGGACATCAGGGCGTGGCCGTCCAGCCAGCGGGCGAAGATCCGCTCGCCCGCCCGGCAGGTCTCGTCCTGATCCATCCGATCGAAGCCCAGGCCCCGCCAGGTCGCCTCCGAGCACTCCATGATGAAGGTCGAGGCGCCGTCCTCGAAGCGGTAGGCGTGGGCCCAGATCCAGCCGTGCTCGGTTTCTTCGAAAATGAAGGTGAAGGCGTCGAACGCCTTGTGGGTGCCCAGCCAGACGAACTTGTTGGACCGCACCTCGACGTCGGCGCCGAACACCTCGGGGTGAGCGTTGCGCACCTTGCTGTTCAGGCCGTCGGCGGCGACCACCAGGTCGCAGTCGGCGAATTGCGAGAGGTCCGGACCGACGTCGGTTTCGAACTTCAGCTCGACGCCCAGCGCGCGGGCGCGGTCCTGCAGAAGGTTGAGCAGCCGCTTGCGGCCGATCCCGGAGAAGCCGTGGCCCGACGAGGTGACCTTCGCGCCGCGGTAGAAGACGTCGATGTCGTCCCAGTGCGCCAGGGCGTCGGCGATCGACTGGGCGCTGACCGGATCGTTGGCCAGCAGGTTCTCCAGCGTCTGGTCGGAAAACACCACGCCCCAGCCGAAGGTGTCGTCCGGCCGATTGCGCTCGTAGACGGTGACCGCGCAACCGGGGTCGCGCAGCTTCATCGAGATCGCGAAGTAGAGGCCGGCGGGACCTCCGCCGAGGCAGGCGATCTTCATCCGTGGCTCCGACGAGCGTGGAGATAGTTTAAGCCTAAAATATCTGCACGCGAGTCGTCCAGTGCCTCTGTCCCTTCTCCCGGTCGGGAGAAGGGAGGGGCCCGCCCGCGCAGCGGGTGGGAGGGATGAGGGTAAGGCGGCCAGCCGCGTAACCCCTCACCCCCCAGCCTTCGGCTGGGCCCCTCCCTCTCCCTATGGGAGAGGGTTTCGTTGGTCCCACGCCTCGAAGGCCGAGCCCTCCGCCGCCAGCCGTTCCAGCAGCGGCGCGAGCCGCCAGCCGTAAGCCCGCACCCGCTCCGCCACCGTCCGCAGGCCAATCGTATCGGCGTAAAACATCGGACCGCCGCGCGCCTTGGGGAAGCCGTAGCCGCGGGTCCAGACGACGTCGACGTCCGAGGCGCGCAGCGCGATCCCCTCCTCCAGCAGCTGCGCGCCTTCGTTGATCAGGGCGAAGAGGCAGCGCTCGCGGATCTCCTCGTCCGACACCGTGCGTCGCTCGATGCCGAGAGCGGCGGCGGCCTCGGCCAGCACGGCGTCGACCTCCGCATCCGGCGTGCGGGCGCGGGTGGCCGGGTCGTAGCGGTAGAAGCCGGCGCCGGTCTTCTGGCCGTAGCGGCCGCGGTCGAACATCAGCCGCGCCGGCAGGAAGAAGCTGGGGTCGCTCGGCGGGTTCGGCTGCTCGGCGCGCAC
Source organism: Caulobacter sp. 17J80-11 (assembly GCF_014349105.1). Lineage (GTDB taxonomy): Bacteria > Pseudomonadota > Alphaproteobacteria > Caulobacterales > Caulobacteraceae > 17J80-11. The sequence continues at coordinate 243,392 of NZ_JACSJI010000003.1, read as the reverse complement.
GCGCACGCCGACGTCGATGCCGGCCAGATCCGCCACCGCCAGCGGGCCCATGGCCATGCCGAACGCCTCCAGCGCGCCGTCGACCTGCGCGGGCGAGGCGCCTTCCAGCAGCAGGCGCTGCGCCTCCCGGCCGTAGGGCTGCAGCATGCGGTTGCCGATGAAGCCGAAGCCCACGCGGGAGACCACGCCGACCTTGCCGATCGCCTCGGTGACGGCGAAGGCCGCGGCCAGGGCGGCGTCCGACGTCTTGGCCGCGCGCACGATTTCGACCAGCGGCATGACGTTGGCGGGGCTGAAGAAGTGCAGGCCCAGCACCCGCTCCGGGTGCTCAGTCGCCGCCGCAATCTCGTCGACGTCGAGGCTGGAGGTGTTGGTGGCCAGAAGCGCGTCGGGACGGCAGACCGTCTCGAGCTTGGCGAACACCTCCTTCTTGAGGGCCATGCCCTCGAACACCGCCTCGATCACCAGGTCGGCGTCGGCGAAGCGCGCCCAGTCCTGGGTCGCCTCCAGCCGGCTCGTGCGAGCCTGCGCCTGTTCGGCGGTCAGCCGGCCGCGCTCGACCGAGCGCTGGAAGATCGCGGCGACAGCCTTCTGGCCGCGCGCCAGGCCGGCCGCGTCCACGTCGAGCAGGACGACGTCGAAGTCCGCGTTGAGGAGACTGGCCGCGATCCCGGCGCCCATGGTGCCGGCCCCGACCACGCCCACGCGCCGGACCGGCGGCGCTTTCGGCGCGGTCCAACCGGGAAGGGTGCGGGCGGCGCGCTCGGCCGCCTCGAGATGGCGCAGGGCCTTCGCCTGCCGCTCCGGTGTGATGTCCAGCATCGCCTCGCCTCCCCCAGTCGCCCCTGTCTAGCGTCGGGGCGGCGAAGAGGTCGAGATCAGGCCGGGGTGATCAGGCCGATGCGGATCGCCTCGACCACCATGTGGGTGCGGTTGCGCGCGCGGGTCTTCAGGCGGACCTGGTCGATGTAGCGCTCCACCGTCCGGGGCGCGATCGCCAGTTCCTGCGCCACCTCCTTGGACGAGAGGCCGGCCGCCAGCAGGCGCAACACCTGTGACTCCCGCTGGGTGAGTTGAGCGAGCAGTTGCGGCTCCCGGCTCAGCATGAACTTTCTCTCCATCCACCTGAAAGCGGAAAAGGAACCAAGGTCATTCACGAAGAACCATGGCCGTACTGGAAGCTTAAGCTTCACCGTTCGCCACTTGGCCGCCACATTCGTGCGGCGCAGGCAGTCTAACCGGAGCAGACGAGCACAGGTTCCTTGGCCGTCACAATCGCAACACCTTGAGCATTGGGGGTTTGCGGCCACGCTGGCGGCGACCGTCCGGCCACGCTAAGCAGACGGCATGACCGTTCGCACCCTCGCCGCCGCCGCCGCCCTGCTCGCCTTCGCCGCCCCCGCCCTAGCCGGGGAAGGCATGTGGACCTTCGACGCCTTCCCGATCGCCAAGGTGAATCAGGCGCTGGGCACGAAGATCGACCAGGCCTGGCTGGACCACGTGCGCGCCTCGTCGGTGCGTATCCCCGGCTGCTCGGCCTCGCTGGTGTCGCCGGACGGCCTGGTGCTGACCAACAACCACTGCGTCATCTCCTGCGCCCAGAACCTGTCGACGCCGCAGCAGGATTATGTGGCGAACGGCTTCTCGCCGAAGACCCGCGAGGAGGAGCGCAAGTGCCCCGGCATGACCGCGGAGGTGCTGACCGAAATCACCGACGTGACCGCCCGGGTGCAGGGCGCGGCCGCCGGCAAGACCGGCAAGGCCTTCACCAAGGCCCGCGACGCGGAGATGACCGCGATCGAGCAGGAGGCCTGCGGCGCCGACAAGACCACCCGCTGCCAGGTGGTCAGCCTGTACCGCGGCGGCCAGTTCAAGCTGTATCGCTACAAGCGCCACACCGACGTGCGCCTGGCCTTCTCGCCGGAGCACGCGGCGGCGGCCTTCGGCGGCGATCCGGACAATTTCAACTTCCCGCGCTTCGCGGTCGACGCCGGCTTCCTGCGCATTTACGGCGCCGACGGCAAGCCGCTGTCGACGCCCGTGCACCTGAAGTGGAACGCCTCGAAGCCGACGCCGGGCGAGCCGGTGTTCATCGCCGGCAACCCGGGCGCCACCTCGCGCCTGCTGACCCAGAGCCAGCTCTCCACCCTGCGCGACGTCACCCTGCCTCTGGAGCAGACCACCCGCTCGGAGTTCCGCGGCCGGCTGCTGCGCTTCCGCGAGGAAAGCGAGCAGAACCGCTTCATCTCGGCCGACACGCTGGACGGCGTCGAGAACCGCTACAAGCGCGGCCGCGGCCAGCAGCGCGCCCTGATCGACCCGGCCTTCATGGCCGGCAAGGCGCGCGAGGAGGCCGACCTGATCGCCCGCGTCCAGGCCGACCCGGCGCTCAAGGCCGAGATCGGCGACCCGTGGACGGACATCGCCGCGGTGCAGGACGACTACGCCGAGCTGTATCCCGCCTACTACTTCCTGGAGTCGGGCGCTGGCGGCGGGTCTGACCTGTTCGCGAAGGCGCGCGACCTGGTGCGCGCCGCCCAGGAGCGGGCCAAGCCGTCGGCCGACCGCCTGCCGGAATACGCCGACTCCCGCCTGCCCCTGCTCGAGAAGCAACTGCTGGACGCCAAGCCGTCCTATCCGGAGCTGGAGGCGCTGCAGCTCGGCTTCTGGCTGTCCAAGACCCGCGAGTTCCTGACCGCCGACGATCCGCGCGTGCGCCACCTGCTCGGCAAGGAATCGCCCGAGGCCCTGGCCCAGCGCGCCACGCAAGGCACCAAGGTCGGCGACCCGGCTTTCCGCAAGGCGCTGTGGGACGGCGGACTGGCCGCCGTGCAGGCCTCCGAAGACCCGATGATCCGCTTGGCGCTGGCCATGCAGGACGACGCCCGCGCCGCCCGCAGCCAGTGGGAGGAGCGCGTCCAGGGCCCGACCGACCGCGCCGCCGAGCAGCTGGCCCGCGCCCGCTTCGCCGTCTACGGCACCGAGGTCTATCCGGACGCCACCGGCACGCTCCGCCTGAGCTGGGGCCGTATCGAAGGCTGGGAGCAGGACGGACGGATGATCGGTCCGTTCACCACCTGGTCGGGCCTGTTCGACCGGGCCACCGGCTCGGAGCCCTTCGTGCTGGCCAAGCAGATCGAAGCGGCCAAGGGCAAGCTCCCGGCCGACGGCGTGATGGACATGACCGTGTCGACCGACACCATCGGCGGCAGCTCCGGCTCGCCGGCGGTCAACGCCAAGGGCGAGCTGATCGGGGCCAACTTCGACTCGACCTTCCTGACGCAGCGCAACGCCTTCGGTTACGACCCGCGGGTGAACCGCTCGGTCGTGGTCTCGGCCGCGGCCATCACCGAGGCGCTCGACAAGGTCTACGGCCAGCAGCGTCTGGTGAAGGAGCTGACCGGGCGCTGAGCGCCCCGTCCGTCAGCCTACTGTTACGCCGCGCGGTCGTTCAGGCGCCGCGCGGCGCAGCGCCCCTGAAGCGCCGACCGGCCGGTAGGGCGCGTTACGGTCTGCAAGACACGTAACACTGTGGCGCCCGCGCCGCCCCACGGATGAACTCCCGCAAGAGTGGAACCCGCCGCTTTCAGCGACGGTTAGCAGCACGGTTTCAGTCGCATCGCAGGCCGCGTTCAAACCCGTACAGAGGGGCGTTCCGCATGCTTTCAGGGGGACTCGCGGCCGGAATCCGGGCGGCGGCGCCAAAGGAGTTCGCGCCTGAATCGCTCGAAGCGACCGTTCCGCAAAGGGTTGCGGCCTTTTCCAGACAAGAGCCCGACACGCCGGCCCTGGAGTCCGACGCCGGACGCATGTCCTACGGCGAACTGATCCGCGCCGCCGACCGGCTGGCGGCCTACCTGCGCCGCCTGGGCGCCGGGCCGGACGTGCCGATCGGCCTGTGCCTGCCTCGCTCGTTCGAGCGCGTCGTCGCCGCCCTGGCGGTCTGGCGCGCCGGCGCGGCCTTCGTGGCGCTCGACCCGGCCTGGCCGAAGGACCGGCTCCGCGCCCTCCTCGACGACGCCGGCGCGCCGGTGGTCGTCGCCCAGCCGTACGTCGCCGACCAACTGGCCGGTCCGGGCCGCGCGTCCGTGGTGCTGGAACGCGACGCTGCGGCGATCGACGCCTGCCCGCCGTTCGAGGCCGCCCCGCCCAAGGCCGACGACCTGGCCTACCTGGTCTACACCTCCGGTTCGACCGGCGCCGCCAAGGGCGTGGAGATCACCCACGGCGCCCTGCTCAATCTCGTGCTCTGGCATAAGGCCGCCTTCGGAACCGGCCCGAACGACCGCGCCAGCCACGTCGCCGGCCTCGGGTTCGACGCCGCGGTGTGGGAACTCTGGCCCGCCCTCGCCGCCGGCGCCACCGTGGTGCTGGCCGACGACGACGTGCGAACCTCGCCCCAGGCGTTGGGAGACTGGCTGGTCCGGCGGCAGATCACCACCGCCTTCGTGCCGACCACCCTGGCCGAGCCGCTGCTGGCCCACCCCTGGCCCGCCGACACCGCCCTGCGCTTCCTGCTGACCGGCGCGGACACCCTGCACAGCTACCCGCCCGCCGACCTGCCGTTCGCCGTGGTCAACAATTACGGCCCCACCGAATGCACGGTGGTGGCGACCTCCGGCGTGATCGCGCCCGACGCCGACGGCGCCGTCCTGCCGCCGATCGGCCGCCCGATCGCCGAGACCCAGATCCACCTGCTCGACTCGGACGGCCAGCCGGTGGCCGACGGCGGGGTCGGCGAGATCTTCATCGGCGGGACGGGCGTGGGCCGCGGCTATCGCAACCGTCCGGAGCTGACCGCCGAGCGGTTCGTGCCCGATCCGTTCAGCGACCGGCCTGGCGCGCGGCTCTACCGCACCGGCGACCTCGGCCGGCGGCGCCCCGACGGCCAGATCGAATTCCACGGCCGGATCGACGACCAGGTGAAGATCCGCGGCCACCGGGTCGAGCCCGACGAGGTCGCCGCCGCCCTGAACCGCCATCCGGCCGTCGCCGCGAGCGCGGTCGTGGCGCGCGAGACCGGCTGTCAGCGCAGCCTCGCGGCCTACGTCGTCCCGGCCCAGGCCCCGCCCGATCCGACCGCGCTGCGCGAGTTCCTGGCGGCCCTGCTTCCGGACTACATGCTGCCCGGCAGCTTCACTTCGCTCTCCGCCCTGCCGCTCACCGCCAACGGCAAGCTCGACAAGGCGGCCCTGCCGGAGCCGGGCTACGGCGACCTCGCCGGCCTCGCGCCCTCGCGGGAGCCGCAGACCCCGACCGAAGCCCGCCTGGCCGAGATCGTCGCGGCCGTGCTGGGTCTGGAGCGGGTCGGGATTGACGACAACTTCTTCCTGCTCGGCGGCCACTCCCTGCTGGCCACCCAGGTGGTGATGCGCGCCCGCGAGGCGTTCGGGGTGGAGGTGACGCTCCGCCACCTGTTCGAGGCCAAGACCGTGACCCGGCTGGCCGAGGCCGTGGAGGGCCTCCTGCTCGAAGCGCTGGAAGGCATGAGCGACGAAGAAGCCCTGCGCCTCGCGGCGGCGGACTGACGGAGCCGGACCGAATGAACATTCACCCGCGCGCCCGGTCGGACGACGCCGCCCTGAGCCTCTACCAGCTGCTCGACCCGCAGGTGCTGGCCGATCCCTATCCGCTCTACCGGACCCTGCGCGAACGCGATCCCGTCCACTGGGACCCGTTCCTGCACGCCTGGGTGGTGACCGCCTACGCCGAGGTGCAGACCGTCCTGCAGAAGTGTTCGGCCGAGCGCACGCCCACCCCGGAGCAGCTGGAGGGCATGGGGCTGCACGCCCTGACCCCGATAGCCCAGGTGCTGGTGCGCCAGATGCTGTTCAAGGACGGCGACGCCCACGTCCGGCTGCGCGGTCTGTGCCTGGCCGCCTTCACGCCGAAGCGCGTGGCGGCCATGCGCCAGCAGGTCCAGGACATCGCCGACGGCCTGATCGACAAGGTCGCCGGCAAGGGCCGCATGGACGTGATCGCCGACTTCGCCAGCCCGCTGCCGGCGATCGTCACCGCCGGCCTGCTCGGCGTGCCGGCCGCCGACTGGGAGCAGTTGAAGAGCTGGTCCACCGACTTCGCCGAGGTGCTCGGCAACCTGCAGCACAATCCAGACCGGGCCGAACGCAGCCTGAGCTCGATCGAGGAGATGACCGCCTACTTCCGCGCGGCCCTGCGCGACCAGCAGAGCTCGCCGCGGGAAGGCCTGCTGCATGCGCTGGCGACCGCCGAGGTCGACGGAGCGCGGCTCAGCGAAGAGGAAGTGGTCGCCAACGCGATCCTGATCATGACCGGCGGCCAGGAGACCACCACCAACCTGATCGGCAACGGCCTGCTGACCCTGCTGCGCCGGCCCGACCAACTGGCCCGGCTGCGCGACTGTCCGGCCATCATGCCGACGGCGATCGAAGAGCTGCTGCGCTTCGAAAGCCCGACCCAGCACACCGCCCGCATGGTCTCGGAAGACATGTTGATCGGCGGCAAGCTGCTGCGCAAACGCGACGCGGTGATGGCGGTGATGGCCGCCGCCAACCGCGACCCGGCGCGCTTCCACGATCCCGACGAGCTGGACCTGACGCGCGCCGACAACAAGCACCTGGCGTTCAGCTGGGCCGCGCACTTCTGCTTCGGCGCCCCGCTGGCGCGGATGGAAGGGCAGATCGCCTTCACCACCCTGTTGCGGCGGCTGCCAGACCTGGCGCTGGCGCCTGAGCCGCTGCACTGGCGCGAGAACCTGGCGCTGCGCGGGCTGAAGGCGCTGCACGTGTCGTTCGGCCCGGCCCTGCCCGCGGCCTGACCGGTGGCCGCCGCCGTCCACGCCTACTGGGTCGACCTCGACGCGATGCGCGGCGATCTCGACCGTTTCACCGCCCGCCTCAGCCGCGACGAACACGATCGGGCCGAGCGATTCCGCTTCGACCGCGACCGGCGCCGGTTCCTGCTGCGGCGCGGCCTGCTGCGCGAGCTGCTGTCGCGCTACGTCGACGTCGCCCCCGAGCGCTTGGTCTTCGACCATAACGACTTCGGCAAGCCGTCGCTGCCCGGCAGCGACGTGCGCTTCAACCTCTCCCATTCGCACGGCCTGGCGCTGTTCGCCGTCGCGCGCGGTCGCGAGGTCGGTTGCGACGTCGAGCGGCGCGATCCGCGTCACGCCTCGGCCGAGATCGCCGAGCGCTGGTTCCCGCCGGCGGAGGCGCGGGCGCTGCACATCCTCGAGCCGGGCGGGCGCCTGCGCCGGTTCTTCGAGAACTGGACGCTGATGGAGGCGCTGGGCAAGGCCCGCGGCGTCGGCCTGGCGGAGGCGGCGGCGGACGGCGCGGACGACGCCGACGGCCAGGACTGGACGACCCATCCGTTCGAACCGGCCGCGGCCTTCCAGGCCTGCGTGGTCGCGCAGGGACGCTGCGCCGTGCGGGTCGAACAGCTGCAGCTGGACTGACGTGGCGTACGAGGTTGGGCGGCGTGCCGCCGGGGATCTTGCGACGGGGCTGGCATGACGGAGTCGATCGCGCTTTCGGCGGGCAAGCGCCTCCTTCTGGAGAAGCTTCGGCGCGGCGAGGGCGCGCGGACGGCCGACGTCCTGCCGGCCCGGCCGGCCGACGAACCTGTCCCGCTGACGCCCGAGCAGACCCACGTCTGGCTGCACGGGTCGATGGCCCCGCACCTGCCGCTCTACAACGAGCCGATCACCATCCATCGCCGCGGACTGTTCGACCACGCGGTGTTCGAAGCCGCCTTCAACGAACTGATCCGCCGCCACGAGATCTGGCGCACCGCCTTCGTCGCCACCGACGGCGAAGTGGTGCAGGTCGTGCACCCGCAGCTGCGCGTCGAGCTGCCGATCACCGACCTGACGCACCTGCCCGAGAACCAGCGCGAGGCCGAGGCCGTGCGGCTGGCGACTGAGGACGCGCGCCGTCCGATCGACCCGAGCCGGGCGCCGCTGATGCATCCGCGGCTGGTCAGGCTGGCGGTCGACGACCACCGGCTGTTCCTGCCGCTGCACCATCTGGTGTTCGACGGCGTGACCCTGAACCGGGTGCTGCTGCCCGAATTCGCGGCCATCTACGAGGCGCTGGCCGCCGGCCGCCAGCCGGACCTGCCGGCGCTGCCCCTGCAGTACGGGGACTACGCGCACTGGCGGGCCGAGCGGCTGGAAGGCGCCGCCCTGGAAATGCAGCTGTCCTACTGGCGCGAACGGCTGGCGGGACTGCCGGCGCTGGAGCTGGTCGGCGACCGGCCGCGCCCCGCCGCGACCACCCATGCGGGCGGGTCCGAGACCTTCAGCCTGTCGCCGGAGTTCACCGCGGCCTTGCGCGAGTTCTGCCGGCGCGAGAACGTCACCGCCTACGCGACCCTGCTGGCCGCCTTCAAGGTCCTCCTGCACCGCTACACCGGCCAGGACGACCTGGCCGTGGGCAGCGTCGTCGACACCCGCACGCGCCCCGAGCTGCAGCGGCTGATGGGCTACTTCCTGAACAGCGTGGTGCTGCGCACCCGCCCGCAGCGAGAGCGTTCGTTCCGGGACTATCTTGGCGAGGTGCGCGAGACGGCGCTGGCCGCCATGGCCGCGGCCGAAGCGCCGTTCGACCGGGTGGTGCGCGAGCTGGCGCCGCAGCGCGATCCCGGCCGCCATCCCCTGTTCCAGGTGATGTTCTCCATGCAGCCCCAGGCGCCCAGCATCGACGGCTGGGACCTGACCCAGATGGAGGTCGACACCGGGGTGTCGAAGTTCGACCTGTTCCTTGAGGTGGAGGAGCGCCCGGAGACTGTGATCGGCCGGTTCGTCTACAGCGCGGACCTGTTCGAGACGGCCACCGTGCGGCGCATGATCGACGGCTGGACCACCCTGTTGGAAGCGGCCGTCGCCAGCCCCGACCGGACGCTGGGCGACCTGCCCGTTGCGCCGGACGAGGAGATCCGGCGGCTGCTGGTCGACTGGAACGACACCGCCCGCCCCTGCCCGCAGACCACCGTACACGGCGCGATCGAGGCGCAGGCGCTGCGGACGCCCGACGCCGTCGCCGTGGAATTCGAGGACGGCGCGACCTGGACCTACGCCCAGCTGGACGCCCGGGCCGAGCGTCTCGCGGCTCGGCTGGCCGCGGCGGGCGCGAAGCGCGGGCAGCTCGTCGCCGTGTGCCTGGAGCGCTCGTTCGACCAGGTCGCCGGCCTACTGGCGGTGATGAAGACGGGCGCCGCCTACCTGCCGCTCGATCCCGCCCTGCCGCCGGCCCGCCTGGCCTTGCTGACGGAGGAGGCCGGCGCCGCGCTCGCCCTGACCCAGCGCAGTCTGGCCGACAACCTCCCGAAGGCCGTGCGCACCGTGCTCTGTGACGCGCGAGCCGCCCTGCCGGCTCTGGGCCGGCCTGGCGCCGATGTCGGGCCGGAGGACGTCGCCTACGTGCTGTTCACCTCGGGCTCGACCGGCAAGCCCAAGGGAGTCGAGATCCCGCACCGGGCGGTGGTCAACCTGACCCGCGCCCTGCAGGAGACGCCGGGCTTCGGGCCGGCCGACACCATGCTGGCGCTGGCGCCCCTGACCTTCGACGCCTCGGTGGCCGAGCTGTTCCTGCCGCTGGTCACGGGCGGGCGCACCATCCTGGCCACGCGCGACACCGCCGCCGATCCGGCCCGCCTGGCGACCCTGATCCAGGCCACCGGCGTGACCACCGTGGCGGCCACGCCCACCACCTGGCGCTCCCTGCTGGACGAAGGCTGGGCCGGCGGCGCGCGCCTGCGGATCTTCTGCGGCGGCGAGGCCCTGACGCGCGAGTTGGCCGAGCTGCTGCTGCCCCGCTGCGCCGAGCTGTGGAACATGTACGGTCCGACCGAGGCGACGGTCTATTCGGCCATCCAGCGGGTCACGGCGGGCGAGGCCGGCCCCGTGCCCATCGGCCGGCCGATCGCCAACGCGCGGCTGTTCGTGCTCGACGCGGGCGGCGCGCCGGCGCCGGTCGGCGTGCCGGGCGAGCTCTATATCGCCGGCGCCGGCGTCGGCCTGCGCTACCGCAATCGCGAGGACCTCACGGCCGAGCGGTTCGTCACCCGCGCGGTCGCGCCCGGCGGCACGCTCTACCGCACCGGCGACATCGCCCGCTGGCGCGCCGACGGGACCATCGAGTGCCTGGGCCGCCGCGACGACCAGGTGAAGGTGCGCGGCTTCCGCATCGAGCTCGGCGAGGTCGAAGCGGCGGTGGCCGCCTGCCCCGAGGTCGGCGCCGCCGCGATCAAGGCCTCTCCCGACGTCAGCGGCGCGCTGAGCCTCACCGCCTTCGTGTCCGGCCGCCCCGGCGCCGCCACGCCCGACCCCGCCGAACTGCGCCGGCGGCTGGCCGAAGCCCTGCCCGACTACATGGTCCCGGCCCGCGTCGTGGTGCTGCCGGCCCTGCCGACGACCAGCAGCGGCAAGGTCGACCGGCAGGCGCTGTGCGAGCCCGAGCCGACCGCCGCGCCGGCCGCGGACTTCATCGCCCCCAAGGGCGCCGTGGAACGCAAGCTGGCGGCGATCTGGGCCGAGGTGCTGGGCGTGCCCCGGGTCGGCGCGCTGGACAGCTTCTTCGCGCTGGGCGGCCACTCGATCCTGGCGGCCAAGCTGCTGCGCCGCATCGAGGTCGCGTTCGGCAAGCGGCTGAGCCTGTCCGACGTGTTCCGCGCGCCCGACGTGCGCCGCATGGCGGGCCTGTTGGCCGCCGCCGGAGCGCCGGCGCGGCCGCGGGTGAACGACATTCAGCCCGGCGGAACGCGCCCGCCGCTGTTCTGGCTGAACGGGGGGGCGCTGTTCTGGCCGCTGGCCAACGCGCTGGGTAAAGACCAGCCCTTCCTGGGCCTGCGCCGCGACACCGCCGTGCCGCTGCCTGACGACTTCAGCCTGGCCGACCTGGCCCCGCAGATGATCCAGGCCATGCGCGCGATCCAGCCACAGGGCCCCTACTTCGTCGGTGGCTGGTGCGCCTGGGGCGTGCTGGCCTACGAGACCGCCCGCCAGTTGAAGGCGCAGGGCCAGGAGGTCGGGCTGGTACTGATGCTGGACCCGCCGCATCCGGGCGAGCGGCGCGCCGTGAGCCGCATGGCCATGGCCGCCAGCAAGCTGCGCCTGCACGCCGGCCAGATCGCGCGCCGGCGCGGCGCCGAGCGCTGGGCCTATCTGCGCGACCGGCTGGACGGCGCGGTCGGCCGCCTGGAGGAGGCGCTGGATCCCGCCGAGGTCGGCCAGCAGTCGCGCTTCGGCGCCACCATCGGCAAGGCCTGCCTGCGCTACGAACCGCAAGCCTACGATGGCGCCGTCGCCTTGTTCATTCCGGAGGAGCGGCCCGACGTCGAGGATCCCGGGCGGGCCTGGGCGCCGCTGGTGCGCGGCCCCTACTCCGCGCTGGACCTGCCCGGCGACCACGGCTCCATGCTCAAGTCGCCCCAGGTCGAGGTGCTGGCCGCGGCCATGGACGAGGCGCTACGCGCCGCGCGGCGGGCGAAATAGCGCTCAGTTCTCAGGTGGTGCGGACGGTCGGACTCGAACCGACACTCGCTTACGCGAAGCGGATTTTAAGTCCGCTGCGTCTACCATTTCGCCACGTCCGCTGAGGCCCACGGCTCCGGTGATCACACCGGAGCCGTGCGGCGCGGACGCTAGCAGGACGGCCCGCCCGGCGGAAGCGGGGCGACGGCTGAAGCCCGGGCAAAAAAAGAGGCCCGATACGCTTAGGGCGCCGGAGCCTCGGAGAGTTTATGCACAGCGCCCTCAGAACGCCCGACGGCTCGGAGCGTTCCGCGATTACCTGCGATTTCTAGTGCCCAGCCGCCGGGGCTGGCGCCGCATTGCGGAAGTCCACGTCGCTGTCGGCGATGAGCCACAACAGGGCGGCCCACGCGGCGACGTTCTGGTCCAGAGACTTAGGATCGACCCGGTCGATTACGTCGTCGGGCGTATGGTGTACGTCGAAATAGTCAGACCCGTCCTGGTTGAGACGGAAGGCCGGCACGCCCAGTTTCGCCATCGGGCCGATGTCGGGGCCGCCGCCCTCGCCCGGCTCGTTGCTCGGGATCACCTTGATCGGAGCCAGCACCTGGGCCGCGGTCTTGGCGAAGTCGGCCGGGGCGCCGGCCGGCAGGCCGAAGCTGTAGATGACGTCAGCGCCGAAATCGCTCTCGCTGGCGGCGACGTGCTTACCCAGGCTGTCCTTGTGCATGTTGGCGTAGGCGTTGCCGCCCGACAGGCCCGGCAGCGGGAACGGCTGGCTCAGTTCCTCGGAGCCGAACCATACCACGCGGATGGTGCGCTTGGGCGCCTGCGGCAGCTCGGCGATCAGCTTGGCGGCGGCGGTGGTGATGGCCACGCCCGAGGCGTCGTCGATCGCGCCGGTGCCCTTGTCCCAGCTGTCCAGGTGGCCGCCGATGACGATCACCTCGTCCGGACGTTCGCGGCCGCGGATTTCGGCCACGACGTTCTGCGAGCGGCCGATCTGGGCCGGGGAGCTGGCTTCGGAGTAGAGGCGCAGCTTCACCGGGCCGCCGCGGGCGGCGACGCGGGCGAGCTGCTCGGCGTCCGGGGGCGACACGGCGAAGGCCGGAATGCCGCCCTCGACCCGCTTGGTCGAGCCGGTGTGCGGGAAGCGGTGGTCCTCGGTGCCGGCCGAGCGCAGCACGAAGGCGATCGCGCCGCGCTCACGGGCGGCTTCCGGGCCGTTGGAGCGGATGTTGGAGATGGGGCCGTAGCCGGCGCCGTCGGTCACCCGCGCCATCGGCTGCAGCACCACCGCGATCTTGCCGGTGAGCGAGCCCTTCGGCGCGTCGAGCAGGGCCTGGTAGGTGTCGAACAGCACGGCCTCGGCCTCGATGCCGCCGGCCGGGGTGGCCGGCGAGCCGCCGAGCGCGGTGATCACCAGCGGCTGCGGGAAGGGCGCGACGATCTCGCCGTGCTCGGCCCCGCGCACCCAGGTGTGCAGCGGGAAGTCCTGGATCTCGACGTTGGTGAAGCCCAGCTTCTTCAGCTCCTGGGCGCCCCACTCGGCCGCCGAACGCTCGGCCGGGCCGCCGGCCGGGCGCGGGCCGAAGCGGGTGGTGATCTCCTCGACCAGCGAATAGGCGATCGAGCCCTGCATGGCCTTGTCGCGCAGCTGGCTGGCGGTCTCGACGTAGGGCAGCGGCGCCGGGGCGGCGGCCGCGGCCGGCGCGGTCTTCTTCGGCTTGGCCTCGGCGACCGGAACGGCGAGCACGGCGCCGGCGGCGAGCGCCAGGGCGAGACGGGAAACGAAAGCGGACACCTGGGCCCTCCCCCTTAGGAATCTGGTGGACGGCAACCTATGCCCTTCAGCCTGCGCCGCAAGCGTCCGAGAGCGCGCAGGCGGCGCTTTCCTTGACTTTTCGAGCTGCAGGGTCCATTTGGCCGTCCATCGCATTTTGCGAGCCTTCGGTGCTCCAGCCGCGTGAGGGTCGACGACGTATCGTCGACTTGCCTGTCGAGCCCCGTATTCGTCCCATAGCTTCGATCGCCCATGCACGCGGGGCGTCGCCCCGAAACGCCCCGACGCCCGCAGATTGCGAGCCAGCGGGGACGCCGGCGCGCCTGCGTGCGCGTTCGGCGATGCGAAAGACATTGATTTGAAAACGTTCCAAGACCTCGGCCTGTCCAAGCCGATCCTCCAGGCCCTGGCCCAGGAAGGCTACGAGACCCCGACCCCGATCCAGACCCAGGCCATCCCGCTGGTGGCCTCCGGCCGCGACCTGCTGGGCATCGCCCAGACCGGCACCGGCAAGACCGCGGCCTTCGCCCTGCCGATGCTGCACCGGCTGGCGGCGGACCGTAAGGCGCCGCTGCCGCGCACCTGCCGGGCGCTGATCCTGTCGCCGACCCGCGAACTGGCCAGCCAGATCGCCGAGAGCTTCAAGTCCTACGGCCGCAACCTCGGCATGAGCGTCGCGGTGGTGTTCGGCGGCGTGAAGTACGGCCCGCAGGAGCGCGCCATGAGCCGCGGCGTGGACGTGCTGGTGGCCACCCCGGGCCGCCTGCTCGACCACATGTCGCAAAAGACCATCGACGTGTCGGCCACCGAGATCTTCGTGCTCGACGAAGCCGACCAGATGCTGGACCTCGGCTTCGTGAAGCCGATCCGCCAGGTGGTCTCGAAGCTGTCGAAGAACCGCCAGAACCTGTTCTTCTCGGCCACCATGCCGGGCGAGATCGGCAAGCTGGCCGCCGAACTCCTGAAGGACCCGGCCAAGGTCGAGGTGAAGCCGGCCGCCACCACCGCCGAGAAGGTCGAGCAACAGGTGCTGTTCGTCGAGCAGGTGCGCAAGCGCGCCCTGCTGTCGGAGCTGTTCTCGGATCCGAAGTTCACCCGCACCCTGGTCTTCACCAAGACCAAGCACGGCGCGGACAAGGTCGCCGCCTATCTCGAGGCCGGCGGCGTGGAGGCGGCGGCCATCCACGGCAACAAGAGCCAGAGCCAGCGCGAGCGGGCCCTGCAGGCGTTCAAGGACGGCCGCGTCCGCGCCCTGGTGGCGACCGACATCGCCGCCCGCGGCATCGACGTCGACGGCGTCACCCACGTGGTCAACTTCGAGCTGCCCTACGTGCCGGAAGCCTACGTCCACCGCATCGGCCGCACGGCGCGCGCCGGCGCCTCGGGCGTGGCGGTCAGCCTGGTGGCCGACGACGAGCGCAAGCTGCTGAAGGACATCCAGCGCGTCACCCGCCAGACCATCCCTTCGTGGGATCGTCGCAACGACCGCGCGCTGGGCGCCCTGGACGCGGCCATCCTGGCCGCCAACCCGGGCCGCAAGGCCAAGACGCCGGAGCCGGTCGAGCAACCGCGCGGCCACGGCCGTCCCAAGCGCGACCGCACCCACCACGCCGAGGGCGCCCCGCGGGCCAAGTACGACCCGATGGCCGGCGAGTTCGGCGCGGCCAAGCCGGAAGGCGGGCGTCCCGAAGGCCAACGCGCGCCCAAGCGCGGCGGCAGCTACCGTCCCAAGCGCCGGCGCTTCGGCCAAGGCGGCGGCGGCGGCGGCGGCGGCGGCCAAGGCCGTCGCACCGCGGCGGACTGATCCCCTGCTGAAAATGAGAAGGCGGCGAGAGCGATCTCGCCGCCTTTTCTTTTGGCCTGGGGCGACCGCCTAGAACCGCCAGCGCCCGCCCACCGCCATGACCACGGCGTGGCCCTCGACGTCGCCGGCGAGCACGACCGGCGTGGCCGCCGGCGTGCCCGCGTAGAAGGTGGTCTCGCGGTTGATATTCGACTCGTCGAAGTGGACGTAGGCCAGGCCGGCGTCGACCAGCACGTTCTCGACCGGCGTGAAGGTGCCGCCGACGCCGAACAGCACGCGATCGCCGTCCGGCACGCGGGGCGAGCGATTGCCGTCGGGCGTGGGGGTCGGGTCGTACTGGATGCCGGCGCGGCCAGTCACCGTCGGTGTGAAGGCGTAGTCGACGCCCAGCGCCACGGTGGTGGTGTCGTCGTAATCCTGCGGCGAGATTTGCTGGATCGTGCCCAGGTCGATGCGGATGGCGTCGAACTCGCTCCAGCCGACCTCCTGCACCTGCAGGCTGATGGTGGCCTGGTCGGTCGCCGCCCAGCGGCCGCCCAGAGTGGCGATCCACGGGGTCGAGAAGGTGGCGGTCGCCGCGCGAGAGCCGTTCTGGCCGGCCAGCTGCCCCACGAAGCCGGCGAAGGTCGCCGTGCCGTCCAGCTCATGGTCCAGGCTCGACCGGTAGCTGGCGCCCACGTCCACCGAGCCGATCTTGCCCATCACGCCGGCCGTCCAGCCCCATTCCCAGCCGTCGCCCGACAGTTCGACGAAGGCGTCGTTGGGGATGACCAAGCCCCGGCCCGGCACGAGCTGCGGCAGGTTCGGCGAGGCGTTGGACAGGGTCGCGTCGGCGTACTGCGCGTCGGCCGCGATCGCCACGGTCCAGGCGTCGGTGATCCGCCAGGCGCCGGTCATCTGGATGTCGACCGTGTTCAGGCGCGACTTCACCGCCTCATAGCGGGCCCAGGACTGGAAATTGTACTTGGTGGTGAAATTGAACGGCGCGTTGACCGACAGGCCCAGCGCGAACCGGTCGCCGACCGGGGTGGAGACGGCCAGGTTCGGCACGAGGCCGTTCATGAGCGGCCCGAACGCCCGCGGCTCGCCGCCCACCGGGGCCACCGGCACGACCGGCCGGTCGATGGTCGAGCCGCGATCGTCGACCTCGGTGTCCGGCAGGACGGCGTGCACGCCGCCATAAACCTCACGCGGAGCGCCGCCGATCGCGGCGGGGTTCCACCACAGCGAGGCCGGGCCGGCGTCGGCCGCCTCGCCGGAGAAGGCCCGACCGAGGCCGCGTACCGACTGTTCCTGGATGTAGAAGCCGGCCGCGTGGGCCTGACCGGCGAGAAGCGTCGCGCCGCCGATCAGAGCGGCGACGCAGACGGATCGACGTACGAGACGAGACACAGGGGCGCTCCATCCTATGGCCGGGCGCGCCCCCTACGCTCGCAGTGAGGTACAAACCTCCGCGACTCGGCGCCGGTTGCGCGTGAGTACGTCGGAGGCGGGTCGCCTGTTGCGCGACGGACGCACACGGCGCGGCGCTCAGAACCGCCAGCTCGCGCCGACCGACATCAACACCTCGTCCAGGTCGCCCTCGCCCCGCATGTCGAGGGTGGCCTGCAGCGGCGTCGATCCGAACGACACCGTGGTGGCGTCGATCTCCAGGTCGTCGAAGGCGACATAGGCCACGGACACGTCGACCAGGAAGGCGGGCTGGACGGTGAAACCGGCCCCCAAGCCGAAGGCCCAACGGTCGGCGTCGGGCGCCTGCAGGCTGGTGATCCCGCCCGACGTCGGCGTCGGGTCGTACTGCACGCCGGCCCGGCCCGTGACGCCCGGCGAGAGCACGTAATCCACGCCGAACGCCACCGAGGTGGTGTCCGTGAACCCTTTGTCCCCGTCCTCCACGAAATCGGCGTCCACGTCGAACCCTTCGAACTCGCTCCAGCCGAACCGCTGGAGCTGAAGGCCTAGCGTCGCCTTGTCGTCGACAGCCCAGCGCACGGCGGCGGTGGCGATCCAGGGTGTCGAGAAGGCGATCCGGGCGGGACGCGTGCCGCTGGTCACAGACAGCTCTCGAGGAACCCCCGAAAAGGCGAAGTCGCCCTTGAGTTCGTGATCCAGGCTCGATCTGTAGCTCACGCCGAGGTGGACGTCGCCGACCCGGCCCAGGACGCCGGCGCTCCACCCCCAGGCCCATCCGTCCCCGGACGTCTCCAGACGATCCTCGGTCGGACCGAAGATGAAGGGGAGACGAGTCAGGCGCAGGTCGGCGTACTGGGCGTCGGCGCTCGCGCCGAGGGTCCAACGGCCGTTGATCCTCCACGCTGCGGTCGCCTGCACGTCGACGGTGTCGAGTCGCGACTTCGCCGCGCCGAACCGGGCCCACGAGGTGACCGGATAATTGGTCGTGAATCCGAAGGGCTGTGTCGCCGACATGCCCAGCACGAACCGGTCGCCGACCGGCACGGCCGCCGCCGCACTGGCGAGCCACGCGTTATCGACAGGGCCGAACACGCGGGGCTCGCCACGGACTGGAATAGTGAAGGCGGGCCCCCCGCGCGGCAGGAAGCGGGTCAGGGTCGATCCGCCGTCGTCGGCCTGCGAGTCCGCCACGATCGCCGAAAGATCGCCGGCGATTTCGCCCCCGCTCGGGCCGATCGACGCCGGATTCCACCACAGCGAGGCGGCGCCGCTGTCGGCGGCCTCGCTCGAGAAGGCGCGGCCGACGGCCCGCGCCGACGCCTCGGGCGTGTAGAAGCCTCCCGCCAGGGCGGGTGAGGCGGCGAGGCTCACGGCGAGGGCGGCCGCAGCCCGGCGTGATCCCTGGGCCATGTCCGCTCCTCCAGTCCCGTCGGCGAGGAGCTCAACCGCAATCGAGCGCGGCGGGTTGCCGGCCTCGCGAAGCAGGTCGAGCAGTTCCCGGGTGGCCGCGTCCACCGCCGCGGGGTCGCGGCCGCCGACCACCCGCTTCACGCCCCCCTCGACGAAGCGGGGGTAGCGGCCAAAGGAGAGGTCGGGGCGACGCCGGGCCGCGTCGTCAGGCGGGGATGACGGGACGAATAGGGGGGGCTAACACCCAGCCATGCAATTCGCCTCCCCCCTGGTCCGCGGCCGCCTGGTCCAGCGCTACAAGCGCTTCTTCGCCGACGTCGAGCTGGACGCCGGTGGGCTGGTCACCGCCCACGTCCCCAACCCGGGCGCCATGCTGGGCCTGAAGGAGCCCGGCCAGGCGGTCTGGCTGTCGAAGTCCGACGATCTTAAACGCAAGCTGGCCCATACGCTGGAGATGGTGGAGGCCGGCCCCGGGCTGGTCGGGGTCAACACCATGCATCCCAACCGGCTGGGCGCCGAAGCCATCGCCGCCGGCCTGATCCCCGAGTTGGCCGGCTACGCCCGGCTACGGCGCGAGGTGAAGTACGCTGGCGACAGCCGCATCGACATCCTGCTGGAGGACGACGCGCGCGCCCCCTGCTACGTCGAGATCAAGAACAGCCACTTCCTGCGCGAGCCGGGCGTGTCGGAGTTTCCCGACTGCGTCACCGTGCGCGGCGTGAAGCACCTGAAGGCGCTGGAGCGAATGGTCGAGGCGGGCCACCGGGCGGTCATGCTGTTCGTCGTGCAGCGCACCGACTGCGATCTGTTCGACACGGCCGACGACATCGACCGCGCCTACGGCCCGGCCCTGCGCGACGCGGCCGCGCGGGGGGTGGAAGTTCTGTGCTACGGATGCCATCTGAGCCCCGAAGCCATCCGCCTGGAGCGTCCGCTCCGCTGGCGGTCGCGCCCGTAAGTCACCGGAAGCCGTCATGGAAACCGTCGAAGCGTCCGCCGAAGCGACCACCCGCACCCACGGGATCAAGCTGCACAAGCCCGAGGACTTCGAGGGCATGCGCCGGGCCGGCAAACTGGCGGCGGAGTGCCTGGACATGCTCACCCCGCACGTCGTGCCGGGGGCGAACACCGAGGCGCTCGACAAGCTGGCCCGCGAGTTCGTGCTGGACCACGGCGGCCTGCCCGCCTGCCTGGGCTACCGCGGCTATAACCACACGGTCTGCATCAGCCCCAACCACGTAGTCTGCCACGGCATTCCGGGCGAGCGGAACCTGCGCGACGGCGACATCGTCAACATCGACGTCACCGTCATCGTCGACGGCTGGCACGGCGACACCAGCCGCATGTACCCGGTCGGCGAGATCGCGCCCAAGGCGCGCCGCCTGATCGACATCACCTACGAAGCGCTGGACCTGGGCCTGGCTCAGGTGAAGCCCGGGAACACCTTCGGCGACATCGGCTGGGCCATCCAGCAGTACGTCGAAAGCCAGCGCTGCTCGGTGGTGCGCGACTTCTGCGGCCACGGCCTGGGCCGGGTGTTCCACGACAATCCGAACGTCCTGCACTTCGGCCGCAAGGGCGAAGGCGCGGTGCTGAAGCCGGGCATGTTCTTCACCGTCGAGCCGATGGTGAACCTGGGCAAGCCGCAGGTGAAGGTGCTGAACGACGGCTGGACCGCGGTCACCCGCGACAAGTCGCTGTCGTCCCAGTGCGAGCACTCCGTCGGCGTGACCGAGGACGGGATCGAGATCTTCACCGCCAGCCCGCTGTTCCGGCCGAAATTCTAATTCCTTCTCCCCTTGGGGGAGAAGGAATTCACGCCATCAACGCCCGCGCCGCCGCCCGCGCGGCTTCGGTGACCTCGGCGCCGGCCAGCATTCTCGCCAGCTCCTCGAGGCGTTCCTCGGCGGTCAAGGTGGCCACCGAGGTGCGCACGACGCCCGAGGCCTCGCGCTTGGCCACCTTCCAGTGGGCGTCGCCACGGGCCGCCACCTGGGGCGAGTGGGTGACCACCAGCACCTGACCAGCGCCGGCCAGGCGCTTCAGGCGCAGGCCCACCGCGTCGGCCACGGCGCCGCCGACGCCCTGGTCCACTTCGTCGAAGATCATGGTCGCCCCCGCGCCACGGCCGGCCAGGGCCGCCTTCAGGGCGAGCGCGAAGCGGGCCAGTTCGCCGCCGGAGGCGATCGCGCCCAGGCCGCCGAACGGCGCGCCGGGGTTGGTGGCGATCTCGAACTCGATCCGGTCGGCGCCGTCGGGCCCGGCGCGTTCGGGCGCCAGGGGCTCGACCGCCACGCGGAAGCGCGCCTTCTCCAGCTTCAGCGGCGTCAGCTCGCCCATCACCACTTCGGCCAGGCGCGCGCCCGCTTCGGCCCGGGCCGCGGACAGCGCGCCGGCGGCGTCGCGATAGGCGCCTTCGGCGGCGGCCGCGGCGGCGGCGGCGTGGTTCAGGGCGGTCTCCGAGTCCTCGATCAGGCGCAGGGCCTCGGCGATGCGCAGCCGCTCGGCCGGCAGGTCGTCGGTCAGGACGCCCAGCTTGCGGGCCGCGGCGCGCAGGGCGAACAGCCGCTCCTCGGCCTTGTCGAGCCGCCCCGGTTCGAAGTCGAAGGCGTCGGCGGCGTTGTCGACCGCGGCGATCGCCTCCTGGGCTTCGACCAGGGCGCGGTCGACGGCCTCGGCGGCGGCGCGCAGCCGCTGGACGACGACGTTGTCTTCGCCCGCACCGGCCTGCACGGCGCGGGTGCGGGCGTGCTCCAGGGCGCGGAAGGCCTGGGCCATGCGGCTGGACAGCTGGTCGCCGCCCAGCGCCTCGCGGGCCGAAGCGATGTCGGCCAGGGCCTTTTCCGAAGCGCCCAGGATGGCGCGCTCCTCGGCCAGCTGCAGTTCTTCGCCGACCTTGGGGTCGAGGCGATCCAGCTCGGCCAGGCGGGCGGTCAGTTCCTCGGCCTCGGCGGCGGCCCTGGCGGCGCGCTCGCGCAGGCTCTCGGCCGCGCTGACAGCGTCGCGCCAGGCCTTCCAGGCGGCGCGGACGGCGGCGACCTTCGGCTCCAGGCCGCCGTAGGCGTCCAGCAGGCTGCGGTGGGTGCGGGCGTCCAGCAGGCCCACGGTCTCGTGCTGGCCGTGCACCTCGAGCAGGGCCTCGCCCAGCTCCTTCAGCACGCCGACACTGACCGCCTGGTCGTTGACGAAGGCGCGCGAGCGGCCGTCGGCGCCGAGCTGGCGGCGCAGCACCAGGTCCTCGCCCGGATCGAAGTCGAGTTCTTTTTCGGCCAGCACGGCCCAGGCCGGGTGTCCGGCCGGCAGGGCGAAGCCGGCGGTGACCACCGCCCGGTCGGCGCCCGCGCGCACGAGGCCTGCGTCGGCGCGCGCGCCGGTCGCCAGGCCCAGGCTGTCGAGAATGATGGACTTGCCCGCGCCGGTCTCGCCGGTGAGGACGGTCAGTCCCGGACCCACGACGAGGTCCAGGGACTCGACCAGCACGACGTCACGGATGGTCAGGCCGATGAGCATGACCGCGGTTTAGCGGGATTCGGGGCGGATCAGCCCGGGATGATCTTCCCGAGCCAACCTTCCTTCTTCTTCGCCTTCTCGGCGGTCTCGGTCGGGGCCACCGGCTCCAGGCCCTTGGCGGTCAGCAGCTTGTAGGCGTCGCTGTACCAGGGGTCGCCCGGGAAGTTGGCGCCCAGCACCGCTCCGTTGTGCTCGGCCTCTTCGTTGAGACCCAGGGTCAGGTAGGCCTCGACCAGGCGGTAGAGGGCCTCCGGCGTGTGCGAGGTGGTCTGATACTTGTCGACCACGGTCTTGAAGCGGTTCACCGCGGCCAGCGGCTGGTTGCGGCGCAGGTACCAGCGACCCACCGCCATTTCCTTGCCGGCCAGCTGGTCGTTGACCATGTCGATCTTCACCCGCGCGTCGCGGGCGTAGTCGCTGTTCGGATAGCGCTGGGCCACTTCGCGCAGCGCGACCAGCGCGCTGGCGGCCGAGCCCTGGTCGCGGCCCACGTCGACGATCTGTTCGAAGTAGCAGATCGCCTTCAGGTAATAGGCGTAGGAGGCCGAGGGGCTGCCCGGATAGAGCTGGATGAAGCGCTCCGACGCGGCGACGGCGTCGGCGTACTGGTTGCCCTCGTAATAGGCGTAGGCCTGCATCAGGATCGAGCGGCGCGACCACTCCGAATACGGGTGCTGGCGCTCGACCTCTTCGAAATAGTCGATGGCTTCCGACCAGCGGCCCTGGTCGATGCGCTGCGCGCCGGTGGCGTACAGCAGTTCGACCGGACGCTCTTCGTACGCCAGCTTCGGCTTGTTCTGCTTGCCCGCGCAGCCCGACAGAGCCGCCGCCACCAGGACGGCCGCGATGATGGAACCGCGGCGGAAGAGTTCTCGACGCACCGATGCGACCTCTCGATTGAGCGCCCCCGGGAGGCTTCCCCCCGAAGCTCGTTAATCGGTTCTACACGACGTGATCGCGACGGCCAACACGGCGGATGTCGCGCGTCAGACCGCCTCGGCCAGCTCGGCGGCCGGGATGCGCACGCGCCAGGCTTCCGGGCGGGCCAGCAGGGCGCGAACCAGGGCGTTGTTCATGGCGTGGCCGGCCTTGCGGCCTTCGAACCGGGCCAGCAGCGGCATGCCCAGGACGTACAGGTCGCCGATGGCGTCCAGCGCCTTGTGACGCACGAATTCGTCGACGAAGCGCAGGCCCTCCGGGTTGAGGATCCGCTCGCCGTCGATGACCACGGCGTTCTCCAGCGAGCCGCCGCGGGCCAGGCCCATCTGACGCAGGGCCTCGACCTCGTGGGCGAAGCCGAAGGTGCGCGCCGCGGCCAGCTCCTCGCGGAAGCTGTCCTCGGTCAGCACCAGGTCGACCGCCTGGCGGCCGATCACCGGGCTGGCGAACTCGATCTCGAAGAACACCTCGAAGCGATCGCACGGCAGCAGGGCGGCGAACTTGTCGCCGTCCTCCACCAGGATCGGCTCCAGAACCTCGATGTAACGCTGCGGGCCTTCCTGACGGCGGAAACCGGCGCGGTCCAGCAGCTGCACGAACGGCAGGGCCGAGCCGTCCATGATGGGAACTTCGGGACCGTCGAGCTCGACCACGGCGTTGTCGACGCCGAGCGCGGCCAGGGCGGCCATCAGGTGCTCGATGGTGGAGACGGTCGCGCCCGCGGCGTTGGCGATCACCGTGCCGAGCTGGGTCTTGACCACCGCGTCGCCGGAAACCGGAATGCGGTTGTCACGGTCTTTGATGTCGGTGCGCACGAACACGATGCCCGTCCCGCTCGCGGCCGGACGGATCGACAGGCGCACTCGGACGCCCGTGTGCACGCCCACGCCCGCGCAGATGGCCGGCGCGGCGAGGGTGTGTTCATTGAGATCCGACGATGCGATCAAGACGAAAATCCTGGTTAGTTCGCCCGACTTGACGCGGGAGTTTTGGCCCATCGGACCACTAGGCCCCAGGCGGGGCCAGCTCAACTAAAGTCGGGTTTCGCTTTGTTTCACGCCGAAACGGAAACGGGCGCGGGGGAAGCCCCCGCGCCCGTTCTCTCTAGGCGATGTCAGTCGCGAACGTCAGTTCGCCAGACGCCGCAGGAACGACGGGATTTCTAAGTCGTCCTGGGGTTCGGCTTCCGGCTGCGGGGCCGGCTGCGCCTGCTGGGTCTGGCGCATCTGGGGCTGGCTGCGGCCGAAGCTCGGGGCCGGCTGGGCCGGGGCTTCGTAACGCGGACGGCCGCCGAACAGGCTGCGCCAGCCGCCCTTGCGCTCGGGCTCGGCGTACTCTTCGCGGGGCTCCATGCGCGGCTCCGGCTGGCGCGGGGCCATGGCGCGGGGGGCCGGCTGCGGGGCCGGAGCGTCGAAGTACAGGTCAGGCTGACCGGCGTCGTCCTCGTCGGCGACCAGCGGGTCGACGATGCGGGCGATCGCGCGCTCGGCGTCGGCGGCCACGATGCGCGGCTCCTCGACGCGGGGCTCGCGGATGTCGACGCGGCGGCCGCCGGTGTCGAGGGTGCGCTCCGGTTCGGCCGGGCGGGCGAACATCGGCTCACGGGCGGCCGGGGCGGCCTCCACGCGCGGCTCCGGACGGGCGCCGAAGGCCGAACGGACCGGCTCCGGTTGGCGAACCGGCTCGGGCTGCCGCGACAGGGTCGAGCCGCCGACCGCGCGGGTCGGCTGGGCCGGGGCCTGCGGGACCGGCTTCTGCATGGCGGCGGAGTCCATGCCGGTGGCGACCACCGACACGCGGATCTTGCCTTCCAGCGACGGATCGAAGGCCGCGCCGAAGATGATGTTGGCTTCCGGGTCGACCTCGGCCGAGATGGCGTTGGCGGCCTCGTCGACCTCCAGCAGGGTCATGTCCAGGCCGCCGGTGACGTTCACCAGCACCGCCTTGGCGCCCTTCAGCGAGGTCTCGTCCAGCAGCGGGTTCTGGATGGCGTTCTGGGCCGCCATCAGGGCGCGGTCCTCGCCGCCGGCCTCGCCGGTGCCCATCATGGCCTTGCCCATTTCGGACATGACCGTGCGCACGTCGGCGAAGTCGAGGTTGATCAGGCCCGGCAGCACCATCAGGTCGGTGATGGAGCGCACGCCCGAGTGCAGCACCTGGTCGGCCATGCCGAAGGCTTCGGCGAAGGTGGTCCGCTCGTTGGCGACGCGGAACAGGTTCTGGTTCGGGATGACGATCAGGGTGTCGACGTACCGCTGCATCTCCAGGATGCCGGCGTCGGCCAGACGCATGCGGTGACGGCCTTCGAAGGTGAACGGCTTGGTGACGACGCCGACGGTCAGGATGCCGCGCTCGCGCGCGCACTTGGCGATGACCGGGGCCGCGCCGGTGCCGGTGCCGCCGCCCATGCCGGCGGTGATGAACACCATGTGCGCGCCTTCCAGGTGCTCGCCGATCTCGGCTTCGGACTCCTGGGCGGCGGACATGCCGACTTCGGGATGAGCGCCGGCGCCCAGACCCTGCGTGATCTCCACGCCGAGCTGGATGCGTCGGTCGGTCTTGGCGAACTGGAGCTGCTGGGCGTCGGTGTTCGCGACGACGAACTCCACCCCCTCCAGCTCAGCCTCGATCATGTTGTTCACGGCGTTGCCGCCTGCGCCGCCGACGCCGAACACCACGATGCGGGGCTTCAATTCCGTGGCGCGGGGCGCCGACAAATGAATAGCCATCACCGACCTCTAGACACCCTGCCCGTGGCCAGCCGCCGCCTGATTCGGCGCGCTCTCCGGGCGAGAGTTAATGGAAAACCACCAACCTTAAGGGACCGTTACCGGGCCTTAAGCCGAGTCGCGAAGTCGACCACCGCTTAGTTAACGAGAGGTGAGTCTGTTCTGTGGATGTTCTCCACACGACGATTGCTCGCCCCGCGACTCCCGCGACAGGGCGTCGCAGCGCCCCCTCCCGGTCGGATCAGAAGAACAGATTCTCGCCCTTGGCGCCCTGCGGCGAAGGCTTCCCGGACGGCTGAAGCGCCGCCGTACGCGCCGGCGCGGGCTGGGCCGCCGGCGCGGTTCCGCGGATGGGAAGGCCAAGCCCCGTAGTGCGCGGAGGCGTCTTGTCGCGAAGCTTCTTCTTAACGGTGGCCACCCAGCCGGCGAAGCTGTCGGCCTGAGCCGCCGCCCTTGCGAAATCGGAGGGCTTAAGATTCTCGCCGTCCAGGCCCGACAGGGCGACGCGCAGGGCGTCGGGCGCGCGAGCGCGGTCGATGAAGCCGCCGAACCGCTCAGACAGGCGCGCCAGCGCCTTGCCGTCGCCGGCCAGCGAATAGGCCACGCCGGCCCGGATCAGGCGGCTCTCGTCGTCGCCCGACAGCGGCTCGGCGGTGGATTTCCAGCGGTCGCCGAGGCGGCGTTCCAGCATGGGCGCGGCGCCGGCCCAGTCCTTCTCGCGCCAGGCGATCTCGGCGCGCACGTCGGTGGCTTCGGGCGTGGCGTCGCGGCCAAGAACCTCCAGGGCGTGGTCGTAGCGGCCCAGCTCCATCAGCGCCCGCGCCTCGATGCCGCGCCGCTCGGCCAGCAGGGCGTTGGGCAGGACGGTGGTGCGGGTGCCCCAGATCGCCTTCAGCGCGCCTTCCGGATCGCGGTCCATCAGGTGGACGGTGGCGAGGTCGGCCGCGACCTGGGCCTTGGCCACCCCGTCCAGGCGGTTGTCGACCTGGTACTGCAGCAGCTCGGCGGCCGGCTTCAGCAGGTCCACGTCGACCAGCCGGCGCGCCAGGCGGCGCACCATCTCGTCGCCGTCGGCCCCGACCGGGGTCAGCTCGCGGAAATCGTAGAACAGGGCCAGGGCCTGGATCGGCTCCAGCCCGTCGGCCAGGCCGTCGAGGAACAGGCCGCGGAAGGCGTTGCTCAAATCGGCCTGCAGCTGCACGGCGCCCGGCGAATCCGGCAGCCGCCCGCCGGCCGAGCGCAGGGCGTCCAGCGCCTCGCGATAGCGGCCCTGCTGCAGGTAGATCTCGCCCAGGGTGCGGATCACCTCCACCTCGGTGGCGTCGCCGCGCCAGCGGAAGCGCAGGCTGTCCAGCGCCTTGATCGCGGTCGGCGCGGGCGTCAGGCCTTGGTCCAGGCGGATCTTGGTGGCGCGCAGCTTCGCCGGGGTGGCGATGGCGTCGTAGGAGGCCTGCGCCACCAGATCGTAGATCTTCAGGGCCCGGGCGCTGTCGCCCTCCAGTTCGAACAGCCGCGCCTGCACCAGCCGGCCGGCCAGCTTGTCCAGCGCCGGGGCCGGCTGCTCGAGACCGTAGGCCAGCAGCGAGCGGGCGGCGCGCAGGTCGCCGGTCTCTATGGCGGCGCGGGCGTGCTCGATGGCGAAGCGGGCTTTCCACTTGGCCGGGAACAGGTCGATGGCCCGCGCGCCCTGCTGGAAGCCTTTGCGGGCGTCGGCGTAGTGGCCCAGCCGCGCGTCGGTGTAGCCGCGCCAGAGCTCCGCCGACTCGTCCGACGCCAGCACGGGCGCGGAGAAGTCGGCCTGCGCCTCGCGCCAGCGGCCAACCATGGCGCGCGCCGCGCCACGCAGGCCGCGGAACTCGGGGTCGGCCAGCACCGCCTGGTTCTGACGGGCCAGGCCGTCCAGCACGCCGATGGCCTCGTAGGACAGCTCGCTCCCGACCAGGAAGCGCGCCAGCGCCATGCGCGCGTTCACGCCGGCGTCGGCCTGCTGCGCCTCCTCGGCGGCGAGGTCCTGCAACTGGCGATGGCGGGCCAGGAAGCCGCCGGCGCCGGTCTGGGCCCACTCCTCCGCCTTGATCACCGCCGGCAGCAGGGCGGGCTTGGGCAGTTCTGCCGGAACGGCCGCGGCGCGGGCCGCGACCGGCGACGACAGCTTCAGGCCGCCCGGGCGGGTGATGCGCACCAGATCGCCGTTAGTGTCGACCTGCAGGTCGCCGGCGGCCGCCTCGATCGCCAGACCGTGGGCCGTCGGGATCAGGGTGGCCTCGACGTACTCGCGCCGTCGTCCGGCGGTCTTCACCGGGGCCAGAGCGGTGACCGCGGCGAAGCGGTCGCCCACGGCCGGGTCCTTCAGCCACACCACGCGCCCAGCCCCCGACAGGGTCGCGGTCAGGGCCGGCGGCCCGGACTCGTCGTCGCGCTTGATCTTCACCTCGCCTTGGGGCGGCTGCAGCGGCCCGCCGAACACGACGGTCCAGGTCGCGCCCTGCGCCTCGACGTCGACCGGCACGTCCTCCGGCGCCTCGACGCGGGCGACCGTCCAGCCCGGGCCGGAGGTCCAGCGGATCCGGTCGACCGGGCCCAGCGCCTTGGGCGCCTTGGACAGGTCCAGCTTGGCCTTGGCGTCGAACACGATCCAGACCGCCTCGCCGCGCCGGAACACGGCGGCGCCCACGGGAGCGGCCCAGGGGAAGCTGAGGCTGAGGCGGTCCTTCCCCGCCTCGGCCAGCACGTCGACCGAGCCGGACTTCGGCACCGGATCAGGCCGTTCGGCCGCCCGCGCCGCCTCGGGGGGCGGTCGGAAGACGTGCAGGTAGACGGCGCCGTCGGCGTGGCCGGTCTTGGCTTCCGCGCCATCGGCCAGGGTGAAGACCAGCTCCACACCGCCGGCGACCGCACGCGTCTCGACCTTCTCGACGCCCAGCGGCGGGTCGGCGCGCAACCGGCCGATGTCGGGCCGTCCGGCGCCGGGCAGGCGCACGACCACGTCGCGCCCGTCGCGGCGGACGGCCGCGCGGGCGCCGGCGCCGCCGTGGAACTCGACCCGGGAGATCTCGGCGTTTTCGCCGACCAGGATTTGAACCTGAGCCGCCGAGGCGATCGGGGCGACGGGCGGCGGCCCGGCGGCCTCGGCGATGGGGCCGCCGGCGATGGCGCCCGCGCACGCGATCGCCACCGTCGTGTTCAGAACGACGCGGCGCGATCTGGGGCGCGACTCGGACGCAGGGCGGCTCATGTGGGGTGCAGCCTCCGCGAACCCGGTTAGGCCGCGGTTAACGCTAACCCCTCTCCTCCCCTGTGAGCGCAGCGAACGGGGGAGGGGGACCGCCGAAGGCGGTGGAGGGGGCGAACCCGGCGCACGACGACGACCAGCCGCCAAGAGCGGAAGATTAAAGGGAGCGCCTGCGGCTCGCCCCCTCCACCACGCTTCGCGTGGTCCCCCCTCCCCCGCTACGCAGGGGAGGAGATCATCAGCCCGCCTTGGCGGCGGGCTTGGCGGCGGCGGCCGGCGCCTTCGGATCGGCCAGCTTCTCGGCGGCCGCATCGGCGGCGGCGTAGCGCATGGCCAGCTTCTCGGTCAGCTTGCGGGCTTCGGCCGCCGGCATGGCGGCGAGCACCGCGGCCAGCGAGCGCTCCTTCATCTTCGAGGCGACCGGCAGGCGCACCTTGTCGTCGAGCTGAGCCATGACGTCCGCGGCGTCCTTCGGCTTCATGGCCTCGTAGACCTTCACCAGGCGCGCGATCTCGGCGGCCTCGCGCTGGTCGCCCTGGGCCAGCAGGCCGTTGATGTCGCCCTTCAGGGCCTCCAGCGCCTTCAGCTTGGCGTCGAGCTTGGCCTCGGCGGCGGCCATCAGGGCCAGCTGGGTGTCGAGGTTCTTCTCGCGGTCGTCCAGTTCGCCGCGGCGGCTCTGCAGGCTCTGCAGAACGCGCAGCTCGGCCGGTGACAGGCCGGCGGCCTTGGCGAGATCGGTGGCCGAGGGCGCGCACACCGGGGCCGGCGGCTTGACCGCGACGGCCGGCGCGGCCGCGGCGGCGGCGGGCACGGCCGGCTTCGGCGCGATCTTTCCCGGCGCGGCCTCCTCGGCGTGGGCCTGCGAGCCCTTCAGGAACTCGGGCGCGGCCTCCAGGCCGGAGACCGCCTGCACGGCGAGCACGCCGCCGGCGGCGACGGCGATCAGGGGCAGGAGGCGCGGGGCGCTCATCGGTCGTCTCCGAAGGCCCGACGACGCCGGGGGGCGACGGGCGCGGGATTGGGGTCGAACAGGTCGTCGTCGAGCGCGCGCGGCCGGCGCAGCGGCGCGGGCTCGAGCGGCTTCAGGCGGTCTTCGGCGCGCGGGCGCGGCAGGGCCGGACGTTCCGGTTCCGGCAGCGATCGGACCGGCGCGGGCGCCGGCGTGCGTTCGGCCCGGGCGATCAGGGCTTCCAGCTGCGCCTTCAGTTCGCGGGCCTTGAGGATGCGGTCGTGCAGGCCGTCGTGGGCCTCCTCGCCGGCGCGGCGCAGGTTCTCCAGCCCGGCCTCGGCGCGGGCGGCGGCCAGGTCGAGGTCGCGCACCGAGGCGGCGAAGGCGATCTGGCTATCGCGCAGCGCGCGCAGCTTCTTGTCCAGCCGCCAGCCGTAGACCAGGGCCGCGATCAGCAGGACGGCCAGGAGGACCTGAAGCGCGACGGCGACGATGCTCATTTGAGGCTCGTCAGGGCCCGCTTGGCGGCGGGGGTCAGCGGGTGCTCGACCCGCACGGCGATGTTCTGGCCACGCCGGCCCATGCGCCCCTTGGTCAGGGGAATGCTGCCGCAGCGGACGTCGACCAAGCTGTCGGGCCCGACGTTGAGCATCAGGGTCTCGCCGACCTTCAGATCCAGCACGCGCGACAGCGGCACCTGCTGCTCGTCGAGCACGGCGCGGACCTCCATCTGCGTGGTCCAGAGCTCGGTGGCGAGGTGGCCCTCCCAGATGTTGTCCCGGCCGAACTTCTCGCCCATGAACTGCTGCAGCAGCATCTTCCGGATCGGCTCCAGCGTCGCGTAGGGCAACAGGAGCTCGATTCGACCGCCGCGGTCTTCCATGTCGATGCGCAGCTTCACCAGGATGGCGGCGTTGGCCGGTCGGGCGATGGCGGCGAAGCGCGGGTTGGTCTCCAGGCGGTCCAGGTGGAAGCTGACCGGGGTCAGCGGCTCGAACGCCGCCTTGGCGTCCGCCAGCACGACCTCGACCATCCGCTGCACCAGCACCCGCTCGATGGTGGTGTAGGGGCGGCCCTCGATGCGCAGCGCCGCGGTGCCGCGACGGCCGCCCAGCAGCACGTCGACGATCGAGTAGATCAGGTTGGAGTCGACCGTCAGCAGGCCGTAGTTGTCCAGCTCCTCGGCCCGGAACACGCCCAGGATGGCCGGCAGCGGGATCGAGTTCAGGTAGTCGCCGAAACGGATCGACGAAATGTTGTCCAGGCTCACCTCGACGTTGTCGGAGGTGAAGTTGCGCAAGCTGGTCGTCATCAACCGCACCAGGCGGTCGAACACGATCTCCAGCATCGGCAGGCGCTCGTAGGAGACCAGCGCCGAATTGATGATGGCCCGCACGCCCGAACGCTCGGACGACTCGTCCTGCGAGAGGTCGAAGCCGAGCAGGCTGTCGATCTCGTCCTGGTTCAGGATGCGCTCGCCGCCGCCGAGACCGTCTTCCTCGTCGGTCGGCCAGCCGAGCTCTGCGGCCTGTTGTGCGAAGGGATCGGACATCGCTGGAAGCTAAGCCTTTACTGGATCAGCATTTCTTCGATCAGTACGGCGTCGACCTTCTCCGGCGCCACGATCAGATTGACGCGGCGCAGGATTTCCATGCGCAGTTGATAGCTGCCCTGGCTGCCCGAGAGGTCCTCGGGGCGCAGTTCGCGCAGGAAGCTCTGCAGCGCGTCCTGCAGGCGCGGCGCGTCGGCTTCCAGCCGCTCCGTGACAGATTCGTCCGACAGTTCGAAGGTGAGCTTCAGCTTCAGGAACGACGGGCGGCCGTCCAGCGACTGCATGTTCACCACCAGATCGGGCAGCGTGTAGAAGGTCACGCCGTCGGGGCCCTCGCGGACTTCGCCCAGCGTCTTCTCGCCCTTGCCGCCGCCGTGGCCGCCCTCTTTCTTCTTCTTTTTCTTCTCGGGCTTCTCGTGGCCAGCCTCGGCCACGGCGTCGGTCTTGGCGGCCTTCGGCTTCATCAGCATGAAGACGCCCGCCCCGCCGCCGCCCAGCACCAGGACGGCCGCGACGCCGGCCATGATCAGGACCTTCAGCGGCGGCTTCTTCTTGGAGCCCTCGCCGCCCTCGCCGTCCCCGCCAGCCGATTCGGGCGCCTCGCCCTCAGCCGGCGCGGCGTCCTTGGCAGCCTTCTTCTTGAGAAAGGAAAACATCACCGGCCCCGTACCTCGAGGGAAGGATCGGCCGGGTTTGGTTAACGATCCGTTCGGAATCCGGCCGAAGGCGGCAAGTTTTGCCCGGCGCCGCGGGGGCCCGATCGGCCGATCCCTTGAAAAACAAGGGCGTTAACCACTTGGCCCGGGCGTTGCAGAGGGAAGCGCGAACGGAGCCTCCCTCGTGGAAAACGTCGCCTACATCGCCCTGTCCCGCCAGATGACGCTGCGCCGCGAGCTCGACATCGCGGCCAACAACGTCGCCAACGCCGACACCGTGGGCTTCAAGGTCGAGCAGCTGATGGTCGGCACGGAGCTGGGCCGCGGCGCCCGCAACGACCCGATCAAGGCCCCGGCCAGCTTCGTGCTCGACAACGGCGTCGGCCGCGACTTCCGCGCCGGCGAGATGCGCGTCACCGGGAACACCTTCGACTTCGCGGTCGAGGGCGAGGACGCCTTCTTCCAGATCAACGCCCCGCAGGGCGCGCGCTTCACCCGCGACGGCCGTTTCACCACCGACCCGCAGGGCCGGCTGGTCACCCAGCAGGGCTTCCCGGTGATGGGCGAAGGCGGCGGCGAGATCCTGCTGGACCCGCGCAAGTCGCCGCCGTCCGTCTCGGCCGACGGCATCGTCACGCAGGACGGCGAGCGCGTGGGCCGCATCGGCGTGGTCCGCTTCCCCGCCCTGTCGGCGCTGTCGAAGGACGGCGACAATCTCTACGCCAACGCCTCCAACCAGCAGCCGGAAGCCGCCACCGACGCGCGCATCCGCCAGGGCGTGCTGGAAGGCTCCAACGTCAAACCGGTCGTCGAGATCACCAACCTGATCGAGATCACGCGCGCCTACGAGCGGATCTCCAAGATGATCGACCAGTCCACCGATCTTTCCCGTCGCTCGGTCGAGCGGCTGGGCCGCGTCAGCTGAGGAGTTAGCCCATGAGAGCTCTGCGCATCGCCGCCACCGGCATGGAAGCCCAGCAGCTGAACGTGGAGGTCATCTCCAACAACATCGCCAACATGAACACGGTTGGCTTCAAGCGGCAGCGGGCCGAGTTCCAGGACCTGCTCTACCAGAACGTCGAGCGCATGGGCGCGCAGTCGTCGGACACCGGCACGGTGGTCCCGACCGGCATCCAGGTCGGCTCGGGCGTGAAGGCCGGTTCGGTCTACCGCATCACCTCGCAGGGCAACCTGACCCACACGGAGAACACCTTCGACCTGGCCATCCAGGGCAAGGGCTACTTCCAGGTGCTGCTGCCGTCGGGCGAGATCGCCTACACCCGCGCCGGCAACTTCTCGCCCAACGACCAGGGCCAGCTGGTCACCGACGACGGCTATCTGGTCCAGCCCGAAATCCAGATTCCGCCGAACGCCAAGGACGTGGTGATCTCCAAGACCGGCCAGGTGCAGGCGATCATCGACGGCCAGGTCGCGCCGCAGACGGTCGGCCAGCTCGAGTTGGCCGAGTTCTTCAACGAGGGCGGCCTGGAAGCGGTCGGCGACAACCTGTTCAAGGAGACGACCGCGTCGGGCGCCCCCACCCTGGGCCAGCCGGGCGAGGTCGGTTACGGCCAGCTGCTGCAGGGCTACACCGAAGCCTCCAACGTGGACGCGGTCGGGGAGATCACCGCCCTGATCGTGGCTCAGCGCGCCTACGAGATGAACTCCAAGATCGTCACCGCAGCCGACGAGATGCTGCAGGCGACCTCGGCCCTGCGGTCGTGAGGCGGATGATGCGCAAGCTTTCCGCCCTCCTCGTCTGCGCCGCCGCCCTGGCCGTCGCCGGCCAGGCCTGCGCCGGCGCGCCGGTGTCGCTGCGCGGCGACCTCGCCGACGCCGACGGCGCGGTCACCCTGGGCGACCTGTTCGAGGGCGCGGGCCGGGTGTCCAACGTGGTGGTCGCGCGCGGTCCGCAGGCGGGCTCCAGCGTCGTGCTGGACGCCGCCGGCGTGCAGCGCCTGGCCCGCGCCAACGGCCTGGACTGGGCCAACGCCGAAGGCTTCCAGCGCCTGGTGGTGCGTAGCGGCGCGCCCGCGGGCGGCGCCGTCGTGACCGCCGCCGCGGCCGGGCCGTCGGCCGCCACGGTCGAGGTGCTGACCTATTCGCGCAGCCTCGCCGCCGGCGAGACCGTGCGCCCCGAGGACGTGGTCTGGACCAAGGTGCAGGCCCACCTCGCCCCCGCCGACGCGCCGCGCGACGCGGAAACCGTGATCGGCCAGTCGGCCAAGCGGCCGGTGCGCGCCGGCGCGCCGGTTGCGAACCGGGACCTGGCCGCCGCCCTGGTGATCCACAAGGGCGAGCTGGTCTCCGTCGCCTACTCGGTCGGCGGCGTTAACCTTGTGTTGCAGGGGAGCGCGCTACAGAACGCTTCCGCGGGAGAGACCTTCTCGGTCCTCAACCCCCAGTCGAAGAAGACGATTGAAGCCGTCGCGACCGGCCCCGGCCGGGCCGTCGTCGGCCCCGAGGCGGACAGCCTCAAGGCCAGCCGTTTCGCCCTTCGCTGAGGTATGTCCGTGCGCGCCCAGGCTCTGCTCCTCGTCTCCGCCGCCCTCCTGCTGGGCGCCTGCTCGACCGTCGCCGAGACGGTGAAAGGCCCTGAACTGGCGCCGATCGGCTATCCGGCCGCCCTGGTGCCGGTGCAGCAGCAGATCCTGCCGCAGCCCACGCCGCAGGCGGCCTCGGCCAACTCGCTGTGGCGGGCCGGCGCGCGCACCTTCTTCAACGACCAGCGCGCCCGCAACATCGGCGACATCCTGACCGTGCAGGTCGACATCGACGACCGCGCCCAGCTGAACAACTCGACCCAGCGCTCGCGCTCGAACGAGATGCAGGCCGGGGTGAACAACCTGCTCGGCCTTGAATCGAGCCTTGGGAAAGTTCTGCCGGGCGGCTACGACCCGTCCAAGATGATCGACCTGGGCGGCGAGAGCGCCTCCAAGGGCTCCGGCGCCATCAACCGCTCCGAAAAGGTCAGCCTGACCATCGCCGCCGTGGTCACCGGCGTGCTGCCCAACGGCAACCTGGTGATCCAGGGGCGCCAGGAAGTGCGCACCAACCGCGAGATCCGCGAGCTGACCGTGGCCGGCATCGTGCGCCCCGAGGACATCTCCTCGGCCAACACCATCAAGCACACCCAGATCGCCGAAGCCCGCATCTCGTATGGCGGCCGCGGCGACGTCACGCGTGTCCAGGCGCCCCCGGTCGGCCAGGCGCTCGTGGAGCGCTTCTCGCCGTTCTGACAGATCGGCTCAACTAACGGCGTTCACATTTCAGGGACGGCGAAGTGAACCGGCCCACCTCCCCCGACGTTTCCATGAAGTGTCGGGGGCGTACGCATGCTCAAGATATTTCTGGTTTGGGTCGTTTTCCTCACGCTGGCTGTCGCTGAAGCCTCGCTGGGCGCGCGCGAACCGCCCGCGAGCTGGCATCTCTACTTCGAAGACAGTCTGGCTAAGTTGGCCTACGGCCCGCCGAACAGCGACAACGTCGGGCTGATGCTGACGTGCGAAGCGCATTCCGGCGCGGTGCGGGTTTACAGCGACAGCGAAGCCGGCCGCCCGAGCCTGGTGCTGGCCTCCGGACGCAAGAGCACGCGGCTACAGGGCGTGACCTACGCCGACCCGGAGAGCGGCGGCACGGCGTTCGAAACGGAAACTTCCAGCCACGCCGCGGCGTTGGAGAACTTTGCCAAGACGGGCCGGCTGTCGGTCATCGATACCGAACACGCCCGGCCCATGCCGGCCAGCGCCGCCGACAAACGCGAGGTCCGTCGCTTTTTCGCCCACTGCACCTGAACCGGAGGAGCCCGCGCCGTGATCGCCCTCGCCGCCCTGCTCGCGCTGGCCGCGCAGCCCGCCGGCGGGTGGACCTGGTCGCTCTACGACAACCCCAACCAGGTCGCCCTGGCGCTGGAGATTCCCGACACCGATCGGCTCGAGGCGGTGTTCCAGTGCGCGCCCCGCAGCGGCGAAGTGAAGCTCACCCTGTACAAGCTGACCGGCGAGGGCGGGACCGCCGAGCTGAGTTCCGAGGCCGCCACGACCACCGCCCCGCTGGCCGACCGAAAGGACCTGCTGGTGGTCACCCTGCCGGTCGGCGACCCGGTGTTTCTGAGCCTGGTGCGCTCCGGAAAGCTGGCGGTGAAAAGCGCGTCCGGAACGGCCGCCGTCACCCCCCCGACCGACAAGCTCCAGCAGCTCGCCCGTCGCTGCGGCAGTTGAGCCGCCGCCGGGAACGCGGCGCGCCCGGCCGAGTTGCAGAAAGCGCGGAGGCGCGCGCCTCGGTACGGCACGGAGTACGGCGATGCGGCGGACGGCGATCCTGGCCCTGGGGCTGCTGATGCTGGCGGCGTGCTCGCGCCAGGAGAGCGGCGAACGCGCGAAGCCGGGGCCGGCGCAGGCGGGTCCGAACGCCGTGCCCGAAGTGACCAACGCGCCCGGCTGGGTCAGCGGGCAGGCCCCCAAGCCCGGTGAGGTCCAGGCCAACGTCGCCTGCCGCCGCGGCGAAAGCCGCCACATGGAGCTGACCTTGGACAACCTGACGTCGGACAGGGTCGGACCGTTCACCGTCGAGCTCAGCTCCGGCGGCCACACCTCCAGGCTGGCCGGACGGATCGAGCCCTCCCCGACAGCCGGCGCGGGCGGCGCCCGGATCGTGGCCCCGGCGCCGCTGACCGACCCGACCATCGCCGCCTTCATCGACAACGGCACGATGGAGATCACCCTGCCGAACGGACAGAAGGCGCCGGCCACCGCGCCGCCGCAGGCGCGCGACGGCCTGCGCCGTCTGCTGGCCTACTGCCGCGGCGAGATCCTCACGCCCGATCCTAAAGCGCCCTACTACGCGCCGCCGAAATCGTGATCCGTGTCGCCGCCGTCACCGCCTCGGCCCTGCTGGCCAGCGCCTGCGCCGGCCCGCGGGCGACCGCGCCAATCGCGCCGACGCCGGGGCTGGACTGGTTCTTCCAGACCGACGGCGAGACCGGCAAGCTGGCCTACGGCACGCCGGAGACGGACGAACTGCTGCTGCTCCTGGAATGCGACAAGGGCGGCAAGAAAGTCCTGCTGTCGCGTCCGGCGCCCGACGGGACCGAGCCCGAGATTGTCGCGAGCGCCGAAGGGGTCGCGCCCACGCCCCTGCCCGCTTCCGCAGTCGAGTCGCAGACCCACGACGGCGTCGACCTGGACGCCGAACTGCCGCTGACCGCGCCGTTGCTGGCCGGCCTGCGCAAGGGCGGCTGGATGGGGGTGGTGGTCGGATCCGAAACGCGCCGCTACGCCGCCCAATCCGGAAACACGGCGGTCGATCGCTTCCTCACCTGGTGCGAAAGCTGAGCCGCCAGCGGAACTGTCCAGCTGCCTCGGCTGTTTCGGCGCGGTGACACGCACCATCCTGCTGATCCTGACCCTCGCCGTCGCCGGCTGCTCGCACGGCGTGAAGGGCGCCGCCCAGACCCAGTCGGCCATAAACAACGGCCTGAGCTGGACCTATTCCGACGCCGGCGGGGTGGAGGTGCTGACCTACACCGGGCCGGGCTTCGAGCCGCTGGCCCTGACCATCACCTGCGCCCTGGCCCGCACCGCCGAGCTCGAGATCTCGCACCCGCAGCCGACCGCGCCGGAGGGCCCGCCGCGCCTGATCCTGTCGTCGGGCAAGACCAAGACCACCCTACTGGCCACGGAATCCAAGGCGCCGGACGGCACCCGCATGGTTTCGGCCATGGTGAACGCGCGCGATCCGGTCATGCGCGACTTCCGCGCGACCGGCGAGCTCACCGTCGGCGAGCAGGAGATCGTGGTGAACAGCGGAACCGCGCTGCCCCAGATCCGGAAGTTCTTCGACGCCTGCGGCGGCTAGCGGCGCTTAGGCCCGAGCCGCCCGCGAGCCGTCCACGCCCAGCGCGTTCAGCGCCGCGCGCGCGATGCCGTCGGCGTCGAGACCGGCCTGGACGTACATGGCTTCCGGCTTGTCCTGGTCCTGGAACACGTCCGGCAGGGTCAGGGTGCGCACCTTCAGCCCGCGATCCAGCGCGCCGCGATCGGCCAGCAGGTGCAGGACGAAGGCGCCGAAGCCGCCGATCGAGCCTTCCTCGACCGTGATCAGCGCCTCGTGCTCGCGGGCCAGGCGCAGGATCAGATCGGCGTCCAGCGGCTTGGCGAAGCGGGCGTCCACGACCGTGGCCGAGACGCCGCGCGCGGCCAGCAGGTCGGCGGCCTTCAGCGAGGCTTCCAGGCGGGTGCCCAGCGACAGCAGGGCGACCGAGGTCCCCTCGCGCATCACGCGGCCCTTGCCGATCTCCAGCGGGGCCGCGAGTTCCGGGATCTCCACGCCCACGCCGTCGCCGCGCGGATAACGGAAGGCGGACGGGCGGTCGTCGATCTCGCAGGCGGTGGCGATCATGTGGGCCAGCTCCGCCTCGTCGGCGGCGGCCATGATCACGAAGTCCGGCAGAGCCCCGAGATAGCCGACGTCGAAGCTGCCGGCGTGGGTCGGGCCGTCGGCGCCGACCAGGCCGGCGCGGTCGATGGCGAAGCGCACGGGCAGCTTCTGGATGGCCACGTCGTGGACCACCTGGTCGTAGCCGCGCTGCAGGAAGGTCGAATAGAGCGCGCAGAACGGCTTCATGCCGTCGGCGGCCAGGCCCGCGGCGAAGGTCACCGCGTGCTGCTCGGCGATGCCGACGTCGTAGGTGCGGTCCGGGAAGGCCTGGCCGAACAGGTCCAGGCCGGTGCCGGTCGGCATGGCCGCGGTGATCGCCACGATGGACGGATCGCGTTCGGCCCGCTTGATCAGCTCCTTGCCGAACACCTTGGTGTAGCTGGGCGCGTTGGACGGCGGCTTGGCCTGGGCGCCGGTGACCACGTCGAACTTCACCACGCCGTGGTACTTGTCCTCGGCGCTCTCGGCCGGGGCGTAGCCCTTGCCCTTCTGCGTGACGACGTGGACCAGCACCGGGCGGTCGTTGATCTGCGAGACGTTGCGCAGCACGGGGACCAAGTGGTCGAGGTCATGACCGTCGATCGGGCCGACGTAGTAGAAGCCCAGCTCCTCGAACAGGGTGCCGCCGGTGACCATGCCGCGGGCGTATTCCTCGGCCTTGCGGGCGGCGTCGCGCAGCGGGCGCGGCAGGGCCCCGGCCACGGTCTTGCCGATCTTGCGCACCTGGCGGTAGGCGCCGCCGGACACCAGGCCGGCCAGATAGGCGCTCATGCCGCCGACCGGCGGGGCGATCGACATGTCGTTGTCGTTCAGCACGACCACGAGCTGCTTGGTGGTCTCGGCGGCGTTGTTCATGGCCTCGTAGGCCATGCCCGCGCTCATCGAGCCGTCGCCGATCACGGCGATGACCTTGTTGTCCTCGCCGCGCTGGTCGCGCGCGGCGCAGAAGCCGAGCGCCGCGGAGATCGAGGTGGCCGCGTGGGCGGCGCCGAACGGGTCGTATTCGCTTTCGGCCCGCTTGGTGAAGCCCGACAGGCCGCCGCCCTGGCGCAGGGTGCGGATGCGGTCGCGCCGGCCGGTCAGGATCTTGTGCGGATAGGCCTGGTGACCGACATCCCAGATCAGGATGTCCTTCGGGGTCTGGAACACGTGGTGAAGCGCCACGGTCAGCTCGACCACGCCCAAGCCCGCGCCCAGGTGGCCGCCGGTCTGGGAGACGGCGTCGATGGTCTCGGCCCGCACTTCGTCGGCCAGTTGGCGCAGCTCGGCGATCGACAGCTCCCGGGTGTCGGCCGGGGTCTGCACCTTGTCCAGGAGAGGCGTGTGCGGGGGCATGGAGTCTCGAAAAACCTCTGGCTTCGGACGAAGCCTAAACGCGCGAACAGGGTCAGGCGCGACGCTTTAGCACGAAGTCGACGCTGTCCCGCAGATATCTGGCGTCCTCGCCGAACGGATCGAGGCGGCGGCGCGCCTGGTCGGCCAGCAGCTCCACCCGCTCCTTCGCGGCGCCGACGCCCAGCAGGGTGACGAAGTTGGCCTTGCCCTTGGCGACGTCCTTCTGGGCGGCCTTGCCCAGCAGGTCCTCGTCGCCTTCGGCGTCCAGCAGGTCGTCGACGATCTGGTAGGCGAGCCCAATGTCCTGGGCGAAGTTCATCAGGGCCTGGCGCTCGTTCTCCGGCGCGCCGGCGATGATCAGCGGGATCTCGAACGAGAACGCGATCAGCGCCCCGGTCTTCATCCGCTGCATGCGCGCAGCGGCGCCCAGATCGTCGCGCACGCCCAGCAGGTCGATCATCTGGCCGCCGACCATGCCCTGCGCGCCGGACGCGCGGGCCAGCCGGCGCACGAGTTCGGAACGCACGTGCGGATCCTCGTGGGTGTCCGGGTGGGCCATGATCTCGAAGGCGGCGGTCTGCAGGGCGTCGCCCACCAGGATCGCCACCGCCTCGTCATAAGCCTTGTGCACGGTCGGACGGCCGCGACGCATGTCGTCGTCGTCCATGGCCGGCAAGTCGTCGTGGACCAGGCTGTAGGTGTGGATCAGCTCCAGCGCGCAGGCGGCGCGCAGCACCGGGCGCTCCTCCACGTCGAACAGCCGCGCCGCCTCCATGGCGAAGAACGGGCGCAGGCGTTTGCCGGGGCCCAGCGCCGCGTAACGCATGGCCTCCATCAGCCGCTGTTCCGGCCCTTCGGCGCGCGGCAGCAACTGGTCGAGCGCCACCGTCACCAGGTCGGCGGTCTCCGCCACCCGGCGGGCGATCAGGTCGAGGTCGGCTTGAGCGGGGGACGGGGTCAAAACAGCCTCCCTCCGTTCGGGACCGGGCGATCGACGGTGAGCAGCACCA
This sequence comes from Caulobacter sp. 17J80-11, assembly GCF_014349105.1. Lineage (GTDB taxonomy): Bacteria > Pseudomonadota > Alphaproteobacteria > Caulobacterales > Caulobacteraceae > 17J80-11. The sequence goes on along the minus strand of NZ_JACSJI010000003.1, from coordinate 203,177 downwards.
CGTCGCCGCCTTCGTTGGGGAAGCCCAGGCAGAGCACCTGGGACATGAACGGGCCGATCTGGCGCGGCGGGAAGTTCACCACCGCCGCCACCCGGCGGCCGACCAGTTCCTCGACCGCGTACTGCTGGGTGATCTGGGCCGACGAGCGCTTGATCCCGATCTCCGGACCGAAGTCGATAGTGAGCTTGAAGGCCGGCTTGCGCGCTTCCGGGAACGGCTCGGCCTTCAGAACCGTGCCGACCCGCACGTCCACCTTCATGAAATCGTCGAAGGTGATCTGCGGCGTGAGGCGGGGCGAACCGTCTGCCATCAGGAGAACTCGGCCGGCTCCGCGCCGCGGGCCTCGCCGCCTTGGCCCACCACGATCTTCTCGACGCGCAGGCGCGCGGCCTCCAGGCGCTTCTCGCAGTGCGCCTTCAACTCCGCGCCGCGCTCGTACATGGCGATCGAGCGCTCAAGCGGAGCCTGACCGGACTCCAGCTCGGCGACGATCTTCTCGAGTTGGGCGAGCGCCTCCTCGAAGGAGAGGGCGGCGATTTCGGTGGTGTCGGTCATGAGCGCCAAAGCGGGGAAACGTCGGGCGCGCCAACCTAGACGCCGCGTCCGACGCGGGCAACGCGCGATTGGGGAAATCTGGCCTACGGAAAGCGGCGCCGGCCGCCGCGCGATCAGCGCTTCTCGAAGCGGCGGGCAGACCAGTAGCGGAAGCCCTCGTCGCGGACGAGCTTCCAGCCCATGCGGCGCAGCTCCACTCCGACCATACCGTTGAAGAAGCCATGCGCCAGCACCAGCACGTCCTGGCCCTCCTCGGCCATCTTCACCAGCGCCTTGGCGGCCTCATGGGCGCGGGCCTTGGCCTGGTCGCGGGTCTCCTCGCCCTGGTGATGGTCGAAGAACCACCACCAGAAGCGCGAGATCACGCCCCAGGTGCGCGGCGAGAAGCGCAGGTACTTCGGAAACTGCGGCGGCGGCAGCGGCGCCTCGATGAAGCGCACGTCGGTGGCGAAGGCGCGCTCGCCGCACACCGCGCGGGCCGTCTCGACCGCACGCGGCCGTGTCGAGGCCACCACTTCGCCGGCGCCTTCGGCCGCGGCCTTCAGCAGGTCGGGCGGGACCTGGCCGGCCAGCAGGCCGCCTTCCTCGTAGCGGCCCCACCAGTCGCGGTAGCCGGCGGAATGGAGCTTCACCTTGCGGGACAGGGCGGGCTCGCCGTGGCGAGCGAGCGTGATCGACCCCGGCTTGCAGGAGCGAGCCGCCGGCGGCGGCGCCTGGCCTTCAAGGGTGTCGATCGTCATGCCCCCTGTAACGTTTTCGAGGGCGCGACCGATCGGACCTTCCCCTTCCGACCCCGTCACGCTCACCTCTCCTGCAGCGCTCGTGCGTGCGCGACGGCTGATCTGCCAAGCGCTTCAAGGTCGTACCCGCCCTCGAGAGACGAGACAACCCGACCGCCGCAGCGGCGGCGCGCCACCTCCAGGACGGCGCGCGTGACGAAGGCGAAGTCGTCCTCCTCCAGCGACTGGTGGGCCAGCGGGTCGCGCCGGTGGGCGTCGAAGCCGGCCGAGATCAGGATCAGGTCCGGGGCGAAGGCGTCCAGCGCCGGCATTAGCCGGGTCTCGAAGGCGCCGCGCCACAGCTCGCGGGCTGCGTGCGGCGGCACGGGCGCGTTGACCAGGTTGCCGACGCCGGTCTCGCTCTCGGCGCCTGAGCCCGGATAGAGCGGCGACTGGTGGATGGAGGCGAAGAACAGGCTGGGATCGGCCTCGAAGGCCGCCTGGGTGCCGTTGCCGTGGTGCACGTCGAAGTCGACCACCGCGACCTTGGCCAGGCCGCGCGCCTGGGCCACCCGCGCCGCCACCGCCACGTTGGAGAACAGGCAGAAGCCCATCGCCGTGTCGGGCTCGGCGTGGTGGCCGGGCGGGCGGATGGCGCAGAAGGCCCGCTCGGCCTCGCCGGCCGCCACCGCCTCGACCGCGGCGACCACCGCGCCGGCCGCCAGCCGCGCGGCGCGCACGCTGCCCGGCGACAGCAGGGTGTCGGCGTCCAGCACCCGCACGCCGCTTTGCGGCGACGCCGCCAGCATGCGCTCGACATAGGCCTGCGGGTGCACGCGTGCGAGGTCGGCCAGCGCCGCCTCCGGCGTCTCGCGGCGGTCGAGCTTCAGCCCGGCGGCGGCGTCGAGCGCCCCGGTCACGGCCAGCAGCCGCTCGGGGCTTTCCGGATGACCGGTCCCCATGCGGTGCTCGAGCATGTCGGGGTGAGTGTAATACGCGAGCGTCATCAGGCGGCCTCGTCCGTACGCACCAACTTGCCGTCGGAGATGTGGGCCTGCCCCCAGGCCTTCAGCGCGGCGATCACCGGCGCGAGACTCTCGCCCGCCGGCGACAGGCGATACTCCACCCGGGGCGGGACCTCGGCGTAGACCGTGCGGATCACCAGGCCGGCCTCCTCGAGCTCGCGGAGCTGTTTTGTCAGCATGCGCTGGGTGATCGCGCCGAGCTTGCGGCGCAGCTCGTTGAACCGCAGCCGGCCGTCCTGCAGGTGATAGAGGATCACCCCTTTCCATTTGCCGCCGATCAGGTCGAGGGTCGCCTCGACCACGCACTCCTTCGGGTCGGCATAGCCGACGGCCGGTCGTCCGGGCGCAATAGTATCCATTTGGATACTACATACACAAAACAGCCGTACTTGCGAGAAGGAAGCCGACCCGCGATCTGCAAGCCGCGACGCCAGTTCGTCGCGAGAAAGGATCGCTCCATGAAAGCCGTCGGCTACCGCAAGCCCGCCCCCGTCTCTGAACCTGACGCCCTGGTCGACTTCGACGCGCCGGACCCCGGCGCCCCGGCCGGCCGCGATCTGCGTGTGCGCGTGAAAGCCGTCTCGGTGAACCCGGTCGACACCAAGGTCCGGAGCGGACGCCCTCTCGAGTCGGGCGACATCCGCATTCTCGGCTTCGACGCCGCCGGCGTGGTCGAGGCGGTCGGCCCCGAGGCGACGCTGTTTCGCCCGGGCGACGAGGTGTTCTACGCCGGCGCCTACGGCCGTCCCGGCTCCAACGCCGAAGTGCAGTTAGTCGACGAGCGCATCGTCGGCCCGAAGCCGAAGACGTTGTCGTTCGCCGAGGCGGCGGTCCTCCCGCTGACCTTCATCACCGCCTGGGAGCTGCTGTTCGACCGCCTGCGGGCCGGACACGAGGAGACCGGCGACCTGCTGGTGGTCGGCGGCGCCGGCGGCGTGGGCTCCGCCTTGATTCAGCTGGCCCGGCGACTGACGAAGCTGACCGTGATCGCCACCGCGTCGCGTCCGGAGACGCGCGACTGGGTGGCGGGGCTCGGCGCCCACCACGTGATCGACCACACGCGCCCGCTCGGCCCGCAGCTGGCCGAACTCGGCCGGCCGCAGGTGCGCTACGTCGCCAGCCTCACCCACAGCGCCGAGCACTTTCCCGCCCTGGCCGAGATCGTCGCCCCGCAAGGCGCGATCGGCGTCATCGAAGCCGACGCGCCGCTCGACGTGCGCCTGCTGAAAAACAAGAGCGCCGCCCTGGTCTGGGAGATGATGTTCGCCCGCTCCGACTACGAAACCCCGGACATGATCGAACAGCACCGCCTGCTGGCCGAAGTCGCCCGACTGGTCGACGCGGGCGTGCTGCGCACCACCTGGTCGGAAACCGTCGGCCGCATCGACGCCGCGACCCTGACGGCGGCGCACGCGCGCATCGAAAGCGGCCGCACCGTCGGCAAGCTCGCGCTGGAAGGATTCTGAACCTTGGACAGGGCCCGCAGCAGCGCTAGAGACCCGCCATGGTCACCATCCGCCCCCCTGTTCCCGCCGACGTCGAAGCCCTGTCCGAGCTGGGCAAGCGCACCTTCGTCGAGACCTTCGTCCACGGCTTCGCGATTCCGTATCCGGACGAGGATCTCGCGGACTTCCTGGAGGAGGCGTTCGGCCTGGAGGCCACGCGCTCGCGCTTGGCGGACCCGACCTCGTTCTGGCTGGTGGCCGAGGACGAGGGGCGGCTCGTCGCCTACATGCAGTCAGGCCCCTGCAACCTGCCCCACCCGGACGCCAGCGCCGAGCACGGCGAGCTCAAGCGCCTCTATGTCGCCCGCGAGGCGCAAGGGACCGGGCTGGGCCGCACGCTGATGGACGCCTCGATGGACTGGCTCCAGCGCAACTTTACGGGCCCGCTCTGGATTGGTGTGTGGAGCGGCAACGACAAGGCGCAGCGCCTCTACGGCGCCTACGGCTTCGAGTTGGCCGGCGAGTACGAGTTCCCAGTGGGTCGGGTGCGCGACCGCGAGTTCATCCTCCGGAAGGCCTGAGGAGCGCGGCGCGGGGCAACGGGGCGCAGGCGGCGCCCGCGCGATGGAGGCGCCAGGATGACAGCTCGCTCCCTCCTCGCCGCCCTCGCCGCTTCGGGACTGCTCGGCGGCGCCGCCCAGGCCGATCCCTGGATCGAGCGCGCAGACACCCGCGCCGAAACCGACGCCCTGATCCGCAAGGCGAACGCCGAGACCCTGTTCGTCAACGAGCCGCAGGGCCTGCTGCTGGGCGCGCGGCACACCAAGAGCGGCCTGCTGTGCACCTTCGCCCCCGGCGACCGCACCAACCGCATCCAGGTCTATCCGCCGGCCGAGCCCACGGAGGTCCGCGGCGACGAGGTCGGCTGCGTCAGCGAGGTCAACGGCGTGTTCCAGTCGCTGCAGGCGGCGCGGGCCGCCGACGGCGGACTGGACGACGCGTTCCGGCGGGCGGTCGATAACGTGAAGCTGGCCACGCCGTTCGCCCAGACCTACGAGGGCGACCACGCCCAGAACGCCGAGGTCGACATGGACGGCCGGCCCCTGCCCCTGGCCGACCACCGCACCGGGCGCTTCGTGGTCGAGCTGGACGGACGCAAGCTGTACACCCGCGTGTCCGTGGCCGTGGTCGACGGCTGGCGCATCAAGCAGTGGGTGACCGGCCCGCTGGACGACGCGGTCGGCCTCGACGTGGAGGCCGAATCCATGATGACGATGGTGCTGGTCGACTTCGCCATGAAGGCGCAAGCTGTCGCGGCCCACTCGACACCGACGGCGCTTCCCTAGGGCTTCATGCTGCTTCGCTTCTTCACCGAACTTCGCCAGGCCAAGGTGCCCGTGTCGCTCAAGGAGTGGCTGGCGCTGATGGAGGGCCTGGACCGTCAGGTCGTGGGCCGTTCGGTCGACGAGTTCTACTATCTGTCGCGCGCCGTCCTGGTGAAGGACGAGAAGAACCTCGACAAGTTCGACCGGGTGTTCGGCTCCGTGTTCAAGGGGCTGGAGCGCCTGGACGAGACCGCCGTCGTCGAAATCCCCGACGAGTGGCTGCGCCGGTTGAACGAGCGCTTCCTGACCGACGAGGAGAAGGCGCGCATCGAGGCCATGGGCGGCTTCGAGAAGCTGATGGACGAGCTGCGCAAGCGGCTGGAGGAGCAGAAGGAGCGCCACGAGGGCGGCTCCAAGTGGATCGGCACGGCCGGAACCTCGCCCTTCGGCGCCTACGGCTACAATCCCGAGGGCGTGCGCATCGGCCAGGAGAGCTCGCGCAACGGCCGGGCGGTGAAGGTCTGGGACAAGCGCGAGTACAGGAACCTGGACGACAGCGTCGAACTGGGCACCCGCAACATCAAGGTCGCGCTGCGCCGCCTGCGCAAATGGGCCCGCGAGGGCGCCGAGGAAGAGCTGGACCTGGCCGAGACCATCGAGTCGACCGCCCGGCACGGCTATCTCGACGTCGTGCTGAAGCCCGAGCGGCGCAACACGGTGAAGGTGCTGCTGTTCCTCGACGTCGGCGGCTCGATGGACAGCCACATCAAGCTCTGCGAGGAGCTGTTCTCGGCCGCGCGCACCGAGTTCAAGAACCTGGAATTCTTCTACTTCCACAACTGCCTGTACGAGGGCGTGTGGAAGGACAACCGCCGCCGCCACGACGAGAAGACGCCGACCTGGGACGTGCTGCACCGCTTCCCGCCCGACTGGAAGGTGATCTTTGTCGGCGACGCCACCATGAGCCCCTACGAGGTGGCCATGCCGGGCGGTTCGATCGAGCACTGGAACGAGGAGGCCGGCGCGGTCTGGCTGCAGCGGGTCGCCGACACCTACGCCAAGGCGGTGTGGCTGAACCCCACGGCCGAGCGGTTCTGGAACTACACCCAGTCCACCGAGATGATCCGCCAGATCATGGGCGACCGGATGTTCCCGCTCACCATCGAGGGGCTGGACCGGGCCATGAAGGAATTGGGGCGCTAAGGACGGGCGGCGGCCGCCCGGAAAATGGCCGCCGCCCGCCGCTCAGGTCATTGCCGACCGCGCAGCGTGTCCTTCACGCCGCCGACCGTGTTCTGGACCTTGCCCTCGGTCTTCTGGGCGCGGCCCTCGGCCTTCAGCTTCTCGTCGCCGGTCATCTTCCCGGCTGCTTCCTTCATCTTCCCAGCGGCTTGCTTGCCCGCGCCTTCGATGCGGTCCTTGTCCATAATCGTACTCCGTTACGCTCGTCCCACAGCCCAGACACGGCCAACGGCCGGGGCGGGCCATGCGTTCCGAGATCAGTGGTGGCCGCGGAAGACGTCCTTCATGTCGCCCCAGGCGTGCTGGACGCGGCCCCAGAAAGTCTGGCTCCGGCCTTCCGCCTGCAGGCGCGTGTCGCCGAGCACGCGGCCTACGCCTTCCTTCATCCTGCCGCCCGTCTCCCGAGCGGCGCCTTCGACCCGATCCTTGTCCATCGGGGAACTCCAGATCGCGCGTCCCCTTAGGGGCGCAACGGCCCGCAGGCCCAACCGTTCCGGCCCGCCGGGGGAGCCCTGCGACGCACCAGAACTCGATCCCAGCTTTGCGCGTTGGACCTCGACGTCTTGTAAGGAGTGCGCCTTGGTCGACCCGATTTCTTCCGCGGCGACGGTCGGCGCGGCGTGAGCTCCGGTCACGCCCGTCCGGCGAACCTGGTCGAAGGCCCCATCGGCCGGACGCTGGCCCTGTTCGCCCTGCCCGTGCTGGGCGCGAACGTGCTGCAGTCGCTCAACGGCTCGGTCAACGCCATCTGGATCGGCAACCTGCTGGGCGAGGCGGCGCTGACCGCGACCTCCAACGCCAACCTGGTGCTGTTCCTGATGCTGGGGACCGTGTTCGGCGTGTCGATGGCGGCGACCATCCTGATCGGTCAGGCCTGGGGCCGCCGCGACCTGGACCTGGCCAAGTGCGTGGTCGGCACGGGGGCGAGCTTTTTCGTGATCGCCTCGGCGGCCCTGGCCCTGGCCGGATGGCTGCTGACCCCGGCCATCCTGCACATGCTGGGCACCCCGCCGGCGGCCTTCGACTTCGCGGTCAGCTATCTGCGGGTGATCTTCCTGGCCGTGCCGGTGATGAACGCCTTCGCCTTCGCCATGGCGGCCCTGCGCGGGGCCGGCGACGCCCGCACGCCATTCTATTTCATGGCCATGTCCGTGGGGCTCGACATCGCCCTGAACCCGATGCTGATCCGCGGGCTGGGGCCGTTCCCCGAGCTCGGCATCGCAGGCGCGGCCGCCTCCACCCTGCTGGCCCAGGCGGTCAGCCTGACCGCCCTGCTGGTCCTGCTCTACGCGCGCCGCCACCCCTTGCTGCCGGGGCCGGGAGAGTTCGGACACTTCAAGCCCCGCCCTGACCTGCTGCGCGCCATCGTCGTCAAAGGCGTGCCGATGGGCCTGCAGATGATCGTCATCTCGCTGGCGGCGCTGGTGATGATGGGACTGGTCAACGCCTTCGGGGTGGCCACCGCCGCCGCCTACGGCGTCGCGGCCCAGCTGTGGACCTACGTGCAGATGCCGGCGCTGGCGATCGGGGCGGCGGTCTCGTCCATGGCGGCCCAGAACGTGGGCGCGGGCCGCTGGGACCGGGTGGAGCGGATCGCCCGCATCGGCGTGCTGTTCAACATCGTCCTGACCGGCGCGCTGGTGGCCTTGCTCTATGTCGCGGACCGCTACGCCCTACGCCTGTTCCTGCCCTCGGACAGCGAGGCGGTGGACATCGCCGTCCATATCAACTCGGTGGCCAGCTGGTCCTTCGTGCTGTTCGGGATCACCATCGTCCTGTTCGGCGTGGTGCGCGCGACCGGGGCGGTGACGCCGCCGCTGGTCATCCTGTGCATCTCGCTGCTGGTGGTGCGCGTGCCCTTCGCCTGGGCGCTGCGGGACACGCTGGGGCCCGACGCGGTGTGGTGGAGCTTCCCGCTGGGCGCGGTCGTCTCCACGACGCTGGCCATGCTCTACTACCGGTTCGGCAAGTGGCGTCAGGCGCGCATGGCCCCGGAGGTCCCGGCGACCGGCGAGGCCGCCGACACCGGCGTCTCCGTGCCGTCCATGGACCGTGAGGCCGAGTACGAGACGCCCGCCGCGGCCGCCGACCGTTAGGCGCGCGCCACGCCCTGCTCCAGCCAGCCGGCGATCTTCGGCGCGCCGCGCAAATAGCCCCGCTCGACCCCGTCCAGCGCGAAGCCGCAGGCCTGGATCGTCGCCGCCGGCGTGCGGGTCAGCCGACAGCCGCCGGCCAGCCGGCGCCAGACCGGCTCGACGCGGCGCTGCCAGGCCGCCACGCCGCGCTCGGGCGACAGGCCATGCTCGCTGAACAGGAACCGGCCGCCCGGCTTCAGCACCCGCTTCGCCTCGACCAGGGTCCCGGCCGGATCGGCCACCGAACACAGGGTGAAGGTGCAGACCACGCAGTCGAAATCGGCGTCGTCGAACGGCAGCGCCTCCCCGACGCCGTCGCGCAGGTCGAGCTTCAGCCCCGCCGGCCGCGGCGCGCTCGCGGCGCGGGCGCGCAGCTCCGCCGAGGGATCGACGCCGAACACCGCCTGGACCACGTCAGGATCATAAAAGCGGAAGTTCAGCCCGCCGCCGAAGCCCAGCTCCAGCACCCGCCCGCGCGCCTGCGGCACGATCTTCGCCCGCTCGGCCATAATCGGCGGCTGCGCGCAGGCGCAGGCGATCAGGCGCGGGGCGATCTGGCGGTCCCACCAGGAGGTCATGGGCCGACGCGCCTCAGGCCGCCGCCCGCCGCGCCTTGAACTCGGTCAGGCGCGCGGCGAGGGCGTCGGTCGACATCGGCCATCCGGTCGGCAGCGAGGCGTCGTAGTCGAACCCGAGGGCCGCGGCCGCCACGTTCCGCTTGCGGCGGCCTTCGACGTATCTCAGCCCGACCCCGCGACTGCGGCGGACCTGCCAGATCAGGAAACAGTCGATATCGGCCCAGAGGTGCCGGCGCGGCCTGCCGAACGTCGGCTCGACGACCAGCGCGTCGGCGGTGAGCCTCAGGCGCGGCGGCTTCCAGGTCATGGCCGCGCCCATCACCGCGCAGAAGCCGAAGAAAACGATCGCGCCCCAGCTCCCGATGAAGGCCTTGGGACTTTCGTACGCCCGATCCAGCAGCCACACGCCCCCCGCGACGAACGCCAGACTGCCCACGGTCATCAGCGCGTACTTCCAGCGCGCGCCGACGATCACCTGCTCGACTTCACCCACGTTTCCCCCGCCTCAGCCAAGCCGCCACCGCCCACGCGTGGGCGTCGTGACGCAGCTTAGCCAGGGCGTCGTGCGGGTCCAGCCAGACCAGCTCGTGGTCTTCCTCGACCTTGGCGGACGGGTCCTCGCCGACCGCATCGGCCGTGACGAATGCGGCCAGATTGTTCACCGGCTGGCCGTCGCTCTTCTGGAAGTACTGGCCGGCCCAGGCGAAGGTCTCGCCGGCCCGCACCGTCAGCCCGGTCTCCTCGGCGAACTCGCGCACCAGCGCCTCGGCTTCCGTCTCGCCGCCGTCGATCGCGCCGCCCGGCAGGTCGAAATACGAGCCCTCGCCCCGATCCACCTGCACGCAGGCGATCTTCCCGTCGCGCGGCAGGACGCCGAAGGCGCAGGGACGGTCCTGGTAGTCTAGCCCCGGCTTCTGCTCGCCGAACTGCAAGGCGCGCGGATCGCTCATTCGCCCTCCGGCGCCAGGGTGACTTCCAGGCCGTTCAGCTCGTCGGACATCAGGATCTGGCAGGACAGGCGCGAATTGCCTTTGACCATGAAGGCCTCGTCCAGTTTCTCGTCCTCTTCGTCCGACTTCGGGTGCACGCGGTCCGTCCAGGCGCCGTCGACATAGACGTGGCAGGTGGCGCACTCCAGCGCGCCGCCGCACTCCGCCTTCAGCGGCAGGCCGGCGTCCTTGATGATCTCCATCACCCGCCAGCCCGAAAGCGCCGGCAGGCGGTGGACGTTCCCCTCGCGGTCGGTGACCTGGATGTACAGTTCTTCGTCTTCGCTCATGCGGCGGGGTTACGACGCCCGTTCGCCGCGGGCAACCGGCGCGCCCGCAAGACGCGCTCAGGCCGCCGGAAGGCCGAGATCGCCCTCGACCCGCGCGACCCAGGCCCGCACCCGCGGATAGAGGCGAAGGTCGAACCCGCCTTCATGCGAAAGCCGCGTGTAGGCCAGCAGCGCCAGGTCCGCGAGGCTGAGGCGTCCGCCCGCCAGATAGTCCCCGTCGGCCAGCCCCGCCTCCATACGGGCCAGCGCCGCCGAGCCGCGCTCAAACAGCTTCGGATCCAGCTCGGCGGGGGCCTTCTTCAGGTAGTGCAGGTGGAAGCGGCGCACCGCCACGTAAGGCTCGTGGCTGTACTGTTCCCAGAACAGCCATTCGAACATGCGCGCGCGGTCGTAGGCGTCGGCCGGGACCAGGTCGGTTCCCTCAGCCAGGTGCAGCATGATGGCGTTGGACTGCGCCAGGGTGCGGCCGTCCTCCAGCACCACGGTCGGCACCTGGCCCGCGGGATTGATGGCCAGGAACTCCGGCGTGCGGGTCGCGCCGGAAAGCACGTCCGTCTCGCGCCACTCGTAAGGACGGCTCAGCCGGTCCAGCACCCAGCGCACCTTGTGGCAATTGCCGGAAATCGAGTCGCCGTAGACGCGCAGGGTCATGGGAGCGGCCGCCAGAGAATTGTTTCTAAGTAATGGCGAATAACGCGGCCCCGCTCAAGCGGATCGCATCCGGCCCCCAATGCAATTTCATCCTCGCCGAAAGGCGTAGCGCCTGAGACGAGCATATCGAGGTGGAACACCAGCATAAGTGACCCGAAACTGGTTCCGAACGGCCCGTCCCGCGACGCGGCCGGGCCGGTTCCCGGTCGCGGGAAGGGTCGCTTCGACCCTGATTTTCAAAGGGTTTGCGCTCGGGTGTGCGCGCGTGTCGCACGCTGAAACGCTCTGTGATCGTTGCCTCGGGAACGTCGGTAGGTCTTATTTAGTCCTGCACCGACCGTTTCGAGAACCAGGAGCTACCCATGCGACTTCTTCTCGGCGGGCTCGCCGCTCTCGCCATTTCGGGCGCCGCGGCGGGCGCGCACGCGGCCCCTGCGGCCAACACTTCGACCGCCTACAAGGTCATCCATCAGGATCAGGGCTCGAAATCCGGCAAGAAGCTGGGTGGCGGCCTCGCCCCGATGGGACTGATGAAGGCGACGCTCTACCACTTCGGCGCCGCCGGCGTCGGCGGCAAGGATTCCCTCGGCTGCAAGCCGGTGGCGATGCGCACCGTGGCGGTCGATCCGACCATGATCCCGCGGCGCACCATCCTGTTCATCGCCGAAACCGTAGGCATGACCATGCCCGACGGCAGCAAGCACGACGGCTACTGGTACGCTTCCGACACCGGCGGGGCGATCAAGGGCAACCGGATCGACCTGTTCACCGGCCACGGCAAGGCTTCGATGAAGCCCGCCTTCAAGTTCAACCTCGCCAAGCTGTCGGTCGCCAAGGCGGGCACCTTCACGGGCTGCCCGCCGGCGGAATGACGCCGGGCCGCGGCCCCCTCCCCCTTTGCTTAATCCGGCCGAGCGGACATATTCCGCCTCACGCCCCGTGAGGGCGGCCGCTCCGGCCCCGGATAGATGATCTTCCTGCCCATTGTCGTCGTGCTTCTGCTCGTTCTGCTGAACGGGCTGTTCTCCATGTCCGAAATGGCCCTGGTGTCCTCGCGCAGAGCGAGGCTGCAGGGCCAGGCGGAGAAGGGCGACAAGGGCGCCGCCAAGGCCCTGGCCCTGTCGGAGGATCCCACCCGCTTTTTCTCGGCGGTGCAGGTTGGGATCACCCTGATCGGCATTCTGGCCGGCGCCTACGGCCAGGCCAGCCTGTCCGGCGCCCTGGCCGCCCCCCTGGCGACGATTCCCGGGCTCGCGCCCTACGCCCACGCGATCGCGACGGCGCTGGTGGTGGTGATCATCACCTATCTGTCGCTGATCGTCGGCGAACTGGTGCCCAAGCGCCTGGCGCAGATCTTCCCCGAGGCGATCGCGTCTCGAGTGTCGGGGCCGCTGGCCTTCGTCGCCTCGGCCCTGAGCCCGTTCGTGGCGCTGCTGACCCATTCGACCGCCGCCGTGCTGCGGCTGATGGGCGTACGCGACCGCGACGGCTCGGCCGTGACCCACGAGGAGGTCCGCACCGTGCTGGCCGAGGGCGCCAGCGCCGGCGTGATCGAGCCGCAGGAAGAGGTGATGATCCACGAGGTCATGCGGCTGGGCGACCGGCCGGTGCGCGTCGCCATGACCCCGCGGCCGGACGTCTACTGGGTGTCGCTGACCGATCCCGAAGACCAGCTGCGGGCGGAGGTCCGCGCCTGCCCCTATTCGCGGATTGTGGTCACCCGCGAGGCCGACATCGACAACCCCCAGGGCGTCGTCCACAAGAAGGACCTGCTGGACGCCTTCCTCGACACCGGCCGGCTCGACCTGGAGCCGCTGGTCCAGACGCCCCTGTTCATCCCCGAGACCGCCTCGCTGCTGCGGGCCATGGAGCTGTTCAAGGGCTCGCGCCTGCACATCGCCTTCGTGGTCGACGAGTTCGGGGCCTTCCAGGGCGTGGTGACCACCGCCGACATCCTGGAGATGATCGCCGGCGACTTCCCGGAAGAACACGACACCGCCGAGCCGGTGCTGCGCCCGCGCGAGGACGGCTCCTACCTGGTCGACGCCTCGGTGGACCTGGTCGACCTCGGCCAGGCCCTGGGCGAGAAGTTCGAGACCGACGCCGGCTACCACACCCTGGCCGGCCTGATCCTGCATCAAGTGGCCCGCATCCCCGAGGAGGGCGAGGTGGTGCGCGTCGACGGCTACGAGGTCGAGATCGTCGACATGGACGAACGCCGCATCGACAAGGTCATCCTGCGCCGCGCCCGCGAGCCCGGGGCGGGGTAGTTTTCTCCTCCCCTGCGAAGCGGGGGAGGGGGACCATGCAGAGCATGGTGGAGGGGGCGTACCCAGCCCGCTCCGTCAGACATTGAAATTCGCCAGCCGTCCTGCGCCGGCTCGCCCCCACCACCGCCCTTCGGGCGGTCCCCCTCCCCCGTTCGCTACCGCTCACAGGGGAGGAGCAAGGCTCACTTCACCCCGAGCTTGCGCTGCAGGTCGCTGGAGCTCGTCGTGTACTGGAAGCGCAGCTTCTTCTCCGGATAGACGTAGCGGAAGGCCTGCTGGGCCATCAGCGCCGCCTCGTGGAAGCCGGACAGGATCAGCTTCAGCTTGCCCGGGTACCAGTTGATGTCCCCGACCGCGAAGATGCCCGAGGTCGAGGTTTCGAACTTCTCGGTGTCCACGGGGATCAGGTTCTCGTGCAGGTTCAGGCCGAATTCGGCCACCGGCCCCAGCTTCATGGTCAGGCCGAAGAACGGCAGGAAGGCGTCGCAGGCGATGGAGTGGCGCGCGCCCGAATTGTCCTCGACCAGCACCGATTCCAGCGGGCCGTCCGGCCCCTGCAGCTCGACCGCCTGGCCGATCACGAGGTCCATCTTCCGGGCCTCGACCAGGGCGCGCATCTTGGCCACCGAGTGCGGGGCGGCGCGGAAGTCGTCGCGGCGGTGGATCAAGGTCACCCACTCGGCCAGCGGTTGCAGGTTCAGCACCCAGTCCAGCGCCGAGTCGCCGCCGCCGGAGATCACCAGCTTGCGGCCGCGGAACTGCTCCATGCGGCGTACGGCGTAGAACACGCCCAGGCCCTCGCCCTGCTGCTCGAACGCCTCGATGCCCGGGATCGGCGGCTTCTTCGGCTGGAACGAGCCGCCGCCGGCGGCGATCACCACCACCGGCGCGGTGATGGTGGTGCCCATGTCGGTGGTCAGCTTCCACTTGCCGTCGGCGGTCTTCTCCAGCGCCGTGGCCATCTCGCCCAGGCTGAAGGTCGGGTGGAACGGCGCGATCTGCTCCATCAGCCGGTCGGTCAGCTCCTGACCCGAGATCACGGGCCAGGCCGGAATGTCGTAGATCGGCTTCTCCGGATACAGCTCGGCGCACTGGCCGCCCGGCTTGTCCAGGATGTCGATCAGGTGCGCCTTCATGTCGAGCAGGCCCAGCTCGAACACCGCGAACAGGCCGCAGGGGCCGGCGCCGACGATGATCACGTCGGTCGTGTGGTCGCCGCCCGCGGGGGCGAGGGTGACGGGCGCGGAGTGCTGGGTCATCGAGATCCTGTCGGGCCGGAGGGCCGCCGCGGGGAGGCGGCGACGCGGCGCTATTTACGGCCGGATCGCCTCGAGGAAAACCTCGATAAGCTTCGCGGTTGGCGCGCGGGCGCGAACGGCCTAAACGCTGAGGCCATGTCGTCGCCCACCACCCTTCCCGTCGATCCGCGGATCGCTCCCGAGGCCTGCACGACCATGGCGGAGGTCCGCCAGGGCGTGGACGCGCTGGACCGCGCCCTCGTGACCCTGCTCGCCGAGCGCCAGCGCTACATGGACGCCGCCGCGCGCATCAAGCCGGACCGCTCGGTCGTGCACGACGACGCGCGCATCGAGGACGTTGTGGCCAAGGTGCTGGCGGCGGCCGGTCCGGCCGGCCTGTCGCCGGCGATCGCCGAGCCGGTGTGGCGGCTCCTGATCGACCGCTGCATCGCCCACGAGTTCGGGACCTTTGACCGCCTGCGCGGTCAGGACGCCCGCAGCGACTGAAGCGCGCGTTCGTGCAGGTAGGCGGCGACGTCGGCCAGGGCCGTGTCGAGCGCGTCTTTCACGCGGTCCAGGGCCGGCTGGGCCAGCTCGTCGGAACAGGCTTCCGCCTGGCCGCAGGCTTCGGCCAGGGCGTGGGCGCCGATGCCGCCGGAGGCGCCCTTCACCGTGTGCGCGGCGTCGCGCCAGCCCGGAGATGAGGCGTCCAGCAGGGGCGCCCACAGGGCCGCCTGCTCGCGGAACAGGTCCAGCACCTCCTCGACGACGGTCGCGTCGCCGGCGGCCAGCCGCTCCAGCACCGAGAAGTCCACCGCTCCAGTCAGGTCGCGCCTGGCCATGTCCGCCTCCCTGGAGCGCGCAGCGTCGCGCTCCGACTTCAAGCGTCGGAATATCGGCGCGGCTGGTGAACGAAACGCTTAGGCCGGACCGCTCAGCGGTCGCCGGCCTCCAGCGAATCCGTCACCCGGCGCAGCAGCTTGAGCAGGACGGCGCGTTCGTTCGGATCCAGGCTGGCGGCCATGTCGGCTTCCAGCGAGGAGATCAGCGGCTCGATTTCGGCCAGGAAGGCCTCGCCGGCCGGGGTGGCCTGCAGGGCGTAGGCCCGGCGGTCGGACGGCTTGCGCACCCGGCGCACCAGGCCGCTCTCCTCCAGCCGGTCGATGATCGGCACCATGGTCGAGCGGTCCAGCCGCAGGGCTTCGGCCAGGGCCGACTGGGTGCGGCCGGGGTTGGCGACGATCAGCTTGAGCACGCTGTACTGGCCGGGGGCGACGCCCTTGGGCCCGAGCAGCTCGCCGAACCGCCGCGTCGAGGCGATCTGCGCGCGGCGCAGCTCCATCCCTATGAGAGTCATGACGTCGCCCACGTCGATCGGCGCGTCTTCGTCCATCGTCGCTCCTGCCGGAAGGGCCGCGGCCATGGGGAACTCTCCATCGGGGATACTTGGTCCGACCGGGCGGAATAAGGAAGATGCGGACGCCCGCCCGCGCCCGCCCGGAATCATGTCCGGCTCCCGGCGCAATTGTGACCATTTTTTGTCCGTAGCGCTACGGGATAAGCGAGGCCTTTGACCGGCTTCATAAAAAAAATGGGCGGCGGACCGGAGTCCGCCGCCCAAATTCCCGTGGCTACGCCTGGATCAGAACTTCTTCGAGAGGTTCACGAAGAAGGACCGGCCCACGTAGTCGTAGCCGCTGTACAGCGGCGCGTTGCCGATACGGTTCGTACGGCCGTCGGCCGAGATGGTCGGCGGCTCCTCGTCGAACACGTTGCGGACGCCCACGATGGCCGACCAGTCGTCCGCCTGGTAGCGGACCGAGAGGTGGTGCAGGAAGTAGTCCGGCACGCTCACGTCGTAGACGTCGGTCCACTTCACGGTCGGGAAGCCCGGAACGGTGGCCGGACGACGGAACGCGCTGTCCTGAGCCCCGACCCATTCCGCGCCGTAGCGGAAGGTCCACTTGTCCAGCTTGTAGCTGGCGTCGAGGGTGCCGGTGTACTCCGGCGAGGTCAGGCTGCCGTTGGACTCGATCAGCGGCGCGTCCTCGAAGGTGGCCGAGGCCTGCGACAGGTACTGGGTGACGCCGGCGGTGACGCGCAGATCGCCGGGGCCGACTTCACGCGACCAACGCACGTTGTAGTCGATGCCTTCGACGTACTGGCGCGAGACGTTGGTGTAGCTGTCGTAGATGGTCAGCTTCTTGCCGGAGTCACGCGTGACGTAACGGCACCAGCCTTCGCTGCCCGGACCGCGGAAGTTCGGGTCGGAGTAGCAGAGGCTCATCAGGTTGTTCGACCCGATGCGGTTCACGCCGTTGCGGATGTCGACCTCGAAGTAGTCGACCGCCACGTCCAGCTTGCCGAAGGCGCTCGGCAGTTCCGGCTGCAGGATCAGGCCGAAGGTCACGTTCTCGGAGGTTTCGGCCTTCAGGCCCTGAGCCGCGCCGCCACCGCCGTAGATGGTGATGCCGCTGGTCTGGGTGAAGCCCGGACCGACTTCGGCCAGGCAGTTCGCGATGACGACCGGATCGCTCGCGCCCAGGCCGCCCGGGGTGCACGGGTCGACCGTGGCCTGCGCGAAGCCGGTGGTGGCGCCCAGGAACTGCTCAAACAGCGCCGGGGCGCGGAACGAGGTGCCGTAGGACGCGCGCAGCGAGGCCCAGCTGAACGGGCTGTAGACGCCCGCCACCTTGTGGGTCCAGTCCGCGCCGTACGAGTCGTAGTCGGTGTAACGGGCCGACAGGTTGACGGTCAGCTCGTCGGCGAACGGCAGATCGGCCAGGATCGGCACTTCGACTTCGCCGAAAGCTTCCCAAACCGAATCTTCGCCGCGGGTCGGCTGCGAGGAGGTCAGGTTGTAGAGCTGCGACGCGACGCTTTCCGGCGCCGGGGAGTCGTCGATGTGCGCGTCACGGAACTCGACGCCGAAGGCGCCGATCACCTTGCCCGCCGGCAGGTCGAACAGCGGACCGTCGACCGAAGCGCTGACCAGGGTCTCCTTGTACTTGGTGGAGCCGGTGACCGTCTTCCAGGTGTAGTTGATCCAGTCCGCCGGCAGGTCGCCGCCGACGCTCTGGGCGTTGACCACCGGAGCCGGGATACAGCGGATGGTCGGGTTGGTGATGTTCACCGCGCAGGTGACGTTGGTCACGCCGTCGGCGCCCTTGCGGACCAGGGCCGGGTCCATGCTGGCCGGAGCGGCCACCACGTCCAGCGACTCGCCCAGACGCGGCGTGATCCAGGACTGCTGCGAGTACGTCGAGTCCGAGCGCGAGGACGTGACGTTCACGTCGTAGCGCCACTCGGGCAGGAAGAAGTCGCCGCGAACGCCGGCGGTGAACTTGGTGAAGTCGACGCCCTGCGAGCTCTTGTCGTTGCCGAAGCCGATGAAGCTGCGCACGCCGATGTCACGGCCCGGGAAGATGCCGCTGAAGGTGTTGGTCGCCCCCGACGCCAGGGTGCTGCCCTGCAGGTTGGTCGGGATCAGCAGGCTGCCCTTCAGGTAGTCCAGCGACAGCTGACGGTAGCCGGTCTGCTGCGAGTCACGCTGGTTGATCAGCAGCTCGCCGTACACTTCGGCGTCGCCCAGCGCGTGCAGGTCGTAGCTGGCCTGGGCGAACACCGTGTCGATCTGCACCGGCGAGATCAGCGACCGGTTCAGGGTGCGCGGATCGAAGGTGTCGCGGATGTTGGTGTTCGTGGTCGAGCCGCCGCCGACGCCTTCCCAGCCGACGAGGCCGGTGGTCACCGCCGAGTTCGGACGCCAGCGGTTGAAGGTCGTGCCCGTCGCGCCCGGAGCCGCGACGCCGCCGCTGATGTTGCTGGTGCCCAGCGTGTTGATCGTCACGCCGTTCGAGCCGGTCGCGGTGATCGGGTAGCACTTTTCCTTGCCGGTGACCGGGTCGATCGTCTCGCGCAGGCTGGCCGGGACGTTCGAGTTCTTCAGGATCATGTCGCGGTTGCAACGCGTCCATTCCCGATCGGCCAGGGTCAGGTCGGAGCGCTCGTAGTGCTCGTACGAGCCCGAGATCCGCCAGTTGTCGCCGTGCGTGCCGCCGACGATCGAGAAGCGGGACTCGTCGCCGCCGTCGTGCGCCGGCATGTTGTACTGGCCTTCGAACTCCAGGCCGTCGACGCTCTTGCGGGTCATGACGTTGACCACGCCGGCGACGGCGTCGGAGCCGTAGATCGACGAGGCGCCGTCGCGCAGGATTTCCACGCGGTCGATCATGGCGTTCGGCAGCACGTTCAGGTCGGCCGAGCCGACCGAACCGCGGGTGCCGGCCGGCGACACGCGGCGGCCGTTGATCAGCACCAGGGTGCGCCCGGCGCCCAGGCCGCGCAGGCCGATGGTGTTGGCGCCCGGACCGCCGTTGGTCACGAAGCCGCCGTAGGCGTTGTTGATCTGCGCGCCGCCACCGGTGACCGCCGTGCCCTGCAGGGCGGCGGTGGCCGAAGCGTAGCCGGCCATGATGGTTTCTTCGCGGGTCACCACCTGCACCGGCGAGGGCGAGTTGAAGGTGTCGCGACGCAGACGCGAGCCCACGACGACCAGTTCGTCGACGTTGGCCTGGTCGGCGGCCTTTTCCTGATCCGAAGCCTCGGCGGGCTTGGCTTCGTCAGATTGAGCGTAAGCGGCCGGCGCGATGGACATCGCCCCGAGCGCGGCAAACCCGGCGACCACGGTGGTGCCGAGCAGATGCCTTTTAAGCATGAGAATTTCACTTCCCCCAAAAACAACCGGGCGTGCGACCCGGCCTGCGACTGTCGCAGGGGGAGAGGCTTAGCTACGGGCGCGCACGCCCGGCCAGACGCTTTGTAACACCGGTGTCATACCCGCTTCAGCTTGTTACGAATCTGCAACAATCCAACAATCGAGTTCCCAATAAAATAAGGGTTTTCGCACGGGGCCACGATCGCGCGCCGAAATTAAATGCATGTAATCTTTATAGAAAACCGATGTTTTAGCGTCCGTATCATTACGGACGCGCAAGGATTTCGCGGGTCGACGAAGTGGCCTGAGGCCGGTCGGCGCCCGACTCAGGCCCTGTCTGGCGGCGCATCTGCGGGCGGGGTCTGCCGTTGACCGAACGTCGGTCTCATCAAAGCGGCGCGCGAGTGAATTGAGCGCTTGCCCAGCCGCGCGTGAGCCCCTATAGGAGCGCCCTCGCTTCGGCGACGGGTGTATAGCTCAGTTGGTAGAGCAGCTGACTCTTAATCAGCGGGTCCAAGGTTCGAATCCTTGTACACCCACCATTCTTCCTTCCGCATAATCTGACAGCGCGACCCCTCCGGGCGCTGCGGCCGCTTCAGGCGCCGATCAGGTGCAGCGCCAGTTCGCGCGCGTGCGGCCGGCGGCGGTGCTCGAACAGATAGATCCCCTGCCACGTCCCCAACGCCAGGCGGCCGCCGACCAGCGGAATCGACAGCTGGGTCTGAGTCAGGGCCGCGCGGATGTGGGCCGGCATGTCGTCCGGCCCTTCGGCGTCGTGCCGGTAGAGGCCCGGCTGCTCCGGCGCGAGACGGGCGAAGAAGGCCTCCAGGTCGGCGCGCACGTCCGGGTCGGCGTTCTCCTGGATCAGCAGAGAGGCGGAGGTGTGCCGGCAGAACACGGTCAGCAGGCCCTCGCCCATGCCCTGGGCGTCGACCCAGGCCCGGGTCGGACGGGTGACGTCGGTCAGGCCCCGCCCCGGCGTGGCGATCTCGAGAGTGTGGACGGCCTGACGCATGGCCGGGCACTCAGGACCGCTTCGGCCGCCTGCGCAAGCCGGGCGGAGGCCGCTCAGGCGGCGGCGCGCTCTTCGACGACCTCGGCCAGGGCCATGAGCAGGCCAGGCGCGGAGATCGGCTTGGGCAGGTGGCGCACGGCGCCGGCGTCCAGAGCCGCCTCGACGTGCTCGGGAAGGGCGTTGGCGGTCAGCATGATCACCGGCGTGGCGACAAGCCCCCGATCCCGCTCGTAGTCGCGGATCGCCCGGGTGGCCGAGAGCCCGTCCATCACCGGCATCTGCATGTCCATCAGCACGGCGTCGTAGGCGCCCACGCGGAAAGCCTCCAGCGCGGCGAGGCCGTCGGCCACCGCGGTCAGCTCCACCCCGGCCTGGTCGAGCACCAGCTCCACCACCCGGCGGTTGGTCGGATGGTCGTCGGCCAGCAGTACGCGCATCGGCCGGTCGGCCCCGACCGCTGGAGCCGTCGCCGGAAAGTCCGCCGGGGGAGCTTTGGGGGCCGACGGCAGCGGCAGGGCGAAGGTGAACGTCGAGCCTGCTCCGGGTGTGCTGTCGCACTCCAGCCGCCCGCCCATAAGCTCGACGAGCTGGCGCGAGATCGCCAATCCAAGGCCGGCGCCGCCGAACTGTCGGGTGATCGAACCGTCGGCCTGTTCGAAGCGGTCGAACAGGCGCGCCTTGGTTGCGGCGTCGAAGCCGAGCCCGGTGTCGCGCACGGAGAACTCGTAGACGTCGCCGTTCCGGACGATCCGCACGGTCACTTCACCGCGCTCCGTGAACTTCACCGCATTGCTGATCAGGTTAGTCAGCACCTGCTTGAGGCGGATCGGATCGCCGAAGACGTGATCGGCGTCGATCGCCGCCTCGACCTTCAGAGCGATGCCCTTGGCTTCGGCCAGCGGCACGGCCAGCGCCGCGACGGAACAAACCGCGTCTCCGAGATCGAACGCCTCGGTTTGGATATCGAGCCGCCCGGATTCCACGCGCGCGAGGTCGAGGACGTCCGACAACAGGCGCTCCAGGGTCCGCCCCGAGGCGCGGATCACCTCGACCAGTTCGTGATCGTTCGCGGCCATCGGCCGGCCGGCGAGCACGTCCGCCACGCCCAGCACGCCGTTCAGGGGCGTGCGGATTTCGTGACTCATATTGGCCAGGAACTCGCTCTTGGCCCGGTTGGCGGCCTCGGCCGCGTCACGGGCCTGGGCCAGCACCTCGGCGTCGCGCTTCAGGTCGGTGACGTCGGTCAGCACCGAGACCACCCCGCCGTCGGCGGCGCGGCGGTCCTCGACACGAATCCAGCGCCCGTCGACGGTGCGCTGCTCCAGCGTACAGGGCGCGGCGCGGCGCGCGGCCAGGCGTTCGTCCAGCCACTCCGCCTCGCGGCCGGCGGCCTCCGGATACTGGCCGGCGGCCAGGTCCGCTTCCAGCATCTCGCGGAACGGCAGGCCGGGACGCAGCCGCACGACGCTGTCGATGTTCAGCGCCTCGTACCGCGAGTTCCAGATCACGCAGCGGTCCTCGGCGTCGAACAGGCACATGGCCTGCGGCAAGGCCTCCACGGCCCCGCGCAGGCTTCGCAGCGAGTCCCGGCGGCCGACCCCTTCCATCACCGTGGCGCCGACCGCGGCGCACAGGATCATGACGGCCAGGCTGGTGACCGCGACCGCCAGGGTGTGGTGGTCCAAGAGCTCCGGCGGAACGGCGACCGAGGAGTCCGGCACGATGGTGATCGCGCCCATGCCGGTGAAGTGCAGGCTGCAGATGGCCAGCATGTAGAGCACCGCCGCGCCGGCGGAACGCCGCCAGCTCGTCGCGCTCCCGGCCGCGAACAGGGCGGCGGTCGACAGGGTCGCGCCCACGGCCAGGGAGGCCAGCACCAGGCCCGGGTCCCAGCTCAGCACGCCCTCGGTCCGCAGGCCGGACATGCCGGTGTAGTGCATGGCGCCGACGCCGAGGCCCAGCAGCGCGCCGCCGGCCGCGCGCCAGCGCGGGCCGCCGAAGCTGGCCAGGCCGAAGCCCGCCGCCGTGCTCGCGATCGCGACCAGCAGGGACAGGGCGGTGGGGCCCAGGGCGTAGCCGGTGCGGAAACCCGGCTCGTAGG
The DNA here is from genome assembly GCF_014349105.1 of Caulobacter sp. 17J80-11. Taxonomy (GTDB): domain Bacteria; phylum Pseudomonadota; class Alphaproteobacteria; order Caulobacterales; family Caulobacteraceae; genus 17J80-11. The sequence goes on along the minus strand of NZ_JACSJI010000003.1, from coordinate 180,882 downwards.
CCAGCACGGCGATGAAGTGGGTGGCCCAGACCCCCGCCCCGGCGGCCACGCCGGTGAAGCCGGTCCAGGTCGCGCGCAGTCCGCCCTTGTAGGCGCAAGCCTTGGCGTACAGCCGGAAGGCGGTGAGCGTCGCCGCCAGACAGACCAGCGCCGCCACCGGAACGAGGCGCCAATCATGCGCGGTCGTCAGGCAAGAGAGGATCCGGAACACCCAGGCGCCTTTCCTTCGGTCCGCCAGGATTCCAGAAGGTGATTAATTTTCCTTGGTTGGAGGGCCAGCGAACAAAGGCGGCCCTTGCCTTTCCGGTGAAATAACGCTGTCACTTGCGCCTGATATGAAAACCGGCGCGCTGGCGCAGGGGGACCGAGATGAAGATCGTAGCCAAACGTCTGATGGCTTTGCTGGCCGTGGCGGCCGGCGCGGTGGCTTTGGCGGGGTGCGGGATCAACACCATCCCGACCAAGGAAGAACGGGCCAAGCAGGCCTGGGGCGACGTGCAGGCCCAGTACCAGCGGCGCGCCGACCTGGTGCCGAACCTGGTGGCCACCGTGCAGGGCGCGGCGGTGCAGGAACGCACCGTGCTGACCGACGTGGTGAACGCCCGCGCTCGCGCGACCTCGGTCAACGTCAGCGCCGACGACCTCAGTGACCCGGCCAAGTTCAAGCAGTTCCAGGCCGCCCAGAACGAGCTGTCGAGCTCGCTGGGCCGACTGCTGCTGGTGGTCGAGAACTATCCGCAGCTGCAGTCCAACCAGAACTTCCTGGCCCTGCAGTCGCAGCTGGAAGGCACCGAGAACCGGATCGCCATCGCCCGGCGCGACTACAACCAGGCTGCGACCGACTACAACATCTCGCTGCGCACCTTCCCGACCGTCATCTGGGCCAAGACCATCCACGCCGGCTCCAAGCCGATGCAGCTGTTCGAAGCGGCCGCCGGCGCCCAGGCCGCGCCCAGCGTGAACTTCAACCTCGGCGGGCCCGCCCCGGCGAGCGGCGCTTCCTCGGCGGCGCCGGGCTCGACGGCGCCCGCCCCGGCCCGATGATCCTCTCGAACCTGGCGAGCGCCGTCCGTACGACGGCGCTCGCGTTCGTGGCCGTCCTGGCGTTCGCGCCAGGGGCCCAGGCGGAACCGAAGTTCCCGCCCCTGACCGGCCGCGTGGTCGATCAGGCGAACATCCTGCCGCCCGAGACCGAGGCCGAGCTGGACCAGAAGCTCGCCGCGCTGGAGCAGGCGACCACCGACCAGATGGTGGTGGTCACCGTGCCCTCGCTGCAGGACTACGAGATCGAGGACTACGGCTACCAGCTGGGCCGGCACTGGCAGATCGGCCAGAAGGGCGCCGACAACGGCGTCCTGCTGATCGTCGCGCCGAACGAGCGCAAGGTGCGGCTCGAGGTCGGCTACGGCCTGGAGCCGGTCCTGACCGACGCCCTGTCCAGCGTCATCATCCAGCAGAAGATCCTGCCCCGCTTCCGCGACGGCGATTATCCCGGCGGCGTGGTCGCCGGCACCGACGCGGTGATCCAGCAACTCACCCTCGACCCGGCCGAGGCGCAGGCGCGCGCCAAGGAAGCGGCCGAGGAGATGAAGGCCAAGCCGGCGCGGATCGAGCCGGAAGCGATCATCTTCATCGCCTTCGTGGCCTTCTTCATCCTCACCTCGGTGTTCCGCGCGCTCGGCTTCGGCCGCCGGCGTCCCGGCCGCGACAGCGGCCTGCTGCCGATCATCCTGTGGAGCCTGCTCAGCAGCGGCGGCGGTCGCGGCGGCGGCAGCGGCGGCGGCGGCGGCGGCTTCAGCGGCGGCGGCGGTTCGTTCGGTGGCGGCGGCGCTTCGGGGGGGTGGTGAGATGAAGATTTCAAACGCCGATCACGCGCGCGTCGACGCGGCCATCGCCGAAGCCGAGGCCAACACCTCCGGCGAGATCATCTGCGTGATCGCCCGCGAGGTCTCCGACTATCGCGAAGTGCCGCTGGCCTGGGCGGCGGTCGCCGCCCTGCTGGCGCCGCTGGCCCTGGTGCCGTTCGGCTTCGACCTGGGCTGGCTGCGAGGCCTGGACGGCGGCTGGACCGCCGCGCACCTGTCGGCCACCGACGCCGCGGTCGGCGCGGCGCTGACCGCCTACGCCCTGGTGCAGGCGGCGGTGTTCGTGCTGGTGCTGCTGATCGCTTCCCTGCCGCCGGTGCGCCGCTTCCTGACCCCGCGCAGCCTGAAGCGCCAGCGGGTGCACAAGGCGGCGATGGAGCAGTTCCTGGCCAAGGGCATGCACCTGACCGCCGGACGCACGGGCGTGCTGATCTTCGCCTCCATGGCCGACCACCACGTCGAGATCGTCGCCGACGAGGGCATTCACGCCAAGGTGGGCGCGGAGCACTGGGGCGACGCGGTCGCCGCCCTGGTCCGTCAGGTCAAGGCCGGCCGCCCGGCCGACGGCTTCGTCGAGGCCATCGGCATGTGCGGCAAGGTGCTGGCCGAGCACTTCCCGCCCGGCGCGGAAAACCCGAACGAACTGCCGGACCGACTGGTCGAAATCTGATCGCCCCGCGTTAGTCACCGAGCGCCATGCCTCGGATCATGACCTACAACGTCCACCGCTGCGTCGGCGTGGACCGGAAGCTGGACGTGGAACGGATCGCGGCGGTGATCGCCGACTCCGAGCCCGACATCGTGTGCCTGCAGGAGCTCGACGTCGGCCGCGCCCGCACCCAGGGCGTGGACCAGGCCCACGCCATCGCCAAGCGGCTGGAAATGACCTTCCATTTCCATCCGGCCATGCGGGTGGAGGAAGAGCTCTACGGCGATGCGGTCCTGACCCACCTCCCCGAGCGGCTGGTGCACGCCGCCTCCCTGCCCGGCATCACCGGCGTGCCGGGCAACGAGCCGCGCGGGGCGCTGTGGGTGGCGGTGGACGTCGGCGGGGTCGAGCTGCAGGTGCTCAACACGCACCTCGGCCTGGTGCCGCGCGAGCAGCGCCTGCAGGCCGCCGCCCTGGTCGGGCGTGAATGGCTGGGCCATCCCGACTGCCGCGATCCGGTGATGCTGGTCGGCGACTTCAACGCCACCTCGGTCACCCGTCCCTACGCCCGGGTCGCCAGCCGCCTGCGCGACGCCCAGAAGACGCCGGCCGTCCCCCGCACCGTGCCGACCTTCCCGTCGGGTTTCCCGGTGCTGCGCATCGACCATTGCTTCATCAGCCCCTCGGTGCGGATCACCGGCGTGCAGGCCCCGTTCTCGCCGCTGGCCCGCATGGCCTCGGACCACCTGCCGCTTGTGATCGACTTCGAGCTCGATCAGTCCGGGGCCGCTTCGCCCGGCTGAGCCGCCGCGGTCTTGACCAGCCGCGCCAGCGGTCTTCGCCGCCACGGTCGCCAGGCGTCGGACGGGGAGAACGGATCGCCCAGCTGCCAGTAGGCGATCAGCTTCGACACCCGCGAGGCCGGCCGGGTCGCCAGCGGCGCCAGGCGCCGCCCTTCCGGATCCAGCGCCCGGATCGTGCCGGCCACCTCGCCGCCGAACACCTCCTCGGCCGCCGCATAGGACTCGGTCGAGACCCCGACGAAATGACCGATCAGCCGGCGGCGGAAGGCGCGAATGAAGCGGGCCGTCGCGTCGCCTTCCCGCTCGGCCTCCACGGCGACGTCGCACTCCGTGTCGAACCCGCAGGAGCGATTGTTCAGATTGGTCGACCCTGCCCGCAGGAAGCGGTCGTCGACGATCGTCACCTTGGAGTGCACGACGACCACCCCGCCCTCCTCGGTCAGCGGCGTCCAGGCGCTGAACCGCCCGTGCGCGTCAGCCGCCCGCAAGCGGGCCAGCAGGGCGCCGCGTGCGCCGTCCATGGCCGCCTGGTCGAACCAGCTGGGGCTCCGCGCGGTCGAGACGATGACCACCTCCGGCCCGTCCGGCTCCTGGAGCCGCAGGGCCAGCGCCGCCGAGATCACCGGCGAGGTGACGTACTGGTTTTCCAGGTAGATCAGCTTCCGCGCCGAGGCGATCGCCTCCAGGTGCAGGGCCTCGTTCTCGCGCACGCCGGGGCGCCCGCGCCAGGCCGGCTCGGTGCGGGCTATGCCGACGCGCACGTCGTGCAGGTCGGGCTTCACCCCCTCGGGCCAGGGATCGCCTTCCGCCTCGACCGGCAGCAGGCGCTCGCCGGTCTTCTCCCGCCAGCGCTCGCGCGCCAGATCGCCCAGCGCGCGCGCGGCCGCGCCGTCGACCATGGCCATGACCTCGTGACGCGGCTGGCAGATCAGGCCGGTCGGCGTGCAGCGGCGCGGATCGTGGTCGAGGTGCTCGGCGGTATCCCAGCGGTCCACCGACACGTCGCCGCCGCCGCAGAAGGCCAGCTTGTCGTCGATCACCACGACCTTCTGGTGGTGGCAGGCCCCCAGCGGCCGGGCGCGGTCGAGGCGGAAGTCGACCGCCTGCGTCTTGAACCAGGCCCCGGCCCGCATCGGAAAGAAGTCCTGGGACCAGGCGATCGGCAGGGGCGAGCGCCAGATCAAGAGCTTGACGTCCAGGTTCGGGTTCTCGCGCGCCAGCTTGCGCAGCAGAAAACCGATCTCGCCGGTGCGGTCGTGGGCCGGCGCGGCCGGATCCAGCCGTGTGCGCGGATCGAACTGCCAGCCGAGCAGGAGGATCGAGCGCCGTGCGTTCAGCAGGGCGTCCCGAAGCGCGGCGAAGTAGGCCGCGTTCTCCATAAGGAATGACGCCCGTCCGGCGCGCTCGACACGCCAGCAGGTGGCTCCGGGCAGCAGCAGCAAGACGGTCGGTCCCTCCCCGGCCGCCGCCATGGCGTTTCCGGTCGGCATGACAACACCCGGGAAGCGCGGCGGTTTCCCAGGCCCGCGCTGAAGGTGAACGCGAGATGAAGATCCGCGTTCGACGCCGGTTCAGGCTTGGCTGTTATGGTGTCCTCAAGAGCAAACGAGCTCACCGGAGACAAAATCATGAAACGGCCCCTCGCCCTCGTCCTCACCGGCCTCGCCGTCCTCGGCGCGACGGCCGCTTCCGCCCAGTCGCAGAGCGCCGAGATCCGCCGCGGCGACTGGCCCGGCGACCAGGGCCGCGCCCGCGTGACCTTCTACGAATATCCGAACTTCCAGGGCCGCTCGTTCACGCTGGACGCCCGCGACCGCGACTTCACCCGCAGCGGCTTCAACGACAAGGCCCAGAGCCTGCGCGTGGACGGCGACGGGGCGTGGCGCATCTGCGAGCACGCCGACTTCGGCGGCCGCTGCCAGACCGTCAGCGGCGACGTGCGCGACCTCGGCCGGTTCAACCTGAACCGCATGGTCTCGTCGGCCGAGCCCCTGCGCGACGACCGTCCGGGGGACGACCGCCCCACCGGCGGCTCCTCCACGATCCGCGACGGCTACGAGGGCCGCGCCACGGTCTTCTTCCGGCAGCCGAAGCTGAACGGGCTCGACGTGGCCTCGGCGCGCGGCGGCGCGGAGTTCTTCTGCCGTCGCCTGGGCCTGGGCGCCCCGGCCTTCTACGACGACAGCGAGACCGCGCGGCGCGCTATCGACCGCACCGGCCGGGTCGTCTTCAACCAGCCGGTCCTGCGCGACGTGCTCTGCCGCAAGCGCTGACCCGACCCGCGGCCCTTTCCGCCCTCCCCCGGAAAGGGCCGCGCCCTCTCGTAACGAAAGTTCATGGCCGCCCACATTGCCGGGCGGCCATGTTCGTCAGATAACGCCGCCATCGCAGTCCGAGGAGGCGGGCGGTGGAGGGGATCGTCGAGTTCATCGCCGCGGTGGTGACTTCGCTGGCGGTCGCCCTGTTCGCCCAGTTCGGGATCGACCTGCACGCGCCGCAAGCCGGCGACCGGCCGGAGATCCAGCGCACGGGCCAGCCGGAACAGACGGCCGCCGAGACGACTTCTAAGGCCGAGACCGGCGAGGACTGCTGAGCGCGCCACGGCGCGCGCCCGAATCGCATTCCGCTTCCCGAGTCCGGGACTTGCGGCTAGGTTTCGTCTTACGCGCGAAAATACGCAGTCTGCGTGCCTGCGCGCGATCAAGACGAGCCGCGCATGAGAGTTCGATCCCGCCCGCCCCTGACCCTGACGCAAAAGGTCGATCCGGATCCGGCGACCGTCGCGCCCGCGCGCGAGGAACCGCCGGTCGAGGCGAAGGCGGAACCCGACGGCGGCGAGGGCCGGCCTGAGCCGAGCCTGCCGCCGCAGCCGCAACCGCCCGTGCAGGACACGCCCGCGCCCGTGGCCAAGGCGTTCGAGACGCCGCCGGCGGCGCTGTCGCGTCCCCCGGCCCCGCGCGACCGCCGTCCGGGCCAGCGGCCGGCCGCCAAGGACAAGCCGACCCTGCTCTACCTGCTGGCCGCCCTGGCCGCGGTGATGTGGGCCGCCTGCGTCGGCGGCGTGGGCGCCTACATCATCGGCTACGAGAACGCCTTCGAACTGACGCCGCTGCGCACCGCGCTGTTGGCCCTGCTGGCGATCGGCCCGGCCGGCCTGCTGTTCGTCATGGCCTACGTCGCCCGTCAGGGCTCGCGCCTGGCCGCCGAGGTCCGCCGCGCCCGCGACCTGTCCGAAGCCATGGTGGCCCCGGCCGCCCTGGCGTCCGAGCGCTCCGCCGAGGTGGTGCGCGAGATCCGCGCCGAGATCGACCAGGCCACCGGCGCGGCCGATCGGGCGCGGACCGAACTGGCCGCCCTGCGCGACGCGCTGGAAGTGGAGACCCGTCGCCTCAACGAAGCCGCCGAGACCGCCGCGCGCGCGGCCCGCGCCCTGGGCGAGTCCCTGGGCCGCGAACGCGAGGAGATGGGCAAGCTGGGCCGCACCCTCGACGAACAGTCGGTGGGCGTGGTCGACGCGGTCGAGCGCCAGGCGCGGATGATCGCCGACGCCTCCGACCTCGCCCAGACCCAGCTGCGCGAAGCCGAGGCCGCCCTGGCCGCGCGCGCCGCCGACCTGGCCGCCGCCGCCGGCGAGGCCCAGGACGCCGCGCGCCTGGCCGCCGACGACCTGGCCCGCCAGACCATGCGCCTGGAGACCGCCGGCACCGGCGTGGCCGAGCAGATCCGCTCGGTCGAAGAGAGCCTGTCGCAGAGCCGCGCGGCCCTGGTGGCCGCCGCCTACGCCCTGCGCACCGACCAGGAGGACTTCTCCGCCCAGGTCGAGACCCAGCGCGCCCAGCTGACCGAAGCCCTGTCGCACACCCGTCTGGCCGCCGGCGAACTGGGCGAGACCTCGGCCAAGGGCGCCGAAGCCATGCGCGACCTGGTGCAGGGGGCCGCCGTGCAGTTCCGCGAGCTGGCGGAGATGTCTGAGGCCGAGCGCCACCTGTCCGAGACCCGCACCCGCGAGGCGATCGAACGCCTGGCCGACGCCGCCGCCCAGATCCGCGACGAGCTGGTCGAGGACGCCAGCCGCGCCGTGGCCGACCTGTCCGCCGCCGCCGAGGAGGCGCGCCGCTCGGCCGACGCCTCGGTGGAATCCGCCCGCGCCCGGGTCGACCGGCTGGGCGAGGCCGCCTTCGAGGCCGGCAAGCGGGCCGACGACGCCTTCGACTCGCGGATGAACACGGCCCGTCGCCTGATCGACGAATCCTCCGCCCTGGTCGAAGAGGCCGGCGAACGCGCCGGCGCGCGCCTCGACGCCAACCTGAACGCCCTGCGCGGGGCCCTGATCGACGTGGAATCGGCGCTGGGCGAGATCGACCAGCGGGTCGCCCGCCTGCCGCGCGAGGCCCACGCCCACGTCGCCGACATCAAGGAAGCCGTCGAGCAGGGGCTCGAAGCCCTGGCCTCGGCCGCCCGCCGCGCGGCCGAGGAGACCGAGTCTGTCGACGCCGCCTTCCAGGAGCGCGTGAAGCGGAACTACGAGATGCTGTCGGAGACCGTGCGCATGATGGGCATGGTCACCGGCGACGGCGCGTCGGCCCCTCGGGCGCCGGCCCAGCCGGAAGCCGCGCCGGCGCGCCGCGAGCGCCGTCCGGAGCCGGAAGCGCCCGCCGCGCCGCCCGCCGGCCTGCGTCCTCGCCTGAAGCTGACGCCGACCGCGACCGACGACGAGTTCAAGACCGTGTTCGACGCCGCCGCCGGCAAGAAGGAGCCCGACGGCTGGACCTGGCGCGACCTGCTGGGCGGCATGGACAAGGCGCCGGCCGGCGAGCCGGAGGTCGACGACGAGCACTTGGCCGACCGCCTGATCGACGAGATCGAGGCCCTGGGCGTCGATCCCAACGCCCTGCTGCCCCGCGCGCGGGTCGAGGAGGCCGCCGCCGCCTTCCATGAGGGCGATCCGGACACCGCCCGCGAGGTGGTCCGCCGCGTGGCTCCGGCGGCGATCCGCCGGATCTCGCGCCGCGTGCTGTCGGACAAGGGCCTGCGCGCCCAGGCCGAGCGCTATGTGACCCGCTACGAGGAATTGCTGGAGGACGCCCGGCGCAAGGACGAGGACGGCTACATGACGATCGCCCTGCTCTCCTCCGAACCCGGCCGCACCTACCTGCTGATCGACGCGGCCATCGGCGACCACGCCTGAGATCCCGTTCCGGATGGTCGCCATCCGGAACGGGCGCTCAGCCCTTCGCCTCGACCATCCTGCGCAGGCGGAACACCCCGACCAGGCCCAGCCCGGCCATGGCCGTCATGGCCAGGTAGCCGCCGGCGCCGTAGCGGTCGTACAGCGGCCCCGCCATGATGGTGCCCAGCCCCGTCAGGAGGCCGCTGGACAGGGCCGAGCTCAGGGTCTGGGCCGCCGATGAGCTCTCCCGCGGCGTGAGCTTCTCGATGATCTGCAGGCCGCCAAGGAAGGCCGCCGCGAAGCTGAAGGCGTGCAGCATCTGCAGCGGCCACAGCCAGGCCAACGGCGGGGCGAACGCCATGGCGGTCCAGCGCACCATCGCCGCCGCTCCGCCCAGCATCACCAGCCGCCAGGGGCCCATCCGGCGGCGGAACGGCTGCATGAACCACATGAACACGATTTCGGCCGCCACCCCGGTGGCCCACAGCAGGCCGTGCCAGGCTTGGGGGACGCCCTGCGCCTTCCAGCTAAGGATGGAGAAGCCGTAGTAGAAGGCGTGGGCCGCCTGGATCAGGCCGAACGACACGATGGCCGTCATGAAGGTCGGGTCGCCCAGCAGCCGGCCCAGGCCCGCGAACCGGTCCGCGTGACTGGTCGTCACGCCGTCGTCGGCCACCGGCTCGTGGGGGAGGATCCGCCAGGCGGCCAGGGCCAGCAGGGCGTTGACCGCGGCGACCCAGACGATGATCAGCTCGGTCGTGTAGATCGCCAGCAGGGCCCCCATGGTCACGTTGGCGACGACGAAGGCCAGCGAGCCGATGCCGCGCGGGCGGGCGTAGTCGAAGCCGTCCTTGCGCGACCGGCGCAGGCAGAACACGTCCAGCAGCGGCAGGATCGCGCCCAGGCACGAGGCGGCCACGAACCACAGCGGCAGCCAGGCCGCGAAGCCGCGGGTCAGCGCCATGCCGACGTAGGCGCAGAAGGTGACCGAGGCCAGCACCGCCACGGCCGTGCGCCGCAGCCGGAAGCTGTCGGCCCATACGGCCAGCAAGGGACCGGTGACGATGCGGGCCAGCATGGGCGCGGCCAGTATCACGCCGATGTCCGCCCCGCTCAGCCCCTCCGCCCGAAGCCACAGCGAGATGTAGGGCAGGCTGACGCCGGTGCCGGTGAACAGCAGGGCGTAGGCGACGGAAATACGGGTGGAGCCCTTCACGGGTTTCCGCTTACCAGAGTCGACGCCACGCGGTAGGGCTCGCTACGCAAACGGAGCCTGACATGTATCGGCAAGACCGCGCCGCCGTCCTGTTCGCCGCCGGCAACGGCTTCGCGGCGGTGGCCCTGGGCGCCTTCGCCGCCCACGCCGTGAGCGATCCGCAGGCGGTCGCGTGGCTGCGGACCGGTTCGGCCTACCAGCTGGCGCACGCGGTCGCCGCCCTGGCCTGCGCCGGGCGCTCGCGGACCGCCGCCCTGCTGCTGAACCTGGGCGGGGCGGTGTTCGCCGCCACCCTCTACGCCATGGCGTTGGGCGGCCCGCGCGTGCTGGGCGCGGTCACGCCGATCGGCGGCGTCCTGATGCTGGCGGGCTGGGCCGCGCTCGCCTGGACGGCGGTCCGGGTGAAAGCTTCGCCGCACGAAAAACTTGACGGGTGACCATCGGTTTCGGAGACAGGAACGCGATGGCCGCCTTCAATATCGACGCCGCCCGACGCGGCCTCTATCCGGAAGTGGAACCGTTCGCCTACGGCTGGATGCCGACGGGCTCGGTCCACGAGGTCTACTACGAGGAATGCGGCGCGCCCGGCGGCAAGCCGGCCGTGGTGCTGCACGGCGGCCCCGGGGGGGCCGTGAACCCCGGCATGCGCCGGTTCTTCGATCCGACCTCCTGGCGCACCGTGCTGTTCGACCAGCGCGGCTGCGGCAAGTCCCGCCCACACGCGGTGCTGGAAGACAACACCACCTGGACCCTGATCGAGGACATCGAGCGGCTGCGCGAGCGCTGCGGCATCGAAAAGTGGACGGTGTTCGGCGGCTCGTGGGGGTCGACCCTGGCGCTGGCCTACGCCATCACCCACCCCGACCGGGTCGAGGCGCTGATCCTGCGCGGGATCTTCCTGCTGACCAAGCGGGAGCTGGCCTGGTTCTACCAGGACGGGGCCTCCATGCTGTTCCCCGACGCCTGGGAGCGTTTCCTGGCCCCGATCCCGGAGGCCGAGCGCGGCGACCTGATGGCGGCCTACTTCAAACGCCTGACCCATCGCGACCCGGTCGTGCAGACCGAGGCGGCGATCGCCTGGAGCTCGTGGGAGGGCGACACCATCTCGGTGCGCGGTCCCGAGGCGCGGCCCGACAAATTCGCCCAGCCCGACTTCGCCACCGCCTTCGCGCGGCTGGAGTGCTGGTACTTCGTCAACGGCGGCTTCCTGCCGGAAGACGGCTGGATCCTGAAGAACATCGACAAGATCCGTCACATCCCCGCCTGGATCGTGCAGGGCCGCTTCGACGTGGTCACGCCGATGGAGAGCGCCTGGTCGCTGAAGAAGGCCTGGCCCGAGGCCCGGCTGGACGTGATCCCCGACGCCGGCCACGCCTCGACCGAACCCGGCATAGTCGACGCCCTGGTCCGGGCGACGGACACGGCGCTGAAGCTCTAGGTCAGGGGCGTTCGCCTCTGCCCACGGGCGCCTTCCCCGGCCCGGCCTGCGCCTGACCGCCCGGCGGCGGGGCCGGCGCATTGTCGGCCGCCGCCTCCTCCATGCGCGAGCGGAGCGCAAAGCCGATGCGGCGGGCCGGCCTGGCCTCCTCCTCGCGCGGGAGGGCCGACAGCAGCACCGACAGCTGCTGATAGTGCTGGATCAGGCGAACGGCGCGACCGTGCTGGTTCTTGCCGTAGAACATGATCAGGTCCGGGCCCCAGAAGCCGATGTCGTCGACCCGGAAGGCCCCCTCGCCGGGCGCGCCGACGATGGTGGCGCCGATCTCCTCGTCGGCGCTGAGCTTGTTCTCGAAGTCCTCGATCATCCGGCACAGGCGCTCGAAGGTCCACTCGGCCGGATTGGCCTTGGCCTTCATGCCCGCGGCCATGACCTTGGCGTCCTCCGGCGAGGTCCAGGCGCTGATCGGCACGAGGGCCTGCGCTTCTTCGTCCGGCGTGGAGGCCGCCTTGGCGTCCGCCGGGGTAGCCGGCGGCGTGGAAGGCTCGCACGGGCCCAGCCCCTCGCCCGTGGGCGCTTCCGGCGAGGCTTCCACGGACAGGCGCAGGGCCAGCTTGCGAAGGTCGTGATCGTCCATGCCCCGGCAACCCTCGGAAGCCGAGGACGTTCCGGCGCGGCCGGGGCCTTCTTAGAAGAAGAACCCGCGGCCGCTCGGCAGTTCGAGATAGCGGTGCACCCGCGTCGACATCACCAGGCCGAAGCCGATCATCACGGTCAGCATGACGGTGCCGCCATAGGACAGCAGCGGCATGGGCACGCCCACGACCGGCGCCATGCCCATCACCATCGCGCCGTTGATCAGCACGTAGAGGGCGAAGGTGGCGGTCACGCCGGCCGCGCTCAGCCGGCCGAAGTGGCTGTGCGACAGGCTGGCGATGCGCAGCGCGATCAGGATGACGGCGGCGTAGAGCAGCAGCAGCGAGAAGCAGCCGACAAAGCCGAACTCCTCCGCCAGGGCGGCGAAAATGAAGTCGGTCTGCTTTTCCGGCAGGAACTCGAGCTGGCTTTGCGAGCCCAGAATGTAGCCCTTGCCCAGCGGTCCGCCCGAGCCGATCGAAATGGTCGACTGCATGATGTGGTAGCCGGACCCCGACGGGTCGGACTCCGGGTCCAGGAAGGTCAGGATCCGCTTCCGCTGGTAGTCGTGCATGACGAACATGACGAACGGCGGGACGGCGGCGGCGAGGCCGGCGACGCCGGTGAAGATGATCTTCCAGCTCAGCCCGGCCATGAACATCACCGCAGCCCCGGTGAGCGCGATCAGCATGGCGGTGCCGAGGTCGGGCTGGTGCGCGACCAGCAGCACGGGAGCGCCGATCATGGCCGCGGGGATCAGCAGCTTGAAGGAGAACGACGCGTCCTTGGCCGAGGCCCCGTGGTAGAAGCGCGCCAGGGCCAGCACGATGCCGATCTTCATGATCTCGGACGGCTGGATGCGGGTGAAGCCCAGGTTCAGCCAGCGGGTCGCGCCCATGGCGGTGTAGCCGAACAGCTCCACGCAGATCAGCAGGACCAGGCCGATGGCGTAGACCGGATAGGCCGACGCCATCCACACCCGCAGGTCCACCAGCCCCAGCGCGATCATCAGGGCGAAGCAGAGGCTGAAGCGGATCAGGTGGTTGGCGGCCCAGGGCTCCCACGAGCCGCCGGCCACCGAATAGAGCATCATCGAGCCGGCGCCGGCGATGGCGAACAGCAGGCCGGCGAAGCGCCAGTCGATCTCGCTGAACTTGACCGAAAGGCGGTCCCGCTCGCCGGGACGCGTCAGGGCGGAGGCGGTCACGTGGGCGCTCCTTGGGGCGTTCCTTGCGGCGTTCCTTGCGGCGCGGGCGCCGTGGGTTCCGAGCCGATGAAGCTGTCCGGCTCGTCCTGCGGCGCGCCGGTGTCGACCGGAGCGGCGGGCTCGACGTAGGGCTGTTCGATGCGCTTTCGGATCTCGGGATCCTTCAGCAGCACCACCTTCATGATCTCCCGCGCGCGCGGCGCGGCGTCGGCGGCGCCGCCGGCCGGGGCGTGCTGGATCAGCAGCGAGATGGCGTAGCGCGGGTCGTCGTAGGGCGCGAAGGCCACGAACCAGGCGTGGTCGCGCAGCTGCCAGTTGGCGTTGCGGGGGCCGCGTGATTCACCGGACTTGTAGTTGCGGGCCTGGGCCGTGCCGGTCTTGCCGGCCATCTGGATGGGCCCGAGGCCCAGCTGGCTGGCGCGATAGGCGGTGCCGGTGACGTCGTTGGCCACCGCGGCCATGCCGCCGCGGACAATCTCCAGGTGCTCGTGCGGGAACGGCAGGTCCGGCGCCTCGGCCCCGGACGGCTGCTCCACCCCGCCGATCGACTTGATCAGGCGCGGCCGGATGGCCTTCTTGGTGTTGGCCAGGCGGGCGGTCATCACGCACAGCTGCAGCGGGTTCACCGCCAGCGCGCCCTGGCCGATGGCGTAGCTGGGCGTCTCGCCCGGCCACCAGCGCCGCGCGTCCGGATTGGACGCCTTCTTGAAGTATTCCTTCTTCCACGCGGTCGAAGGAACGATGCCCTTCTTCTGGCCGGAGATGCCGATGTCGAAGGTGTCGCCCAGGCCGAACGCCTTGGCCACCTCGGCCAGGCGGTCCGGGCCGATCTCCAGCGACATGGTGTAGAAGTAGGTGTCGCAGGAGTTCTTGATGGCGTCGTGCAGGTCCTGCGAGCCGTGGCCGCCCTTCTTCCAGCAGCGGAAGGTGCGCCCGCCGAAGCTCCAGCCGCCCGAGCAGTGGACGCGGCGCTTGGGGTCGATGCCCGCCTGCAGGGCGGCCAGGCCGGTCATCGTCTTGAAGGTCGAACCCGGCGGGAAGGTGCCGGACAGAGCCTTGTCGAGCAGCGGCTTGCGCTCGTAGTCGGCCAGCGCGCGATAGACCTTGGACGGAACGCCGCCGACGAACAGGTTGGCGTCGAAGGCCGGGGCCGACATCAGGCACAGCAGGTCGCCGGTGCGGATGTCCATGACCACGCAGGCGCCGGATTCCTCGCCGAACACCTCCAGCGCCCGGTTCTGCACGTCGGCGTCGAGGGTGAGCACGACCTCCTTGCCGGGGACCGCCGGCCGGGAGCCTTCATTATCCTCGCCGACCACCCGGCCGCGCGCGTCCACCTCGACCTTCTGGCCGCCTGGAACACCGCGCAGGTCCTCGTCCAGCGCCTTCTCGATGCCCTGCTTCCCGATGCGGAAACCGGGGTTGAACAGGATCGGGTCCGGCGTCTTGCCGCCTTCCCTAGCCTTCTGGACGTCCTTGTCGGACACCTTGGCGACGTAGCCGATGACGTGGGCGAAGGCGCCGCCGTACGGGTAGAAGCGCGCCTCGTTCATGTCGGCCATGACGCCGGGCAGTTCGGAGACGTGCAGGTTGACCCGCGCGAACTCCTCCCAGGTCAGGTCGTTCGCCACCGGCACCGGGGCGAAACGCGGGCTCTGGTTGATGTCGCGGATCATCGAGCGGCGGCGGTTGGCCGTCTCGGGCACCAGCTTCTCGACGGCGTCGAGCGTGGCGTCCAGATCCTTGGTCTCGTCGCGCACCACCAGCAGGCGGAAGCTCGGCCGGTTGCCGGCCAGCACCACGCCGTTGCGGTCCAGGATGCGGCCGCGCGGCGGCGGCACCAGGCGGAAGTTGAACTGGTTTTCCGCCGACATGGTCTGGTAGCGGCCGGTCTGCACCAGCTGCAGCTGGCCCAGGCGCGCGCCGAGCGCGAGGATGCCCGCGCTGGTCAGCCCGCCCATCAGCATGGCGCGGCGCAGGAACCCGCCCTGACGTTCGTTGACGTCGGAGAAGAAGATCGCCGGTTCGCTCATCGGAAGCGCACGTCCCCGTCGTCGAAGCGCTCGATCAGATTATTGGCCAGTGGAAACAGCAGGACCGTCACCAGCACCTGGAAGAAGGCGCCGACCAGGCTGGGCGCGGCCTTCACGTCCATGGCCGTGAACACGTAGCCCAGCGCGTAGGCCAGGATGGTGGCCCCGACGTACCAGCCCAGCAGGGCCCGCACGTCCTGGCCCACGATCAGCGGCCGGGCGAACAGGATCACCCCATAGGCGCACAGCAGGCTCAGCGCCCACAGCCCCATGGGTCCGCCCCACAGCAGGTCGAGGAACAGGCCGACCACCAGCAGCACCGCCGGGGCCAGCATGGACGGCCGGATCAGCGGCCAGGCGAAGGCCAGGACCATCGGAAAGATCGGCTCCGGCAGGGGGAGCCTGAACAGCCGCACCGGGGTGGCGAACACCAGGGTGGCGGCGACGACGGCGAGCGCGGGGTACCCGATCCAATGAAGCGGCCCCACGACGCGGACCGCGCGCCCCCTCATGGCCGGCCCCCGTTGCCTTGAGTCGGTGCGGCGGCGGCGGGCGCCGCGGGCTTGGGCGGCGTGGCGGTCGGCTGCGCGGCCGTGGCGGCCGGACGCGGCGTGGCCAGGGTCACGGCCGGCGGCTGGGCCGCGGCGACGGCGCCCGGGTGGGGCGTCGGGTGCAGGGCCTCGATGCGGGCCGCCAGTTCCGGCGACGGCGGCGGCGCGGCCTTGTTCAGCGCGGTCAGCGGCGGAGCGTTCAGCGCCTCCGGGTTGACCAGCTGGGCGAAGTCTTCGAACAGCAGCACCCGCACGAAGTCCACGGCGCCGCGGTCGGAATAGAGTTTCACGCGCCAGGAGCCGTCCAGGCCCTTGGCCGCGACACCGATCGGCAGGCCGCGGGGGAACACGCCGCCGTCGCCTGAGCTGAGGATCTGGTCGCCGGCCTTCACCGCGTCCTTGCCGCGGATGAACTCCAGCTTGGGATTGCCGCTGCCGTCGCCGACCAGGATGGCGCGCGCGTCGGTGCGGTTGACCAGCACCGGCGTGCGGCTGGCCACGTCGGTCAGCAGCAGCACGCGGCTGACCGAGGCGGTGGCGCCGACCACACGGCCGACCAGGCCGTGCTCGTTGATCACCGGGTTGCCGACCTTGATGCCCTTGCGCGAGCCGGAGTCGATCAGGCGGGCGTTGACGAACGGGCCGCGAGATTCCGACACGGCGCGCGCGGTCACCATCGGGACCGGCGGCTCGGTGCGGATCTGCAGCATCGACTCGTAACGGGAGTTGATGTTCTTCAGCGCCACGGCGGCGTCGCGCCACGCCTCGAGCTCAGCCACCTGCTTCTTGAGGCGACGGTTCTCGCTGACGGCGAAGAAGTAGTCGTCGACCCAGTCGGACGCCTGGCCGACCCAGCGCACCGGGTGGGCGAACATGCCGTTGGCCGGCGCCGCGATGGCGTCGAACGCGCCGCGCGCGCCGTAGGCCTTGGCGTCCAGTTGCTCACGCTTGTCGTTGAGCAGCAGCAGGAGCGCACCGGCTCCCGCGAGTATGAGGGCGACCGCCGCCGTCCAGGTCAGCGGCACCTTCAGATTCTCGAACGGTCCGTCTCGGAAAGACAACGCCGTCGCCCCCTTTTAACCCTGTCTCGTCCCGACCTTCTGTCCGGACATGATGTCATCTTAGGGGAGAGTCGCGTCCAAAACGCCCTTCATCCACCGCGGATGCTCGAGCACCTTGCCGCACCCGATCGCGACGCAGGACAGCGGATCGTCGGCGACCGACACCGGCAGGCCGGTCTGGTCGCGGATCTCGGCGTCCAGGCCGCGCAGCAGCGCGCCGCCGCCGGTCAGCATGATGCCCTTGTCGGCGATGTCGGCGGCCAGCTCCGGCGGAGTGGCTTCCAGCGCGACCTTCACCGCTTCGATGATCTGCGACACCGGCTCGGCCAGCGCTTCGGCGGCCTGGCGCTCGGAGATGCGCACTTCGCGCGGCACGCCCTGCATCAGGTCGCGGCCCTTGACCTCGATCGACAGGCCTTCGCCGTCGTGCGGGACGCGGGCGGTGCCGATGTCCTTCTTGATGCGCTCGGCGGTGGTCTCGCCGATCAGCAGGTTATGGTTGCGGCGCATGTAGGAGATGATGCTGTCGTCCATCTTGTCGCCGCCCACGCGCACCGAGCGCGAGTAGACGATGCCGGACAGGGACAGAACCGCCACCTCGGTGGTGCCGCCGCCGATGTCGACGACCATCGAGCCGGTCGGCTCGTGGATCGGCAGGCCGGCGCCGATCGCGGCGGCCATCGGCTCGTCGATCAGGCCGACGCGGCGGGCCGAGGCGTTCAGGCACGAATCGTTGATGGCGCGGCGCTCGACGGCGGTGGCGCCGGAGGGCACGCACACGATCACCTTCGGGTTCACGAAGCTCTTGCGGTTGTGAACCTTGCGGATGAAGTGCTTGATCATCTCCTCGGCGACTTCGAAGTCGGCGATGACGCCGTCGCGCATGGGGCGGATCGCCTCCATGTGACCCGGGGTGCGGCCCAGCATCTGCTTGGCCTCGATGCCCACGGCGTGAACGACCTTGCGGCCGCCGACGTTACGAAGAGCGACGACGGACGGCTCGTTCAGCACGATGCCCTTGCCCTTCATGTAGATGAGGGTGTTGGCCGTGCCGAGATCGATCGCGATGTCGTTCGAGATCATGCCGAACAGGGGCTGGAGCATGGGCGTACGGGACCCGTCGATGATGCGGACCTGAGGAACGAACCCTTCGGCGACGCCCCGTCACGCGATCCCCTTCGCGCAACGATTCTTGTGTTTTTCGCCGTCGGACGAAGGTTCGTGTGCCCTGCCCCGTGGGCGATTTCAAGAGCCAAGACGCCGGGGAAGGTGCGACTTACACGACATTGTCAACGGCGAAGCTGCAGCCGCTTGTCCGAATTGGAAAAACGGCGGCCTTCGAACTCAGCCGAAGACGATTTCCTCCGCCTCGAAAGCGCGCGCCACGGCCGGGCGGGTCAGGGTCCGCTCAGTGTGCTCGGCGATCCTCGGGAAGCCGGACATGTCGGCCCCCACCCGCTTGGCCCAGCGGGCCATGGTCAGCAGGTAGGGATCGGAGGTGGTGTAGCCTTCGCCGTGCACCCAGGGGCCGCCGCTGGCCTCCAGCTGGGCCTCCACGAAGGCGAAGCCCTGCGCCAGCGCGGTCGGGAAGTATTGCGCCATCGCCTCGGCCGCCGCCGTGCCTTGCGCGAAGCGCGCGGGCCGGAAGTGGGTGGCGAAGGTGATGTGCAGGGTCGAGGACAGGTAGGCGTTGAACGAATTGACCTGGGCCGCCGCCCACGGGTCGGCCGGCGACAGCTGCGCCTGCGGCCAGGTCTGGGCGATCCAGGCCAGGATGGCCGGCGCCTCGGTGAGGGTCCCGCGCTCGGTGACCAGCAGCGGCACCCGCCCCTTCGGATTGAGCGCCAGGTATTCGGGCCGGCGCTGCTCGGCCTTGTGCAGGTCCACGCGCACCAGCTCCACCTCGGCCCCGGCTTCCAGCAGGGCGATGTGCGGGGCCAGCGAACAGGCGCCCGGGGCGTAGAACAGCTTCGGCTTCACGATCAGACCTCGTCTTGGGACGTGCGCGGCGCGCGGCGGCGCAGGATTTCGCGAGCGATCAGCATGATCGCCAGCCACGCCAGGCCGATCCCCGCGAGGATGGCCGAACTCCACACCCCGTCGCCGGCCACCGCGGTCATGAACGAGCCGCCGAAGAAGGCCACCAGCGCGGTCTTGGGCAGCACGCCCAGCGCGCAGCCGGCCAGGAACTGCCAGAACGAGGCGCGCGAGACCCCGAAGGCCATGTTGACCACGATGAAGGGGGCCGAAGGCACGTTGCGGATGATGAATGAGCCGGTGAAGGCGTTCTTGCCGACATAACTGGACATGCGGTTCAGCACGCCGCCGCCGAACCGCTCCAGCGACCTGGCGCCCGCCACCCGGCCGACCCAGAAGGTCGCGGCGGCCGAAACCACGGTGGCGACCCAGCTGTAGAGGAAGCCCAGCCACGGCCCGAAGGCGACCACGCAGGCGGCGATCAGAACGAACTGCGGCGCGCCGATGAAGGCCGAGGCGGTGAACAGGAAGATCACCACCGGCAGGCCCCACGGCCCGTCCGCGAAGCCCTGCAGCCAGGCCTCCAGCTCGCGCTCGGTGTCGCCGCCCATGAAGCTGCGGCCGATCATGAACACCACGGCCATGGCCGCGAAAAGCCCGACGGTCACCCCGATCGCGCGCCAGGCGCGCCGGTCCATGCTGGTCAGAAAGGTCCAGAGCTGGTTCATCAGGCTGCGCATATAGCCGGGCAGGCTCAGTTCACAATCCGAAAGGGCTGGACGGCCCAGCGACTAATCCGCCAAGCGCCGTCCGAGTCGCGGATCCAGGTCTGGGTGTAGTCGGCCGAAAACTCGTCGGAGGACTTCGGGTCGTCCGCACTCGGACGTTCTACGTAGAGCTCGCCCTTGATCACGACCCTGCCCGCCGCCACGCCGTCGACCCGCTCGTAATACGCCTCGGCGTCCTGGCTCCGCGTCATCTCTGACCAGGGCTTCGCCACCTGTTCCCGCCCGAGCGCCGGCGCCTGATCCGGCCAGCGCACTTCCGCATCGGCCGTGAAGAGGTCGGCGACCTGCCCCGGATCGGCGGCGTCGGCCTCGTCGAAAGGCTGGCTGTGGAAACGGTTCATCACCGAGACCGCATCTGTTTCACGTCCATAGAGGTAGGCGCAGGCCTCGAGCGCGGCGAAGGGGCGGTCATGCTCGATATCGAGCAAGTCACACGGCGACAGACGCGAGCGCGCGAGCTGAGCCAAAGTCTCCACGTGCTCAATGAGCGGGTCGTCGCCGCACGCAGTTCGAAACCGGCGGCTGACGCGGCCATCGGAAACCGCTTCGATCAAATAGGTCCAATAATCGGTGCAAAGCACCATCTCGACGGTGCCATCCGGCAATTCGGTTTCGACGTTCGTGTCGTCGCCACGGCTCGGAGCCGTATGAACCGCCCTGAGCGCAGCGTCTGCGACCTCCCAATCTGTGAGGGAAACCTGGCCCGAACGCGCGTGCCCGTAATCGGGATCGCCGGGATAGGCGTAAACGCGCCGGTCGTTCAGCCGCCTTGAGAAAGCCACCACCGGCTTTTCATGGCCGAAGCCGTCCACGACGAAGACGCGGATCAGGGCGTCGCCGCGACGGCTCCAGTCCTCGGCCGCTTTTAGCCCGTGCGCGTCGAGCGCCTCGCTGAGCTGGGCGCCGCACCAGTCCCACCGGGTGTCGACGCAGCCGTCTTCCGGCTCGGCCCGAGCGACCTGCGGCGTCGCCGCGCAGACCAGCGCGGCGGCCGTCATCGCGATCAGCGTAAAAATCCGTGCGTGCATTCCCCTACGGCGCCCCCTCGGCTCAGATTGCACCGTTCCCGCGCGGGGCGTAAACAGCCGAGGTCCCCCGGGAGGCCCCATGTCGATTGAATCCGCCGCGCTTCGGCGCGTGAAGCCGTCGCCGACCATCGCCGTCACGCAGAAAGCCCGCGAATTGAAGCGTTCGGGCCGCGACGTGATCTCGCTGGGCGCGGGCGAGCCGGACTTCGACACGCCGGAGAACGTCAAGGAAGCGGCGATCGCCGCCATCCGCCGCGGCGAGACCAAGTACACCGACGTCGACGGCATTCCCGAGCTGAAGCAGGCCATCGTCGCCAAGTTCAAGCGGGAGAACGGCCTCGACTACAAGGTCTCGGAGATCAACGTCTCCCCGGGCGGCAAGACCGTGCTGTTCAACGCCTTCATGGCCACCCTGTCGGCCGGCGACGAGGTGATCGTGCCGGCCCCCTACTGGGTCTCGTATCCGGACATGGTGCTGCTGGCCGGCGGCGAGCCGGTGATCGTGCCGGCCGGGCCGGAGACCAACTTCAAGCTGACGCCGCAGGCCCTGGCCGAGGCGATCACGCCCAAGACCAAGTGGCTGATCCTCAACTCGCCGTCCAACCCGACCGGCGCGGCCTACACCCGTGAGGAGCTGGCGGCCCTCGGCGAGGTGCTGAAGCGCCACAGCCACGTCTGGGTGCTGACCGACGACATGTACGAGCACCTGGTGTTCGGCGACTTCAAGTTCACCACCATCCTTCAGGCCACGCCGGAGCTGCGCGACCGCACCCTGACCATGAACGGGGTGTCGAAGGCCTACGCCATGACCGGCTGGCGCATCGGCTACGCCGGCGGCCCCGAGCCGCTGATCAAGGCCATGGCCAAGGTGATGAGCCAGTCTACCTCGAACGCCTGCTCGGTCGCCCAGTGGGCCGCGGTCGAGGCGCTGAACGGTCCCCAGGACTTCATCCCGCGCCAGGCCAAGGTGTTCGAGGGCCGCCGCGACCTGGTGGTGTCCATGCTCAACCAGGCCAAGGGCATCAAGTGCGCCACGCCCGAAGGCGCCTTCTACGTCTACCCGTCGATCAAGGATCTGATCGGGACCAAGACCCCTGACGGCGCGGTGATCAAGGACGACGAGGCCTTCGCCGCCGAGCTGCTGCAGGCCGAGGGCGTGGCGGTGGTGCACGGGGCGGCCTTCGGCCTGTCGCCGTTCTTCCGCATCTCCTACGCCACCTCCAACGACATCCTCGAAGACGCCTGCGGGCGCATCCAGCGGTTCTGCGCGAGCCTGACCTGATGCTTCCGGCCCTGCTCGCGGCGCTCGCGGCGGCAGGGCTGGCGGGCGCGTTGGCCTGGTGCGGCCCGGTCGACCGGCCGGACCGGCGCCACGCGCATGGGCGTCCGACCCCGACCAGCGGGGGCCTCGCCCTGATCGCCGCGACCGTGCTGGGCGTGGTCGCCCTGCTGCCCGGGGCGGGCGCGACCACGCGCGATCTGGCCCTGCTGCTGGGCCTGGCCGGCGCGCTGGGCCTCTACGGCGCGGCCGACGACGTCTGGGACTTTCCCGCCACCCACAAGCTGCTGGCGCAGGTGCTGCTGGCCCTGGCCTTCTCCCTGTGGGTCGCCCGCATCGACGTGCTGCCGCTGGCGCCGGGGCTGCGGTTGGATCTGCCGGCCGTGGTCGCCGTCGGCCTGACGACCGCCTGGCTGGTGGTGGTGGGCAACGCGGTCAACTTCATGGACGGCTCCAACGGCCTGGTGGTCGGCGCCAACGTGCTGACCCTGGCGGGCCTCGGCGCGCTGGCCGCGCTCACCGGCGCAAACCCCTTGCTGGCCGGCGCGTGCGCGGTCGCCGCGGCCGCCGGACTGGGCTTCCTGCCCTGGAATTTTCCGGGGGCGCGGCTTTTCCAGGGCGACGCCGGCTCGCAGTTCTCCGGCTTCCTGATCGGCGGCCTGGCGGTGCTGCTGGCCGGGCGCGAGCCGACCGCGCCTCTGTTCGCCGCGGTCGCCGCCCTGCCGATCCTGACCGACGTGCTGCTGACCCTGGTGGACCGCACGCGCCGCAAGCGCCCGCTGTTCCACGCGCACCGCGAGCACGTCTACCAGCTGTGGCTGGACCACACCGGCAAGGGCCACGCGGCTCTGGCCTGGCGGTTCTGGGCGTTGACCGGAGCGGCGATCGGACTGGGCTTCGCCATCCACCGCGCGCCGGAAGGCTGGCGCTTCGGCCTCAGCCTGGCGGCGGCGGGCGCTGGATGCCTGCTGTGGGGCGTGCTGCGCCGGCAGGCGCCAATCTCCCCTTCTCCCCTTGCGGGAGAAGGTGGCGCGCGAAGCGCGTCGGATGAGGGGTGACGGCGGGGCGTTTGCAAGCAGAGCGGGACAGCGCCTTCGCCCGGATGCGTGGCGCTTGCACCCCTCATCCGGCCGGCTCCGCCAGCCACCTTCTCCCGCAAGGGGAGAAGGATATTTGGCTGCTTAAGCCCGGCGGCTGACCGCGAAGTCGGCCAGGCCTTCCAGGGCGTGGCGCCATTCCCCGGCCGGGAACACCTCCAGCGCCGCCTTGGCGGCGTCGGCGTATGACCCGGCCAGGTCGAGGGTCGCCTGCAGGGCGCCGCAGCCGACGATGATCTCGCGAGCCCGGCGGAAGTCGGCCTCGGTTTGGTCGCCCGGGTGGCCCATGGCCTTTTCCCAGAAAGCGTCCTCGCGCCCCGCGGTGCGGGCGATGGCCAGCAGCAGCGGCAGCGTCGCCTTACCCTCGCGGAAGTCGTCGCCGGCGTTCTTGCCCAGGGCCTCGGTCGTGCCGCCGTAGTCCAGCGCGTCGTCGACCAGCTGGAAGGCCATGCCCAGGTTCATGCCGTAGGCGCGCAGCGCCTGGATGCGGGCTTCCGGCGCGCCGGCCGCCACCGCGCCCGATTCGGCCGCGGCCGCGAACAGCTCGGCGGTCTTGGCCCCGATGATCTCCAGGTAGACGTCCTGCGTCAGCTTCAGGTCGTGGGCGCGCGTCAGCTGCAGCACCTCGCCCTCGGCGATCACGCTGGAAGCGCGCGAGAGGATGCCGAGCGCGCGGATCGAGTCGGTCTCGACCATCAGCTCGAAGGCGCGGGCGAACAGGTAGTCGCCGACCAGCACGCTCGACGCCGCGCCCCAGATCAGGTGGGCGGCGACCTTGCCGCGGCGCAGCTGAGAGCCGTCGACCACGTCGTCGTGCAGCAGGGTGGCGGTGTGGATGAACTCCACAGCCGCTGCCAACCTGTGGTGCGCGCCGCCCTCGATGCCGGCCAGCCGCGCGGCGGCCACGGTCAGCAAGGGGCGCAGGCGCTTGCCGCCGGCCGCGATCAGATGCTCGGCCAGGGCGGGAATCACCGCTACGGGGCTTTGCATGCGCTCGACGATCAGCGCGTCCACCGCGGCCATGTCGGCCACGGCGAGCCGGATCAGGCTCTCGACGTCGCCCGAGGGGCGCGCGACGGAGGCGGTTGCTGCGTCCAACGCTCAAACTCCAGAAAAACGGCCGGACCGACTGGCGGCCCCGCGTCAACGCGGCGCACAATGGTTAGGCGCCCTTGCAGGGTCAAGCCGCCCTAGCACCTGAACTGCTCCGCTCCCAGCTCTGTTGCATGACCGAACACCTCGACGCGCCGCCTCTGGAACAACCGCTGGTCACCGACGACCGCCTGCTCGACGGGCGCGTGCGCCTGCTGCAACCGGCTAAGGGCTATCGCGCCGGCATGGACGCCGCCCTGCTGGCCGCCGCGGTCGACGCCAAGCCCGGCGAGCGCGTGCTGGAGGCCGGCTGCGGCGCCGGCGCGGTGCTGTTCCAGGCCGCCTCGCGTTCGCCCGAGGCCCGCTTCACCGGCGTGGAGCGCGATCTTGAGGCCCTCGCCCTGGCCGAGCGCAATATCGGCCTGAACGACGCGGAAGGCCGAGTGCAGGTGCGCGCCGGCGACGTGGGCCGGGGATTCGCCGCCCACGGCTTCCTGGCGCCCGGCGAGCCGCCCTTCGACGTGGCGATCGCCAACCCGCCCTTCTTCGACGACCCGAACGCCCTGCGCGCGCCCCACCCCAGCCGCCGCGCCGCCTGGATCGCCGACACCGGCCTGGACGCCTGGACCCGCTTCCTGCTTAAGGCGGTGCGCGAGGGCGGGCGGATCGTGGTCATCCACCGCGCCGACCGGCTGGCCGACCTGCTGGCCCTGCTGGGCGCGACGGCCGGCTCGTTCCAGATCCGCGCGATCCATCCCTTCGCCGACGCCCCGGCCAAGCGGGTGCTGGTGCAGGCGGTGAAGACCGGCAAGGCGCCCCTGCGCATCCTGCCGCCGCTGGTGCTGCACGCCCGCGGCGACGCCCGGAAGCACACGCCGGAGGCGGAGGCGGTGCTCCGCGGCGAGGCGGGGCTGGGGTGGATGTGAGGGGGCCGAAATCCTCGTCCTTCGACAAGCTCAGGATGAGGATTTCTACTGCGGCCCTAATAGCCCTCATCCTGAGCTTGTCGAAGGACGAGGGCGGTCCCGCCGCCTAATCCGCGTAGAGCTTGAGCGCGTCGAGCACCAGCTCCAGGCCGGTCAGGTCGCGCAGCGGGTCGGGCGTGACGATCACGTACAGACGCCGCGCCTCCGCCCACAGCATCAGGTTCTCCGGCAGGCCGAAGTCCTCGACGGTGCAGCCGTAGCTGTCGCGCCACTCGCCGTCGGCGTCGATCTCCGCGCCGATCATCCGCTCGACGCGGTCGCGATGGTCGGCCTCTTCCTCGTCGACCACGTTCAGATAGGCGAACACCGGCTTGCCCAACGCCGCGGCGAAGCCGACCTCGAAGGCGGTGCCCGCATCGCAACCCGGCCCGCGCCAGGGGGTCAGGTTGGCCACCACCGCGTCGCAGCGGCGGATGCGGGCGATGCTCTCGGCGTAGATCTCTCGCGCCATGGCTTCGGACGGCTCGGTCTCGACCAGATTGTGGTCGAGCGCCGTGATCCCGACGAAGCCGGCTTGGTCGCACAGGTCGCGCTGGCGGCGCGCATGCTCCTCCGCCTCCGGGAACCAGAGGTCGGGGCCGAGCAGGCAGACGGTGGAGATGCGCCGCATGGCGACGTTCTAGCGGAGCGGCGGGCTGGCCGCCACGGGGCCGCCCTCGTCCTTCGGCAAGCTCAGGATGAGAGCTACTGGGCCGCAGTAGAAATCCTCATCCTGAGCCTGTCGAAGGACGAGGATTTCGGCCCCTCACTCCCCCGCCTTCGCCGCCACCTCGGCCAGCCGCCGGCCGGCCGCCTCGATCGGGCGTTCGCCGAGCGCGCGCCGGCGGGCCAGCAGTTCGGGGAAGCCGGCGTCGTAGTCGGCCATGAACTTCTTCACGAACCCCCCGTCCTGCACGTCGTCGAGCACGCCCTTCATGGCGGCGCGGGCGGCCTCGCCGATCACCCGCGGGCCGGTCTGGTAGGCGCCGTACTCGGCGGTGTTGGAGATCTTCTCGAACGCCCCGGCCACGCCGCGGGCGAACATCAGGTCGACCACCAGCTTCAGCTCGTAGAAGCACTCGAACCAGGCCACCTCCGGCGGATAGCCGGCCCTGACCAGGGTCTCGAACGCGTCGTTGACGAGCTCCGGCACGCCGCCGCACAGCACCACCTGCTCGCCGAACAGGTCGCTCTCGCACTCGTCGCGCATGGTGGTCTCGAGAATGCCCTTGCGCCCGCAGCCCAGGCCCGCGGCGAACGACAGGCCCAGCGCCTTCGCATTCCCGGTGGCGTCCTGGTGCACCCCGAACAGGCAGAACACCCCCTCGCCTTCCACGTAGAGATCGCGGATGCGCGGGCCGATGCCCTTGGGCGAGACCAGCACCACGTCGAGGTCAGCGGCCGGCGCGACCAGGCCGAAGCGCACCGACAGGCCGTGGGCGAACACCAGGCAGGCCCCGGGCTTCAGGTGCGGGGCGATCTCGTCGCGGTAGAGGTCCCGGTGCGCCTCGTCCGAGGTCAGCAGGGCCAGCACGTCGGCCCAGCCGGCCGCCTCGGCCACGGAGACCACCTCGAATCCGTCCGCCCGCGCCGCGTCGGCCGACTTGCCCTCGCGCACGCCGATCCGGATGTCGCCGACGCCGGAGTCGCGCAGGTTCAGCGCCTGGGTGCGCCCCTGACTGCCATAGCCGACCACGGCGACCTTGCGGCCGCGGATCAGGGACAGGTCGCAGTCGCGGTCGTAGTAAACCGGCAACGGCGTTCCTAACTGCTCAGGCATGAACGCGACTCTCTCTTCCGAACGGGTGCTGAACTTCTGGCGCGAGGCCGGTCCTAGCAAGTGGTTCCGCGGCGGCGACGCCTTCGATCACGCCTGCCGCCAGTTCGAGCCGGCCCATTTCGCCGCCGCGCGGCGCGAGCTGGACGACTGGGCCGAGACGGCCGAGGGCGCGCTGGCCCTGCTCCTGCTGCTCGACCAGTTTCCGCGCAACCTGTGGCGGGGCTCCGCGCACATGTGGGCGACCGATCCCCTGGCGCGGACGTTCGCGCACCGGGCGCTGGACCGGGGCTTCGACCGCAGCGGGCCGAGGGATCTGCGCGCCTTCTGGTACCTGCCCTTCCAGCATTCGGAGCGGCTGGCGGACCACGACCGGGGTCTCGCCGCCATGGCCGATTGCGGCGACGACGACACCAGATGGGCCCGCCACCACCGCGAGATCATCGTCCGGTTCGGCCGCTTCCCCCACCGCAACGCGGCGCTGGGACGGGAGAGCACGCCCGAGGAGCAGGCGTATCTGGCCGACGGCGGGTTTTCGGGGTGAGGCCGCGACCGCGCACCAGCTTGATCCCGACCGATTCCGGCCGGATGTTCCCCGCCATGAACGCCGTGTCCCAGCCTCTCGCCGTCGCCGCCCCGGATCATCCGGAGCGCCAGTACCTCGCCCTCCTGGCCGACATCCTGGCCAACGGGGTCGAGCGCGGCGACCGCACCGGCACCGGGACGCTGGGCGTGTTCGGCCGCCAGATGCGCTTCGACCTCGGGCAGGGCTTCCCGCTGCTGACCACCAAGAAGCTGCACCTGAAGTCGATCGTCTATGAACTGCTGTGGTTTCTGCGCGGCGAGACCAACATCGCCTGGCTGAAGGCGCACGGGGTCAGCATCTGGGACGAGTGGGCCGACGCTAACGGCGAGCTGGGCCCTGTCTACGGCAAGCAGTGGCGCTCGTGGGCGGCCCCGGACGGCCGCTCGATCGACCAGATCGAAAGGCTGGTCGAGGGCCTGAAGAAGAACCCGAACAGCCGCCGCCACATCGTCAGCGCCTGGAACCCGGCCGACGTCGACGACATGGCCCTGCCGCCCTGCCACTGCCTGTTCCAGTTCTTCGTCGCCGACGGCAAGCTGTCCTGCCAGCTATACCAGCGCTCGGCCGACGTGTTCCTGGGCGTGCCGTTCAACATCGCCTCCTACGCCCTGCTGACCATGATGGTGGCGCAGGTGGTCGGCCTGAAGCCGGGCGAGTTCGTGCACACCTTCGGCGACGCGCACCTGTATCTGAACCACGTCGACCAGGCCCGGCTGCAACTGACCCGCGAGCCGTTCCCGCTGCCGAGCATGCAGATTGCGCCGAAGACCGACCTGTTCGGCTTCGCCTTCGAGGACTTCGTGCTGGAGGGCTACCAGGCCCACCCGCACATCAAGGCTGCGGTGGCGGTCTGACCATGAGCCTGCCCCACCTCGCCCTCGTCGTCGCCCGCGCCAGGAACGGCGTCATCGGCCGTGAAGGCGCACTGCCCTGGCGGCTGAAGTCGGACCTGGCCCTGTTCAAGCAGGTGACGCTGGGCAAGCCGATCGTCATGGGCCGCAAGACCTGGGACAGCCTGCCTCGCAAACCGCTGCCCGGACGGCTGAATCTGGTGCTGTCGCGCGACGGCTCGTTCGAGCCGCAGGGCGCGATCGTGTGCGAGCGGTTCGAGGAGGCGGTGCAGATCGCCCGCGAGCAGGCGGCCGAGGACGGCGTGGACGAGGTCTGCGTGATCGGCGGCACGGCCCTGTTCGAGCTGGCCCTGCCGCGCGCCAAGCGGCTCTACGTCACCGAGGTCGACGCCGAGCCGGAAGGCGACGCGACTTTCCCGGCCTTCGACGACGCCCAGTGGACCGAGGTCCGCCGCGAAGCGCACGCGCCGGCCGAGGGCGACGACCACGGCTTCGTGTTCCGGGTGCTGGAGCGGCGGTGAATCTCCTTCTCCCCTTGCGGGAGAAGGTGGCGCGCGGAGCGCGTCGGATGAGGGGTGTCGACGCGACGTTTGAACGTCGAGCGGGACCACGCCTCTCATCCTGATAATGCGGCGCGGGCACCCCTCATCCGGCCGGCTCCGCCGGCCACCTTCTCCCGCAAGGGGAGAAGGGAAATGAACTCAGACCTTCATCGTCACCAGCCGATCGCGCACCAGCCCGGCGATCTCAAGGAAGACCTGGGCGGTCGCGCAGTCCGGGGCGGCGGCGACCAGCGGGCGGCCGGCGTCCGCGCCTTCGCGCAGCGCCATGTCGATCGGCACCTCGCCCAGGAAGCGCGCCTTGACCCGTTCGGCTTCGGCCTTCGCGCCGCCGCGGCCGAAAATCGGGATCGGCGCGCCGGTCAAAGGATCGGGGAAGTAGGCCATGTTCTCGACCAGGCCGAGGACCGGCGTGCCGATCTTCTCGAACATGGTCACGGCGCGCCGCGCGTCGGCGACCGCCACCTCCTGCGGGGTCGAGACCACAACGGCGCCGTCCAGCTTGGTCTTCTGCACCAGGGTCAGCTGCACGTCGCCCGTGCCGGGCGGCAAGTCGACGATCAGCACGTCGAGCGGCGCATTTTCCGAGCCCCAGCGCACCTCGTTCAGCATCTGGGTGATCGCCTGGCTGGCCATCGGCCCGCGCCAGATCATGGCCTGCTCCGGATCGACCAGCAGGCCGATCGACATGGCCTTCAGCCCCCAGGCCTCCAGCGGGACCATCTTTTTGTCGGCGTACTGCGGCGGATCCTTCAGGCCCAACATGGTCGGCGCCGAGGGGCCGTAGACGTCGGCGTCCAGCAGGCCGACCGACAGGCCGAGCTTGGACAGGGCGCAGGCCAGGTTGACCGCCACGGTCGACTTGCCGACCCCGCCCTTGCCGCTGGCCACCGCCACCACCGCCTTGACGTGGTCGGGCCGGCCGGCGGCGACCGGGGCCTTGGGCCGGCCCTGGTCGGCCGCGGCGTCGGACAGGCGCGCGCCCTTGGGGCGGGCCGGTGTGGACGCAGCGCCCTCGGCGGTCAGCACCACCTGGGCCCGCTCCACGCCGGGCACGGCGCGCAAGGCGGCTTCGGCCTGTTCACGGACCGGCGCGTAGAGCGCGGCGTCCTCGCGAGCGACCTCCAGCATGAAGCCGGCCCGGCCGGGCCCCAGCGCCAGGCCGCGCGCCAGCCCCGCCTGGGCCAGGCCCTGCCCGCTCTTCGGGTCGGTCACGCGATCCAGCGCGGCCAGGACGGCGTCGCGATCGGGAGTGTCGGCCATGGGGTTTTCCTTGCGGGGGCTGCAGGCGGGCTTCATATCCGGGCGCCCGCGCCGCAACGCAAGACGAAGGACACGTGAAGCTGAGCGACTCCGCCAAGGTCAGGTTGATCGCCGGCCCCACCGCCAGCGGCAAGTCCGCCCTGGCGCTGCGCGTGGCCGAGGCGACCGGCGGCGTGATCGTCAACGCCGACGCCCTGCAGATCTATCGCGACCTGCGCGTGCTGTCCGCCCGTCCCTCGGCCGAGGAGGAGGCGCGCGTCCCGCACCGGCTCTACGGCGTGGCCGACGCGTCGGAAACCTGGTCGGTCGGCCGCTGGCTGGAAGCGGCGACCGCGACGCTGGACGAGATCGCCGACGAGGGCCGCACCGCGGTCGTGGTCGGCGGCACGGGCCTCTACTTCCGCGCCCTGACCCGCGGCCTCGCCGACGTGCCCGCCATCCCCGAAGAGGTGCGTGCCGAGGCCCGCGCGCGGCTGGAGCAACTGGGCGAGGACGCCTTCCGCGCGGAACTGCGCGAGCGCGACCCGGCCGCCGCCGCCCGCATCGCGCCCGGCGACCGCCAGCGGCTGGCCCGCGCCTTCGAGGTGCACGCCGCCACCGGGCGCGCGCTCAGCGACTGGCAGGCGGACACCCAGCCCCGGCTCGCGGCCGGCAGCTACGAGGCGCTGGTGATCGAGCCCCCGCGCCATGTGCTCTACGCCCGCTGCGACGCCCGTTTCGACGCCATGCTGGCCGAAGGCGCGCTGGAGGAGGCTCGCGCCCTGCTGGCCCGCGGCCTGGGTCCGAACCTGCCGGCGATGAAGGCGGTGGGCCTGCGCGAACTGGGCCGCCATCTCTCCGGCGAGCTCTCGCTGGTGGACGCCGCGGCGCTGGGGCGCCAGGAGACCCGTCGTTACGCCAAACGCCAGCTCACATGGCTGCGCAACCAGACCCCTGAGTGGCCCAGATTTTGCGTCTGAACGCCCTTCACAGAACGAAACTACGCGCATAACGTGAAAGTCGATCAGATACGCCGATTGTTGGAGGGTGAATTGAGCGTCCGTCTGTTGTCCGCCGCCGCGCTTATCGCGTCGTCCCTGGCGTTTTCCGCGGCCGCTGCGGAAGACGCTCCCGCCGCCACCAGCACCGCCGCTACGTCGGGCGCGGCGAGCGCCACCGACACCGATCCTGACAAGATCATCTGCAAGACCGCCAAGAAGACCGGCACGCGGCTGGCCAAGCGGACCTCGAAAATCTGCAAGACCAAGGCCGAGTGGGACCGCATCGAGCTGGAAAACCAGCTGATGAACCAGGACATGCAGCGCAGCCTCGGGTCGACCGGCGCGAAGGGCTGATCGCTCCGCAGGGTCTTCCGCTTCGCCGATCGCGTCCCTATATTCAACCTGTCCGGTTTCGACCGGACTATGGGGATAAACGCGCGCGAAATAAGCGGACCGGACCCGGGTGCGATTCCCGGCGGCTCCACCATCACCTTCCTCCGCGTTATCGGCGGGAAAGCATGGGGCCGATCAGCATCGACGGACGTGTAAAGGCGTTGCTTTCTCTCGGCCTGACCCACCGTTTCGGGTCATTTACTAACTGCGAACGATAACTTCGCTGAAGAGTTCGCTGTCGCTGCGTAATGCGGCGCCGGTGAGTTCGACCTAAAGCCCTGGGGGTTCAGATCCCCAGGCGGGGCTCGGGGGAGGCCTGGCAACAGAACTCCCCCACTTTCGCCGCCTCCGCAGCGTAATCCGCAGGAAGCCGGCCCCTCTCCCTCCCGACAAGAATTTCATCGCTCGTTCACCCTCCTTGGGCGAGCGCGGCGCGTTCATTTGATGTATGCTTGCGGGTCTCGGTCGCGCCTTGGGCGAGCGGCTTTGCCGTAAGGAGCCGAGGCGTTAGTTTCCCGCGGGCTGGGCGGAAGAGGCGTAGATGGACCAAGACGGGTTTCCGAAGGACGAGATGCGCTACGACGCGCTGGCGCAGGAGGCCCTGCGCGGCGTGGTGAAGGCGGCGCTGAAACGAGCGGCCGCGCCCGAAGGGCTGCCGGGCCAGCATCATTTCTACATCACCTTCAAGACCCAGGCGCCGGGCGTCACCGTCCCCCCGGAAATCATCGCCAAGTACCCGGACGAGATGACCATCGTCCTCCAGCACCAGTACTGGGACCTCGCCCCGGGCGAGACCTTCTTCTCGGTCACCCTGAAGTTCGGCGGCCAGCCCCGCCGGTTGTCGGCGCCCTACACCGCCGTCACCCGCTTCTATGACCCGAGCGTGCAGTTCCTGCTGCAGTTCGAGGCGCCGGAGCCGGAACCCGCCGAGGCCGTGCAGCCCCACGCCGCGCCCGAGCACGCCGGCGAGGCCGCGTCCGACGAGAGCGCGCCCAAGGTCGTGTCGCTGGACCACTTCCGCAAGAAGTGACCCCGCCCCCCGGGGAACGGCGTTCTTCGGGGCTTCAAAAGCGTCGCCGTTCGAGCCTATGCTGACCGCCGCAGGGAGGAGCCCATGCGGCGATCGCTTCTGGCTTGCGTGCTGGCGCTGTTCGGATGGGCGTTCGCGCAATCGGCCGCTCTGGCGGCTGATTCGGGCGGTCCGTTCCGGGACTGGGCCGCGGTTGTAGTGGCCGGCGACTGGCGCGCCCATGAGGGACAGTCGACCGAAGCCTTCGAGAACGTCCGCCGCGACGTGGGCGCCGCCCTGCTGAAGGCCGGCTTCTCGGCCGAGAACCTGCGCGAGTATTCGCTGCGGCCGTCCAATTCCCCGGTCACCACGCCCGACCAGGTCGCCGCCGGCTTCGCCGAGACGGCCCGCAAGGCCACGGGCGGCTGCCTGTTCTACATCAGCTCGCACGGCTCGCCCGCCGGCGCGGTGTACGGCCCGAACGACACCCTCACCCCCAAGACGCTGAACCGCATGCTGACCGAGGCCTGCGGCTCACGGCCGACCGTGGCGATCATCTCCGCCTGCTTCTCGGGCGTGTTCGTGCCGACGCTGTCCGGCCCCAACCGCATGATCCTGACCGCCGCGCGCGCCGACCGCAGCTCATTCGGATGCGGCGAGAAGGACCGCTACCCGTTCTTCGACGCCTGCGTGCTGGAGTCCCTGCCGAAGTCGGCCGACTTCATGACCCTGGCCCAGGCGGTGAAGGCCTGCGTGGTGCAGCGCGAGGACGAGCAGGACATGGCCCCGCCCTCCGAGCCGCAGACCTTCGTCGGCGGCGAACTGCGCATGATGCTGCCGCTGATGCGGTTCGACCGGCCTTAGCCGCGCCGCGACACCCGGATCAGGATCCGCTCGCGCTCGCCCGGGCGGCGCTCGACCAGCAGGCGGCCGACCTGGGCGTCGTCGTGGAAGGCGTAGCCCTTGATCGAATCCAGCAGGGCCTTGGCCAGGTTGTCCAGGTCCAGCCACGGCGGCTCGCCCACGTATTCCATATAGATCTCGACCGAGAACTCGCCCCAGGCCGGGCGCGACCCGCGCCACGCCTTGCGGAAGAACTCGTAGATCAACGGCTTGTAGTACTTGGCCTGGGTGGTCAGGCCGTCGACCACCATCTCCAGGCCGCCGCCCTCCTCGCGGGCGCGCACCTTGCCCCAGGCGATCCAGTCGGAAGCGGAGCCTTCCGCGCTCATCAGGCGAAGCTCCTAGTCACAAGCGAGGCCGAACCTTTAAGTGGTCGCTGAACCCGCCGCCACTACGGATCGCCATGTTCCGCTTCCTCTCCGCCTTGTTCGGCCGCCGTCGCGTGCTAAACCGCGCGCCCGTCGAACAACCGCAAGCCGAGGCCCTCCCCATGTCGCCGCGCACGACCCGCACCGAGACAGACACCTTCGGACCGCTGGAGGTCGCCTCCGACAAGTACTGGGGCGCTCAGGCCCAGCGCAGCCTCGGCAACTTCAAGATCGGCTGGGAGAAGCAGCCGGAGCCGATCGTCCGCGCGCTGGGCGTGGTCAAGCGCGCCGCCGCCGAGACCAACATGGCGCTGGGCCGCCTCGATCCGAAGATCGGCGCCGCCATCGTCCAGGCCGCGAACGAGGTGATCGAGGGCCGACTGACCCCGCACTTCCCGCTGGTCGTGTGGCAGACCGGCTCGGGCACCCAGTCGAACATGAACGCCAACGAGGTGATCTCGAACCGGGCGATCGAGATCCTGGGCGGCGAGATGGGCTCCAAGAAGCCCGTCCACCCCAACGACCACGTCAACATGAGCCAGTCGTCCAACGACACCTTCCCGACGGCCATGCACGTGGCCTGCGCCGAAGAGATCGTGAACCGCCTGCTGCCGGCGCTGCGCATCCTGCACAAGGCGCTGG
The DNA here is from genome assembly GCF_014349105.1 of Caulobacter sp. 17J80-11. Classification (GTDB taxonomy): domain Bacteria; phylum Pseudomonadota; class Alphaproteobacteria; order Caulobacterales; family Caulobacteraceae; genus 17J80-11. The sequence continues at coordinate 146,695 of NZ_JACSJI010000003.1, read as the reverse complement.
ACGACAAGGCCAAGGCCTGGGCCCACATCATCAAGATCGGCCGCACCCACACCCAGGACGCCACCCCGCTGACGCTGGGCCAGGAGTTCTCGGGCTACGCCATGCAGGTGCAGCTGGGAATCGAGCGCATCGAGCAGACCCTGCCGCGGCTGATGGAGCTGGCCCAGGGCGGCACCGCCGTCGGCACCGGCCTGAACGCCCCGGTCGGCTTCGCCGAGATGGTCGCCGAGAAGATCGCCGGCATCACCGGCCTGCCGTTCAAGACCGCCCCGAACAAGTTCGAGGCCCTGGCCGCCCACGACGCCATGGTGTTCAGCCACGGCGCCATCAACACGGTCGCCGCCTCGCTGTTCAAGATCGCCAACGACATCCGCTTCCTGGGCTCGGGCCCGCGCGCGGGCCTGGGCGAACTGAGCCTGCCGGAAAACGAGCCGGGCTCCTCGATCATGCCGGGCAAGGTCAACCCGACCCAGTCGGAAGCCCTGACCCAGGTCTGCGTGCAGGTGTTCGGCAACAACGCCGCCATCACCTTCGCCGGGTCGCAGGGCCACTTCGAGCTGAACGTCTTCAACCCGGTGATGGCCTACAACTTCCTGCAGTCGGTGCGGCTGGTGGCCGACGCCTCGGTCAGCTTCGCCGAGAACTGCGTGGTCGGCATCGAGCCGCGCCTCGACAACATCCAGTCGGGCCTGGAGCGCTCGCTGATGCTGGTCACCGCGCTCGCGCCCAAGATCGGCTACGACAACGCCGCCAAGATCGCCAAGACCGCCCACAAGAACGGCACCACGCTGCGCGAAGAAGCCGTCGGCGGCGGCTACGTGACGAACGAAGAGTTCGACGCGGTCGTTCGTCCGGAGAAGATGATCGCGCCGGAGTGATCCGGTCCAGGATCAGCTGAAACGAAGGCCCGCCGAAGCGATCCGGCGGGCCTTTTTCGTCAGCGCTTGTCGACCACCACCTTGCCGATCGGGGCCAGGGCCACGCCGGCCAGCTCCAGGTCCTTCAGGGCGAAGGGGATGCCGATGATCGAGACGAACTCGGCCACGGCGATCAGCAGGTGCGAAAGCGCGATGTACCAGCCGCCCAGCACGAACCAGATCACGTTCAGCACGCAGCCGACCGGCCCGGTGCCGATGTCCTCGCCGCTGACGTGCTCGCGCGAAATGATCTCCCGACCGAACGGCCAGGCCGCGAAGCCGGCGATCCGCCAGGCGGCGGCCGTGTAGGGCAGGCCCACGACGGTGATGGCCAGCAGCAGGCCGCCCAGCAGCCAGAGCAGGCCGGAAATCCAGCCGCCGAGAATGAACCAGACGACGTTCAGCAGAAAGCGCACGGACGGTCTCCGAAGCTCGAACCCTGTCCAAGCCGTGCTTCAGAACCGCCCGGCTGTCGAGCGGGCGGGCGATTAATTCGGCGTAAGCCGGGCCGCTACTGCACCGGGCGCCAGCGCGCCTCGGCCTCGGACTGGGTGCAGTTCAGAAACACCTTGCGCTCGTTGGGCGCGACCCGGTCGACCCAGTCGAACGGGATCAGGTGGTGCTTGCCGTCCACCGCCTCTGAGTCGCGGCGGGTCAGCTTGATGTCGCGGTCGAGCACATGATCGACGTCGCCGACGTGGCGGCCGTCCGACCCGATGACTTCCATGTGCTCCTGGATGGCGTAGATGTCTGCGGTCATGTCAGTGCTTCGCGTGCCAGCTGGCCTTGGCTTCCTCACGGGTCACGTTCAGGTGCACCGCGTCGTCCACACGGTCGACCCAGCTGGTGGGGATCATGTGGTGCTTCAGGCCTGAGCCGAAGTCGAACCGGGCGAGCTCGATCTCAGTGCCCAGGATGTGGTCCACGCGGCCGACGTGGCCGCCGTCGGAGGCGATGACCTCCATGTGTTCGCGAATGGAGCTGGTGTCGGCCACGGCGGTACTCCTCTACTGACACGGCCCCGGATGCGTGCGCGACGGCGATCCGGACCCGCCTGTGGTCTCCGCGGGAGAACGGCGGCCGGACGGCCCCCGTTCCAGCCCCTATTCCGGCAGGCGGCGCTTGCCCCAGGCGCCCGGATGCGCCGATATCGTCTTCATCGCCGATCCGCCCAGCGGGGCGCTTTTTGATGGGAACGGAGGCTGACCGGTGGGCGAAATCGTCAACCTCAACAAGGCCCGCAAGGCCAAGGCCCGCGACGCCGACAAGGCGCGCGCGGTCGAGAACCGCGCCAAGCACGGCCGCACCAAGGCCGACCGCGCGGTGGACGAAGCCGAGCGCCAGCGCGCCCGCAAGGCGCTGGACGCGCACGAACGCGAAGACCAGGACTGAGCTAACCGCGTTCGCCCAGCCCTTGCCGTCGGAGCTTCGCCGCGTCATCGTCCCCGTACGGCTGAGGGACACCACGATGGCCAAGGGCAAGGACGACGAACGCAAGAAGGACGGCCTGCTGGCCCTCTTGATGCTGCGGGCCGGCAAGCGGCGGACCGACGCCGCCAAGTCCGGCAAGGACCCGAAGAAGGACGATTAAGGCGCGTCGAAACGCGGCCTAAACGCACGCGGGGCCCAGCCCAGGTCGCGCTCGGCGTCCGCGCCGTCGAAGGCCAAGTCCTGGTCCATCCGCTCGCCCATCTCCGCGCCGACGCCGGGCAGCAGCGGCGCGGCCACGGCCAGCCCCGCCCGCCAGACGGACTTCGGCACGCTGAGAATCCGCGGCGTGCGACCCAGCCCCGCGAACACCCGCTCCGCCATAGCCCGATAGCTCAGGGTCTCGCCGCCCGGCAGGTCGTAGGCGCGCCCGAACGCGGCCTCCCGCCCCAAGGCCTCCACCGCAGCGGCCGCCAGGTCGTCCGCGTGAACCGGCTGGCGCAGGCCCCGCGCGTGCCCTGACAGGGGCAGCACGCCGAAACGCCGGGCCAGGCCCGCCAGGCGGCTGACGTTGCGGTCCAGGCCCTCGGCGTAGATCAGGGTCGGACGCAGGACGGTCCACGCGACGCCGCACGTCGCGCAGAACGCCTCCACCCTCGCCTCCCCGTCGGCCAGGCGGGCGGCGACGGCGCGCTCCGCCGGATCGGGCGAACGCTCTTTCGTGAAGCGGCTGGTCGACGAGAACGCGACCAGCCGGGTCATGCCGCGGTCGCGCAGCGTTTCGAGCACGCGCGTCGACAGCAGCCAGATCGGCGACAGGCTGAGCACCTCGCGCGCCGCCGGCAGGGCGGCGAGCTCCGGTCCCTCCAGGTCGGCGCCGATCCAGTCCACGTCCGGCTGCGCCTCCCCCGGCCGCCGGCTCACGGCCGCCACGCGTCGGCCCGCCGCCGCCAGTCGGGGCAGGGCGAAGCGGCCGACCAGGCTGGTCGCGCCCAGAACCGTAACAGGGAACGATCCGTCGCCCGCGAACGTCATAAGCCCGCCTTCCGCGCGGGCGGCCAGCCCTCGCCCGCCACCGGCTTCAGTATCGATCGGAGACGCAGATGGGACTGTTCAACTTCGCGCGCGACGCCGGCGAGAGCCTGCGCCACGCCATCGGCATGGGCGGACCGGACGAGAAGGATCTGACCCAGGCGCTGCAGAAGCACGGCGTCACGCTCCAGAACCTCGACCTGAAGGTCAAGGGCGAGACGGTCACCATCAAGGGAATCGCCGACAGCCAGTCCGAACGCGAAAAGGCCATCCTGATCGTCGGCAACGTGAAGGGCGTGGAGAAGGTCGACGACGACATCCGCATCGCCGCGCCGACCGCCGCCCAGGTCCGCACCGCCGTGCCGCAGACCAACCCGCAAGCCGGCGCGGCCGCCGCCCCGCCGCCGCGCATCGAGCCGGAAAGCCAGTTCTATACGGTGAAGCCCGGTGACACCCTGTCGGCCATCGCCCAGCAATTCTACGGCTCGGCCAACAAGTACCAGGCCATCTTCGAGGCCAACCGGCCGATGCTGTCGGATCCGAACAAGATTTATCCCGGCCAGGCGCTGCGCATTCCCGTCCAGCACTGAGCGGTTTCGCCGCTTGCCCGACGGCGACGCTTGCTCCTCTATGCGGGACGATAGTCCTGTCGTTGGGGGGCCAACATGCGTCGCCGTTCCTTCATGCTGGCCCTGCCGGCTTCCGCCCTGGCGTCCGCCGCCGCGAACGCCGCGCCGACGGTCTATCCCGGCGTCTACCCGGGCGACCGTATCTCGGGCGCCAGCTTCGCCGGCCGCTCGGCGGTCTGGGGAACGCACGGCGCGGCGGCCACCGCCCACCCGATGGCGACCATGATCGCGATCGACACCCTGCGCCGCGGCGGCTCCGCCGTCGACGCGGCGATCGCGGCCAACGCGGCGCTGGGCTTCCTGGAGCCGACCGCCAACGGCGTCGGCGGCGACGCCTTCGTCATGCTGTGGGACCCCAAGCTGAAGACCGTCGTCGGGCTCAACGGCTCGGGCCGCAGCCCGCGCGGGCTGTCGGCGGCCACCGTGCAGGCGCGCGCCCGGGACGGGCACATCCCCTCCTACGGCGCGGTCTCGGTCAGCGTGCCCGGAACGGTCGACGCCTGGTGGACCCTGCACCAGCGCTACGGAAAGCTGCCCTGGGCCGAGGTGCTGGAGCCGGCCGCCGCGCTCGCCGAACAGGGCGCGCCGGTGCCGCAGACCATCGCCTGGTACATGGACGGCAACATGAAACGCTTCACCGCGCCGGGCGCCGGCGTGGAGGAGGTCGAGAACGCGCTGAAGACCTACGCCCCCAAGGGCCACACGCCGCGCGAAGGCGAGGTGTTCAGAAACCCCGACCTGGCCCGGACCCTGCGCCTGATCGCCAGGGGCGGGCGCGACGCCTTCTACCAAGGCGAGATCGCCGAGATCATCGATCGCTACTTCAAGCGGATCGGCGGCTGGATGACCAAGGCCGACCTGGCCGCCCACCACTCGGAGTGGACCCAACCGCTGGTCTCCAACTATCGCGGCGTGCACGTCTGGGGCCTGGCCCCCAACACCCAAGGCCTGTCGACCCTGCAGATGCTCAACGTCATGGAGCAGTTCGACCTGAAGTCGATGGGCTTCCAGTCGGCCGCCTCGCTGCACCACCAGGCCGAGGCCAAGCGCCTGGCCTTCGAGGACCGCGCCCGCTGGTTCGCCGATCCCGACTTCTCCAAGACCCCGATCGAGCAGCTGACCTCCAAGGACTACGCCAAGCAGCGCGCCAAGCTGATCCGCCCGGACCGGGTGATGGACCGGGTGTTCCCGGGCGACGCGCCGTCGAAGGGCGACACCACCTACTTCACCACCGCCGACGCCGACGGGATGATGGTGTCCTTCATCCAGTCGAACTACCGCGGCATGGGCTCGGGGCTGGTGGCCGACGGGCTGGGCTTCATGTTCCAGGACCGCGGCGAGCTGTTCGACGTGAAGCCGGGCCGGCCGAACAGCTATGCGCCCGGCAAGCGGCCGTTCCACACCATCATCCCGGGCTTCGCCACCAAGGGCGACCAGCCCTGGCTGTCGTTCGGGGTGATGGGCGGCGACATGCAGCCCCAGGGCCAGGCCCAGATCATCGCCAACATGGTCGACTACGGCCTGGGCGTTCAGGAGGCCGGCGACTCGCCGCGCTGGCACCACGAGGGCTCGTCCGAGCCGACCGGCGAGCCGGCCGAGGGCGTGGGCGTGCTGCACCTGGAGACCGGCGTGCCGGAGGCGACCCGCAAAGCCCTGGCCGACATGGGCTGGAAGCTGGGGCCGTCCGACGGGGGCTTCGGCGGCTACCAGGCCATCCTGAAAGGCCCGGAGGCCTACGGCGCGGCCTCGGAGATGCGCAAGGACGGTCTTGCGCTGACCTACTGATGACCTGGGAGGAGGTCCGCGGCCTGGCCCGCGCCCTGCCCGGCGTCGAGGACGGGACCTCCTACGGCACGCCGGCGCTGAAGGTCGGCGGCAGGCTGCTGGTCCGCCTGCGCGAGGACGGCGCGACCGTGGTGCTGCAAGACATCGGCTTCGACGAGCGCGAGGCGCTGATCGAAAGCCGGCCGGACGTCTTCCACTTCACCGACCACTATCGCGACTACCCGTGCGTCCTGGCCCGGCTGACCGCAGCCGGGCCTGACGCCCTGCGCGGGCTGATCGAGCGCAGCTGGCGGGCGCGCGCGCCCAAGCGCGTGGTCGCGGCCTGGGAGCGGGACCGGCCTTAAGCGGCCTTGCGCTTGAACAGCATGTCCTTGGCCGCCAGCACCGCGCCGGCGGTGACCGCCACGCAGGCGAAGGCCACGGCCGGGGTGGCGCGGCCCTTGCCGGCCAGGAGCAGCAGCAGGGTCGACAGCAGCGGCGTGGCGTAGGCGGCGGCGCCCAGCACCTGGATGTCCCCGCGCTTCACCCCATGGTCCCAGACGAAGAAGGCCGCGCCGACCGGGAACAGGCCCATGGCCGCGACCGCCAGCCACTGGCCGGCGCCGTCCGGCCAGACCGTCCGCTCGAAGATCAGGTGACAGACCAGGCTGAGCGCCGCCGTGCCGAGGCAGAAGCCGGCCACCGCGTCGGTCGGCACCATGGTCAGACGCCGCGACAGCACCGAATAGACCGCCCAGGTGAAGGCCGCGCCCAGGGCCGCCAGATAACCGGCCGCCGCGCCGCCGCTCAGGGACACGCCGCCGCCGCTCAGCACCACCGCCGCCGCGCCGGCGAAGCCCAGCGCCGCGCCGGCCACGTGGTGCGCCTTCAGCCGCTCGCCGGGCAAGAGGCCCGACAGCAGCACGATCAGCAGCGGCCACAGGTAGTTCAGCAGGTTGGCCGCCACGGGCGGCGCGCTTTTCAGGGCGGTGAAGTAGAGGAAGTGGTAGCCGAACAGCCCGCCGACCCCCAGCGCCCAGACCTTCCACGGCTGGGCCAGCACCCGCAGGCTGCGGCCCCGCGCGAGCAGCATGACCAGCGACAGCACGCCCGCGAGGCCGAAGCACAGGGCGTTCAGCAGGAACGGCGGGGTCTCGCCCGACACCGTGGTCAGCAGGGCGAGGGTCGACCACATGGCCACCGCGCTCAGCCCCACGAAGGTGGCGCGCCGCCGCGCCGCGCCGTCCTGTTCCGACATCCCCGACTCCTCGAACTCGGCCCCGTCCTAATGCAGGCTTGTGTTGACGCAAGGGCGCCGTGATAGATCGTTTCGAATGAAAACGAACTCCCGAGCCGAGGACGTCAGCGTCCGTACGATCCAGTTCGCCGCCGACGACGGCCATCCCTTGGCCGGCGTGCTGGTCGCGCCCGCCGAGCCGACGCTGGCGGCGCTGATCACGCCGGCGACCGGCTATCCGAAGGAGTTCTACCTGCGCTTCGCCAAGGCCTGGGCGGCCAGAGGCTGCGCGGTGCTGGTGTTCGACTGCCGCGGCATCGGCGGCTCGGCCCCCGCCGACCTGAAGCGCTTCTCCATGGACTACAGCGACTGGGGCCGGCTGGACATGCCCGCCGCCCTGGACTCCCTGGCCGAAGCCGTGCCCGGCCGGCGGATCGTCCACGTCGGCCACAGCGCCGGCGGTCAGTTCGTCGGCTTCATGCGCAACCACGAACGGATCTCGCGCCACGCCTTCGTGGCGGTCGGTTCCGGCTACGGCCCGCGCCACCACCTGAGCCACCGACCGCGCGAGGTGTTCTTCTGGTGGCTGTACGGGCCGGCCTGCCTGGCGACCAGGGGCTACATCCCGGCCGGCGGCATGTGGGGCGGCACCGCCCTCCCGCGCGGCGTGTTCACCACCTGGCGGCGCTGGTCCCACCAGAGCCGCTACTTCGCCGGTGAGCTGGACCGCCGCTTCGGCTGGCACCGGTTCGGTGCGGTCACCGCGCCGATCCGCTCCTGGGCCTTCACCGACGACCCGATCGCCACCCCCGCGGCGGCGCGTGACATCCTCGAACTCTTCCCCAACGCCCCCACCGAGCTGATCGAGCGCCGCCCGCGCGACTACGGCGCCAGGCGCCTCGGCCACGACGGCGCCTTCCGCGCCGCCGGCCAGGGCGTGTGGGCCGAGGTGTGGGACTGGCTGGAGGCCGACGCGGCTTAAACCGCGCGGCGCACCATCTCCACCTGCCGCAGCGGAACCTCGAAGCCGGCGGCGGTCCAGGCCTTGGCGATCGGGCCTTCGCCCGGTTCATCGACCAGGCGTAGCGGCGTGTGCGGCCAGCGCGCGCCCAGCGCCGACAGCAGAGCCTCGGCGGCGCGCAGGTCGGCCGCGGCGGCGTCGATCAGCACCACACGCGACAGCTCCGGCACGCCGACGGCGAAGGCGGCGACGTCGTCGCCGCGTTTCACGCCGACGATCACCGCGCGCTCCTCCATAAGGGTCTTCACTAGGCTGGGCAGGCCGCGCCGCCAGGTGGGCGGGGCGGGATCGTGGGCGGCCCCGTGGGCCTGCACCACCTCGTCGAAGCTGAGCATGCAGCCCGGCTCGCCGCCGTCCGGCGACCGCCCCTCCAGCAGCAGCAGCTCGCGTTGCGCGGTGAAGCCTGCCGCCTCGTACACCCGGCGCGCCGGATTGAAGTCGATCACCTCCAGCCGCGTGCGCTTCACGCCGGCGGCGTGAAGCGCCTCGCACTGAGCTTGGATCAGCCGCCCAGCCAGCCCCTTGCGACGAAATTCCGGCGCGATCCCGAAGCCCCCGATCCAGGCCTGGTCGCCCAGCACCGCCGCCAGCGACAGGCCGAAGGTCAGGCCCTCGATCCGGCCCACGCGAGAGGCCGCGAGGCTGATCCCGGCCCGGCGGACGTGGCGGTCCAGCTGCTCCGGCTTGAAGCTGAGCGGGACGTAGTAGCCCTCGTAGGCGCGGTTCCAGAGCGTGGTCAGGGACTCCCGCGTGGACGCGTCCGCGCCCTCGAATTCCAGCACCAACTCGCTCACGAACGCCTCCGCACGCTCACTCGCGGCGGCCCATAGCCGAGGTTCGCGTCGGAAGCGTGACAGTCAAGGACAGGCGCTCTAGAGCTTCGACGCGGCGAATGGAGCGTTCGATGGCGGCCTACCGGTCTTTGCGTGAGTTCATGGCCAGGCTGGAGGCCGAGGGCGAGCTGGTGCGGGTGAAGGAACCCGTTTCCACCGTGCTCGAAATGACCGAGATCCAGACCCGCCTGCTGGCCACCGGCGGCCCGGCCGTGCTGTTCGAGAAGCCGGTGCGCGCCGACGGCGAGATCTCGCCGATCCCGGCCCTGGCCAACCTGTTCGGCACGGTCAAGCGCGTGGCCATGGGCGTCACCCTGCAGGACAAGGAGCGCACCACGGGCGCCGACCTGCGCGAGGTCGGCGAGCTGCTGGCGTTCCTGCGCCAGCCGGAGCCGCCGCGCGGGCTGAAGGGCGCGCTGGACATGCTGCCGACCATGCAGTCGGTGCTGTCGATGCGGCCGAACGTGGTCAAGAAGGCCCCGGTGCAGGAGGTCGTGCTCAAGGGCGACGACATCGACCTCACCAAGCTGCCGATCCAGACCTGCTGGCCGGGCGAGCCGGCCCCGCTGATCACCTGGCCGCTGGTGGTCACCAAGGGCCCGTCCGACGCGCGCGAGGACGACTTCAACCTCGGCATCTACCGCATGCAGGTGCTGGGCAAGGACCGCTGCATCATGCGTTGGCTGGCCCACCGCGGCGGGGCCCAGCACTACGGCCGCTGGAAGAAGGAGGGCAAACGCGAGCCCCTGCCCGCCTGCGCCGTGCTTGGGGCGGACCCGGGCACCATCCTGGCCGCCGTCACGCCGGTGCCGGACACCCTGTCGGAGTACCAGTTCGCCGGCCTGCTGCGCGGGGCCAAGGTCGACCTCGTGCCGGCCAAGACCGTGCCGCTGATGGTCCCGGCCCAGGCCGAGATCGTGCTGGAAGGCCACGTCCTGCTGGACGAGTACGCCGACGAGGGCCCGTACGGCGACCACACCGGCTACTACAATTCGGTCGAGCGCTTCCCGGTGTTCCAGGTCACGGCCGTGACCATGCGCCGGGACCCGATTTACCTGACCACCTTCACCGGGCGTCCGCCGGACGAGCCCTCGGTGCTGGGCGAGGCGCTCAACGAGGTGTTCATCCCGCTGATCCGCCAGCAGTTCCCGGAGATCACCGACTTCTGGCTGCCGCCGGAGGGCTGCAGCTACCGCATCGCCGTGGTGTCGATGAAGAAGGCCTACCCCGGCCACGCCAAGCGCGTGATGCTGGGGGTTTGGAGCTACCTGCGCCAGTTCATGTACACCAAGTGGGTGATCGTCGTGGACGACGACATCAACGCCCGCGACTGGAAGGACGTGATGTGGGCGGTGTCGACCAAGATGGACCCGGCCCGCGACATCACCGTCATCGAAAGCACGCCCATCGATTATCTCGACTTCGCCTCGCCGGAGTCGGGCCTCGGCTCGAAGATCGGCCTAGACGCCACTGACAAGTGGCCGCCGGAGACCAAGCGCGAATGGGGCGAGGAGATCCGCATGGACCAGGCCGTGGTCGACCGGGTCAGCGACATGTGGGCGAGCCTGGGCCTGCCCGGCGACGGAACGCCGATCTGGAAGTGAGCTGAGCCTTGCGCGCGGGACGGCGCAGGCGCACCGTCTCGCCCGACTTTGCTGTTCGGCCGCGGGGGGGCGGCCTCTCCATGCGTGACCTGACCCAAGGCTCCATCACCCGCCATCTGCTCGGCATGGCGGCGTTCATCGGCGTCGGCATGATCGTGCAGACGCTGTACTTCCTGGTCGACCTCTACTTCGTCTCGCACCTCGGCGAGCACGCCATCGCGGGCGTCAGCACCGCCGGCCCGGCCTGGATGGTGGTGATGGCCCTGAGCCAGACCATCGCGGTCGGCGCCCTGGCCCTCATCTCCCAGGCGCTGGGCCGCAAGGACGACGCAGACGCCGGCAGGGTCTTCAACCAGACGGTCGGCATGTCGCTGTGCACGAGCCTGCTGGTGCTGGTGCTGGGCTACAGCCTCGGCCCGATCGCGCTCGGCGCGCTGGGCGCCGACGCGGAAACCGTCGCCGCCGGCCGCAGCTATCTGACGTTCTTCCTGCCGTCGCTGGCCCTGATGTTCCCCATGGCCGCGCTCGGCACGGCCCTGCGCGCCGCCGGCGTGGCCGGTCCGCCGATGATGATCCAGACCGGCTCGGTGGCGGTGAACGCCGCCCTCGCGCCGGTGCTGATCGCCGGCTGGGGCACCGGCCGTCCGATGGGCGTGGCCGGCGCGGGTCTGGCCAGCACCATCGCGGTCGCGGCCGCGCTGGCGGTCACCCTGCTGCTGTTCACCCGCATGCAGTCGCGCCTCAAGCTCGAGCGGGCCGAGATCAAGCCGCAGCTCAAGACCTGGAGCCGCATCCTGGGCATCGGCCTGCCGTCCGGCGGCGAGTTCCTGCTGATGGCGGTGATCGCCAGCGTGGTCTACGCCGTGATCCGCGACTACGGCGCCCACGCCCAGGCCGGCTTCGGCGTCGGCAGCCGGGTGATGCAGTCGATCTTCCTGCCGGCCATGGCGGTGGCCTTCGCCGCCGCCCCGATCGCCGGCCAGAACTTCGGCGCCCGCCAGGCCGCGCGCGTGCGCGAGACGTTCCGCCAGTCGGCCCTGATCGGCGGCGCGATCATGGTCGGCCTGACCCTGCTCTGCCAGATCAGCCCCGAGCTGCTGGTCCGCCCGTTCGTCCAGGAGCCGCAGGCCGCCGCGGTGGCCGCCGCCTTCCTGCGCATAGCCTCGTGGAACTTCGTGGCGACCGGGCTGGTGTTCACCTGCTCGGGCATGTTCCAGGCGCTGGGCGACACCCGGCCGGCCTTCTTCAGCAGCGCCAGCCGCCTGCTGACCTTCGTGGCGCCGGCCCTGTGGCTGACGCACCAGCCGGGCGTGCCGCTCGAGACCTTCTGGAAGCTGTCGGTCGCCTCGGTGTTCATGCAGGCGCTGCTGAGCATCGGCCTGCTGCGCCTGCAATTGCGCAAGAAGCTCGACCAGCCGGTCGCCGCTGAGGTCGCGCCCGCCCCGGCCGGCTGACGAATTCCGGCCGCCGTCGGGAGCCGGGCGGCGACCGCGGAGTTATCGGGGCGTTCGCCGGAAGGAGGCCGACGCTCATGACCGCTCCTCGCCGCCCCGGCCCCACGGGGGCGCTGCTCCTCGCGCTCGCGCTCGGCGCGTGCGCCTACACGCCCGGCGACCTGCCGCAGGTGCACTATGCGACCGCGGCTTCGCACGGCCAGACCGGGGCCTTCTTCGCCGGTCGCCCATCCGAGCAGCAGGTCGACACCGCGGTGGCCAAATGGTCGGTGGCGATCGCCGACGCCTACGCCTGCGACCTGCCCAAGACCGAGGTGCTGCAGGCGGGCGCGGTGGCCGCGCTCGAGCTCGCCACCATGAGCTCGCTGGCCAAGGGCGGCGGCGAGCGGATGCGCCAGGAGGCGGTCGGCGACTATCTGGCCGACACCCTGCAGCTGGCCTGGTCCGATCGGCCCAAGCCGCCGGCCAACCGGTGCGCGGCGCTGAGCCGGTGGCTGCCGCAGGTCCAGCAGGAAGGCCGCGCGGCCCTGCAACGCGCCCACGAGCAGGGCCTCATCAAGTTCTAGACTGGAGTCGCCTTGCGGCGGCGTCCGAAGCTTGGCCTTATGCGCCCGTTTGGTGACTTGAGGTCGACGATGGACGTCTTGATCCCGGCGGGCGGTGCGGCTGCGTTGTGGGCCGGGCTGAACCTGCTGGTGCTGCTGGTCCTGTCGGTGCTCGTCACGCGCCAGCGCCGCCGGCATCGCGTCGCGGTCGGCGACGACGGCGTGCCCGAGCTGGTCCGCGCGCTGCGCGCCTTCGGCAACGCCAGCGAGTACATCCCCGCCGGCCTGGCCGCCCTGGCCATCCTGGCCCTGGCCGGCGCGCATCCGGCCATCGTTCACGTCGTGGGCGCGATCCTGTTCTTCGGCCGGGTCGCGCACGGCGTCGGCCTCAGCCTGAGCGCCGGCACCTCGCTCGGCCGCAGCGTCGGCATGATCCTGACCTGGATCGCCTGGCTGATGGCCGCGGTCTGCCTGCTGTTCTACGGCATGGGCTGACGGCCCGGCTTGCCCGCAGACCGGGGGTCGGTCATATCCGTCGCCCTATGTCCGAAGAACATTCCGCCCTCCTTCACGAGGTGATCGCCGCCGCGCGCAAGGCCGGCGCCGACGCCGCCGAGGCCGTGGTCTCCGAACGCCAGGCGCTGTCGGTCACCACCCGACTCGGCGAACTGGAGGAGGTCGAGCGCGAAGAGTCCCGCGACCTGGGCCTTCGGGTGTTCATGGGCCGCCGCCAGGCGACCGTCTCCGCCTCCGACCTCTCGCCCGCCACGCGCAGCCGGCTGGTGGAGCGGGCCGTGGCCATGGCCAAGCTCGCGCCGGAAGATCCCTACGCCGGCCTGGCGCCGGAGGAGCTGCTGGCGCGCGGCCCTCACCCGGACCTCGACCTCTACGATCCGACCGAGCTGTCGCCCGAGCAGATGGAAGCCCAGGCGCTGGCCGCCGAGGCCGCGGCGCGCGCGGTGCAGGGCGTCAGCAATTCGGACGGCGCCTCCTCGTCCTGGTCGACCGGCGCCTGGCGGCTTGTCACCTCCACCGGCTTCGAAGGCGCGCACCGCGGCAGCGCCTTCTCGCTGTCGGCCAGCGTCATCGCCTCCGACGAGAACGGCATGGAGCGCGCCGGCGAGGGCCGCACGGCCCGTAACCTCGGCGACCTGCCCTCGGCCGAGGCCATCGGCCGCGACGCGGGCGAACGGGCGGTCAAGCGCCTGGGCGCGCGCAAGATCGCCAGCTGCACCGCGCCGGTGATCATCGAGAACCGCATCGCCGCCGGCATGCTGTCGGCCCTGGTCGGCGCCATTTCCGGCCCGGCCGTGGCGCGCGGCACCTCCTTCCTGAAGGACAAGCTGGGCCAGCGGGTGTTCGCCCCCGGCTTCCAGGTCGTCGACGACCCGTTCCGGCCGCGCGGCCTGTCCTCCGCCCCCTTCGACGACGAGGGCGTTCGGGTGGAGAAGCGCTCCATCATCGAAGACGGCGTGCTGACCACCTGGCTGCTGAACTGCTCGGCCGCCGCCCAGCTGGGCATGACCTCGACCGGACACGCCACGCGCGGCCTGGCGGGACCGCCGGGGGTGTCGACCCACAACCTGCACGTCACGCCCGGCAAGCTGGACCTGAGCGGCCTGATGCGAGACGCCGGCTCGGGCCTCCTGGTCACCGCCATGTTCGGCCCGTCGCTGAACGCCAACACCGGCGACTGGTCGGCCGGCGTGTCGGGCTACTGGTTCGAGGGCGGCGAGCCGGCCTATCCGGTCACCGAGATCACCATCGCCGGCAACCTGGTCGACGTGTACGGCCGGCTGATCCCGGGCTCGGACCTGGAGTTCCGCGGCTCGACCAATTCGCCGTCGCTGATGGCCGACGCGATCGCCATCGCCGGCCGATGACCGACGACCTGGTCCTGCTCCGGGACGCGGCCCTGGAGGCGGGCCGGATCGCGCGCGAGCACCGGGAACGCGGCCTGAAGATCTGGTCGAAGTCCGGCGGCTCGCCGGTGACCGACGCCGATCTCGCGGTCGACAAGCGCCTGCACGACATCCTGCTGGCCGCCCGGCCGGACTACGGCTGGCTGTCGGAGGAGACGGCGGACGACCCCGCCCGCCTCTCGCGGCGGCGGCTGTTCGTGGTCGACCCGATCGACGGCACCGTGGCCTTCATGAAGGGCAAGCCGTGGTGGACCGTGGCCCTGGCCGTCGTCGAGGACGAGCAGCCGGTCGCCGCCGTGGTCTACGCCCCGGCCCTGGACGAGCTCTACGAGGCGGCCGCGGGCCAGGGCGCGCGGCGCAACGGCCAGCCGATCCGGGCCTCGGACGCCGACAGCCTGGAAGACGCGGCCATGCTGGCCGACGCCAAGCTGTTTGAGCGGGACATCTGGGCCGATCCCTGGCCGGCCATGCGCTTTGAGAAGCGAAATTCCATCGCCTACCGCATGGCGCTGGTGGCGGCCGGCGCCTTCGACGCCGCCGTCGCCCTGTCGCCCAAGCACGACTGGGACGTCGCCGCGGGCGCGCTGATCGCCGCAGAAGCCGGCGCGATCACCACCGACCACCGCGGACGACCGTTCCGCTTCAACCAGCCCGTGCCGGCCCAGCCCAGCCTGGTCTGCGCCGCCCCGGGCGTGCACCCGTTGATCTTGTCCCGCTGCGCGCCTATCAGCCTGCCCGAATAGCGCGTCCGCCGGTCCGGCTCGGCGCGTCTCCAGCGAGCGAACCATGGCTTCCAAACAGCTTCTGCACATCGTCATCGGCGGCGAACTCAAGGACGTCGCCGGCTCCGAATTCCGCGACCTGTCGAAGGTCGAGTTCGTCGGCGCCTATCCGACCTACGACGAGGCGCGCCGCGCCTGGAAGGCCAAGGCGCAGGCCACCGTCGACAACGCGCTGATGCGCTATTTCGTGATCCACGCCCACCGGCTTCTGGACCCGACGCACGACTCGGAATAACGCCGGTCTCCGACTCGCCTTGCGGGCGTAAGCCGCCCGTGAGAGCCTCCCTCGTGGGCGAGTCCGGGGAACGCTCATGACGACCATCATTCTGATCGGAATGGCGGGCTTGCTCGTGGTCCTGCTGCTGCTGGTCCTGGCCACCAAGGCCAAGGGCGGCGCGCAGGACCCGAACGACGTCGGCGACGGCGACTGATTCAGGCCGGCCGCTAGCGCATTTTCCGCCGAAGTGGAGGCCGGTTCGGCGAAGAAAATGCGCTCACTCAAAGTCTTCCCGAACTAAATCCGATCCAAGTGGATCGCATTTAGTTCTAGGCCCTACTCGCGGCGCAGCACCCCTTCGGTGATCAGGTTCCCCCACCACTGGGCGTGGAAATCCTTCTTGATCGCGACCGGATCGTAGGCGTCGCTCTCGACCCACTCGACGAAGCTCAGGCCGGCCGGCTTGCCCTCGGTCAGGTAGCGGGTGAACACGTAGTCCAGCACGCCGGTCTTGCCCTGCTTCACATGCAGCTTCTCAAGGCTGAGCTCGGTCATGGCGATCTCGATCGGCTGGCCGAGATGGAAGTGCCGGTACAGCACGCTCATGATGCCGGCCCGGTCCGCGCCGGACTTGCAGTGCATCAGCACCGGGTACTCCAACTGCGCGAACAGGTCGCGCGCGCCCAGAATGCGCTGGCGCGACGGCGCCTCGCGCGAGCCGATCTTGAAATCGACCATCTTCAGGCCGAACTGCTCGCAGGCGTCCTTCTCCAGCGCGTAGTAGGCGACGTCCGGGAAGGTGCCGCGCAGGTTCAGGACCGTGCGGATCCCCTTGTCGGCCCAGCGCTTCAGCTGGAACGGCCAGGGCTGGTTGGTGCGCACCAGGTCCTTTCCGATCCAGTGGGCGTTCTGGAAGCCCACGCGCAGGAACGCATGGTCGCCCCAGATGAAGTCCCACTGGGCCTTGAACCGCCCCTGCGGCGTGGAAAGGTCGTAACGCGCCAAAACGTCATCTCCGGCCGTGCTGCGGCCGCGCCTACCTAGGGCCCTGAACCCGCTTTGAAAAGCGCGGCTTGACTTCGCAGCCGCCGCATCCGACCGAACGCACATGACCAGCTCCGCCGCGACGGCGAAAGATTCCGAAAGCGCGCGTCCCCTGCTGGGGCGGATTTGGCGCGATTATCTGAAGCCGCGTTGGCCGCTGCTGCTGTTTTCGCTGCTGTGCGCCGCGGCCGTGGCCGGCTTGACCGCCAAGCTCGCGACCGTGCTCGAGCCCGCCGTCAACCAGCTGATGGGCGAAGACCGGAACGCGCGCGCGCTCGTGATCATCCCGCTGACGGTCGTCGGCCTCGCGCTGGCGCGCACCGTAGCCCAGGTGATCCAGGCCCGCATCGTCAACCGGATGGGGCACCGGATCGTCGGCGTCGTGCAGATCCAGCTGTTCGGCAAGCTGGTGCACGCCGACCTGTCGCGCCTGCGAAGCGCCCACTCCGGCGCGCACGTCTCGTCGGTGCTCTACGACGCCAACCTGATCCGCGAAGCCTTCACCAACGGCGTGGTCAATTACACCCAGCAGGCCCTGACCCTGATCGCGGTGGTCGGGGCCATGCTCTACAAGGACCCGCTGCTGGCGGGCTTGGTCCTGGTGGTCGCCCCGGTGGCCGGATGGGTGATCCAGACGTTCCAGAAGCAGACCAAGAAGGCCGCGGTGGGCGCCATGGCCGAGACCTCCAACCTGTCCACGGCGATCATGGAGAGCCTGGACGGGGTGAAAATCGTCAAGATCGAGAACCGCGAGGCTTATGAAGAGCAGCGGGTCGCCGACGTGGTCGAACGCCGCCAGACCCACATCATCAAGGGCGCCGATTCCCGCGCTCTGTCCGCGCCGGTGACCGAGGCGCTGATGATGGTGGTGACCGCCGCCGTCCTGCTCTACTGCGGCTGGCGGGCCGAAAGCGGGGCGATGAACCCCGGCAAGTTCACCTTCTTTATCACCGCCCTGGCCATGGCCTCCCAGGCCCTGCGCCAACTCGCCAATCTGCAAACCGTGCTGGCCGAAGGCCTGACCGCTGCGCAGCGCATGTTCGACGCGCTGGACGTCGAACCCGAGATCAGCAGCGCGGCCGGGGCCACGGCCCTGCCGCCCGGCCCCTGCTCGGTCCGCTTCGAGGACGTCGGCTTCGCCTATCACGAGGACGCCCCGATCCTTCGCGGCGTCACGCTCGAGGCGCGCCCCGGCGAGACCATCGCCCTGGTCGGTCCCTCGGGCGGCGGCAAGAGCACGGTGCTGAACCTGATCCCGCGCTTCTACGACGCGGTCTCCGGCCGGGTGCTGATCAACGACCTGGACGTGCGCCAGGTCGAGCTGGCTTCGCTGCGGGACAGGATCGCGCTGGTCACCCAGGAGCCGTTCCTGTTCGACGACACCATCCGCGCCAACATCGCCTACGCCCGCCCCGACGCGCCGTTCGAAGCCGTGGTCGAGGCGGCCAAGGCGGCCGCCGCGCACGAGTTCATCGAGGCCCTCCCGAAGGGGTACGACACCCCGGTCGGCGAGGCTGGCGGACGGCTTTCGGGCGGCCAGCGCCAGCGCATCGCCATCGCCCGCGCCTTCCTGAAGAACGCGCCCATCCTGCTGCTCGACGAGGCCACCAGCGCGCTCGACACCGAGAGCGAGGCGCGCGTGCAGGAGGCGCTGGAGCGTCTGATGCAGGGCCGCACCACCCTGCTGATCGCCCACCGCCTGTCGACCGTGCGCAACGCCGACCGCATTTACGTGATCGAAGCCGGTCGCGTGGTCGAACAGGGCTCCCACGCCGCCCTCGCCCGCAAGGGCGGCCTTTACGCCCGCCTGGCCAAGAGCCAGAGCCTGGACACCCCGGTGGAGAGCGCCGCCTCGTGAAGCGTCCTATGCGTCATCCCTGGGTCCAGGCCGTGCTGTCCTGGGTCTTCTATTCCTGGCTCAAGCTCTGCTTCGTGACCATCCGCTGGAGCCACGAGAACCGCGCCGCGGTCGAGCGCGTGTGGGCGTCCGGCGGGCCGGTGATCGTGCTGTTCTGGCATTCCCGCGTGGCGCTGGGGCCGGCGGTCTGGGACCACTCGCGCGGACAGGAGATCCGCGCCCTGGTGTCCATGTCGCCCGATGGCGAGTTCTTCGCCCGGGCGATGGAGAAGCTGGGGTTCCCGGCGGTGCGCGGCTCGTCGATGAAGAAGACGGCGACGGACAAGGCCAAGGGTGGCGGCGCGGCCTTCCGCGAACTGCTGCGCTGGCTGAAGAACGGCGGCGCGGTCGCGATCACGCCGGACGGCCCGCGCGGCCCGGCCGAGGAGATGGCCGAAGGCGCCGCCATGCTGGCCAAGACCTCCGGCGCGCCGGTGCTGATGTTCGGGGTGGCCTGTAACCCGGCCATTCGCCTGGGCACCTGGGACCGCTCGGTCGTGCCGCTGCCGTTCTCGCGCGGCGTCGTGGTCTGGGAAGACCCGGTGATCGCCCCGCGCGACGCCGACCTGGACGAGCTGCGGCGCGCCTGGTCGGCGCGGCTCACCCGCGTCACCGACCGGGCCGAGGAGCTGGCGGCGTGACGGTCGCCCTGCGCGCCTATCGGAGCCTGACCGCTCCCCTCGAACCGTTGGTCGGGGCGGTGCTGCGCGACCGCGCCCGGCGCGGCAAGGAGGATCCGGCGCGCCTGACCGAACGGCTGGGCTACGCCAGCCGCCCGCGCCCCGAAGGCCCGCTCGTGTGGCTGCACGGGGCCAGCGTCGGCGAGAGCCTGTCGCACCTGCCCCTGGTCGAGCGCCTGACCCGCGAACGCCCGGACGTCTCGGTGCTGGTGACCTCCGGCACGGTCACATCGGCCGAACTGCTGGCCAAGCGCCTGCCCGAAGGCGTGATCCACCAGTTCGCCCCGGTCGACGCCTCGGGCGTGGCCGACCGCTTCCTGGACCACTGGCGCCCCACGGTCGTCGGCTTCGTCGAGAGCGAGCTGTGGCCGAACCTGATCCTGGGCGCCAAGGCCCGCGGCGCGCGGCTGGCCCTGATCTCGGCCCGGCTGTCGGAATCCAGTCAGCGCAACTGGTCGCTGTTCCCGCAGGCCGCGCGCGAACTGCTCGGCGCCTTCGACCTGGTCCTGCCGCAGGACGTCGACGCCGCCCGCCGCCTGAGCGCGCTGGGCGCCCGCGACGACGGCCGGCTGAACCTGAAGTACGCCGGCGAACCCCTGCCCGCCGATCCGGACGCCCTGGAACGCCTGCGCGCCGAGATCGGCGACCGCCCCGTGGTGCTGGCCGCCAGCACCCACCCCGGCGAAGAGGACATTGTCCTGAAGGCCTTCAAGGCGCTCAAGCAGCGCCCCGACCGGCCGCTGCTGGTGATCGTGCCCCGCCACCCGGTGCGCGGCGCGGAGATCGTCGCCGCGGCCCGCGAGCTCGGTTACGAGGCCCGCCGCCGCGCCGCCCAGGAGCCGCCCGCGGCCGAGGCCGAGGTCTACGTCGCCGACACCCTCGGCGAGCTCGGCCTCTGGTTCCGGCTGGCGCGCACCGCCCTGGTCGGGGGCGGCCTGGTCCCCGACGTCGGCGGCCACAACCCGCTGGAGCCAGCCCGGCTGGACTGCCCGTTCATGTCCGGCCCCTACGTCGACAACTGGGCGGCGGTGTTCCGCGACTTCGAAGCGGCCCGGGCGCTGAAGACGGTGGCCGGCGTGGTCAGCCTGGGCGACGCCTGGGCCGACGACCTCGACGCGCCCAAGGACGCCCGCGCCCGCGCCGCCCGCGCCCGCGGCCTGGCCGACAGCCGCGCCGACGTCGCCGACCGCGCCTACGCCGCGCTGGCGCGCCTGCTTCCGGCATGAACCTGTCGACGCCGCGCTGGTGGTACGCGCGCCAGGGCGCGCCGGCCGCGCGGCGGCTGCTGACGCCTCTGTCGTGGCTGTGGGCCGGAGTCACCGCCCGCAAGATCGCGCGCGCCGTCCCCGTCGATCCCGGCGCGCCGGTGATCTCGATCGGCAACCTGACGGTCGGCGGCTCGGGCAAGACCCCGATCGCGCGCGAAATCCTGCGCCTGCTCCGCGATGCCGGCGTCGAGGCGCACGGCCTGTCGCGCGGCTACGGCGGCAGCGAGGCCGGCCCGCTGCGCGTCGATCCGGCCGTCCACCGCGCGGCCGAGGTCGGCGACGAGCCCCTGATGCTCGCCGGCGACGGCGCCTACTGGATCGCCCGCGACCGCGCCGCCGGCGCGGAGGCGGCGGTCGCGGCCGGCGCGCGGGCGCTGGTGCTGGACGACGCCCATCAGAACCCGACGCTGAGGAAGACCCTGTCTCTGGTGGTCGTGGATGGCGAGACCCGCGGCGGCGAGTGGCCGTTCGGCGACGGCTCGGTGTTCCCGGTCGGCCCGATGCGCGAGCCGCTGGCCGCGGGCCTCGCCCGCGCCGACGCGGTGATCGTGCTGCTGCCGGCCGACCTCGCCGCGCCCGACCCGGAACTGCTGGAAATGTTCGTCGGCAAGCCGGTGCTGGTCGCGCGGCTGGAGCAGGCCGCCCCGCCGCCGCCCGGGCCGCTGGTCGGCTTCGCCGGCATCGCCAAGCCGTGGAAGTTCGAGCGCGCAATCACCACCGCCGGCGCGGAGCTGGTCGCCTTCGAGCCGTTCCCCGACCACGCCGCCTACGACGAGGTCACGCTGAAGCGCCTCGCCGGGCGCGCTGAGGCGTCAGGCGCCGGGCTGGTGACGACGGAAAAGGATTGGGTGCGACTGCCGCCCCGCTGGCGCGCGCGGGTGAGCCCCTGGCGTATCCGCGCGCGCTTCGACGACGAACCGGCGGCGAAGGCGCTCCTTGCGGAGATTTCGCCGCCGGCTTGACGGTCACGCCGCCTTACGGAAAGGCGCGGCCGTTTCGGCTTCGGCGCCTTGCGGGGCCGGGGCCGCTTGCTTGTCGGCCGCCCCGTTGACCGGAATCTTCCGGTACTGGGAGGCCTCGGCCGCCTTCGGAATGAAGACGGTCAGGACGCCGTTCTTGAAGGTCGCCTTGCAGTCGTCCCCGCAGCGGGTGGCATCAACGGCCGGTCCGAGCGCGATGGTGCGTTCGAAATGCCCGTACATGCGTTCGCTGAAGGCTCCGACGCCTTCATGTTCGACGTGTTTGTCGCCCCTGATCATCAGGGTCCCGTCGTCTTCGAGCAGGACTTCGACATCCTTCTCGTCGACTCCGGGCAGTTCGGCGCTGACCTTGTAGCCGGTCTCGGCTTCGTAAATCTCGACCTGCGGCCAGACCGAGGCGGCGGGAGTGTCCGCCCGGTAGGCGTAGGCAGGATAGGCGAGGTCAAAACCGTCGCGGGCCAGGCGCTCGAACAGGCGAGTCATTTCCCTGTTGAGCGTCAGGACGGAATCCATCCCACGCGGGATGAGGTTTCGTTCAGGCGTCCAGGGCGCGAGATCGCGTAGCATCTCACATCTCCTCTCTAAGAGTGGAGCCGCTCGAAGCTGGCGAAGTCGTGGTGTCGTCTCGTCCGAAAGGGACGCGGCGGCGCCGCAGGCTGGGTCGCCTCGGGGGCCGCCGCCGAAGCCCCCTGGAGGCCTCGGCGACAAGAAATATATGGGGTCGCCGCCCCTTCACCCCAAGCGAGGCGGCGACCTTTTTCCAGCTCAGTTCTTGTAGATTTCGCCGCCCTTCATGACGAACGCGACGTGCTCCAGCACGGTGACGTCGGCCAGCGGATCGCCCTTCACCGCCACCAGGTCGGCGGCCATGCCGGGCTTCAGGGCGCCGACCTCGTCGGAGATCTGCAGGTGGTCGGCGGCGCGCACGGTGGCGGCCTGGATGGCCTCCAGCGGGCTCAGGCCCGCCTTCACCAGCAGGGCGAACTCCTGGGCGTTGTCGCCGTGGGCGGAGACGCCGGAGTCGGTGCCGAAGGCGATCTTGATGCCGGCGTCGTGGGCGCGGCGGGCCATGTCCAGCATCTTCGGCCCGGCTTCCCTGGCCTTGGCCGTCTGGGCCGGCGAGAAGAAGTTGTTCGGGCTGTTGGCGACGCGGGTGACGAAGTCGCCGGCCATCAGGGTCGGGATCAGGTAGGCGCCGTTCTTCTTGTAGAGCTTGAACGACTCCGCGTCGGCGAAGGTGCCGTGCTCGATCGAGTCCACGCCGGCGGCCAGGGCGGCGTTGATGCCGTCGACGCCGTGGGCGTGGGCGGTCACCCGGCGGCCCAGCGAGTGGGCGGCTTCCACAATGGCGACCAGCTCGTCGTCGGCCAGTTGCTGGCCCAGGCCCGCCTTGGTGTTGGACAGCACGCCGCCGGTGGCGGTGATCTTGATCAGGTCCGCGCCGTACTTGACCTGCATGCGCACGGCCTTGCGGCACTCGTCGGCGCCCGAGCAGGCGGTCGGCGAGGAGATGACGTGCAGGATGTCTTCGCGGAAGCCGTGGGCGTCGGCGTGGCCGCCGTCCGGGGTGATGGCCGAGCCGGCCGCCAGGATGCGCGGGCCCGGGACCTTGCCGGCGCGGATGCCGTCGCGCAGGGCGAAGATGGCGTCGTTCTCAGCGCCCAGGTCCGCGACGGTGGTGAAGCCGGCCCGCAGGGTCTTGGCGGCGTAGGCCGCGCCGATGATCGCCTGGTCGGCGGAGGACTGGGTCACCTCGTCCAGGCGGGCGTTGGCGCCCTGCTGGCTGGTCAGGTGCACGTGGCTGTCGATCAGGCCCGGCAGGACGAAGCTGTCGCGCAGGTCGACGACCTGGCCTTCGCCGACGAAGCCGTCGCGGATCTCCACGACCTTCCCGTCCACGACCACCAGAGTCTTGTTCGTCTCGACCTTCCCGGTGGCCGGATCGGCCATCAGGCGACCGACCTGGATGAACTTAGCTCCGGCCGGAGCAGTTTGAGCGAACGCAGCGGGGCCGGTCCCCAACAGGGCGGCCAGGCTGGCCGCGACGATCAGACGCTTCATGAATCCCCTCCAACAATACGAAGTGCAGCATAAGGCCGCAGCCTCAGACGCCAAGGGCGCCTTTCGTTGGCCCAAAGGACTCGCCCAAATAGCGAAAGTTTAGCGTTTTCGAGAGTTTGTAAATGGACCTGTCGCGTCGAGGACTGATCCTGGGGTGCGCGGCCCTGGCCGGATCCTGTGCGACGGCCGGTCGGCGTCCGTCTCCGGTTCTGCAAGCGGCCGCCCCGCCGCCCCCGACCGCGCCCGTGCTGCCTCCGGCCCGCGCGACGCTCAACGTCGTGGCTGCGGCGCAGACCAATTACGACCCCAAGGGCTGGATCCGCCAGCCGCTGCTCCAGGCCGGCCTGGAGGCCTACGAGCGTCACGGCCGAAGCCTGACCAACCGCGACCGGATCTACCTGGTCGATTTCAGCAAGCACTCCAGCCAGCAGCGCCTGTTCGAACTGGACATGCACTCGGGCGACGTGCGCCGCTTCCGCACCGCCCACGGCCAGGGGTCCGATCCGAACCACAGCGGCTTCGCGCGGCTGTTCTCCAACGTGGCGGACTCGCACGCCTCGTCGGTCGGCGCGTACGTCACCGGCGGCCCGGGCATGGGGGCCAAGCACGGCCCGAACACCATCCTGGAAGGCCTGGACCCGACCAACTCGGCCGCGCGCGCCCGGGCGATCATCGTCCACGGCGCCGACTACTGCGAGCCGGCGTACCTGGAGACGCACGGAAAGCTGGGCCGCAGCTACGGCTGCTTCGCCACCGCCAGCGCCGACCTGCAGACCCTGCGCCCGCGCCTGGGCGAGGGGCGGCTGCTGTTCGCGGCGGCGTGAACCTGACCTAGCGCTGGCGCGCCAGCTCGCGCCAGCCGATGTCGGTGCGGTAGAAGCCGCCCGGCCAGTCGATCTGGCCCACGGCCGCATAGGCCTTGTTGCGCGCCTCGGCGAAGTCGGCGCCCAGCGCGCAGACGTTCAGCACGCGCCCGCCGGCCGCGGTCAGCGTGCCGTCGGCGCGCCGGCTGGTGCCGGCGTGGAAGACGGTGACGTCGGGGCCGAAGTCCTGCTCCGCCCCACGGATCACCGAGCCCGGGATCGGGCTGTCCGGATAGCCGCGCGCGGCCATGACCACGCAGACCGCCGCCTCGGGGCGCCATTGGGGCTGGCCGACCTTGGCCAGGTTGCCGGTGGCGGCCGCATGCAGGAACGGGACGATGTCGCTCTTCAGGCGCATCATCAGCACCTGGCATTCCGGGTCGCCGAAGCGGGTGTTGTATTCGACCAGCCGCGGCTGCCCGCCCTCGCCGATCATCAGGCCGGCGTAGAGCACGCCGCGGAACGGCGCGCCCTCGGCCGCCATGCCCCGCACGGTCGGCTCGACGATCTTCGTGCGGGCCGCCTCGACCACCGTGTCGGTGAAGGCCGAGGTCGGCGAATAGGAGCCCATGCCGCCGGTGTTGGGGCCGGCGTCGCCGTCGAAGGCGCGCTTGTGGTCCTGGGCGCCGCCGAACAGCAGGGCGCGCTCGCCGTCGCACAGGGCGAACAGCGAGGCCTCCTCGCCGGCCATGAACTCCTCGATCACCACCCGCGCGCCCGGGCCGCCGCCGAAGCGGCCGCCGATGCGGGCCTCGATCTCGGCCTCGGCGTCGCGGCGGTCCGGCGAGATGGCCACGCCCTTGCCGGCGGCCAGGCCGTCGGCCTTGATCACGTAGGGCGGCTGGAAGTTGGACAGGAAGGCCTTGGCCTGCGCTTCGTCCTCGAACACGCCGTAGGCCGCGGTCGGGATGTTGTGCCGGTCGCAGAACGCCTTGGTGAAGGCCTTGGAGGTCTCCAGCTGCGCGGCCTTGGCGGTCGGCCCGAAGCAGGGGATCCCGACGGCGGCCAGACGATCGGCCAGTCCGGTCTCCAGCGCGGTTTCCGGTCCCACCACCACCAGGTCGGCGCGCATCTCGCGCGCCAGCGCCACCAGGCCGTCGACGTCGGTCGCCTTGACCGGATGCAGCTCGGCCAGGTGGTCCATGCCTGGGTTGCCGGGCGCCACGACCAGGCGCTTCACCAGCGGGGACTGTTTGATCTTCCAGGCCAGCGCGTGTTCGCGGCCGCCGGAACCGACGACGAGGATGTTCATGCCCCGCGTCTCGCCCGCGTCGCGTGCGCGGTCAAGCGGTCGCGTCACTTCAAGAAGGTGAACGCCAGCGCCACCAGCAGCACCGCCCCGACCATCAGCAGGACGAGGCCCGGTCCCAGCCGCCGTTCTGGCGTCCGCGCCGGCTCGACGGGCTCGTAGGTGTCCATCTCGTCGGCGGTCAGTCCGGCGGCGGGGTCGAAGACGTCCATCTCGTCGGCCGAGAGCGCGGCGGCCGGGTCGGCCTGCAGTTCTGCGGGCGCGGCGGGCGGATGCGGGGGCGGGGAAGGCTCGGACAGCGGCTCCGGAACGCGGGACATACGCGGTGATCCTTTCGCGGATCGAACGAGCGGCGCGACGGCCCGTTCCGATGCGCTATAGGTCGGGGATGTCCCTGGTCGATTCAGCTCCGCAGAACGAAGGCAACGCGCCGTCCTACTCGGTGTCCGAACTGGCGATGGCGCTGAAGCGCACGCTGGAGGACGCCTACGGCTTCGTGCGCCTGCGCGGCGAGCTGTCGAAGGTGACCCGCCACTCCTCCGGCCACGTCTATCTGTCGATCAAGGACGAACGCGCCTGCATCGACGGGGTGATCTGGAAGGGTCAGGTCCGCGGCCTGAAGGCCCAGCCCGAGCAGGGTCTGGAGGTGATCGTCACCGGGCGGATCACCACCTTCCCGGCCTCGTCCAAGTACCAGATCGTCATCGAGACCATGGAGCACGCCGGCATGGGCGCGCTCCTGGCCCAGCTGGAGCGGCTGAAGGCCAAGCTGCACGGCGAGGGGCTGTTCGCCGCCGAGCACAAGCGGCCGCTGCCGCGCATGCCCTCGACCATCGGGGTGATCACCAGTCCGACCGGCGCGGTGATCCGCGACATCCTGCACCGCATCCGCGACCGCTGGCCCTGCCGCGTGGTGGTCTGGCCGGTGATCGTGCAGGGCGACCAGGCCGCCGCCCAGGTGGCCGCCGCCGTGCGCGGCTTCAACGCCCTGCCGGCCACGGGCGGGCCCGTGCCGCGCCCCGACGTGCTGATCGTCGCCCGCGGCGGCGGCTCGATCGAGGACCTGTGGCCGTTCAACGACGAAGCGTTGGCCCGCACGGTCGCAGAAGGGCGCATCCCGCTGATCTCGGCCGTGGGGCACGAGACCGACACCACCCTGATCGACTACGTCTCCGATCGTCGCGCCCCGACGCCGACCGGCGCCGCCGAAATGGCCACGCCGGTGCTGGCCGAACTTAAGGCGGCCACCGCCGACTATGAGCGCCGGCTGATGCGCAGCGCCGCGCGCACGCTGGAGGACCGCCGCCATCGGCTCAACGCCGCCGCTCGCGGCCTGCCGCGACCGGCCGACCTGCTGGCCATGGCCAGCCAGCGCTTCGACCTGGTCGCCGGCCGTCTGGCCTCGGCGCTGGAGCGCAACACCGCCGCCCACGAGCGCGACCTGCTGCGCTGGGCCTCGCGTCTCACCCCGGGGCTGCTGGATCGCCCGCGCCGGCTGAAGGCCGAGCGGCTGGCCGAGCTGTCGTCCCGCCTGGACTCCGCAGCCCTGCGCGCCCGCGAGAACGCCGAGCGCCGCGCCCGCCTGCCGGAGCTGGACGAACGCATGGCGGCGGCTGTCGGTCGGCGCCTGCGCATGGCGTCCGACCGGCTGGCCTCGCTGGACCAGCTGCGCAATTCGCTGGACCCGAACCGGCCGCTCAAGCGCGGCTTCGCCCGCGTGCACAAGGCGGACGGCGCGCTGGCGCATGGCGCAGGCGAGCTGACCGCCGGCGAAGCGGTGCGCCTGGTCTTCCACGACGGCGACCGCGCCGCGGTGGTCGACGGCGAGGCCCCGCCCGCGCCGCCGACGCCCGCCCCTAAGCCCACGGCCAAACCCGCGCCCAAGCCGGCGGCCAAGCCCGACACGCGGCAAGGCGACCTGTTCTGACGCGCGGGGTTCCGCCCGAACGGGCGAACCACTAGATTGGCGGCCATGAACGCTTTCGATCGAGACCTCGGGGGACAGGCGGTCGTCCATTACGGCGACGGCGAGTACGTGGTGCTCAAGCCCGGCCGCTACGTGCTGTGCGCGGTGAGCGGCGAGCAGATTCCGCTCGACGGCCTGCGCTATTGGAACCCGAAGCTTCAGGAAGCCTACGCCGGTCCGGAACAGGCCCTGAAGCGATGGAAAGAGCTGAACGAAAAGGCCTGACGCGCCGCGGCGCGCTGGCCTCGGCCGCGGCGCTGGGCTTGGCCGGCCCGGTGCGGGCCGCCGACCTGCCGCTGTCGGGCCGCTCCGTCCAGGGCGGTTTCCTGTTCGGCCGCGCCCGACCGGGCGCCGAGGTCCGGCTCGACGACACCGTCGCCCAGGCGGCCCCTTCAGGACTGTTCGTGATCGGCTTCGACCGCGACGCCGCGCCCAGCGCGACGCTGGAGGTGCGCGGCGGGGCCGACGCCTTCGTCCGCGCCCTGGCCATTGAAAGGGGCGCCTTTCCCGAACAGCGCATCGACGGCCTGCCGCCGCAGACGGTCGAGCCGACCGACCCGGCCGTGCTGGAGCGTATCCGCCGGGAGACCGAGGTGAAGGCCGCCGCCTTCGCCAGCATCGCACCCGGCGACGACTTCCGCGACGGCTTCGCCTGGCCGCTGAGCGAGGTGCGGGTGACCAGCGCCTGGGGCTCGCAGCGCATCCTCAACGGCACGCCCGCGCGTCCGCACTACGGCCTCGACATGGCCGCTCCAGTCGGCGCGCCGATCCGGGCCCCGGCCCCGGGCCTGGTGGTGCTGGCCGAGCCGGACATGCACTTCGAAGGCGGCATCACCGCCATCGACCACGGACAAGGCCTCATCTCCATCTACCTGCACCAGTCGGCGCAAGCGGTCCGAGCGGGCGATCGGGTCGCGCGCGGCCAGCTGATCGGCGCGGTCGGCAAGACCGGCCGGGCCACCGGCCCGCACCTGTGCTGGCGCATGAAGTGGCGGGGCCGCAACCTCGATCCCAGCCTGATGGTGGGGGCCCGCGCGCCCGCCTGAACGCGTTCGTTCGGAGGAGACTTCGAGCCGACTCAAGGGCATAGTCCCCCTTCCGCCCACCCCGCCGAGCGCTGATGGCCCTGGACGCCCTCGACATCCTGCTGGTCGACGACAATCCGTACATGCGGCGGATCGTGGTCGCCGTGCTGCGCGGCGCGGGCGTGAACAATATCCGCGAGGTCGGCGACGGCTCCGAGGCCCTGACCCAGTTGCGTCACCGGCCGGCCGACATCGCCATCGTCGACTTCAACATGTTCCCGCTGGACGGGGTGCAGTTCACCAAGCTGGTGCGCAATTCGGCCGACAGCCCCAATCCGTTCCTGCCGATCATTATGATGACCGGCCACTCCGAGCGCTCGCGCGTGGTCGAGGCCCGCGACGCCGGCGTGACCGAATTCGTGGTCAAGCCGGTCACCGCCAAGGCGCTGCTGAGCCGGCTGAACGCGGTGATCTTCCATCCGCGTCCCTTCATCCGCACCGAAAGCTATTTCGGCCCGGACCGTCGTCGGCAGCCCGACCCGGCCTACGCCGGCCCGCTGCGTCGCTCGACCGACCGCGCGGCGACCGACTACGTCGCGATCTGAAGGCGGTCACGCCGCCCCTCCCCTTCGCCGGAAAACGCGCTAAACACCCCGCCTGCTTGCGGAGTGGATGATCCGATGTCGGAAGGGCTGTTTCTCGAGGACCTGGCCGTCGGCCGTCGGGTCGAGGTCGCGCATGTCGTCACCGACGCCGACATCGTGAAGTTCGCGGAGGCCTCGGGCGACTTCAACCCGGTCCACCTCGACGAGGCCTACGCCCAGACCACGCCGTTCAAGGGCCGCATCGCCCACGGGATGCTGTCCGGCGCCTTCATCTCCGCGGCCCTGGCCAACAAACTGCCCGGGCCCGGCTCGGTCTACCTGTCCCAGAACCTGAAGTTCAAACGCCCGGTGCGCCCGGGCGACGAGGTGGTCACCCGCATCGAGGTGACCAAGCTGGACGAGCGCCGCGGCTTCGTCTGGCTCGACACCACCTGCCTGGTGAACGGCAAGGCCGTGGTCGAGGGCGAGGCCATGGTGCAGGCGCCGCGCCGCGCCAAGGCGGAAGGCGCCGTCGCTTGAGCCTGACCGTCGTCAAAGGCTGGCGCGACCTGCCGGCTGAGGTCCGCGGCGCGTCGGTCGCGCTCGGCAATTTCGACGGCGTGCACCGCGGCCACCGCCGCGTGATCGCCGACGCCGCCCAGGCCGCCGCCCGCCTCAAGGCGCCGCTGGGGGTGATCAGCTTCGACCCGCATCCGCGCCGGCTGTTCCAGCCGGACGCGGAGCCGTTCCACGTCATGAGCCTGGGCCAGCAGGCCCGCGCACTCGAGGCGCTGGGCGTGGACCTGTTCTACGTCCTGCCGTTCGACGCCGAGATGGCCGCCATGAGCGACCACGCCTTCGCCGAACAGGTGCTGGCGCAAGGCCTGGGCGCGCGCCACGTGGCCGTCGGCTTCGACGTCACTTACGGCAAGGGCCGCACCGGCAGTCCCCAGTCCCTGGCCGAAGACGGCCGGCGGCTGGGCTTCAGCGTCTCGGTGGCCGAGCGGGCCGCCGACGACCGCGACGTGAAGTACTCCTCCTCGGCGGTGCGTGACGCCCTGAAGGCCGGACGTCCCGAGGAGGCGGGCGAGATCCTGGGTCGTCCGTTCGCGATCGAGGGGCAGGTCGTCCACGGCGACAAGCGCGGCCGCACCATCGGGTTCCCGACCCTGAACGTGTCCCTGAGCGACTACGTTCGCCCGGCCTTCGGAGTCTACGCCACCCGCACCCGGCTGGAGGACGGCCGCGAGGTTCCGGGCGTCTCCAACCTGGGTCGCCGCCCCACCGTGAACGGCGCCGACGAGCGGCTGGAGACGCACCTGTTCGACTTCGACGAGGACCTCTACGGCCAGACCGTGGAGACGGCGCTGCTGGCCTTCCTGCGCCCGGAGCAGAAGTTCGACGGCCTGGACGCCCTGAAGGCCCAGATCGCCGCCGACGCCCAGGCCGCCCGCGACCTGCTGCTGCCGCCCCTCTAGGGTCAGGTCTTCCAGATCCACGGCAGCCGCGGCGCGATCACGTAGTTCAGCTGCACGAGGAACAGGAAGGCGATGCTCCAGCCCGGGTGGATCAGACACAGGGCCGCGCCGACGGCGTAGAGCGACTGGGCGACCACGATGCGCCGCTTCACCGCGAGCGAGATCTCCTCGGACACGTCGGGCTTCAGGACGGCGGCGCCGACCGCGTAGATCCAGGTGGCGTAGAGCATCCCCCCGAGCAGGGCGATGTTCAGCCAGTAGATCACCAGCGCCAGCCGATAGGTGATGAACTCGGCCAGGAGGCCGGTCGAGAACGGCATGGTCGCCGTCGCGGCCAGGAAGCCGAGGTGAAGCCAGGTCAGGTTGCGGTCGCTGCGGGCCAGCTGGTTGAGCTGGGTCTGCTGGCCGACCCAAAAAATCCCCAGCGTCATGAAGCTCATCAGGTAGGTCACGATCGGCGGCGCGAGCGCGACGAGCGCGCGCACCAGCTGCGCCTCCGACCGGATCGCCCCGGGGTCCGGCACCTCGATCTGCAGCACGATCAGGGTCATGGCGATGGCGAACAGGCCGTCGCTCAGCGCCGCCAGACGCTCCACGCCGCTTCCGGCGATGCGGTTGTAGGTGCGCTCCATGGGCTGACAGCATCGACTCCGGCCCCGGGGTTCCTGGCCGGCGGCGGCGTCCGATCAGCCGACGGGCCGCCCTTCCCCCTCCCCCTGCCCTCTGTTACACCGCCGCGCATGGCTCTTCGGACCCTCCCCGCGAAGCGAATTACTTCCCCGGCGTGACGCCGCCGGGACGTGTCCCAGCGCGCGCCGGGCTACCCGCTTTCGCACCATTTTCGTCCGAACTTCCGCCGGGACCTGTCATGGCCGACGACGTCAAATCCGCCCGCGATTACCGCGACACCGTTTTCCTGCCCGAAACGCCCTTCCCCATGCGCGCGGGCCTGCCCCAGCGCGAGCCGGAGACCCTGGCCCGCTGGGAAGACATCAAGCTCTATGAGACCCTGCGGCGCGAGCGCCAGGCGGCCGGGGCGCCGCTCTACGTGCTGCACGACGGCCCGCCCTACGCCAACGGGGCCATCCACATCGGCCACGCCCTGAACAAGACGCTGAAGGACTTCGTGGTCCGCTCGCGCTTCGCCATGGGCTACGACGTCGACTACGTGCCCGGCTGGGACTGTCACGGCCTGCCGATCGAGTGGAAGATCGAGGAGGAGTTCCGGGCCAAGGGCCGGCGCAAGGACGAGGTCTCCAAGGCCGAGTTCCGCGAGCGCTGCCGCGCCTACGCCGCCGAGTGGATCGACAAGCAGCGCGTCGAGTTCAAGCGGCTCGGCGTGCTGGGCCGCTGGGAGCGCCCCTACGCGACCATGGACTTCGCCACCGAGGCGGCGATCGTTCGTGAATTCCACGCCTTCAAGAATTCCGGCCAGCTCTACCGCGGCTCCAAGCCGGTGATGTGGAGCCCGGTGGAGCGCACCGCCCTGGCCGACGCCGAGGTCGAGTACCACGACCACGTCTCGCCGACCGTTTGGGTGCGCTTCCCGGTCGTGCAGGGCCAGGACAGCGCCGTCGGCGCCGACGTGGTGATCTGGACCACCACCCCCTGGACCATCCCGGCCAACCGCGCCGTGTCCTACGGCCCCGACATCGCCTACGGCGTCTACGAGGTCGAGGCGATGGAGACCGACCTGCCGTTCGAGCCCTGGGCCAAGCCCGGCGACCGGCTGATCGTCGCCGAGAAGCTGGCGGAGGACGTGCGCCAGGCCGCCAAGATCGCCGAATGGCGCAAGGTCGACCGCTTCGACCCGCAGGGCGCGGTGCTGAGCCACCCGCTGGCGGCGCTGGACGGCGGCTACGGCTTCAGCGTGCCCATGCTGGCCGGCGACCACGTCACCGACGACGCCGGCACCGGCTTCGTGCACACCGCGCCCGGCCACGGCGCCGACGACTTCGACGTCTGGCGCGCCCACGGCCACCACGAGATCCCCGACACCGTCGATCCGGACGGCGCCTACTATGCGCACGTGCCGCTGTTCGGCGGCCTGAAGGTGCTGGAGACCGAGGGCAAGAAGGCCGGCAAGTTCGGCCCGGCAAACGGCGCCGTCGTGGAGAAGCTGATCGAGGCCGGCCGCCTACTGGCCCGCGGGCGGATGGAGCACAGCTATCCGCACAGCTGGCGCTCGAAGGCCCCGGTGATCTTCCGCAACACGCCGCAGTGGTTCGTGCGCATGGACGGCCAGCCGCTGCCGTCCGGCCGGAGCCTGCGCGACACCGCCCTGGACGCCATCGAGGCGACCCAGTTCTTCCCGGCCGCCGGCAAGACCCGCATCCGCTCGATGGTGGAAGGCCGGCCCGACTGGCTGATCAGCCGCCAGCGCGCCTGGGGCACGCCGCTGGCCATGTTCATCGACAAGAACACCGGCCAGCCGCTGCACGACGCCGACGTGGACGCCCGCATCGTCGCGGCGATCACCGCCGAAGGCGCCGACGCCTGGTTCACCAAAGACGCCCGCGAGTTCCTCGGCAACCACGATCCCGAGCGCTACGAGAAGGTCGAGGACATCCTCGACGTCTGGTTCGACTCCGGCTCGACCCACGCCTTCACCCTGGAAGGCCGGGCCGACAGCCGCTGGCCGGCCGACCTCTACCTGGAAGGCTCCGACCAGCACCGCGGCTGGTTCCAGTCCTCGCTGCTGGAAGCCTGCGGCACGCGCGGCCGCGCGCCCTACGAGGCGGTGCTGACCCACGGCTTCGTGCTCGACGAGGCCGGGGAGAAGATGTCGAAGTCCAAGGGCAACGTCGTCGCCCCGCAGGACGTCGCCAAGGAGAGCGGGGTCGAGATCCTGCGGCTTTGGGTGGCCCTGTCGAACTACGAGGACGACCTGCGGATCGGCAAACAGATCCTGCAGACCACGGTCGACGCCTACCGCAAGCTGCGCAACACGCTCCGCTACCTGCTGGGCGCCCTGGCCGGCTTCGAGGAGGCCGAGCGGGTCGGCTACGAGGCCATGCCGCCGCTGGAGCGGTTCGTTCTGCACCGCCTGCAGGAACTGGACGGCCAGGTGCGCGAAGCCTACGGCGCCTATCGCTTCTCGGACGTGATCCGGCCGGTGGCCGAGTTCTGCTCCAACGAGCTGTCGGCTCTGTACTTCGACGTCCGCAAGGACAGCCTCTATTGCGACCGTCCCGACAGCGACCGCCGTCGCGCCGCGCGCACGGTGATGGACCTGGTGTTCGAACGCCTGACCATCTGGCTGTCGCCGCTCGTGCCCTTCACCACCGAAGAGGCGTGGACAACGCGCTTCCCGGAAGCCGGCTCCAACTGCCTGCGCGTCTTCCCGGAGACGCCGGAGCAATGGCGCAACACGCCGGAGTTCGAGCGCTGGACCCACATCGACCGCGGCCTGCGGGTGGTGACCGGCGCACTGGAGGTCGAGCGTCGCGAGAAGCGCATCGGCTCGGCGCTGGACGCCGCGCCGACGCTCTACACCGTCGACGCCACCCTGCTCGACGCCTTCGCGGGCGGCGCGGGCCTGCCCCCGGTCGACCCGGCCGAGGTGTTCCGCACCAGCGCCGCGAAGCTGGAGAAGGTCGACGCGGCGCCAGCGACCGAAGGCCTGTTCGCCATGCCGGAGATCGCCGGCGTGTGGGTCGCCCCGCACAAGGCCGAAGGCCGCAAGTGCGCGCGCTCCTGGCGGGTGCTGCCGGAGGTGGGGACCGATCCCCGCTATCCGGACCTGTCCCTGCGCGACGCCGACGCGGTGGCCTGGTGGGACGCGCGTCGAAACGAAGCGGTGGCCTGAGGCACAGGTTCGGGGTTTAACACGCACATGGACCTAAAGACTCAAACCTCCCGGCAGGGGCGCATGGCCTTTGCGATCGCCGCCAGCGTGATCGTGCTCGACCAGCTCTCCAAGGCCTGGATCCTCTACGGGGTGAAGCTGCGCGAGCGCGGCTTCGTCGAACTGACCCCGATCTTCGACCTGCGCATGGTGTGGAACCAGGGCATGAGCTTCGGGCTCGGCCAGTCCGGCGGCCAGTTCGGCCGCTGGTTCTTCACCGTCTTCGCCGTCGGCGTGTCGATCGCCATCGGCTGGTGGGTGCGGCAAACCACCTCCCGCTGGACCGCCTGGTCGCTGGGCCTGGTCATGGGCGGGGCGCTGGGCAACGTGATCGACCGCGTGCGCTTCGGCAAGGTGGTCGACTTCCTTGATTTCTCAGGGCTGATGTTCCCGTGGGTGTTCAACGTGGCCGACAGCGCCATCACCGTGGGCGTCATCCTGCTGCTGGTTGAGACCTTTTGGCCCAGCGCGCGGGAAGTGTTGGCTTCCCGCCGGGATCGGGTTAACTGACGATTGAGCACTCCCACCGGGACGGGTCTTCGGAGCAGGGCATGAATATCAACCGCGTGATCACCGTGGCGATCCTGACGGCGGCGGCGCTTGGCGCCACGGCCTGCCAGTCGACCCGCCAGGCGCTCGGCATGACCAAGGTCACGCCGGACGAGTTCCGCGTCGTCTCCAAGGCCCCGCTGGTGGTGCCGCCGGACTTCGCCCTGCGTCCGCCGACGCCGGGCGAGCCGCGCCCCGAAGAGCTGCAGCCGGAAAGCTCGGCGCGTCAGGTCCTGCTGGGCCAGCGCCAGAACCAGATGCGCTCGGAAGGCGAGAAGCTGCTGGCCGCCAAGGCCGGCGCCGACAAGGCCGACCCGCTGGCCCGCTACGTCGTCGACGACGAGAACGGCGACCTGGCCTACAAGGAAAAGAGCTTCGCCGACAAAGTCCTGTTCTGGAAGAACGACAAGGGCGAGGCCGCGCAGCCGACCGAGAGCGCCGATCCGGTCGACGCCGCCAAGGAAGCCGAGCGGGTCAAGGGCCTGACCGGAGGCCAGCCGGTGGTCATCGCCAAGAAGGAAAACAAGCTGAAGCTGCCGGGCCTCTAAGCCGCAGCCTCAAGCGACCGCTTCAAGGGCCGACTCGGGATATCCTGAGCGGCCCTTTTGGTTTTTCGAGGCTCTTCTGGGCTTCCACACATGCCGATCCGCCGCCTTCCGCCAGAGACCGTCAACCGCATCGCCGCCGGCGAGGTGGTCGAGCGCCCGGCCAGCGCCATCAAGGAGCTGGTCGAGAACGCGCTCGACGCCGGCTCGACCCGCATCGAGGTGCAGGCCGACCAGGGCGGCCTGGCGCGCATCCTGGTCGCCGACGACGGCAAGGGCATGGGCGTCGACGAGCTTCCGCTGGCGATCGAGCGCCACGCCACCTCCAAGCTGGCGCCCGACGAAACCGGCGAGTGGGACCTGCTGCACATCTCCACCCTGGGCTTCCGCGGCGAGGCCCTGCCCTCGATCGGCTCGGTGGCGCGCCTGCACATCGC
The DNA here is from genome assembly GCF_014349105.1 of Caulobacter sp. 17J80-11. Classification (GTDB taxonomy): domain Bacteria; phylum Pseudomonadota; class Alphaproteobacteria; order Caulobacterales; family Caulobacteraceae; genus 17J80-11. Next base: position 110,837 of record NZ_JACSJI010000003.1, on the reverse strand, counting down.
CTCACGCGCCCGCGGCGCCGCCGACGCCTATGCGGTCAGGGTCGAGGGCGGGGCGGTCTCCGACATCGCGCCTGCCGCCTTCCCGGGGCCGCACGGGGCGCGGGTGGAGGTGCGCGACCTGTTCTACGCCACCCCCGCCCGCCTGAAGTTCATGAAGTCGGAGCGCTCCGAGTCGCTGGCCATCACCGAGGAGATCAAGCGCCAGGCCATGGCCCACGAGGCCACCGCCTTCGCCCTCGACCTGGACGGCCGCAAGATCCTGCGCCTGCCGGCCGAGCGGGCCGGGCCGGAGGGGCGCCTCGCGCGCCTGTCGGCGGTGCTGGGCCGCGAGTTCGAGGAGAACGCGCTGCTGATCGACCAGTCGCGCGAGGGCGTGCGCCTGTCGGGCTACGCCGGCCTGCCGACCTATTCGCGCGGCAACGCCGCCCACCAGTACCTCTTCGTCAACGGTCGCCCGGTGCGCGACCGCCTGCTGCAGGGCGCCCTGCGCGCCGCCTACGCCGACTTCCTGGCCCGCGACCGCCATCCGCTGGCGGCGCTTTACCTCGACCTCGACCCCAAGGAGGTCGACGTCAACGTGCACCCGGCCAAGGCCGAGGTCCGCTTCCGGGATCCGAACCTGGTGCGCGGCCTGATCGTCGGCGCCCTGAAGCACGCCCTGGCCGCCGCCGGCCACCGCGCCTCGACCACCGTGGCGGTCAGCGCCCTGTCCGGCTTCCGCCCGGGCGTCGCCCCCTCCACGCCGTCCTGGGGCGGCTGGAGCCCGCCGCCGCGGGCGCAGACCGGCTTCATCCCGGGCCTGGGCGAAATGTCGGCCCGGGTGGAGCCGCAGGGCCTGGACGCCGGCGTCTTCGCCGCCGCCGTCCACAGCCTTCAGGAAGCCCCCGCCCCCGGCTTCGAACAGGCCGCGGTGATCGACCCGGTCGACTATCCGCTGGGGGCCGCCCGCGCCCAGGTGCACGAGACCTACGTCGTCGCCCAAACCCGCGACGGCATCGTCATCGTCGACCAGCACGCCGCCCACGAGCGGCTGGTCTACGAGCGCATGAAGGCGCAGATGGCCGAGGCCGGCGGCGCCGCCCGCCAGGCCCTGCTGGTGCCCGAGGTGGTCGAGCTGGACCCGGCCGAGGCCGAGCGCGTGGCCCGCGTCGCCGACGAACTGGCCGCCTTCGGCCTGGTGATCGAGCCGTTCGGCCCCGGCGCGCTGCTGGTGCGCGAGACGCCGGCCCTGCTGGGCGACACCGACGTCCAGGGCCTGATCCGCGACATCGCCGACGACCTGGCCGAAAACGGCCAGGCGCTCGCGTTGAAAGAGCGCATCGAGGAGGTCTGCGGCACCATGGCCTGCCACGGCTCGGTGCGGTCCGGCCGGCGGCTCAGCGCCGCGGAAATGAACGCCCTGCTGCGGCAGATGGAGGCTACGCCGCACTCCGGGCAGTGCAATCACGGACGTCCGACTTATGTTGAACTGAAGCTCGGGGACATCGAACGACTGTTCGGACGGCGCTGAGCCGGATACAGAACGGCGCAGTCTGGAGCGTGACAGCCGAAACTGAATGCGGATTTCGGCGCTGATCGCGCTCTGAACTTAGGATTTCGGGCCTTCTGATCCGCGGCGAACAGGTCCATTCGAAGCGGGAAGGCTCTAGGGGCGGGGCGTGACCTACAAGCTCGTCATTTTTGATTTCGACGGCACCTTGGCCGACTCTTTCCCGTGGTTCCTCTCGGTGATGAACCAGGTGGCGGAGGAGTGCGGTCTGCGCACGATCGCCGACCATGAGCTGGAAGAGCTGCGCCACATGTCGGCGCGCCAGATCATCAAGCGCCAGCGCGTCGCGCCGTGGAAGCTGCCGCGCGCGGCCATGCGCCTGCACGAGCTGATGGCCGCCGACGCAGAGCAGATCCGTCCATTCCCCGGCGTCGCCGACCTGCTGGACCAGCTGTCCGACGCTGGCCTGCGCGTCGCGCTGGTGACCTCGAATTCCGAAGCCAACGCCCGCCTGATCCTGGGCGAGAGCGCCTGCACCCGCATCGAGCACTTCGACTGCGGCGCGTCGGTGTTCGGCAAGGCGTCGAAATTCCGCAAGACCATGAAGCGCCTGGGCGCCACGCCGGCCCAGACCCTGTGCGTCGGCGACGAGCTGCGCGACCTGGACGCCGCCCGCAAGGTGCGCGCCGCCTTCGGCGCGGTGGGCTGGGGCTACACCCATCCCGACGCCCTGCAGGCCGGCAAGCCGACTCACTACTTCCCGACCCTGGACGACCTGGCCCAGCTGCTGCTGCCGGCCGGGGAAGGCCGCCGCGCCCAAGGCTGAGTCTGGGCTGGTTCAGCCGGCGTAACGCAGGAAGAACACCCGCGCGGCGCCGTAGTCGCGCGCGTCCAGCCGCTCGTAGCCGGGCAGCTCCGGATCGGCCTCGTCCGACGCCCGCTCCAGCATGACGATCGCGCCGGGCTCCAGCCAGCCGCCTTCCGCCAGCTTGGCCAGTGCGCGCTCGCCCAGGCCCTTGCGGTAGGGCGGATCCAGGAAGGCCAGGTCGAACGCCGGCCCGGCCGAGCCAGGGCGTACGCCGAGGTCGGTGGCGTCGCGCCGGTGCACCCGGGTGACGCCGAACAGGCCCATAGCCTCGACGTTGTCGCGGATGGCCCCGCGCGCCGCCTCGTCGGTCTCCACGAACAGGCAGAAGGCCGCGCCGCGCGACATGGCCTCCAGCCCCAGCGCGCCGGAGCCGGCGAACAGGTCGATCACCCGCCGCTCGTGCAGGCCGGGCGACCACTCCGCATGCTCCAGGATGTTGAACACGGCCTGGCGGGCGCGGTCCGACGTCGGCCGCGTACCCTGCCCCGGGGGCGTGGAGAGCCCCTTGCCTCGAAACTTTCCGGACACGATTCGCATTGCCCATTCGGGTCGCACGGCCGACCGCGCCTTAGCAAGCCGAAGGAGCTCCGGCCTCCCGATGCCCGACATCGCCGAGCGCGCGCCCGTCCCCGCCTTCCTCGCGCCCGTGGGGGCGCGGGAGCGCAAACCGAAGTGGATCGTGGCCTGGTTCTTCCTGGGCTGCGCGCTGAGCTTCGCCGGCACCGCGGCTTTGGGCGTCATCCTCGGCGTCGTCTCCCCGCAGTTCCTGGCCATCTTCTCCGACATGGAGCCGGTGCCCGAAGGCGTGAACCGCCTGTGGCTGGAAGTGCCGTTCATGGGCGTGCTCGCCCTGGTGCTGACCATGACCGCAGGCTCCTTCGTGCTGGCCGCGTCGGCCTGCTTCCAGCGCCCGATGTCGAGCTTCCTCGCCGTACGCCGCCCGAAGCTGACGCTCGCGCTGGCGGGCTTCGTCACCCTGGGCGCGCTGGTGCTCGGCTCGGTCTGGGTCGAAAGCGTGCTGACCGGCGAGCGCCTGTCCCCGCCGGTGCTGGACGTCGGCTGGCCTCTGGCCTCGCGCCTGGCCTACGCCGCCGCCGCCGCGCCGCTGCTGCTGATCGCGGCGGCGGCCGAGGAAGCCTTCTGCCGGGGCGTGCTGCTGCAGATCAGCGGCGCCTTCAGCCGCCGCATCCTGGTGCTGAGCGCGATCAACGGCCTGATCTTCGCCGCCGTGCACGTCGACCCGGACCCGGCCGCCTTCATCGCGCGGGGGCTGTCCGGCTTCCTGTTCGCCTGGGCGACCCTGCGGCTGGGCGGACTGGAGTTCGCCGTCGGCGCCCACTGGGCCAACAACCTGGCCCTGGCCTGGTTCTTCCAGCCCTTCTCGGAGGCCGCCCAGCCCGGCCAGGGCTACCCGCCGGTCTTCCTCGTCGCCGACGTCACCACCACCCTGGTCGCCGTCGCGGTGATCGAGCTCCTGGCCCGGCGGGTCAGCGCCAGCGCAGCGGCGGCGCCGACGCCTGCAGCTCCGCCAGCCGATCACGAAGCGCCGACATGAAGCCCGGCTTGTCGCCGCCCCAGCGCAGGGCCTCGCCGACCTGAACCGAGCAGTTCATCGGCACCGGGACGATCGCGCCCTTGGGCAGCACGCGCCCGGCTCCCTGGATCCATACCGGCACCACCGGCGCCTCCGGGAACGCCTCGGCCAGGCGCGCCACGCCGCTCTTCAGCGGGGCCAGTTCCTCGGGCGCGCCGCGCGTGCCCTCGGGAAACACCACGATGATCTCGCCCCGCGCCAGCGCCGCCTTGGCCGGGGCCAGCACGTCCTCGCCCCGGGCCGCCGACCGCGAAATCGGCGTGATGCCGATCATCCGCCGCGCGAACCACGACAGGGCGGGGCCGGCCAGGAAGTAGTCGGCCGCCGCCACCGGACGCACCTTGGCCAACACCTCCGGCGGAAACACCGACAGCAGCAGGAAGGTGTCCATGTGGCTGTTGTGGTTGGCCGCCACGATGGCCGGCCCGGCCAAGGGCAGCTTCTCGCGCCCGATCACGTCCGCCCCGGTCAGGAAGCGCGCGACCGGCCGGGCCAGCAGGCGCAGGAACAGCACCCGGAACGGCGACGGGTCAGTACTTGGCGAGGGCATAGTAGGCCAGCACGTGGAAATAGAGCGGCGCTGTGAAGGTCAGGCTGTCGACCCGGTCCAGCACGCCCCCGTGGCCGGGGATGAAGTGCGAGGTGTCCTTCACGCCCAGGTCCCGCTTCACCGCCGACATGGTCACGTCGCCGGCGAATCCGGCCAGCGGCAGCAACACCGCCAGCAGCACCGAAGGTCCCAGCGCCAGCGGCGTGAACAGCGGGGCCAGGAAGGCGATCAGCAGGGCGGTCAGCGCCCAGCCGCCCAGGAAGCCTTCCCAGGTCTTGTTGGGGCTGACCTTGGGCAGGATCTTGTGACGGCCGAACAGCTTGCCGCAGACGTACTGCAGCACGTCGTTGGCCTCGGTGGCGAACAGCAGCAGGAACACCATGCCGGCCGCCCCGGCCGGGGCCTCGGCGTCAGGCGTGCGCATCAACATCGGGATGACGCCGAGATTGTACACGCAGGTCACCACGCCCCAGTTGAACACCGAGACGGTCGGCAGATAGCCGCGCGTCTGGCCGGCCAGCGCCATCAGGAAGGGCGTGATCAGGAAGAACCAGACCGGAATGGCGACCAGGTAGATGCCGTAGAGGTCGGCGGCGACCAGGCCGTAGGCCACCGGCACGCTCAGATAGGCGAACAGCACCACCAGCCGGTCTTCCGACCGGATCGGGGCCAGCGACAGGAATTCCCTGAGCGCCACGAACGACACGAAGGCGAACAGCAAGGTGAGCGCCGGCCAGCCGGCGACCAGGGCGGCGGCCACCAGGGCGACCATCACCCACCAGGACCAGACCCGCAGGCGCAGCTCGCTGAAGTCCTTGCCGGGCTTGAACCGCGGCGCCAGCAAGGCGGCGAGCGTGCCGAGCACGAGCGCGCCGACGACGCCGCCCAGCCCCCAGGCGAGGGCGGAGGGCAGGTGCAGACCGATTTCGACCGACGGCGCCGGCATGGCTAGTCTCGAAAAGCCCGACTGATTCGAGGAAAGCATGGCGCAAAGCTCGTCCATGTCCCAGACCGCACGGTCCACGCCGCTGCACGTGGCTGTGGCTTTCGTGGCGATGGGGGGCTGGGCCGCCTTCGCCAACAGCGCCCACGGCCCCCGCGCCATGCTCCCGGCCTTCCTGGTCCAGGGCGCGCTGTCCGCGGTTTTGATGTTGTTGCTCAAGCGCGGGCTGGAGGCGCTCTACGCGCGTCTGCCGGGACCGGCGGCCCGGATCGCGCCGCCCCTGATCAGCTGCACCCTGATCGCCGGGGTGCTGAGCGCCGTCCACGCGCTGGCCGGCACGCCGGAGCTCCTCAGGACCGTGGCCCTGCCGTGGACCGCCTCGACGCTGTATGCGTTCGTCTACACGGCGACGCTGCCCGCCAAGGAGCCCCGGTGACCGATCCCGACCTCTCCAACCGCCGCCCGGTCAAGTTCCGCGCCCGGCGCTGGGCCCAGGCCCTGGCCGCCCTGCTGGCGCGCCAAGGGGTGTCGCCGGACGTGATCTCGGCGCTCAGCGTGGCCTTCGCGGTGATGGGCTGCGCGGCGCTGGCCCTGTCGGGGGTCAGCTTCGGGTTGGGGCGCGGCGTGCTGCTGCTGTTGGCCGTGGTCTCGATCCAGATGCGCCTGCTGTGCAACGTGCTGGACGGCCTGGTGGCGGTCGAGCACGGCAAGGGCGGGCCGCTGGGCCCGGTGTGGAACGAGCTGCCCGACCGGCTGTCGGACGCCCTGTTCCTGATCGGCGCCGGCTACGCCGCCAGCGACTCCGCGCCCCAGCTCGGTCCGGCCTTGGGCTGGCTGTGCGCCGTGCTGGCGGTGCTGACCGCCTATGTGCGCGAACTGGGCCGCGCGCTGGACAAGCCGGCCGACTTCTCCGGCCCGCTGGCCAAGCCCCAGCGCATGGGCCTGCTCAGCGTGATGGCCCTGGTGTCGCTGTTCGAGAGCGCCTGGGGCTGGCACGGCCAGACGATGCTGGGCGGGCTCGGCCTCATGGCCGCGCTCACCGCCCTCACCGTCTGGAACCGCACCGCCCGTCTGGCGACGGCGCTCAGCGAAGACGCCTAGCCGCGCGGCTTGCGCGGACCGCCGCCGGGCTTGCCCCCAGGCTTGCCGGCGAACGGCTTGCCGCCCGGACGCGGAGTGCGCGGGCGGTCGCCTTCCGCGCGGGGCTTGTAGCCGCCGCCCTCGCCTTCACGACGCGGACCGCGCGGGCGGTCGCCTTCGGCGCGAGGCTTGTAGCCGCCGCCTTCGCCGTCACGACGCGGACCGCGCGGACGGTCACCTTCCGCACGCGGCTTGAAGCCGCCGCCCTCGCCTTCGCGACGCGGACCGCGCGGACGATCGCCTTCCGCACGCGGCTTGAAGCCGCCGCCCTCACCCTCACGACGGGGGCCACGCGGGCGGTCGCCCTCAGCGCGCGGCTTGAAGCCGCCACGCTCGCCGCCGGCGCGCGAGCCGTAGCCGCCGCCCTCGCCTTCGCGACGCGGGCCGCGCGGGCGGTCGCCCTCGGCGCGCGAACCATAGCCGCCGCCTTCGCCTTCACGACGCGGCCCACGCGGGCGGTCGCCCTCGGCGCGCGGGCGGAAGCCGCCCTCCTCGCGGTCGCGGCGCGGCGGACGCGGACGCTCGGCCCCGCCCTCCTCGCGCTCGCGGCGCTGGCGGGCCGCCTCGTCCCACGGCTTGAAATCGCGTTCGCCGCCTTCGCGGAAGCCGCCTTCCTCGCGGTCGCGACGCGGGCCGCGCGGGCGGTCGCCTTCGGCGCGCGGGCGGAAGCCGCCGGGACCTTCGCGACGCGGGCCGCCGGCGCGGGGCTTGAAGCCCGGGCGGTCGCCGCCCTCGCGGCTGCGGAAGCCGCCGCCTTCGCCGTCGCGACGGGCCGGGCGCTTCGGGCCCCACTCGATCTCGGGCGCGTGCTCGCCGGCCGCCTCGTCGCGAGCGGCCTGGGCGCGCACGCGCGAGGGCTTGCGGGTCGGGTCGGCCAGGGCGTTGCCGGTGGCCAGGCGCGCGGCGGCCTTGCCGCCGGCCGGGCGACGGCCGGGCGCGGCCAGCGGGCCGGTGGTGCGGTCGCCGGTCGGCAGGTTTTCCGGCGCGATGAAATCGGCCAGCTGCTCGCGGATCACGCGGGGACCGACTTCCTCGGCCGCCCCGTCTTCCAGCGTGCCCAGCTGGAACGGACCGTAGGCCAGGCGGATCAGGCGATTGACCTTCAGGCCCAGCGCCTCGAACACCTTACGGATTTCGCGGTTCTTGCCCTCGGTCAGGGTCACGGTGATCCAGACGTTGGCCCCGCGCTCGCCTTCCTTGACCTTGTCCAGCTTGGCTTCGATCGAGCCGTAGTGGACGCCGTCGACGCTGATGCCGTCCTGCAGTTTGTCCAACTTCTGCTGGGTGATGCTGCCCAGCGCGCGCACGCGATAGCGGCGCGGCCAGCCGGTCGAGGGCATCTCCAGGGCGCGGGCCAGCTCGCCGTCGTTGGTCAGGAGCAGCAGGCCCTCGGAATTCAGGTCCAGGCGACCGACGGACAGCACGCGCGGCAGGCCCTCGGGCAGGTGCTCGAACACGGTCGGGCGGCCTTCCGGGTCCTTGTGGGTGGTCACCAGGCCGACGGGCTTGTGATAGCGCCACAGGCGGGTCGGCTCGGGCTCGTTGACCACCTTGCCGTCGACGGTCAGCACGTCTTCGCGGGTGACCAGCACCGCGGGGCTTTCCAGGATGCGGCCGTTCACGGCCACCTTGCCCAGGCTGATGAGGCGCTCGACCTCGCGGCGCGAGGCGATGCCGGCGCGAGCGAGGGCCTTGGCGACGCGCTCGGACTTCGGCGCGGCCGGCTTGGCGGATTTTTCTTGACCGGCGCGGGACTTCGCGCCGCTTTCGCGGGTATGACGGACCATGATCGGGCTCTGATGCGCATAGCGCTGGAAGAAGCGCAAGCCGCCGCCGACAAAGGCGAGGCGCCGATCGGCGCCGTGCTGGTCGATCCGGCCACCGGCGAGGTGCTGGCCCGGGCCGGCAACGCCCCCATTTCACGGTCCGACCCGACCGCCCACGCCGAGATCCTGGTCATGCGCGAGGCCGCGCAAAGGCTTGGAAACTACCGGCTGACCGGCCTGACCCTCGTCGTCACGCTGGAGCCCTGCGCCATGTGCGCGGGCGCCATCAGCCATGCGCGCATCGGCCGCGTCGTCTACGGGGCCGAGGACCCGAAGGGCGGCGCCGTGGCGCACGGCCCGCGCTTCTTCGAGCAGAAGACCTGCCACTGGCGCCCCGAGGTCGAGGCCGGCGTGCTGGGAGCGGAGAGCGCGACCCTGCTGCGCGATTTCTTCCGGGCCCGGCGCAAGCCCGCCAAGGCTGAGGCTGCGTTCTAGAGCGAACCGCCCTCGCCCGACTTCGTTTGCTCCCGGAGCAGGGACGGAGTCTGTCGTGGCCGACCGAGACTGGCTGGACTGCGTGGTGATCGGCGCCGGGCCGGCGGGCCTGAGCGCGGCGGTGTACCTGGCCCGCTTTCGCCGGCGCTTCGTACTGGTCCACGACGGCTCTTCCCGCGCGGCCTGGATCCCGCGCACCCGCAACCTGCCGGGCTATCCCGACGGCATCGAGGGTCCCGACCTGCTGGCCGGCATCGCCGCGCAGGCGCGCCGCCACGGGGCGGAGCTGCGCGAGGCGCGGGTCGAGACGCTGGAGATCGTGGAGGGCGGCTTCGCGGTCGGCCTCGACGGCGCGACCCTGCACGCGCGCACCGTGCTGCTGGCCACCGGGGTGAAGGACGCCGAGCCCGACCTGCCCGACGTGTTCGGGGCGGTGCAGCGGGGCCTGATCCGCATCTGCCCGATCTGCGACGCCTTCGAGGCCGTCGACAGCCGCGTGGGCGTCATCGGGGCCGGAGAGAAGGGCGCGCGCGAGGCCCTGTTCCTGAAGACCTACACCGACAAGCTGACCCTGCTGCACGTCGGCGCGCCGGCGAACCTGAAACCGGAACACCGCGCCTGCCTGGCCGAGCGCAGGATCACCGTGATCGACACGCCGATCGACGCGGTCGAACTGGAGGGCGACCGCATCGTCGCCTTCAGCTCCGCCGGCCACCGGCACGTGTTCGACACCGTCTATTCGGCCCTGGGCGCGACGCCACAGAGCCTGCTGGCCGAAAAGGTCGGGGCGCGCACCAACCGCGAAGGCTGCCTCGAGGTCGACGCCCACCAGCAGACGTCAGTGTCGGGCCTCTACGCCGCCGGCGACCTCGTGAAAGGACTGAACCAGATCGTGGTGGCCATGGCCGACGCGGTCATCGCCTCCACCGCCATCCACAACCGCCTGCGCGAGGCCGAAGGCCTGGTCGCGCCCTGGGCCTAGGCCGCCAGATCCACCCGCGTCTGGAGCCGCTGTCGCACGGCCGGCCACTCGGGCGCGGTGATCGAGAACACCACGGTGTCGCGGACATAACCGGTGTAGGTGACCTTGTGGGCGCGCAGAACGCCCTCGCGCACCGCGCCCAGCTTGCTCACCGCCGCCTGGCTGCGGGCGTTGCGGCTGTCGACGAAGAACTCGACCCGAAGCGCGCCGGCGTCGAAGGCTTCGCGCAGCAGCAGCAGCTTGCACTCAGGATTGACCGGACCGGAACGCGCCTCCGGCGCGTAGAAGGTGTAGCCGATCTCCACCCCGCGATGCCCCGCACGGGGGTCGTGGAAGCTGGTGGTGCCCACGATCTTGTCGTCCGACAGCCGGCGCACGGCGAAGGGGATGCGCTTGCCCGACGCCAGGCCGGCCATGGCGTCCGACCACCAGGCCTCGAAGCCTTCGCCATAGGCGGTGACCGACATGATCGACCAGGCCTCAGGGTCCTGGTCGAGCGCCGCGCGCACCTCGGCCTTCAGGTCTTCGGAATAGGGTTCGAGACGAACGAAACGGCCGGTCAGCGGCCGGGCGGTCAGATGCATGGTCACCCCCGGAGAGGCGCCACCTTTGCCGTTCCGCAGTCGCCGGCGCGAATGAACTTCGGCGCCGGATTGTTGCCGGCTCAGGCCTGCTCGTCGCCTTCCAGCGGGGCCGACACGCGGAGCGCGGTGATCTGGTTGCGCTGGCGGCGCAGGACCTGGAACCGGTGGCGGTGGAAGATGAAGGTCTGGCCGGGCTCGGGGATGGTCTGGGCCTCGTGGATGACCAGGCCGGCCACCGTCACCGCCTCGTCCTCGGGCAGGTCCCAGTCCATGGCGCGGTTCAGGTCGCGGATCGGCACCACGCCGTCGACGTGCACCGAACCGTCGTCCTGTTTGCGCACGCCCTGGACGGCGAAGTCGTGCTCGTCCTCGATCTCGCCGACGATCTCCTCGAGGATGTCCTCCAGGGTCACCAGGCCCTGCAGGCCGCCGTACTCGTCGACGACCAGGGCGAAGTGGCTGCGCTTCTTCAGGAACAGGTTCAGCTGGTCCTTCAGATTGGTGGTCTCGGGCACGAACCACGGCTCGCGGGCGATGGCCGGCACGTCCAGGCCCGACAGGTCGCCCCCGGCGCGCGTCACCGCCGCCATCAGGTCGCGCGCGTGCAGCACGCCGACGATGTTCTCCGGATTGTCGCGCCACAGCGGGATGCGGGTGTGGCCGATGTCCAGCGCTTCCTCGACCAGCTCGGCGGCCGGCAGGCCGGCGTCCAGGGTGGCGATGTTCTTGCGGTGGACCATGATCTGCTCGACGGTCCGCTCGCCCAGGTCGAGCACGCCGCGGAACATGTCCCGGTCGCTCGCCTCCACCTTGCCTTCCGAATGGTGGTACTCGACCGCGCCGCGGATCTCCTCGTGGGCGGCCAGCACGTCGGTCTCCATCGACAGGTTCACGCCGAAGGGCCGCAGCGTGTGGCGCACGATCCACTGCGCGCCCCAGGCCAGCGGCCCGAAGACCTTCACGATCCACACGGTCGGCCCCGACAGGGTGCGGGCCACGTCGTCGGCGCGGGTCAGCGCCAGCGTCTTCGGCAGGATCTCCGAGAACACCACGATCAGCACGGTCATCACCACGGTGGCCAGGACCACGCCCAGCGCGCCCGGGAAGACCCGCGACAGCACCGCCGTGGTCAGGGCCGAGGCCAGGATGTTGACCACGTTGTTGGAGAGCAGGATCGCGCCGATCATCCGCTCCTGGTCGTCGTTCAGCCGGTTGACCCGCCGCGCCCGCCGGTCGCCCTCGCGCTCCAGCTGGTGCATGCGCCCGCGGCTGGAGGCGGTCATCGAGGTCTCGGCCGCCGAGATCAGGCCGGAGACGCTGAGCAGCACCACCAGCGTCACCGCCAGCACCACGAAGGTCCCGGCGATCATGGCCGCGCGCCCTCGGCGATCAGGAAGTCGCGCACGGCCGCGCGATCGACGCCGCGGGCCACGAAGGCGTCGCCTATCCCGCGCGCCAGCACCAGCACCAGCTGGCCGGCCTCCGCCTTCTTGTCGCGGGCCATGTGATCGATCAGGCGCTCGGCCGCGAACGGCGCGCCTTTGACCTCGGCCATCGTGGTCGGCAGGCCGGCGGCGGCCAGGGCGGCCTCGGCCCGGCGCGCGTCGGCCTCGGGGCAGAGGCCCAGCCGCGCCGACAGGCGGAAGGCCTGGGCCATGCCGATCGCCACCGCCTCGCCGTGCAGCAGCGAGCCGTCGAAGCCGGCCTCCGCTTCAAGCGCGTGGGCGAAGGTGTGCCCCAGGTTCAGCAGGGCGCGCCGGCCGGTCTCGCGCGGGTCCTCGGCCACGATCTCGGCCTTCATCTCGACCGAGCGGGCGACCGCGTGGGCCAGGTCGCCGCCGATGCCGTCGGCCTCCAGCCGGGCGAAGAAGTCCGCGTCGCCCAGCAGGCCGTACTTCACCACCTCGGCCCAGCCGGCCTTCAGCTCCCGTTCCGGCAGGGTGGCCAGCACGTCCAGATCGGCCAGCACCAGCCGGGGCTGCCAGAAAGCGCCGATCAGGTTCTTGCCGCGCGGGGTGTCGATGGCGGTCTTGCCGCCGACCGAGGAGTCGACCTGGGCCAGCAGCGAGGTCGGGATCTGCACGACGTCGATCCCTCGCATGTAGATCGCCGCCGCAAAGCCGGCCAGGTCGCCGATCACTCCGCCGCCCACGGCCACGATCAGGTCCTTGCGGTCCAGGCCCAGCCCCAGCAGCCGGTCGCACAGGCGCTCCAGCTCGGCGAAGGACTTGGAGCCCTCCCCCGGCGGCACGGTCACGAGGCTCACCCGCAGGCCGGCGTCGGCCAGCGCCTGCACGATGGCTGAGCCGTAGAGGCCGGCCACCGTCTCATCAGCCACCACCGCCGCTCGACCCCCGCGGGCTAACGGGCGGATCAGCTGGCCTGCGCTGGCGATCAGGCCGGCGCCGACCAGGACCTCATAGGGCCGGAAGCCCTCCCCCGACACTCCGATCGTCCTCACGCCGCCCCCCGCAGATGCTGTTTCAGGGCCGACAGGACCGCATCGACCGCCCGGCCGTGCGAGCCGTCGCCGGTGTCCACGATCAGGTCCGCCTCGGCGTACAGGGGATAGCGCACCTCCGCCTGGGCCTTGAGCACCGCCAGCGGGTCCTTGCCGCGCAGCAGCGGGCGGGTGTCCTTGCGCGTCACGCGGCGGGCCAGGATCTCCAGGTCCGTCTTCAACCAGACGGTGATCGCCTTCTCGCGCAGCAGGGCGCGGGTCTTCTCGTGCACGAAGGCGCCGCCGCCGGTCGCCAGCACCTGCGGCGGGCCGTTCAGCAGGCGGGCGATCACCCGGTGCTCGCCGGCGCGGAACTCAGGTTCGCCCAGGTCGGCGAAGATGTCGGAGACGCTGCGGCCGGCGGCCTTCTCGATTTCGACGTCGGCGTCGCGGAAAGGCAGGCTCAAAACCTTGGCCAGACGACGCCCGACGGTTGTTTTTCCCACGCCCATCAGCCCGACCAGCGCTATGGTGCGGCGGCAAAGCTCGGGATCTACCGCGGGAGGCGGCGATCCGGGCTGGGGTGTGGCACGCGGCGCGTCGAGAGGATCGTTCATGAACCTGTTCGCCTTTACACGAACGCGACAGATTCTATCCAGCGTTTCGGCTGCCGCGCTGCTGAGCCTGGCCCTGCCCGCGGCCGCGCAGGTGCAGAGCCAGAGCCTGGCCGCGCTGGACCTGTGGTCGCCGCCGGGCGACGACACCGGCCTCGGCGCCGATCTCTGGCGCGGCGCCTCCGCCGACCTCGCCCGCAACGTGCTGACCGACCTCGGCCAGAAGCCGCTCAACCCCGCCCTCGCCGAGCTCGGCCGGCGGGTGCTGGCCACCGGCGCGGCCGCGCCCGAAGGGGCGGGTGCGGACGCCAGCCTGGCCGCGCTGCGCGTGCGCGCTCTGATTGCGCTGGGCGATCCGGTGGCCGCGACCCGCATTCTGGACCGCACCCCGCAGGTGGAGGCCGACGAAGGCCTGTCGCGGGCCCAGGCCGAGGCGGCCCTGCTGCTCGGCCGCGACGAACGCGCCTGCGAGACCGGGCAGCGCCTGCAGCAGAACCGCGACGGTATCTGGTGGCTGAAGCTGCGCACCTTCTGTCACCTGATCTCCGGCGACCCGCTCTCGGCCCAGCTGACGCTCGACCTCTGGCGCCAGCAGGGCGGCAAGGACGCGGCCTTCGAAAAACTGGCCTCGGCGCTGGCCGCGGCCGACGTCTCGGCCAAGGCGTCGCTGAACGACCCGCTGGAATACGCCCTGTCGCGGCGGCTGCAGCTGGACCTGACGCCGGCCCTCGCGTCGGCGCCGCCGGCCGTGCTGGCCGCGGTCGCCCAGGACACCTCCGCCGCCGACGCCGCCCGCCGCGAGGCGGTGTTCCGCGGCCTGCGCGCCGGCGTGGTCTCTCCGATCGAGGCCCGCGCCGTCTACACCCCGGCCGCCGCGGTCGGCGCGCCGGCCGCGACCGACGCCGCCGCCCCGCCGCCGCCGTCCAGCGACCTCCCCGCCCTGGCCCAGACTCCCGGCGGCGAAGGCGAGGCGGCGCTGGCCACCCTGGCCGCCCTCACCCCGGACCCGGCCACCCGCCAGAGCGCCGTGCGCATCCTGCTGGGCCGCACCAAGAGCGCCGCCGAGTTCCAGGCCGTGGCCCGGCTCGTCCGCCCGCGCATCGCCGAGCTGGTCGAGGCCAAGGTCGCGCTCGAAGACCCGGTGACCTTCGCCTCGGCCGCCGCCGCGGCCGGCGACGCGACGACCGCCACGGCCATCCGCAGCAACATCGAGCAGGGCGCGGCGCCTGGCGCCGATCCCCTGGGCCTGGCCCTGCTGGACGCCCTGATCGCCGCCGGCGGACAAGGCGGCCCGACCCTGGACCGGGTGGTCGAGCGCGGCGGCGTCGGCGAGGCCAAGGACCGCGCCCGGCCGCAGTCCGCCGCCCTGCTGCTGGCCGCCGTCGGCGCGCCGATGACGCCTGCGGCCCGGACCCAGTTCGCCGCCTTCGATCCACCGGCCGGCAAGACCTCGCCGGCGCGCCTGGCCGCGCTCGCCGACGCCGCCCGGGCCAAGCTGCCGGGCGAGACCGCGCTCTACGCCCTGTCGATCGCGCGCCAGCAGCCGAACGCCCTGTCCGTCCCCGACCGGGCCGCCGTGGTTCGCGCGCTGGCCGACGCGGGCCTGAAGGAGGACGCCACCCGCATCGCTCTGGAAGGCCTGGTCGCCGCGCAAGGTCGATGAGCGTCTCTCCCAAGGTCGAGGCCTTCCTCGAAATGATGGCGGTCGAGCGCAACGCCTCGCCGCACACCCTGGCCGCCTACGAGCGGGACCTGACCGACGCGGAGGGATTCCTGGCCGACCGCGGCGGGCTGGAGAAGGCGGGGACGGAGGACGTGGAGGCCTGGTATCGAGACCTGGACCTTCGCGGCCTGTCGGCCGCCACGGCCGCGCGCCGGCGTTCGGCCGTGCGCCAGTTCTACCGTTTCTGCCTGGGCGAAGGCTGGCGAGAGGACGACCCGTCCCGCCGGCTGGAGGCGCCCAAGCAGGGCCGCCCCCTGCCGAAGGTCCTGACCCGCGAGGAGGTCGACGGCCTGATCGCCGCGGCCGGCGCGCGCGACGGGGCGCAGGGCGCGCGCCTGGCCTGCATGATCGAGCTGCTCTACGCCTCGGGGCTGCGCGTCTCCGAGCTGATGGGCCTGCGGCTGGACGCGCTGGCGCGCGACCCGGCCTACCTCGTGGTCAAGGGCAAGGGCGGCAAGGAGCGGCTGGCCCCGCTGAACGACGCGGCGCGCACGGCCGTGAGGGCCTATCTGCAGGTCCGCCCTAGCTTCCTGCCCAAGGGCGACAAGGCCAATCCCTGGCTGTTCTGTTCGCGCGGCGCCGGCGGCCGGCTAAGCGCGCGGCGGTTCGCCCAGCTGCTGGACGCCGCCGCGCTGGACGCCGGCGTCGACCCGGCCCGGGTCAGCCCGCACGTGCTGCGCCATGCCTTCGCCACCCACCTGCTGGAGGGCGGCGCGGACCTGCGGATCGTGCAGACCCTGCTCGGCCACGCCGACATCGCCACCACCCAGATCTACACCCATGTGGCCACCGACCGGCTGCGCGCGGTGGTCGAGAGCGCCCACCCGCTGGCGAAGGACTAGGCGGAGGCGACGGCGAACGTCCGGCGCGTCCGGAACAGCCGCCGGCCGGGCACTTCGACAAGCCGGTAGGTCAAGGCGGCGGACCCGATGCTGAGCGCCACGAACAGGACCGCATAGGCCACGCTCCAGGCCGGCGGCAGCCGCTCCAGGTGGAAGGCGGCCTTCAGGCGCGGCAGGAAGGTCCAGAACACCATGAACCAGACCCCGTGCATCAGGTAGATCGAGTAGGAGATCCGCCCCAGGTACTGGGGTAGCCGCGCCGCCATCAGGCGCGCGAAGCCGGCCTGGTTGTAGGCGCCCGCGAGCACCAGCATCGCGAACAGCGGCGGCGCGACCAGGTCGTGCCATCCCCAGTGGAACTTCATCGCCAGCAGCGGGAGGACGGCGGCCACGGCGGCGTCGCTCGCCAACCAGGCGCGCGCCCAGCCGCGCCGATACAGCGCGTGTAACCCGACCCCCATCGTGAAGCCGAACAGGCACCGGAAGAAGCCGTAATCGAAGGTGATGTCCAGGTTGCCGGCGGGCCGCAGCAGGACCAGTCCGACCAGCAGAACATACCCGCCGATCAGAAGCAGCGCGCCGCGCCAGGTCCGACCCGTCGCCGCCAGCAGCCCGACGCCGATGAAGTAGGTCCACCACTCCGCGCCGATCGACCAGGAGACGATGTTCCAGGACAGGTAGACGTGCTGGTTCATGGCGTTGGTCAGCAGGAAATTGCTGGGCAGCGCCTTGTCGGCGAAGAAGCTCTCGACGCTGCCGTCGACGAGCGACGGCTGAGACGCCGCCACCCACCGCGCGAAGGCGATCAGCAGCAGCAGGGTGAACAGGTGCAGCGGGTAGATGCGAAAGAAGCGGGCCTTCAGATACCCGAACGCCGACCGCAGCCGCACGCCGCCGGCGAAGTCGTCCCCGTAGACGTGGGCGATGACGAAGCCGCTGAGGATGAAAAAGAAGTCGACCCAGAGGTAGCCGCTGGTGATCAGGCCGGTCCAGGCGTGCGGGACCAGCGGGCCCAGATCCCGATAGAAGAGGCTGACGTCGATGTGGAACAGCATCACCCAGACGGCGGCGACGCCGCGCAGGGCCGTCAACGACGGCAGGTAGCCGTCGGCCGTTTTCGAAGTCATCGCTCGCCCCCCGCGCCGCACCATCTTCCGTGGCTGCGGCCCAGCTATCGGACGTCATGATGACAGCGCTGTCAATTTTCATGGCGCCCGCGAACGGCCCCAGGAAACCGAGCGCGGCGCCCAAAGCTTCTGGCCTCGGTACCGGACCGCTTGTGAGCCGCGGCGCTTGGGCCTAGGTTCCGGCGCTTGTTTTTGACGCTGCGTCAGGCTCCTGAATGATCGCGCCCGTGCGCCACTATCTCGAATTCGAGCGGCCGATCGCCGACCTCGAAGCCAAGATCGAAGAACTGTCCCGTCTGTCGGAGACCGCCGGCGCCGGCGCCTTCGACGCGGAAATCGCCGCCCTGCGCGCCCGGGTCGTGGACCTGCGCAAGGACGCCTATTCCAAGCTCGACCCCTGGCAGAAGACTCAGGTGGCGCGCCATCCGGAGCGTCCGCACCTGCGCGACTACCTGGCCGGCCTGATCGACGAGTTCGTCGAGCTGCGCGGCGACCGCTCGTTCGGCGACGACCAGGCGATCGTCGGCGGCCTGGGCAAGTTCCGCGGCCAGCCGGTCGTGGTCATGGGCCACGAAAAGGGCTGGGACACCACCACCCGCCTGAAGCACAACTTCGGCATGGCCCGCCCCGAGGGCTACCGCAAGGCGGTGCGCCTGATGGACATGGCCGAGCAGTTCGGCCTGCCGGTGGTCACCTTCGTCGACACCGCCGGGGCCTATCCCGGCATCGGCGCCGAGGAGCGCGGCCAGGCCGAGGCCATCGCCCGGTCGACCGAACGCGGCCTGACGCTGGGCACGCCGATGGTCGCCACGGTCACCGGCGAAGGCGGTTCGGGCGGCGCCATCGCGCTGGCCGCCGCAAATCGTGTCCTGATCCTGGAACATTCCATCTACTCGGTGATTTCCCCTGAGGGCGCGGCGTCCATCCTGTGGAGGGATGGCTCGCGCGCCAGGGACGCGGCAGCCGCCATGAAGATCACCGCCCAGGACCTGATCGGTCTCGGCATCGTCGACCGTATCGTCGAAGAGCCGACCGGCGGCGCGCATTCCGATCCCGAAACCGCTATCCGCAATGTCGGGGACGTGCTCGAGCAGGAACTGCGCATGCTCGCGCCGCTGTCCGCCGACGAACTCAGGAAGCAGCGCGCCGATCGGTTCTATGCGATCGGGCGTGCTGGATTGGCTTGAACGGCGAATTCATCGCACGACTGATCACGGCGGCCTGGTGGCTGCTGGCCGGCTTCTGGCTGGGCCTCTTGATCGCAGGCCAGGTCGGGGCGGTGCACGTCCCGATCTGGGCCCTGCCCGCCCTCACCCTCGTGATCTGGGTGGCCTGCCGCTGCCCGAAATGCGCCCTGCCGGTGTTCTATCGGCCCAGCGGCCTGCCCGGCCGCTTCCGCATCCGCTGGCACTTCGCGCCGCCGGACCGGGCCTGCCCGCGCTGCGGCATGCGCTTCAAGGCGCGCAAGCCGGCTTGGTGACGGCTGGGGCTTACTGGCCCCGCGTCATGGCGAAGGCCAGCTCCTCGATCGCCTCTTCCGTGGTCGCCCACGAACAGACGAACCGCACCGAACCGTCGTCGAAGCGGTAGCAGGCCCAGCCCTCGGCCAGCAGGCGCTGGTGGGCGTCCTCGGGCATGCGCACGAACACGGTGTTGGCCTCGACCGGATGGGCCACCACGAAGCGGGTGCGCTTCACGATCGCCTCGGCCAGGCGCTCGGCCATCAGGTTGGCGTGGGCGGCGTGGCCCTCCCAGGCGCCGCTCTCCAGCAGGCCCAGCAGCGGCGCGGCCAGGAAACGGGTCTTGGAGGACACCTGCCCGGCCTGCTTCAGCCGGTTGTCCACGCGCCGGGCCAGCGACTTATCGAACATGACCAGGGCCTCGGTGCACAGGCCGCCGGCCTTGGCCCCGCCCAGCACCAGCACGTCGACGCCCAGGCGGGCGATCTCGGTCAGGTCGAAGCCGGCCGCCGCCGCATTGGCCAAGCGCGCCCCGTCCATGTGCACGCCGTAGCCCTTGGCCTTCACCGGCTCGATCAGCCGGCGCAGCTCGTCGACGGTGTAGACCGCGCCGTACTCGGTGGCCTGGGTCAGGGACAGGGCCGCCGGCGGCTGGCGGTGGCCGACGATCGGCTCGTCCAGCGCGGACTTCAGCGCCTTGAGGTCAATCTTGCCCGAGAAGCCCGGCAGGCCGATCAGACCGACCCCGTGGCCGAAGAAGCCGGGCGCGCCGGTCTCGTCCGTGCAGACGTGGGCGGCCTGATGGGCCAGCACCGCCTCGAACGGCTGGGCCAGCATGGACAGGGCGATGGAATTGGCCGCCGTGCCGGAGAACACGAACCGCACCTCGGCGTCGGCGTCGAGCTTCTGACGGATCAGGTCGGCCGCGCGCGCGGTGTGGTCGTCGGCGCCGTAGGCCCGCTGGAACCCGGCGTTGGCGCGCACCAGCGCGTCGAGGGCTTCCGGCGCCATGCCGGCGGTGTTGTCCGAGGCGAAATCGTAACGCACGTCAGGCGGCCTTTCCGGCGGGGTGTTTCTCGACTTGAACTTGGTGCGGGTACGGGATGGACAAGCCCTCGCGCTCGAAGGCCTCCTTCACCGCGCGGATCAGGGCGGCCTTGGTCTCGAACCAGTCCGGGTTGGCGACCCAGGCGTGCAGGGTGACCACCACCGCGGACTCCTTCAGCGCCGTCACCCCCGCCCACGGGGCGGGGTCGGCCAGAACCTTGGCGTTGGCGGCGGCGGTCTGGCGCATGAGGTCGTAGACCTGCTGGATGTCCGCTTCGTACTCGACGTCGAAACTGAGCTCGATTCGGCGGCTTGGGTGAGCGCTGAAGTTGACGATGACGTCGCCCAGCACCTTGGAATTGGGCGCGACGATCTTGATGTTGTCGCTGGTGGCCAGCTCGGTGGTGAACAGGTCCAGCCGCCGCACCGTGCCGGTGCGGCCCGCCACCTCGATGGCGTCGCCGACCTTGTAAGGCCGCAGGAGCAAGAGCAGCACGCCGGCCGCCACGTTCGACAGGGCGCCCTGCATGGCCAGGCCGATGGCCAGGGATGCGGCGCCCAGCACGGCGACGATGGAGGTGGTCTGCACGCCCAGGCGGTTCAGCACCGCAACCAGGCCCACGATGTAGACCGCCACGCGCACGACCTGCACGGCGAAGCCCTGCAGGGTGCGGTCGTTGCGGGTGGCGCGGATGCGCTGCAAGGCCCGGCGGGTCAGGGCCACGGCCCAGCGCGCCACGAACCAGGTGACGACGAGAATCAGCGCGGCGGTGACCAGGTTCAGCGCCAGGTCGCCGGCGGCGTCCGCCAGCTTCGGCAACAGACGGGCGTCCACGCCCAGGGTCGCGCTCGCCGCAGACACGAGTTCGGAGGAAACGGCCATGGCGCAGGTCTTAGCGCCTCAGCCGCGGTTGTGAACCCTTCGACCGGTCGCAGCGACCGTTTAGCGGGTGTCTCCCGCTCCCTCGATCAAGGGAGCGGGAGCCTCAGATCAGCCCTTGGCCTGCGGCCCGGCGGCCGGCTTCGGCGCGGCGCGCTTCACGCCGGCCTTCTCGCCCGGCTTCATGAACTTCACCAGCACGCGCTGGCCGATCAGGAAGGGCGCGCCGTCGGCCGACACCACGACCTCGACGACGCGGTCGTCGGTGCGCTCGGACGGGTCGTCCGACTGCAGCTTGCGGGCCCCGAACACCGCGGCGCGGCGCAGGACCTGGCCGACGTAGACCTTGGTCTCGTCCGACTCGGGGACGATCTCGACCTCCTGGCCGATGGTGACCGACGGGATGGCGCTCTCGGTGATTTCCGCGCGCACGATGCGGGCCGCCTTCGGCTCCAGGTCGAACATGTTGGAGACGTTCAGCGTCGAGGCGCCGGCGCCGGGGTTGGCGTAGCGGCGCACGATGACGCCGTCGGCCGGCGCGCGGACCACGGTCAGCTCCAGGTCGTACTGGGCTTCGTTCTGCCGGGCCTGAGCGGTGGCGACGGCCGCGCGCTGGGCCTGCAGGGTGGCCTCGGCGGTGCGCACCGCGTCACGCGCCTCGTCCAGCTTCTGGGCGGCGATGTAGTTGGTGTCGGACAGGCGGCGCATCCGGTCGTACTCGCGGCGCGCGGCGACCAGCTGCACCTCGGTGGCGGCGATCTGCGCCTGGGCCTGGCCGACCTCGGCGCGGGCGCGCTCGACCGCAAGGCGCGGATCGTTGCTCTCCTGGCGGGCCAGCACCTGGCCCTTGGTCACCGCCTCGCCTTCCTGGACCAGCACCTCCTCGACGATGCCGGCGCGGCGGGCGGCCACCTGGATGATGCCGCCCTCCACGTCGGCCTTACCGTTTGCGATGGCCGCATAGGGGGTGACGACCTTCGGGGCCGCGGCGGCCGCGGCCGCCTTCTGCTTCTCGGCTTCGGCCTTCTTGCTCATCATGAAGAAGCCGCCGCCGCCGACCACCAGCAGGAACACGACGACCCAGAAGGCCTTGCTGCGGAAGATGCCGAACATTGCTCTCTAGCCCCGAATGGTCAGTGCCCGGCCCCGGTGGGGGCGCTCGGCGTTTGGCGGACGTCGTCCAGAATACGGCCGTCTTCGATGTGGATGATGCGGTCCGCGAAGCTTTGCAGACGCGGGTCGTGGGTCACGCAGATCACCGCCGCGCCGTGCTCCTTGGCCGCGCGGTGCAGCAGGCGGATCACCACCTGGCCGTTCTCGCTGTCGAGGGCGGAGGTCGGCTCGTCGGCGAAGATCAGCTTGGGTTCCTTGGCCAGCGCGCGGGCGATGGCGACGCGCTGCTTCTCGCCGCCGGACAGCTCGGCCGGCCGCTGATTGATGCGGTGGCCCAGGCCCACTTCGTCCAGGGCCACCTTGGCCCGCGCCTTGGCCGCCGCCGCGTCCTGGCCCTTGAAGCGCAACACGGTCGAGACCTGCTGCAGGGCGGTCTGAGCCGGGAACAGGTTGAAGCCCTGGAAGATGAAGCCGCAGTGGTCGAGGCGGAACTTGTCCATGCGCCCCGAGCTGAGCTTCCAGATCTTGGTGTCCAGCGCGGTGACGTCGCCGGTGTCGGGCCGCAGCAGGCCCGACAGGGCGGCCACCAGGGTCGACTTGCCGGAGCCCGACGGCCCCATGACCATGGTCACGTCGCCGTGGTCGGCGTCGAAGTCGATCGCCTTCAGCACCTCGACATAGGAGCGGCCGGTCTTGAACCGCTTGCTCAGGCCCTTGGCCTCGATCGCTTTCTTGCTCATCGCAGCAGGTCCGCGGGCTGGGCTTTCTTGAGAATGCCGAGCGAGAACACGCCCGACAGGACGGCGATGGTCATCAGCATCATCACCGCCAGGATCACCGACCACAGCGGATAGGCCATGGGCAGGCCGTTGGCCGCGCCGAGCGCGGTCACCCCCCACATCACCACCCAGGTCGAGCCCAGGCCGAACACGCCGACCCAGAACGACAGCTCGATGACGATCCAGCGCAGCGACCCCATCGAGACCCCGAGCGCCCTGAGGCTGGCGAACTCCTTGATGTTGGCGAACACCGCCCCGCGCAGGGTCATGAAGGTGATGATGACGCCGATGAACAGGCCGAGGATCACCGAAGCGACCAGGAACAGGCCGATGAACTGGTCCTTCAGCAGCGCCTGCTCGTTGGCCTTCGACAGTTCCTCGCGGGTCCAGGCCCGGTACTGCCCCTTGGAGACGGCGTTCAGCTGGTCGCGCACGATCTCAGCCCGCGCCGGGTCGGCGACCTTCACGACCAGGGCCGCGCCGTCGGGGCCCTTCCGGTTCAGCCCCAGCATCTGCAGGGTGTCGCGCGAAACGAACACCATCGGCTGGGCCAGGTTGGGGTAGGTTTCGACCACGTACACCACCCGCACCTTCTTGCCGTTCATCAGCGCCTGATCGCCGAGCTTGACGCCCAGACGGGTCAGGGCCGAGCGGTCGACGACCACCGAGCGCGGCTCGGTGATGGCCTCGCGGGCGGCCTCCGGGAAATCGGTCGGCAGGGTGACCGCGCCGGGGATCGGGTCGACGGTGATGATGTTGACGAACTCGCGCTTCTGCTTGGAGCCGTCGGTCGGCAGGTTGTTCCAGCGCGCGCCGTCGCCGTCGAGGTCGGAGACCGCAACCACTTCGGGGTTCAGATAGATCTGCGGCTTGATCCGGCGCGGCACGCCGGTGCCCTGCAGCATGCTCTCGGACTTCGGCCCGAGGATCATGATGTGGGCCGGCGACCGGTCGATCGTGGCCGTGAACGCCTTGTTGATGCCCATGAACAGGCCGACCTGGGCGAGCACCAGCACGCCGGCCATGGACAGCGCGACGATCGCCGCAGTGTAGCGGCGCCATTCATAAATCAGCGTCGATAGCGCGAGCGACATCCGCGACCACCCCCCATGGCGCGACTTGTGACCTTAAGCGGAGCCACGGCAAAGTTAAATCCGGGTAACGAGTTGCGCGCCAGTGCCTACTGGCGGACCGGCCCGAAGCCGCGCTAAGCCGGCGCAAACACCCTGTCGGGAGGGACTTTCGTGCGAACCCTGAAATCCTGGCTGGCCGCGGGCGCGGCCTTCGCCCTGTCGGCCGTCGCGTCCGGCGCCTCGGCCGAAGAAGGCATGTGGACCTTCGACGCCGCCCCGGTCGCCCAGATCAACGCCGAGCTGGACACGCACGTGGACCAGGCCTGGCTGGACAAGGTCCGCCTGGGCGCCGTGCGGATCAGCGGCTGCTCCGCCTCGCTGGTCTCGTCCGAGGGACTGGTACTGACCAACCAGCACTGCGTGCGGTCCTGCGCCCAGACCTTCTCCACGCCGGAACGCGACGTGGTGCGCGAGGGCTTCTTCACCACCGGCCGCGAGGACGAGCGGGTCTGCGCGGGCCAGACCGCCGAGATCCTGCTGGAGATCGTCGACGTCACGCCACGGGTGAGCGGCGCCGCCGCCGGCAAGACCGGCCAGGCCTTCGTGAAGGCGCGCGACGCCGAGATCGGCCTGATCGAGAAGGAAGGCTGCGGGACCGACGCGAAGCTGCGCTGCCAGGTGATCTCGCTCCACCGCGGCGGCCAGTACAAGCTCTACAAGTACCGCAAGTACGCCGACGTGCGCCTGGTCTACGCGCCCGAGGCCCAGGCCGTTGTGTTCGGCGGCGACCCGGACAACTTCAACTTCCCGCGCTACGCGCTCGATGCCGCCTTCCTGCGCGTCTACGAGGACGGCAAGCCGGCCAAGACGCCTAACCACCTGAAGTGGAACCCGCGCGCGCCGAAGCCGGGCGAGCCGACCTTCGTGGCCGGCAACCCGGGCTCGACCTCGCGCCTGAAGACCGTCGCCCAGCTCGACGCCGAACGCGACTGGATGCTGCCGGCCACCATCAAGCGCCTGTCGGAGCTGCGCGGCCGGCTGATCCGCTACGCCGAGGAGAGCGACGACCACCGCCGCCAGACCCGCGACGCCCTGCGCGGCGTGGAGAACAACCTGAAGCGCGCCTACGGCATGCACCAGGCGCTGGCCACGACCAGCTTCATGGACGCCAAGCGGACCGAAGAGGCGAAGTTCCGCGCCCAGGTCGCGGCCGATCCGGCCTTGGCAGCCACCGGCGACCCGTGGGGCGAGATCGCCGCCCTGCAGGACGACGTCGCCGTCCTGCTGCCCCGCTACGAGCAGCTGGAGACCCAGGCCGGCCAGGGCTCGGCCTTGTACGGCTACGCCCGCACCCTGGTGCGCGCCGCCCAGGAGAAGACCAAGCCCAACGGCGAGCGCTTGCTCGACTACACCGAGGCGCGCCTGCCCCTGGCGGAGAAGCGCACCCTGGACCCGCGCCGGATCGAGCCGGAGCTGGAGACGCTCTATCTGGCCTTCTGGCTGAACAAGACCCGCGAGGCGCTGGGCACCGACGCCCCGTCGGTCCAGACCATGCTGGGCAAGGAGTCGCCCGAGGCGATGGCCGCGCGCATGGTGGCCGCCACCAAGCTGGGCGACCCGGCCGTGCGCGCCGCCCTGTGGGCGGGCGGTCTGGACGCGATCACGGCGTCCGACGACCCGCTGATCCAGTTCGTGCTGAAGACCGACGCCGACGCGCGCGCGGCCCGAGCGGCCTGGGAGGAGCGGGTGGAGGGCCCGACCGACCGCGCCGCCGAGCGCCTGGCCCTGGCCCGCTTCAAGGTCTACGGCGACAGGGTCTATCCGGACGCCACCGGCTCTCTGCGCCTGTCCTACGGCCGGATCGCGGGCTGGAAGGACGGCGATCGCGAGGTCGCGCCGACCACCAACGTGGCGGGCCTCTACGAGCGCGCCACCGGCGCGGCGCCGTTCGATCTGTCGGCCAAGTTCGCCGAGCGCAAGGCGCAGCTGGACCCGGCCACGATCTTCACCGTGGCCACCACCAACGACATCATCGGCGGCAATTCCGGCTCGCCGCTGATCGACGCCAAGGGCGAAGTGATCGGGGCGGTGTTCGACGGCAACCTGCCCTCGCTGGGCGGCGCCTACGGCTATGACGGCACGACCAATCGCACCGTCGCGGTCTCGGCCGCCATGGTGCAGCAGGCCCTGCTGAAGCTCTACGGCCAGGACCACCTGGTGAAGGAGCTGAACGCCAAGTGAGGCCCCGCCCGCGACCGCGGGGAGCCAACATTACGTAACGGTAACGCGGGCGCTCTTCGGGCGCCCGCGTTTTTGCCTTAGACGCAGGGCAAAGCCCGGCCGCAAAGGCCGCCCCAGGGGGAGCTCCGTCCATGCGTCTGACCAAGCAACTTCTCGCGTCCGCCGCCGCCGCCGCGGTGGCGTGCGCCGCCAGCGCCGCCCACGCCGACGAAGGCATGTGGACGCTCGACAACTTCCCGTCGGCCAAGGTGAAACAGACCTACGGCGTGACCGTCGACCAGGCCTGGCTGGACCGGGTGCGCGGCGCGGCCGCCCGCATCCCGGGCTGCTCGGCCTCGGTGGTCTCCTCCGACGGCCTGATGCTGACCAACTACCACTGCGTCACCCACTGCGCGCAGGACCTGTCCACCGCCCAGCAGGACTACCTGAAGGCCGGCTTCCTGACCGCCACCCGCGAGGAAGAGAAGCGCTGCGCGGGAATGACCGCCGAGATCCTGGAGGGCATCACCGACGTGACCGCGAAGGTGAAGGCGGCCGGCGAGGGCAAGAGCGGGGCCGACCTGGTGCAGGCGCTGTCGACCGCCACCTCGGCGATCGAGAAGGAGAACTGCGACGGCCAGGCCGGCGTGCGCTGCCAGGTCATCAGCTTCTACGGCGGCGGCCAGTACAAGCTCTACAAGTACCGCCGCTACGAGGACGTGCGCCTGGTGTTCGCGCCGGAGTTCAAGACCGGCTTCTTCGGCGGCGATCCGGACAACTTCAACTTCCCGCGCTTCAACCTCGATATCGGCTTCCTGCGCCTCTACGCCGACGGCAAGCCGGTCTCGACCCCCAACCACCTGAAGTGGAACCCGGCCGCGCCGAAGGCCGGCGAGCCGATCTTCGTGGCCGGCAACCCGGGCTCGACCCAGCGCCTGCTGACCGTGAGCCAGCTGGAGACGCTGCGCGACTTCACCCTTCCCTTCTCGCTGGTCAACACCGCCGAGAAGCGCGGCCGGCTGATCGGCTTCTCGCAGCAGTCGGCCGAGAACGCGCGCGTCGCCCAGGACCCGATCACCTTCCTGGAGAACGGATACAAGGTGAACTGGGGTAAGCTGAAAGCCCTGTCCGACAAGGCGTTCTTCGGGACCAAGCAGCGCGAGGAGCAAGACCTGCGCGCCAAGACCGCCAACCAGAAGCCGTGGGCGGACATCGAGGCGGCGCAGGCGGCCTACCGCGACCTCTACCTGCCCTACTACTTCCTGGAAGCGAACGCCGGCGACGCCTCCAAGCTCTACGGCTACGCCCAGACCATCGTCCGCGGCGCGACCGAGCGGACCAGGCCGGCGGCCGAGCGGCTGGGCGGCTATGACGACGCCGCCCTGGCCCGCATGGGCCGCAACCTGCAGGCCGAGACGCCGGTGCAGGCCGGGCTTGAGGAGCTGTACCTGTCGTTCTGGCTGTCGAAGGCGCGCGAGCACCTGACCGCCGACGACCAGGTCACCAAGCTGCTGCTGGGCCGCGAGAGCCCGGAGGCCAAGGCCGCGCGCCTGGTGGCCGGCAGCAAGCTGGCCGACCCGGCCGTGCGCAAGGCGCTGTGGGACGGCGGGATCGAGGCGGTTCGCGCGTCGGACGACCCGCTGATCCAGTACGTGCTGAGCCTTGACCCGGCCGCCCGCGAGGCGCGCGCCGCCTGGGAGAGCCGGGTGACCGGCCCGACCGCCAAGGCCGCGGCCGACGTCGCCAAGGCCCGCTTCGCCGCCTACGGCGACGCCATCTATCCGGACGCCACCTTCTCGCTGCGCCTGACCTACGGCTCGGTGAAGGGCTGGACCGAGCGAGGTCAGCCGATCGCGCCCTTCACCGAAATCGGCGGCCTCTACGCTCGGAACACCGGCCAGGCCCCGTACGACCTGCCGCCGAGCTGGCTGGCGGCGGAGTCGAAGATCGACAAGAGGGTCGTGTTCAACTTCTCCGGCAGCGGCGACATCATCGGCGGCGCCTCCGGCTCGCCGACCCTGAACGCAAAGGGCGAGGTGATCGGGGCCGTGTTCGACGGCAACATCCACTCGCTGGGCGGCGCCTACGGCTACGACCCGGTGCTGAACCGCTCGGTCCACGTGGCGGCGTCGGGCATCCAGGAAGCCCTGCTCAAGGTCTATGGCCGCGACGCGTTGGTGAAAGAGCTGAACGCGAAGTGAGTCCAACTCTCCTCCCCTGCAGCGGAGCTGCGGGGGAGGAGAAGCGCTCTACTCCCCCCGGAACTCCGGCTTGCGGCGCTCGACGTGGGCGCTGACGCCCTCGTGGTGGTCGGCGGTCAGGTGAGCGAGCGCCTGGGCCGCGGCGGTGGTCTCCAGCAGGGCCTCGAACGAGCCCTCGCGGCCCTGGCGCAGCAGGGCCTTGGTCAGGCGAAGCGCGTGCGGGGCCTGGGCGGCGATCTTCTCGGCCATGGCCATCGCCTCCTCCATCAGCCGCTCATGCGGGACCACCCGGTTGACCAGGCCCCAGCGCTCGGCGGTGTCGGCGTCGATCAGGTCGCCGGTGAACAGCAGCTCGGCCGCGCGCGGATAGCCGACCAGCCGCGGCAGCATCCAGGCGTCGCCGTCGCCGGGCAGGATGCCGAGCTTCAGGAACGGCACGCCGAAGCGCGCCTGGTCCGAAGCGATGCGGATGTCGGCGAGGCCCGCCAACCCGCAGCCCAGGCCCACCGCCGGCCCGTTGACGGCGGCGATCAGCGGCACGTCCAGGGCGTACACCGAGCGCACGATCCGGTGGACGATGCGGCGATAGCGGTCGCGCAGCGCCATGCCGTCGCCCTCGAACAGGTCGGTCTTGGCCTGCATGGCCTTCACGTCGCCGCCGGCCGAAAAGGCCCGGCCGGCGCCGGTGATCACCGCGCAGCGCACCTCGCGGTCGACGTTCAGCTGTTCGCAGGCGGCGGCGAAGGCCTCGCCGTCGTCCAGTTCGGGAATGGCGTTGAGCTTGTCGGGGCGGTTGAGGGTCAGGAGGGCGATCGGCCCCCGGCGTTCGATCTGGATCAGGCCCACGGCGCGCGCTCCGCACATACGAAAGCCCGGCCTTAGCGCATTTTTCGCCGAAGTGGCCGACGGTTCGGCGAAGAAAATGCGCTCACTCCGAGACTTCCGGGCCTGATCCGATCCAAGCGGATCGGATCAGGCCCGGGGGCCGGGGCGGTCCGCTGCAAGCACGTCGAAGACGGTCTAGCGCGGCTTACGCGGGAGCGGACTGAAGTCCAGAGGCCTGCCACCAAGCCTGTCCTTGCCCTTGGAGCCGACCAGCAGCCCTCCCAGCAAGGCGAACGAGAACATCGCGTGCTGCATGTTCTTGTCTTTGTCTTTCATCGGCGTCTCCTAAGCCAGCCGGTCAAGCCAGTAAGAGACACGTCGCGGCTCCCAGGGACTTTCACCCTCCCAGTCGTCTGGCGCGTCGACACTCACTCTGGCGCCGCGCGCGAAATTGACAAGAATTAATCCGGGTTCGGATCAAAAAACATCAATTTTTTGCGTGGGGATTGTCGAGATTTCCGCGACGAAACAACTTGTTACAGAGAACCTCGTCCGGCGCCAAAGCGCGCATTTCAGCGCGAAAGCGTGAATTCAGGTCACCGCAGGTCCCCGCGCCTCGCCGCGCGACGCGCAAAAAAAATAGCCCCGGCGCGGGCCGGGGCTTTGAGGAAACCAGCAAGAACACGTACGTCGGGATGCTCGATACAACCACCGACGCCGTTGAGAACAACTTCGCGCGACGGCCCCGCCGGGACAAGTTAATTCCCTGCAAGGCTTGCCCGCGCCGCCCGGAAAACTTAGGGCGATCATACATTAGCTTCGATCACTTACGGACATGAACCCCGTCCCCGCCCCTATCGTCACCCCGTGTGTGAAGGTCTGCGCCGTCGACGGCGAGAGCGGCCTTTGCCTGGGCTGCTTCCGCACCCTTCCGGAGATCGCCGGCTGGGCGAAGCTGACCGCCGAGCGCCGGGCCGAGATCATGGCCGAACTGCCCGCCCGGCGGAGCCGGATCGACCCCCGCAAGCTGGGGCTTTGATTCACGACTCGACAACCTCTGATTCACCGGATGCAAACCCCAGGCGGCTAGGGTGTCCTGGCGCCGAGAAGCGGCGTCACGAGAGTCCGCATGCTCAAGAACGCCGCCGTCATCGCCGCCGCCGCCGTCGTGTCCGCCCTGGGCGCCGGGGGAGCCGTGGTGGCCCTGGACTCGGTCTACGACCTGCCGCGGGTGAGCATTCCCTTCGCCGCACCGCTGGTCTCCGTCGAGGAACAGGCGACGGCTTCGGCCGAGCCGATGATCGAGACCGCCGCCCCGAGCTCCGCCGCCGCGGCCATCACCAAAGCCAAGGACGGCCACTTCTGGGCCGAGGCGACCGTGGAGGGCCGGCACGTCCGCTTCCTGGTCGACACCGGCGCGACCACCGTCGCCCTGACCGCCGCCGACGCCAAGCGCCTGGGCATCGACGCCTCACGGCTGGACTTCAGCCATCCGGTTAAGACCGCGGCCGGCGAGATCCGCGCCGCCCTGGTCGAGCTCGACTACGTGTCGGTCGCCGGCGCGCGCGTGGAGAAGGTCCAGGCCCTGGTCATGGAGAAGGGCCTGGAGACCTCGCTTTTAGGCATGAGCTATCTGGGCCGCCTGTCGCGGCTGGAAGCCACCCCGGACTCGATGATCCTGCGCTCGTAAGAGCGCGACAGCCGAAAGTGGAGGCCGGTTTCGGCGGCCGTCGCGCTCCAATCACCTGGAGCGGATCAGACCTCGACCGCGCCGCCCGGATTGCGGGCCCGCGAACGCAGCCACATCACCCCGGCCAGATCCGAGAAGGCCGCCCACAGCCGGCCCAGGTTGGTGTACTTCGACGCGCCCGTGGTGCGCGGGCGGTGGCCGACGTCCTCGAAGCGCACCTGGTAGCCTTCGCGGATCATCAGCGCCGGCAGGTAGCGGTGCATGTGATCGAAGTAGGGCAGCAGCAGGAACGACTCGCGGCGGAAGGCCTTCAGGCCGCAGCCGGTGTCGTCAGCCTGGTCGTTCAGCAGCTTCTTGCGGATGCCGTTGGCCCAGCGTGAGGCGTAGCGCTTGGCGGCGCTGTCCTGGCGCTTGGCGCGCCGGCCGCCGACCAGGGCGACCTCGCCCGGCGCGGCCCTCAGCGCGTCGGCCAGCTTGGGCGCGTCGGCCGGCGGGTTCTGGCCGTCGCCGTCCATGGTGACCACGATCGGGCCGCGCGCGGCCAGCACGCCGGTGCGCACGGCGCGGCTCTGGCCGGCGTTGGACTTGTGGGTCAGCACCCGCAGGCGCGGCAGTTCGGCCTTCAGCGCCTCGAGTTCGGCCAGGGTCGAATCGCGGCTCGCGTCGTTGACGAAAATCATCTCGTAGTCGCGGCCGTCGAACGCGGCGGCGATCTCGCGCGCCAGCGAAGCCGCGGCGCCTTCTTCGTTGTAAACCGGGACGACGATAGAGATTTCGGGCGTCATTCGGGCCTCTGAGTTCCCGCGCCTCTTACCGCGCTTCGCGGCTTTACGGGAGGGCGCACGTCGAATTGCGTGCTAATAGCGCGCCTATGACGCGCTTCGACATTGATCGTTGGATCGCGGGCTGGCGAGGCCCGCTGCTGGCCGCCCTGGTCGCCCTGATCGCGGGCCTGCCCGGCGTGTTCGCCATGCCGCCGCTGGACCGCGACGAGTCGCGCTTCGCCCAGGCGACGGCGCAGATGCTCGAAACCGACGACTTCGTGAACATCCAGTTCCAGGACCAGCCGCGGCACAAGAAGCCGGTCGGCATCCACTGGCTGCAGGCCGCCGCCGTGTCGGCCCTCTCCAGCCCGGAAGCGCGCGACATCTGGGCCTACCGCATTCCCTCTCTGCTGGGGGCCATGCTGGCCGCGGCCGCCTGCGCCTGGGGCGCGACGGCGATCTGGGGCGCGCGCGCCGGCGTGCTGGCCGGCGTGATGCTGGGCGCGAGCTTCCTGCTCTCGACCGAGGCCTTCATCGCCAAGACCGACGCGGTCCTGTGCGGAACCGTGACCCTGGCCATGGCCGCGTTGGCGCGGCTTTACCTCGCCTCGCGCGGCGAGGGGATCTCGGCCGGGCGCAAGACCAAGCTGCTGTTCTGGACGGCGATGGCCGTGGCCATCCTGGTCAAGGGCCCGATCGGCCCGATGGTCGCGGGCCTGGCCATGATCACGCTCGGCCTCTGGGACCGGAAGTGGCGCTGGCTGAAAGGCCTCGGCTGGGGCTGGGGCCTGGCGATCGTGCTGGCCGTCGTCGGCCCGTGGGCGGTGGCGATCACCGTCGCCACGGACGGCGCCTTCTGGGGCACCTCGATCGGCGGCGACATGGCCGCGAAGGTCGCCGGCGGCCAGGAGGGTCACGGCGTGCCGCCGGGCTTGCACACTCTGCTGCTGCCCCTGCTGTTCTATCCGGGCACCCTGCTGCTGGCCGCCGCCGCCGTGACCGCCTGGACGCGCCGCGCCGAGCCGGCCGTGCGCTTCGCCATCGCTTGGTTCCTGCCCGCCTTCGTGGTGTTCGAGCTCGTCCCCACCAAGCTCCCCCACTATCCCCTGCCGACCTACGGCGCGATCGCCTGGCTGGCGGCGGCGGCCCTGACCCAGCCGATCGGCCCCCGCGCCCGCTGGACCGGGGTGGTGCTGGCCTGCCTGGCGGTGCTGGGCGTCAGCGCCGTCGCGGTCGGCGGGCTGACCCAGTTCGGCGACAAGTCGGACACCTTCTGGGTCTCGCTCACCGTCGAATTCGCCATGATCGGCGCCTTCGTCGGCGCCTATCTCCTGCTGAACCGGGCGGCCCGCACGGCCATGGTGGTCGCCTGCGCCTTCGGCGTGCTCGCCCACGCCGCCCTGGTGGGCGTGGCCAGCAGCCTGCAGCCCCTGCAGGTCTCGCCGCGCATCGAGAAGGCGCTGCGCAAGGCCGACCTCGATCCGCGCGAGGGCGTCGTGCCCGGCCCGGTGGCCGTCGCCGGCTACGCCGAGCCCAGCCTGGTGTTCCTGCTGGGCACCCGCACCGAACTGCTGGCCACGGGCGCGGACGCGATTCCCGCCGTGGCCCAGGGCCGTCCAGTGCTGATCGAAGGGCGCGAGGAGAACAGCTTCCAGCAAGCCCTCGCCCAGCGGAAGCTCAAGGTGCGTTCGGTGGACGTGGTCGAGGGCCGCAACTATTCCAACGGCAAACGCGTGCGCCTGACCCTATATCAGGCCGACGTCGCCCGCCCCTGAAGCGCCTGTAGAGTTCCATGAGCCGCCGTATCGAGATCGTCGAAGTCGGGCCCCGCGACGGCCTGCAGAACGAGGCCGTCGTCCTCGCGCCCGAGGACCGGATCGAGTTCGTCCGCAAGCTGGAGGACGCCGGCGCGCGGCGCATCGAGGCGGTCTCCTTCGTCCATCCCAAACTGGTCCCGCAGATGGCCGAGGCCGAGACGGTGATGGCCGGCCTGCCGAAGGACGCCGGCCGTTCGCGCATCGGCCTGGCCCTGAACCTGAAGGGCTTCGACCGCGCGGTCGCGGCCGACTGCGACGAGGTCAATGTGGCCATGTCGGCCACCGACGGCTTCGGCCTGAAGAACCAGGGCCTGAGCGTCGCCCAGCAGGTCGACATGCTGGGCCAGATCGTCGAGCGCACCCACAACCTGTCCGGCGCCGGCGCGGGGCCGAAGCTGTCGGCCACCCTGTCGGTGGTCTGGGGCTGCCCGTTCGACGGCGAAGTGTCCGACGGCCAGGTGGCGGCGATCGTCCGCGACATCGCCGCGCTGGGCGTGCGCGAGATCGGTCTGGCCGACACCATCGGCGTGGGCGATCCCTGGACCGTGCGCCGGCGCATCGAGGCCGTGCGCGCCGCGGCCGGCGACGCGACCCTGCGCCTGCACTTCCACGACACCCGCAACACCGGCGTGGCCAACGCCTATGCCGGCGTCGAGGCCGGGGTGGACGTGCTGGACGCCTCCTGCGGCGGCATCGGCGGCTGCCCGTTCGCGCCCAACGCCACCGGCAACGTGGCGACCGAGGACCTGGTCTTCGCCCTGCATCGCGCCGGCTTCGAAACCGGCTACGACCTCGACGCCCTGATCGAGACGGCCCGCTGGGTCGGCGGAAAGCTGGGCAAGGCGCCGCCGTCGAAGCTGTCGAAGGCCGGGCCGTTCCGCCCCGCCGCCTGAGGCCCTAGCCCGCCTTTCCGGTGACCTTCCGAAGCGCGGGGCGCAGCACCGCGGCCATCACGATCAGCGGCCCCAGCGCCCAGGCCAGGGCCAGGCGGGCGGGATTGTCGGCGCGCTTGCGGAAGTAGCGGGCCAGGCCCCTGCCCTTGTGGAACTCCACGAACACCGGCTCGGCCAGGCTGGTGTGGCCCAGGTGGACGACCTCGGCCCTGGGCTGGAACCAGACCGACCCGCCGGCCTGGCGGGCGCGCCAGCACAGGTCCACGTCCTCCACGTGCAGGAAGTAGCGGCCGTCGAACCCGCCCAGCGCGTGGAAGTCGTCGCGGCACATGCAGAAGCAGGCGCCCGATATGGTCGGCACCTCGGCCGGGCCGTCGGGCTCCGGCTGGTCTTCGTGGTGGATCTCGAACCCGCGCAGGAAGCCGAACACGGCGGTCAGGCGCGAGAGGGTGAGCAAGGTCGTGACCGGCGTCACCTCCCCCCGCCGCGCGCCGCGCTGTTCGCTGCGATCAGGATTGAGAACGCGCGCGCCGACCACGCAGGGGCCGGGCCGGTTGGCGGCCGCAGCGACCAGGGCGTCCAGGCAGCCGTCCTCCAGCAGGGCGTCGGGATTGAGGAACACCAGCCAGCGCGCGGTGGCGCTGGACGCGCCCAGATTGGCCCCGCGCGCGAAGCCGACATTGCCGTGGCCCTGCAGCAGCCGAACCCGCGGCTCGCGCGTGGCGATCTCGACCAGGCGGGCGGCGTCCTCGGGACTGGAGCCGTTGTCGACCAGGACCAGCTCGCCGGCCCGCGTCGTCTTCAGCACCCGGTCCACGGCGTCGAACAGGACCGGTCCGGTGCGATAGACCACCATGACGACCGCCACGTCGGCGACAGGCGCGCGCGCCGGCGCGAAGGCGACCACGGTGTGGTTGGTTCGGACACGGGTGTCCATGGCCGGCTCCGCGCTGCGCAAATCCGGGAATAGGCGGGTTGTCCCCTTTTCGAGCCGGACGCCGAGCGTCGCCCGGCGTCCGGCTGCGCTCGAAAACACCCCGAGCGGCGCGGACGTTCCGGGGCACGAACGAAAGCGCCCGCGGCCGGGAGGCCGCGGGCGCTGAAGTCCGGGTCGTCTGGCCGATCAGGCCCTGCGCAGGTCCGGCGGCGTGGCCTCGGCGACCAGCTGCGCCACCGCCTCGTCCAGGCTGATCAAGGTCTGGTCCTGGGAGCCCAGGCGACGCAGGGCGACCGTGCGGTTCTCGGCTTCCTTGCGGCCGACCACGGCGATGACCGGGGTCTTGCCCAGCGAGTGCTCGCGGACCTTGTAGTTGATCTTCTCGTTGCGCAGGTCGGTCTCCACCCGCAGGCCGGCGGCGCGCAGGGCGCTGGCGGCCTCCTCGGCGAAGGCGTCGGCGTCGGAGGTGATCGTCGCCACGACGACCTGCGTAGGCGCGAGCCACAGGGGGAAAGCCCCACCGTAGTTCTCGATCAGGATGCCGATGAAGCGCTCGAACGAGCCCAGGATCGCCCGATGCAGCATCACCGGCCGCTGCTTGGAGCCGTCTTCGGCCACGTACTCGGCGCCCAGCCGCTCCGGCAGGACGTAGTCCAGCTGGATGGTGCCGCAGGTCCATTCGCGGCCGATGGCGTCCTTGACGATGAAGTCCAGCTTCGGCGCGTAGAAGGCGCCATCGCCCTCGGCGATCACGGGTTCGACGCCGGCCGCGCGGGCGGCCTCGGCCATCTGCGCCTCGGCCTTGTCCCAGAACGCGTCCGAACCGGCGCGGACTTCGGGGCGGGTGGCCAGGTTGATGTAGGCCGTCTCCATGCCGAGGTCGGCGTGGATGCTCTTCGCCAGCTTGATGAACGCGGCCGTCTCTTCGACGATCTGGTCCTCGCGGCAGAAGATGTGCGCGTCGTCCTGGGTGAAGCCGCGCACGCGCATCAGGCCGTGCAGCGCCCCCGACGGCTCGTAGCGGTGGCAGGCGCCGAACTCGGCCATGCGCAGCGGCAGGTCGCGATACGACTTCTGGCCCTGGTCGAAGATCTGCACGTGGCCCGGGCAGTTCATCGGCTTGAGCGACAGGGTCTCGCCCTCGACCGTCTCGCAGACGAACATGTTGGGGCGGTACTTGTCCCAGTGACCCGAGGCCTCCCAGAACTTGCGGTCCAGCACCTGCGGGGTCTTCACCTCGACATAGCCGGCCGCGTCGAGGCGGCGGCGCATATAGGCCTCGAGCACGCGCCACAGGACCCAGCCCTTGGGGTGCCAGAACACCATGCCGCGGCCCTCTTCCTGCATATGGAAGAGGCTCATGGCCCGGCCGAGCTTGCGGTGGTCGCGCTTCTCGGCCTCCTCGACGCGCTTGAGGTAGGCCTCGAGGTCGGCCTCGTTGGCCCAGGCCGTGCCGTACATGCGCTGCAGCTGGGCGTTGCGGTGGTCGCCGCGCCAATAGGCGCCGGCCAGCTTGGTCAGCTTGAAGGCCTTGCCGACGTGCTTGGTCGACGGCAGGTGCGGCCCGCGGCACAGGTCCTTCCAGCGGCCCTGCGAGTAGACCGTGATCTCCTCGCTGGGCGGCAGGTCGCGGACGATCTCGGCCTTGTACGTCTCGCCGATCGACTCGAAGTACTTGATCGCGTCGTCGCGGTTCCAGACCTCGCGCAGGATCGGTTCGTCGCGGTCGACGATCTCGCGCATCTTGGCTTCGATCTTCTCGAAGTCGTCGATGGAGAACGGCTCCTCGCGGGCGAAGTCGTAATAGAACCCGTCCTCGATCGACGGGCCGATGGTGACCTGCGTGCCGGGGAACAGCTCCTGCACGGCCTCGGCCAGCACGTGGGCGACGTCGTGGCGGATGGTCTCCAGCGCCTCGGGGCTGTCCCGCGTGACGATCTCGAGCTTGCCGCTGGCGAGCGGCCGGTTCAGGTCGCGCAGCTCGCCGTCCAGCTTCACCATCACCGCCTTCTTGGCCAGCGAAGGCGAAATCGACTGCGCCACGTCCTTGCCCGTTGAACCCTGCGGGTACTGGCGGACGGCGCCGTCGGGAAACACCAGGTCGATCATGTCTCACACTTCAGTTTGCCGCTCTGCGGCGGCGGGACGGGGTCGTAGCCAGACCCGCCCCAGGGATTGCATCGGCACACGCGGTGGGCGGCGAGGTAGGAGCCGCGCCAGAACCCGTGTGCGATCAGGGCTTCGGCCGCATATTCCGAACAGGTCGGAAGGAAGCGGCACTGCCGCCCGATCAGGGGCGAAAGCGTCAGCTTGTAGGCCCGGAGGCTCAAGCGGACGGCGCGTTCATAGAGTGTCATGCCGGGGCGACCGCGAACGACGGTTCGGCGCGCTTATCGCACTTGCGAAAAGGGCCGATCAAGCCGCGCCGGCGCAGCTAGTTCGCTCGATGGCCTGCCGCGCGGCGGCGACCGCGGCCTCGAACGGCAGCAGGGTCGAGGCGTGGCGGGCGGGATAGGCCTTCACCGGCTCCAGCACGGCGAGGTCGGAAAAACGACCGGTCGGCGCGGGGCCGTCGGACTTCAGCATGGCGCGCAGCTGGTCGCGGGCGGCTTCCAGCTCGGCGACCGTGGCGCCCACGGCCTGGGCCCCCAGCACCGAGGCGGCGGCCTGGCCCAGCGCGCAGCACTGGACGTCCTGGGCCAGGTCCATGACCCGGCCGTCCTCGACCACCACGTCGACCACCACCCGGCTGCCGCACAGCTTGGCGATCCGCTCGGCCGAGGCGTCGGGCGCGGCCAGACGCCCGGCCCGCGGCAGGTGCGCGGCCAGGTTCAGGATCTTGGCGGAGTAGAGCTCGTCCAGCATCGGGCGGAATATGGGGCCGTCACGTTCTCAAATCTACCGTCATCCCGGCCGCAGCTGAGCGAAGCGAACCTTGGGGATCAGCTGATCTCGCTCACGCGTCGTCCTTGGCCAGCGCCCGGGCCAGCGCCGGGCGGGCGTTCGCGCGGGCCAGCCAGTCGTCATAGACCGCGTGCGCCGGCAGGGCCTGGCGGGCGAACTGCAGCAGGGAGACGAACAGGATGTCGGCGGCGGTGAACCGCTCGCCCAGCAGCCAGGGCGAACCCTCGAGCGTGGTGCGAAGACGCTCTTCCATGGCTTCGTAGGCCGCCTTGTCGGCGGGGTCGGCCGAGCCCTTGAAATGGGCGGTGATCACCGGCTCCAGCACGCCCGCGTAGTAGGCCAGCCAGCTGAGGTAGGGGCCGCGCTGCGGCTCGCCCACCGTGAAGCCCAGCTTCGCATCGGGGAACTTGTCGGTCAGGTACAGCGCGATGGCCGCCGATTCCGTGACCAGGGCGCCGTCGTCCAGCAGGGCCGGCACCTGGCCGTGCGGGTGCGGGTTGGCCGGATCGCGCGCCCCCGTCCCGGCCAGCGGCCCGCCCGTGCGCCGGATGTCGACCTTCCGCACCTCGTAGGGCGCGCCCAGCTCCTCCAGCAG
Source organism: Caulobacter sp. 17J80-11 (assembly GCF_014349105.1). Classification (GTDB taxonomy): domain Bacteria; phylum Pseudomonadota; class Alphaproteobacteria; order Caulobacterales; family Caulobacteraceae; genus 17J80-11. The sequence continues at coordinate 72,482 of NZ_JACSJI010000003.1, read as the reverse complement.
CCACAGGAAGCGGGTCGAACGCGAACGCGGCGCGTGGAACAGGGTCAGCATGGCGGCTCCGGAGATTGCGAACAGACAGAGAACATGGTTCTCAAGCTGCGCGCAAGGCCGACGCGTCAGCCGTCGACCTTGGCCCGCAGCGCCTCAGCGAGCTGCTCGAAGGCGGCCTTGCGGACGCGCTTCGTGCGTTTGCCTTCCACCTCGCCGAGGGCGCCCTCGAAGATCTCGCCGATGGCGAAGATGCAGCTGCCGGGCTCCAACTCCTCGATCTCGAAATAGCGGACCGAGCGCGACATGAACCCGCGCTTCTCCGCCCAGATCAGCTGCTGGCGGGGCACCCACTCCACCACCGTCGCGTTGAAGTCGCGCTCCGGCAGGCCCGCGATGGTCTCGCGCACCGACAGCGGCTGGCCGATGCCGATCTTGCCGGAGGCCTTGGGGTGGACCGGGTTCCACGTCCCCCAGCTCTCCAGGTCGGACAGCACCTCCCAGATGGCGTCGGAGGTGGCCTTGATTCCGATGCGGTACTCGACGCGAAACGCCATCAGCGCGGCTCTCCAGAAATCTCCCGGCCCACCGGATAGAGCAGGTAGCGGTCGTCGTAATAAGGCGTGCGCGCGTAGAACCAAGCGAGACGCGCGTCCGGGTCCTTGGCGAAGTCCGGCTCGGCCTTCAGCTTGGCCTCGAATTCGGCCTTCAGCTTCGGGTCGGCGGCCAGCATGCGCTCGGCCAGCGGCGCGATGGCGTAGCCCTCGATGTATTCGGTCCGCTGCAGCAGCTCGGGGAAGAAGCCCCAGGCGAAGAAGGAGTCTTCGCTCTGCGGCTCCAACAGCAGCACGGCCAGCTCGCCCAGCGGCTGGTCGGTCGGCACCCGCACCGAGCCGGCCGGATAGGTCTCGGTCCGGCGCTCGTGCTTGAAGCCTTCGGCTTCGATCGGCACGTGGCCCTCGTTGACCCGCGCGGCCGGCTTGGCCGAGCCGAAGCGGGTCATGTCGACCTGGACCGTGCGCGGCGCGGTCAGGGTCTCCATCTTGATCCCGTGCACCTTCAGGCGCTCGATCACCTCCGGCTTGGTGGCCGGCACCCAGTAGGCGGCCGGTACGTCGAGCGCCAACGTCGGGGCGTCGGTGAACAGCGGCAGCGGCTTGGTTTCCGCCGGCTTTCCCAGCCAGCGCACCTCGTCGCCGCCGGAGGCTTCCGAGCGGTACTTCTCGAAGGCGATCCGCGCGAAATCGCGCTGGCCGGTCGGCGCCTTCCCGGGCTGAGCGTTGGCCATGACCTGGGTCGGGCGGCGCGCGTCGTCCTGGGCTTCGGCCGTCTTCAGCGCCGCGCCGTCGGCGGCCAGCGACTTCAGCGACTGCTCCATCAGCACGTACATGCCCAGCACGCGCTGCTTGTAGGGCTTCAGCGAGTGGTTCTCGACCAGCACGGTCGGCACGCGGATGGCGTCGCCATAGCCGGTCGAGAAGCGCGGCGGCGAAGCCACGCTGGCCAGGCCCGTGTCCGGATTGCGATCGTCGACGCCGAACACCAGCTTGCCGGGGATGTGGCCCTGGCTTTTGAGCGCCTTCTCCACCGCCGGGCGATAGACCTGGTCCAGCCAGGCGCCGCCGGCCGGCGAACGGCCCGTGCGACCGTCCTCGGCCTCGTAGCCGAAGGTGACGTCGTACTGGTAGTCGACGCCGTCGGTGACGTGCAGGTCGATGTAGAGGTCGGGGTTAACCGCCCGGATCAGGCCGATCATGGCCTGCATCTCCGGCGCGTCGGCCTTGGCGTAGTCGCGGTTCAGGTTGAGGTTCTGGGCGGTGGTGCGCCAGCCCTGGCTGACCGGCCCGCGCTGGTTGGGGCGGCTGTAGGGCGAGGTCCGCTCGTGGCCGTCGACGTTGAAGATCGGCACGAACACGAGGTTCACCTTGTCGAGCAGGCCGTCCTTGCCCTTGAAGGCGATGTCGCGCAGCAGCATCAGGCCCGCGTCCTTGCCGTCGATTTCGCCGGCGTGGATGCCGGCCTGGACCAGCAGCACCGGCTTCTTCGGATCGAACTGGGGGCGGCCGCCCACCACCGGGTCCTTGGTGGCGTAGACCACCATCAGCTCGCGGCCCTGGGCCGACTTGCCGAAGGTCGACAGGGTCAGCAGCGGCGAGGCGGCGTCCAGCTTCTCGATGAAGGCGCGGGTTTCGGCGTAGGTCGGGGTTGCGGTGATCCCGGTCGTCTCCGACGGCGTGATCCACGGGTCGTTCGGCTTGGCGATCAGCTTCTCGCTCTTGCCGTGCCAGGCCAGGGCGGGCGGCAGGATGTCGGTTTCCCAGGGCGCCTTGGTCTGCGCCTGCGCGACGCCGAAGGCGCCCAGCGCGACGGCGATCGCCGCCACGGACACGGCCAGCTTGTTCATGGACATCCCCCGTATTCGCTCACGCCGGCGAACGCCGGAATCCGAGCTGTTTATCGCCGAGCGCGGCGGTTCAGTAGCCCTCAGCCGAACAACGAGGGCGGGCCCGCGCCTCACACCGTCCGCGTGATCCCCGCCTCGCGCTGGAAGTAGACCAGGTCCAGCGCCGGCGGCTCGACGCCGGCCAGCGACAGCAGGCCGTGGGCCTGGCCGCGGTGGTGGGTCTGGTGGTTGAAGACGTGGTCCAGCGCGCTCGAAAGCGTCTGCTCCAGCGCCACCCCGCTCATGTTCGCGTAGCCGTAGGGCTCGTCGAGCGCGGCCGGGTCGATCGCGTCGACATAGGCCCTGATCCGCGCGTCCTCGATCAGGCGCATGGCCTGCAGGGTCGCGAGGTCGTCGGCCAACTCGACGTCCAGGCGGTCGTAGCTCGGCCCCTCCCCGGTCAGCCGCCGCATCCATATCCGGTCGGCGACCAGCACGTGGGTCAGCGTCCCGTGCAGCGAGCCGAAGAACGCATTGCGGTCGGCCTTGTACGCCGCCTCCGGCAGGCTCGCGCAGGCGTCGTAGATCCGTCCGTTGGCCCAGGCGTTGTAGGCCGCGAACATGCGATAGCGGTCGAGGGTCATCACCCCGGCTCCTTCATCCGCCAGGTGGCGCCCGTCGGGCCGTCCATCACCTCGACGTTCAGCGCGGTCAGCTCGCCGCGGATGCGGTCGGCCTCGGGCCAGTTCTTGGTGGCGCGGGCCTCGCCGCGGGCCTGGATCAGCGCGTCGACCTTTGCGCGGAAGTCGTCGTCCACGCCCGCCTCGAACCAGGCGTCCGGGTCGCCGGTCAGCACGCCCAGCAGCTCGGCGGCGGCCAGCAGCTCGGCCTTCGCCTTGCGGCGCGCGCCGCCCGATTCGGCGGTCTCCAGCGCCTTGCCCAGCGCGAACAGCTCGGCCACCGCGCGCGGGGTGTTCATGTCGTCCAGCAGCGCCTCCATGAAGGCGGCCGGCGGCTCGACCGGCTCGACCTCCACGCCCTGGGCGCGGCGCAGTGCGCCGTACAGGCGGTCGAGATTCTTGCGCGACTGGGTCAGCAGGTCGTCGGTCCAGTCCAGCGGCGCGCGGTAGTGGGCGGCCAGCAGGGCCCAGCGCACCACCTCGCCCGGCACGCTCTTCACCAGGTCGTGGACCAAAAGGACGTTGCCCAGGCTCTTGGACATCTTCTCGGCGTCCATGGTCAGGAAGCCGTTGTGCACCCAGTAGCGCGCATAGGTCTGGGCGCCGTGGGCGCAGCGGCCCTGGGCGATCTCGTTCTCGTGGTGCGGGAAGATCAGGTCGTGCCCGCCGCCGTGGATGTCGATCGGCATGCCGAGGTTGGCCTCGATCATGGCCGAGCATTCGATGTGCCAGCCCGGCCGGCCCGCGCCCCACGGGCTCTCCCACACCGGCTCGCCGGGCTTGGAGGGCTTCCACAGCACGAAGTCGGCGGGGTGCTTCTTGTAGGGCGCGACCTCGACGCGGGCGCCGGCGATCATGTCCTCGACCGAGCGGCCCGACAGGGCGCCGTAGTCGCCGTAGCTGCCGACGTCGAACAGCACGTGGCCTTCGGCCGCATAGGCGTGGCCGCGCGCCACCAGGGCGCCGATCTGCTCGACGATGGCGCCGATGTGGTCGGTGGCGTGCGGGGCGAGCGTCGGCGCGATCACGTTCAGCCGGCCCATGTCCTCGAGATAGATCTTCTCGTAGCGGGCGGTGATCTCCCCGATCGGCACGCCTTCGGCCGCCGCCTTGGCGTTGATCTTGTCGTCCACGTCCGTGACGTTGCGCGCGTAGACCACGTGCTCGGCCCCGTAGAGCTTCCTCAGCACGCGGTTCAGCACGTCGAACACCACCGCCGGGCGGGCGTTGCCGATGTGGGCGCAGTCGTAGACCGTCGGCCCGCAGACGTAGAGCGTCACCCGCTTCGGGTCCTGCGGCTCGAAATCGCGCTTTTCGCGCGACAGGGTGTCGTAGAGGGCGAGCTTCATGGTCGGGCCGTGTTGCCGGATCGGGGATGCGTCCCATATAGCTTCGCGGCCTCCGGGAAAACCGGGACGGGAACCTCGAAGGTCCCCCCGTCATCCATTCCCGCGATGCAAAGGGCGGCACGCGTCATTCCGGGACCATCGTCCCGGCGCCACTAAGCCGGCCCGGAGAGAAAAAGTATGGACGCTTTCGCCCAGGACCGCGCCGCTCTGAAGGCCGTCGACCTCGCCCCGAAAAAGCCGACCCGCGAAGAAGCCATGCAGGCGGTTCGCACCCTGATCGCCTGGACCGGCGACGATCCGGCCCGCGAAGGCCTGCTCGACACGCCCAAGCGCGTGGTCGACGCCTTCCAGGAGTGGTTCGAGGGCTACGACGCCGATCCGGCCAAGGAACTGGCCCGCACCTTCGAGGACGTGCAGGGCTACGACGACATGGTCATGCTGCGCGACATCGAGGTGGAGAGCCACTGCGAGCACCACATGGCCCCGTTCCTCGGCAAGGCCTACGTGGCCTACCTGCCGACCGACAAGGTCGTGGGCATCTCCAAGATCGCGCGCGTGGTGGAGATCTTCTCCAAGCGCCTGCAGACCCAGGAGACCCTCACCGCCCAGATCGCCGACGCCATCACCGAGAGCCTGAACCCGGCCGGCGTGGCGGTGCTGATCGACGCCGAGCACCAGTGCATGACCACCCGCGGCGTCCACCACCGCCATGTTTCGACCATAACCACGCGGTTCACTGGGGTGTTCAAGTCGGACAAGAGTGCGCAGGAACGCTTCTTGCGGATGACCCAACGGGGCTGATTAAGCCTCGCTTCATTCGCCTGCGGCATGAAAGCGCAACCTCCGAACGTCACGAGGCTTTACATCGGTTGACGTCGGAGCGAATGTCCGGCCGAATTTAAGATCAGAGCTGCGCCCCGAAGGCGCGCTCAATGGGGAGAAGTACGCGAATGGGCGCGAAGCTGTCCGGCGGTGGTGATTCCAAATACACGGTGGCCACGAACGCCGACCTGAACGTCACGCCGCTCGTCGACGTCATGCTGGTGCTGCTGATCATCTTCATGGTGGCCGCGCCGCTGGCCACCGTGTCGATCAAGCTGGACATGCCGCCGGCCTCGCCGCCGGTGGGCAAGGTGGAGCCGCCGGTGTTCATCTCCATCCAGGAGAACGGCGACCTCTTCATCGGCCGCGGTGAAGAGATGAACCAAAAGACCTCGCTCGAGACCCTGGCGGGCGACCTCGCCGGCCGCCTGGGCGGCGACAACCCGACCGAAGAGCAGGTGTTCGTGCGCGCCCAGGCCGACGTCGAGTACGGCCAGTTCATGGAAGTGCTGAACGACCTGCAGGACAACGGCTTCTTCAAGGTCGGCCTGATCAACGAAGACATCTCCTGATCCTTTCGGATCGGCAGAGTTTGGAAGGCCCGGATCGCAAGTCCGGGCCTTTCGCTTTTGAGCGCCCCGCCCGATGAAGCCCGACGACTTCGAGCCCGACCTGGAGGCCGACGACCTCGCCCCCGAGCGCGAGATCGAGGCCGTGCTCGGCCCCGACCAGGCCGGCGTGCGGCTGGACAAGGCCCTGGCCGAGGCGGTCGCCGATCTGTCACGCGCGCGCCTGCAGGCCCTGATCGACGAGGGCGCGGTCACCCTGGACGGCGCGCCGGTCACCTCGGGTTCGGCCAAGGCGAAACCCGGGATCTACCGCATCGCCGTGCCGGCCCCCGCGCCGGCGGAGCCCGAGGCGGAAGCGATTCCGATCACGGTGCTCTACGAGGACGCCCACCTGATCGTGCTGGACAAGGCGGCCGGCATGGCCGTGCACCCGGCCCCCGGCTGCGAGCGCGGCACCCTGGTCAACGCCCTGCTCCACCACTGCGCCGGCTCGCTCTCCGGCGTCGGCGGGGTGGCGCGCCCGGGCATCGTCCACCGGCTCGACAAGGACACCTCCGGGGTCATGGTCGCGGCCAAGACCGACGCCGCCCACGCCGGGCTCTCGGCCCTGTTCGCGCGCCACGACATCGAACGGGTCTACGTGGCGCTCACCCGCGGCGCCCCCGCTCCGGCGCGCGGCACGGTCGAGACCCGAATCGGCCGCTCGCCCGGCGACCGCAAGAAGATGGCGGTGCTGAAGTCCGGCGGCCGCGAGGCGGTGACCTTCTACAAGGTCGAGCGCGCCTTCGGCCCGGCCGACAAGCCGCTGGCCGCGCGCGTCGCCTGCCGGCTGCAGACCGGCCGCACCCACCAGATTCGCGTGCACATGGCCCACAAGGGCGCGCCCTGCCTCGGCGACCCGGTCTACGGCTCCGGCAAGCCGGCCAAGCCGGTGCAGGAAGCGCTGGAGGCCAGCGGCCTCGGCCGCCAGGCCCTGCACGCCGCCGTGCTGGGCTTCGTGCACCCCGTGACCGGCGAGGCCCTGCGCTTCGAAACCCCGCCGCCGGCCGACATGGCCGAGCTGGAGCGGCGGCTGGCGGAGATCTAACCCAGCGTCCCGATCAGCGCCTCGGCCGCGCGGCTGCGGTGGCGCTGCGGGTGGCGCAGCAGTTCGAACGCCCGCTCCGGAAACTCGAACGCGGCGCGCCTGAGCACGCCCGCGCCCAGCATGGGTTCGGCCGCCAACTCCGAGACCGCCGCCGCCAGGCCGCCGGCCCGCACCGCCGCCAGCACCGCCTCGTTCGACGGCAGTTCGGCCGCGACCTCGATCCCGGCCGGATCCAGCCCGCGCCGGCGCAGGGCCTGCTCGAACTCGGAGCGCGTGCCCGAGCCCGGCTCGCGCAGCACCCAGGGCCCCTTCGCCAGCTCGGCGGGCGCGATCGCCGCGCCGGCCGCCCACGGGTGGTCGACGCCCACCACCACGGCGAGTCGGTCGGCGCCCACGCGGGTGCGCTCCAACGTGGCGTCCTCCACCGGGCCTTCGACGAAGCCGAGGTCGACCTCGCCGGCCGCCACCGCCGCGGCGACCTGGGCGGTGTTGCCGACCGAGAGCCGCACCTCCACCGCCGGGTGCGCCTGCCGGAACCGCACCAGCCGCGGCGGCAGCCAGTAGCTGGCGATGGTCTGGCTGGCGTAGATCGCCACCGCGCCGCGCCGCAGCCCGGCCAGGTCGTCGAGCACCTGGGCCGCCGCCGCCGCCCGCGCCAGCACCGCCTGCGCCTCCGGCAGGAAAGCCCGGCCCTCCGGCGACAGCACGAGGCCCCGGCCCACCCGGTCGAAAAGCCGCACCCCGTGACGCGCCTCCAGCGCGGCCACCGCCGCGCTGGCCGCCGACTGGGTCAGGTTCAGGGCTTCGGCCGCGCGGGTCATGTGCAGACGCTCGGCGACGGCGACGAACACGCGGAGCTGTTCCAGGGTCATCCGGACAATCAATCATAATTTCCGATCAGATCAAGCGCGACAACTCGTTTGTCCGATCATCGGCGTTCGGCGCAGGTTCGCAGCCGTCGCCGGCCCGAGTCCCCATGACCACCCTCGCCCTTCCGTCCGCGCCTTCCCTCCGCCGCCTGAGCGAACAGGCCCGGCGCCTGGCCCCCGGCGTCGCCCTGTGCCTGGCCGTCACCCTGGCGGCCATGGGCGTGCAAGCTCTGGAGGAGCGCCTGTTCGGGCGCGCCTGGATCGAGGGCCTGGTGCTGGCCATCCTGATCGGAACGGCCGTGCGCACAGCCTGGAAGCCCGGCGCGGCCTGGAGCGCCGGCGTCGGCTTCAGCGCCAAGACCCTGCTGGAGATCGCCGTGGCCCTGCTGGGCGCCGGCCTCAGCGCCGCGGCCCTGCTGGCCGCCGGCCCGGGCCTGCTGGCCGGCATCGCGGCCGTCGTTGTGATCGCGCTCGTCGGCGGCTACGGCCTCGGCCGCACGCTGGGCCTGCCGCGCCGCACCGCCGCGCTGGTGGCGACCGGCAACGCCATTTGCGGCAACTCGGCCATCGCCGCCGTCGCGCCGGTGATCAAGGCCGAGCCCGAGGAAGTCGGCTCGGCCATCGCCTTCACCGCCGTGCTGGGCGTGATCGTGGTGCTGGCCCTGCCCCTGCTGGTCCCGGCCCTTCACCTCAGCCAGCTGCAGTACGGGACCATCGCCGGCCTGACGGTCTACGCCGTGCCGCAGGTGCTGGCCGCCACCGCCCCGGTCGGGCCCCTCGCCCTGCAGGTCGGCACCCTGGTCAAGCTCGCCCGCGTGCTGATGCTGGGCCCGGTCGTGGTCGGCTTCTCGCTGCTGCAGAACCGCCGCGCGGCCGCGGCCGGCGAGACCCTGGCCCGCCCGCCCCTGCACAAGCTGGTGCCGTGGTTCGTCGTTGCCTTCCTGCTGCTGGCCGTCCTCAACTCGCTGGGCGCGATCCCGCACGCCCTGGCCACGCCCATGGCCTCGACCGCCAAGCTGCTGACCGTGGTCTCCATGGCCGCGCTCGGCCTCGGCGTCGACGTCCGCACGGTGGCCAAGGCCGGCCCGCGCGTAGCGGCGGCGGCCACCGGCTCGGTGATCGGCCTGGCCCTGGCGGGCTTGGTCCTGGTCAAGCTGCTGCATCTGGCCTGACGGGAGGGCCGGAACCCGGCTCCGCTCTAGGGGTTTGTTCGGGGCCACCCCGCTCACCCCAGGAGATTTCCCATGAAAGTCCGTGACTTGATGACCCGCGACGTGGAGGTGGCGCGGCCCGAGGAGCCGATCCAGAGCGTCGCCCAGCGCATGGCCCGCGGCGACTTCGGCTTCATGCCGGTGGTCGACGGCAAGCGGCTGATCGGCGCCGTCACCGACCGCGACCTGGCCATCCGCGCCGTCGCCGGCGCCCTGCCGCCGTCCACCCCGGTCGGCGAGGTTATGACCCGCGACGTCAGCTTCCTGAATGAAAACGACGACCTCGAAACCGTGCTCAACAAGATGAGCGGCGAACAGATCCGCCGCCTGCCGATCGTCAACGACGCGCGCGACCTGTGCGGCGTGGTCTCGATCGGCGACATGGCCGCCAAGGTGAAGGAACGCTACGCCGGCGAGGCCCTGGAGGCGATCTCCAAGCCGGCCGCAGGGCACGCGTAAACCCTTAGCCCTCCGCTAACCCTTGGCCTGCAGGATGGGTCCTGAATTTCTTCAGGTCCGCGGCAATGGCGAAGGCGCAGTTCCAAAAGGGTCAGAAAGTCTGGGTCGAGTGCGTCGGCGCCTGGGCGGTCGTCGAGAAGGTCCAGCCGGTCTGGGCCAAGGGCTTCGACGAGCCCGTGCGCATCTCCTACGACGTCGGCTTCGGGCGCGAGTTCCTGGCCGACGAGCTGGAGGCCGAGCGCGGCGACGACGCGCCTTCCGCCGCCAAGGCCGGCGAGTGGCGGATGCTGCGCGCCAAGAACAAGTGGCAGCAGCCGGAAGAGTGCGGCCACCACCCCTATCCGGGCAGCTATCCGGTGGTGGTCACCGACCCGAACGACTGGGGCGGCTGGCGCGTGCCGGGCGCGGAATACGACCGCGACCCGCACAAGATCGAGTTCCAGGCCCGGCTGATCGGCGCCTCGCCCAAGCTGATGCGGCTGGCCGAGGAGTTGGCCGAGGCGGTCGCCGACGCCCCGCACGACGCGCCGCCGGAGATGGTGCGCCTGGCCCGCGCGGCCGACGCGATCCTGCGCATGGTCAAAGACCACAACGCTCCGCCCCGCCGCGAGGGACCTGCCGCGACCGCAGCGGCCGCAGCGGCGGCCGCCGCCCCCGTAGAGGCGCCCGGCCCCGTTCCGACGGCCGGCTCGGCCCGGCCGATGCGCAACCTCGCCCCGGACGCCAAGGCCCAGGCCCCGATCATCGACGCCGAGCCGGCCCGGCCCAAGGCAGAGCCCACCGTGCTCGAGCCGGACAAGCCGAAGGAAAGCGAAGCCGCCGACCGCTTGCGCGCCCGGCTTATGCGCTTCACCGGCTGAGGTCGGCCTCGCCCTACCGATCGTTCATTTGACACCCCCGCCCCCGCGCCGCGACATCGCCGGACAAGGCGGGGGACTTCCATGATCGAGACGATGAATCGGCGCGGCCTCCTGGGCGCGGCGCTCGGACTGAGCGCGGCGACGGCGCTGGGCGGGCGCGCCCTGGCCGGCGAGGACCCGGCGGCGGTCGTCGAGCGGCTGTTCCGCACCGGCCTGATCATCGACGGCAACCTGGCCGCGCCGATCGACGACTCCGCGCCGCTGCCCAAGGAATTGGCCGACAAGGTGCTGAGCTCGGCCCTGACGGCGGCCAAGGTCACCGTGGTCGGCCCGGGCACGGGCTACGACGACACCAAGACGATCCTGGCCGCCTACCAGAAGTGCGCCGAGATGAACCCCACCGTGTATCGCAACGTGCGGACCGTGACGGAGATCGAGGCCCTGCGCGGCGAGGGGCCGGTCGGACTGATCTGGTCGTTCGAGACCACCGAGATGCTCGACGGTCAGCCCGAGCGGATCGGCGAGTTCGCGGCGCTGGGCGTGAAGGTGATGCAGCTCAGCTACAACACCGCCTCGCCCTTCGGCGGCGGGGTGATGACGCCGGCGGCGGAGGCCACGGGCCTGACGGAGCTCGGCCGCCAGGCGATCGCGTCCATGGAAGCCAACCACGTGGCCCTCGACCTCAGCCACAGCGACGAGCGCACGGCCCTGGACGCCGTCGCCGTATACAAGCGCCCGCCCCTGCTGACCCACACGGGCGCGGCGGCCGTCCACCCGCACCCGCGCAACAAGTCCGACCGGGCGATCCGGGCGGTCGCCGACAAGGGCGGGGTGGTCGGGATCTACGACCTCTCGTTCATCACCCCGCTGCGCCCCAGCCAGCCGACCGTCGACGACTACATGGCCCACCTGATGCACGTGCTGAAGGTCGCCGGCGAGGACCATGTCGGGGTCGGCAGCGACGCCGTCCTGACCGGCTGGGACACCTCGCCCGAGAGCATGAAGCGCTGGGATGAGCAGAACGAGGACCGCAGGAAGCGCGGCGTCGCCGCCCCCGAGGAAGGCCGTCCGCCCTACGTCGAGGGCATGAACCGCCCCGACCGCATGAAGGTCGTCGCCGCCGAGCTGCTCAAGCGCGGCGTCAGGGAGAGGGCGGTGGCCAAGATCATGGGCGGCAACTTCGCGCGGGTCTTCCGGGACTGCTGGGGCGGCTAGGAGCCGCCCGGCGAGACCGTCGTTCCGCCAAGCTGGAACGAAGCGGCGTCTCCAGCCATAGAGAGAGGTTCCACCAGGAGCCCTCGATGCGCACCGACACGCCGCAACCCGTCCGCCTCGCCGACTATCGTCCGACGGCCTATGCGGCGGACGAGGTCGAGCTGACGTTCCGGCTGCATCCGACGGCCACGCGCGTGCTCGCGCGCCTGCATCTGCGCCGCCAGGAAGGCCAGCCGGGCGGGACCGTGTTCCTGAACGGCGAACGGCTGAAGCCGATCTCCTTCGCGATCGACGGCGAGCCGCTGAGCGACGCCGGCTTCACCATCACCGACGAGGGGCTGACCCTCCACGACGTGCCCGACGACTTCGTCCTGGAGACCGAGGTCGAGATCGACCCGCAGGGCAACACGGCGCTGGAGGGGCTCTACATCTCCGGCGGCCGCTTCTGCACCCAGTGCGAGGCCGAGGGCTTCCGCAAGATCACCTGGTTCCTGGACCGGCCGGACGTGCTGACCCGCTACACGGTCCGCATCGAGGCCGAGACGGCCGCCTATCCGCACCTGCTCTCCAACGGCAACTTGGTCGAGCGGGGCGAGATGGACGGCGGGCGCCACTACGCCGTCTGGCGCGATCCCTTCCCCAAGCCCTGCTACCTGTTCGCCCTGGTCGCCGGTCAGCTGGACGTGCTGAGCGACAGCTTCACCACCATGAGCGGGCGCAACATCGACCTGCGGGTCTATGTCGATCCCGGCCAGGCCGAGCGCGCGACCTACGCCATGGACGCGCTGAAGCGGTCGATGAAGTGGGACGAGGAGACCTACGGCCGCGAGTACGACCTCGACCTGTTCATGATCGTCGCCGTGCGCGACTTCAATTTCGGGGCGATGGAGAACAAGGGGCTGAACATCTTCAACTCCTCGCTGCTGCTGGCCGACCCGTCGACCGCCACCGACGTCGACTACGAGCGCATCGAGAGCGTCGTCGCCCACGAGTACTTCCACAACTGGACCGGCAACCGCATCACCTGCCGCGACTGGTTCCAGCTGTGCGTGAAGGAGGGCCTGACCGTCTTCCGCGACCAGGGCTTCTCGGCCGACATGCGCGGCGCGGCGGTGCAGCGGATCAAGGACGTCAAGGCGCTGCGCGCGCGCCAGTTCCCCGAGGACCAGGGCCCGCTGGCCCATCCGGCGCGGCCGACCACCTACTTCAAGATCGACAACTTCTACACCGCGACGGTCTACGAGAAGGGCTCGGAGATCATCCGCATGCTGCGCACCCTGCTGGGGCCGGAGGACTTCCGACGCGGCATGGATCATTACTTCGAGAAGTTCGACGGTCACGCGGTGACGGTCGAGGACTTCGTCGGGGCCTTCGCCGAGACGACCGGGCGGGACCTGTCGAAGTTCTTCCGCTGGTACGCCCAGGCCGGCACGCCGGAGGTCCACCTGGAGGTCGACTACGATCCCGAGGCGAAGGCGGTCGACCTGCGCCTGACCCAGACTACGCCGCCGACCCCGGGCCAGCCGGACAAGGACTGCCTGCCGGTGCCGATCAAGATCGGCCTGCTGGACGAGGAGGGCCGCCCCCAGAGCTTCATGCCGCCGGGCGCCGACGCCCCCGTCCAGGATTACGTCCTGGTGCTGGAGTCGGCCGACCAGACCGTGCGCCTGACCGGCGTGGAACGGCCGCCCGTGGTGTCGCCCGGGCGCGGCTTCTCCGCCCCGATCGTGCTCTCGACCGATGCGCCCGACGAGCACCGCTTCGTGCGTCTCGCCTCCGATCCCGACCTGTTCGCGCGCTGGGAGGCCGGCCAGAACCTGGCCCGCGACCTGATCCTGGCCCGCGCCGAAGGTCGCGCCGACCTGGAGGGCGAGGCCCGCTACGCCGCCGCGGTCGGCCGCGCCCTGGCCGACCAGTCCTCGAACGAAGCCTTCAAGGCGCTCTTGCTGTCGCCGCCCATCGAGCAGGATCTTTCGCTATGCATGTCGCCGGCCGATCCGGCCGCCCTGCACGACGCGCGCGAGACCCTTCGGGCGACCATCGCCACGCAACTGCGCGCCGAGCTGGAGCGTCTGCACGACGGTCTGACCGATCCCGGGCCGTTCTCGCCGGACGCGGCCGGCGCCGGCCGGCGCTCGCTGCGCAACGGTCTGCTGGACCTCCTGGCCTCGGTCGGCCTGCCCGAGGACATCGAGCGGGCGCGGGCGCACTACGACGCCTCCACCAACATGACCGACGCCATGGGCGCGATGAACGCCCTGGTGCAGATCGGCGGGCTGGCCTGCGAAACGGTGCTGAACGACTTCTACGAGCGCTGGAAGGACGAGCCGCTGGTCGTCGACAAATGGTTCGCCGTCCAGGCCCGCACCTCGGCGCCGGACGCCATCGCGCGGGTGCAGAAGCTGGCCTCCCACCCGGCCTTCGACGCGAAGAATCCCAATCGTTTGCGGGCCCTGGTGCAGACCTTCGCCAGCGGCAATCCCTACCGATTCCACGATCCGTCGGGGGCCGGCTACCGCTTCCTGGCCGACCAGATCCTGGCGGTCGACGCCTTCAATCCGATGACCGCCGCGCGCCTGGTCGAGCCGCTCGGGGGCTGGCGCCGCTACCGCCCGGAACTGGGCGCTTTGATGCGCGGCGAGCTGGCCCGCATCCTCGCCCACCCCGGGCTTTCGCCCAATGTTCGGGAACTCGCCTCCAAGGCGTTGGAGACCTGAGGCGGTTCGCCTGTCGACAGGTGTGAAACCTCCGGTTTAACCTCCTGTTCGGAGTGGGAATCGGGGGGGAGCTGCCGGTGGTTGGCCGCGGCCGCTCACAGGAGTACCGCAGGTCGGGCGACGACCTGGCGACGCGCCACGGCGCGGCAGTGCCCCTTTGGGTTCGCGTCACCGTGCTGTGCGCCGCGCTGGGCCTGACCGCCGCCACCGTCTTCTACGCCCGCGAACTCTACGGCGTGCCGCGCGACACCCGCCCGGCCGACCGCACCGAGCTGAACACGCGCGCCGAGCTGGCCGCCGCCCGGCTGAGCGCCGACATCGCCGCCGCCCGCGCCGCCCTGCGCGCCGGCGGCGAACGCCTGACCGCAAGCCCGGGCGCGCCGTTGGACGCCGCCGAACTGGCCATGCGCGCGGCGAGCGGCTCGGCCGAGGGCGTGGCCATCGTCTCCATCGAGGGCGACGTCCTGGCCACCACCGGCAAGACGGCCGGCTGGTCCGACGCCGCCACCTCGGCGCGCACCTCGCAGGCCGCGACCTGGACCGGGGCCGCCGGCGGGCGGGCCTGGACCGCCGTGCGGGCCGGCGGCGAAGCCTGGCTGCTGGCGGCCACGCCGACCGCTTCCGCCGTGGCCGGCGGCGCCGCGCCCGACCTGGTGGTGCTGGCCGCGCCGGACGGACGCGTGCTGGCCAGCTCCGACGCCGAACTGACCGGCCGCAGCCTCGACGAGACCCTGTCCCTGTCGATCGCCGACGCGCGGGCCACCTTCAACGGCGGCGAGGCCGAGGCGAAGCGGCCCCAGGGCGGCGACCTGCGCGCCGCCGGGGCCCAGACCGCCGAGGGCGGCTTCCTGGCGGTGGCGGCCGAGCCCGCCCGCGCCGGCGCCGGCCCGTTCGCCCGCGTGCTGCCTCTGGCCCTGCTGGCCATCGGCGGCGCCCTGACCCTGCTGGTCTGGGCCGTGGCCCGCCGCGCCGGGGCCGACCGGCGCGCCTTCGCCGACACCGAGCGGCGCTACCGCACCGCCGTCGAGGCCGCCCGCTGCGGCGTGTGGGAATGGGACCTGCGCGCCGACGAGGTCTACGTCTCCGAAGTGCTGGCGGTGATCCTCGGCTGGCGGACCGGCGGCGTCGTGAAGGGCGACGCCCTGCTGGACAAGGTCGCGCCGGACCATCGTCCGCGCGTGCTGCACGCCCTGAAGAGCGCCGCCGCCTACGGCGCCTTCGACGTCACCTTCCGCGCGCCGGGCGTCGACGGCCGCTCGACCTGGATCGAGGCCCGCGGCCAGGCGGTGGGCGAGCGCGACGAGGACGGCTATTCGCGCATCGTCGGCGTCGCCCTGGACGTCACCGAGGAGCGCTCTGCCCAGTCGCGCGCCCGCGCCGCCGAAGCCCGCCTGCGCGACGCCGTGGAGAGCGCCTCGGAAGCCTTCGTGCTGTGGAACCGCCAGGGTCGCCTGGTGATGAGCAACCAGACCTTCCGCGACTGGTTCGGCTTCGAGCAACGGGTGCTGAAGCCGGGCGCGCCGCGCGACGCCATCATGCAGATCGCCCAGCTGGCCGTGCGCCAGGAGGCCGCCGCCCCGGACGGCCGGCCGGGCGTGCGCGAGGCCGAGCTGCACGACGGCCGCTGGCTGCAGATCTCCGAGCGCACCACCGCCGACGGCGGCGCGGTGATCACCGCCGCCGACATCACCGCCGTGAAGCGCCAGGAGGACGCGCGCCGGCGCAACGAGGAAGAGCTGCACCAGATCGTCGAACGGCTGGAGCAGAGCCAGGCCGAGCTGGCCGTGCTGGCCCGCAAGTACGAAGCCGCCAAGACCAAGGCCGAGGGCGCCAACCGCGCCAAGAGCGAGTTCCTGGCCAATATGAGCCACGAGTTGCGCACGCCGCTGAACGCCATCAACGGCTTCTCGGAAATCATGGTCGGCGAGATGTACGGGCCGCTGGGCGACCGCCGCTACCGCGAGTACGCCCAGGACATCCACAACTCCGGCCAGCACCTGCTGGCCCTGATCAACGACATTCTCGACATGGCCAAGATCGAGGCCGGCAAGATGACCCTGCGCTTCGAGCCGGTGTCGATCGAGGAGGTGGCCGAGGACGCCATGCGTCTGGTGCGCAACCGCGCCGAAACCGCCGGCCTGCAGCTGCGCCTGGACCTGCCGGCCACCCTGCCCGACGTCGAGGCCGACTACCGCGCCTTCAAGCAGGTGCTGCTGAACCTGCTGTCCAACGCCGTGAAGTTCACCCCGCGCGGCGGCTCGGTGACCCTGGCCGCCCGGTCGGCCGGCGGCGGCGTGCGCGTCAGCGTGACCGACACCGGTATCGGGATTTCGAAGGAAGACCTGCAGCGCCTGGCGCGGCCGTTCGAGCAGGTCGAGAGCCAGCACGCCAAGACCCAGCAGGGCTCGGGCCTGGGCCTGGCCCTGACCAAGTCGCTGGTCGAGCTGCACCAGGGTCGCCTCGAACTTGAGAGCGAGCCCGGCCGCGGCACCACCGCCCATGTCATCCTGCCGGTCAACCGCCCGCAGGCCGAGGTCCACGCGGCTTAAAGATCTCCTCTGGGGGGAGCCGCCGCCGAAGGCGGCGTGGGGGGCTCCAGCGGAGCGCACGTGTTCCGTGCGCGAAAGCGTGAATCCGGTCTCCGGTGGGTCGTACGGGGCGGCGGCTAGCGTCGAGTCTGGCTGGAGCCGCACGGCGGCTATCGCCGCCTGCTCCCCCCTGCGCTCCGCTCGGGGGGGAGATCGGATAGGCCTCTACCGCGCCACCGGCGCCGGCGGCGCGACCGGCGCCGGCGCCGCCGGAGCGTTCGGCGGCGGGCCATGGCGGCGGCCGCCCGGACCGGCCTTGCGCAGCAGGGCCGGTGCGATGGCGGCCCGGTCCTTCGGGCTGAGCCCGGCCATGACGTCGAGCACGCCCTGCTCCATCACCATCCGGCCGCGGATCTCGGCCTCGCGCGAGCGGTCCAGCTGGGCCGCGACGGCGGTCCGGTCGAAGGTCGGGGCGGAGGCGATGCGGACCGCCTCGCGGCGGGCCGTGCGCGCCTGCTCGAAGTCCGGCCGCGCCTTCATCGCCACCGCGCGCATCGACTGGCGCAGCGCCTTCTGCTCGCCTTCCGGCAGGACGCGGGCGGCCTCGAACAGCGGCGGGCCGGCGCCCGGCCGGTCCTTCCAGTGCTTCCAGGCGATGGCCCCGCCGCCCAGCCCGACCCCGACCAGGAACAGGTTGAGCGCCAGGGAGACGCCGAACGCGATCTTCAAACCTCGGGACGTCATCCCGCGACCTCCAACTCATCCATGGTGGGCGCGGCCTCGGCGACCAGTTGGTCGGCCTGCACCGGCGCGGCCACACGCTCCACCGCCATCGAGCCCGCCAGCACGCCCACCGCGCAGGCGGCGGCCAGGCCCGCGCCCGGCAGCCACGCCGGCATGAAGTGGCGGCGCCGCTCGGGTTTCGTTTTCGCGCGCGGCACGGAGGCGAGCACACGCTCGCGCAGGTCCGCCGTCGCGACCTGGATCGGGACCTCCGCCAGCGCCGCGTCAATCATCCGCGCCTCGAACAACAGGCGCTCGGCCTGGGCCCGGTGCTCCCGCTGGAAGGCCAGGGCGGCCTCCCGCTCGGCCTGCGGCCAGCGCGCGGGATCGGCGCCGTAGGCGGCCGTCAGGCTTTCAAAACGCTGCGCGTCCATCACACTCGGCGTCCTCACCTCAAGACCTCGCCATGTCGGCGAGCGCCGCGCGCAGGGCCCGACGGCCCCGCGACAGCAGACTCTCCAAGGCCTCGACGCTGATTCCCAGCAGCGCCGCCGCCTCGATGTTCGACAGTTCCTGGTAGTGACACAGCACGATCGCCTCGCGCTGCCGCTCCGGCAGGGCCTGCAAGGCCCGCTCCACCCGCGCGCCCAGCTGGGCGGCCTCCAGACCGCGCTCCGCGCCCGGAGCCGGGTCGGGCCGGTCCGGCGGCTCGGCCACCGGATGCTCCCGCTTGGAGCGCAGCCGATCGTAGCAGAGGTTCAGCGCCACCCGGTGCATCCAGGTGTCGAACCTGGCCTTGCCGGGCTTCCAGGAGGGCGCGTGCTTCCACACGCGCAGGAACACCTCCTGGGCCACGTCCTCGGCCTCGGCCGGGTCGCCCAGCATGCGCCGGGCGAGCGACAGCATGCGGGGCAGCTTGCGCGCGACCAGAGCCTGGACCGCGGCCTGATCGCCGCGGGCCACGCGTCTGACGACGTCCTCGTCCGGGTCCGTGCCCTCGCGCGCCAACCTGTCGCTCGCCTCCAGCGCTCGCCCGCTCCGTACAGGCGCCGGGATCAGTGTTCGCCACCGCCCGGTCCACGGCCGTGCCGTCCCATCTTGCCCGGACGCTCATCGCTCGTCACGAAGCCGTCCTTGTTGGTGTCCATGGCCGCGAAGCGGGCCTGGACCTTGGCGTCGGCCTCGGCCTGGGTCACTACGCCGTCGCCGTTGGTGTCGAGCCGGCCCAACATGCCGCCCATGCGGTCGCCGCCCATGCCGACGCCGCGGCGACCGGCCCAGCGGCCGGCGCGCTGCTCGTGCGCGGCCGCGAACTCTTCCTTGCTGATCTGACCGTTCTTGTCGGTGTCGAGACGCGCGAAGCGCTCGTCCATGAAGCGGGTCTCGAGCGCCTCGAGCTCGTCCTTGGTGACCTTGCCGTCATGGTTGGCGTCCAGGCGGGCGAAGCGCGCGCGCTCGGCCTGCACCATTTCGGTCTGGCTGATCTTGCCGTCGCCGTCGGTGTCGGCCATGCGGCCGCGCGGTCCCTTCGCGTCCTGCGCGACCGCCGCGCCCACGAGCAGCAGCGCCGCGCCCGCGCCCAGAAGCATCGCTTTCGTCATCGAGGCTCTCCCGTGAAGCCGGCTGATTACGTGCCGGTTTCAATCTTCAACGGGGGTCGCGCGCATTTCCGTCGAGAGGATCCGCTCGAAAGCGCCGCGGGTCTCCTGGCGCACGATCGCCAGCTTGCGTTTGAGGGTGTCGAAGTCGCGCGCGCCCCCGGCGCGGGCCAGCCGGCGCTTGAACGGCGCGGGCTCGACGTCCGGATCGCCGCGTTCGTCCAGCGCCGCCTTGAGCAGCTGGTCGATGTTCTGGTGCAGCCGCCAGCCCGAGGCCACGCGGTCGAGCGTGATGGCGTCGGCCGCGCCGGCCGCCTTCAACGCCTCCAGGGCGTCCAGCGTGCCGGCCCGCAGGGGGCCGCCCTCGCCCGCGCCGGCGATCTCCAGGAACTGGGCGAGGAATTCGGCGTCGACCGTGCCGCCCGGCGACAGCTTCAGGTCCCAGAAGCCGCGGGCCGGCCGTTCCCGCTCCATCAGGGCGCGCATGTCGGCGACGTCGCGCGCCGCGCCGGCCCGGTCGCGCGGACGCCGGAGCGCCGCCTCGATCGCCGCAGCCACCCGCGCGCCGAACGCCGGCGAACTGGCCCACGCCACGCGGGCGCGGGTCAGCGCCAGGTGCTCCCAGGTGTCGGCCTCGCGGGCGTAGTAGTCCTCCATCGCCGGCAGGCTGACCGCCACCGGCCCGGCCGCGCCGGAGGGTCGCAGCTGCATGTCGATGGCGTACAGCCCGCCCTCGGCGGTGGGCGCCGACAGCGCCGCGATCAGCCGCTGCGTGAAGCGTCCGTAGAAGGTGTCGGCCGACCAGCCCTTGCCCTCCGAGGCCGCCGCCGGATCCGCCGCCGCGTAGACCGTCATCAGGTCCAGGTCCGACTGGGCGGTCATCTCGCGCGAGCCGAACTTGCCCAGCGCCACGACCGCGACCTCGCCGCCGGGCAGGGCGCCGCCGACCCGCGTGGTCTCGGTCAGGGCGGCGCGCGCCAGCCCCTGCACACAGGCGTCGGCCAGGTCGGCGAAGCCGCGGCCCGCCTCCTCCGCCCCGGCGGTGCCGGAGAGCACCTGCAGGCCGATGCGGAAGGCCTGCTCGCGGTGGGTGCGGCGGACGGCGTCCATCGCCGCCTCGAAGCTCGCCGCCTCGGAGCCCTCCCGCACGATCGCCTGGCAGACGCCGCTGTCCTCGTCCAGCGGCGCGAAGAAGGCCTGGTCGAGGATGGCGTCCAGCGCCGCCGGCCGGCGGGCGAGCGTCGAGGCCAGCCTGGGGGCCGAGGCCATGACCTCGACGATCAGGCCGAACAGGGCCGGCTGGGCCAGCAACAGCGACTGGGTCTGCACCCCCGCGCTGAGGCCCGAGAAGAAGGCGGCGAACCGGTTGAAGGCGTCGTCCGGCGCGTCGCTGGCGTGGGCCGCCTCCAGCAGCCGCGGGGCCAGGCGCGTGAACAGCTCGCGCCCGCGCGCGGTGCGGGTCGCGGGGATGGTGCCGTGGTGCCAGGCGCGGATGGTCGAGGACACCTGGGCGGGGTTGGAGAAGCCCATCCGCGCCAGGGTCTCCAGCGTCGACGGGTCGTCCTCCACGCCGGTGAACACCAGACTGCCGAAGCGCGAGGACAGCTGCTCCTCTTCGGCGAACAGCTCGCCGTAGCGGCGGTTGACGGTCTTGAGCGTGGTCGCGACCGACGCGTCGAAAGCGCCCAGGTCTCCCTCCCCGGCCAGGGCCGCGACCCGCGCGCGGGCCTCGGCGTCTTCCGGCAGGGTGTGGGTCTGCTCGTCCTCGAGCATCTGCACCCGGTGCTCCAGAGCGCGCAGGCGCTCGTAGGCCCGGGTCAGGTCGCGCGTCGCCCCGGTGGTCACGTGGCCGGCCCGGCGCAGGGCCTCCAGCGCGTCGAGCGTGCGCGAGGAGCGCAGGGAAGGATCACGCCCGCCCAGGATCAACTGCTGGGTCTGGACGAAGAACTCGATCTCGCGGATGCCGCCGGCCCCGAGCTTCAGGTTGGCGCCGGCCGCCTCCAGCCGCTCGTCGGCGCGCCAGACGTGGATCTGGCGCTTGATCGAATGGATGTCGGCCACTGCGGCGAAGTCCAGGCTGCGCCGCCAGACGTAGGGGCGCAGCTCGTCGAGGAAGGCCTGGGCGGCCGGCAGGTCGCCGACGCAGGGACGGGCCTTGATGAAGGCAGCCCGCTCCCAGTTCTGGCCGACGGTCTCGTAGTAGACCAGGGCCGCGGGCACGCGGACCACCGGCGGGGTGGTCGACGGATCGGGGCGCAGGCGCAGGTCGACGCGGAACACGTAGCCCTCGGCCGTGCGCTCCGACAGCAGGTTGGTCAGGGCCTGGGCCACGCGGTTGACGAAGGCCTGCGGCTCGACCGCTTCGCTGACCGGCAGCACCTCCGGGTCGTAGAACAGCGAGACGTCGATGTCGCTGGAGTAGTTCAGCTCGAAGGCGCCGTGCTTGCCCATGGCGAGGCCGAACAGGCCGGGGATCGGGCCGTGCTCGGCCGACGGCTCGCCCAGCAAGCGCCCGCGCTGGCGCGCCTCGCGGGCGATGCCGTCCAGGGCGGAGCGCACGGTGGCGTCGGCGAAACGGGTGATGGCGCCGGTGACCTGGTCCAGGTCCCAGACCCCGCCCAGGTCCGACAGCGCTGTCAGCAGGTGGGCGTCGCCCTTCAGCACGCGCAGGCGGTGCTTCAGTTCGTCCGGCGTGGCGACGCTGCCGGCCGCTGCGTCGGTGGCCGCCAGCAGCTCCTCCAGGCGCGCGTCGGGGTCGGCCTCCAGGATGGTGCGCAGGCGGTCGGGCGAACGGCGGGCCAGGCTGGCCAGGTAGGGCGAGGCGCCGAACACCGGGGCCAGGGCCGGCCAGGCGTCCGCCAGCAGGTCGCTCCAGCCGGCCGCGTCGGCCGAGTCGGCCAAGACCTCGCGCACGCGCTCGGCGGCGGCCGAGTCGGTTACGGGGCCGCAGGGACGAAGGCGGTCGACGAGCGGGCTGGTCTGCATGCGCCCATGACTACGACAGGACCTCCGCCGCGCCGAAACGGATTTCGCGCGGCCGGGCCAGTTCCCGCACGGTCTGCACCAGGGCGCGGGTGTCGCCGAGGTCGACGAAGGCGCTTTCCGGCAGGCTGAGGATGTGGCGCGCCTTGGCCGCCCAGACGTCGGCGTGCAGGGTCGCCAGAAAGGCCGCCACCGCCTCGTCGTAGGGCGCGGGGAAGCTCCAGCCCAGGCCCAGGTCCGCCACCTTGCGCGACACCTCCGTGCCCGCCGCGGCCAGCGCCGGAACGCCGTACAGGCCGCCCTCGTAGAGGCGGTTGGACAAGAGCCAGTCGGAGTTCAGACCGCCGTCGAACAGGTCGACGGCCCAGGCGAAATGGACCCGGCCG
Source organism: Caulobacter sp. 17J80-11 (assembly GCF_014349105.1). Classification (GTDB taxonomy): domain Bacteria; phylum Pseudomonadota; class Alphaproteobacteria; order Caulobacterales; family Caulobacteraceae; genus 17J80-11. Next base: position 50,056 of record NZ_JACSJI010000003.1, on the reverse strand, counting down.
TAGATCTCCGCCAGGTCCTCGGGATTGCGGTACGGCCCGCCGAACACGACGTTCGGCCGCCGTTGGGCCGCTTCGAACGCCTCGGGCGAGACGCCGGCGAGATAGCCGCGGATGTAGATCTCGACCTGGTCGCCCAGCCGGTCGGCCAGCCGGGTCAGCAGGTCCAGGCTGGTCTGGTCGCGCAGCGCGCCGAACCAGCCGATGGTCCACTTCGGCCGGGCGCCGGGCGGCGGCGGACGTCGGATGGGTCGGGGCGGACGCAGCGGGGTGTCGCGCACCTTGTTCTCGAGCAGGACGGTGCGCCCCTGCCACTTCTGCCGGGCGGTGAAGTAGCGGTCCACGAAGGCCGGCGAGCTAACCACCAGCAGGTCGGCGCGCTTCAGCACCAGCCGCTCCACCGCGCGGCCGATGAAGGACAGCGGTTTGTCCGAGGCGAGCATGCGGTGGACGTCCAGCACCTCATAGACGAAGGGCGCGCGCCGCCCCGAGAGGCCTGACGCCACGACCGCCAGCAGGGCCATGTCGAGATTGCGGGCGTAGATCGCCTCGGCCTCGGCGATTTCGCCGCGTTTGAAGAACAGGCTGGCGACCGCCCCCGCCAGCTGGGCGGCCCGGCGCACGAAGGCCCGGTCGCGGGTCACCCCGAATTCGGTGTGCGGCCAGTCGGGCTGGAAGTCGGGATCAGTGGTCAGACGCCGGAAGCCCGCGGTCGCCACCTCCGCGCCGTGCTGGCGGAAGGCCAGCACGCGCTTGCGCACCGTGCTTTCGGCGACGTTGTGGACGAAGAAGAGGACTCGCGGGCCGCCCGCCGGGATCACAGGCGCAGTGTTCGCATCCTCAAAACGCAATTCGGCCATCGCGCTCCCCGGCCCGCTTCAAGCTGCGCCATAAACCGGGAAGGGGCGCGCCGGGTTGCGCGGCGACGTGAAATCAGGCGGCCGGGGCCGGCGGGAAGACCAGGGCGACGCGCAGGCCGGGGCCCATCTCGCCGACCTTGCCCGGCCCCTCGTCGAGCTCCAGGCGCCCGCCGTGCGCCTCGGCGACGGCGGCGACCAGCGACAGACCCAGGCCGGAGCCGGGTTCGGAGCGGCTGTTCTCCAAGCGCACGAAGCGCTGCACCACCCGCAGGCGGTCTTCCTCAGGCACGCCGGGGCCCGTGTCGGTGACCGAGAACTCCACGTCGCCCGACGAGCGGCGCCGGGCGCGCAGCATCACCGCGCCGCCCTCGGGCGTGTACTTGATGGCGTTGTCGATGACGTTGGCCAGGGCCTGGGCCACGAAGGCGCGGTTGCCCCTCACCGGCAGGTTGGCGTGGACCTCCGCCTGGAATTCCAGGCCCTTGTCCTCGGAGGCCGGTTCGTAGAGCTCGGCCATGTCGGCGGCCAGTTCGGCGGCGTCGAACACCACCGGATCGGGGGCCTGGCCGGCGGCCTGCAGGCGGGCGATGGCCAGCACGGTGTTGAAGGTCTTCAGGAGGCCGTCCGCCTCGTCCAGCGCGGTCTCCAGCGCCGCGCGCGGGTCGCCCTTGCCGGCCTCCACCTCGATCAGGGCCACCTCCAGCTTGGCGCGCATGCGGGTCAGGGGCGAGCGCAGGTCGTGGGCCACGGCGTCGCCGGCGTGGCGCAGACCGGCCATCGACTGCTCCAGCCGGTCGAGCATGTGGTTGATGCCGCCGGCCAGTTCGTCGAACTCGTCCTTGCTGCCTCGGAGGGTGGCGCGCGCATGCATGTCGCCCTCCTCGACCGCGGAAACGACCCGGTTCAGACCGGCCATGTGGCGCTCGACGTTGCGGCTGATCAGCAGGCCGCCGCCCAGGCCCAGCAGCACGACCAGCGCCCCCGCGCCCCACAGGGCCTGAGTCACGCGGGCCAGGTGGGCTTCGGTGTCGCCGATGTCCTCGCCGACGAACAGGCGCTCGCCGCCGGCGAGCGCCACCTCGACCCCGCGCGCCGAGCGGCGCACCACGCGCCCGCGCGCGTCCGCGTCACTGATGCGGAAGCTGGCCCAGGTCTCAGGCCCCTCGGCGTCCTCGATCGGGCTCTCGGAGATGTTGCCGGTGATGGCGCGGCGCTGGCCGTCCATCATCAGGAACAGGTAGGGGCCGCCGCGCAGGGTTCGTTCGACCAGCGCGGCGTTCAGCGCGTCCTTGCCGCGCTGGTTGTAGACCGACTCCAGCACCGCCAGCTCGCGGCGCACGTCCTGCTCCGCGCGCCGCCGGGCCTCAGCCGCCGTGGCGATGTAGATGTAGGCCAGCAGCGCGCTGGACGTCGTCGCGAACAACGCCAGGAACAGGAGCGTCAGCCGGAAGGGCGTGCGCCGGAAGATCGAAGGCAGACGCACGAGCCGGTCCTCACGCCTCCAGGCGATACCCCGCGCCGCGAACGGTCTGCAGCATGGCGCGGTCGAAGCCCTTGTCGATCTTCGAGCGCAGCCGCGAGATGTGCACGTCGATGACGTTGGTCTGGGGGTCGAAGTGGTACTCCCAGACCTTCTCCAGCAGCATGGTGCGGGTCACCGACTGGCCGGCGTGGCGCATCAGGAACTCCAGCAGCTGGAACTCGCGCGGCTGCAGGTCGATCTCCTGGCCGGCGCGGGTCACCCGCCGCCCGATCAGGTCCATCTCCAGGTCGCCGACCTTCAGCACGGTCTGCACCGAGCCGGTCTCGCGGCGGCGCGCCAGCGCCTCGACCCGGGCCACCAGCTCCGCGAAGGCGTACGGCTTGACCAGATAGTCGTCGCCGCCGGCCTTCAGGCCGGTCACCCGGTCTTCGATCTCGCCCAGCGCCGAGAGGAACAGCACCGGCGTCTGGTCGCCGTCCTTGCGCAGGGTCTCGACCATGGCCAGGCCGTCCAGCCGCGGCATCATGCGATCGACGACATAGACGTCGTAATCGCCCGCCCGGGCGGCCAGCAAACCCTCGGCCCCGTCGGCGGCGTGGGCGCACTGCAGCCCGGCCTCGGTCAGGCCGCGGACCATCGCGCCCGCAGCCTCGGTGTCGTCCTCGACGATCAGTACGCGCATTTCGCCCCCGAAACGACGAGCGGGCCCCGACACGGGGCCCGCCCCACTATCAGTCTTTCAGATCAATCGGCACCGGCACGTTGCGCCGGTCGCGGTTGACCAGCAGCAGCACGCTCGGACGCTTGGCGTTCTTCAGCGCGGTGACGATCGACTGCAGTTCCTGCACGCTGGTCACCGGCCGGTTGTCGGCCAGCACGATCACGTCGCCGGCCTTCAGGCCCTTCTTGGCCGCGTCCGAACGCGGCGCCGGGTTGGCCGTCACGACCACGCCGTTGACCGAGTTGTCGATGCTGAAGCGCTTGCGGTTGGCGGCGTCGAGCGGCGCCACGTTCATGCCCAGCACGGCCGTTCCCACGACGCCCTGGGCGCCCGGCGCGGCCTGGCCGCCCTCGTCCTGGTTGCTGTTCAGCCGCGCAAGTTCGGCTTCCGACGGACGCGTGCCCGAGCGGATGTTGATGGTCTGGGCCTTGCCGCCGCGCAGCACGTCGAGGTGGATCACCTCGCCGGCCTTCACCCGGCCGACCTGACGGGTCAGGTCGGTGGAGCTGGTGATCGCCTGGCCGTTCATACGCAGGACGATGTCGCCCGGCTTCAGGCCCGCGCGGTCGGACGGGCCGCCCGGGACGGTCTCGGTGATGTAGGCGCCCTTGGTGCCGGCCATGTTCAGGCTCTCGGCGATGTCCTTCGTAAGGTCGCCGATCGTGACGCCGATGTAGCCGCGCTCGATCTTGCCGTTGGCGATCAGCTGCTTGGTGACCGCGTCGGCGACGTCGGCCGGAATGGCGAAGCCGATGCCGACCGAATAGCCGGTCGGCGAGTAGATCGCCGTGTTCACGCCGATGACGCGGCCGTAGATGTCGAAGGTCGGGCCGCCCGAGTTGCCCCGGTTGATGGGCGCGTCGATCTGGATGTAGTCGACGTACTGCTCGCCGATGTCGCGGCCGTAGGCCGAGACGATGCCGGCGGTGGCCGTGTGGCCCAGCTGGAGGGGGTTGCCCACCGCGATCACCCAGTCGCCGACCCGCGGCTTGGCCTGCAGCTCGAACTGGACGTACGGGTAGTTCTTGCCCTCGATCTTGATGACGGCGAGGTCGGTGCCTTCGTCGCGGCCGACGACGGTGGCCTTCAGCTCACGGTCGTCCTGGAGCTTGACCGTGATCTCCTCGGCGTTCTCGACCACGTGGTTGTTGGTGACGATGTAGCCGTCCGGCGAGATCAGGAACCCGGAGCCGGAGCCGTACTGCTCAGGCAGTTCCGGCGCTTCACCGCCCTGACCGCCGCCCTGGCCGCCCTGGCCGCCCTGGCCCGGAGCCTGCGGCCCCTCGAACGGGAAGTTTTCGAAGCCCGGAATGCGGCGCAGCGACTCGGCGCTGACGTGGGTCTTCACGTCGATCGACACGACGGCCGGCGACACGCGTTCGATGATGTCGGCGAAAGACAGCGGCGCGCCCGGCGGAGGCGCGAAGACGACCGGTCCAGCCGCGGCGGTGCGAACCAGTTCGGCCTTCGAGGGCTGGGCTTCGGCGCGCGGCATGCTCAGGCCCACGCCCACGCCCACGGCGCCGGCCAGCCCCACCCCCATCACCGCGCCTACGATGAACCGTTTGTCTTTCAGCATCATGCTCGCGCCGTTTCGCTTTGCGGACTGATAAGCCCCCGGCTCCCGCCGGTGTGAACGCTTCGTCACAGATATAGTGGCATGGCCCGGCTGCGCGCCAACCTCAAGTTACCCTTCTGTCAGTCTACGGGCGTCCTTTCGACGTAATTTCGTCGACGGGGGGAACGGTGTTGTCGGTAAGTCGCGCCAGACGCGCCTCTTCTTCGGGGGTCAGCGCGGCCGGCTGGACCTGGCGCGAACGGCGGGTAGCCACCAGGAGGGCTACGCCCCCGAGGATCACCACCAGAAAAGGCGCCGTCCACAGCGCGGCGTTGGTCCAGGAGAAGCGCGGCTTCAGCAGCACGAACTCGCCGTAGCGGTCGACCAGGCCGGTGCGGATCTGCGCGTCGGTTCGCCCGGCGGCGACCTCCTCGCGGACCATGCGGCGAAGGTCGCCGGCCAGGTCGGCGTCAGAGTCGTCGATCGACTCGTTCTGGCAGACGACGCAGCGGATCTCCTGGAACAGGGCGCGGGCGCGCGACTCCTGGGCGGGATCAGGCAGGCGCTCGGACGGGTCCGAGGCGGCGGCCAGGCACAGCAGGGCCGCGGCCGTAGCCAGGGCGCGGGTCAGGACGGCGATGCGGGGCTTCATGCGGCGGCCTCGACCTTGGCGGCGGGCGCGGCCTTGCGGACGGCGGCCAGGCGCAGGCGCCGGTCGCTCAGCGAGATCGCGCCGCCGATCGCCATCAGCAGCGGCCCGAGGAAGATCAGCCGCGCCCACGGATTCCAGTAGGCGCGCACCAGCCAGGCCGGCTCGCCCGCCTCGGTCGCCCGACGCTCGCCCAGCACGACGTAGAGGTCGCTCAGGCCGCGGAAGCACAGCGCCACCTCCGAGGTGGTCTGCCGCCCGGCCGGATAGAACCGCCGCTCGGGCTCGGGCCGGCAGACTTCGCGCCCGCCCTTGGTGGCCACCAGCACGCCGCGCTCGGCCAGATAGTTCGGGCCGTCGACGGAGCTGGCCTGCTCCAGCTTCAGCTCGTAGGCGCCCGCGCGCATGGTCTGGCCCAGGGCCAGGGTTTCGGCCGCCTCGACCTTCCAGGCGGTCTCGGTGCAGGCGCCCAGCACGAAGACGCCCAGGCCCACGTGAGCCAGGGTCATGCCCCAGGCGCCGCGCGGCAGGCCTTTCAGGCGCCGCCAGGCCTCCGCGCCGGACACCCGGCCCAGCTTCGCGCGCTCGGCCACCTCGACCAGGGCGCCGGCGATCAGCCAGACGCCCAGCCCCACGCCCAGCGCGGCGAAGGCCTTCTTGGGATCGTAGAGGGCGTAGGCGGCGACCGACGCCAGGAGGGCCAGGCCGGCGGCGGCCCACAGGCGCTGCAGCACGCCCTTCAGGTCGCCGCGCTTCCAGGCCAGCAGCGGGCCGGCGGGCAGGATCACCAGGGCGGCGGCGATCAGCGGCACGAAGGTCAGGTTGAAGTAGGGCGCGCCGACCGAGACGGCGTCGCCGCGCACCGCCTCGACGATCAGCGGATAGAGGGTGCCGAGCAGCACGGTCGCCGTGGCGGCCGACAGGAAGACGTTGTTCAGCACCAGGGTGGATTCGCGGCTGACCGGGGCGAACACCCCGCCCGGGGCGAAGCTGGGCGCGCGCCAGGCGAACAGCGCGAAGCCGGCGCCGGCGGCGACGCCCAGAATGCCCAGCAGCAGCACGCCGCGGGCCGGGTCGACGGCGAAGGCGTGCACCGAGGTCAGCACGCCCGAACGCACCAGGAAGGCGCCCAGCATGGAGAAAGTGAAGGCGGCCAGGGCGAGGAACACCGTCCAGCCCGGCAGCGCTCCGCGCTTCTCGGTGACGATGGCCGAGTGCAGCAGGGCCGCGCCGACCAGCCAGGGCATGAAGCTGGCGTTCTCGACCGGATCCCAGAACCACCAGCCGCCCCAGCCCAGCTCGTAGTAGGCCCAGAAGGCGCCGAGCGCGATGCCCACGGTCAGCAGGCTCCAGGCGGCCAGCGTCCAGGGCCGCACCCAGCGCGCCCAGGCCGCGTCGACCCGGCCCTCGATCAGGGCGGCGATGGCGAAGGAGAAGACGATCGAGAAGCCGACATAGCCGCCGTAGAGGAAGGGCGGGTGGAAGGCGAGCGCCGGGTCCTGCAGCAGCGGGTTCAGCGAGCGGCCCTGCAGCGGGGCCGGGTCCAGGCGCAGGAACGGGTTGGAGGCGAAGACGGCGAAGGCCAGGAACAGCACGCCCAGCGCGCCCTGGCTGGCCACGGTCAGGGACTTGAGGCCGGCCGGCAGGCCGCGGCCCAGCAGGGCCACCGCCGCCCCGAAGCCGGTCAGGCACAGGCACCACAGCAGCAGCGAGCCCTCGTGGCTGCCCCAGACGCCGGCCACCTTGTAGAGCAGCGGCTTGTCGGTGTGGGAGTTGGCCGCGACGTTGGCGACCGAGAAGTCCGAGGTGACGAAGGCCACGGTCAGGGCCGCGAAGGCGATCGCCACGGCGCCGAATGCGGCGGCGGCCGCGCCCTCGCCGGCGCCGCGCAGCAACGGGCTGTTCAGCCCCCGCCCGGCGGCCGACAGGCCGGCTTGGGCCGCGGACAGGCATAGGGCGAGGAGAAGCGCGAAGGCGCCGAGTTCAGCGATCATCGGACGCCTGCGTAGGCGGTCTTCGGCGCGCCCGCGCCGCGCCACTCGCCGTTGGCCTTCAGGGCGTCGGCCACTTCGCGGGGCATGTAGGTCTCGTCGTGCTTGGCCAGCACCTGGGTGGCGGTGAAGGCGCCCGACGCGTCGAAGGCGCCCTGGGCCACCACGCCCTGCCCTTCGCGGAACAGGTCGGGCAGGTCGCCGCGATAGGTCACCTTGGTCGTCGCGACCTTGTCGGTCACGGCGAAGGTGACGACGTCGCCGTGGCGGACCACGCTGCCCTGTTCGACAAGGCCGCCCAGGCGCACCACCCGGCCGGGCGGGACATGCTGGGTCTGGGCCTGGGAGGGGCCGTAGAAGAACACCACCGCGTCGCGCATGGCGTAGAGCGACAGGCCCACCGCCACGGCCAGCACCGGGGCGATCGCGGCGACCACGTAGAGGCGTCGGCGCGCCTTGGGGGACTTGGGCAGGAGGGCCATGCTGTGCGACGGGCTATTCGTATTGCGGCGGAAACATAGTCTGCGGGCCCGCGGAGGCGAAAGAACGACGGCGCGTCATTTCCGCGCCGCCGCCTCGATCTCGGCCAGCACCGCCGGGCGGTCGGCGAACTGCTTGCGGGCGCCGGCCAGGGCCTTGGTCTGGGCGTCGGCGTCGCCCAGCACGCCGTATGCGCGGATCAGGCGCGCCCAGCCGTCGGGATCGTCCGGCTGGGCCGCCAACCGGGCGGCCAGGCCGTCGACCATGCCGCGGATCATCTGGGCCTGATCCTCCGGCGCGGCGGCGGCGACAGCCTGGGCCGCGGCGCTCGGGCCGGCTTCGACGCGCGCGATTTCCGACGTCAGGGCGGCGCGGCGCGGATCGTCGGCCGGCAAGGCGGCGGCGAGCGTCCGCCACATGGCCAGGCCCTGGTCGCGACGACCGGCGTCGATCTCGGCGCGGCCCAGGAAGTAGCGCGCGGTCGGCGAGGCCGGATCGATCTTCAGCGCCTGGTCGAAGGCGCGCCGGGCGTCGGCGCCGACCTCGCCCTCGTTCAGCTGGACGAAGGCTTCGCCCAGGGCCGCCCAGGTGTCGGCCTTCTCGGGCTGCAGGCGCACGGCCTGCTCCAGCGCGCGCGCGGCGTCCAGCGGGTCGCCGGCGGCGGCCTGGGCGCGGCCGAGGAAGATCCACAGCTGCGGATCGGTCGGTCGCTCCTTCACCAGGTCGGTCAGCACCGCCGCCATCTGCGGCGCGCCGAGGGTGGCCGGGTCGGACGCGCGCCAGGCCTTCAGCCGCGCCGCGAAGGGCTGGTCGGGGATGCCGGGCGAGCCGACCGCGAGATACAGGCCCAGCGCGCCGGCGACGGCGGCCAGCGCCGCGCCGGTCGCGATCAGGCGGTCGCGGCGCGGGTCGCCCGCGCGCTCCGGCTCCCCCGCGCGATCCTCGGCCGCCAGCAGGCGCCGGCCGGCCTCGGCGCGGGCCGAGCCGTAGCCGTCCTCGTCCAGCAGGCCGCGCGCGCGCAGGTCCTCGAGCTCGCTCAGGTGGCGGCGATAGACGGTCAGTTCCGGGCTTTCGGACGGGGCCGCGACGGCCCGCGACGCGCGCCAGATCACGGCCGCGAAGGCGGCGGCGGACAGCAGGGCGGCGGCGAGCCAGAAGACCACGGACATGAGCGCTCCGGTTACGGAGCGCTCCTTACGCCCTAAGGCGCTCGGTTGCGAGGGGGGCGCCGCCACCGGCCGCGGCGGCGCGTCGGCGCACCACCTGGGCGGCCTTCGCGTCGCGGACCAGGGCGATGAACTGGGCCGCGACCTCCAGATAGGCCCGCGCGCGGGTCTCATCGGGGGCTTCGCCGTGGTTCAGCAGGTGGACGACCTCGTCGGCGTAGCCCTCCAGCCGTTCGCCGAGCTTCTCGGCGATGCTGTTGCGCAGCGAGCCATAGCCGCCGACGCCGGCCGACGTGCGCGCGGCGTCCAGCAGGGCGACCATGGCGTGCGCCCGCTCGACCGCGCGGGGATCGGGGCCGCTGGCGACGCTCGGGGCGGCGCGGCTCATGCGGCCGGCCACGCGCACGCTCTGGGTCGGGAGGGCGGCGGCCACCGCCTCTTCCACGTCGCGCAGACGGCTCTCCATGGTCGAGGCCGCGGTCGCCCGCGCGGCCGCCACGCGCTTGCCCCACGGTCCCTCGCGCGACAGGTCCACCGATTGTTCGAACTCGGCCAGGGTGGCGCAGACGAAGGCGACGTCGTCGGCCGCGCGGCGCGCGCCGGCCGGGCCGGTGTCCGGGTTGAAGGTCTTCAGCCGGTCCAGGCGGGCCTCGGCCTCGGTCAGCAGGCGATCGCCGAAGGCGGCGAGTTCCGATTCCGCCAGATAGCGGTCGCTAGCCCGGTCGGTGGCGGCCGAGATCAGGCGCAGCACCAAGGCGGGTTCCGGGAGGTGCCCGAACAGGATCTCGAGCAGACGCGGCACGCCGTCGGAAGAGACCGCGTCGGCGTCCTTCAGGGTCAGCTTCAGCACGGCGGCCCGCTCTTCGCTGAGGCGGGTGACCCAGCCGGCCAGGTGCAGCAGCGCCTGCCGCGCGATCGGCGTGAGGCCCAGATAAAGCACCAGTTCGCGCACGCGGGCGGCGTCGCCCTCCGGGAAGAAGTCCTGCGGCCGCTGGGCGAGCAGGGCGGCGGCGCGCGCGCACAGGCGGTCGAACTCCGGCGGGGTCGGGTCGCCGTTGCGCCAGTCCAGGCGCGCCTCTTCGGCCGCGGCGATCAGGCCCGCGTCCGAGGTCTTCATGGTCCGCCACAGGGAATTCAGGACGCGCCTGGGGAAGGCCGGCCCCGCGAGCGCGTCAGGGCGCGGCTCGAACATGGGCGTCAGCGGCGCGAACACCGCCTTGCGGGTGATCCGGTCGGCCTGCTCGGCGGAGAGCATGTCGCGCACGCGGCGCACCGGTTCGGCGTGCGCGCTGGCCAGGGCGGAGGCGAGATGGGCGAGCGCGTGGTCGGGCGCGGCCTGCAGCAGGCTGCGGATCGCCTCGAACTGAGCCGTCGTGGGACCGGGCATGAACGCGCTCCGAGCGGCGCCGCACGGCGCCTCCCATCCGCGATAACCCCGTAAGGTTAAAATTCGGCTGACCTTATTCAGGTCTCCGCGGCGGGCAGCTCGACCACGACCTTCAGGCCGCCCATGGACGCGTCACCCAGGGTCAGGCGGCCGCCATAGGCGCGGACCAGTTCGTCGACGATGGACAGGCCCAGGCCCGAGCCCGGCGCGCTCTCGTCCAGCCGGGCGCCGCGCTTCAGCGCCTGGTCGCGGCGGTCGGCCGGCAGGCCCGGCCCGTCGTCCTCGACGGTGAGGGTCAGGCGTCCCGGCCCGGACGGTGTGGCGTCGGCGCGGACCCGGCCGCGGCACCATTTCCCGGCGTTCTCCATGATGTTGCCGGCGATCTCCAAAAAGTCCTGCCGCTCGCCGCGGAACCAGAGGTCTTCCGGCGCCCGCCAGTCGATGACCACGCCCTTGTCCTGGAACACCCGCTCCAGGGTGACGGCCAGCTCGTCCATCACCGGCTCGATCAGGGTGCGCTCGCCGGCGGTCTGGGCGCGGGCGGCGGCGCGGGCGCGGCGCAGGTGGTGATCGACGTGGCCGCGCATGGCGGCGGCCTGGCGCGAGACCACCTCGGCGAGCTCGCCCGGGTGGCGTTCGGTCTCGGCCAGCATGACCGAGATCGGGGTCTTCAGGGCGTGGGCGAGGTTGCCGACGTGGGTGCGCTGGCGCTCCACGACCTCCTGGTTGTGGTCCAGCAGGGCGTTCAGCTCGCCGGCCAGGGGCGAGATCTCGCGCGGCCACACGCCGGTCAGGCGCTGGGCCTTGCCCTGGCGCACCTGGGCGATGGCCCGGCCCAGGTCGAACAGCGGCGACAGGCCGACGCGCACCTGCAGCAGCACGGCGGCGACCAGGCCGCCGCCCAACAGCAGCAGAGCGATCCAGGTCAGGGTGGCGAAGCGGCGCGCGTCCTGGTCCACCGGCGTGCGGTCCTGGGCGGCCATGAAGATCAGCGGCTCGGTCCGTTCCGGCAGCAGGGCCACGATGGCGACCGCCCGCAGCGGCCGACCGTCGGGGCCGACGGCGTCGTAGAACACCGGCTTGCCCAGCCTGGCGATCGCCTGCTCCAGGCCCTTGGGCGGGCCGTCCAGGTCGGCGTCCCACAGCGAGCGCGAGCGCGACAGCGGATGGATGCCGGCCGGGGTCGGCTCGGCGATCTGCCAGTAAGTGCCCGAATAGGTGCGCAGCGACCGGGCGTCGATCAGGTCCGGCGCGGCGACCTTCCCGTCGGCCGACACGGTCGTGCCGGCCAGCAGGCCCTCGGCGATCTCGGCCACCCCGTCCTGGAAGCGGCTGAGCGCCGCCTGCTTGAAGAAGGTGGTCAGGACCGCGCCGGTCAGGATCAGGGCGACCAGGATCCAGCCGGCCGCCAGCGCGATCAGGCGGCGGACCAGCGAGCCTTCGCGCGGCCGCCCCCGCCCGTTTTCGGCGGGGGCCTGCGCCTCGCCGCTCAAGCCGCGGCCTCGCCCTCGAGCGGCACCAGGCGGTAGCCGAGACCGCGCACGGTCTCGATGCGGTCGGACCCGATCTTCTTGCGCACCCGGCCGACGAACACCTCGACGGTGTTGGAGTCGCGGTCGAAGTCCTGGTCGTACAGGTGTTCGACCAGCTCGGTGCGGCTGATCACCCGGCCCTGGTGCATCATCAGATAGTGCAGCAGCCGGTATTCCAGCGAGGTCAGGCGCAGCGGCTCGCCGTTGACCGACGCGCGGGCGGCGCGCGGGTCGAGGCGCAGGCCGCCGCAGGACAGCGACGGGGCGGCGTGGCCGGCGGCCCGGCGCAGCAGGGCGCGCAGGCGGGCCAGCAGCTCTTCGGTGTGGAACGGCTTGGTCAGGTAGTCGTCGGCCCCGGCGTCGAAGCCGGCGACCTTGTCCGACCAGGCCGCGCGCGCGGTCAGGATCAGCACCGGCGTGGTCTTGCCCTCGCGCCGCCAGCGCTCGAGCACCGACACGCCGTCGATCTTCGGCAGGCCGAGGTCCAGCACCACGACGTCATAGGGCTCGTTTTCGCCGAGGTAGTGAGCCTCCTCGCCGTCGGCGGCGTGGTCGACGGCGTAGCCCGCGTCGCCGAGGGCCTGCTTCAGTTGGCGGGAGATGTCGGGATCGTCTTCGACCAGCAATACGCGCATGAGTTCCTTCAGTCCGCCCCCAGAATCCGCCCGCTTTCGGCGTCGACGATGTAGTCGATCCGACGCCCGTCCTCGGCCTGCCAGCGCACCCGATAGATCGGGCGCCCGTCGCGGCCTTGTTCTTCCCAGCTGTTGAGGATGCGCCCCGGCGTGCGCCGGTCGATGTCGGCCAGCACCCGGCCCAGCGGCACGCGCCGGCCTTCGCGCACGCCTTCGCGGGCCGCGTCCTGGCCGCGCAGGTCGTTGCGGAAATCCTCCGGCCGTCCGCCGCCGCGGCCGTGGCCGCGGTTCTGGACGTCCCAGACCTGCGCGGAGGCGCCTTCCGCCCCGAGGGCGAGCAGCGCGAGCGCGAGCATGACGACGGACTTCTTCATGGCCCCCTCTCTGACTGATCGGCCCTGAACGGCGACTGAACGGCGTGCTTAGCCGATCATACACCGCTTGCGGAACGTCGGATTTCCAAATGGGGACGTTCGGCGCGATCAAAAGCTTGAGGGCGTTCCGATCGCAAAACCGAATCCGCTCGCGCGGAACCCGGCCTAACGCCGCTTGGGCGCGTAGGGGCGCTCCTTGCGCCACTTCTCGGCAAAGGCGTCCAGGGCCGGGTCCGGCGCGTCCGGCAGGGTCACGATCAGCCGGGCGAACAGATCGCCGCGCTGGCGGGTGCGCGGATCGATCGCGCCACGCCCTTTCAGGCGCAGCATGGAGCCGGAGTTGGCGCCCTTGGGCACGTTCAGCGACACCGTCCCGTCCGGGGTCGGGGCCTGGACCTTGCCGCCCAGCACCGCGTCCGGGACCGAGACCGGCAGGTCCATGTGCAGGTCGCCGCCCTCGCGGCGGAAGATCGGGTGCGGCTTCACGCCCAGCTCGATCAGGGCGTCGCCGGGCGCGCCCCCGGCGCGCGCGGGCGCGCCCTGCCCTTTGAGGCGCAGGACCTGGCCGTCGGAGGCCCCCTGCGGAATGGTCACGTCCAGGGTGCGGCCGTCGGAGAAGGCGATGCGCTTGGTGGCCCCGATGATGGAGTCCTCCAGGTCGATCTCCAGCCGGGCGCGCACGTCGTGGCCCTTGGCCGGGCCGCTGGAGCGCGGGCCGCCGCGCGGCACGCCGCCGACCCCGCCGAACATGTCGAAGATGTCTTCGAGGTCCACGCCCTCGAACCGGCCGCCCGCCCCGAACGGCGAGCCCCCGGCTCCGCCGCCGCCGCCGGGCTGGAAGCCGCGAAAGGTGTCGCGCCCGTCGGCGTCGATCTCGCCGCGGTCGAAGCGGGCGCGCTTGTCCGGATCGCCCAGCAGGTCGAAGGCCGCGCTCACCCGCTTGAACCGCTCCTCGGCCTTCTTGTCGCCGGGGTTGCGGTCGGGGTGGAATTCCTTGGCGAGCTTGCGGAACGCCTTGCGCAACTCGTCCTGGCTGGCGCCGCGCGCGACGCCGAGTTCTTTGTAGGGGTCAGTAGCCACGCGCTGTTCAAACATGGTCCGGGGCGCTCGTCGAACGACCCAAACGAATGAAGCGATCCCGTACGCCGCGCAAGTGAAATCGTGGCATTAATGCAACAGTAACCGTCTTCGCCCGGAAGCGTCACCGCAGCTCAGGCTCGACCGTCCCCGCGATTCAGCTAACGATGTTCTCCGTATTGTCGCGCGAGTGATCTCACGGACAGACGGGACCCACGGGGTCCGAAGGGGAACAAATGGACTGGAAGAGCCTCTTTTTCTCCGGCGCCGGCCGGATCAACCGCCAGGAATTCTGGATCGGCTTTCTGATCCTGCTCGGCGTGGGCGTGGTGATTAACTTCATCCCGGTGATCGGGACGATCGCGGGCTTCGTGACGATCTGGTGCTGGATCGTGCTCTACACCAAGCGTCTGCACGACATGGGCAAGAGCGGCTGGCTGCAGCTGATTCCCTTCGGCGTCGGCGCGGCCGCCATCATCGGGGCCGGCGTCACCGGCGGCATGGCGATCATCGCCGCGGCCGCCCAGGGCGACAACGTGGACCCCACGACCATGATCGCCGGCTTGGGCGGCGCGGCCCTGTTCCTGGGCGGCGCGTGCCTGGTGAGCTTCATCTTCCTGCTGTGGGTCGGCCTCAGCGGCGGCCAGGCGGGCGACAACCGCTACGGCCCGCCTCCGGGAACCCCGGCGGCCGAGCCGGCCCCGGCCGAAATCTAAGTCGCCTGCGACGCGGGTCGGGTCCGCCCGGCCCGCGTCAGTCGTCGCCGCGGTCCTTCGACAGGTCCCAGGCGGTGAAGTCGAGGGCGTCCTCGGGATCGTCCAGCGCCTCTTCCGAGACCACCTGGCCGCGGATGCTGACCCCGGCCTTGTGCACGCTCTCCGGATCGCCGGTGATCAGCGGATGCCAGCGCGGCAGGGTCTTGCCCTCGTGCAGACGCCGGTAGGCGCAGCTCTTGGGCATCCACTCCAGGTCCTCGACGTTCCAGGGCGTCAGCTTGATGCAGTCCGGAACGTGCTTCTTGCGGTTCTCGTAGTCCTTGCAGCGGCACAGGTTCGCGTCGAACAGCTTGCAGGACACCCGGGTGGGGATGACCTCGCCGGTCTCCTCGTCCTCGAAGCGCACCAGGCAGCACAGGCCGCAGCCGTCGCAGAGGCTTTCCCACTCCGCGGCGGTCATTTGTTCCAATCGCTTAGTTTCCCAGAAGGGCTTTTGCGTCATCAGGTAAGGCGGTCCTGGAACTGAGGCGACATGGACGAGCGGCCTGGATACGGCGCTGAGGAAGATATGGGGTCGGCGACCTTCCGCGCCGACCTTCTGCATCAGCGCGACCGGCGGCTCAACCGGCTCGCCCGCGGCCTGATCGCCGCGGCGGCCGGCGTGGCCCTGCTGGCGCTGGTCGGCGTGGCCCAGGCCTGGCGCCATTATCTGGGCGATCTGCCGCGGGTGCCGCCGAACGCCGAGCTCGCCGCCTACGGCCGCGCGCCGGGCATGACCTTCCTCGACCGCAACGGCCAGGTGGTGGCCACGCGGGGGCCGAAGTACGGCCGCCAGGTGAAGCTGTCCGAGCTGCCGCCCTACGTGCCGCTGGCCTTCCTGGCGGCCGAAGACCGCCGCTTCCGCAGCCACAGCGGCGTCGACCTCAAGGGCGTGGCGCGCGCCGCCCTGGTCAACGCCAAGGCCGGCGAGACCCGCGAGGGCGCCTCGACCCTGACCCAGCAGCTGGTGCGCGACCTGTTCCTGACCAGCGAGCGCAGCTTCAAGCGCAAGCTGCAGGAGGTGATCCTGGCCTTCGTGCTGGAGCGGCGCCTGAGCAAGGACGAACTGCTCGAACTCTATCTGAACCGCGTGTTCCTGGGCGAGAACGCCTTCGGCATCGACGCGGCCGCCCACACCTATTTCGGCAAGTCCGCCCAGCAGCTGAGCCTGGCCGAGGCCGCCGTGCTGGCCGGCCTGCCCCAGGCGCCCTCCGTGCTCAACCCGACCCGCAATCCGAAGGGCGCGCTCAAGCGCGGCCGGCTGGTGCTGGAGCGCATGCAGGACGAGGGCTGGATCAACCGCGGCCAGGCCCGCGTCGCCACCCTGCAGCAGATCATCGTCGTGCCGCACAAGGGCGAGGGCGACCTGGCCTGGGTGATCGACGTGGCGGCGGCCGAGGCCCGCAAGCGCGCCCAGGGCCGCGCCGGCGACCTGGTCGTGCGCCTGACCGTCGATCCGCGGCTGCAGGGCGTCGCCGCCCAGACCGTGCGCGAAGCGCTTCAGGCGAGAGGGCCGGACGCCGGCGTCAGCCAGGCCGCCCTGGTGGCGCTCGGCCCCGGCGGCGCGGTGCGCGCCCTGGTCGGCGGCCGCGACCACGACACGAGCGCGTTCAACCGCGCGGTCCAGGCCCGCCGCCAGCCGGGCTCGGCCTTCAAGCCGTTCGTCTGGGCCGCGGCGCTGGAGGCCGGCGCCCAGCCGACCGACATCCGCTCGACCGCGCCGGTGGCCTTCGGCCTGTGGACCCCGACCGAAAGCGCCTCGGTCGGGCCGGAGATCAGCCTGGAGGACGCGCTGGCGGTCTCCAGCAACACGGTCGCCGCGCGGCTGACGGCCGAGGTCGGCCCGGAGCGCGTGGCCGACGTGGCCCGCCGCTTCGGCATCGTCGGCCTGCCGGATCGGCCCAAGCTGCCGATCGCTCTGGGCGCCTACGAGACCACGCTCTGGGACCTGACCGGGGCCTACCAGGCCTTCCCGCAGGGCGGCCGGCGCACCCCGCCCTACCTGGTGGAGGAGGTGGACCGGTCGGACGGCGTGGTGCTGTGGCGGCACGGGGCGCCCGCGCCGCTGGTGGTGTTCGACGCCGCCCGGGCCGGGTCGATGGTGCGGATGATGACCGGCGTGGTCACCCACGGCACGGGCAAGCGGGCCGCCTTCGGCCGCCCGGCGGCGGGCAAGACCGGCACCAGCCAGAACAATCGGGACGCCTGGTTCGTCGGCTTCACCCCCGACCAGGTGGCCGGCGTCTGGGTCGGCAACGACGACGGCCGGCCGATGAACGGCGTGGTCGGCGGCGACCTGCCGGCCGAGATCTGGCGGCGGTTCATGGAGGCGGCCAGCCGCGACGAGCCGATGCTGGAGTTCGATGCTGTGCGCGCCGCCGGCGGCGGCCGCGGCGACTTCTACGCCGGCCTCGCCGCCGAGTTCGCGCGCGCGGCCGAAACGCGCTAGGAGGTCCGCCCTCCTCCCCTGCGACCAACGGGAGCGGGGGAGGGGGACCACCCGCAGGGTGGTGGAGGGGGCGAGCCGCGCCCCCTACATGTCCCCGTCATGCCTCTAAATCGTCGCCCGATGTCTGCGCTGTCGCTCCCCTCCACCGCTTCGCGGCCCCCCTCCCCCGCTCCGCTGCGCTCCGCAGGGGAGGAGGCTCAATGAACGCCCGCGCTCCCCTCGTCGCCCTCAAGGACGTCCGCCTGCAGGACGGCCGCGTCCAGCTGTTCGACGGCGTCGACATGGCCCTGGAGCCGCGCGTGCGCGCCTGCCTGGTCGGACGCAACGGCGCGGGCAAGTCGACCCTGATGAAGATCGTCGCCGGGCGCATCGAGCCGGACTCCGGCGAACGCTCGCTGTCGACCGCCGGACGGATCGCCTACGTGCCGCAGGAACCGCTGATCGAGGGCGAAACCCTGCGTGACTACGCCTGCGCCGGCGGAGCCGAGCCCTGGGACGCCGACGCGGCCCTGCAGACCTTCGGCCTGGATCCGGCCCGCCCGACCGCCGGCCTGTCCGGCGGCGAGACCCGCCGCGCGGCCCTGGCCCGCGCCTTCGCCGAAGATCCCGACCTGATCCTGCTGGACGAGCCGACCAACCACCTCGACATCTTCGCCATCGAGACGCTGGAGGCCGAACTGCAGGCCAGCCGCGCCGCGGCGCTGATCGTCAGCCACGACCGCGCCTTCCTGGAGCGGGTCACCCGCCGCTGCTTCTGGCTGGCCCACCGCAAGGTGCGCACGCTGGACGAGGGCTTCGCAGCCTTCGAACCCTGGGCCGAGAAGATGGAGGCCGAGGAGGCCGAGAACCTGCGCCGCCTGACCAAGGCGATCGAGCGCGAGACCTACACCTTCTACCGCTCCATCACCGCCCAGCGGACCCGCAACGAGGGCCGGGCGCGCAACCTGGAGGCCATGCGCCAGCAGAAGGCCGCCCTGATGCGCGACAAGCCGCGCGAGCTGGAGCTGGCCATCGACGCCGGCGGCGCGTCGGGCAAGCTGGTCGCCGAGCTGAAGGGCGTGTCCAAGGGCTATGACGGACGCGAGCTGATCAAGGACTTCACCACCCGGGTCATGCGCGGCGACCGCGTCGCCATCGTCGGCCCGAACGGGGCGGGCAAGTCGACCCTGGTGAAGACCCTGCTGGGCGAGATCGAGCCGGACTCCGGCACGGTGCGGCTCGGCACCGGCCTGGAGGTGGTCTACCTCGACCAGAGCCGCGACGAGCTGAAGGCCGACACCACCCTGTGGGACGCGCTGACGCCCGGCGGCGGCGACTCGGTGCTGGTGCGCGGCCACTCCAAGCACGTGGCCGCCTACGCCAAGGACTTCCTGTTCAACGAGAACCAGCTGCGCCAGCCGGTCTCGACCCTGTCGGGCGGCGAGCGCAACCGCCTGCTGCTGGCCCGCGCCCTGGCCAAGCCGGCCAACATGCTGGTGCTGGACGAGCCGACCAACGACCTCGACATGGACACGCTCAACCTGCTGGAGGAGCTGCTGGCCGACTACGAGGGCACGCTGATCCTGGTCAGCCACGACCGCGACTTCATCAACCGGCTGGCGACCTCGACCATCGCGCTGAACGGCCACGGCCAGATCCGCGAGACGCCCGGCGGCTGGAACGACTTCATCCGCCAGAATCCCGGCTTCTTCGACAAGCCCGAGATCGTCCAGGCCAAGAAGCCGGCCGTCGCACCCAAGGCCGCCGAGCCGAAGCGCGCGGTCAAGCTGTCCTACAAGGACCAGCGCCGGCTGGAGGAGCTGGACGGCCTCATGCCCAAGCTGCAGGCCGAGATCGCCGCCCACGAGAAGGTGCTGGAGGACGCGAACCTGTACGCGAAGGATCCGGCCCGCTTCGACCGCACCATGAAGGCGCTGGACGCCGCCCGGGCCAACCTGGCCGCCAGCGAGGAGGAGTGGCTGGAGCTGGAAGAGAAGAAGGAAGCGCTGGCGTAAGCCGGGACCGGATTTCTGCTGCCGGCTCTGTAGCCCTCATCCTGAGCCTGTCGAAGGACGAGGGCGGCCCGCGAGAGGGTTCACAGAACCCTCCCCCCGACCTACCTTCGCCGCAACATCGTTCGGGGGGCCGAAACCATGAATCGTCGCGCGTTGCTGGCGCTCGCCGCCGCACTCGCCGTCACCGCGTGCGGACCGAAGCCGCAGGAGCCGGCCGACGCGCCGGGGCGGGTGAAGATCCGCTTCGCCACCGACTGGCGGGCCCAGGCCGAGCACGGCGGCTTCTACCAGGCCCTGGCCTCGGGCGAGTACGCGCGCCGCGGACTGGACGTCGAGATCGTCCAGGGCGGCCCGGGCGTGAACGTCCCCCAGCTGCTCGCCTCGAACGCGGTCGAGCTCGGCATGGGCTCGAACAGCTTCATCGTGCTGAACCAGGCGGCGGAAAAGACCCCGGTGAAGGCGGTCGCCGCCTTCTTCCAGAAGGACCCGCAGGTCCTGATCGCCCACCCGGACCCGAAGCTGAAGTCGATCGCCGACCTGAAGGGCCGGCCGATGCTGCTGGCCGACGCCTCGGTGACGGCGTTCTGGGTGTGGCTGAAGGCCCGCTACGGCTTCAACGACAGCCAGGTGCGCAAGTACAACTTCAACTCCGCGCCGTTCCTGGCCGACAAGCGCGCGGTGCAGCAGGGCTATCTGACCAGCGAGCCCTACACCATCGAGAAGGAGGCCGGGCTGAAGCCCAGGGTCTTCCTGCTGGCCGACGAGGGCTATCCCTCCTACGCCACCATGGTGATGGCCAACGAAAAGCTGATCAAAGAACACCCGCAGGCCGTGCGCGCCTTCATCGAGGCCTCGGCCAAGGGCTGGACCGACTATCTGAACGGCGACGCGTCCAAGGCCGACGCGCTGATCCGCAAGGACAATCCGGAGATGACCCAGGACCTGCTGGACCAGGCCCGGGCCAAGCTGAAGTCCTACGCCCTGGTCGACGGCGGCGACGCGAAGACCCTGGGCGTCGGGGCCATGACCGACGCGCGCTGGGCCGAGTTCTTCAAGGTCGCCTCCGAGCAGGGCGTCTATCCCAAGGACCTCGACTACAAGCGCGCCTACACCCTGGAGTTCGTGGGCAAGCCGGCGAAGTGACCCCTCTCCTCCCCTTCGAAGCGGGGGAGGGGGACCACCCCGCGCGACCGAGGAAGGCATGCGCTCACCCAAGGCGATCACACTGAAGCGGGCGAGATCGCTGCGGCGCACCCTGTCGACGCCGGAAGCGCGCCTTTGGGTTCGCCTGCGTAATCGGGGCGAGGATCACCCCGCCTTTCGGCGGCAGCATCCCTTCGGGCCGTACATCCTCGACTTCTACTGCCCGCAACTGAAGCTCGCGATCGAGGTGGACGGCCAGGGGCACACCATGGGCGACCAGCCAAGGCACGATATCCAGCGCGACGCTTGGCTCAGGACGAAGGGCGTCGAAGTCGTGCGGCTCGAAGCGGTCGAGGTGCTGAAGGATCCGGACGCCGCGGCCGACGCGATCTGGAACCTCGTTCTGTCGCGCACGCGAGGCGTGTGGGCGTGATGCAACCGGTAGCGCAGCCGTTCGCCCCCTCCACCACGCTTCGCGTGGTCCCCCTCCCCCGCTTCGCAGGGGAGGAGAGATGATCGCTGAACTCAGGTCCGTCGAGGTCGACTACGGCCGGCGCGGGCGCGCGCTGGGGCCGTTCTCGCTGGGCGCGGCGCCCGGCGAGATCGTCGCCGTGGTGGGACCGTCCGGCTGCGGCAAGTCGACGGCGCTGCGCCTGCTGGGCGGACTGGAACAGCCCACGCGCGGCGAGGTCCGGCGCACGGTCGGCCGCGGCGAGACCGCCGTGGTCTTCCAGGCCCCGACGCTCGCGCCCTGGGCGAGCGCGGGGGCCAACGTCGCCTTGCCGCTGGAACTGGCCGGCGTCGCCGACGCCCGCGCGCGGGCCGACGCGGCGCTGGAGCGGGTCGGACTGTCCGGTCATGGCGACGCCAGCCCGGCGCAGCTGTCCGGCGGCATGGCCATGCGCGTGTCGCTGGCCCGCGCCCTGGTCACCGATCCCAAGCTGCTGCTGCTCGACGAGCCGTTCGCAGCGCTCGACGCCCTGACCCGCCGCCGGCTGGTGGAGGACCTGCACCGCGTGTGGGACCAGACCCGCCCGGCCGTGGTCTTCGTCACCCACGACGTCGAGGAAGCGGTCTACCTGGCCGGCCGCGTGGTGGTGATGACGCCCGGCCCCGGCCGCACGGCCGCCGAGATCGCGGTCGACGCGCCCCTGCCCCGTCCCGAGGGCTTCCGCACCTCTCTGGGCTTCCGGGAGGCGGTGGCCGCGGTCGAGGCCGCCCTGGCCCTGGCGGAGACGGCTGCATGAAGCGCGTCGTCGACGTCCTCGCGCCGCTCATCCTGATCGCGCTCTTGCTCGGCGGCTGGGAGGCGGCCTGCCGCCTGCTGGCCGTGCCCGGCTACTTCCTGCCCGCGCCTTCGGCCATCGGCGCGGCCATCGCGGCGCGCTGGCCCGAACTGCTGCACGCCGCCGCCAACACTCTGGTCATGGCCCTGCAGGGCCTCGGCGTCGCCGCGCTCGCCGCGGCGGCCCTGGCCCTGCCCGCCGCGCTCAGCCCGATGGTGGAACGCGCCGTGCGTCCGATCGCGGTCGGCCTGCAGGTGACGCCGGTGGTGGCGCTGGCCCCGCTGGTGGTGATCTGGGCCGGGCTGGAGCGGCCGGGCCTGGCGGTGGCCGCGCTGGCGGCGGTGGTGGCCTTCTTCCCGATCTTCTCGGGCGTGCTGACCGGCCTGAAGTCGGCCGACCCGGACCTGGAGCGCCTGTTCGACCTCTACGAGGCCACGCCTTTCCAGCGGCTGACGCGCCTGCGCCTCCCCGCCGCCGTGCCCTTCGTGCTGGAGGGGGTGAAGGTCGCCGCCGGCCTGTCGGTGATCGGCGCGGTCGTGGCCGAATGGGTGGCCGGATCGGGGACCACCCAGGGGCTGGCCTGGAAGATCCTGGAGGCCGGCAATCGGCTGCGCACCGCCGACATGTTCGCCGCTCTGGCGCTCCTGGCCACGCTCGGCTTCCTGCTCAACGCCGCGGTCGGCGGCCTGGAGCGCGAAGCCTTACGGCGTTGGCGCGGGCGTTAGTCGGCGGTTAAGCGCAACGCTTCTAGATTCGCCTCCACGAAGAATTCGGGGAGCAGTCGGAGTGCGTGAAGCGCTCGCCATCGCCGCCGCCATGGTCGCCCCCATGGTCGCTTCGGCCGCCGCCGCCGAAGCGCCGGGCCAACCGCCGGCCGCGCGCCTGAACTGGCCGGGCAAGGCGCCCGCGCCCGCCGCTCCCCCGTCGCCCGCAACCCAGCCGGTGATCGCCGCGCCCCAATTGGCCCCGCAGCCGACGCCGAGCGCCGCCACGCCCGTGACCGTCGCCGACGCGCCGGCGCGCCCCGACGGGCCGCGCCGCTACTCGGTGCACCGCGCCTTCGGCGAAACGCCCGACCGGCCGCAGTTGCCGGGCGAATTCTTCCTCGACGGCCCGCCCGTCGATCTCGCCGATCCCCCGCCCCAACCGCTGAGCGAGCGCGACGAGCGCCGCCTGCGCGCCGAGGCGGCCTCCCCGGACACCCTGAGTAACTGAGCATCCGAAGCATGAGCGGCTCCAAACTCGTCGACCTCATCGCCCTCGCCAAGGAGGACTCCAGCCCCCGCCGGCGCGAGTTGCTGCGCGAGGTCACGGACCTGTTCTTCACTCATCAGCAGCCGGCCACCGAGCCGGAGATGCAGCTGTTCGACAGCGTGCTGACCCAACTCTCCTCGGAGATGGAGGAGCAGGTGCGCGCCGACCTGGGCCTGCGCTTCGCCGACGCCGAACGCGCGCCGCGCGGCCTGATCCGGCGCCTCGCCAACGACACCCTGGCGGTCGCCGAGCCGATCCTGACCCGCTCGACCGCCCTGACCGAAGAGGACCTGCTGGAGGTCGTGCGCAAGCATGGTCAGGGTCACCTGCAGGCGGTCTCGCGCCGCGAGCACGTGTCCGAGCGGGTGTCCGACGTGATCGTCGAGCGTGGCGACGACCAGACGCTGGGCGTGCTGCTGCGCAACGACGGCGCGGAGCTGTCGCGCCAGGCCTCGGAGACCGTGGTCGACCGCGCCGCCGCGAACCCCGACCTGCAGGAGGCCGCCATCAACCGCGGCACCCTGGCGCCCGACCTGCTGAACGAGCTCTACTTCGTGGCCGAGGCGCGCCTGCGCCAGCGCATCCTGGACGAGAACGCCAAGCTGGACCCGGCCGCCCTGGAAAAGGCCCTGGCCAACGGCCGGCGCACGGTCGCGGCCAAGGACGGCGCCCTGCCGGCCGACTACGACGCGGCCGAGGCCTATATCCGCGAGCTGCGCGACGCCGGCGAGCTGACCCCGCGCGTGCTGGCGCGCTTCCTGCGCTCGGGCGGCATGACCCAATTCCTGGTCGCTCTGGCCCAGCTCGCCGACATCGATTTCCACACCGCCCGCCACATCGTCGAGCGGCGCGAGCTCGACGCGCTGGCCATCGTCTGCAAAGCGGCCGACCTCGACCGGGCGCTGTTCCTGACCTACGCGGTGGTGCTGCTCAGCAAGGAATCCGACGCCATGGGCCGGGCCCAGGAGTACGGCAAGCTGTACGGCGACCTGCCCAAGGAGACGGCCCTGCGCACCATCCGCTTCTGGCGGGTGCGCCGGCAGTCGACGGACCTGGCGGCCTGAGCCTTCAGGCCGCGCGCACGCGCTCCAGCCCTTCGGCGGCGATCACGGCCAGGGTCCGCAGGCCCTGTTCGCAGAACACGTCCAGCGCCGCCTCGTAGGCGTAGACGGCGGCGTCGCGTTCGCGGAACTCGCCCAGCAGCTCGGCGCGGGCTTCGTAGAGCCGGCCCAGGTTCGCCTGGATCACCGCCCAGCCGCTGGGATCGGCCTCCGGTTTGGCCCCGGCCAGCTCCGAGCGGAAGGCGGCCTCGGCCCGCGCCAGGGCGGTGAGGTCGCCGCGCCGTTCGGCCCGCCGCGCCACGCACGCCGCGCGGTCGCTCGCAATCGTGGCCCGCATGACCAGGGCCGTGCCGATGGCGGCGTCCAGCGCCTCGTCGTAGGAGACCTCGGCCTGTTCGAAGGCGGCGTCGCTGTCGGACGCCTCGCCCAGCGCCTGCAGGGCCTGACCCAGCGCGTGCTGGAAGCGGGCCCAGTCGAGAGGGCTGTGGTCGCGGGTGTAGCGCTCGCCGATCTCGACCAGGGCCGAGACGCCCTCGGCGATCAGGTCGACCCGCACGCAGAGCGCGCCCAGGGCCGTCAGGCACGCGCCGCACAGCTCGGCGGCGCGGGCCCAGGTCAGCGGCTCGTAGTCGGGATCCAGGTGTTCGACCAGCTGCGCCACGTCTCGCGCGGCGCCCTCCAGCAGGCGCGCGTCCTTGCGATGCACGCCGAAGATGGCCAGCAGCTCCGCCCGCGCCACCCGCGCGGCGGCCGCCTCCAGCCGCACCGCCGGCGAGCCGCGGTCGGCGGCCAGACGCTCCAGCTTGTGCACGGCGGAGTCATATAGCGCGGCGGCCTCGAGCGCCCGGGCGTAGTCGCCCGAGCCGATCGCGTCGCGCGCGGCCAGCCGGGCGTAGGCGGTCTCCAGCCGGGCTTCCGCCACCGCGTCGAGCCCCTGCCCCGCGGCCGCTTCCAGAAGCGTGCGGGCGGTGTCGGCCAGGCCCTGGTCGCCGAAAAGGTCGGCGCCGGCCAGGCAGGTGAGGCCCTGCTCCAGCGCCGCGCGGGCCTGGTCGCTCAGCTTGCGCGAGGCCTTGCCGGCGGCTTCCGCGGCGGCGGCGGACTTGCGCAGGGCGGCCGGATCGCCGGTCCGGCGCGCGTACTCGCGCCAGATGGCCGCGCCCTCCAAGCGGTGCGGCAAGGGATCACGCGTCGACACCCGGCCCGCGGCGATGTCCGCGGCGCGGCCCTGACCGGCCAGCATGCGCGCGTCCAGAAGCTCCAGCAGACTGGGGTCGGCCGCGTCGGAAGCCGCTGCCACGCCCAATATTCTTTTCAGCTCGCGTTCGAAATCGAACATCGACGGTCCTCAGTGAGCGTCCCATCCCGGGACGCCCGCGCCCTCTCGGGACGGGTATGAGCAAACGCGACGCCCCGCCCCGGGTTTCAGCGGGACAGGCCGTATCAGGCCGGAACCTGACCCTTTCCCCTCCGGTTTTCCCGGGTAAGCGGCGGGGGCCAGCCAAGATCAGCGCGGGAAGGACGAGTTGAATGGCCGACAGGTGGAGAGACGACGAGCGCCATCGGACCTGGGCGGAACGCGAGCGCCATGAAACGCGCGCGCAAGACTACCGGGGCCAGGACTACCGGGGTCAAGATTACAGAGGACAGGATTACCGGGGACAAGACTTCCGGAACGCGGATTACAGGGCGCAGGATCGGGATTACGGGCGCAGCTACGGCCAGGGCGGCGGCTGGTACGGCGCCGAGCACGGCCGCCACGGCCAGACCTACGGCGCCGACTACGGACGCGGGGACTACGGTCGCGGACAATACGGCCAAGGCGGCTACGGACAGGGCCCGCACGCGCAGGGCCAGAACGCTCCACACCCATACGCCCAGGGGCAATACGGACAGGGCCCGTACGGGCAGTACGGCGGGCAGGGGTCCGGCTACGGCCACGAGCGCGCGCCGGGCTACGGCGGCTACTACGGCTCGGGCGCGACCCCGCAGGGCTATTACGGCGCCCAAGGCTATGGCGCTTACGGCCAGGAGCAGGCGCGCTGGGGCCAGGGGGCCTACGAGCGCCACCAGGGCTGGCACGGCCGCGACTACGGCGGCTACGACCGTGGCGAAGGCTGGCGCGGTCAGGGGCGCGGCCCGGAAGACCGTAACTTCGCGAACAGAGCCGGCGACGAGGTGAAGAGCTGGTTCGGCGACGACGACGCCGAACGGCGCCGCCGCATGGACGAGATGCGCGACCGGCGCGAGGACCGCGAACACTGGGAACGCGGCCACTGGGAACGCGGGGGCCACTTCCGCGGCCCCGATCGCCCCTGGTGACTTGAAGGCTTTCTCCCTCCCCTTCACGGGGAGGGACGGCCGCGTCAGCGGCCAGGGTGGGGAAGCGACCGCCCCCCGCTGCCCCACCCGGCCCTTCGGGGCAC
Source organism: Caulobacter sp. 17J80-11 (assembly GCF_014349105.1). Taxonomy (GTDB): domain Bacteria; phylum Pseudomonadota; class Alphaproteobacteria; order Caulobacterales; family Caulobacteraceae; genus 17J80-11. The sequence goes on along the minus strand of NZ_JACSJI010000003.1, from coordinate 23,781 downwards.
CCTCCCCGTAAAGGGGAGGGAGATGGTCACCCGAGCGTCGCGTTCACGGTGATCTCGGCGTTCAGCACACGCGACACCGGGCAGTTCTTTTCCGCCAGGCCGGCCAGCTCGTCGAACTTCGCCTTGTCGATGCCGGGGACCTTGGCCTGCAGGGTCAGGGCCGAGCGGCTGATGCGAAAGCCGCCCTGGCCGTCCGATTCAAGGGTCACCACCGCCTCGGTCTGGAGTTCGTCGGGCGTGAAGCCGGCCCCCTGCAGCTGGAACGCCAAGGCCATGGAGAAACAGCCGGCGTGCGCCGCCGCGATCAGCTCCTCAGGGTTTGTGCCCGGCTCGTTCTCGAAGCGGGTCCTGAAGCTGTAGGGCGAGTTCGACAGCACGCCCGAGGCGCTGGTCAGCTCGCCGGTCCCGTCCTTGCCGGTCCCGCGCCAAACGGCGCGCGCCTTGCGGTCCATGATCCTCTCCTCGCTGTGGAAGCGTACGGAAAGCAGCGTCCGGCGACCGGGGTTCCGATGGTGACGAACCTAAACAGAACCTGACAATTCGCCACGGCGCGCCGTTCAGCTTCGCCGGGCTAGCTTGTCCATATCGGAACACGACAGCCCCCGAGGAGAAGAACATGTCGACGTCCACAACCTTCCGCACCGCCGTCGTCGGCGCCGCCCTGATCGCCCTCGTCGGCGTCGTCCCGGCCGCTTCGGCGCAAGAGCGCACCGGCGGCGGCGTCGGCTCGATCACCAACTGCGACGCCAAGGGCGGCAAGCAGGAAGTCGGCGCGGTGCTGGGCGCGCTGGCCGGCGCGGCGATCGGCTCCAACGTGGCCAAGAACGAGCGCACCGCCGGCGCCGTGGCCGGCGCCGCGGCCGGCGCGGCCGCGGGCTCCTGGACCGGCTGCAAGATGCAGCGCGACGAGGCCGCCGCCGGCAAGCGCGAGTACAAGGACGAGCCCAAGGGCACCTACTCCAGCGGCGGCTACCGTCTGGCCCCGCAGGTCTCGCCCGCCCGCTTCAGCAAGGGCGGCGGCGACTACGTGGCCACCGCCAACGTGAACCTGCGCTCGGCGCCGTCGACCAAGGCCGGCAAGCTGGGCGGCCTGTACACCGGCCAGAACTTCCAGGCCCTCGCCTACGCCGGCGACTGGGTGCTGGTCGGCCACAACAACGTGGGCGTCGGTTACGTCCACTCCAGCTACGCCCGCCCCTCGAGCGGACGTTACGGCGGCGGCTACTAAGCCCCCCCCCTAGCCGCCGCTACGACGACGCCGCCCCGCTCCCCCCGGGGCGGCGTCATTCGTTTTCAGGGTGGAGAGTTTCTGCATCGAGCAGGACAGAGCTGAACGCCCGTGAACGAGTGGGCCGAAGTGTACATGGGAAGCGCTATTCACCGCGGTTCCGACGCGCCGTCAGAACGTCTCGTGAACATAAATCCCCGCCATGGCACGCGGGGGCCTCTTGCGCGGCACGATGAGTCGGCCCCCCATACCCCCTGACAGGACGCAGTGATTCGCTAATGGAGCACTCCGTCTTGATTTCACCCCCGTCAAAAAACGATCACGATACCGACACCCTCAAAGTGTCTGTGTTTCGGCTGTTTGAGGTTGCAGGTAGCGGACGCGGCATCGACCAAGTCCCGAAGCTGGTGCCGCTCGTGTTGTTCGGTGCGGGTATCATCACCCTGCTATCCGTTGTGATCGCAGCGCTAGTTGGTGCAGCCTTCTGAAGGCCCCTGATGCTCAATCAGTCACCGCCCGCCGCCCTCTCCTCCCCCGCCGCCCTGCGCAACCGCGAGCCCATCCTCGAGGTGCTGCGCGCGGCCCTGCCCGCTTCGGGTTTGGTGCTGCACGTGGCCGAGGGGACCGGCGAGCACGCGGCCTGGTTCGCCGCCGGCCTGCCCGACCTGACCTTCCAGCCGACCGACCCGGACCCGACCGCCCGCGCCTCGATCGAGGCCTGGCGTGAGGCGAGCGGCCTTCCCAACCTGCTTGCGCCCCTGCCGCTCGACGCGGTGGCGCCGCAGACCTGGCCGGTGAGCCGGGCCGACGCGGTGGTCTGCATCAACATGGTCCACATCTCGCCCTGGGCGGCGACGGAGGGGCTGATGGCCGGCGCGGGGCGGGTGCTGCCTGCGGGCGGCCTGCTCTACCTCTACGGCCCGTACCTGGAGGCCGAGGTGGAGACCGCGCCCAGCAACCTGGCCTTCGACCAGAGTCTGAAGTCGCGTGACCCGGCCTGGGGCCTGCGCGACCTGGCCGAGGTGAAGGCGCTGGCCGCCAGCCACGGCCTGGCCTTCACCCGGCGGGTGGAGATGCCGGCCAACAACCTCAGCGTCCTGTTCCGCAAGCGGTGAGCCGGGGCGGGTGCTAGGATCGGGGCGATGACCCACGGCTACACCCTGTTCGACACCGCGGTCGGCCGCTGCGGACTGGCCTGGAGCGAGGCCGGCGTCGCGGCCGTGTCCCTGCCCGAGGGCGACGACGCGGCCACGCGCGCGCGGCTGCTGAAGCGCTGTCCGGGCGCGCAGGAGCAGGCCCCGCCGCCGCAGATCGCCCGCGCGGTCGAGCAGGTGGTCGGCCTCCTGGAAGGCCAGTCGATCGACTTCTCCGACGTTCCACTGGACCTCGAAGGCGCCTCGCCGTTCGAGCGGCGCGTCTACGACCTGGCCTTACGCATCCCGCCGGGCGAGACGCGCACCTACGGCGCGATCGCGAAGGACCTGGGCGAGCCGGGCGCGGCCCAGGCGGTGGGCCGGGCGCTGGGCGCCAATCCGATCCCGATCATCGTGCCCTGCCACCGGGTGCTGGGCGCCGACGGCAAGGCCGGCGGCTTCTCAGCGCCCGGCGGCGTGTCGACCAAGGCGCGCATGCTGACCATCGAGAGCGCCAGGACCAGCGACCAACCCACCCTGTTCGACGCCGAGATCTCGATCGCACCGAAGCGGGGGCGGTAGACCGGCGCGTTACGGAACTCGCGTAGCAGCGGCCGCCGACTGGCAGTGGGCGAGCAAGCCGGACATACGCTCCGGGTACGCCTTGCCCAAGTTCGTTGCTTTGTCGGCCTCATACTTGGCGCGCGCCTTCGCCACCTTCGGCTCTTCCCCCTGCGCCTCGATCGCCGCTTGGAAGGCCGCCACGCGCGCCTTGCGGTCCGGACCAGGACGGGCCGCCTCAAACACGGCGCAGACCGCGCTGTTGTCGAGGCTTCCGTCCAGCGTCCAGCGAACCGGCACGCGAACCCGGGCGCCTTCCACGGACCGCCCTCCCACGGTCGGACGCATCCGGAATGCGTCCGCGGCGGCGACGGTCGCGGCCCCGAAGCCCCAGCCGACCGGGTTCTCGTCGAGCACCGCGCAGTTCACGAGCGCGCCGTCGGCCCTGACGACGCACTCGATCGTAGCTTTACCGGCGACGTCGAATACCTGCGCGTCGCGCGGGAAGAAGCGCTCCAGGTCGGCATACCCGGGTAGGCTGGCCCATTGCGGGGCGGTGATCATCCGCGGCGCTTCGGCCCGCGGCGGCGTCACGACCGGCGGCGGGATGGACGGATCCACCGCAGGATCGGCGCCGAGCAGCGCCAGAACCACAAGTGCTGTCGAAAGTGTCATGGCTCCCCCCCTGAGGGAGCCAGCTTTACCCGCGTTCCTTGGTCTTCTGGAAGCGGACCTTCGGATAGCGGTCGGCGACGTAGCCGATCTCCCAGGACGACTTGCCCAGGAACACCGGCTGTTCGTCGATGTCCGAGCCGATGGCCGACTGGTGCTTGTTGATGAAGTCCTCGACGTCGGCCTTGTCGCCGGCCAGCCAGCGGGCTTCGGCATAGGGGCTCGGCTCGAAGATCACGTCGAGCGCGTATTCGTTGCCCAGGCGGTCGGCCATGACCTCGAACTGCAGCTGGCCGACGGCGCCGACGATGAAGTCGGCCCCGATGCGCGGGCGGAACAGCTGGGTCACGCCCTCCTCGGCCAGGCCTTCCAGCGCCTTTTTGAGGTGCTTGGCCTTCAGCGGATCCTTCACGCGCACGCGCTGCAGGATTTCCGGAGCGAAGTTGGGCAGGCCGGCGAAGCGCAGGGTCCCGGTCTCCGACAGGCTGTCGCCGACGCGCAGCACGCCGTGGTTGGGGATGCCGATGACGTCGCCGGCATAGGCCTCCTCGGCCAGCTCGCGGTCCGAGGCGAAGAACATGATCGGCGCGTTGACCGACAGCTGCCGGCCGGTGTTCTGCACCTTCATCTTCATGCCGCGGCGGAAGGCGCCCGAGCACAGGCGCACCATGGCGATGCGGTCGCGGTGGTTGGGGTCCATGTTCGCCTGGACCTTGAACACGAAGCCGGTGACCTCGTCGCTCCCGGGGGCGACGTGGCTTTCGGCCCCGGCCTTCTCGGCCTTCACGATCTTCGGCGGCGGGGCGTAGGTCCCCAGGCCGTGCAGCAGCTGGTCGACGCCGAAGTGGCGCAGGGCCGAGCCGAAGAACACCGGGGTCATGTGGCCTTCCAGGAAGGCTTGCGGGTCGAACGGCTTGGAGGCGTCGGTCACCAGCATGCCGCCTTCCTCGACCTCCTCACGCTCGGCCTTGTCGAGGAAGCGCTCGATGTCGGCGCTGTCGAAGTCGACCGCGCCGGGATGGCCCTCGTCCTCGGCGGCCGCGCCGCCGGTTTTCTTGGCGAAGGGCAGGAAGCTGCGGTCCTGCAGGTTCAGCACGCCCTTGAAGCGGCCGCCCGAGCCGGCCGGCCAGTAGAGCGGCGCGGGATCCAGGGCCAGCTTGGAGCTGATCTCGTCCAGCAGGGCGAACGGATCCTGGGCCTCACGGTCCATCTTGTTGATGAAGGTCAGGATCGGGATGTCGCGCAGGCGGCAGACCTCGAACAGCTTCAGGGTCTGCGGCTCGATGCCCTTGGCGGCGTCCAGCACCATGACCGCGGCGTCGGCCGCCGTCAGGGTCCGGTAGGTGTCTTCCGAGAAGTCCTCGTGGCCCGGGGTGTCGAGCAGGTTGAACATCAACCCCTCGTGCTCGAAGGTCATCACCGAGGCCGAGACGGAGATGCCGCGCTCGCGCTCGATCTTCATCCAGTCGGAGCGGGTGCGGCGGTTCTCGCCGCGCGCGCGCACCGCGCCGGCCGCCCGGATGGCGTCGCCGGCCAGCAGCAGGTGCTCGGTCAGCGTCGTCTTGCCGGCGTCGGGGTGCGAGATGATGGCGAAGGTGCGCCGGCGGGCGGCTTCGGCGGCGGGAGAGGTCTTGGACATGCGGCCGCCGGGTTAGCCGACGCGAGGCGGCGTGGCAACGCGGCCCTGCGCGCGGGCCGCATCCGCACGCGCCTCAGCCGCCGGCCTCTGCGGTCTTCGCCGGCGCGTCGAGGCGGGCGAGCATCGCCTTGGCCGCTTCCGCGTCGGCGCCGCGGTGGGGCGCATTGGCGAGGATCTTGAGCAGCGTGCGCGCCTCGTCCTTGCGGTCCCGCCGGATCAGGGCGTCGGCCGTCTTCAGGCTGATCTCGGTGACCTGCGGCGCGAGCTGATGGCTGAGCAGCAGGACGTTCAACGTGTTCTCGGACGGATAGTCCGGATCGGTCGAACGCGATCGGGCGTAGGCGTACAGGGTCTGGTAGTGGTCGGGGACCAGCTTGTTGGCGCGGGCCAGGTAGGGCCGCGCCTTGGCGAAGTACTCGGCGCGCCGGTCGGGATCGGCGTCGCCCGCCTGCAGGCAGCTTTCAGCCATCAGCCGCAGCGCCTCCACGTCGTCGGGGTTCGCCTTGAGCATGCGCTGGAGGATGTCCTCGCCGATCGCGCGGGCTCCGTAATCGATCTCCACATTGGCCAGGGCGAGCTGGGCGAAGCGGTCGCCCTCGTACTTGGCCGCCCGCTTGCGCACGTCGGCGACGAACCTGGCGCGGTCCTCCTTCTCGACCCCGCGCTTCATGCGCTGCACCTCCATCAGGAGATCGCCGGCCGAGGCCGGCAGGGCCGTGATCTTGACCTCGGCATCGATCGGCGGCTTGGGACTGAGGGTTCGGTAGAAGAACTTGCCGTCGATGTAGTCGCGCATCGCCTGTTCGAGGGCCGGAAGGGTCTGGCCGGTCACGCGCGTCATCGCCGCCACCGGGTCCTCGCCGCCCTGGCCGACCGCCCGCAGATAGGCCGTCAGCTGGGCGTGCCGCTCCGGCGTCGCCTGCATGTAGTGCACCAGCAGCCACGCCTGGGCGTAGAAGGCCCCACGCTGCTCCCCGTCGATCTGCCAGACCGACTTTCCGAGCAGGTCCTTCAGGGGCATCCAGCTGGCGAACAGGGTTCCGGCGCGCATGTCGCTGTACCGGCCGATGTCGATCCGGTCCGGGCGGACGTCGACCGTCATGAAGTACTCGGCCCAGCCTTCCACCATCCACGCCGGATAGGCGTAGGGGAAGTTCTGCATCATGAAGTGATGGACGTACTCGTGGAACGCGTAGTCGTTGGTGTCCTTGTCGCTCCCCGTCCGCATCGCCACCGCGTACAGATCCCGCGGCGCGGGGATGTAGAAGCCGACCACGCCGTCCGGGGCGTGCGGATACACCCGACGAAAGTTCGCGTTGTTGACGAGGTAGATCTCGAACTTCCGCGGCGACGCCTCGGTGTCGGCCACGCCGTGGAACAGGCGCAGCACGGCGTCGAATTCTTCCAGGTTCTGGGCGTAGTCGCGCAGCATGCGCTCGTCGAGCTGGCCGTAGACGACGAAGTGCTTGCTCTCCGCCTTCAGCCAGCCGGCCGCCTGGGCCGGGCCGCATCCCGCCAGGACCGCGAACGCCAGGGCGCACGCCCCGATGAAGCCCCTGAGATTCCGCCCCACGCTCGCCCCCAAGCTGTACCGAGACCGGGCGCGACAATAGGCGGAGCCGCGCGGCTCCGCCATACGTCGGTCGACGATCCGGAATTTGGGACGGGCGGCGCGGACGCCGCGGGCGGCGGTCAGGCCGCCAAGCGCTTCCAGACCTTCTTGTCGGCGCTCTTCACGTCCAGCTCGCCCTCGCGGTTCTTCGCGTCCAGCGCGCGGATCATCTCTTCGGAGAGGCTGGCGAAGCGGGCCCCGACGCGTTCGGGCGGGCAGCCGGCGGCAGGCGCCATGAACAGGGCGGCGTTGGCGTCGGGCTGCTTGGTCGCCAGCAGCCAGGCCAGGCGCCGCGCGCGCTCCGGATCGTTCCGGTGCAGCAGCGGGTCTTCGGCGAACAGTTCGCGGCCCAGGCCGATCACATAGGCCAGGCTGAGCGCCTCGAAGCGGCGCGCGTCGTGCGGGGTGACCAGACCTTTCGGGTCGATGTCGAACACCGCGTCGTTGAGCAAGTAAAGCACCGAGCGAACCTTCTGTACGCCGAGAACAAGGCGACCATAGATCGAACGGCGTTGCGCTCCCGTTGAGGAACGCAGTTAACGATTCTCGACCGGTTCGGTGAGGAAGTGACGACCCAGTAAGTCTTCGATCTCGACCAGCCAGAAGTCGGGGTCGATGCGGGCCTGACGCTCGACATAGGCGTCCAGCGCCGGCTCCTCTTCCGAGGCGACCGGCTGGATCCACACCCGTTCGCCGTCGCCGCGTAGGGCTTCGACGTACAGGCGCGCGGTGCGCTCGCGCAGGTTCACCGCCTTGACCAGCACCGTCCCGGCACGTTCGTCGCCCTTGCGCGCGACCGTGGCGAAGGCGCCTTCGGCCTGGGCCCGGCGGATCAGCGCGCCCACCCAGATGTCTGTCGAAAGCAACAAAGCCTTTACCCTAAAAGGAAACCGGACGGAAAAGCCGTCGCGCTAGTGTGCCCGCACGACCCTTTAGAAGAAAGCGGCGGCATGACCAGCGCGAAACGCGCGAAAACCCGGATCGGGGTGGCGATCGCCCTTGCGGCGGCGCTCGCCCCGCTCGCCGCCGCCCAGGCCATGGGCTCAGCCGACCTCTATTACGAGCGCACTCTGATGCGCGCCGCCGACGACCGCTGCAACCTGTTCGCGCCGCAGATCTCGACCGCCCTCGACGCGGCCGCCTCTCAGGCCCGCGGCGCCGCCCTGCGCTCCGGCGCCACCGCCGCGGCCCTGAGCTCGGTCGAGAGCCGCGCGAAGGCCAAGGCGGCGGCAACGCCGTGCGCCTCGCCCGACCTGACCCGCGCCGCCGCCCGCGTGCGCGACGCCTTCGACGGCTGGTCGCGCACCGCGCGCATGAGCTTCCCCGGCGCCCAGGCAGACTGGCGCGCCGACCGCACCGCCTATCGCTCGACCGCCTGGAAGCTGTCGCAGAGCACCCGCATGGGCGCCGACGACGCCACCTTCGGCCTGGCCGGCCAGGGCGACGGGCGCGCCCTGCTGGCGGTCGTGCGCTTCAGCGACGGGGCCCGCCCCTACGCCGCGCGGCTGGTGCTGCGCGACGCGGCCCGGACCAGCCGCCCCTGGCTGCCCGACGCGCGCGCCGGCGAGACGCCGCCGCGCCAGATCGCCCGCGTGGAACTGGCCCAGGCCAAGGGCGCGGCCTCCACCACCCTGGCGGCCGGCGCCCGCGACGCCCTGGCCTTCCGCTTCCCGGCCGACACCGCCCAGGCGCTGGCCGGCCTGGACCCGCGCGAGCAGTTCGCGGTGGAGTTCGTCATGCCGGACGACAGCGTGCGCACCGCCCGCTTCGAAGTCGGCGACTTCGCAGCCGGCCGCGCCTTCCTGGCGATGGGCGCGCTCTAGACCGCTTCCAGCCGAAGTGGACGCCGGTTTCGGCGAGGGGAGCGGCCCGCTAAAGCAGTCTTCAGGCGGCGCGGATGCCCGACGGCGGCAGGTTCTGCAGGCCCAGCACCGCGTCGTAGCCCAGGATCATGTCGACCTCGTAGCCGTCCGAGGCCAGCGGCAGGCGCAGCCACAGCATCGACAGATGGCCGGCGCCGCGCCAGGCCATGGTGTGCGAGCCCACGCCCGGCCGGCGCATCTCGACGATGGAGGTCAGTTCGCGCCGCCAGTAATCGGCCGCCTCCTGGGCGTAGACCTCTTCCAGCTTCATGCCGGTGACCTCGCGCCCGTAGACGCCGTAGAGGCCGGTGCCGGCCAGCCGCTGGCGGAAGTCGAGCGGCTCGCGCGAGACGTCGATCAGGCTGACGGTGGGCAGGTAGCGCTTGATGTGATCGGGGTGGATGTCGGCCCGGCTGGGCAGGCGGCCGCCGCGGCGGCGAGACGCCCAGTAGGCGAATATCTCTTCGTGCGCCCGTAATGCCGAGGCAGGCGCCGCCAACTGCGCGATCATCTCGGCCCCACCCCAACGCCTTCGAATCACTACCCGTTCACTATCCCTTAACCGGCGAATCGGGGGCAAGCGGAAAAGGATTAACGGGACCCCGGGCCGCAGGAGCGAGGCGCAACAGAAAACGCCCGCCGCGGGAATCCGCGACGGGCGTCGTCAACGATCTGAACGGGAGATCAGCGGCCCTTGCGCGCCGTCTTACGACCGCCCTGGCCCAGGCCCATCTGCTTGGCCAGGTCCGAACGCGCCTTGGCGTAGTTCGGGGCGACCATCGGATAGTCCTTCGGGAGGCCCCACTTCGCGCGGTATTCCTCGGGGCTCATGTTGTACTTGGTCCGCAGGTGACGCTTCAGCGACTTGAACTTGCGGCCGTCCTCGAGGCAGACGAGGTAGTCCGGGGTGATGGACTTCTTGAGCGGAACCGCCGGTTCCTTGGGTTCCGGGGCGGCGGCTTCAGCGCCGCCCATCACGGTCGAGAGCGCCTTGTGCACGCTCTGGATCAGGCCGGGCAGGTCCGCAGCGGAAACCGAGTTGTTGCCGACGTAGGCGGAAACGATATCCGCCGTCATCTCGATGATTTCGCCCTTGTCGTCCATGACTGCTTGTTCCGTTAGCTTTAGACCCGACGCGGCGGGCTCGAAACTTGTTCTAGTGCGTGCGTGTTACCGGGGTTCGGACCGGTGCACAACACAGAAAAATAGGAAATGGAAATTCAGAGGTGCGCCGCCGCAGGAACGGCAGAGGCGAAGTCTTTGCGGAACCTGCTGAGCTAAGAGGTTCCGTTGTCAGACCAGATCAGCGGCCGAAGTCTTCTGCCAGCGCCAGCATGGCGGCGCGTTGCGGCACCGAGTATTCGTCGACCGCGTCCTCGTCCCCCTCTCGGATCGCCTTCACCAGGGCCGGGGTCAGCGCCGAACTCAACGCCCAGTTCCAGTAGCGCAGCACGGTCTGGGCCCGGTCGGTCGCGATCATCTCGTAGGTGATCAGGACGCGCTCAAGGGCGGGGGTGACGCTGCCGTCGGCCTCGGTCTCCGGGCGCTTCATCGACCGCCACAAGCTCTTCAACGCGCTCTTGGGCAGGCCGGTGGCCTTGCACAGCACCGCCAGGGGCTCGCCGCCGCGGTCGGCCAGCAGCTTGGCGCAGGTGGCCGGCTTCAGGCCCGACAGGTAGCCGATCTCCTGGGCGATCTCGCGGGTGATCCCCTCCTCGGCGGCGGCGACGGCCGCCTCCAGGCTGTCGTAGGGGCTCTTCTCGATGGCCGCGCGGTTGCGCTGGCGCCGCTCGATGAACTGTAGCGCCTTGCGGGCCAGCGGGTCGGACCAGTTCTCTTCCGCGCCGAGGGCGAAAACGTCGTCCACCGCCTCCTGCAGGACTTCGCGCGAGACGGCGAAGCGCGAGAGGATGGTCCGGCGCCCGTCGGCGTCGCACCACCAGAACATGACATAGGCGCCCGACGGCCGCAGCTCGGGCCGGCGCAGCAGGTGCGGGATCAGGTCGGCCGCGTGGCGGCTGGCCCCGACCAGGGCCTCCATGGCCGGCTGCGACAGCCGCGCCTGGGTGTTCTTGAGCAGCGCCTCCAGCACCTCGGGCTCGAGCGGCTCGACCAGGACCTCGCTGACCACTTCGGAGATGCCGCGGCGGGCGGCGATCATCCGTCGGTGTTCGGTGGAGGCCTCGCGCGCGCAGGCGACCAGGTCGGCGTCGGTGAGCGAGCCGCAGTCGTCGATCAGTATGCGCGCAATGTCCGGCTCGTCGCGGAGCAGCAGCCGGGTCAGGCTGTTGGGCACCTCGGTCAGCGGGGCCAGGCGCCCCGCCACCTTGGCGCGCTCGCCCGCTTCCGCCTCGCGCAGCATCTCGACCAGCAGGTCGGCGGTCATCGCCCGCTCGAAGGCGTTGACCCGGCTGGCCGGCAGGCACACGACGTCGGCAAGACGCTTGAGCAGCGTCTTGCGCGCGCGCGACGGCGGCGCGGCTGGGGCGGATTCCGGTGCGGGCGCCGGCTCGGTCATATCGGGCGGATTAGACCCCGTCCGCGGTTAACCGTGGATGAGCGCCGTTCATAATCCTTCGAACAGGGCCGTGGTCAGGTAGCGTTCGGCGAAGCTGGGCACGACGGCCACGATCAGCTTGCCGGCGTTCTCATCGCGCGCCGCCAGCCGGAAGGCGGCGGTCAGGGCCGCGCCGGACGAAATGCCGACCGGCACGCCTTCCACGCGCGCGACCTTGCGGGCCATGGCGAAGGAGTCGTCGTTCGACACCGTCTCCACCCCGTCGATCAGGTGGGTGTCGAGAATCGCCGGCACGAAGCCCGCGCCGATGCCCTGGATCTTGTGCGGGCCGGGCTGGCCGCCGGACAGGACCGGCGAGGCTTCGGGCTCGACCGCGATCATCTTCACCGACGGCTTGCGGCTCTTCAGCACCTGGCCGACGCCGGTCAGGGTGCCGCCGGTGCCGACGCCGGAGACGACGATGTCGACCTTGCCGTCGGTGTCGTTCCAGATCTCCTCGGCGGTGGAGACCCGGTGGATCGCCGGATTGGCCGGGTTGTCGAACTGCGAGGGCATCACCGAACCCGGGATACCGGCCATCAGCTCGTGGGCGCGGGCGATGGCGCCCTTCATGCCCTTCTCGGCCGGGGTCAGCTCCAGCTCGGCCCCCAGCAGGGCCAGCATCTTGCGCCGCTCCAGCGACATGGAGTCCGGCATGACCAGGATCAGGCGGTAGCCCTTGGCCGCGGCGACGAAGGCCAGCGCGATGCCGGTGTTGCCGCTGGTCGGCTCGATCAGCACCGAGCCCGGCTTGATCTCGCCGGCCTGCTCCAGCGCTTCGATCATGGCCACGCCGATGCGGTCCTTCACGCTGGCCAGCGGATTGAAGAACTCGAGCTTGGCGACCACCTCGGCCTTCGGCTTCAACTCAGCCGACAGACGCGGCAGTCGAACCAGCGGCGTATCGCCGATGGTGTCGATGATCGAATCGAAGATCTTGCCCCGCCCGGCGCGCTTGTTGCGGCTGGCGTCGTAAGCGGGAGCAGCGGTGTCGGCCATGGGGGGACCCTCTCCAGGAAGAGGGCCCGATATACCCGAGTTCTTAGCCCGCGGTCAGCCGCCGATGGCCAGGAAACCGGGGTTTTCGAATCCGCGGTCGGCCTTCCCGTAGGTGAGCGGCTTGCCGTCCTCGGTCAGCACCCGCCCGCCGGCGGCGCGCAGCACGGCGTCGGCGGCGGCGGTGTCCCACTCCATGGTCGGGCCCGGCCGCGGATAGACGTCGGCCCGGCCTTCGGCGATCAGGCAGAACTTCACCGAGGAATCCAGGCCCTGCCAGTTGGCGCAGCCGTGGCGGGCGGCCAGGCGGGTGGCCTCGTCGTCGGACAGGGTGTGGCTGACCAGGGCCAGGCCCGCTTCCGGCTTCTGGCGCACGCGCACCGGCTGGGCGGCGGTCTCGCCGACGCGGCGGCGCACGGCGCCCGCCGAGGTGGTGTACCAGACCTGGCCCGAAGCCGGGGCGGCCACGGCGCCGGCCACCGGCGCGCCGTCCTCGATCAGGGCGATGTTGACGGTGAAGGACTCGCCGCCGCGGACGAAGCCGCGCGTGCCGTCCAGCGGGTCGACCAGGAAGAATCGGGCGTTCGCGGCTGCCGGCACGCCGGCCTCGCAGGCGGCTTCCTCCGACACCACGCAGATGTCGGGGAACAGCTCGGCCAGGCGCCCCAGGATGTGGGCCTCGGCCTGGCGATCGGCCTCGGTCACCGGGCTCTCGTCGGCCTTGCGCTCGACCGTCACGTCGGCGCGCCAGAACGGCATGATGATCTTGGCGGCCTCCTCGGCGATCTCGGCCAGCACGGGGCCCAGGTCGGCGGGAGCGGTGGAGGCGGCGTCGGCCGCGATGTTCGAAGTGGCGTAGGTCACGGCGCGAGCGTATAGGGCGCCGCGCCAGTTTGAAGAAGCCCGCAAATCACGGCACTTATCCGCCGAAATCGAGGCGCCCCATGAACGACCCCCTGCTCGCCCCTGTGCCTGAAGAGGCTTCCGCGCTCGGCGCGACCCTGCTGGCGTCCCACATCGCGGCCAAACTTTGCCACGATTTCATCAGCCCGACCGGCGCGATCGTCTCGGGCCTGGACTTGCTGAAGGACCCGTCGGCGCAGGACATGCGCGACGACGCCATGAGCCTGATCGAGGCCAGCGCGCACAAACTGGTGACCATCGTCAACTTCGCCCGGGTGGCGTTCGGCGCGGCGACCTCGGCCGAGCGATTCGACGCGCGCGAGCTGGAGAACCTGCTGAAGAGCGCCTTCGAGCACGTGCGCGCAGAGCTGGACTGGGCGGTCGAGCAACAGACCTTCGAGAAGCCTGCCGCCCGCGCCCTGCTCAACCTCGCGCAGATCGGCGGCGGCGCCCTGCCGACCGGCGGCGTGGCGCGCGTCACGGCGGTCACGGAAGGCGATCACATCGTCATGGCGGTCGAGGCCAAGGGCGCGCGCGTGCGCATGAAGCCTGAAGTGGCCACCGGCCTGCGCGGCGAGCAGCTGACCGACGGCCTGGCCGGCCAGTGGATCCAGCCGTTCTGGCTGTCGGAGGTGGTCCGCGACGCCGGCGGCACGCTCAGCTTCGAGGTCGCCGAAGAGGGCGCGGTGACCATCCGCGCCCGCATGCCGGTCTGATCACGGCGTTACCCAAACCTTAACCGGCCCAGAACCATTCTCGCGGCACTAGGGGCCGCGCGCGTGCGGTGTTCGTCGCCAGGGAGGCGCGGATGAAAACCTGTCTCGTCGTCGACGACAGCCGCATCATCCGCAAGATCGCCCGCCGCATCCTTGAGGACTTCGCCTTCGAGGTGGCCGAGGCCGGCGACGGCGCCGAGGCCCTGGCGCGCTGCCGCGCGCACATGCCCGACGTGGTGCTGCTGGACTGGCGCATGCCGGTGATGGACGGCCTGGCCTTCCTGAAGAGCCTGCGCGCCGAGCCCGGCGGCGAGCGCCCGAAGGTGGTCTTCTGCACCTCCGAGAACGAACCCGAGCGGATCAGCGAGGCGCTGGACGCCGGCGCCGACGAATACGTGATGAAGCCGTTCGACGGCGACATCCTCAGTTCCAAGTTGACCGTGGCGGGCGTGGTCTGATGGCGGCCGATCCCGAGGACCTGAAGCACTTCGCGGCTCTGCTGAAGGCCGGCTCCGGCTTCGTGCTGACCCGCGAGACGGTGCACCTGGTGGAGGGCCGGCTGGCCCCGCTGGCCCGGCGCGAGGGTTACGGCACGGTCGAAGCCCTGCTGGCGGCGCTGCGCAAGGGCGCGGACGCCCGGCTGAAGGACGCGGCCGTGGGCGCCATGGCCTCGACCGAGACCTTCTTCTTCCGCGACCTGGCGGTGTTCGAGCGCCTGCGCGACCACGTCCTGCCGGCCCTGGCCCAGGCCCGTCCGGGCGGGCGGGTTCGGGCCTGGAGCGCGGGCTGCGCCACCGGCCAGGAGGCCTGGTCGCTGGCCATCGCCGGCGAAGAGGCCGCGTCGAACGGCGCCAAGCTGTCGCTGGAAGTGACCGGCACCGACCTGTCGCGCGCCTGTCTGGAGAAGGCGGAGGCCGGGCTCTACACCCAGTTCGAAGTGCAGCGCGGCCTGCCGGCCCGCCTCTTGGTCCGCTGGTTCAACAAGATCGACGAGATGTGGCGGGTGTCTTCGCGCCTGCGCGGCGACGTGCGCTTCCGCCGGGTGAACCTGGTCGAGGACTTCACCGGCCCGCAGCGCTTCGACCTGATCCTGTGCCGCAACGTGCTGGACGGCTTCGACGCCGAGACCCGCGCCACCGTGCTGCGCCGCCTGGCCAGCCGGCTGGCCGAGGACGGCGTGCTGGTGCTGGGCGCGGGGGAAAGCCCGCGCGAGCTGGGCCAGGCGTTCGCCGCCCTGCCCGGCGCGCGCGGCGTCTTCGTCAAGCTGTCGGCCGCCCGCAAGGCGGCCTGACCGCTTAGAGCGGGACCACCGTCCCGTCCTCCTTGGTGAAGCTCTCCGGCTTGCGCTCCAGCACGCTCACCACCTGTTCGGACGGGCGGGCCAGCACCACGCCCTTTGGGCTGGCCACGATCGGCCGCTCGACCAGGATCGGGTGCTCGACCATGGCGGCGATCAGGGCGTCGTCGGACACGCCCTCGACGACCTTGGCCAGCGCCTCCTCGGGCGCGCCCTTGGTGCGCAGCACGGCGCGCGGGCCGGCGCCCATGCGCTCCAGCAGGGCCTTAAGCTGCTCGGCCGTCCAGCCGGCCTTCACGTACTCGACCACCTCCGGCTCGTAGCCGGCCGCCCGCACGATGGCGAGCGCGTTGCGGGACGTGCCGCACTTCGGGTTGTGGAAGACGGTGACGGGGAAATCGCTCACGGCGGGCCTCCTGGAAACGGGGGCCGGTGAACCAGCCGCGGCGCGCCCTGTAAAGCCCCCGCGTTGCCCGACGCCGACGCCTGGCCTAACCTGCCCGGACCTTCGGAGGATCCCATGTCCAAGACCGCCCTGGCCGCCGTCGCCGCCCTGTTCCTCGCCAGCGCCGGCGTCGCCGCCGCCGCGACCATGGACTGCTGCAAGGACTGCGCGAAGCCGGACTGCTGCGACGAGATGAAGGCCGATCAGAAGGCCCCGGCCGATCAGCCGACCCCGACGCCCGCGCCGGCGCCGAAGGGCTGAGAACGCCGCGGCACGCCCTCGTCCTTCGGCAAGCTCAGGACGAGGGCGACTGAGCGCGCAGAGTAGAAATCCTCATCCTGAGCTTGTCGAAGGACGAGGATTTCGGCCCCACTCTCACCACGTGAACCGGCGCTGGTCCGTCAGCACGGTCGCGTCCGATAGCCCCACCGCCGCCACGTCGGCCGGCCGCTTCGGCAGCGGCTTGGCGTCGGTAGGCCAGCCGTCCTGAACCTCGGCGTAGCGCACCTCCAGCGCTCCCGGCGTCGCCGCCGTGAAGGCGATCTGCAGGCCCTCGCCGGGGCCGGCCCAGCGCAGGCGCGACCACTCGCCGGGCTTGCTCAGCACGCCGTCGGCCGGCTCGCCGTTGATGGTCACGTCCTTCACCGCCGCGCTCGACTTCAGCGACAGCCGCAGCTCCCGGCCGCCAGCCGGCTTCACGTTCAGCACGCGGCGCGTCCCCTCGCCGCCCAGCGCCAGCTCCGGGCGGGTCGCGATCGCGACCGGGCGCGCGTCGGCCAGCCAGGCGTCCTTCACCTGCAGGGGCTCGAGCGGCGCACGCTTCGGCGTCCCGCCGTCGCCGTTCAGCGCCGACGTCGTCCAGGCGTCGAGCTCGGCCATGCCGCTGGCCCGCGCGAACCGGCCGGTGGACAGGTCGGCGACGTAGAAGGCCTGGGTCGGTCGCGGCGTGCGCGCCGAGGCGGGGTCGCGGACCAGGGCGAAGACTACGAGGCCGACGCCGAGCGCGGCGTAGATCGCAGCCAGGGTCAGGGGACGCTGACCGCGGGTCCAGACCGCCGCCAGCGGCCAGAGCGCCGGCAGGCTCAGCACCGCGAACAGGGCCAGCAGTTCAGCCATGCCGAAGCCCATGGCCACGAACAGCGGGCCGGCGAAGCGGGCCAGCCAGGCGAAGGCGACGAGCCCCGCCATGCCGGAGATCGCCAGCGCGGTCGGCTTGGTGAAATCGCCGCCGGCCAGGCCCATGATCCCGGCCGCCGCCAGCGACGCGGTCAGCAGCGGCCAGGCGAACAGGAAGGCGGCGGTCGGGGCCAGGATCTGGGCCGCGATCGCCAGCACGAAACCCATGCCCAGCAGGCCGGTCCACAGGCACCAGGCCCCGGCCGAGCGGCCGAACACCAGCAGGCCCGTGATCGCCGCAACGCCCGCCAGGCCCAGCGACAGCGGATCGACGCCGCCGAAGCGGACCGCGCCCGCCGCGCCGACCAGGACGGCCAGGACCGCCGGGATCCAGCGCTTCGCGTCGCGTCGGACGCCCGCCAGGGCGGCCAGGACGACGCCGACGCCGGCCAGCGCGCATCCGGCCAGCACGAGCGGCTGCTGCGCCTCCATGGCCCAGGCGCTGACGCTGTCCGGGCCGCCGTGCAGGACGCGCAGAACCAGGGCGACGCTGGCGCCCACGAACACCGTCAGGCCCGCCCCGCGGGCGGCGTCCTTCCACACCACGAAGCCCTTGCGCACCGCGCCCGCCAGGGCGACGCCGGCGAACAGGCCGGCCGCGCCCAGCACGACCCAGCCGGCCCAGGCGGGATAGCGCACCAGCGCCACGCCCATCACGTCGGAATAGACCGCGTCCGGCGCCGCCTTGGGCAGATCCCGGCCGGCGGCCAGATCGGCGGTGGCGGCCAACACCTGGTCGCCCAGGTGCTGGAGGCTGCCGCGATCCAGATGCGCCGGGGTGGCCGAGGCGGCGTGATAGTCGGTCGGCGAGAACAGGAAGGCGAAGTTCAGGCCGCCGATCCCGCGTTGCTTCGGGATGGTGAAATCGGTGCCGTTCGGCATCCGCTCGTAGATCCAGGCGGTCAGCGAGTTGGCGAGCGGTCGCCGGGTGGCGTCGCCGAACAGCCGGATCCAGCCGCCGTTTCCGCGGCCGGTCTCGTACATCACCGCGGGGCCCGAACTGCCGCGCACGTCCATGTTCACGACCGCGCCGATGCGCTTCGCCAGCGGGTGCCCCGCGAAGAAGGCGCGAGCGCCGAGCAGCCCGATCTCCTCGCCGTCGGTGATCGCGACGATCACGTCCCGCTCGCGCGGGCCCTTGGCGACCAGCGCGCGGGCGGTCTCCAGGGCGGCGGCCACCCCGACCGCGTCGTCGGCGGCGCCAGGCGAGGAGGGCACGCTGTCGTAGTGGCTCATCACCGCCACGGCGGGCAGCGAGGGGTCGCGGCCGGGCAGGACGCCGATCACGTTCTCGACGCTCGCGCCGGAAGCGCGGCCGCCCCAGCCGGCGGCTTCGAACGCGTCGGTCTTCTGGATCTGGACCTGCAGGCCCAATTCGCGCAGGCGCCCCGCCAGGTAGTCGCGCACGCGCGCGTTCTCGGCGGAACCGGTCGGGTGAGGCGCGCGCGCCATGGCCTCGACGTCGCGCATAGCGCGTTCAGCCGAGAAGGCGGTGGGCGGCGCGGCGGCGGATTGCGGCGGCGGCGTCAGCAGGCTGGCCCAGGCCAGGGCCGCGCCCGCGACCAGCACGCCGATCAGAGTCCAGGACTTCATGCGCGCTTCCCCCCTCGCGTCGGGCTCTAGCTAGACGGACGCGAAGGGGGGACGCAACTTGCCTCAGCCCTCGGCCACCTTGAGCACCAGCTTGCCGATGTTCTCGCCAGCGAACAGCTTGTTCAGGGTCTCGGGGAAGGCCTCGACGCCGCCGGAGACCACGTCCTCGCGGCCCTTCAGCTTGCCCTCGTGCATCCAGCCGCCCATGGCCTGCGCCGCCTCGGCGTAGCGGGACGCGAAGTCGAACACCACGAAGCCTTCCATGCGCGCGCGGTTGACCAGCAGCGACATGTAGTTCTTCGGCCCGGCGACGCTTTCGGTGGCGTTGTACTGGGAGATGGCCCCGCAGATCACCACGCGGGCCTTGCGGGCCAGGTTGGCCAGGGCGGCGTCCAGGATGTCGCCGCCGACGTTGTCGAAATAGACGTCGATGCCCTTGGGGGCGAGCTCGCGCAGACGGGCGGCGACGTTCTCGTGCTTGTAGTCGATGGCCGCGTCGAACCCGAGCTCGTCGACCACGTAGCGGCACTTGTCGGCCCCGCCGGCGATGCCGATCACCTTGCAGCCCTTGATCCTGGCGATCTGGCCGACGACCTGGCCGACCGCGCCGGCGGCGCCGGAGACCACCACCGTGTCGCCGTCCTTCAGGGCGCCCACGTCCAGCAGGCCGAAGTAGGCGGTCATGCCGGTCATGCCCAGCACGCCCAGATAGGTCGGCAGCGGCGCGAAGCGCGGGTCGACCTTCGTCCAGTCCTTGGCCGGCAGCTTGGCGTACTCCTGGACGCCGGTCAGGCCGACGACGTAGTCGCCCGGCTGGAAGGCCGGGTCGCCGCTCTCGACCACCTGGCCGACGCCCAGCGCCCGCATCACCTCGCCCAGCTGCACCGGCGGCACGTAGGAGCGGCCCTCGCGCATCCAGCCGCGCATGGCCGGGTCCAGCGACAGGTAGAGCACCTTCACCACCACCTCGCCCTCGCCGGCGCTCGGCGCCGGCGCGCTCTCGAAGGCGAAGTCCGAGCGCTGCGGCAGGCCCACGGGACGGGCGGCGAGCTTCACCTGGCGGTTCTGGGCGACGGTCATGGGCGGTTCCTTCGACGATTTGCGGCCGAACCCAAACATGACCCGTCTCCCGTTTTCAATCGAAACCTAAGCGGAGTGGTGGAACGGGAGTACGCCAGCGTCAAGCCGTAGGGCTCAGCGCCAGCCGCCGTCCCGCGCCGCCTTCTCCCCGGCCGCGTCCAGCGGCGCGCCGGCGATGATCGCCTCGACGGCGGACAGCACCTCGGGCGGGGTGTCCGTGCCGGCGGTGCGGTAGCCGCCCTGCGCCGCCTGCGGCTCGACGGCGGTGGCGAGGCGCACCCGCCAGCGGCCGTCCTCGCGGCAGGCCAGGCCGGCCAGGCCCTCGCCTTTGTCGACGCGGAAGGTGCGGCAGTAGCCGCCCTCAGCCGTGCGGAAGCTCAGGCCCACCTTCACGACCCCGCCGGGCTCCGAGGCCAGCCGGCGGTTCAAGGCACGGTCCAGCGCGCCGGACGCGCTCAGCCCGCCGTCGCTGGCGCGGACCAGCGCGCCGCCCTGGCCCCGCCAGAGCGCGCCCGCGGTCACGCCCACCACCAGGCAGGCCGCCATGGCCGCCACCGCGCGCCAGTCGAAGCGCGGCCGCGACGCCCGGCGCTCGGCCAGCGACACCACCTCGGGCTCGCGCGTCGCGGCCGCGACCAGGCGTTCCGGCACGGGCTCGGCCAGCACGCCGGCGTGGGCGCCCCCGATCAGGGCGGCGAAGGCCCGGTGCTCCTCGACCCGGGCGCGCAGGCCGGCGTCTTCGGCCAGCGCCGCCTCGAAGGCGTCGCGCTCGGGCCCGGTCAGCTCGCCGTCGGCGTAGGCCATGACCGTCTCGTCGGAGAAATTCACGCCGCGCCTCCCTTCATGTGCGCCATCACCGCCGCGCGCCCGCGCACCAGCCGGCTGGTCAGGGTGCCCTCGGGCACCTCCAGCGCCTCGGCCGCCTCGCGGTAGGACAGCCCCTCGATGAGCACCAGGGCGACGGCCAGGCGCTGGTCCTCCGGCAGCCGGGCGATCGCCTCCTCCACCGACGCGGCCTGCAGCCGGGTCTCCAGCGAGGCGACGGTGGCGTCGGCGACGTTCTCGCCGGCCTCGGCCGGGGCGAGCACGCGGCCGCGGCGCGCACGGCTGCGGGTCTCGTCGATCCAGGCGTTCTTCATGATCCGGTACATCCAGCTGTCCAGGCGGGTGCCGGGCCGCCACAGGCCGCGCTTGTCCAGCGCCCGCTCGACGCAGACCTGCACCAGGTCGTCGGCGTCGGCGCTGTCGCGGGCCAGCACGCGGGCGAACCGGCGCAAGCGGGGCAGGAGCTCGACCATCTCCCGTTGAAAGGCGTCCAATCCGCACCTCTGTGGATGAAACGGTAGGGGGCTGACGTTTCATCCATAACGGAGCAGAAGATTCGGTGAAGCGCGAGGGAGGCGGCATGGCGGACGGACCGGGCGGACGAAACCTGCTGGCGCGCGTGCTCGCCGGGGCCACGGCCGCCCTGCTGCTGAGCGGCCCCGCCGACGGCCAGGTGCGCCTGCCCGACCCCGTCGGGCGGCTGCCGGTCGTGCCCGACGTGCTGGAGCGCCTGCCCGATCCCGGCCGCGTGCTGACCGACGCGCGCGCCCTGGCCGACCGCCGGCTCGACCGGCTGGGCGCCCTGGCGCGGCGCTATCCGCAGGACCTCGAGCTGGACGAACGGAACGCGCCGGTCGTGCGCGGCGAAATCCTGGCCCTGTCGCCCTCGCCCGCCGCCCTGGAACAGGCCAAGGCCGCCGGGTTCACGGTGCTGCGCGAGGAGCGGCTGGCGCCGCTGGACCTGCCGCTGGTGGTGCTGGGCGCGCCCGACGGCTGGAGCGCCCGGCGCGCGGTGAAACGCCTGCGCGAAGCCGACCCGCAGGGGAGCTACGATTACAATCATGTCTACGGCGAGGCCGGGACGACCCCGGTCGCCGCGGCGGCCGCGACGGCGGGCGCCGGCGCGTCGGACGTGCGCGTGGGCCTGATCGACACCGGCGTGGACGCCCGCCACCCGGCCCTGGCCGGCGCGCGGATCGAACAGAAGGCCTTCGCGGCGGGCGGGCTGACGCCCAAGCCGCACGGCACGGCGGTGGCCTCCCTGCTGGCCGGCCGGGCCGACGGCTTTCGCGGCGCCGCCCCCGGGGCGACGGTGATGGCCGCCGACGTCTATGGAAACACCCCGCGCGGCGGCTCGGCCGAGAGCGTCGCGCGCGCCCTGGCCTGGATGGCCGAGACCCGCACGCCGGTGATCAACGTCAGCCTGGTCGGCCCGCCGAACGCGGCCGTGAAGGCGGCGGTCGCGGCCCTGCTGGCGCGCGGCCACCTGATCGTGGCGGCGGTCGGCAACGACGGCCCGGCGGCCCCGGCCGCCTATCCCGCCTCCTATCCCGGCGTGATCGCCGTCACCGGCGTCGACCGGCGGCGCAAGGTGCTGATCGAGGCCGGCCGCGCCGAGCACCTCGACTTCGCAGCGCCCGGCGCGGACATGGCCGCGGCCGGGCCCGGCGGGCTGGCGAACGTGCGCGGCACCTCCTACGCCGCCCCGCTGGTCGCGGGCCGACTCGCCCAACGCCTGCCCCGGCCCGACCGCAGGGCGGCCGAGGCGGCGGTGGCCGATCTGGCCGCCAGCGCGGTCGACCTCGGGGCGCGGGGCGCAGACAAGCTTTACGGCCGCGGCCTGGTCGCCGAAGACCTGCGCGCCGCGCCGCCGAAGGTCGCGGGCGCCCGCTGAGGACCGGACGCAGCCTGGCTGTGAGCGCCCCGATTCCGCCAGGGATCTAAGCCGCTCCGGCATCCCGGCGGATGCAGGAGGTCAATGTCCGCTTTCGACCCAAAGCGGACATCCTACACACGCCAGCCTCGGGGCCGGGAACCCTCAGCGCGACGGGCTTGAGGGCTCGACGTTCCGCGCCTGGGAGCCCGGGGGCGTCCGCTTCAGCAGCACCTTGGTGCCGATAGCCCACTCCATGACCATCATGTCCGCGGAGTAGGGATGGAGCAGCCAGGGCCCCGCCGTCTCCTCCCAGCTCAGCTCGGCGTCGCCTTCCGGTTCCGCGTGGCAGTCGATCACGTAGGCGTGCCGCTCCGGCGCGGGGGGCAGGCCGAACTGGCGGTAGACTTCGGCTTGCGTCGCGGGCGGCGCGTCAGGAGGCAAGCCGAACTGGCGGTCGACGTCGGTTTGCGGCCTGGGCTGCAACACCGAATCGTCGATGCTGAAGACCGGCCGGGTGCAGGTGTCGGCAGCCTCACGCCGCTCGAGTCCCCGCGGCGCCGGCTGCAGCCGGATCATGTCCTTCGTGACGCTCAGCCTCGATCCGATCCACGCCGGGGCGTCCGGCGGCGTCCGCCAGGTCGGGGCGAAATTCGGATCGTTCGAGATCACTCCCTCGCCCTCGAGCAGCTTCACGTCAGCGACGACCCATTCGCCGTAATAGCTGTCGGGAACCGTGAAAGGCGTGGGCGCGGGCTCGGCGGATACGGGCAGCACCTTCGCCGGCGTCCGGTCGCATGCGCCCATGGCGGTCGCCGCCACGGCGACGGAAATCAACGCGCTTCTCATGACGCCCCCCGGAGTCAAAGCCTTGCGGCCTCGGCCAGGGTAGGCCTGAACGATGTCCGCTCACCACCCAAAGCGGACATTCCGCCCGCGCAGGCGGCACGGATTTACAGCTCTGCAGAAAAATTTCGCCGGCGCGGATGAATCGCGACGGGCCTGTCGTTGGACCTTGCGAAGGCGCTTGCGAGCGCCGTCCAACGCAGGAGCGAAAACATGCGCAAGACGTCTCTTCTGACCGCCGCCGCCGTCGCCGCGACCCTGGCCTTCGCGCCGGCCGCCCACGCCCAGCTGCTGGGCGGCGGGGCCGGCGGCGGGCTCGGCGGCGGGCTGGGTGGTGCGGGCGGCCTGGGCGGGGTCACCGGCGGCCTCGGCGGCGCCGGCTCGGCCGCCGGCCAGCTGGGCGGGTCCGCCGACCTGGGCGGGGTGACCAGCGTCGCCGACCGCGCCAAGGCCCGGGCCGAAGCGGCCGCCGAACGCGCTCGGGAAAAGGCCGAGCGGGCCCAGCGCAAGGCGCGCGACGCCGCCGCCCGGACCCGCGACGTCGGCGGCCAGGTCGCGGGCGAAGGCTCGGGGACGGCTTCGGGCGGCGTCGGCCTGCTGAACGGTCAGGCGAACGGCGCGCTGGGCGGGACCGGTTCGGTCGCCGGCGGCCTGACGACCGTCCGTGACCAGGCGGGCCAGCCCGCCGGGAGCGGATCAAGCGGTCGCGCGCTGCAGGGCGCGGCGTCGGGCGCCGCCGACGGCGCGGTTTCCGGCGGGCTGAGCGC
>NZ_JACSJI010000002.1 GCF_014349105.1 Caulobacter sp. 17J80-11 | reverse complement strand
GGACAGCCTCGGCCGCGGGGCGCGGCGCGGCCTGCGGCCGGGCCGGGCGTGAGCTGGGCGCGGTGAGGAATTCGCCGGCGAAGCGGCGGCTCTTCGCCTCCAGGCTGGCGGGCGAGACCGCCGGCTCGGACTTCGCGGGCGCAGGCTTGGCCGGCGGTTCCGGCGGCGGCGCCAGCGACTGGCGAAGGATCGCGCCGGTGGACGGGGGATGCCCGCGCGGCGGCGTCGGCACGAACAGGGCCGGCCGCGCCGTGCCGACGTCGTGCCGCGCCCGGCCGTTCGCCTGTTGGACGCTCTGTGAGGCTTCGGCCGGCGCCGCAGGCCTCGTCTGGGCCGAGGGCCGCACGAGCGGCTTGGGCGGCGGCGCCTCCGCAACGGGGGCCGCCGCTCCGGCCCGGGCGGCGCGCTTGGGGACCTGCGCCGCCGGCGCCGTCGCCGGCTGCGCGGGTTTGGCCGGATCGCCGGGCGCAACCGTGACGGCCCCTCCGGCCAGCGGCTCGGTCATGGAGTGCGGCATGCGCCCCCACGGGCTGCGCCGCTCGAAGGGGTTGGCGGGCGGTTTGCGGTCGGAGGGCGGCTGCATGCGAAAACTCCTGCACCGACGGACGCGAATTCAGACCATGTCGCGCCGACGCGTCCGCGCAAATGCGCGAACGCGTCGCACCGTGGAGGTTAGCGAGACGACTTGGCCAATTCCGTGGCGGAGCTTGGAGCTCAGGCGGTGCCCGCGGGACGCGCCCATATCCGCTTCAGCGCCCCGAGCACGCCATGGGTGCGCCGCTTGCGGTCGACGTCTTCCTGGCTGCGCAGCCAAGCCACCTGCACCACGCGCCGCTCGCCGACGAACGGCGTGTGGCCGTGCCAGGAGTTGTCGGCCCGCAGGAAGGCGACGAAGGCGCCGGTCTCCGGCGGGACCTCGGCGGCGTAGTCGTCGAAGTCGTCCTTGCCGCGCAGGACGCGGAACCGCCCGGCCGGCGAGTCCCAGGCGTCGTTCAGGTAGATCAGCAGGCTCATCACCTTCTTGTCGCCGTCGGTGTGGATCCGGCCCTCGTGGGCGGCCGACAGCTTGCGGATGGTGATCAGTTGGGGCAGCGCGGTGAAGTCGATGCCGAACTTGTCGCTCAGCACCTCGTTCAGCGCTTCGCCGCGCAGTTCGTCGATCAGTTCGCCGAAAGCGCCGTGCGGCGCGTAGTCCTCGACCGGGTGGAAACCGGTCGTGCGGATGTCCGGAAAGCTGGCCTGCACCGCCGCGATCATCTCCGGCCGGACCACGCCGGTCCCGTGCAGGTAGACGTACGGATCAGTCTTCACTTCAGCCTGACGCAACGCTTCTAGATCGAGCACCGGAAAGCCGGCTTGCATAGCCGGCGCACGCGCCGCGGACGCGGCGGACTGAAGTTCATGATGCATGACGCAGCTCCCCGCTATTCGGCACGTAACGCCGTTATCCCAGCCAAGGTTCCACGCCGCGGGTCGGAATTTGACGGTCAGAACCTGAAGGTCGCGCCGAAGGCGGGGCCGTTCAGGCTCATGTCGTTCACCAGCTTGTCGGCCGACTGGCTGTAATCGATGTACCGCCAGGCGAAGCGCAGGTCGCCCCAGTCGTAGGCGTAGCCGATCCCGGCGATCGCCTGCCAGGTCAGGTCTGAATCGCCCGCGCCGACGTCCAGGTAATAGGTGGCGTTCCAGCGCCGGTTCGAGTCCAGCGCCACCTGGCCCTTGATGCCGGCGATGCCGTTCCAGATGTCTTCGTCCTGGGAGACCCTGCCCGTCTGCGGAAACTCGTCCAGCGGCCCGGCGAACGACCAGCTCAGGTCGGTGTCGACCGTGAGATAACGAAAGCCCGCGAAGGCCTCGACGCTGGCCCGACCGCCCGGATGGCCGAGCTCCGCGCCCGCCGCCAGGGTCCACAGCCAGGTTTTCACGCCCACGTCGGTGCCGACGTCGATCGGGACCTGCACCCGCCCGCCCGGTCCGGTCAGCGTCCGCACCTTGCTGCGGTCGGCGTCCAGATCGGCGTACATCACGTCCGTGAACGCGCCCCAGCGCCCCTTGCGCGCCTCGCCGGAGATCATGAAGGCGAAGTTCAGGGCTTCGAGAATGTCCTTCGCGTCGATCTTCACCGTCGGCCGGTTGCCGGTGCCCTTCGGGATGTCGTAGCGGAGTTTGCCGTCGATCATCGGCAGGTAGAGGTAAGGCGTCACCGCGAACCGCCAGCCGCCGTGCTCGGTCCAGTCAGGCTGTGGCACATACTGGCCGGCGTAGTCGTTGGACGCTCCTGCGTCGTCCCACGCCGCCGCGTAGTCGTAGGCCGTCGCGGCGTCGTCGGCCGCGCCGTCATCGGCCGCGACGGCGGTCCCCGCCAGCAGGGCGGCCGCCGCCGCGCCGATCCCAGCGATGCTGCGCAACATAATCGTCTCCCCTTGCGGCCTTTCGGTCCGGCACTGTCGGCGCGAAGCCGCGCCGTGCGCCATCGGGAGAACCCCGGCTAACAAACGTATGATCCCTGAGCGGCGCAAAACCGGCATTCCAGGCTTGCGCTTGGCAATCTTCCCGTGGCGCCTATGTCGCTGAGACGGGCGCGTCGCCCGCGCATCGAGAAGGAGGGCCGCCATGGCCAAGCCGCTGGCTCAGTTCGACATCGACGAAACCGAGGACGGCTATCTCCTCCACATCGGCGACGGCGAGGCCACGCACGCCTACGAGATCGCGCCGGAGCAGATGGCGGCGATCATGGAGACCCTGCTGGAGATGATCCCCGAGGTCGACGACGAGGTGTTCGACGACGAGGAGTTCGAGGACGACGAGTACGAAGAGGAAGAGGAAGCGCCGGAGACGACGAACTAGGCGCAGGCCGTAGCCCGGACCCGCCCTGGGCGGCGGGTCCGGCCGTTATCCACAACTCGTTTCCGGTATGAGGGCGCGATCTGCGCGATTACGGCTTGGGTGCGACAACGAGCGCCGATACGCCGGGCCGCAAAGACGACAATTTCGTCCCCGGGGCGCGCCCCGATCATCCGTCTCTCAGAACAACCGGGACCGTTCATGTTCTCAACCCTCGTCGGCGCCGTCTCCAGCGACATCGCGATCGATCTCGGCACCGCCAACACCCTGATTTACATGCGCGGCAAGGGCATCGTCCTGAACGAGCCCTCGGTCGTGGCCCTCCGCAACGTCGGCGGCCGCAAGGTGGTCCACGCCGTCGGCCTCGAAGCCAAGCAGATGCTGGGCCGCACGCCCGGCCACATGGAAGCCGTGCGCCCGATGCGCGACGGCGTCATCGCCGACTTCGAAGTCGCCGAGGAGATGATCAAGCACTTCATCCGCAAGGTTCACAACCGCAAGAACTTCGTGAACCCGAAGGTGGTGGTGTGCGTGCCGTCGGGCGCGACCGCGGTCGAGCGCCGGGCCATCAACGACAGCTGCCTGAACGCCTCGGCCCGCCAGGTCGGCCTCATCGACGAACCGATGGCCGCCGCCATCGGCGCCGGCCTGCCGATCCACGAGCCCACCGGCTCGATGGTGGTCGACATCGGCGGCGGCACCACGGAAGTGGCCGTGCTGTCCCTGTCGGGCATCGTCTATTCGCGCTCGGTGCGCGTGGGCGGCGACCACATGGACGACAGCATCATCAGCTACGTCCGCCGCAACCATAACCTGATGATCGGCGAGATCACCGCCGAGCGGATCAAGAAGGACATCGCCGCCGCCCGCGTGCCGCTGGACGGCGACGGCCTGTCGGTGGTGGTCAAGGGCCGCGACCTGATGCAGGGCGTGCCGCGCGAAGTGCGCATCTCCGAGCGCCAGGCCGCCGAGGCCCTGGCCGAGCCGGTGTCGCAGATCATCGAAGCGGTGAAGGTGGCCCTGGAAGCGACCCCGCCGGAACTGGCCGGCGACATCGCCGACAAGGGCATCATGCTGACCGGCGGCGGCGCCCTGCTGCGCGGCCTGGACGCCGAGCTGCGCGAACAGACCGGCCTGCCGGTGTCGGTCGCCGACGACCCGCTGTCCTGCGTGGCGCTGGGCTGCGGCAAGGTGCTCGAGCACCCGAAGTGGATGAAGGGCGTGATGGAAGGCGCTCTGGCCTAAGCCGGCCCGGCCTTCCGACCTGAAGCTGAGGGGGCGCGACGGGTGACCGTCGCGCCCTTTTCTCGTTTCTAATCGGCCGCGGCCCGCAGGCCGGAGCGTGCGGCAGGCACGCCGAAGCCGCGTAGCCGGCCGGCGGGCTCGCGGTCAGTGAGCGGGGGGCTTCAGAACGCCGGCGACGCGGCGCCGGCAGGCCTACTGCGCCGCGCCCGGCGGGGCCGCCTGCAGGGCCGCGTCGGCGGCCAGGCCCAGGCCGTGCAGCACCTTCCAGTCCAGGGCCATGGCGATCGGCGGCCAGCCGGGAGCCAGGAAGGCCAGGCGCGGCAGGTCGCCCGGCCCGGACGGCGGCTTCATCAGCACGTCGCGGGCGTCCAGCTCCAGGCCGGCGCCGCGCGCGGCCATGGCTTCGGCCAGCAGGCGCGCCAGCAGCGGCACGTCGCCGGCCGCCAGCGACAGCCGCCGGATCGTACCGGCTTCGTCGAGCGCCAGCGAAAGCCCGCCGTCTTCGGTCATCTCCACGCCCGCGATTGTCGCCGGCTCGCTCATGGCCCCGCCCCGATTCCTGATCAGGGAGCCAATCTGATCCCCACCGGGAGCCCCGTCGCGCGGGCGAACGGACGCGCGACCGGACGCCCCACCTTCGGGCGGCCACCACTTGCAACAATTTGCATAAGACTATTCAGGGTTTCCGGGCGGGAACGGCGGATTGTCGCACCGTATTTGCACAAATTTTCCACCCTAAAGGCGCCACGTTACGGCAACTTCCTGCCCTTGCTGCAGTGCAACAAGGGTGAGATATTGCCGCATCACGTGACGATCGCGTGAACTCATGCTCCCGAAACAGGAGCAGCCATGCTAGAGACGCGCGACTCCGCCGCGCGCCGGCGGGCTTGTCCCGTCCGGGCTGCGCACGCGCGCGCCCGGTCCCAGTGGAGAGACCGAGTTGCAGACGACCGACACCCCCGGGCTCGAGCAGGCCCCCACCCGCCACGCGGGTCTGATCGCCTGGGTGCGCGAGATCGCCGCCCTGACCAAGCCGGAGCGCGTGCATTGGTGCGACGGCTCCGACGCCGAATGGACCCAGCTGACCGACGCCCTGGTCGAGGCCGGCACCCTGCGCCGCCTGGATTCCGCCAAGCGTCCGAACTCGTTCTACGCCGCGTCCGATCCGAAGGACGTGGCGCGCGTCGAAAGCCGCACCTTCATCTGCTCTGAAAAAGAGATCGACGCCGGTCCGACCAACAACTGGATGGACCCGGCCGAGATGCGCGCCAAGCTGGGCGGCCTGTTCGACGGCTGCATGCGCGGCCGCACCATGTACGTCGTCCCGTTCTGCATGGGGCCTCTGGGCTCGAAGATCTCCGCCCTGGGCGTCGAGATCACCGACAGCGCCTACGTGGCCGTGTCGATGCGCGTGATGACCCGCATGGGCAAGGCCGCGCTGGACCAGCTGGGCGAGGACGGCTTCTTCGTGCCGGCCGTGCACACCCTGGGCGCGCCGCTCGAGGCCGGTCAGGCCGACGTGGCCTGGCCGTGCAACGACGACAAGTGGATCGTCCACTTCCCCGAGACCCGCGAAATCTGGTCCTACGGCTCGGGCTACGGCGGCAACGCCCTGCTCGGCAAGAAGTGCTACGCGCTGCGCATCGCCGGGGTCATGGCCCGCGACGAGGGGTGGCTGGCCGAGCACATGCTGATCCTGAAGCTGACCTCGCCGCAGGGCGACGTCCGCTACGTGGCCGCCGCCTTCCCGTCCGCCTGCGGCAAGACCAACCTGGCCATGCTGCAGCCGACCCTGGCCGGCTGGAAGGCCGAGACCGTCGGCGACGACATCGCCTGGATGCGCTTCGGCGAAGACGGCCGTCTGTACGCGATCAACCCGGAAGCCGGCTTCTTCGGCGTCGCCCCGGGCACTAGCCGCAACACCAACAAGAACGCGCTGGAGACCCTGCGCGAGAACACCATCTTCACCAACGTGGCCCTGACCGCGGACGGCGACGTGTGGTGGGAAGGCCTGACCAAGGAGCCCCCGGCCGGTCTGACCGACTGGAAGGGCCGCGCTTGGTCGCCGGAACTCGGCGAGCCGGCCGCGCACCCGAACGCCCGCTTCGCCGCCCCGGCCGGCCAGTGCCCCGCCGTCGCCGCGGAATGGGAAGACCCGGCCGGCGTGCCGATCTCGGCCATCCTGTTCGGCGGCCGCCGCGCCAGCGCCGTGCCGCTGGTCACCGAGGCCTTCGACTGGGCCCACGGCGTGTTCCTGGCCGCCAACGTGGCCTCGGAAGGCACCGCCGCGGCTGAGAACAAGGTCGGCGAGCTGCGCCGCGATCCCTTCGCCATGCTGCCGTTCTGCGGCTACAACATGGGCGACTACTTCGGCCACTGGCTGAAGATGGGCGAGCAGACCTCGGCCGACAAACTGCCGCGCATCTTCTTCGTGAACTGGTTCCGCAAGGGCCAGGACGGCAAGTTCGTGTGGCCGGGCTACGGCGAGAACAGCCGCGTGCTGAAGTGGATCGTCGACCGCCTGGAAGGCCGCGCCGAGGCCGTGGACACCCCGATCGGCCGCCTGCCGACCAAGGCCGCGCTCGACACCGCCGGCCTCGACCTGTCCGACGCCGACCTCGACCTGCTGCTCAGCGTCGACGCCGACGTCTGGGCCGAGGAAGCCGCCCTGATCCCGCCGTTCTACGAGAAGTTCGGCGAGCGCCTGCCCAAGGCCCTCTGGGCCCAGCACGCCGCCCTGGTCGAGCGTCTGGCCGCCGGCGCGGCCCCGAAGGCCAAGGTCGTCAACGGCTGAGGCGTTCGCGCCTGACCTGAAAACGGAAGGGGCGCCGGACCAATCCGGCGCCCCTTTTTGCTGCCTGTCCCGCCGCCGTGAAGCCGGCGTCCCTTAATGCACGGACTTGCGACACTTCGCCGCAAACCCTGCGTAATTTCAGTAACTTATTCCCATCCGACGCACCTTAGGACTCGCTCGTGAGTAGAGGCGCCTCGCCGCAAGCGGGCGCCCATCGAGAGAGTCACGCGTCATGAGAGTTCCGCTTTTCGCCCTCGTCGCCGCGATCGCGGCCACCCCTGCCGTTGCCGCCGAAACCGTCGGGCGCGCCGACCTGTCCTACAGCGCCGTTCGCTGGGAGTGGGACGGCTGGCCGGTCGACAACACCGACGTCGCGCTGAGCGGCGCCGCCGCGACAACCTTCGCCAACGGCTGGGGCGTGCAGGTGGACGGTCGCTCCGATAGCTACGCCTGGGGCGGCGAGGACGGCCGCGACAGCGTCGGCTTCGCGGCCGTGCACGGCTTCAAGCGCCTCGGGCGCTACACCGTCGGGGCCTTCGCCGGGGCGACCACCTTCTACGGGGCCGACGGCGCGCTGGCCGGCGTGGAAGCCCAGGCCGAACTCTCTAAGGCCATGGTCTCGGTCTCCGCCGCCAAGGCCGAGTTCGACGGCTACAGCTCCAGCTACGGCCTGTGGGACACCCAGGTCTCCGGCCGCTGGTACCTGACCGACAATCTCGCGCTCGGCGCCGCGGCCGGCTACGTCGACTGGGACGGCGCTCGGCGCGAGATCACCGGCTGGAACGCCGGCGTGGACGCCGAGTACAAGCCGTTCGAGACCGTTCCCGTCAGCCTGTTCGCGGCCGCCCGCCGCGATCGGAACGACTTCCCGCGTTACGAGTACGGCTCGGACACGCTGACGGTCGGCGTGCGGCTGAACTTCGGGGCCGCCACCGTGCGCGAGCGCGACCGCAAGGGCGTGTCGCTCACCGGCGCCCAGGCGCTGGGCGATCACCTGCTGCACTACTGAGCCCCGGGCGCTCCCGAGGCGGGCTCGGGAGCGCTCAGCTCGCCGCCAGGCGGGGCGCCGTGGGCAGCAGCCGGCGGATCCAGGCCTCCAGCTGCTGCGGCTCGTAAGGCTTGGGGAGGACCGGGAACTCGCCGGGATGGGCCGCCACCCCTTCGCTGTGGCCGGTGGTCAGCAGCACCGGCAGCTCCGGCCGCCGCAGGCGAATTTCGCGGGCCAGCTCCAGGCCGCTCTGGCCGCCGGGCATGACCACGTCGCTGAACACCAGCTTCAGGCCGCATTCGACCGGCAGGACCGCCAGGGCTTCGCGGGCGCTGGTCACCACCCGCACCCGGCAGCCCAGCTCCTCCAGGATGTCGGCGGCCAGCATGGCCACGACCGGATCGTCGTCGACCACCAGCACCTCGGCGCCGCCTTCGGCGTCCGCCACCGTCCCGGCGCGCGCGGCCGCCGGCAGATAGACCGTCGCCACCGCGCCGCCCGACGGCGCGTTCTCCAGCGTCGCGGCGCCGTTCGACTGGCGGGCGAAGCCGTAGACCTGGCTGAGCCCCAGGCCCGAGCCCTCCCCCACCGGCTTGGTGGTGAAGAACGGCTCGAACACCTTGTCGCGCACCTCCGGCGAAATCCCCGGCCCGGTGTCGGCGACGCTGATCGCCACGAAGTCGCCGACCAGGCCGTCGGTCTGGCCGTTCAGGGTGATGTTGTGCGCGCAGATCCGCATCACGCCGCCGTCAGGCATGGCGTCGCGGGCGTTGACCGCCAGGTTGAGCAGCGCCAGCTCCAGCTGGCCGGGATCGACCTCGATCCGCCAGAGCTGGTCGGACAGTTCCAGCACCAGACTGATGTCCGGCCCCAGGGAATGTCGCACGATCCCCGCCGTCGCCGGCAGGCTCCGCTGCAGGTCGAGCAGCTCGGGCGACAGCGGCTGACGCCGCGCGAAGGCCAGCAGCTGGCGGGTCAGGTCGCCGCCGCGCTGGGCCGCCGTGCGCACCGTGTCCAGAAGTTCGCTGAGGCGCGGATCGCCGCCGGCCCGCCGCTGGGCCAGGTGGGTGGCGCCCAGCACCGAGGTCAGCAGATTGTTGAAGTCGTGGGCGACGCCGCCGGTCAGACGGCCCAGCGCCTCCATCTTCTGCGACTGGAACAGCTGCTCGCGCGCCTCGGCCAGGCGCTCCTGCGCCTCGCGCCGCTCGGTGATGTCGCGGGTGATCTTGGCGAAGCCGATCAACCGGCCGTCGTCGTCATGTACCGCGTCGACCACGACCATGGCCCAGAACCGGCTGCCGTCCTTGCGTACGCGCCAGCCCTCGTCCTCGAAGCGGCCGGCTTCGGCGGCGAGGCGCAGGGCCCGCTCGGGCTTGCCCGCCTCGCGGTCTTCCGGCGTGTAGAATTGCGAGAACGGTTGGCCGACGATTTCCTCGGCGCCGTAGCCCTTGATGCGGGCGGCGCCGGAATTCCAGCTCTGCACCCGCCCGTTCGGGTCGAGCAGGTAGATGGCGTAGTCCACCACCGCCTGAACCAACCGTTCGTAACGGTCGTCGCCGAGGTCGGCGGAGAGCGAGACGTGCGAGGACGCAGGCGTGAGCTTGGACATTTGTTCAATATAATCGCGGGGATACGTGGCGCACGCGGCCGCCCCCGAACGGCGCGCGCAGAACTGTGCAGCTAAAAACGCGCAAGCTCCGAACCGGTTCCATAGAGTCCGTTAGTTTACGGACAGGCGGGCGCGGAACCGGCGCGGACCGGCCGCGGTAGAGGCTCTCGAACCCTGTCGGGAGCGCGCCGATGATCCTGATCCTCGCCCTGCTGATCGGCGTCGTCGCGGGCCACCGCACGGCCACGCCCCTGGCGGTCGTCGCCTGGGCGGCGTGGCTGGGACGTCTGCCCCTCGCGGGCGGGCCACTGGGGTTCATGGGCGCGCCGATCACGCCCTGGCTGTTCACGGCGGCGGCGATCGCCGAGCTGATCGGCGACAAGCTGCCGAAGACCCCGAGCCGCAAGGCGCCGGCCCTGCTGATCGGACGGCTGTTCGCCGGCGGCCTCAGCGGCGCGGCCCTGGGCGCGGCCCACGGCGCCCTGGTCGGCGGCGCGGCGGCCGGAGCGATCGGGGCGCTGGCGGGGACCTTCGGCGGCTACGCGGTGCGCATGCGCCTGGCCAGGGCGTTCGGCCGCGACCTGCCGGCCGCCCTGCTGGAGGACGCGTTCACCATCGTGGCGTCGGTGCTGATCGTCTGGGCCGCCGCCTGATCAGGCGGCGACGGCCAGCGACGGCTCGGCCTCGGCCGGCGCTTCGACCTCGGCGATCCAGACCGGACGGGCCTCGTCCCAGGCCTCGACCCGATCCCGGCCCGGATGCAGGGTCAGCAGCCATTCGGCCCGGGCGCGCGCCTCGGGGTCGTCGACGCAGTTGAGCACATAGAGGTCGTCGGCCCCGGCGCGGCCGAACACGTAGAACAGGTAGGGCGTCACGAACGGGCGCTCCGGCGACTTCGCCGCGACGTTTACTGATCCCCCGTCTCGGCCCGATCACAGCTCGACGACGGTTCCGCGACGTCGGTCAGCGGGAAGGTCCTTCTCCAGCCGGTCCAGATGCATGCGGATATGCGCGGCCTCCGCCGCCGTGCCGGCCAGCGACACGGCCTGGTCGAAGGCCGAGCGCGCCTCGGCCCCGTGCCCCAGTTGCAGCAGCAGGGCCCCGCGCACGCCGTGGAAATGGAAGTAGCCGCCCAGCCGCTCGGCCAGCGGCTCGACCATCGCCAGCGCCGCCTCCGGCCCGCGCACCTGGGCCACCGCCACCGCCCGGTTCAGCGTGACCACGGGCGAGGGCTGCAGACGCTCCAGCGTGGCGTAGAGCAGCTCGATCTGGGCCCAGTCGGTGTCCTCGGGCCGAGCGGCCCGCGCGTGCAGGGCGGCGATGGCCGCCTGCACCTGATAGGGCCCGGGCCGACGGTGGCGCACGGCCTTGTCGATCAGGGCCAGCCCCTCGGTGATCATCGCGCGATTCCAGAGGCTTCGGTCCTGATCCTCCAGCAGGACGACATCGCCCTGCGCGTCGAACCGGGCCGCCGTGCGGGCGTGCTGCAGCAACATCAGCGCCGTCAGGCCCATGATCTCCGGCTCGGCCTGGAACAGCCGCAACAGGAGCCGTCCGAGCCGGATCGCCTCCTCGGCGAGGGGCGCGCGGGCGGCGGCTTCCGTCGCCCCGGCGGTCGAATAGCCCTCGTTGAACAGCAGGTAGATCATGGCCGCGACCACGCCCAGCCGCTCGGACCGTTCGACCGCGCCCGGCGTCTCGAAAGGCACGTCGGCCTGGGCGATGCGACCCTTGGCGCGGGTGATGCGCTGCTCCATGGCGCTCTCGCCGACCAGGAAGGCGCGCGCGATCTGCTTCACCGACAGGCCCGAGACCACGCGCAGGGCCAGGGCGATCTGCTGGGTGGCCGGCAGGTCCGGATGGCAGCAGACGAACAGCAGACGCAGCACGTCGTCGCGATAGTCCGCCCCGTCCAGCCGATCGGCCAGCGGCGCCTCGACGTCGTCGAGGTCGGAGACCAGCTCCTCGGCCGGCATGGCGGTGTGGCGGCTCTGGCGGCGCACATGATCAAGCGCGGCGTTGCGCCCGACGAAGATCAGCCAGGCGGCGGGATCACGCGGCGGTCCGTTTTTCGGCCAGGTCTTCAACGCCCGCAGGGACGCCTCCTGGAACGCCTCCTCGGCCGTGTCCAGGTCGCGGAAGTAGCGCAGCAGCGCCCCCACCGCCTGGGGTCGGGCCGAGGTCAGGGCCGCGTCGATCCAGCCGAGGTCGTTCACGTCGACATATCTCCGGGACGGTAGAGCATCAGCGGCCGCACCTCGTGCGCGCCAGCCGAGCCGCTGGCGCGGCCCAGGTCCTGGGCGACCTCGATGGCGGCCTCCAGGCTGTCGCAGTCCACCACGTAGAAGCCCAGCAGCTGCTCCTTGGTCTCGGCGAACGGCCCGTCGATGATCAGCGCTTCCTTGCCCTTGCGCACGGTGGTGGCGGCGGTGGTGGGCAACAGGCGAGCCACCGGGCCGAGACGGCCTTGCGCCGACAGCTTCTCCTGCACGGCGCCCAGCCGCTCCATGACGGCGGCGTCCTCTTCCTTGGACCAGGCGCCGACGACGTCTTCGGAGTCGTAGCAGAGGATGGCGTAGAGCATGGGCGGGCTTCCTGCGTCAGGCTGAGGACGAAACAGTCTGCCCCTAGCCGACACCGAAGCAGAAACAAAACGACGGTTTTCGGAGAGGCGGGCGCCCCCTCCCCGCGTTCAGGCCCCGGCGCCTTCCTCGTGCATCTGCAGGAAGGTCTCGGCGTAGTCCGCCACGCCCCTGGCGTCGGACGCGAGCGCCTTGTCCCGCGCCCCGGCGGCCCAGGCCTCGGCTTCCCGCGCCACCTGCACCGCTTCGCGCAGCATCGCCTGACGCAGCTCCGCAGGCGCGTCCGTCATCGAGCCCGCATGCATCAGCGCCAGCGCAAGCCGGGAGCGGGTCCAGGCCCACGACCGCGACCGGTCGATGTACGCCGTCGAGGCCGCCGCGGTCCGGAACGCCGCGACCGCGGCGTCGTAGAGTTCCTGGCTTCCAGGTCTGGTGTTTGAAGCGCTGTCGAACAGGATCTCCGCCAGCTCGAGCTGGCTTTCCAGCCAGGCCTCCGGCGCGCGCTCGCGCGTGCGCATCGCCACGGCCGCGCGGGCGGCGTCGGCGGCCGCCTCCAGCAGGCTCGGATCGTCGTACCGGATCTCGCCCACCCGACGCAGCTGCCGCGCGAGCTCTTGCTGGAGATCGGCCCAGCGGTCCGGCGCCCTCTCGCGCGTGAGCACCTCCAGCGCCGCGCGCAGGGGCGCCTCGGCTTCAAGGAAGGGCGCGATGCGGGCGGCGGCTTCGGCTTCGCTTTCGGCCGCCGTCACGCCGCGCGGCTGGCGGACCTCGCCGTAGGCGCGCAAGGCCCGGGCCAGTTCGAACTGCGCGTCGGCCCAGGCCTCGGGCTCGGTCTCGCGCGACCGCCCATCCCGCTCGTCGCGCGCGGCCGCCACGGCGGTCAGCGCCGCCGCCTCCCGACTCGACGCCGCGTTGGTCCGGAACAGCCAATCGAACAAGCCCATCGTCTCGCTCCCGCCGCCTCGCCACGAGCATGCAGACGTGATCGGCGAAAGACGAGAACCTTCAACGAAAACGGCCCCGGAGGTCTTCCGGGGCCGTTCGGGCTCGAGCCGCCGGCCGGCGCCTCAGTAGTAGTGGACGAAGTTGTCCGCCATGGCCTTGGCGCCGTCGAGGCTGGCGCCGTGACGGTCGCGGTCACGCAGGGTCGCGGCCCCGAAAGCCAGGCGCAAGCCGATCGTGAAGGTGTCGATGGCGATGCCGTCGTCGTCTTCGTAGCTATTCTCGTCGTGGCGATAGCCGGCGTACACGCTGGCCGGCGACCCGGCGAACTTGTACTCGCCGGTCACGCTGGCGTTCCAGTTGTTGAACTCCGACCAGGCGTCCCAGTCTCCGTAGCCGACCGCAGCGTCCACGGAGAAGTTGTCGTTCACGAAATACTTGGCGCCTGCCTGCGCGCTCCAGCCCTTAACGTCCGCGAACCAGTCGTCGACCTGCGCATAGCCGAGGGAGCCGGACAGGGTGGCGCGCTCGAGGAAGACCTGGCCCTCGACCCCGCCCATCAGCCCGCTGTTGTTGTAATAGCCCAGCTCGCCCGCGAACGCGCCGAAGGCGTACTGGTCGTTGCGCGTCGCCAGATGCACGGCGGCGTAACCAAAGCTGCTGGATTCCTCGTCGCCGTCCCACGTGTAGCGGTTCATCTGGCCGTCGCCCTGCAGCACCAGGCCGTTGCCGAAGGCGGTCGCGAAACCGCCGCCGAGCGACAGGTCGGTGTTGTCGGCGCTGTCGCCGTCCTCGAAGTCCCAGCTTTGCAGGCTGTAGCCGGCGTCGACGTGGCCGACGACCTCGCCGGCCAGGGCGGGCGCGGCGGCGAACAGGACGGCGGCGGCCGCCGTCGCGAGTAGCGTGACTTTCACTGGTTCCCCCGAAGTATCGTCGACCACCCCAACGGGGCCGACATCGGGCGGAGTAGTGAAGCTGTCGCCAGGCTTGGCAGCAGAGACTCGACGAAGTCCGACATTCTTGCGTCGAAACGTTGCCTCGCCACGCGAGCGCCGATGGGCTCGCGCCATGGCCTCGGCCCGCCCCGCGACCGCCTGAGCCACAAGCCTGCGGCCCAGGCGTCTGCGATGAAGCCGGACGGCGCTGCGGTGGAAGCGGGTTCGCGTCTTGGGCCGCCACGTCATGCTCTGGCGAACCGCGCCGTTCGATCGGAGACGCCCATGCGCTCGCTCGCCGACCTGCCCTCGCCGCCCTCGCTCCTCAAGGGAACCGACCTTCCGGCAGCGGGCGGCCCGGATGACGACCTGACGGTCGGGACGGAAGCCCGCGGCGATCTTCTCGGCGGGGCCGGCGACGATGTGCTCCGCTGGACCGGTGACGACGACCTGCTCGACGGAGGCGACGGTATCGACGGCGTCTACTACGACGGCGTAGGCGGCGTCGTGTTCGACCTGACCAAGGGATATGCCTCGAACGGGGTGACCACGGCCGTGCTGGTCGGGATCGAAAACCTCTACGGCGGCCGCGGCGCCGACCTGCTGATCGGCGACGATCAGGCGAACCGCTTTATCGGCGGCGGCGGCGACGATCGGATGTACGGCGGCGGCGGCGACGACTTCTTCTGGGGTGTCGGCGACGGCGGCGGTTGGGACCTGTTCGACGGCGGCGACGGGTTCGACACGATCGAGTACCACACCGGCCGACCAGACCCGGTCTACGTCGACCTCCTGACCGGCGTCACCGGCGGCGCAGCCTACGGCGACACCCTGGTGTCGATCGAACACGTGATCGGCGGCGAAGGGAACGACAGGCTGGCCGGCGGCGACGCCGACGAGGTGCTTGAGGGAATCTCCGGACAGGACGTCCTGCTGGGGCGTGGCGGCGACGACGTCCTGCGGGTCGGGTACAATCTGGGCGTCAACGGGGACAGCGGCGCCGACGGGCCCCCGCTGCAGGAGGCTTACGCCTCGAGCGCCGACGGCGGCGACGGCGACGACCTGGTCTACGGCTCGCGCTTCAACGACATCCTGACGGGCGGCGCGGGCGCGGACCGGATCTGGGGCGGCGATTCCAGCGACTGGCTCTTCGGCGACGACGGCGACGACCTGCTGGACGGCGGCGACCAGGCCGACATCCTCGACGGCGGCGCTGGCGCGGACGAACTGCTGGGCGGCCTGGGCCGCGACACGCTTCGCGGCGGCGACGGAAACGACGCGCTGGACGGCGGCGGCCAGGACGACGTGCTCGTGGGCGGCGCCGGGGACGACGTGCTCTACGCCGGCGACGGGAACGATCGGCTGGACGGCGGCGACGGGTTCGACACGGTCAGCTTCGCCCGGGCGGCCCAGGGTGTGGTCTTCGCCATGAAGACGGCGGGCCTGGTCTCGATCGAACGCGTGGCGGGCTCGGCCTTCGCCGACCGGTTGACCGGCACGGACGCGGGCGAGACCCTCGACGGCGGGGCCGGCGACGACGTGCTGGACGGGGGCGCGGGCGACGACGTGCTGGTCGGCGGCGCCGGGGCCGACCGCTTCGTCGGCGGCTCGGGCGTCGACACGGCGGACTACACCGGCTCAGCCCAGGCGGTGGTCGTCGACATGCAAGGCGCAGGCGGCGGGGACGCGGCCGGCGATACCTTCGTCGGGATCGAGCAGGTCCGCGGTAGCGCCTTCGCCGATACGATCTACGGCGCCGACGGCCTGGACGAGACCCTTTGGGGAATGGGCGGGGACGACTGGCTCTACAGCCGCAGCGGCGCGGCCGTGCTCGACGGCGGCGACGGAAACGACCACCTGATCTCCTCGGACAGCAAGGACCGACTGTACGGTGGGGCCGGCAACGACGAACTGTCGGCCGGGGGCGGCGACGACCAACTGGACGGCGGGCTCGGCAACGACGTCCTGCTGGCTGGCGAAGGCGCCGACCGGCTGGACGGCGGGGCCGGCGACGACGTGATGAACGGCGGTGGGGGCGACGACGTGATGGTCGGCGGCGCCGGCGCCGACCGCTTCGAAGGCGGCTCGGGCGCCGACCTGGTGGACTACTCGGGCTCGACGCGGGCGGTGTTCATCAACCTACAGGGCGGCTACGGCGACTGGGACGCGGCCGGCGACACCTTCGCCGGCGTAGAGCAGATCCGCGGCACCGCCTTCGCCGACGCGATCTACGGCGCCGAGGGCCTGGACGAGACCATCTGGGGAATGGGCGGCGACGACTGGATCTCCAGCCGCAGCGGCGCGGCCGTGCTCGACGGCGGCGACGGCGACGACCACCTCAGCTCCTCGGACAGCCGAGACCGGCTGTCCGGCGGCCCCGGGAACGACGAACTGTGGGCCGCGGGCGGCGACGACTGGCTGGACGGCGGACTCGGAAACGACGTCCTGATGGCCGGCGCGGGGACCGACGTGCTGGTCTCCGGCGGCGGAACCGACCGCCTGGTCGGCGGCGGCGGCGCCGATCGGTTCGTGATCGCCGGCCCGGGCACGGCGACGATCGACGACTTCGAGGGGGCCGGCGGGCCGGGCGGAGACCTGCTGGACCTGACGGCTTTCGGCGACATGACGTTCCAGGACCTGCAGGCCGCCTCCGTCCAGAAGGGCGACGACCTGTACATTCGCCTGGCGGGCGCGACGGTGGTGCTGCACGGCGTGTGGGCCGACATGCTCCGCCCCGAGGACGTGCTGCTGGCCGGACCGCAGCCGAACGACAGCTTCGGCGACTGGCTGTAGGCGCAGGCCCCTACCGCACCCGCACCTCGGCCGGCCCGTCGAGCACACGCCCGACCACGGCCGCGGCGGCGAAGCCGCGAGCGCGCGCCAGCGCCAGCACGGCGTGCGCCTGCTCCGGCGCGACCGCGATCAGCAGGCCGCCGCTGGTCTGCGGATCGCACAGCAGGTCGCGGCGCCAGTCGTCCAGATTCTCGGCCCGAACGAAGTCGCCGTAGCTGGCCCAGTTGCGCACCGCGCCGCCGGTGCGCACGCCGGCTCGCGCCATGGCTTCGACCCCGGCGATCAGCGGCGCGGCCGCGGCGTCGAGCTCGACCGTCAGGCCCGAGCCGCGGGCCATCTCCAGGGCGTGGCCCAGCAGGCCGAAGCCGGTGACATCGGTGACCGCGTGCACGCCGGCCGTCTCGGCCAGTTCCGCGCCTACGGCGTTCAGCCGGGTGGTGGTGTCGATCAGGGCGGCGTAGCCGGCCTCGTCCAGTTCGCCCTTCTTGAAGGCGGCGCTGAGCACGCCCACGCCCAGCGGCTTGGTCAGGATCAGGACGTCGCCAATCCGCGCGCCGCGGTTGGTCAGCACCCTGTCCGGCCGCACCAGGCCCAGCGCCACCAGGCCGTAGATCGGCTCGACGCTGTCGATGGAATGGCCGCCGGCGATCGGGACGCCGGCCGCCGCGCACACCGAGGCGCCGCCGGCCAAAATGCCCTGAATGGTCTGAACCGGCAGGGTGTTCACCGGCATGCCGACGATGGCCAGCGCCAGGATCGGCTTGCCGCCCATGGCGTAGACGTCCGAGAGCGCGTTGGTCGCGGCGATACGGCCGAAGTCGTAGGGATCGTCCACCACCGGCATGAAGAAGTCGGTGGTGGCCACCAGCGCCTGGTCGTCGTTCAGCAGCCAGACCGCCGCGTCGTCCGAGGTCTCGGTGCCGACCAGCAGGTTCGGGAAGGCCGCCGCCGCCGGCATGCCGGCCAGGATGTCGCGCAGCACCGCCGGGGCCAGCTTGCAGCCGCAGCCGCCGCCGTGGGCGAGCGAGGTCAGACGGGGCGCTTCGATCATGGGCCTTCCTTCCGGGCCCGGAGGCTGCACGCCGGCCCGCAAACGGCCTATAGCTGCGCCGAATGACCGACACCATCCACCGGCTCCAGGCGATCGACACCGCAGCGCTTTCGCGCTTCGACGCGGTGATCGACGTGCGCAGTCCCGGCGAGTTCGCCGAGGATCACCTGCCGGGCGCGGAGAACCTGCCGGTGCTGGACGACGCCCAGCGGGCCGAGGTCGGGACGATCTACGTCCAGGAGTCGAAGTTCCGCGCCCGCCGCCTCGGCGCGGCCCACGTGGCGCGCAACATCGCCGCCCACCTCGACGGCGCCCTGGCCGACCGGCCGAGCGGCTTCCAGCCGTTGGTCTACTGCTGGCGCGGCGGCCAGCGTTCGCACGCCATGGCCACCATCCTTTCCCAGGTCGGCTGGCGCACCACCCTGCTGGTCGGCGGCTACCGCACCTGGCGCCGGCACGTGACCGAGCGGCTGTACGGCGAGCCGCCCGCGCCGAAGCTGATCCTGCTGGACGGCGGCACCGGCACGGCCAAGACCGAGATCCTGGGCCGGCTGGCCGAACGCGGGGTTCAGGCGCTGGACCTGGAAGGTCTGGCCGAGCACCGCGGCTCGCTGCTGGGCGCCCTGCCCGGCCGCCCGCAGCCCGGCCAGAAGCTGTTCGAGAGCCGGCTGCTCGCGGCGCTGGAGCGGCTGGATCCGAACCGTCCCGTCGTGGTCGAGGCGGAGTCCAGCAAGATCGGCGAGATCATGCTGCCGCCGGTGCTGTGGCGGGCCATGCAGACCGCGGCTCGGATCGAGGTCTGCGCGCCGACTGCCGAACGCGCCACCTATCTGGCCCAGACCTACCGCGACCTGGCCGAGGACCGG
This sequence comes from Caulobacter sp. 17J80-11, assembly GCF_014349105.1. GTDB lineage: Bacteria > Pseudomonadota > Alphaproteobacteria > Caulobacterales > Caulobacteraceae > 17J80-11. The sequence continues at coordinate 298,730 of NZ_JACSJI010000002.1, read as the reverse complement.
GCGGCGCTTCACGCGGCGCTGGCCCGTCTGCCCCGCCACCACAGCCGCGAGCGGCTGGAGGAATGGCGTCGTCTGGCGGACACGCGCGCCTTCTCGGCCCTGGCTGAGGCGCTGATCGAGTCGCACTACGACCCCGCCTACCGTCGTTCCAGCCGCGAGGACGTGCGGCCGCGGCTGGGCGTGATCACCCTGCCGACCCTCGACCCCGGCTCGCAGGAGCGCGCTGCTGACGTCGTCGGGCGGTTGGTGGAAGGGTACAAAGTCTAAAACCGTCATCCCGGCCGCAGCGAAGCGCAGCAGAGAGCCGGGACCCAGCAAGCTCGACCTGAATGCTGCGATCCCGCGCTGCAACAAGCCGCGTGCTTGCTGGGTCCCGGCTCTACCGCCCGCTACGCGGGCGTCCGGCCGGGAGGACGGGAGATTTGGATATGAAGCCCGCTCAGTTTCACCGCCCCAGCCAGCGGCGGGGCCACTTGTCGCCGAGCGCACGGATCTGGCCCGGACGCAGGCCCAGCGCCTGAACTGTCTTGGGCGGCAGCGGATCCACCGCCTGCACCGGCTCCCAGCCGTCGACCGGGCTGGTCGCGATGCGCCCCAGGGTCAGGGCGGCGTCGACCGCGGCCCACTCAGCCCGGGCCCGGTCCTCCTGGCCGACGGCGTAGTAGTGCCGCACGAAGCCGGTCTCGCCCGGCCGTTCGACCATCACCCCGATCATCCATCCGCTCGCCATGGGCGGCTCCTCGCCTGAGCCGGGGCCTGCGGTCAATACGTCCGATCCTGACGCGGCCCGAACGCCTATATGCTGGCGGGACTTCCCCGGATTCGCGCCCGAGCCCGTACATGAGACTTCGCGTCATCGACATCGAGACCACCGCCGGCGGCCCGGAGGCCGAGATCATCGAGGTGGGCGTGGTCGACGTGGTGGCCGACGAGCACGGCGTGCGGGCCGAGCTTCCCCGAACCCGCCTGCTGCGGCCGCTGGGCGAGATCACCGTGCACGCCATGGCCGTGCACCACCTGACGCCCGATGATTTCCCGCCCGACATGCCGGCCTGCAATACCGATCTCCTGCGCGAGCTGGTCTGGGCCGGCGGCCGGCCCGACGCCCTGGTCGCCCACAACGCCAGCTTCGAGCGCGGCTACATCACCCCGGCGGTGACCGACGACGTGCCGTGGATCTGCACGGTGAAGTCGGCCAAGCGCGCCTGGCCCGAGGCGCCCGGCTTCTCGAACCAGGTGCTGCGCTACTGGCGGGGCCTGCGGCTCGACCCGGCCCTGGCCATGCCGCCGCATCGGGCCGGGCCTGACGCCTGGGTCACCGCCCACATCCTGATCGACCTGCTGGCCGCCGCGTCCGTCGAGGACATGCTGGCCTGGACCGAGGCCCCGCGCGAACTGCACGTCGTCCCGTTCGGCAAGCACCGCGGCAAGCCCTGGACGGCGGTGCCGGCCGACTATCTGCGCTGGATGCTGACCCAGGCCGACATGAACGCCGACGTGTTGACCCGCGCCCGCCAGGAGATGGAGCAGCGCGGGCTGGTCGAGGCGCCGGCGGCCTGAGCTTGTCGAAGCGCGAGGGCGGCCCTAGACACCGCCCATGTCCTGGACCCGCCGCTACGACGAAGCCGAACCGCAACGCGTCAACCGCTGGCTGGCGCAGAGCGGCGTGTGCTCGCGGCGCGAGGCGGAGGGGCTGATCGCCCAGGGGCTGGTCTCGATCGACGGCGAGACGGTCACCGACCCGGGCCGCAAGATCGAACCGGGCCAGACCCTGACCCTGGCCGACGCCGGCGCGTCGAAGCTGGAATCCAGCCTGACGGTGATGCTGCACAAGCCGACCGGCTACGTCTCCGGCCAGCCCGAGCATGGTCAGATCCCGGCGGTGAAGCTGCTGACCCGCGCCGCCCTGTGGGGCGACAGCGCTGTCACGCCGGGCTTCGAGCACAAGCTGGCCCCGGTCGGCCGGCTGGACCTCGACTCCCGCGGCCTGCTGATCCTCTCGGAGGACGGCGTGGTGGCCAAGGCGGTGATCGGGCCGACCTCCGAGCTGGACAAGGAATACCTGGTCCGCGTCTCAGGCCCGATCACCGAGCGCAAGATCGGCCTGCTGCGTCACGGCCTGGAGCTGGACGGGCGCAAGCTGAAGCCGGCCAAGGTCACCCTGATCGGCGAGCAGCGCCTGCGCTTCGTGCTGAAGGAAGGCCGCAACCGCCAGATCCGTCGCATGTGCGAGCTGGTCGACCTGCGCGTCGTCGACCTTCACCGCGTGCGCGTCGGCCCGCTGAAGCTGGGCGACCTGCCCGAAGGCATGTGGCGGCCGCTGACCGCCGAAGAGCGCGCGGCGCTGATCGCCGGGAGCCAGGGACGCTAGGCTGGGCGCATCCTCAGCTCGTCTTCACGCCCGCCGCCGTGAGGCGCTTCAGCGCCTCGTCCAGCGCCTGGTCCGCGGCAACCGCGACGTCGGGCGCGACGCCCTTCCCCTCCCAGTCCCAGCCGGTGTCGGGGTCAAAGGTCCTGCCCACCGGAATGAAGGCGGCGAAGCGGTCGCCGATCGGCTGCAGGCTGCCGCTGTGGCCGGCCCCGCGGGTGGTCTCGCCGATCAGGGTGGCGCGGTGGGTGCGCTTGAAAGCCAGGGCCAGGTGTTCGCCGGCCGACGCGGTCTTGCCGGACGTCAGGTAGTAGACGGGGACGTGCTGCAGGCGCGCCTCGGCCTTGTCGGGCGTGACCACGTGGTCGCAGACGACCACGGTGGGCGCCGACGGCCGCTGGATGAAGTATTTCCCGTCGACGACCGGGTCCTCGGCCTCGGGGCCCGCTCGCGTCTCGAGCCGGACCAGCGCCGTCCGCTCCGGATAGAGCAGCGGCAGGATGGCGTTCATCACCTCGAACCCGCCGCCGCGGTGCGGGCGGGCGTCGATGATCACCCCCTTCGCGTCGGCATGGGCCAGCAGGAAGGCGCGCGCCGCGTCGGCCACGGCCGGGTCCTGCGGGAACATGTTGAAGCGGAGATAGGCGACCTCGCCGATCATCTTCGCCTCCTCCATGCCGGGCGGGCCGCTGGGGCGGGTGCTGACCGGGGCCGCCGCGACCGCGGCCGGCGCCGGGCGCGGCGCGGTGAAGGCGCTCATCGGGGCCAGGCGCAGGTGGCCGTCCCTGGACACGGCCTGCAGGTCGGCGGTGACCTTGTCGCCGAAGGCGGCCGGATCGCTCAGACCGTCATAGGCGCCCGCCGCCAGGTGGGACCGCAGCGTGGCGGCGTAGCGCGATCCGACCTCGGCGAACACGAAGTCGCTGTCCAGTTTGGCGGCGAGCTGTTCCACCACCTGGCGGCGTTCGGCTGCGTCCAGCGGCTGGGCCGGCGCGCTCGCGGCCGGCGGGGCGGAAACGGTCTGGGCTGGCGCCGGAACAGCGGCGCACGCGGTGATCAGGGCCGAGCCGGCGGCCAGCAACAGGCGTCGCATGAAGTGCTCCTTAGCAGTGGAGCCACTTCATGCCGCGGGCCGCGCTGGCGCAATCCGATCGCGACCAAGCCGCGACCAGCCTCGGCGATGCGATGAAAATGCGACTAACGCCGACGCGTGCCCCCGCTGGCCCGGCGCGCCGGCTCGCTGGGAGGCTTGCGCTTGGGCGGCGGCGCCTTCGCCTTGGGCTTGGCGGCGGCGGGCCGACGCGCGGTGGAGGAGGAGCGCTGCAGGCTCTGCTTCAGCATCTCCATCAGGTCGTCGACCTCGGTGTCCTCGGGCTCGGCCGCGGTGATGGTCTTGGCCTTGCCCTTCAGCTTGGACTGGATGAGGTCGCGCAGGGCGTCCTCGTAGCGGTCGCGGAACATCTCCGGCTCGAACGGCCCCTCCAGCTGCTCGATGATCTTGCTGGCGATCTCGACCATGGCGGCCGGCGGCTGGGCGTCGGGGATGTCGCGGAAGAAGTCGGCGGCGCTGCGCACCTCGTCGTGGGAACGCAGCGTGTAGGCCACCAGGCCCCGGTCGCGCGGCTCCAGCGCCACCAGCCGCTCGCGCGAATGCAGCACGACGCGGCCCAGGGCCACGCGCTCGGACTTGCTCATCGCCTCGCGGATCACGGCGTAGGCCTCGGCCGCCATCTTGCCGTCGGGCACCAGGAAGTACGGGTCGTTCCAGTAGAGGCGGTCGATGTCGGCCAGGTCCACGAACCGCTCGATGTCGATGACCTTGGTGCTCTCGATCTTCACCGCGTCGATCTCGTCGGGAGTGAACAGCACGTACTGGTTCTTCTCGAACTCGTAGCCCTTCACCAGGCTGGAGCGCTCGATCGGGCCGGTGTCCGGATCGGTGGTGATCATCCGGATGCGGTTGTTGGTCTGCGGGTTGATCAGGTGGAAGGAGATGTCGGCGGTCCGCGACGTCGCGGGATACAGCGCGACCGGACAGGTCACGAGCGAGAGGCGCAGGTGCCCCTGCCAGGTGGGACGCGCGGCGGGCATCTCCGCTTCCTTTCCGTCAAGCCGCGGCGCGAAGCCGCTCTCGACCGGGAAACGCCCGCGGCGGGGCTTTCGTTCAGCGCGCGGGCACGGCGGGAGCGGCGGGCGCACGCAAGGCCGGCGCGGCGCCCCCCATGCCCGGCAGCACCGCCATCTGATAGTCCGGCGGCACGTTGAACCAGGTGGAATCCTGGCGCGCGAAGGTGATGGCGGTGGCCTGGAACAGCGGCGTGCGCCGCCCGTCCGGCTTGAACTGCAGCACCACGCCGTCTGCGGTGGCGCAGGCGGTGCCGTTGGAGCCGACATAGCCCGAATAGCGCCAGACCGTGCAGGGCCGGCCGGCCACGTTGGCCGCGCCCAGCCGGTTCAGGCGCGCGTCGGCGAACATGGACATGTCCAGCGGCAGGGGCGCGTTGACCTCCTGCTGAGGCAGCGGGAACAGAACGGCCAGGCGCCGGCGCCCGGCCGCGGTCATGACGGTCAGCACGCCGCGCGCGCGGTCGGAGATGAAGGTCTGCACCACCGCCCCGGTGGCGACGTCGGTCCGCCGCTTCAGGCCCGACTGGCGCACCTCCATCGGCCGCTCGAAGCCGGCGACCGCCACGGTCATGTAGAAGTCGGGCGCCATGCGCGGCGCCTGGGCGCGGCCCGGCGCGGCCAGGGCGGCCAGCGCCAGGGCGGCGGCGAAAACATTCAGGAAGCGGCGCGACCTCGGGTCCATGTGCGCAGCATGGCCGGATTCGGTTAAGGGAAGAGCGTGACTGAATCGCCCTCCCCCACCCTGGTCGACGCCCGCGGCCACCGCTGCCCCGCGCCGACCCTTCGCCTGCGCCGCGCGCTGGAGAAGACCCCGCCCGGCGGCCTGGTGACCCTGCTGGCCGACGACCCGATGGCGCGGGTGGACGTGCCGCACTTCGCCCGGCAGGCCGGCTTCGAACTGGTGGAGACGCGCGAGGAAGGCCGCGCGGTCGCCTTTACGGTGCGACGGCCTGTTCCGCCGGCTGCAGGCTGACCCCGCGCGCCTCGGCCCGATAGGCGTCGAGCGCGATCTCGACCTCGGTGGCCAGCGCGCCGCCCAGGAAGATGGCGTTCACGTTCCAGGACAGCCAGATCAGGAACACCACCACCGCCCCGACCGAGCCGTAGGTCGCGCCCAGTTCGACCACCTTGTCGACGTAGAAGGCCGAGGCCACCGAGGCGCCCATGGACAGCACGGTGGCAGCCACGCCGCCGGTGATCGCCGCCGGCCACACCACCTTGCCGCTGTGGGACATGGCGAAGCGATAGAGCGCGGTCAGGCCGAACATCAGCCCCGCGCCGGCCCACAGCCACTCGCTGTCGAACGGCAGCACGTGCTGCAACGGCGCGGTCTCGGTCATCTTCTTCACCACCCGAGCGGTGACGATCGCGCCCGTCACCACCGTGAAGAGCGCGAAGGCCGCCATGGCGACGACGAAGACGAGCACGTTGAAGCGCACGAAGCCGAGCGGCTCCTCCTCGTCGTGGATGAAGGTCAGGCCGGCCAGCAGGGCCTTCACCCCCCGGTGGGCGGCGTAGACACCGATGACGGCGGCGAAGGCCGACTGGGCCGAGGCGGTCCGCACCGAGGTCTGGGTCAGCCGGGTCAGCTCGCTCTCGAAGATCGCGCGGGCCCCGGCGGGAACGATGTGCGACAGGGCGGCGGCTTGGTCGGCCGCCTGCGCCGGCGTGAAGATCTGGCTGTAGAGGCCGATCAGCAGCACCATGGCCGGGAACACGGCTAGCAGGGCGAAGAACGACACGCCGCCGACGTAGAGCATGACGTCACGGCCCCAGAGGCGGCCAAAAGCGCGGCCCACCACGCCTAACCAGCGCCTACCGGCCTGCGCCCTTTCGCGGCTGACGATCGCCACCAAGCCTCTCCGTTCCCTGACCGAAATCTACAAGCTTTTCGGCGACGGCGAAGCCATACACGCCCAAGAAGCGTCCCAATATTGGTCAAATCGCCCCTTGATCGGCGAGCCGATCGAGGTCAGCCGCATCGAATCCCCAGCCCAGCAAAGCTTCACGCGTGTGCTGGCCGATTTCGGGCGGCGGCCCCTGGATGGCGCCGGGGGTGGCCGAGAAGCGCGGCGCCGGCGCGGGCTGCACGATCCCCTCGCGCTCGACGTAGGTTTCTCGGGCCAGGTTGTGCGGATGCGCCGGGGCCTCGGCCATGGATAGCACCGGCGCGACGCAGGCGTCCGTGTCCTCCAGCAGCGCGCGCCATTCGTCGCGCGTGCGGGTCCTGAACAGGGCGGCCAAGCGTTCGCGGTGCTCGGGCCAGGCGGACGGGTCATTCTGCCGGGCCGGGTCCACGCCGGTGGCGCCGGTCTTCTCAAGGAGGACGGCGAAGAATTGCGGCTCGATCGGCGCCACCGACAGCCACTCGCCGTCGGCGCACTGGTAGGTGTCGTAGAAGGGCGCGCCGCCGTCCAGCAGGTTGGCGCGCCGCTCGTCGCGCCACATCCCCGCGGCCTTCAGCCCCCACATCACCGACATCAGCGACGCCGCCCCGTCGGTCATGGCGCAGTCGATCACCTGCCCTCGCCCGGTCTCGCGCGCCGAGATCACGCCGGCCAGCAGGCCGAAGGCCAGGTACAGCGCGCCGCCGCCGTAGTCGGCCGCCAGATTCAGGGGTGGGACAGGCTTGTCCTCGGTGCCGATGGCGTGCAGCGCCCCGGTCAGGGCCAGGTAGTTCATGTCGTGGCCGGCCCGCGGGGCCAGCGGCCCGCTCTGCCCCCAGCCGGTCATTCGACCGTAGACCAGCTTCGGATTGCGCCCCAGAACCGGCTCGGGTCCCAGGCCCAGCCGCTCCATCACGCCGGGCCGATAGCCCTCGATCAGGGCGTCGGCGCGTTCGCACAGCTGCAGGCAGGCCTCGATCGAGGCCGGTTGCTTCAGGTCGAAGGCGACCGAGCGGCGTCCCCGAGCGGTCACGTCGAACCGGCCGAGCAGACTGGCCCCGCCCTTGCGGTCGATGCGCACCACGTCGGCGCCCAGGTCGGACAGCAGCATGCCGCAGAACGGCGCAGGCCCGAGGCCCGCAAATTCCAGCACCCGGACGCCCGTAAGCGGTCCCGATCGCGCGCGCGGCTCCATTCGACGGCTCCCTTAACCCATTGGCGCGCTTGCGGGGCGGGCGCGCGCCTGTAGTGTGCGCCTTAGCAGATTCACCCTCGCTCGGGGCTGGGCGAGGTGCGTGGGGGACGGGGTGAACGCGCGCGTACTGATCGTGGCGGCCGACGACGGCCTGGCCGGCCCCCTCGCCGAGGGGCTCGACCGGCTGGGCTGGAGCACCGTGACCGCTTCCGGGCCGTTCGCGGCCGTGGCGGCGCTGCAGGATCTCGAAATCGAAGCGGCGGTGGTCGACGTGGCCGGCCACGAGCCGGAGCTCTACGACTTCGGCCGGCGGCTGAAGGAAGCCTGCGCGCCGCGCCGCATTCCGGTGATGGCGATCGGCGTGCCGGCCGCGCCGCTGGACCCGACGGCCTACGACCTGCAACTGGCCCCGCCCCTGCACCCGGTGCAGATCGCGCTGCGCCTCGAGCAACTGGTCCGCACGGCGGTGGCCGAGGAAGAGTTCGAGCTGCGCCAGGAGACCTTCACCGAGCGCGACGCGCCGCTGGCCGCCCCGCAGGAGCAGGCCCGCCCGGTGCAGGTCCTCACCGTCGGCGACCCGGCCCCGAAGTTCCTGGCCCTGGCCAACGCCCTGCAGCAGTGCGGCGCGGAGGTCGTGGGCGCCTTCACCCCCTACACCGCCTTCGACTACATGCACGACCGGCCGTTCGACGCCGTGGTGCTGTGGGGCGGCGAGGACCACGGCGAGGCGCTGGCCATCGCGTCGGGCATGCGGCGCAACACGCGCCTCTACCACGTGCCGAACCTGCTCTACGTCCGCTCGCCCGACCAGCTGGATCTGGCCGAGGTGTTCAACCGCGGGGTGACCGACATCGCCGGGCCGAACGTGCCGGAGATGCAGACCGCCCAGCGCATCGTCGCCCTGGCCAAGGCCTATCGCCGCCAGATCGGCGTGCGCGAGGCGCTGGACAAGGCGCGCGGCTCGGGCCTGATGGATTCCGCCACCGGCCTGTTCTCGCGCGACCTGTTCGCCGCCCACCTGGCCCGGCTGACCACCGCCGCCCGCGGCCGCAACCGCCCGCTGTCGGTCTGCCTGCTCAAGGTCGCGGACCGGCCCGAGGTCGCCCGCGCCCGCGAGGACGGCTGGCTGGACAAGGCCATGCCGCAGATCGGCTCGATGATCTCGCGCCTGGTGCGCTCAGAGGACACCGCGGCGCGACTGGCCCCGGAAGTGTTCGCCCTGGCCCTGCCCGCCACCGCCCAGGGCGCGGCGCGCCTGGTCGGCGAGCGGATCGCCGCGGTGATCGGCTGCACCGCTTTCGAAGCCGGCCCGGGCCTCCCGCCCTTCGTCGCCGAGTTCGAAGTGGGCACCGCCCAGCTGCTGCCGGGCGAGACCCCGGCCCAGGCGCTGGAACGCGCCGCCGCAGAGACGTTGCAGCGGCGCGCCGGCTGATCCATCTAGCGGGGATGAAAACCCCGCTGACCGTCGACTTCGTCGCCGACCTTGTCTGCCCTTGGTGCTATGTGGGCTGGCGTCACCTGCAGCTCGCCCTGGAGCAGCGCCCGGACGTCGCGCCGGCGATCACCTGGCGGCCGTTCCAGCTGGACCCGAGCACGCCGGCGGAGGGCCGCGACCGCGCCGCTCACCTGGCCGCCAAGTTCCCGGACAAGGCCCGCCTGGACGAGGTGCACGACCGGCTGGCCGGCATGGCCAGCGCCGCCGGCCTCGACATGAAGCTGCGCGAGGTCGCCAAGATCCCCAACACCATGGACGCGCATCGTCTGCTGATGTGGGCGCGCGCCCGCGGCGACGCGGCGCTGATGACCACCCTGCTGTTCCGCGCCTACTGGACCGACCTGCGCGACATCGGCGACGTCGAGGTGCTGGCCGACGTGGCGGCCCAGGCGGGCCTGAACCGCGAGGGCATGCTGGAGTGGCTGAAGTCTGGCGAGGGCGCCGACCTGGTCACCCGCGAATACGAGATCGCCGCGCGCATGGGCGTCACCGGCGTGCCGTTCTTCATCTTCGGCGGCCGCGTGGCCGTGTCGGGGGCCGAGCGGCCGGAAGGCTTGGCGCTGGCCATCGACAAGGCGCTGGAGCTGGCGGCGGCCTGAGGCGTTCAGGCCGCTCGCCCGGCCCGGAGTGGATCACGTCGGCCCGACGCCCGGTTGTAGCGGCGTCAGAAGCCGGCCGGAGCGGTCCGCATGAAACTCGCCACCCTTTGTCTCGCAGTCGCGCTCGTCGGCGGAACCGCCGACGCGAGCCTCGCCCAGTCGCACGGCAAGGACGTCGTCCTGAGGCCGCAGGACGTCAAATGGGGACCGGCGCCCCCGTCCCTGCCGCCGGGCGCCGAGGCGGCGGTGCTCTACGGCGACCCGAGCAAGGCCGGCCCGTTCGTAATCCGGCTGAAGCTGCCAAAGGGCTATCAAATCCCCGCCCACTCGCACCCGTCGATGGAAGCCATCACCGTGCTCTCGGGCCAGTTCCACCTGGGCATGGGCGCCAAGGCCGATCGCGCGCAGGCGCAGGAGCTGCCGCCGGGCAGCTTCTTCACCCTGCAGCCAAGCATGCACCACTACGCCTGGGCCGCCGAGGAATCGGTCGTGCAGATCAACAGCACCGGGCCGTTCGACATCACCTATGTGAACCCCGCCGACGATCCGCGGAAGAAGGGCAAGTAGGACGCGCTTGGATCTCGCCCCTCTGGAGGGAGGAGCGGCCGTCAGGCGGCGATGGGGGGCTCGCCTTGGCGCGACGGCTACCGCCGCGCCAAGCTGAAGCCCGCTCCACCGCCTTCGGCGGCCCCCTCCCCCAGAGGGAGAGGACTCTTAGCCTCACGCCGCCTTCGCCGCCTTGGCCAGTTCGCCGACGATCTTCTCGGCGACGCTGAGGCGCATTTCCGGGGTCGGCCACTCACCCTTCACGACGATCTTCTGGTCGGGGCGGATCTTCCAGTTGGCGGCGTTCTTCTGGACCAGGTGAACCAGCCCCATCGGGTTCGAGAACGTGTCGTTGCGGAAGGTGACCACCGCGCCCTTCGGCCCCACGTCGATCTTCGAGACGTTGGCCTGGCGGCACAGCCCCTTCACGCCGACCACCTTCAGCAGCTGAGCGGCCTCTTCCGGCAGCGGGCCGAAGCGGTCGATCAGCTCGGCCGCGAGCGCCTCGCGGTCGCCCAGGTTCTCGGCTTCGGACAGGCGGCGATAGAGGGCCAGGCGCACGTTCAGGTCGGGCACGTACTCCTCGGGAATGAGGACGGCCGCGCCGGCGTTGATCTGGGGCGACCAGCCGCGCGCATCGGACAGGTCCTCGCCGCCGGCCTCGCGCAGCTCGGCGACCGCGTCCTCCAGCATCTGCTGGTAGAGCTCGACGCCGATTTCCTTGATGTGGCCGGACTGCTCTTCGCCCAGCAGGTTGCCGCCGCCGCGAATGTCCAGGTCGTGGCTGGCCAGCTGGAAGCCGGCGCCCAGGCTGTCCAGCGACTGCAGCACCTTCAGCCGCCGCTCCGCGCCTGGCGTCATCGGCTTGTCGACGGGCGTGGTCAGGTAGGCGAAGGCGCGCTGCTTGGACCGGCCGACCCGGCCGCGGATCTGATACAGTTGCGACAGGCCGAACATGTCGGCCCGGTGCACGATCAGGGTGTTGGCGGTCGGGATGTCGAGGCCGGACTCCACGATGGTGGTCGACAGCAGCACGTCGTACTTGCCGTCGTAGAAGGCGCTCATGACGTCTTCCAGCTGGGTCGGCGTCATCTGGCCATGGCCGACCACCGCCTTCACCTCGGGCACCTGCTCGCGGATGAACTTCTCCAGGTCCGGCAGGTCCGACAGGCGCGGCGCGACGTAGTAGGCCTGGCCGCCGCGGTACTTTTCACGCAGCAGCGCCTCGCGCACGACCACCGGATCGTACGGCGTGACGTAGGTGCGCACCGCCAGGCGGTCGACCGGCGGCGTGGCGATGATCGACATCTCGCGGATGCCGCTGAGCGCCATCTGCAGGGTGCGCGGGATGGGCGTGGCCGACAGGGTCAGCATGTGCACGCCGGCGCGAAGCTCCTTGAGCTTCTCCTTGTGCTTGACCCCGAAGTGCTGCTCCTCGTCGACGATCACGAGGCCCAAGTCCTTGAACTTGACCTGCTCGGCCAGCACGGCGTGGGTGCCGACCACCAGCTCGATCTCGCCGGCGGCCAGCTGCTTGCGGGTCTCGTTGGCGTCCTTGGTGGTGACCATGCGCGAGAGCTGGCGCACCTTCACCGGCCAGCCCTGGAAGCGATCCGAGAAGGTCTTGAAGTGCTGGCGGGCCAGCAGCGTGGTCGGGCAGACCACCGCCACCTGGCGGCCGCTCATGGCCATGACGAAGGCGGCGCGGAGCGCCACCTCGGTCTTGCCGAAGCCGACGTCGCCGCAGATCAGCCGGTCCATCGGGCGGCCGGCGGAGAGGTCCTCCAGCACGTCGGAGATGGCGTTGAGCTGGTCCTCGGTCTCCTCGTAGGGGAAGCGGGCGCAGAACTCGTCGAACACGCCCTGCGGCGTGGGCACTTCCTCGGTGGTCTTCAGGCTCCGGGCGGCGGCGATCTTGATCAGGCCGCCGGCCATCTCGCGCAGCCGCTCCTTGGCGCGGGCCTTGCGGGCCTGCCAGGCGGCCCCGCCCAGCCGGTCGAGGATCACGCCCTCGGAGTCCGAGCCGTAGCGGGTCAGCAGGTCGATGTTCTCGACCGGCAGATAGAGCTTGGACTCGCCGCCGTACTGCAGCTCCAGGCAGTCGTGCGGGGCCTCGTTGACCTCAAGCGTCTTCAGGCCCTCGTAGCGGCCGATGCCGTGGTCGATGTGAACGACCAGGTCGCCCGGCGACAGCGAGGAGGCTTCGGCCAGGAAGTTCTGGGCGCGCCGGCGCTTGCGCGGACGGGCCAGGCGGTCGCCGAGGATGTCGGTCTCGGACAGGACCGCCAGGCTGTCGGTGATGAAGCCGGTGTCGATCGGCAGCACCACTCGCAGCGGCTTCTTCGGATCGGAGGCGCGCGCGTCGATCCAGTTGGGAACCGCGCGGACGTCCTTCAGCCCGTGGTCGCCCAGCATGGCGCCCAGGCGGTCGGACGAGCCGTCCGACCAGGAGGCGAACAGCACGCGCTTGCCTTCGCCCGCCAGCTTGCGGGCGTGGTCGGCGACGGCCTCGAACAGGTTGACGCTGTCCTGCTGGCGTTCGGCCGCGAAGGTCCGGCCCAGGCGCGCGCCCAGGTCGACGACGCCTTCGGCGCCTTCGCGCTGGAACGGGCTGAAGCGCCGCGACGGCCGCTCGGCCACGCGCGCGTCCCACTCCTCGGCGGTCAGGTAGAGGGCCTCAGGCTTCAGGGCGCGGTAGTTGCCGCCGCCCTTTGTCTTGGAGGTGGCCAGCCGCGCCTCATAGGCGTCGACGACCATGGCCAGGCGCTCGTCGCGCGCCTCGGCGGCGAGGTGGTCAAGGGCCACCAGCGACTTGGCCGGCAGGTAGTCGAACACGGTCTCCAGGCGCTCGTAGAGCAGCGGCAGGAAGTGCTCCAGCCCCTGGCGGCGGGCGCCTTCGCTGACCGCGGCGTAGAGCGGATCGTCGCCCGGCGCGCCGAAGGTCTCCAGATAGTTCTGGCGGAAGCGCGAGATGGCGGCCGGGTCCAGCAGGGCCTCGCTGACCGGCAGCAGGTCGATCTCGGTCAGCTGGCGCGTGGAGCGCTGGCTTTCGGGATCGAAGGCGCGGATGGATTCCAGCGTGTCGCCGAACAGGTCCAGGCGGGCCGGCTCCTCGGCGCCCGGCGGATAGACGTCGATGACGCCGCCGCGGATGGCGTACTCGCCGCGCTCCGAGACGGTGGAGGCGCGCTGGTAGCCGTTGACCGCGAAGTACTTCTCCAGGTCGGCGACGTCGACGTCGCGCCCCGGCTTGGTCTGGTAGGAGGCGGCCTTGATCGCCTCGCGCGGCGGCACCCGCTGCATCAGGGCCGGCGCGGTGGTCAGCACCAGCAGCGCCTTCTTGTCGGCCGGGTCGCGGCGCGACAGCTCGACCAGAGCGGCCATGCGCTGGGCCGCCAGCCCGGGCGAAGGGCTGACCCGATCGTAGGGCAGGCAGTCCCAGGCCGGAAAGCGCAGCACCCTCAGGTCCGGCGCGAAGAAGCGCAGGGCGTCCTCGAAGGCGTTGGCCCGCGCGTAGTCGCGCGCCACGAAGGCGGTGACGCCGCCGCGGGTGCGCACGACGTCGGCCATGACCAGCGCGTCGAAGCCCTCCGGCGCGCCGGCCAGTTCCAGGCCGCCGTCGGCCTGAGCGATGCGTTTCAGATCAGCCATAGGTCCTCAGCCGCCCCAGCGCTCGGGAGAGACGGCGCCGCGGGCTTCAAAGCGGAACGCGCGGATCCGTTCGAACAGCGGGCTCTGGTGCTCGGCCGGCACGGGCTTCTGGCCCACGATCCAGGCGTAGAGGTCGGTGTCGGGGATTTCCATCAGCGCTTCGAACTCGTCCAGCTCGGCCTCCGACATCCCTCCCAGGTGCTGCTCGGCGAACGGCCCGAGGATCAGGTCCGCCTCGCGCATGCCGCGATGCCAGGCGCGGAAGGTGAGCTTCTTCAGGCGGACGGCGTGTTCGGGCCCGGACATGGACGAAAACCTTGCGAGATCGAGCGCGGGAGATAGCGTTCTGCGGCGACGTTCGCCAGCTATGCTTATGGAATGCGGCCGGAGATTCTCTTTCCCCTGTTCGCGCCGATCGGGACCCTGAAGGGCGTCGGCGCCAAGGTGGCCCCGCTGGTCGAGCGGCTGGCCGGCCCGATCGTGCGCGACCTGCTGTTCGTGCCGCCGCACAACCTGATCGTCCGCGAGCGCACCACCGTCGCCCAGGCGCGCGACGGCGAGGTGCAGACCTTCGAGGTGACGATCGACCAGCACCAGAAGCCGCGCAAGATCGGCGTGCCCTACAAGGTGCGCGCCTTCGACGGGACCGGCTTCCTGCACCTGACGTGGTTCCGCACCTATGGCGACACCGTCGAGCGCGCGCTGCCGATCGGCACGCAGCGCGTCGTCAGCGGCAAGGTCGAGCGGTTCGGGGCCGAGGTGCAGCTGGCCCACCCCGACTACATGCTGCCGCCTGAGCGCGCCGACGAGATCCCGCCGGTCGAGCCGGTATATCCCGCGACCGCAGGCCTGAGCTCGCGCCAGTTCCGCCGCCTGGTGCAGATGGCGCTGGAGAAGGCCCCCGAGCTGCCGGAATGGCAGGACGGCGCCTGGCTGGACCGCAACGACTGGCCGTCCTGGCGCGAGGCGCTGGCGACCCTGCATGGGCCGGAGAGCGAGCGCGACCTGTCGCTCGACGCGCCGGCGCGCAAGCGGCTGGCCTATGACGAGTTGCTGGCCCACCAGCTGGCCATGATCCGCCGCAAGCTGGAGCGCGGCCACGTGGCCGCCCCGGTGCTGCGCGCCGGCGAGCGCTCCGCCGCGGTCGAGGCCGCCCTGCCCTTCCGCCTGACCGGCGCGCAACAGCGGGCCATGACCGACATCCGCGCCGACATCGGCTCGGGCCACAGGATGAGCCGGCTGCTGCAGGGCGACGTGGGCTCGGGCAAGACCGTCGTCGCCGTCCTGGCCATGGCCGACGCGGCCTCGTCGGGCTTCCAGGCCGCGTTGATGGCCCCGACCGAAATCCTGGCCCGCCAGCACTTCGAGCGGATCGAGCCGCTGCTGGCGTCGGCCGGCCTGACCGGCCTGCTGCTGACCGGCCGCGACAAGGGCGCGGGCCGCAAGGCCAAGCTGGCGGCGCTGGCCGAGGGCTCGGCCCAGGTGGCGGTCGGCACCCACGCCCTGTTCCAGGACGAGGTTACGTTCAAGGCGCTGGCCCTGGCGGTCGTCGACGAACAGCACCGGTTCGGGGTGAACGAGCGCCGCCGCCTGCAGGAAAAGGGCGCGGGCGTGCACCTGCTGTCCATGTCGGCCACGCCGATCCCGCGCACGCTGGAGCTGACCCAGTACGGCGACCTGGACGTCTCGCGCCTCGACGAGAAGCCGCCCGGCCGCAAGCCGATCACCACCGCCGCCGTCCCCACCGCCCGCATCGACGAGATCGCCGCCCGGCTGGACACGGCGGTGAAGGCGGGCGCGCAGGCTTATTGGATCTGTCCGCTCGTGGCCGAGTCCGAGGTCGCCGACCTGGCCGCTGCGGAAGCCCGCGCCGCGACCCTTCGTGCACGCCTGGCCGCGCCGGTCGGGCTGGTGCACGGCCAGATGCCGGGGCCGGAGAAGGACGCGGTGATGACCGCCTTCGCGGCCGGCGAGCTGTCGATCCTGGTCGCCACCACCGTGGTCGAGGTCGGCGTCGACGTGCCCAACGCCACCATCATGGTCATCGAGCACGCCGAGCGCTTCGGCCTGGCCCAGCTGCACCAGCTGCGCGGGCGGGTCGGCCGCGGCTCGGGCGAGAGCTCGTGCATCCTGCTCTACGACGCGCCCCTGTCGGAGACCGCCAAGGCGCGGCTGGACGTGCTGCGCCAGAGCGAGGACGGCTTCCAGATCGCCGAAGAGGACTGGCGCCTGCGCGGCGGCGGCGACCTGCTGGGCCTCAAGCAGAGCGGCTTCCCCGACTACCGGATGGCCGATCCCATCGCCCATCGCGACCTGCTGCTGGCCGCGGCCGACGACGCGCGGCTGGTGCTGGGCCGCGATCCGGAGCTGAAGAGCGAACGGGGGCGACGCCTGCGGGTGCTGAGCGAGCTGTTCGACTGGCGCGCGGACCGGTCCAACGCGCCGGCATGAGTGCAGTGGAGGCCCCTCGCCTATTGCGCTAAGAGGTCCGACGGATTTTCAGGTGCTCGGCAGCGGCGTCCTGAGCGCCAGTACTTCCAGTCTTCGAGGGTACGACGGCCATGCGCGTGGCGAACGTGATGCTCAGCCGGGGCCAGGGCGGCCTGGAGGCCATGGCCCGGCGCTATCACGACGCCCTGTCGGAGACCGGCGACCTGGTTCTCTCCATCGGCCGGCGCAACAGCTGGTTCTCGAAGCAGTTTCCCGACGGCGGCTTCCAGGCGGCGGGCGGGCGCTTCGGCGGCGACTTCGGCGTGGCCGCGGGGCTCGGCCACGTGCTGCGCCGGTTCGCGCCTGACGTGGTGCTGGTCCATGGCGTGCGCGCCTTCCGGCTGGCGCGCTCGCCGCTGGTCTGGCCGCGTCCGAAGATCGCCTTCGTCGCCCACAACTTCCGCTTCAAGGACGAGATGGCCGAGGCCGATCTGCTGATCGCCGCCAGCGAGCCGGTCGCCTCGGGGATCTGCGAGCAGTTTCCCGACACGCCGCTGAGCCTGGTCGAGAACTTCGGCCGGCTGTGGTTCGCCCCGGTCCGCGCCGAACCGAAGACCCCGGTGCGCATCGGCGCGCTGGGGCGGCTTCACCCCTCCAAGGGCTTCGACGTGCTGATCGAGGCCGCCGCCCTGCTGAAGCAACGGGGCGTCGACTTCATCCTCGACATCGCCGGCGAAGGCGATCTGCGCCGGGAGCTGGAAGCCCGCACCGCGGCGCTAGACCTGGAAGGCGTCGTGCGCTTCCCGGGCTGGACTGACAATCCCAGCGCCTTCCTGGGCGGCCTGGACCTGTTCGTGCTGAGCTCGCGGATGGAGTCGTTCGGCCTGGTGCTGATCGAGGCGATGGCGGCCGGCGTGCCGGTGGTCTCGACCGACATCGAAGGCCCCGGCCAGATCCTCGGCGGCAAGGACATGGCCCGGCTCGTGCCCTCGGAGGATCCCGGGCGGCTGGCCGAGGCGATCCAGGCGGCTCTGGACGACTGGCCGGAAAGCCGCCGGCGGGCGGAACTGGCCCAGGCGGAAGCCCGCGAGCGGTTCGGGTTCGAGATCGGCGCGCTTCGCCTGTCGCGCGCGCTGCAGGTGTTCGCGCCAGAGAAGGCGGCCTGAGAAAGCAGCCTGAAAGAGACCTGCTCAGTCGACCCGGTGCACCGGCGAAGCGCCGACCTCGACCGACACCTCGATGGGCGGCGCGGGCTGGGGGAAGTCTCTGCGGTTAAGCATCTTGGCCACCCGCGCCTGAGCGTCGGCTTCAATGTCCGCGTAGAACAGATTGTAAGGCGGCGACTTTTTCCGATCCGTCCAGGAGCCCGCCGGGCGCAGGGACGGCGACTTCGCGCGGCTGACGACCAGCAGGCCGTCCTTGCACTGGGCCGACACCTGGCGCGTCAGGAAGGCCGGCCGCGTGCCCCATTCCAGGCCGGTGGCGTTGGCCGCGCCCAGGTTGAGGCGCGCGGGCGCCTCGTCGGTGGTGGCCGCGCCCAGCAGCGGATTCACGCACAGCACGGGGCGGTCGTAGAGGCGCTCCAGCAGGCCGCCGGGCGTCCAGATCATGGCGTGCTCGAGCCGGGCCTTCGGGCCTTCCGGATCGCCCGCGGTGACCTGCGCCCAGCCGACCACGCAGCGCACCTGTTCGCGCTGCGCGCAGGCGGGCACCGGCGCGCCGGGGCCGTAGGGCTCGGCCGGAGCGGCCGCATCGATGAAATAGACGCCGGCCAGCCGTTTCAGCAGGTCCGGGTCGGTCACGACCTCTTCCTGCAGCAGCCGCTCGGCCAAGAGGCCGCCCTGGTCCCCGGCCCCGACCAGGATCAGCGGCCGGCCGCGGTCCTGGTGCGCGCGCCACCATTTGAACGCCTCGCGCACGTCGCCGTAGGCGAAGCGCCGCGCGTCCTGGGCGTCGTCGCGGCGGGTCAGGTAGGCGTAGAGGCTGGCCTGCCGGTAGCGCGGCGCGAACACCCGCCCGACCCGGGTGAACGGGCCGGCGTAGTTGGGCGCCATGATCCGCTGCATGGTCAGGCTGGCGCGCGGCTCGTCGATCGGCGCATTCCAGTGGCGACCGCCGTCATAGGTGGTCGGGTGCACGAAGAAGACGTCGGCCGGGGCCCACTGATCCGGATTCTCCGGGAACAGCGCCCAGGCCTCGCGGCGGCCGTAGTCGGGGGCCGGCGGCGGATCGTAGGTCTGGTAGGGCACCTTCGGATCCAGCGCCGTGCGCAGGATGTCGTCGCGCCAGACCAGCGCGCCGACCACCAGGACGAACAGGAACAGGCCGGCGGCGGCCACCAGCCACTGCTTGAAACTCAGGCGGGGGATGGCGGCGAACGGGCTCATGCGACGGGATCGGCGGCGGGGCGCTCCGGCGCGGTCGGGGCCTTATAGACCTCGTTCGGCCAGCGCTTGTGGACCCAGAACCATTCCTCCGGGCGTTCGCGGATGCGCTCTTCCATGAAGGCGTTCACCTTGCGCACGCCCGCCTCGATGTCGGCGGCGCGGTCGCCGCTGTGCTCCAACCGGATCGGCTCGTGCACCACGGCGCGGAAGCGCGCGCCCTTGGTGCGCTGCACCGACATGGGTTGCAGGACCGCGTCGTACTTGAGCGCCATGCGGGTCGGCCCGGGCGCGGTGTAGGCGATGTGGCCGAAGAACGGCAGCGGCAGGCCGGCGTTGAACTTCTGATCGTTCATCAGCGCCACCGACTCGCCCTCGCGTAGCGCCTCCATCAGCTCCCGCGCGCTCTCGCCCTTCGGCGCGAACAGGCGCACGCCGTAGCGGGCGCGGCCCTCGCGGATGCGCTTGTCGACATAGGGGTTGTTGGTGGCCCGGTAGGTGATCAGGCACTCGACGCCCGCCGCCATGATGGCGGCCGGCATCACCTCCCAGTTCGAGAAGTGCCCGGAGATGAACACCACCGGCTCGCGGTTGGCGGCGATCTCCTGCAGGCGCTCGCCGTTGACCAGCTCGACCCGGCCGGTCTCGGGGCGCAGGCGGTCCATCGACGGGAACTCGGCGAAGGCGCGGCCCACGTTCTCCCACTGCGCCTTCAGCACCCGGCGGCGCCAGGCTTCGTCCTTCTCGGGGAAGGCCAGCTCGAGGTTGCGCGCGGCGGTCCGGTTGGCGCTGTTCAGCGGCCCGATGGTCTTCAGCAGCCAGCCGCCGAAGGCCGACGCCCAGTCGACCGGCAGCAGCCGGAACAGGCCGTTGATCGCGTCGAATCCGAGCGCCTCGATGCGCCAGAGCAGATGTTGGGCGGGAGACGCCTGCCGTTTCGCCATGACCGTTCCCTACCGTCCGAACCCCGGCGGCGCAACGCGACCTGAGCCGGGGCTCAGGCGGCGCCGACCGCGCGACGCAGGCGCTTGATGCGCTTGCGGATGGACCGGTTGAGCTTGGCCAGCATGGTGCGGGCCTTGGGCCGCTTGGAAGGATCGTCCACGTGCCGGCCCCAGCCGATGTGGGTCACGGCCGGATGCTCGAGGTTGGCGATTCGGAAACCGGCTTGCTTGAAGGCGAAGGACACGTCGGCCTCGCAGCCGCGCGCCGCCATCGGGGCGAAGCGGTGGTACTCGGCCATCCGGCGCAGGCCTGGATTGAACGAATAGCTGAAGTACTCGGGGTGGAGGCGCGGATCGAGGGTGAAGTACTCCACCTCGCCCAGGGTCTCGCGCGGCATGTTGCGCACCAGCGGGTTCAGCTCCCAGCGCGGGCGCAGGCCCACCATGCTGACGTCCGGGCGGGCGTTCAGAATGGCGAACGATTCGGCGATGAAGCCGCCGCGCTCGAACTGCCAGTCGTCCTCGCAGTGGAAGGCGTACGGCGTGGTGACCTGCCCGTAGACCTTGTCGATCGCGTTCATCTGGCCGAGCTGCTGCTCGTTGACGATCACCTCGACGTTCGCGTCCAGGCCCTTCAGCGCGTCACGGACCGCCTCGTCGCCGGAATCCTCGATCACCAGCACCTTCTCAGGACGCACGTCGATGTTGGCCAGCAACGAGTCCAGCGTCTGGCGCAGGAGGTCGAAACGCCCGCAGCTGGTCACGACGACGGTGAAGGGAGGAAACGCGCTGGTCACGGACTTAGGCAAAATGATCGCCCCCCGAAAGGCGGTGCTACTGGCCGGATGTTAGCTGGAAATCGCGTCAATGGCACGGCGTGCGGCGACTTGTTTCCGCCTCAGTCACGGACGCGCTATTGTGTTTCCAAGCACGCCCGGCCTATCCCGACCGGCCAAGTCTGCACGGAATCCTTGGATCGGTCCATGACGCAGTTCGCCCAGCCCGCCCCCGTGACTTGCTACATCCGCACCCAGAATGAAGAGCGGATGATCGGTCGCGTCATCGAGGCGGCCAAGGCCGTCGCCGACGAGATCGTCGTGGTCGACTCAGGCTCGATCGACCGCACCATCGAGATCGCCGAAAGCCTGGGCGCGCGCGTCGTGCGCCAGCCCTGGCTGGGCAACGGCCCCCAGAAGCGCGTCGGGGAGGACGCGGCCAAACACGATTGGCTGCTGGACCTCGACGCCGACGAGATCATCACGCCGAAGCTCGCCGAGGAGATCCGCCAGTTGTTCGCCAACGGCGAGCCGCCCAAGCCGATCTACGAGTTCAAGCTGATCACCGCTCCGCCGGTGGGCGAGCCCTGGTGGGACTTCCTGCACGCCTACCGGCGCAAGCTCTACGACCGGCGCGTGATCCGCATCCCCGACCACAAGGCCTGGGACCAGTTCACCGTCCCCGCCGGCGTTCCGATCGGCCGCCTGAAGGGCGACGTGCTGCACTACTCGTTCCGCGACTTCGCCCACGTGGCGGAGAAGATGAACAAGGTCAGCACCGTGCGCTCCCGTGAGAGCAAGCTGAAGGCGCGCTGGCAGACCGAGGTGCGGGTGTGGTTCGGCCTGCCGTTCTACTTCTTCAAGCACTTCATCATGCGCGGCCTGTGGCGGGGCGGCACGTACGGCGTGGTGCTCTCGGCCCTGGCGGCGCACGGCCGCTGGCTGCGCGACGCCAAGATGTACGAGATCCATCTCAACCGCGAAGCCGAAACGAAAAAGGCCGCCCGCGACCAGCAGGCGGCCTGATCCGTCAGGGGCCGAAATCCTCGTCCTTCGACAGGCTCAGGATGAGGATTGCTACTGCAGCTCAGTCGCCCTCATCCTGAGCTTGTCGAAGGACGAGGGCGGACCGCCGCTCAGGCCGCGCGCTTCTTGGCCAGCGCATCGAAGGCCAGCAGGTCGGCGGCCAGCGCCTCGAAGTCCTTCAAGGCCACCATGTTGGGGCCGTCCGACGGGGCGTTGTCCGGATCCTGGTGGGTCTCGATGAACACCGCCGAGACGCCGACGGCGACGGCCGCGCGGGCCAGCACCGGCACGAACTCGCGCTGGCCGCCCGACGAGGTCCCCTGCCCGCCCGGTTGCTGCACCGAATGAGTGGCGTCGAACACCACCGGGCAGCCGATCTCGGCCATGATCGGCAGGGCGCGCATGTCGGACACCAGCGTGTTGTAGCCGAACGAGGCGCCGCGCTCGCAGGCCATGACGTTCGGGTTGCCGGCGCCGGTGATCTTGGCGATCACGTTCTTCATGTCCCAGGGGGCCAGGAACTGGCCCTTCTTGACGTTGATAGCCTTGCCGGTGGCGGCGGCGGCCAGCAGCAGGTCGGTCTGGCGGCACAGGAACGCCGGGATCTGCAGCACGTCGACCGCGTCGCCCAGGGCGGCGCAGTGCTCGGCCTCGTGCACGTCGGTCAGGGTCGGCAGGCCGGTCTTCTCGCGGATCTCCTGGAAGATGGGCAGCGAGCCCTCCAGGCCGATGCCACGCTTGGCGTTGGCCGAGGTGCGGTTGGCCTTGTCGAACGAGGTCTTGTAGATCAGGCCCACGTCGAGGCGGTCGGCGATCTCCTTCAGGGCGAAGGCGGTCTCCAGCGCGTGCTCGCGGCTCTCCATCTGGCAGGGGCCGGCGATGAACGCGAGCTTCTCGGTCGCGCCGATGCGCACGGGACGGCCGTAGGGGGTCTTCACCTCCACGACGGAGTTGGGACGGGTCAAAGCGCTTTCCTCACGAACCTAGGGGCGGCGCCAGATCCGGCGCGCGAAGTCGCGCGTACAAGTGGCGCGACGCAACGGCGTAGACAAGGGCGGATAGCTTCGGATGGGCGGATCGGACGCGGCCCCGGCGATCGTGTGGTTCCGGCGCGACCTCAGGCTGGCCGACAATCCGGCCCTGGCCGCCGCTCTGGCGACCGGCGCGCCGGTCCTGCCGCTCTACGTGTTCGACGAGGCGCTGGAGGGCCGCCCGATCGGCGGCGCCGCCCGCTGGTGGCTGGACCGGTCCCTGCGTGCCCTGGACGTCGAGCTTCGGGCGAAGGGCTCGCGGCTGACTGTGCGGTGCGGCGAGGCGCGGGCGGAATTGATCCGCCTGGTTGAGGAGACCGGGGCGCGGGCGGTGTTCTGGAACCGGCTGCCGGAGCCGGCCCCGACCGAACGCGACGCCGCGCTGCGCGACGAGCTCAACCGTGGCGGCGTGGGCGGAGCCGAGTTCGACGCCGCCCTGCTCGCCCCGCCCGGCTCGATCCTGACCGGCGCGGGCGGCCCCTACCGGGTGTTCACGCCGTTCGCGCGCGCCTTGCGCTCCAGCCTGCCGGCCTTCCGGCCGATCGCCGCGCCGAAGCGCCTGTCGGTTCCGCAGGCCTGGCCCGAGAGCCTCGGCGTCGACGACCTGGCGCTCTATTCCGGGCGCCCCGACTGGGCCGCAGGCTTCGACTGGACGCCCGGCGAGGCGGGCGCGCATGCGCGGCTCGACGATTTTCTCGACCACGGCCTGGCCGGCTACGTCCGTGGACGCGACACGCCGGGCGAGGACGGCACCAGCCGGCTGTCGCCTCACCTCCACTGGGGCGAGATCTCGCCGGCGCGGGTCTATGCGGCTGCCGGCGGCGCGGCGGCGGCGAGCGGCGCTGAAGGCGCCGCGGACAAGCTGCAGAGCGAACTGGCCTGGCGCGAGTTCTGCGCCCAGCTGCTCCATCACTTTCCGACCCTGCCCGCTCGGAGCTTCCGGCCGGAGTTCGACGCCTTTCCCTGGCGCGAGGATCCCGACGGCTTTGCGGCCTGGAGCGAAGGCCGCACCGGCTATCCGATCGTCGACGCCGGCATGCGCCAGCTGTGGGCCACGGGCTGGATGCACAACCGCGTGCGGATGATCGTCGCCTCCTTCCTGGTGAAGGACCTGCGGATCGACTGGCGCAAGGGCGAGGCCTGGTTCTGGGACACGCTGGTCGACGCCGACCAGGCCAACAACGCAGCCAACTGGCAGTGGGTGGCGGGCTCAGGCGCCGACGCCGCGCCCTATTTCCGCGTGTTCAATCCGGTGCTGCAGGGCCGCAAGTTCGACGCGGACGGCGCCTATGTCCGCCGCTGGGTTCCGGAACTGGCGGATCTTCCGGACCGCTGGCTGCACGCACCCTGGGAGGCGCCGGCCGAGATTCGCGACCGGTCCGGAGGCTACCCGAACCCCGTCGTGGACCATGGCGCCGCCAGAAGAGCGGCGCTGGAGGCTCTGAAAACGCTGAGACTTGAACCGGACCCAGCGACATGATCGACTAACCATGTCGTGAAGTACGGGAGACGCTCGATGAGTGAAGTGCTCCAGTCCCACGCGTCCCCCGTCTGGACCTTGCCCGAGGTCCGGAACGCGCCTGCGCTGTTTCGTAATTTCCTGAAGCTGGCCACGCGTCACTGGCGGGTGGGCGAGATCGTCTTCGTCATACCTGAAGGCCGCCGCCTCAGCGTCAGGGGCGAAATTCCTGGTCCGACCGGCGAACTGGTCGTGCGCGACTACCGCTTCGTCGGCCGCGTGATGGCGGCCGGCGACATCGGCTTCGCCGAGGGCTTCATGGCCGGCGAGTGGGAGACGCCGAACCTGTCGGCCCTGCTCGAAGTGGTCGGGCGCAACTGGGAGCGGATGGGCTCGCTGGTCAGCGGCAATCCGCTGGTCCAGGCGGTGAACCTGGTCTCCCACGCCCTGCGCCGGAACAGCCGCCGCGGCTCGCGGCGCAACATCTACGCCCACTACGACCTGGGCAACGCCTTCTACGAACGCTGGCTGGACCCGACGATGACCTATTCGTCGGCCAAGTACGAACACCCCGGCCAGCCCCTGTCCGAAGCCCAGCGCGCCAAGTACCGCGCCTTGGCCGAGGCCATGCAATTGAAGCCCGACCAGCACGTGCTGGAGATCGGCTGCGGCTGGGGCGGCTTCGCCGAGTTCGCGGCGTCCGAGATCGGGGCCAAGGTCACCGGCATAACCATTTCAGAAGCGCAGTACGAATACGCCCGCAAGCGACTGTTCCAGCAGGGGCTTTCCGAGCGGACGGAATTCCGTCTGATGGACTATCGCGACGTCGACGGGGTCTACGACCGGGTCGCCTCGATCGAGATGTTCGAGGCCGTCGGCGAGCGCTACTGGCCCGCCTATTTCGACAAGGTGCGCGAGGTGCTGAAGCCCGACGGCCGCGCCGGCCTGCAGATCATCACCATCCGCGACGACCTGTTCGACGCCTATCGCCGCCGCATGGACTTCATCCAGAAGTACATCTTCCCGGGCGGCGCCCTGCCCAGCGAGCAGCGACTGCAGGAAGAGACGCGCCGGGCGGGCCTGGAGACGGGCGCGATCAGCCGCTTCGGCCAGGCCTACGCCGACACCCTGGAGGAATGGGCCCACCGCTTCGAAGGGGCCTGGCGGGACATCACCGCCCTGGGTTTCGACGAACGCTTCCGGCGGCTATGGCGGTTCTATCTGAGCTACTGCGAGGCCGGCTTCCGCACGGGCCGGACCGACGTGGTGCAACTGGAACTGAAGAGGGCCTGAGCTGAACCCGCTGATCTCCACCGAGACCCTGCACTCAGGCCTCGACCTGCCCGACCTGCGCGTCGTCGACGCCACCTGGTTCCTGGGCGGCCCGACCTCCGGCGATGAGAGCTTCATGGCCGGCCACGTCCCGGGCGCGGTGTTCTTCGACCTGGACCGGATCAGCGACCGCGACAGCCCCCTGCCCCACATGCTGCCCGGCCCCGAGGCCTTCGCCGCCGCCGTGGGCGCGATGGGGATCTCCGACCAGGACCGGATCGTGGTCTACGACGCCCAGGGGCTGTTCTCGGCCGCGCGGGTCTGGTGGACCTTCCGGGCGATGGGGGCCGAGCGCGTACAGGTGCTGGACGGCGGCCTGCCGAAATGGCGCGCCGAGGGTCGGCCGATCGAGACCGGTCCTGCGCGTCCTCGCGCGCCCGAGACCTTCCGCGCCCGCTATCACGCGCCGCTGGTGCGCGACTTCGCAGCCGTGAAGGCGGCGCTGGCCGACGGCCGCGAGCAGGTGGTCGACGCCCGCCCCGCCGCCCGCTTCCGCGGCGAGGCGCCGGAGCCGCGCGCCGGCCTGCGCTCGGGCCATATGCCGGGCGCGCGCAACGTGCCGTTCGCCGCCGTGGTCAATCCCGACGGCACCCTGAAATCGCCCGAGGAACTGGCGGCGGCCTTCGCCGAGGCGGGCGTCGACCCGGCGCGTCCGACCACGACCACCTGCGGCTCGGGCGTGACGGCGGCGATCGTGGCCCTGGCCCTGGCCAGGCTGGGCCGCCCCGACACGGCAATCTACGACGGCTCCTGGGCCGAATGGGGCGCGCGCGCGGACGCGCCCGTCGCCACCGGACCGGCTTGACGGCAGCGGCGTTCGGGCGCTTGTCGCAGCCCCGAGCGCTTGAAGGACCCGCGTATGCCCGGCGTCGCCACCACCCGGCTGATCGACATGATCTTCCCGGGCCAGACCAACCACCACGGAACCCTGTTCGGCGGCGTGGCCCTGGCTCACATGGACAAGGTCGCCTTCATCGCCGCCTCGCGCCACGCCGGCCACGCCAGCTTCGTCACCGCCTCGTGCGAACGCATCGACTTCACCGCCCCGGGCCGCCTGGGCGAAATGGTCGAGGCCACCGGCCGGGTGGTCCGCGCCGGGCGCACCTCGCTGGGCGTCGAGGTCGAGCTGGAAGCCGAGAACCTGCTGACCGGCGAGCGGCGGCTGCTGACGCGCGGCCTGTTCAACATGGTGGCGGTGAAGCCCGAGGGCGGCTGGCCGGAGGGTTTCCACATGCCGCCCGTCGCCCCCACGGTCGATCCGGACGACGGCGTGCTGCGCATGGTCGAGATGGTCTTCCCGCAGCAGGCCAGCCACTACGGCCAGCTGTTCGGCGGCGAGGCGCTGGACGCCATGGGCAAGGCCGCCTTCATCTGCGCCAGCCGTCACGCCCGCCAGAACGTGACCATGGCCTCCTCGCACCAGATCGACTTCGTCAGCCCGATCAAGGTCGGCGAGATGGTCGAACTGGCCGCGCGCGTGCGCCGGGTCGGCCGCAGCTCCATGACCGTCGAGGTCGAGCTGTGGGCCGAGGACATGCTGACCGGCGAGCGCCGCCGCTCGGCCGAGGCCGGCTTCGTCATGGTCGCCCTTGGGCCGGACAACAGGCCGATCCGGGTGCCGCCGCTGCCGTGAGGCCTCACCAGGCCTGCACGTGGCCCGTCTCGCCGGGAGCTGACACGGTGACCTTCCGCTCGCCGTCCTTGAACAGGGTCAGCGTCACCGGGCCGGGCCCGCTCAGCTTCGAGAGCGTGCAGCGCACGCCGCCGTCGGCCGGGATGCGTCCCGTGCGCCGGCCGGTGTGCTGGAATTCGATCGCGTTGAAGACGCTGTTGCCCATGTGCGTGCGCGGAAACCGGCATTTCAGGCGATAGCCGGCGTCGCGCGCGGCGCTGACCTCGTACTTCACGCCCTTCGGCTCGGCCCCGGCGGGCCCGGCGGCGAGGACGGCGCCGGCGACCGTCAGCATGAGCACCGGACACGTCAGACGCATGATCGGGCCCTTCCCCGCGGCCGTTACAGGATCTTCGACAGGAACTCGCGCGTGCGCGCCGACTTGGGCGCGGTGAAGAACTCGGTCGGCGGCGCGCTCTCGACGATCTCGCCGGCGTCCATGAACACGATGCGGTCGGCCACCTGCCGGGCGAAGCCCATTTCATGGGTGACCACGACCATGGTCATGCCGCCCTGGGCCAGCTCGGTCATGACCTCCAGCACTTCGCCGACCATTTCCGGGTCGAGCGCCGAGGTCGGCTCGTCGAACAGCATGATCTCAGGGTGCATGGCCAGCGCGCGGGCGATGGCGGCGCGCTGCTGCTGGCCGCCGGACAGCTGGGCCGGATACTTGCGGGCGTGCTCGGTGATCTTCACCCGCTCCAGCATGGCCATGGCTTCGGCCTCGGCCTGGCGGCGCGGCACCTTGCGCACCCAGATCGGCGCCAGGGTGCAGTTCTCCAGCACGGTCAGATGCGGGAACAGGTTGAACGACTGGAACACCATGCCGGTCTTGCGCTTGGCGGCGACGGCCTCGGCGCGCGGGCCGGCCAGGTCGACGCCGGCGACCTTCAGCGTTCCCTCCTCATAGGGCTCCAGGCCGTTGATGCAGCGGATCAGGGTCGACTTGCCCGAGCCTGAGGGCCCCAGCACCACGACGCGTTCGCGCTCGGCGATGGTCAGGTCGACCCCGCGCAGCACGTGGGTCTGGCCGAACCACTTGTTCAGGCCGGAGATCTCGACGACGGGGGCGCTCATCGGGCCTCCTTCAGACGCCCGCCGGCGCGCTCAAGCCTCGCGGACCAGCGGGAGATGGCGAAACAGGTGATCCAGAACACCAGGGCGATGAAGACGTAGGCCTCGGCCTCCAGGCCCTGCCACGAGTAGTCGGCCAGCGCCTGGCGCATCACCCCGGTCACGTCGAGCAGGGCGATGACGTAGACCAGCGTGGTGTCCTTGAAGAGCCCGATGAAGGTGTTGACGATGGCCGGGATGGCGACGCGCAGCGCCTGGGGCAGGACGATCAGGGCGGTCGTGCGCCATGGGTCCAGCCCGAGCGCGCGGGCCGCCTCGGACTGGCCCTTGGGCACCGCCTGAAGGCCGCCGCGGATGGACTCGGCCATGTAGGCGCTCTCGAACAGGGTGATGACCACCAGCGCGCGGGTCAGCTTGTCGAGGCTGACGCCGGTGGGCGTGAACAGGGGCAGCACCACCGAGGCCATGAACAGCAGGGTGATCAGCGGCGCGCCGCGCACGATTTCGATGAAGCCGACCGACAGCGTCTTGATGACCGGCAGGTGCGAGCGGCGGCCCAGCGCAAGCAGAATGCCCAGCGGCAGGGCGAAGACCGCGCCGGAAATCCCGATCAGGAAGTTCAGGAACACCCCGCCCCAGTACTCGGTGGGCACGCGCGGCAGGAGCCCGCCCCCTCCCAGGAAGGCGAAGGCGCCGACCACGCCCAGCGGCGCCAGCGCGAAGCTCCAGCCCTTGCGCACCACCACCGGCGAAACGGCCATGGCCAGGCACACGCCCGCGGCGGCCACCCGCCACAGGTGCCCTTCCGGATAGAAGCCGGCCACCACCTGCCGCCAGCGGGCGGTGACGATGGCCCAGCAGGCGCCGTCGCGGGCCTCGCAGGCGGCGCGGCTGTCGCCGACCCAGGTGGCGTCGATCACCGCCCACTGCAGGGCGCTCCACAGGCCCCAGGCGATCAGCACCGTCAGGCTGACGGTGAGCACGGCGTCGAACGGCGTCGCGAACAGGTTGCGGCGCAGCCAGACGAACGGCGACGAGCGCGGGCGGAGGCGAGCCGGCGCGCTCATCGCGAGACCGCCCAGACGGCGCTGCGGCTGTTCCACCAGTTCATGAAGGCGCTGATGGACAGGCTGATGACCAGGTAGAAGGCCATGACCAGGGCCAGGGTCTCGATCGCCTGGCCGGTCTGGTTGAGGCTGGTGCCGGCGAACACCGCGACCAGGTCGGGATAGCCGATGATCACGGCCAGCGACGAGTTCTTGGTCAGGTTCAGGTACTGGCTGGCCAGCGGCGGCACGATCACCCGCATGGCCTGCGGCAGGACCACCAGGCTGAGCGCCTGGCCCTCGTCCAGGCCCAGCGAGCGGGCCGCCTCGCCCTGCCCGGGAGAGACGGCGTTCAGGCCGCCGCGCACCACTTCGGCGATGAAGCCGCCGGTGTAGAACGACAGGGCCGCCCACAGCGCGGTCAGGGCCGGCGCCAGCGAAACGCCGCCGGTGAATCCCCAACCCTCCAGATGTGGCAGGTCGAAGCCGGTCGGATTGCCGGTTACGACCAGGGCCGCGACCACGCCGGCCACGGCCAGGGCCCAGCCCCAACGCGGGGACGGCGCATGTCCGGTGAAGGTCCGCCGCCGCTTCAGCCACGAGGCCAGCAGGGCGCCGACGACCACCGCCGCGCCGCCCGCCGCAAGGGCGGTCCCGCCCTCGGCGTTGAACACCGGTTTGGGTAGGTAGAGGCCGCGGTTGGTGAGGAAGATCAGGCCGTCGATCCCCAGCGCGTCCTTGGGCGGCGGGGCGACCAGCATCAGGTTGTACCAAACGAGGATCTGCACCGGCAGCGGCGTGTTGCGGGCCAGCTCGACGTAGGCGGTCGCCGCCGTGCGGGCGAGGTAGTTGCGCGACACCCTGAGCACCCCGGCCAGCAGCCCCAGCCCCGTCGCCGCGGCGATGCCCAGCGCTGCGACCAGCAGGGTGTTCAGCGCGCCGACCAGGAACACCCGCCGGTGGGTGTCGGTCGGCTCGTAGGGCACCAGGGCCTGGGTGATGTCGAAGCCGGCCGGCCGGTCCAGGAAGTCGAAGCCCGAGGCCACGCCGCGGGTCTGCATGTTCACCTCGGCGTTGTGGCCCATCCACCACGCCGTCAGGACGAGCACGGCCACCAGGCCGACCTGCAAGGCCAGACCGCCCCACCCGCCTGTGAGCCTCTGAAGTCTCCGCCGGCCATCCCCCATGCCGCGGTCTTCGCTCAGCGCATCGGCGGGGCGTACATCAGCCCCGGCGGGTTGGCGTTCCACAGGGCGTTCATGCCCCTGGCGAGCTTGAGCGGCGAGGCCTGGCCGACGTTGCGCTCGAAGATCTCGCCGTAATTGCCCACGCCCGCGATCTGGCGGTATGCCCACTCGTCGCTCAGGCCCATCGTCCGGCCGTAGCCGCCCTCGACGCCGAGCAGGCGGCGGACCTCAGGGTTGGTCGAGGTCTTGCGCACCTCGTCGACGTTCTTCGCGGTGATGCCGAACTCCTCGGCCAGGATCGAGGCGTTCAGCACCCAGCGGACGATGTCGGCCCACTGGTCGTCGCCTTGGCGCACCACCGGCCCCAGCGGCTCCTTGGAAATCACCTCCGGCAGGATGACGTGGGCGCCGGGGCTGTTCATGGTCGAACGGGCCGCGGCCAGGGCCGAGATGTCGGCGGTGAAGGCGTCGCAGGCCTCCTTAGCGTAGTTGGCCCGGGCCTGGTCCTCGGTGTCGACCACCACGGCGTCGTACTTCAACCCCTTGGCGCGGAACCAGTCGGCCAGGTTCAGCTCGGTGGTCGAGCCGGTCTGCACGCAGATGCGCGCGCCGTTCAGCTCGGTCGCGCTGTTCAGCTCCAGCGAGCGGCGCACCAAGAAGCCCTGGCCGTCGAAATAGTTGACGCCGGCGAAGTCGAGACCGTTGGAGGCGTCGCGCGAGAAGGTCCAGGACGTGTTGCGCCACAGCACGTCCACCTCGCCCGACTGCAGGGCGGTGAAGCGTTCCTTCGACGACAGCGGCACGAAGCGCACCGCCTCGGGATTGCCCAGCACGGCCGCCGCGGTCGCGCGGCAGAAGTCGACGTCGAACCCTCGCCAGCGGCCGCGGTTGTCGGTGTAGGAGAAGCCCACCAGGCCCGGATTCACGCCGCAGTTCAGCCGGCCGCGCGCGCGGATCGCCTTCAGCGTCTCGCCGCTGGCCCGCGGCTTGCCGGCCAGGCCCGCGTCAGGCACGCCTTCGACCGGCGCGGCCGCCGGCGGCGGTTCGCTTACGGCCGATCCCGGATCCTTGCAGCCCGCCAGCAGCGCCGTGATGGCCAGCACCGCCGCCGCCGTGATCCGCTTCAGCATGGATCCTCCTGCCGGACGCTCAACCTTGCGACCATGCGACGCCTCAGGCTTAAAACGCAAGTCTCCGCCAAGCCTGAAAGGTCGTGGGTATGGACGAACGCACCCGGCTGATCCGCGACGCCACCCGACGCCCGGCCGACCGCCGGCCGGTCAACCCGCCGGTGGAGCGTGCGACCACCGTCCTGATGCCGAGCGCCGCGGAGGTCCACGATCAGACGCGCGGCGTCACCTACGGCATCAGCGGCCTGCAGGCGCACCGGGCGCTGACTGCGGCGCTATGCGAGCTGGAGGGCGCACAGGAGGCGTTCCTGACGCCGACCGGCCTGTCGGCCGTGACCGTCGCCATGATGGCTGTCCTGGAGCCCGGCTGCGAGGTGCTGGCGACCGACGCGGTCTACGGCCCGACCCGGCGCTTCTGCGACCGCTTCCTGAAGCGCTGGGGCGTGACCACCCGCTACCACCCGCCCCGCGCCACGGCCGAGGAGGT
Source organism: Caulobacter sp. 17J80-11 (assembly GCF_014349105.1). Classification (GTDB taxonomy): domain Bacteria; phylum Pseudomonadota; class Alphaproteobacteria; order Caulobacterales; family Caulobacteraceae; genus 17J80-11. The sequence goes on along the minus strand of NZ_JACSJI010000002.1, from coordinate 266,885 downwards.
CATGGCGCACGCGACCGAGCGCACCCGGCTGATCCTGATGGAGTCGCCGGGCACCTACACCTTCGAGGTCCAGGACGCGCCGGGGGTCGCCCGGCTGGCGCGCGAGCGCGGCGTGCTGACCATGGTCGACAACACCTGGGCGGCGGGCCTGCTGTTCAAGCCGCTGGCCCACGGCGTCGACATCAGCGTCCAGGCGCTGAGCAAGTATGTCGGCGGCCATTCCGACGTGTTCGGCGGCTCGATCGCGGTCGCCGACCCGAAGCTCGCCCGTCGGATGCAGGTCGCGATCGACGACCTGGGCTGGTTCGTCTCGCCCGACGACGCCTGGCTGATGCTGCGGGGCCTGCGCACCCTGGCCGTCCGCATGCCCCAGCACCACGCGAACGGGCTCGACGTCGCCCGCTGGCTGGAAGAACAGCCGGAGGTCGCGCGGGTGCTGCACCCCGCCCTGACCTCGTCGCCCGACCACACGCTGTGGAAGCGCGACTTCTCAGGTGCTTGCGGCCTGTTCGGCGTGGAGCTGAAGCCCGGCCCGCGCGAGGCGGCCGAGGCCTGCCTCGACGCGCTCGAGTTGTTCGGCCTCGGCGTCTCCTGGGGCGGCTACGAGAGCCTGGCCCTGGTCGCCCACGCGCGGACCGCCGACCGCAGCTTCCCGCTCGGTCTGGAAGGGCCGCTGTTGCGCCTGCACGTCGGGCTGGAGGCCCCGGCCGACCTGATCGCCGACCTGCGCCGGGGCCTCGACCGCTATGCGGAGCTCACCCGGTCCTAGAGCGCGTTCCGCAAAAGTGGATCCGGTTTTGCGGCCCGAGCGCGCTCTGGCTCTTAAGTGGCGTGGTGGGCGGCCTTCGAAAATGGCGCGCCCGGCAGGACTCGAACCTGCAACCGTCCGCTTAGAAGGCGGATGCTCTATCCGGTTGAGCTACGGGCGCGGAGCCGGACGCTCAGTGCGTCCAGGGCTGCTTGCGGTTGGCCGCGAAGTTGTCGGCGTAGGCCTTGATGATGCGCTTGGGCTCGTTCGGCTCGACCAGCCGGAACGGAATGCCGTGCTTCTCGGCGTAGGCCACAGCCTGGGCGCTGTCCTCGAAGTTCAGGCGCACCTGGGCGTTCATGTCCGACGAGCTGGACCAGCCCATCAGCGGATCGGGGGTGCGGGCCGAGGCCGGCGCGAATTCCAGAACCCAGTCCTGCGTCTTGGCCTTGCCGGACTGCATGGCCGTCTTGGCCGGGCGATAGATGCGCGCGAGCATTCGAAGTCTCCGTACTCTCCGATGGTCGGGGCGACTGGATTCGAACCAGCGACCTGCTGCACCCAAAACAGCCGCGCTACCAGGCTGCGCTACGCCCCGGACCTCGGAAGGCGCCCCTCTTGCCACGCCAGCCCGACAGCCGCAACGCGGCTTCCGAGAGTTTATCCGCCGGTCTTGAAGAACGGATGGCGGATCAGGTCGCCCGGCTCGATGCCCAGCTCCTCGGCCAGGCCGCCGTTGATCTCCAGCACGCCGGCCGCCGCGCCGTAGGACGGGATCGGCGTCTCCGAGAACGGCGTGGCGCGACGCGCGATCGAGACGATCCGGCCGTCGGCGCCGATGTAGATGATGTCGAGCGGCAGGTAGGTGTTCTTCATCCAGAACGACCGCTCGGCGGCGTTCGGGAACTCGAACAGCATGCCCTGGTCGGGGGCCATCTGCTGGCGGAACATCAGGCCGCGCTCGCGCTCGGCCTCGGTGTCGGCGATCTCGACCACGAAGCGGCGCACGCCCTGGTCGGTGACGACCTCGAGCGGCTCCTGCGGCGGGGCCTTGCCCTCGCCGGCCGCCGCGCACCCGGACGCGACGAGCGCGCCGGCGAAGATCGCCAGCGCGCCGCGTTTCTTGAACTCAAAACCCATGGATCAGACCAAGGAACCCTGCTGGATCTCCGCGACCACCAGGCCCTTGGGCCCTTCGGCGAAGCGAACCATCACGTCGTCGCCCGGCTGGATGTCGTCAAGCCCGCAGCGACGCAGGGTTTCGATATGGACGAAAATGTCGCCCGGCGCCTCGTCGCGAACGACGAAGCCGTAGCCCTTGGTCCGGTTGAACCACTTCACCTTGGCCCGCTCCAGCGGACCGGACGCTTCCAGCGACGCCCGCCGCGGCGGGCGCTGGAACATGCCGAAATCGCCGCGCTCGCGACGCAGGCTGTCGAAGCCGCGCCGTTCGCCCGGAGTCGCCGTGCTCTCGTCCAGCTCGAAGATGGTCGAGACCTGCCAGCCCTTGGACCGCTTGATCACGTCGCAGACGATCGCCGAGCCCTCCAGGGCATTCTCGCGACCAGAGTCCCGCAGGCTGGTGACGTGCAGCAGCACGTCCTTGAGATCCGTGAGGTCGGGGTCGTCGGGAACGATGAACCCGTACCCCTTACCCGGATCGAACCACTTCACGTGTCCGCTGATCCGCACCGCCTCGACGTGTGCGTCAGCCCCCTCGAAATCAAAACCCGCCATGTACAGCCCCTCGCGCCCGCATCCTCCATACGGGCGAAGGTGGTGTATAACATGGTTCGCCGATTTGCGGAGCATAGAAACACAAATTTCCCTTGACGGGGGAATTTGTTTCAACTGCTGGCAGGCCCGCGATTCGCGCTCCGGCGCGAACGAAAGCGATGGCACTCCCTAGGGGAATCGAACCCCTCTTTCTAGATTGAAAATCTAGCGTCCTAACCGATAGACGAAGGGAGCGCGGTCGCGTCGAGGTCCGGCGATATAGCCGCCTCGCCGGGGCCATGCAAGGCCCCAAGTTCGCAGTTATCCACACATTCTTGGGTCGGCCGCGTCCTCGATTTCGAACTGCACGCCCTGGCGTCCGTTCCAGTCGTCGGGCTTCAGCTTGCCCACCACATGCAGGGCGCCGCCAGCCATCAGACGCTGGCCCAGAGCCGTGTCGGCCACCCGCCAGGCGACCGCGCGCAGCTTGGTTCCGTCCGCGTCGACCAGGGTGCAGCGCAGGTGCCCGCCCTTCATCGCCATCGGCTGCTCGACCCGCACCTGGGCCAGCGCGAACACCGGCTCCGGATTGCCCGGACCGAACGGGTTCAGACGATCGAAGGCGGCCCATAGCTCGCGGTCGGCGCTGCGCGGGGTCAGGGCCGCGTCGATCTCCACCGCGTCCAGCGCGGCGGCCTCGGCCTGTTCCTCGGCCAAACGGGATTCCAGGAAGGCGCGGAACTCCGGCACGTCGCGGGCGCGGATGGTCAGGCCCGCGGCCATGGCGTGCCCGCCGCCGGCCATCAGCAGGCCCTCGTCGTAAGCGGCCTGGACCGCGCGGCCCAAATTCACCCCGGGCTGCGAGCGGCCCGAGCCCTTGCCGATGCCGTTCACAGGGTCGAGGCCGATGACGATCACCGGCTTGCGCCAGCGCTCGCGCAGGCGCCCGGCGACGATGCCGATCACGCCCGGGTGCCACCCCTCCCCGGCCACCACGACCACCGGACCTTCGGGGCCGACGTTGGAGCCGCGCTCGATCTGGGCGACGGCGGCTTCCAGCACGTCGCGCTCGACGTCCTTGCGCGCGGCGTTCAGTTCGTCGAGCTCGCGGGCCAATTCGAGGGCCTCGGCCGGATCGTCGGTCGACAGCAGGCGCGCGCCCAGGTCCGAGCGGCCGATGCGGCCGCCGGCGTTGATGCGCGGGCCGAGAATAAAGCCGGCGTGGAACGCGGTGGCCGGCCCCTTGGCGGCGGCCACTTCCATCAGCGCCTTGATGCCGGGGTTCTCCCAGCCGGACATGATGCGCAGGCCCTGGCTGGCCAGCGCGCGATTGAAACCGGTCAGGCGAGTGACGTCGCAGACGGCGCCGAGCGCGGCCAGGTCCAGCCACTTGCGCAGGTCCGGCTCGGGCCGGTCCGCGAACAGGCCGCGGCGGCGGCATTCGCGGTTCAGCGCCGCCAGCAACACGAAGGCGACGCCCGCCGCGGCCAGGTTGCCCTGGCCCGACGCGCAGCCCGGCCGGTTGGGATTGACCACCGCGGTGCAGGCCGGCGGCTCGGCCTTCATCAGGTGGTGGTCGACCACCACCACCTCGAGGCCCATTTCCGTGGCCGCGGCGATGGCGTCGTGAGCGGCCGCGCCGCAGTCGACCGTGACCACCAGCTCGGCGCCTTGGTCCTTCATGCGGCGGAAGGCGGCGGTGCTGGGGCCGTAGCCCTCGGTCATGCGGTCGGGGACGTAGATCGGCAGGTCCGCGCCCATAGCCCGGAACCAGCGCACCAGCAGCGCCGACGAAGACGCGCCGTCGACGTCATAGTCGGCGAACACGTACATGCGCCGGCCGCGCTCGAGAGCGTCGACCAGCGCCGAGGCCGCCCGGTCCATGTCCATGAAGCTGGACGGGTCCGGGAACTGCGCCTTCAGGGTGGGATTGAGGTAGGTCTCGCCCTCCCCCGCCGCGATCCCGCGCGAGGCGAGCGCGCGGGCCAGCGGCTCGGACAGGCCGAGCTGGCGCTGGTGGGCCTGGACGTCCTGGGGGTCGGCCGGGCGCTGACGCCAGACGCGCCCGCTCAGCGAGCGCGCGACGCCCAGGTACCCGACCTGCCCCCCGTCAGCCACGTCAGACCGGCCGGCGCAGACGGATGCGGCGCACGGTGCGGTCGGCCGAGGTCATCACCAGGGTCTCGGTGGTGACGAAGCCGCGCTCGAAGCGCACGCCGTCCAGCATGGCGCCCTTGGTGACGCCGGTGGCGGCGAAGATGGCGTCGGTCTTGACCAGCTCGTTCAGGCTGTACTTGCGGTCGAAGTCGGTGATGCCGATGCGCTCGGCGCGGGCGCGCTCGTCGTCCTTCTTGAACACCAGGCGCCCCTGGAACTGGCCGCCGACGCACTTCAGCGCCGCGCACGCCAGCACGCCTTCCGGCGCGCCGCCCTGGCCCAGATAGATGTCGATGCCGGTTTCCGGCTCGGCGGTGTGGATCACGCCGGCCACGTCGCCGTCGGTGATGAGGTGCACGCGAGCGCCGACCTTGCGCAGGCTGGCGATGATGTCGGCGTGGCGCGGACGGTCCAGCACGCAGGCGGTGATTTCGGAGACGTTCACGCCCTTGGCGCGGGCCAGGGCCAGCACGTTCTCGGCCGGCTCGGCGTCCAGATCGACGATGCCTTCCGGATAGCCCGGGCCGATGCCGATCTTGTCCATGTAGGTGTCGGGGGCGTGCAGCATGCCGCCCGACGGCGAGAAGGCCATCACCGCCAGGGCGTTGGCCATGGCCTTGGCGGTCAGGGTGGTGCCTTCCAGCGGGTCCAGGGCGATGTCGATCTTCGGGCCTTTGCCGGTGCCGACCTTTTCGCCGATGTAGAGCATCGGCGCCTCGTCGCGCTCGCCCTCGCCGATCACGATCTTGCCGTCGATGTCGAGCCCGTTCAGGGCCGTGCGCATGGCGTCCACCGCGACCTGGTCGGCGGCCTTCTCGTCGCCGCGGCCGGCCAGCTTCGAGGCGGCGATCGCGGCGGCCTCGGTGACGCGCACAGCGTCCATCGCCAGATCGCGCTCGAAATCGGTGGACTGCATCGGAGGTCTCCTGAGGTGGGTAGTTTCAAACGATTCGACGCCGCCCGGGGCCGGACGGCGTTTGTGTCGCAACGGGCGGCCTGAACTTACTTCGCGATCGGCGGCGGAACGGCCTTTTCGCGCAGTTCGCGCGCCCAGGCCGAGGCCTCGGCCGCGGCGTTCGGCGGCGCGGGCTGGGCGTATTGCGGGTCGATCACGCTGCGCACGCTCTGCGCCCAGGCGCGGGTGTCGCCCTTCAGATACCACTGGATCTTGCCGGCGTCGGTGATCAGCGCGTTCTGGCTGGCCTGCAGCGAGGCGACCTGGACGGCGAACTCGGCCGGCGGCGGCACGTCCTGCGGCGCCTTGGGGAATTTCGACCAGCGCGGAAACTCGCGCTGGGCCGCGACCATCCGGTCGACATCGGCGGCGGCGGCGGAATGGGGATCGGTCGGACGCTGGAACGGGTCCATGCCGGTGGCGCAGCCGCTCAGGCCCGCGGCGGCGGCCGCGAGCGTCAGAAGCGCAAGTCTGCGAAGTCCCAGGGTCATGAAAAAGCGGCCGTCGCCGTTCGTCTCGTCATTGGTCATATGCGATCATGACCGCAGGCGAAAGGGCGCGCGTCGGCGCCTGAGGAGGTCGTGGTGGCGGACGAAGTCGCAACTCCCAAGCGGGGCAAGGGAAGCACGGCGAAGGCCTCCGGCGCGAAATCGCGCGTTTCGAAGAACGCCGATTCGCCGGCGCCTGAAATCCAGCCGCAGGTGATCGACAGCGCCGCGTCCGAGACGGCCGACGACGCCTACGAGCTGCACCTGCTCGACCCCGCCCATCGCGAGACGCTGGAGACCCTGTCGATCAACCTGGCCCGCGCCGCCATGACGGCGCAGTCGGCCATAGCCGGCGCGGCGCTGCGCCAAGCCGACCGGCCGCCGGCCCTGACGCCGGATCCGTTCAACGTCGCCCCCGCCATGACCGAGGTCATGCAGGGCCTCGCCGCGCGTCCCGACCGCCTGATGTCGGCCCAGGCCGACCTGCTGGCCCGCTACATGGAGCTCTGGGGCGCCGCCTCCCGCCGGGCCATGGGCGGCCACCCCGACCCGGTGATCGAACCGGCCAAGGGCGACAAGCGCTTCAACCACCCGGAATGGAGCGAGAACCCGGTCTTCGACATGCTCAAGCAGTCGTACCTGATCACCTCGGGCTGGCTGAACGACCTGGTCTCCAGCGTCGAGGGCGTCGACCCTATGACCAAGCGCCGGGCCGAGTTCTTCACCAAGATGCTGACCGACGCCTTCTCGCCGTCCAACTTCCTGGCCTCCAACCCGGCCGCCCTCCGCGAGCTGATGAACACCAAGGGCGAGAGCCTGGCCAAGGGCATGGAGCGCTTCGCCGCCGACATCGAACGCGGCGGCGGCGCCCTGTCGATCAGCCAGACCGACCACACGGTGTTCGAGGTGGGCGTCAACGTCGCCACCGCGCCGGGCGAAGTGGTCTGGCGCGACGAGCTCTACGAGCTGATCCAGTACGCGCCCACGACCGAGCAGGTCCACCAGATCCCGTTGCTGATCTTCCCGCCCTGGATCAACAAGTTCTACATCCTGGACCTGCGGCCCGAGAACTCGATGATCCGCTGGCTGACCGCCCAGGGGTTCACCGTCTTCGTCTGCTCCTGGGTCAATCCGGGCCCGTCGCTCGCCGACCGCGGCTTCGACGACTACATGAAGGGCGGCATCTACTCGGCCACCGCCAAGGTTATGGAGCAGTGCGGCACGGACCGGGTGAACACGGTCGGCTACTGCATCGGCGGCACCCTGCTGGGCGCGACGCTCGCCCACATGGCGGCCACCGGCGACAAGCGGATCGCCTCGACCACCTTCTTCGCCGCCCAGCACGACTTCACCGAAGCCGGCGACCTGCTGCTGTTCACCGACAAGAAGTGGCTGGACGAGATCGAGCGGCGGATGGACGAGGCCGGCGGCGTGCTGCCCGGCGCGACCATGTCGGACACCTTCAACGCGCTCCGCGCCAACGATCTGGTGTGGTCGTTCTTCGTGTCCAACTACCTGATGGGCAAGGAGCCGACCGCCTTCGACCTGCTGTTCTGGAACTCCGACCAGACGCGCATGCCCAAGACCCTGCACCTGCAGTACCTGCGCCGGCTCTACCGCGACAACGCGCTGGCGAAGGGCGAGCTGGAGCTGGGCGGGGTGAAGCTTGACCTGGGCCAGGTGAAGACGCCGCTCTACTTCCAGGTCGGCCGCGACGACCACATCGCCCCGGCCCCCTCGGTCTACAAGTCGGCCCGCCTGTTCGGCGGCGAGGTCACCTACACCCTGGCCGGCTCGGGCCACATCGCCGGCGTGGTGAACCACCCCGACGCCAAGAAGTACCAGCACTGGACCAACGCCGCCCTGCCCGCCTCGCTGGCCGAATGGAAGGCCGGCGCGGTCGAGCACCCCGGCTCCTGGTGGCCGCACTGGGCGGCGTGGCTGGCGGCCAGGTCCGGCCCGATGGTCCCGGCCCGCGATCCGAGCGCGGGGCCGCTGGAGCCGATCGAGCCGGCGCCGGGCGCGTATGTGAAAGTGAAGAGCTGATCTACGCCGTCATCCCGGCCGAAGCGCAGCGGAGAGCCGGGAGTCAGCAAGCTCGACCTGAACGCTGCGAACCCGCACTGCAACCTGCCTCGCGCTTGCTGGGTCCCGGGTCGCGCTTCGCGCGCCCGGGATGACGGGCGCTGGGGATCAGATTCCCCCGAACGGCACGACCTTGTTGTCGACGTCGTGGCCGATGTCGGCGCGGCCCAGGTACGGGATGCCGGCGCGCTCGCACCAGTAGCGGGCGACCTCCTCCTCGGTGCGGCCGAAGTCCGGGTCGTTGACCGGGATGTCGGAGCAGCGGCCGAGGCGAATGCCGGCGACCTTGCGGATGTCCGGGTTGCTGGTGAGCTGCACCAGGTTCCGGTCGATCCGGTACATGTACTCCGACACCTCCTCGATCAGCAGCACGTGGCCGGAGAGATCCGGCATCCAGGGCGTGCCCAGCAGGTGGCCCAGGATCACCAGGTTGAAGGCGGCGGTCTTCTGGCCGGGGACCAGCCCGCCCTCCAGGCTCGACGGCGCGCGGTCGACCAGCCAGGCCAGCGAGCGGGCCACCGCCGCCTCGCCGCCGGCGCGGACGATGTCCTGCGGCATGGAGCCGTGCACTATGTTGCGGAAACCCCGGCCGTAGAGCGCGCCCAGCAGGCTGCCCGCATCGCTGTAGCCGAGATAGGTCTTGGCCTTGGCCGCCTCGGTCAGGCGCGGCAGGACCAGCTCGGTCAGCCGCCCGGCCCCGTAGCCGCCGCGGGCGAACCACAGGGCGTCGAAGCTGGGATCGTTGGCCACTTCAACGAAGGCGTCGGCGCGGGCCTGGTCCGGCCCGGCGAAATGGCCCTCGGCCAGGAAGCACTGCGGATGGAAGACGATCTCGACCCGCGGGTACGTCGACGCGGCCAGCGCCTGGACGCGCGCGGCCACCTCGGGCGTGCTGCGGCCACCGGGCGCCACGACGCCGATCCTCACCTTGCCCCCGCTCATCGTGCCCTGCGTCGTTTCCGTTGGTTGCCAAGGGTTTGACCGGCTTATACGGTCCCATCATGCTTCAAGACAAAGCTTACTTTTTCTGCGGCGTCGGCGGCAGCGGCATGGCGCCGCTGGCCCTTATCGTGCAGGCGCGCGGCGCGCGCGTGGAAGGCTCCGACCGGGCGCTGGACCAGGGCCGCATCGGCAAGAAGTTCGAGTTCCTGAGCGGGCGCGGCGTCGGCCTGTTCCCTCAGGACGGCAGCGGAATCACCCGCGCCGAACAGATCCTGGTCGCCTCCGCCGCGGTCGAGGAGACCGTGCCGGACGTGCAGGCCGCCCGCCGGGTCGGCGCGCCGATGATGACCCGCGCCCAGCTGCTGGCCCAGCTGTTCAACGCCGCCCCCTGGGGAATCGGCGTGGCCGGCACCAGCGGCAAGTCCACCACCACCGGCATGATCGCCTGGATCCTGCACGAGGCCGGCCGCGACCCGACGGTGATGAACGGCGCGGAGATGAAGAACTTCATCACCGCCGAACAGCCCTTCGCCAGCGCCCTGGTCGGCCAGGGCGACGTGTTCGCCTCCGAGGTGGACGAGAGCGACGGCTCGATCGCGCTGTACCGGCCCAAGGTCGCGGTGGTGAACAACATCTCGCTGGACCACAAGTCGATGGAGGAGCTGCGCCAGCTGTTCGGCGCCTTCGTCGCCAAGGCCGACACCGCCGTCCTGAACCTCGACAACGACGAGACCGCGGCCCTGGCCCAGACCGTCCCGGCCGAAAAGCGGGTGACCTACAGCCTCTCGCGCGCCGACGCGGACCTTCTGGCCCGCAACCCGGTCCCGGCGCCCGACGGCATCAGCTTCGAGGTGGTCGAGCGCGCCACCGGCCAGGTCGTCCCGGTGCGGCTGAAGACGCCGGGCCTGCACAACGTCTCCAACGCGCTCGCCGCGCTGGGCGCGGCCACGGCCAGCGGCGTGGCGCTGAAGGACGCGGCCGCCGCAGTGGGCGGCTTCGCCGGCATCAAGCGGCGCATGGACGTGATCGGCACGGCCAACGGCGTCACGGTCATCGACGACTTCGGGCACAACCCGGACAAGATCGGCGCGACGCTCGACACCCTGCACGCCTTCCCGGGCCGACTCCTGGTCATGTTCCAGCCGCACGGCTACGGCCCGCTGCGGCTGATGAAGGACGCCTTCGTCGACTGCTTCGTCAACGGCCTGGCGGCCGAGGACGTGCTGCTGATGCCCGAGCCGGTCTATTTCGGCGGCACGGTCGACCGCAGCGTCGGCAGCCGCGAGGTGGCCGAAGCCATCGCCGCGCGCGGCCGCAACGCGAGCGCCCTGCCCGACCGCCCCGCCTGCGGCGACAGGCTGGTCCAACTGGCCACGCCCGGCGACCGCATCGTGGTCATGGGCGCGCGCGACGACACCCTGTCGATCTTCGCGGCGGAGCTGCTTACGCGGATCGGCGGCTGAACCAATCACCCTCGGGCTTGTCCCGAGGGTCCAGCCGTCCGCCGCACGACAGCTGAAGAGGGTGGAGCAGCGCGGCTGCGAAGGCCGTCCAGCCTTCGTGCGAGCCGAACCCTGGGCCCTCGGGACAAGCCCGAGGGTGACGGTCAGGGGTGATCAGACCGGCGAGAACCTCAACGCCACGCCGTTGTTGCACCAGCGCTGGCCGGTCGGCGGCGGGCCGTCGGTGAACATGTGCCCCTGGTGGCCCAGGCAGCGGGCGCAATGGTACTCCGTGCCCTGCCAGGGCAGCAGCGGCGGCTTGGTCACCACGTTCGCCTTCAGCACGGTCCAGAAGCTGGGCCAGCCGGTCTCGGCGTCGTACTTCCACTCGGACTTGAACAGCGGCAGCGCGCAGCCGGCGCAGACGAAGGTCCCGCGGCGCAATTCGTTGTTCAGCGGACTGGAGCCCGCACGCTCGGTGTCGGCGTGGCGCAGCACCCGGTAGGCCTCGGGCGACAGACGCTTCTTCCACTCGGCGTCGGAAAGCTTGCGCCACGGCGAGTCGGCGAAGCGATCGGCGGCGCTGGCCTGGCCCGGCGAACAGGCGACCAGGGCGGCGGTTCCCAGCAGGAACAATCGGCGGTCCATGCGGGTCATTATAGACCCGCGATATCCGGACTCCGAATCCTTCTCCGAAGGATCAGAGAGTGAGAACCAGCTTGGGCCGTTCCCAGGTGATGGCGTCGCTCGGCGGCTTCACGCCCGCGTCCCGCGCGCCCATGCGCCGGTAGAACTCGGCGGCGCCCGGGTTGGAGCAGATCAGCACCGCCTTCGCCCCGGCCGCCCTCGCCTGCCCGGCCATGTGATCGAACAGGACGCGGCCCACGCCGCGGCCCTGCCGGTCGTCGGCGGTGAAGAAGGCCTCCAGCTCGCAGTCCCGCTCGCCCCAGCCGATCAGCTCGTAGAAGCCGGCCAGGCCGGCTTCGTCCTCAAGCACGAAGGTCTTGCCCTCGGGCGCCCAGGTCGCGGCGTAGCGCACGATCATGTCGCGCGGCGGCCCTTCGGCGTAGCCGTTAGAGCCCGCCATCATGCGCCGGAGCGCCGGGACATCCTCGGAGCGGACCGGGCGGATCATTCCAGCCCCAGGCCCTCGTCCAGGCCCAGCGCCAGGTTCAGGTTCTGCACCGCCGCGCCGGAAGCGCCCTTGCCCAGGTTGTCCAGCAGGGCCACCAGGCGCGCCTGCCCGGCCGCTTCGTCACCAAACACGAACAGCTTCAGACGGTTGGTGTCGTTCAGGCCCTCCGGGTCGAGGGTCCTGGTGGCGGCGGTCTCCTCGGCCGTGGCGACCGAGACGAAGCGCTCGCCCTCGTAGGCGGCGGTCAGCACCTCGCGCACCTGGGCGACACTGGGCGCGCCGGTCATCGCGCTCAGCTGCAACGGCACTTCGACGATCATGCCCTGGGCGTAGCGGCCGACCGCCGGCGCGAACAGCGGCGCGCGGGTCAGGCCGGTGTGCTGGCGCATCTCGCCCACGTGCTTGTGGCCGAGCGCCGTGGCGTAGATGCGGAAGGCGGCGGTGGTGTAGGCCGGCGAGGACGCATCCTCGAACTCGGCGATCATCGCCTTGCCGCCGCCGGAATAGCCGGAGACCGCGTTGACGGTGACCGGCCAGTCGGCCGGCAGCAGGCCCGCGGCCACCAGGGGGCGCACCAGGGCGATCATGCCGGTCGGATAGCAGCCCGGGTTGGAGATGCGGGTCGAGGCGGCGATGGCCGCGCGCTGGCCCGGCGCCATTTCGGCGAAGCCGTAGGTCCAGCCCTCGGCCGTGCGGTGGGCGGTGGAGGCGTCGATCACGCGGGTCGCAGCGTTGGCGATCAGGCTGACCGCCTCGCGCGCCGCGTCGTCGGGCAGGCAGAGCACCACGGCGTCGGCGGCGTTCAGCGCCTCGGCCCGGGCGCTCGCGTCCTTGCGACGCTCGGCGGGCAGGCTGATCAGCTGAAGGTCGGTGCGGCCTTCCAGCCGCGCGCGGATCTGCAGGCCGGTGGTGCCGGCTTCGCCGTCGATGAAAACCTTATGGGACATGAACGCCTCCCGGGCCTCGCCGCCTGGGCGAGGGAAAAGCCATAGAAAAAGGGCGCCTCGGTGTTCCGAAGCGCCCCTTCTTTTCGCGTACGCGAGAGCCTTAGCGCTTCGAGAACTGGAAGCTGCGGCGGGCCTTGGCGCGGCCGTACTTCTTGCGCTCGACCACGCGCGAGTCGCGGGTCAGGAAGCCCTGGGCCTTCAGGGCCGGACGCAGGCCCGGCTCGTAATAGGTCAGAGCCTTGGACAGGCCGTGGCGGATGGCGCCGGCCTGGCCCGACAGGCCCGAACCCGCCACCGACACGATCACGTCGAACTGGGTGGCGCGGTCGGTGATGGTCAGCGGCTGGGCGATCATCATGCGCAGCACCGGACGAGCGAAGTAAACTTCCTGGTCACGGCCGTTGATGGTGATCTTGCCGGTGCCCGGCTTCAGCCACACGCGGGCGACGGCGTTCTTGCGCTTGCCGGTGGCGTAGGCGCGGCCGTACTTGTCGATCTGCGGCTCGCGGATCACGGCGGCCTCGACCGGCGCGGTGCCCATGCCCTTCAGGGCGTCGAAGCCGGTGGCTTCAGCAGCTTGCACGTCGGTCATGACTTACTGGCTCCGCGCGTTCTTGTCGTTGAGCGACTTGAAGTCGATCACTTCGGGGTTCTGGGCGGCGTGCGGGTGCTCAGCCGAGTTGTAGAGGCGCATGTGCGTCATCTGCTTGCGAGCCAGCGGGCTCTCCTTCGGCAGCATGCGCTCCACGGCCTTCTCCAGAACGCGTTCCGGATAACGACCGCCGAGGATCTTGCCGACGGCGCGTTCCTTGATGCCGCCCGGATAGCCGGTGTGCCAGAAGAACTTCTTGTCGGTCAGCTTCTTGCCGGTGAACTTCACCTTGTCGGCGTTGATGACGACGACGTAGTCGCCGCAATCGACGTGCGGGGTGTAGTCCGGGCGGTGCTTGCCGCGAAGACGCATGGCGATGAAGGACGCGAGACGGCCGACCACGGCGCCTTCGGCGTCGATCACGATCCACTTCTTCTCGACTTCCGCCGGCTTCAGCGAAGCCGTGGTCGTTTTAAGCATGGTTCGAAATCCTGTTGAGCGGACGGCCGGGGCCGTTCGCGGAAGCGGGGTTGATACAGAAGGCGCCCGGCTGCGTCAATCGGCGGAAACGCGCCAAGCCCAGACCAAGCTATTGATTTAAAACAAGATTTCAAAAACGGTATGAAAATACCGCATTGGCCGCGGCGTTTTCGACGAGCCAGCGTAGCGCTTTTAATCCGAACCCGGCATATCCATGGCCAAGTCGGAGGCTTCGCCATGTCGTTTTCCCGCCGCTCCTTCCTGTCCGCCGGCATCGCCTTCGCCGGCTACGCCAGCTTCGCGCGGGCCCAGGAGGCCGCCGATCCCGGCTACACCAGCGAGGTGACCGGCTACGGCCCGCTGGTCGAGGATCCGGCCAAGGTGTTCGACCTGCCGGAGGGCTTCTCCTACCGGGTGGTCTCGCAGGCCGGCGAGACCATGAGCGACGGCTTTTACGTCCCGCACAAGGCCGACGGCATGGGCTGCTTCCCGCTCGGCCGCGACAAGGTCGTGCTGGTGCGCAACCACGAACTGCGCCCCGCCGACGTCAACCACGGGGCGCTGGGGGTCTCCAGCCACAGCCCGCTGCGGCTGGCCAAGGACCGCATCTACGACTTCAACGACCGCGGCCAGCCCCTGCCCGGCGGCACCACGACCCTGGTCTACGACCTGCGCAAGCAGCGGCTGGAGCGCCAGCACCTCAGCCTGATCGGCACCAGCACCAACTGCGCCGGCGGCCAGACCCCGTGGGGCTCGTGGCTGACCTGCGAGGAGACCGTGCAGCACGCCGGCTCCGGCGTGGGCAAGGACCACGGCTGGGTGTTTGAAGTGCCGGCCTCCGCCAAGGGCTTGGTCGATCCGCGCCCGCTCACGGCGATGGGCCGCTTCAAGCACGAGGCCGCCTGCGTCGATCCCCGTACCGGCGCGGTCTACATGACCGAGGACGAAAGCTCGGACCAGAAGGGCCTGTTCTACCGCTTCCTGCCGAACACGCCGGGCGAACTGCACAAGGGCGGCCGGCTGCAGGCCCTGGCCTTCCGCGACGCGCCCGAGGGCGGCGACAGCCGTAACCAGGACGGCGTGACCACCTGGAACCCGGGCGACTGGAAGGACGTGTTCTGGGTCGACCTCGACGGCGTCGACAACCCGCACGACGATCTGCGCATGCGCGGCCACGCGGCCGGCGCGGCGTGGTTCTCGCGCGGCGAAGGCGTCCACTTCGGCGACGGCGAGCTCTATTTCTGTTGCACCTCGGGCGGCAAGCACGGCCAGATCATGCGCTATGTGCCCAGCCCCCACGAAGGCCGCCCGGAAGAGAAGGACGCGCCCGGCCGCATCCAGCTGTTCGTCCAGCCCGAAGACCCGAAGGTGTTCGACTACGGCGACAACCTGACGATCGCGCCCTGGGGCCACCTGATCGTCTGCGAGGACCGCTACTCCGATAACCTGCGCAACCACCTGCGCGGCGTCACCCCGGACGGCAGGATCTACACCATCGGCCGCAACGTGTTCCGCGAGAACGCCGAGCTGGCCGGCGTGTGCTTCTCGCCCGACGGCACGACCATGTTCGTGAACATCTACTGGCCGGGCTTCACCCTGGCGATCACCGGCCCCTGGAACCGATTCCGGGGCTGAACAGGCGCTCCTCCAGGCGCAGGATCCGCCACAGGCCGAAGGTCGCCGCGGCCAGAACCGCGACGGCTCCGGCCTGGTGCAGCGCGCCCAGCGGCAGCGGCACGGCGTTGATCAGGGTCAACACGCCCAGCGTCGCCTGGCCCCAGACCAGCACGGCCAGGCCCACCGCGCCGGCCTTCACCGCTTCGGGCATGCGCGCGGTGAAGGCGCGCACGGCGTAGAGCGTGACGGCGATCAGCACCACATAGGCGCCGATGCGGTGGTTGAACTGGACCAACGCCTGATCGTGCAGGAAGGCCAGCGGGCCCTTGCTCCAGTCCACCGGCGGCAGCCAGGCCCCGTTCATGCGCGGCCAGTCGTTGTACACCATGCCGGCGTCCGAGCCGGCGACCAGGGCGCCCAAGAGGGCCTGGACGTAGACCAGCGCCAGGATGGCGGCCGAAGCCCTCGCCCACCCGGCCGGCGGACGCGACCGTTCCCGACCGCTCAGCGCCTCCAGGCCCGTCCAGACCAGCAGCACGAAGATCAACAGGGCCATGCCCAAGTGGATCGCCAGCCTCTCAGGCGCGACGTCGACCCGGTCGGCCAGGCCCGAGGACACCATCCACCAGCCGATCGCGCCCTGCAGGCCGCCCAGCGCCAGCAGGCCCAGGCAGCGCCACACAAGCCGGCGCGGGATCTTACGGAGCACCAGCAGCACCAGGAACGGCAGGGCGAAGGCCAGGCCGATCAGGCGGCCCAGCTGACGGTGCGCCCATTCCCACCAGAAAATCCCCTTGAACTCGTCGAGGGTCATGCCGCGGTTGATCTGCTGGTACTCGGGAATCCGCTGGTAGTTGGCGAACTCCTTGGCCCAGTCGGCGTGGTTCAGGGGCGGGATCGCGCCGGCCAGCGGCTTCCACTCGGTGATCGACAGGCCGGAGTCGGTCAGGCGGGTCACGCCGCCGACGACCACCATGGCGAACACCAGGGCGGCCACGCCGAACAGCCACAGGGCCACGGCCAGGGAACGATGCTGAAAAGCCCGGTTCATCTCAGGCGTACTCCACACACTTCATCGCCACCTAGGCCACGGCCGCGGACTCGTCCAGACTGCAAAGCCAAACCTCGGCCGACGGACAGGAACCGTGGAGCCGATCCCGGCATTTGATAAGCAAGACCGCGCCGTGCGCGGCCCAGGTTCGGAGGTATCAACATGAACGGTGTCGGGATCATCGGCGCGATCATTATCGGGATCGTGGCCGGCTGGATCGCCGAGCAGGTCACCGGACGACGGCACGGCCTGCTCATGAATCTTATTGTCGGCCTCGTCGGCGCCTTCCTCGGCGCGTTCCTGGCCGGCGTCCTAGGCTTCACCTTCGCGGGCTTCTGGAGCAGCCTGGTCGTCTCCACTCTGGGCGCCATCCTGCTGCTGGCCCTGTTCGGCCTGGTGCGAGGACGCGCCTGACTTAAGCGCTGAACAGCGCTAGGATATCGAACGCCGCGGGCCTACGTCCCGCGGCGTTTTTGCATGGAGAGTTCCGAGTGGGGGCGCGAGCGCGTCGAGCCGTGGCCGCCGTAGGCGTGCTGGCGTTTCTGGGCTTCTACATCTGGGCCGCGGCGACCCTCGCCGACCGGCTGCCGGACGTGCGCTGGGTCCAGCTGATCTATTTCGTGGTGGTGGGAACGGCCTGGGGCGTGCCGATCATGCCGCTTCTGTGGTGGGCCGAACGTGGTGACCGACCCCGCCGTTAGAGGCGATGGTCGGAGCGGCGGGATTCGAACCCACGACCCCTTGACCCCCAGTCAAGTGCGCTACCAGGCTGCGCTACGCTCCGAAGAGCGGCCCTTATAGAGGCGCCCCGCAGGGGCCGCAACGGCTTTAGGCGTCGTCGCGCGCGATCATCGCGTCCAGCCAGGCTTTCGCCTCTTCCAGCTCGGTCAGCACGGCGCGCAGACGGGTCGCAGTGTCCGCGTCGGCGAGGTCGGCGAGCGGCTGCGCGTCGGCTTCGGCGGCGCGCGGCAGGCGGGTTCCGGCCACCGACGGCACGAAGCCGGGCTGGGCGGCCGCGGCCAGGTTCTTGATCCCCTGCTCGCGGTAGAGCTTCTGCACGCCCTCGATCTTGTAGCCCTTGTCGTACAGCAGGGTTCGCACCCCCTGCAGCAGGGCGACGTCCTGGGGCCGGTAGAAGCGCCGGCCGCCGGCGCGCTTCAGCGGCCGGATGAAGGAGAACTTGGTCTCCCAGAAGCGGAGAACGTGCTGGGGCACGCCGACCTCGTCAGCGGCCTCGGAGATGGTGCGGAAGGCGTCAGGCCCTTTCGTCACCGCGGCGTCACCCCGCGTGACCGGCGCCGTTCGACCCGTCAACGCGAGACTTCATGATCTGCGAGGCGCGGAAGCTGATCACGCGGCGCGGATCGATCGCGGCCGGCTCACCGGTCTTGGGGTTGCGGCCCATGCGGGCGCGCTTGTCGCGGACCTGGAAGACGCCGAAACCGGACAGCTTGACCGTCTCGCCGCGCTCCAGCGCCTCGGCGACTAGGTCCAGCGTGCGCTCGACCAGTTGCGAGCACTCGTGCCGCGACAGCCCCACCTCTTCGTGGACCGCTTCGCACAGATCAGCGCGCGTCAGCGTTTCGCCCTTCATGACGAGCTCCCCCGAGCCAGGACCTATCTCCATTGAATGGCCCGAAACCGGGGCGAAGTCAAAGGCTTCGACCAGCGTTCTCAGAGGCGCAGGGTGCAGGCGCCCCAGGTCAGGCCGCCGCCCATGGCTTCCAGCACCAGGAGGTCACCCGGTTTCACCCGGCCGTCCTCGACCGCCGCGGCCCAGGCCAGCGGAATGGAAGCGGCCGAGGTGTTGGCGTGGTCGGCCACGGTGGACACCACCTTGGTCTCGTCGATGCCCAGCCGGTCGGCCACGCCCTGCAGGATGCGCTGGTTGGCCTGGTGAGGGATGAACCAGTCGATGTCCTTGATCTCGACGCCGGCGGCGCGCGACGCGGCCTCGATGGCCTCGGAGATGTTCACCACCGCGTGGCGGAACACCTGGTTGCCGACCATGCGCAGGTGGCCGACGTGGCCGGTCGAGGCCGGGCCGCCGTCGACGTAGAGCAGGTCCGTCTTGCCGCCGTCGCAGCGCAGCGCGAAGCCCAGCAGGCCGCGGTCGGCCGTGGTCCCCTCGCCTTCCACCGGCTCGACCACCACCGCGCCGGCGCCGTCGCCGAACAGCACGCAGGTGCCGCGGTCGGTGTAATCGAGCAGGCGGGTCATCTCCTCGGCCCCGATCACCAGGGCGCAGCGGGCGTGCCCGCGCGCCACGAAGCCGTCGGCGACGCTCAGCGCATAGACAAAGCCCGAGCACACCGCCTGCACGTCGAAGGCCGGGCAGACCGGCACGCCCAGCTTGCGCTGCACGATGGCGGCGGTGGCCGGGAAGGTCAGGTCCGGCGTGGTGGTGGCCACCACGATCAGGTCGACGTCGGCCGGCGTGCGGCCGGCGGCGGCCAGCGCCTTCCTGGCCGCCTCGACCGCGAGATCGGAGGTCAGCTGGTCCGGGCCGGCCTTATGGCGGCGGCGGATGCCGGTGCGCTCGACGATCCAGGCGTCGGTCGTGTCGACGATCTTGGCCAGATCTTCGTTGGTGACCACGTTGTCGGGCAGATAGCCGCCCACCCCGGTCACCGCGCTGCGAACGGTACGCGTCACTCAGGCCTCCGCTTCGGTGCGGCCGTCATGAATGACCGCGTCCAGGCGCTTCAGATTACGGGCGATTTCCGCGGCGTAGTCGCTCTCGGCGAGGTCCGTGGCCACCCGGATGGCGTTGCCGAAGCCGCGCGCGTCGGCGCCGCCATGGCTCTTCACGACGATGCCGTTCAGCCCCAGCAGCGGCCCGCCGTTGTATTCGTTGGAGTCGATGCGCGAGCGCATGCGCTTCAGCGCCGGCATGGCGATGAGCGCGCCCAGCTTTGCCTGCAGGTCGGAGGACAGCGCCTCCTTCAGCAGGCTGGAGATGAAGCGCGCGGTGCCTTCGGCGGTCTTCAGGGCGATGTTGCCGGTGAAGCCGTCCGTGACCACGACGTCGACCGTGCCCTTGCCGATGTCGTCGCCCTCGACGAAACCGTAGTACTCGAAGTCAAAGCCGTTCTCGCGCAGCAGGCGATGCGCCTCGCGCACCTCCTCATGGCCCTTCACGTCCTCGGAACCGACGTTCAGCAGGCCCACGGTCGGGCGCTTGGAGCCGTGCACGGCCTTGTGGAAGGCCTCGCCCATGATGGCGAATTCGACCAGCTGGGCGGCGTCGCTGGCGACGTTGGCGCCCACGTCCAGCACGGCGGTGACCCCCTTCAGGGTCGGCCAGCTGGCCACGATGGCCGGACGGTCCAGCCCCGGAGCGGCCATGCGCAGCTGCAGCTTGGAGACCGCCATCAGCGCGCCGGTGTTGCCGGCGGACACGGCCGCGTGGGCCTCGCCCTTCTTCACCGCCTCGATGGCGTTCCACAGGCTGGAGCCCTTGCCCCGGCGAAGCGCCTGGGCCGGCTTCTCGTCCATGGCGATGACCTGGTCGGTGTGCCGGATCTCGCTGACCGCGGCGGCCAATGGCGTGCGGTCCAGTTCGGCCTGGATGCGGGCCTGGTCGCCGTGCAGCAGGATCCGCACGGTCCGGCCCTGCATGCGTTCGAGGGCGCGCGCGACGCCCGGCACGACCACGGCCGGGCCGTGGTCGCCGCCCATGGCGTCGATGGAGATGATGGTCGGTTCGGACAAGCGGTCGACTGCGCTCCCTGACGCGCCGCCGCCCCCGGATACTGGGCGAACGCGTCTTCAAAAGGCGGGCGGACGATAGCGCCGCCGGGGGCCGATGCAAGCACGCTGACGTCGCGTCAGCGTTCCGGTTCGTTCAGCTTCAGCTGGGCCAGCTTGGCGAAGGGCGACGGTTCGGCTTCCTGGGCGGGGTTCTCGAACTCCACGCCGGGCTTGCGCGGAAACGGGTCCAGCTCCAGCGCCAGCTGCTCGACCACATAGGCGCCGAGGTCCAGCACGCCGTGCTCGATCAGGTCCGGCGGATCCAGCGTCTCCAGGGTGATCTCGCCGCTGTCCTCGTAGGAGACGGCGGCCGGGTCGGTGGTGGCGCGCATGTCGAAGTCGCCGTCCACCTCCGACGGGAAGGTCTCGAGCGTCACGCCGCAGGTGTAGACCACCGCCGCCTTGAACCGGCCGCGGATCTCGTAGTGGGTGTCCAGCACCGGGCGCACCTCGACCTCGGCCTCCAGGCTGTCCAGCCCGGCCAGGTCCAGCGCCTTGGCCACGCGTTCCCGTACGGATTCTTCCGCGACCAGGCGGCGCGTCAGGCCCGCGCCGACGGCTTCCACGCGCACGGGCACGGACCAGGGGGTGGAGGTGTCGTCACGCGGGGTCATTGGCGGACCTGCGGCCACGCGGGCCGCCCTTCCAGGATTTGCTTCAGGGGTTGCGCGGCGAGCGCGTCGTGGGCGCGGACGATGTAGTCGACCACCGGGGCGGCGCGTTCCAGCGCCGCCTCGTCGGAGAACACGTTACGCGCCACGATGCCGGTCAAGGCGTCGGAATCGGGCTCGGGATCGAGCGCTTCGACGTAGGCCTTGGTGCGACCCATCAGCGCTTCACCGAGCTTGCGGATCTTCTTGGCCAGCGACAGATCGCCCACGCCCATTTCGCGCAGCGAGTCGTCCAACGCCGACACGTAGGTTTCGAACAGGGCCTCCGAGGTCTCGGCGGCCTGTTCGCCTTGATCCTTCAGGCGTTCGACCAGCAGGACCACGTGCAGGGTGTACAGCTCGAAGCGCGCGTCGACCCGGTCCTCGACGCCGAGGTCCAGATAGAATTCAGGCTGTCGCGCCTGGGCCACCGCGGCGGCGTAAAGCTTTGTTCCGGCCGCCTTTGCGGCCCGTGGCTTGAGCAGCCGGTGAAGCATGTCGCAGGCGCCCCTTTGTCGCCTGCCGTTGAACTAATGATCGAGGAGCGATAGGTCAAAGGGCTGAACACTCGTCGCGAGGGGCGCCATGTCGAACTTCCGCACTGCTTTGATCGCCGCTGTCGCCGTCGCCGGCCTTTCCGCCTGCGCGCCGACGGTTGCGCGCCAGGGCTACCAGGCGGTCGACGCCAACCCGAAGGAAGTGAAGGTCGGCGAGGACACCAAGTCCACCGTGCTGGCCAAGCTGGGCTCGCCCTCGGCGATTTCCACCTTCGAACCGAACACCTGGTACTACGTGTCGCAGATCACCTCGACGACGACCTACCACCGCCCGCAGGTGAACAGCCGCGACGTCACCGTCGTCAGCTTCGACCCGGCCAGCGAGCAGGTCACCGCGGTGAAGGCGCTGGACATGGCCGACGGCCGCAAGGTCGCCTTCAACGATCGCGAGACCCCGACCCGCGGCCGCGAGCTGACCGTGCTGGAGCAGCTGCTCGGCAACGTCGGCCGCACGGTCATGCCGAACACCGAAGAGAACCAGCCCGGCGGCCGCCGCCCGGACTGACGGCTCTCGCCGGCTCAGGAACGCAGAACGCCCCGGAGAGCGATCTCCGGGGCGTTTTTTCTTGTTTCCCCTCCCCATCATCCCGGAAAGCGCGCAGCGCTTATCCGGGACCCAGCAAGCGCGACCTCAACGCTGCGAAGCCCGCGCTGCAAAAGCGCCGAGCTTGCTGGGTCCCGGCTCTCCGCTGCGCTGCGCTCCGCTCCGGCCGGGATGCCTTACGGGGGAAAGAAAAAGCGCCCCGGAGATCGCTCTCCGGGGCGCTTGCAGTTCAGCCTTGCGGCTTTGGTCAGCCGATGTTGCCGCTCGCCAGCACCGCCAGCAGCAGAAGCGCGACGATGTTGGTGATCTTGATCATCGGGTTCACGGCCGGGCCGGCGGTGTCCTTGTAGGGATCGCCGACGGTGTCGCCCGTGACCGCGGCCTTGTGGGCGTCGGAGCCCTTGCCGCCGTAGTTGCCCTCTTCGATGTACTTCTTGGCGTTGTCCCAGGCGCCGCCGCCCGAGGTCATGGAGATGGCCACGAACAGGCCGGTCACGATGACGCCCATCAGCATGGCGCCCAGCGCGGCGAAGGCGTTCGCCTTGCCGGCGATGGCCATGACGGCCACGAACAGCACGATCGGCGACAGCACCGGCAGCAGCGAGGGGATCATCATCTCCTTGATCGCGGCCTTGGTCAGGATGTCCACGGCGCGGCCGTATTCCGGCTTGGCCTTGAACTCCATGATGCCCGGGATTTCGCGGAACTGACGACGGACCTCGGCCACGACCGATTCAGCGGCGCGGCCCACGGCGGTCATCGACATGCCGCCGAACAGGAACGGCAGCAGGCCGCCGAACAGCAGGCCGACCACCACGTACGGGTTGGACAGATCGAAGGCGACGTCGCCCAGGCCGTGGAAGAAGGAGCCGACCGGCGCGTTGGCCGAGAAGTACTTCAGGTCCTGGGTGTAGGCCGCGAACAGCACCAGGGCGCCGAGGCCCGCCGAACCGATGGCGTAGCCCTTGGTGACCGCCTTGGTGGTGTTGCCGACCGCGTCGAGCGCGTCGGTGGAGACGCGCACTTCCTTCGGCAGGCCCGCCATCTCGGCGATGCCGCCGGCGTTGTCGGTGACCGGGCCGAAGGCGTCCAGCGCGACGATCATGCCGGCCAGGGCCAGCATGGTGGCGGTGGCGATGGCGATGCCGAACAGGCCGGCCAGCTGGTAGGTGATGACGATGCCGGCGATGATGGTCAGGGCCGGCAGGGCGGTCGACTCCAGCGACACCGCCAGACCGGCGATGACGTTGGTGCCGTGGCCGGACTGCGAGGCCTTGGCGATCGACTTCACCGGGCGGAAGTTGGTGCCGGTGAAGTACTCGGTGATCATCACGATGGCCGCGGTGACGCCCAGGCCGGTGACGCCGCACCAGAACAGGTTCATCGAGTCGATGACTTCGCCGCCCGAGGTCGTGACCGTGGCCGGGATCAGGTACTTGATCACGCCGTAGACGGCGGCGATCGACAGGACGCCGGTGACGATCAGACCCTGGTACAGGGCGCCCATGATGTTGGTCTTGCCCTTGCCGAGGCGCACGAAGAACGTGCCCACGATCGAGGTGAAGATGCAGACGCCGCAGATGGCCAGCGGCAGCAGCATCATCGAACCGACGTAGGCCGTGCCGGCGAAGAAGATCGCGGCCAGCACCATGGTGGCGACGATGGTCACCGCGTAGGTCTCGAACAGGTCGGCGGCCATGCCGGCGCAGTCGCCGACGTTGTCGCCCACGTTGTCGGCGATGGTGGCGGCGTTGCGCGGATCATCCTCGGGGATGCCGGCTTCGACCTTGCCCACCATGTCGCCGCCCACGTCGGCGCCCTTGGTGAAGATGCCGCCGCCCAGACGCGCGAAGATCGAAATCAGCGAGGCGCCGAAGCCGAGCGCCACCAGGGCGTCGACCACTTCGCGGCTGGTCGGGTCGAAGTTCAGCACCTGGGTCAGGACGTAGAAGTAGCCCGACACGCCGATCAGGGCGCCGCCGGCCACGAACAGGCCGGTCACCGCGCCGGCGCGGAACGCCAGGCTGAGGCCCTTGTTCAGGCTCTCCGAAGCGGCCTGGGCGGTGCGGACGTTGGCGCGCACCGAGATCAGCATGCCGGCGTAGCCGGCGGCGCCGGACAGCACCGAGCCGATCAGGAAGCCGATGGCGGCGTACTTGCCGATCAGGAAGTAGCCGGCGACCAGGATGACGATCCCGACGATGGCGATGGTGGTGTACTGCCGCCGCAGGTAGGCGGACGCGCCCTCTTGAATGGCCGCGGCGATCTCCCGCATGCGTTCGTTGCCGGCGTTCGCCTTCAACAGGGCGGACGTCTGCACCGCGCCGTATAGAAGACCCGCCAAGCCGGCCACGATGACCAGCACGAGCGTGTTACTCATAATTCAAGCGCCCCTCTTTTTGCGCGCGGACCTGCCGAAGACCGGAGAAATCCCCCCTCCGCCTTCGATAGATCTCCTCCCAAGCCTGTCGGGAATCAGTAGAGACGCTTCCCGACATGGTCGCGGGAAAGTGCCCGAACGGCAAAGCCTGCGCAACCGTCGGCGAACGATGGTCTATTCAGTTGAATTCTTGAGCTTTACCGGCGCCGGTCGAAGCCTGTGCGCCGGCGCGGAGTCTGGTTCAGAATCTCGACGGCCTGGATCTGGCCGGGACCGGCTATGGCGGCCGCGTCGCGCATCAGCGAGGCCTTCAATTTGGCCTCGTCGAGACGGGTCAGATCGTCGGCCACGGTGAAGGGCGTGCGGTGCGCCGCGCGCACCAGGGCGTCGCGAAAGTACGGCTCCTTGGCCTTCAGGCGCACCGGATCGGCGCGCGGAGTGAGGACCACCCGGACGCCGACGAACACGTAATTACGCAGGCGTCCCGCCTCGATCACCGGCAGGGCCGTCGGCGACAGGTCGACGTATTGGCCTTCCGGCGCCTTCTCCGTCGTCTCAGACGCGGCGGCGGCGGCCGCGACCGACGAGGCGGCGGCCAGGGTGGCGGCGAAGAGGTCGCGACGGCGCATGGGATCGCCATAGCGGCGATACGGTTAGCGGATGGTTGAGGTCAGCCGTGCCGCCAGCCGCTGCGCTCGATCTCGACGGGGCGCCCGTCGTGGAGGACGCGCACGCCCTCCCCTTCGACCACCCGGCCGATCAGCACCGCCCCCTTGAGGCCGAGGGCGTGCTCGGGACGCACGGCGGCGGCGATCTCGTAGTCGTCGCCGCCGGTGGCGAGCGCGATCAGGGCGGCTGCGCGGTCAGCCTGGTGGTCCAGCCAGAAGCGGGCCGGCTGGGACAGCGGCAGGCGCTCGAGGTCGATTTCCACCCCCACCCCGCTGGCCTCGGCCACGTGACCGAGGTCAGCGACCAGGCCGTCGGAGATGTCGATCGAAGCGTGGGCGGCGCGCACCTGCTCGGCCAGGCCTGTGCGGGGCCGCGGCAGGCGGTAGCGGTCGACCAGCTCTTCGCGCTGGCCGCCGGTCAGTTCGGACAGCTCGCCCCGGCGCGCCCGCAGGCCCAGCCAGCCGTCGCCGATGGTGCCGGTGACGACCACCAGGTCGCCGGGCTCGGCGCCGGCGCGGGACGGGCTGCGCCCCATCGGGACCCAGCCCAGAGCGGTGACGGACACGGTGAGCGGCCCGGGCGTGGAGACCGTGTCGCCGCCCAGCAGACGCACGCCGAAGGCGTCCTGGTCCTCGCGCAGGCCCCGCGCGAAGGCCTCGCGCTCGGCCCAGCCGCAGCGGGCCGACCAGGCGATGGCCAGGAAATAGCCGAACGGCTCCGCGCCCTTGGCGGCCAGGTCCGACAGGTTCACCCGCAGCGCCTTGCGCGCCACCAGCTCCAGCGGATCGTCAGGCAGGAAGTGGACGCCCTCGACCAGGGCGTCCTTGGTGATCACCAGATCCCAGCCGGGACGCATGCCCAGCACGGCCGCGTCGTCGGCCAGCTCGCGGGCCTCGGGCGCGCCCTCGGTCAGCGGCCGGAACAGCCGCGCGATGGTGTCGAACTCGTCCGGCCGGTCAGGCGCGGACATCGCGGGAGACGCCGTCCAGCGCCGCGTTGACGAACTTGGCCTCGGCCTCGTCGAAGAACGCCTTGGCGATCTCGACGTACTCGTCGATGGCCACCTCGGTCGGCACGTCCGGACGTTCGGCCAGCTCCCAGACGCCGGCCCGCAGCACGGCGCGCAGGGTGGCGTCGATCCGCTCCAGACGCCAGTTGGAGGCCAGCCGCTTGGTCACCGCCGCGTCGATCTTGGCCTGCCCCGAAACCACGCCCCGAACCAGGTCGGCGAAGAAGGCTTCGTCGGCGTCGGCCAGGGTCTCGCCCTCCAGGTCGCCCTGGAAGCGGTGATCGGAAAACTCGCGGATCACGACCTCCACGCCGGTTCCGGTCATCTCCATCTGGTAGAGGGCCTGGACCGCGGCCAGCCGCGCCACGGTGCGCGCGCGGCGCTCCTTGGACGACAGCTTGGAGTCCTTCGCGTCCCCGGCGGCGTTGAGGTGGTCGATCACCTCTTTCAGGCTGTTCGGGCGCGGCGTGGCGTCGGTCATCAGCGGTCGCCTTTGAAGACGCGCTTCAGCGCGATCATGTCGAGACAGGCGCGGGCGGCCGCGCCGCCCTTGTCGCCTTCGTTCACCCGGGCTCGGGCCCAGGCCTGGTCCTCGTCCTCGACGGTCAGGATGCCGTAGCCGATGGCGTTGCCCTCGAGGGTCAGGTTCATCAGGCCGCGGGCGGACTCGCCGCAGACATAGTCGTAGTGGGTGGTCTCGCCGCGGATCACCACGCCCAGGGCGACGTAGCCGTCGTAGCCGCCGGCGCGGGCGGCCATGGCGATGGCGGCCGGGATCTCGAAGGCGCCCGGCACGGTGATCGTCTCGTGCTCCGCCTCGAACGAGTCCAGCGTCGCGCGCGCGCCGGCCAGCAGCTCGTCCTGCAGATCGGAATAGAACCGTCCCTCGACGATCAGGACGCGGACCTTGTCGCTCACCTTAGGACTCCAGTTCGTCGAAGCTTTTCCAGCCGACGATCTTCAGGCCGTAGCCGTCGAGGGCCGCGGGCTTGGGTTGGGTGGAACTGAGCGCGATCATCTCTCGCACCCCGAGGTCGAGCAGAATTTGCGCCCCGACCCCGTAGTCGCGCAGCCCATGCGCCGCTTCGGCGTGCTTGTCCACCCCGCTGAAACGCTCCGACAGCCCGGCCGGATTGGGGTCGCGCAGGAAGACGATGACGCCGGCGCCCGGATGCTCGGTCACGGCCTTCATGGCCAGCGGCACGTAGCACTGGCGCGCCTCGACGTGGCCCAGCAGGTCGGTGGCGAAGTCCACCTGGTGCATGCGCACCAGGGTCGGCTTGTCGCTCTCCACCTTTCCCTTGACCAGCACCACGTGCTCGGTCCGGTCGATGGTGTTGCGGTAGACCATCAGGCGGAACGGCCCGCCGTGGACGCTCTCGAACGGCGTCTCCAGGGCGCGCTCGACGTAGCGCTCGGTGCGGCGGCGGTAGGCGATCAGGTCGGCGATGGTGCCGATCTTCATGCCGTGGGTCTGGGCGAAGGCGACCAGGTCCGGCAGGCGGGCCATGGTGCCGTCGTCGTTCATGATCTCGCAGATCACCCCGGCCGGATACAGGCCGGCCAGGCGCGAGATGTCGACGGCAGCTTCGGTGTGGCCGGCGCGGACCAGCACGCCGCCCTCGCGGGCGACCAGCGGGAAGACGTGGCCGGGGCTGACGATGTCGTCGGCGTTCTTGGTCGGATCCACCGCAACCGCGATGGTGCGGGCCCGGTCATGGGCCGAAATGCCGGTCGTGACCCCTTCGCGCGCCTCGATCGAGACGGTGAAGGCGGTGCCCATGCCGGTGCGGTTCTCCGCCGCCATCGGCGGCAGGCGCAGCTGGCGGGCGCGCTCCTGGGTGATCGACAGACAGATCAGCCCGCGCGCGTGCTTGGCCATGAAGTTGACCAGCTCGGGCGTGGCCATCTGGGCCGGGATGATGACGTCGCCCTCGTTCTCGCGGTCTTCCGCGTCCACGAGGATGTAGGGACGGCCGTTGCGGGCGTCCTCGATGATGTCCTCGATCGGGGAGATCGGGCTGTCGTTCAGGTTCGCGGCGGTCTTCAGGGTCATGCGGTTTCTCGCCAGCGCGCGGCGTAGCGCGCCAGCACGTCGATTTCCAGATTCACTCGCGCGCCGGGCTTCAGCCGGTTCAGCGTCGTCACCGCCCATGTATGCGGGATCAGGTTCACGCCGAAGAGGTCGCCCTCGACTTCGTTGACGGTGAGGGACACCCCGTCGAGGGTGACGGAGCCCTTCGGGGCGATGAATCGGTGCAGCGGATCGGGCGCGCGCACCTTGACCCGCCAAGAGTCGCCGTCGGCTTCCACCGCCACGACCTCGCCCGGGGCGTCCACGTGGCCTGCGACAACATGTCCGCCCAGCTCGTCGCCGACCTTCAGCGCGCGCTCCAGGTTGACCGGGTCGCCGACCGTCCAGTCGCCCAGGGTGGTCTTGGCCAGGGTCTCGTTGGACAGCTCCACGGCGAACCAGCCGGGGCCCTTGTCCACCACGGTCAGGCAGCAGCCGGCGTGGCTGATCGAGGCGCCGAGATCGACCCCTGACGTGTCGTAGGCGGTTTCGATCTCGAAGCGGCGCTTGCCGCCGGTGTCCGCGACCGCGCGAACGCGGCCGACGTCAGTGACGATACCCGTGAACATCAGACCCTCTCGTAGCGCTCCCACAGGTCGTCGCCGAGGGCCTCGACCGCAACCCTGCGGAAGCGCGGCGCGCCGGAAAGTTCCTTCAGGACGAAGCCGCCGATCGCCGGCCGGCCCTCGTCGCCCAGCACGATGGGCGCGCGAAACCACTCGACGGCGTCGACCAGGCCGGCCTCGATGAAGCTGGCGGCGACCTGCCCGCCGCCCTCGATCAGCACCCCGCCGGTCAGGCTCAGCAGCTTGTCGAACGCGGCCTCGTCGCGGACCTGGACTACGCGCGCGCGCAGCCGCT
The DNA here is from genome assembly GCF_014349105.1 of Caulobacter sp. 17J80-11. Lineage (GTDB taxonomy): Bacteria > Pseudomonadota > Alphaproteobacteria > Caulobacterales > Caulobacteraceae > 17J80-11. The sequence continues at coordinate 238,033 of NZ_JACSJI010000002.1, read as the reverse complement.
CGCGCTGGTGCATCGCCAGCGCGTCCAGCGCCGCGGCCAAGTCGGGCCGGCCGTCCTTCTCAGCCACCCGCAGCACGGTGACGCCGGCCTCGACCAGACGGTCGGCCGGCTCGCTCACCGTGACGACCACGGTGTCGATCCGCTCCGCCGTCGCGACCAGCTTGGCCGTCGTCGGGAGGCGCTGGCGGCTGTCCAGCACCACGCGGGTCGGCTGGCCGCCGACAAAGCCCGGCAGGCGCACGGTCAGCTCGGGATCGTCGGCGATCGCCGTGTCCACGCCCACCAGGATCATCTGATGCATGGCGCGCAGGCGGTGCACCTGCTCGCGGGCGAGCTCGCCGGTGATCCACTTGCTCTCGCCGCTGGCGGTGGCGATGCGGCCGTCGAGGGAGGTGGCGAGCTTCAGCGTGACCCGCGGACGGGTCATTCGTGCTCGCCCTCGCCGCCCTCCGACAGCCCCTCCTCCGCCAGGAAGCTGGCGAAGTCCTGGGTCTCGCGGAAGTCGCGATAGACCGAGGCGTAACGGACGTAGGCCACTTCGTCGACGCCCTTCAGCGCCTTCATGACCAGCTCGCCGATCACGTCGGACTTCACCTCGGTCTCGCCCAGGCTCTCCAGCTGACGCACGATGCCGGAGATCATGCGCTCGACCCGGTCGGGCTCGACCGGGCGCTTGCGCAGGGCGATGGCCAGCGAGCGCTCCAGCTTCTCGCGGTCGAAGGGCGTGCGGCGGCCCGAGCGCTTCAGCACCATCAGCTCGCGCAGCTGCACGCGCTCGAAGGTGGTGAAGCGCCCGCCGCAGGACGGGCACGAGCGACGACGCCGGATCGCCGCGCCGTCGTCCGACGGGCGGGAATCCTTCACCTGGGTTTCAGCGTGACCGCAGAATGGACAGCGCAACGGCTCGGCCCCCTTAAGCCGGTTTTCTCAGTAGATGGGGAACCGGCCCGTCAGGTCCAGCACCGCCTGCCGCACGCGCGCCTCGACGGCCGCGTCCGGGGTCCCGTCGGGAGCCAGACCGTCGACCACGTCGGCGATCAGGTGGCCGATCTGCTGGAACTCCGCCACGCCGAAGCCCCGGGTGGTGCCGGCCGGGGTGCCCAGGCGCACGCCCGAGGTGACGGTGAACGGCTTGTCGTCGAACGGCACGCCGTTCTTGTTGCAGGTGATCAGGGCCCGCTCCAGGGCGTGCTCGGTCGCCTTGCCGGTGGCGTTTTTCGGACGCAGGTCGACCAGCATCAGGTGGCTGTCGGTGCCGCCCGAGACGATCGCCAGGCCGCGCTCGACCAGCACGGCGGCCAGGGCCTGGGCGTTGGCGACGATCTGCTTGGCGTAGAGCTTGAACTCCGGCTTCAGCGCCTCGCCGAAGGCCACGGCCTTGGCCGCGATGACGTGCTCCAGCGGCCCGCCCTGCAGGCCCGGGAACACCGCCGAGTTGATCTTCTTGCCCAGCTCCTCGTCGTTGGAGAGGATCATGCCGCCGCGCGGGCCGCGCAGGGTCTTGTGGGTGGTGGTGGTCACCACGTGGGCGTGCGGCAGCGGGTCCGGATAGACGCCGCCGGCCACCAGGCCCGCATAGTGGGCCATGTCGACCATCAGGTAGGCGCCGACGCTGTCGGCGATCTCGCGGAAGCGCTTGAAGTCGATCTTGCGGCTGTAGGCCGAGGCCCCGGCCAGGATCAGCTTCGGCTTTTCGCGCTCGGCCATCTCGGCCACGTGGTCGTAGTCGATCAGGTGGGTGTCCTGGCGAACCGTGTAGGTCACCGGGCGGAACCATTTGCCCGACTGGTTGGCCGGGCTGCCGTGGGTCAGGTGGCCGCCGGCGGCCAGGTCCATGCCCAGGAACGTGTCGCCCGGCTGCAGCAGGGCCATGAACACGGCCTGGTTGGCCTGGGCGCCGGAGTGCGGCTGGACGTTGGCGAAGGTGCAGCCGAACAGCTGCTTGGCCCGCTCGCGGGCCAGGTTCTCGGTGACGTCGACGTACTCGCAGCCGCCGTAGTAGCGCCGGCCGGGATAGCCCTCGGCGTATTTGTTGGTCAGCACCGAGCCCTGCGCGGCCAGCACGGCGCGCGAGACGATGTTTTCGGAAGCGATCAGCTCGATCTGCTCGCGCTGACGCTTCAGCTCGCCTTCGATGCCCGCGAAGATTTCGGGATCGGCCTTCTCCAGCGGGGAGGCGAAGAAGTCCTGGTGGGTGAAGGCGGACGCGGCGGCGGGTGCGGTCACGATCGAGAATCCGTCAGCGGCGAATGGGAAGCGGCCCTGTTTACGCCCCGCCTGCGCAAGGGATCAACCGAAACAGGGCCGTCGATTGGAACTCCAGCGGAACCGGAGCGTTGAACGTAACGGTGGGCGGGGATGGGACTTGCGAAGTCACGCGAGGTCCAGACGCATGGGGCGTCCCGCAACTTGAGGGGCTGGTCAGCGTATGAATTTGCATAGCGAGATCGAGGCTGAACGCCGCCAGGACTTGCTGCGCCTGAGCGCGGAGGTCGTTTCTGCGTACGTCACGCAGAACCCGCTTCAGCCGCAGGCCATTCCGGAACTGATCCATTCGGTGCACCAGACGCTGACGCGGCTGGGCGAACCGATCGAGGCCCCGCGCCCGCTGGAGAAGCAGAAGCCCGCGGTTCCGGTCTCCAAGTCCGTCCAGAACGACCACATCGTCTGCCTGGAGGACGGCAAGAAACTGAAGATGCTGAAGCGCTACCTGCGCTCCAAATACGACATGACCCCGGAAGACTACCGGCGGAAATGGAACCTGCCGCCCGACTACCCCATGGTCGCCCCGGCCTACGCCGCGCGCCGGTCCGACTTCGCCAAGCAGATCGGCCTGGGCAAGGGCGTGCGCCGGCGGGTCGGCTGAGCCCGCCTCCTGCGGAAACGCAAAAAGGGCCCCGACCGGGGCCCTTTTCATTTCGCCAGCAGGCGCTTCAGCTTCGCGACCGCGAGCCGCTCCAGCGCGGAAGGATCGCTGGCCGGGCCGACCGCGGCCGCTTCCGTCCCGGTCCTGGAGCACACGGCCGAGCACTTCAGCCAGGCGCCCTGACGGACGAACTCGACCAGGATCGCGCCCTCAGGCGGCGATGCGCGTCCGTTTGACATTGCAGCGGGTCCACAGCGCGTCCATGGCGCCCACCAGCTCGGCCATCATGCCGTCGTCGTGTCCGGGCGACGGCGTGAAGCGCAGGCGCTCGGTGCCCTTGGGCACGGTCGGATAGTTGATCGGCTGCACGTAGACGCCGTGCTCTTCCAGCAGGAAGTCCGAAACCATCTTACAGTGCACGGGATCACCCACGAACACCGGCACGATGTGGCTGACCGAGGGCATGACCGGCAGGCCGGCCTCGGCGAACAGCCGCTTCAGGGTGGTGGCGCGCTCCTGGTGGGCGTCGCGGATCTGCGGGTTGTTCTTCAGCCAGCGGATCGAGGCGGTCGCCCCCGCGGCCACCACCGGGGGCAGAGAGGTGGTGAAGATGAAGCCCGAGGCCCACAGGCGAATGGCGTCGACCAGGTCGGCGTCGCCGGCGATGTAGCCGCCGACCAGGCCGAAGGCCTTGCCCAGCGTGCCCTCGACGATGTCGATCTGGTCCATCACGCCGTCGCGCTCGGCCACGCCGGCGCCGCGGGCGCCGTACATGCCCACCGCGTGGACTTCGTCCAGATAGGTCAGGGCGCCGTACTTCTTGGCCAGCGCGATGGTGCCCGCCAGGTCGGCGATGTCGCCGTCCATAGAATAGACCGACTCGAAGGCCACGATCTTCGGCGAGTTCACCGGCGCGGCGGCCAGCAGCTCTTCGAGGTGCTCGAGGTCGTTGTGGCGGAAGACGTGCTTCTCACAGCCGCCGTGCCGGATGCCGGCGATCATGGAGGCGTGGTTCAGCGCGTCGGAGAAGATGATCAGGCCCGGCAGGATCTTGGCTAGGGTCGACAGAGCCGCCTCGTTGGCCACGTAGCCCGAGGTGAACAGCAGGGCCGCTTCCTTGCCGTGCAGGTCGGCCAGCTCGGCCTCGAGCTCGACGTGGTAGCGGGTGGTGCCGGAGATGTTGCGGGTGCCGCCGGAGCCGGCGCCGGACTCTTCCAGGGCGGAGTGCATGGCCTCCAGCACCGCCGGGTGCTGGCCCATGCCGAGGTAGTCGTTGGAGCACCAGACCGTCACGTCGCGGGAGGTGCCGTCGGCGCGAGTCCACGTCGCCCGCGGGAACTGGCCCCGCTTGCGCTTGAGGTCGGCGAACACGCGGTAGCGCCCCTCAGACCGAACCTTTTCGACGGCGGCCCGGAAAGCGGCCTTGTAGTCCATCGCGACATCCTCAACCCGGGAACTGTCCGCGACGGGACAGCTCCCCCGAGTCCAAACTGGGCCGGCTTCTCGCACGAGCACGACCGCAGTGTCCACCTAGGGGACGGCTGGCGTCCACCTAGGACAACTACTTACCGAACGGGATTTCGCGAAACGCCGCAGGGGCTTCGCGAACGACTCTCGCTCGCCTTGCGACCCGCTCTCAGCTGAGCTCGTCGAGCTTGCCGCGCAGCAGCTGGATCACCGCCGAGAAGTCCTTCCCGCCATAGCCCAGGCGGTCGAACATGGCGTAGAGCGCCTCGGCCTGGGCGCCCATCGGCGTGGTGGCGCCGGCCTTGGCGGCGGCGTCCTGGGCCAGCTTCAGATCCTTCAGCATCAAGGCGGTGGCGAAGCCGCCAGCGTAGCCGCGGTTCGACGGCGCGGCCTCGACCAGGCCCGGCACAGGGGCGTAGCTGGTCATCGACCAGCACTGGCCCGACGACTTGGACGCCACGTCGAAGAACTTCTGCGCGTCCAGGCCCAGCCGCTCGGCCAGCGCGAAGGCCTCGCAGGTGCCGATCATCGAGATGGCCAGCAGCATGTTGTTGCAGATCTTGGCCGCCTGCCCTGCGCCGTGGTCGCCGGTGCGGATCACCGCCCGGGCCATCGGCTGGATCACCTCGTCGATGCGGGCGAACTCGCCCTCCTCGCAGCCGACCATGAAGGCCAGGGTGCCGGCGTCGGCCGCGGCGGTGCCGCCCGACACCGGCGCGTCGGCGAACACGAAGCCGGCGGCCTTGGCCAGGCCGGCCACCTTGCGGGCGGTGTCCACGTCGATGGTCGACGAATCGATCAGCAGCGCCGTCTTCGGCGCGTTCGGCAGCACTTCCTCGCTGAACACCTTCAGCACGTGCGGGCCGGCCGGCAGCATGGTGATGACCACGTCGGCGCCCTGCACCGCTTCGGCCACCGAACCAGCCGCCGTGCAGCCGTGCGAGACGGCGCGGTCCAGCGCCTCCTTGGACAGGTCGAAGGCGGCGACCTGGCGACCCGCCTTGGCCTGATTGGCGGCCATGCCGCCGCCCATGGCGCCCAATCCGATGAAGGCGATCCGCATCGTCAGTTCTCCGTCCACGTGATTTGCGCGGACGAATAGGCCGTTCCGGCGCGGACCGCCACCGCTTCGCGCGTTCAGTGCTTAGGTTTGCGGAACTTGTAGACGAACTGGGAGGTGTGCCCGCGGATCGACTTGTCGAACACGTTGGCGGTGCGCGGGTCGGCCGGGTTCTTCAGCACGTCCAGCTCGCCCTCGAACACGAAGCCGGCGGCGGTCACCTCGCGCTTCACGATCTCCGGATCGATCCGGTGCAGCTCCAGCGACTCAGGGCCGGCGCCGGGCGCCGCGTCGTGGTCGATGACCAGGAAGACGCCGCCGGGCTTCAGGGCCGCGAACACCGCCTTGTTGAAGGCCGGCACGTCGGCCGGGCCCATGAATTTCTCGTGCAGGTCGTGATAGTTCTGGGCGGTGAACACCAGGTCCACGGCCTCCGGCGCCGCGAACCGGGCGGCCGGAACGAAGCTGGCCTTCACGTTCGGCGTGGCCGGGTCGGCGTTCAGCTTGTCTACGCCGTCCAGGGCGCGCTGGCCGAACTGCTTGGTCTCTTCCGGCGCCAGCGAATAGACGCGCCCCTCCGGCCCGACGGCGCGGCTCAGGATGCGGGTGAAGTAGCCGCCGCCCGGCCAGAAATCGACCACCACCATGCCCGGCTTCACGCCGGCGAAGTCCAGCATGGCGGCCGGCTTGCGGTCGGCGTCGCGGGCCCGGTCGGCCTCGGGACGGGCCGTGTCGGCGACGGCCGCGGCGTTGGCCGCGGTGTCCGGCCCCCGCCCCGACATGGGCATGGAGGCGCAGGAGGCGAGCAGGAAGGCGGACAGACCGACGGCGATCAGCGAGCGCATGGATGCGTTTCCCCCGAAATCGGCTCGCGCGTTCGGGAGCCGTTCGGGGGCGGAGCTTAGCAGTAGAACCGGGTTACGCCACAGGCGTCCTGCGACGAACCCGGCTCATCAGCTTCCGATCAGCCCAGGCCCGGCAGCGGCGTCCATTCCTCGTCCGCCGGCAGTGGAGCAAAGAAGGCGTCGACCGCGGCTTCCGTGACGCCGGCCAGCTCGGCCGGCGACCACTTGGGCGCGTTGTCCTTGTCGACGATCACCGCGCGCACGCCTTCCTGGAAGTCGTGGCTGCGCACCACCCGGCCGCCCAGGCGGTACTCCATGGCCATGTTCTCGGCGAACGAGCCCAGGGTCGCGCCGACCCGCATCTGGCGCAGCGACACCTTCATCGACTGGGGCGACTTGGTCTTCAGCGTGGCCAGCTCCTTGGCCGCCCATTCCGAACCGTCCGCCTCCAGGGCGGCGAAGATCGCCTCCATGGTGTCGTGGGCGAACAGCCGGTCGATGTCGGCCCGGTGCGGGGCCAGCTTCGACGGGCCGGCGTCGCCGCCGGCGTCGGCCAGGATGTCGGCGATGCGGCCCGGCTCGGCCACGATCGCGGCCTTCACCGCGTCAAGCTTCGCGCTCTCCACGAAGTGGGTGGCGATGCCCAGGCTCAGGCACTCGGCCGCCTTCAGGCGCGCGCCGGTCAGGGCCAGCCAGATCCCGGTCTGGCCCGGCATGCGCGGCAGGAACCAGCCGCCGCCCACGTCGGGGAACAGGCCGATGCCGGTCTCCGGCATGGCGTAGGTCGTCCGCTCGGTGGCCACCCGGTACTTCGCGGGATCCGAAATGCCGACGCCGCCGCCCATGACGATGCCGTCGACGAAGGCGACCACCGGCTTCGGATAGACGTAGAGCAGGTGGTTCAGCCGGTACTCGGTCTTGAAGAACGCCCTGGCCTCCGCCGCGTCGGTCTTGCCGCTCTCGGCGATCATGCGGATGTCGCCGCCGGCGCAGAAGCCGCGCTCGCCGGCGTGGTCGAGGATCACCGCCTCGATGAAGGCGTCGTCCTTCCAGGCCAGCAGCGCCTCGGTCATGAGGCGGCACATCTCGTCGGTCAGGGCGTGGATCGCCTTGGGCCGGTTCAGCGTGATGCGCCCGACCCGGCCCTCGACGCGGGTCAGGACCGGGGCTTCGTCGATCAGGACGTCGGTCATTGGCGGAACATCTCCCGCGCGGTGATCACGCGCATGATCTCGTTGGTGCCTTCCAGGATGCGGTGCACGCGCAGGTCGCGCACGATGCGCTCCAGCGGATAGTCGCGCAGGTAGCCGTAGCCGCCGTGCAGCTGCAGGGCGTCGTCGGCCACCTGGAAGCCGGCGTCGGTCGCGAAGCGCTTGGCCATGGCGCAGAACTGGGTCGCCTGCGGGTGACGGTTGTCCAGCGCCCAGGCTCCGCGGTGGACCATCAGGCGCGCCGCCTCCAGGCTGGTGGCCATGTCGGCGATCTTGAACTGCAGCGCCTGGAAGTCCTTCAGCGCTTTGCCGAACTGCTTGCGGGTCTCCATGTACGCCTTGGCCGTTTCGAGGGCGAGCTGCGCCCCGCCCAGCGAGCAGGCGGCGATGTTCAACCGGCCGCCGTCCAGGCCCATCATCGCGATGCGGAAGCCGTCGCCTTCCATGCCGATGCGGTTCTCGACCGGCACGCGGCACTCGTCGAAGTTCACCTGGGCGGTGGGCTGGCTGTTCCAGCCCATCTTCTTCTCCTGGCCGCCGAACGACAGGCCGGGCGTGTCCTTGTCGACCACGATGGCCGAGACGCCCTTCGGCCCCTCCCCGCCCGTGCGGCACATGACGACGTAGACGTCGCTGGTGCCGGCGCCGGAGATGAAGGCCTTGGAGCCGTTCAGCACGTAGTGGTCGCCCTCGAGCCGCGCGGTCGTGCGCATGCCCGCCGCGTCGGAGCCCGAGCCCGGTTCGGTCAGGCAGTAGCTGGCGATCAGCTCCATGGTGGTCAGCCGCGGCACGTACTTGGCGCGCAGCGCGTCCGAGCCGAACCGGTCGATCATCCAGCTGGCCATGTTGTGGATCGAGATGAAGGCCGCCGTGGAGACGTCGCCGCGGGCCAGCTCTTCAAAAATGATCGCCGCGTCCTGGCGCGACAGACCGGAGCCGCCGTGCTCCTCCTGCACGTAGATGCCGGCGAAGCCCAGTTCGGCCGCCTTGCGCATCACGTCGACGGGGAAATGCTTGGTCTCGTCCCACTCGGCGGAGTGGGGAGCCAGCTCGGCTTCGGCGAAGGCGCGCGCCGCGTCCTGGATGGCGCGCTGGTCTTCGGTCAGGCTGAAATCCATCGGTCGTCGTACCCGTAAGCTCGGCTCTCGAAGCCGAAGGTGTTGAGATGCAGGCGCTTTAGTCGCATTTGTTATGCGAACCAGGAGCGCCCGAGATGTCGGACACGGTCTCTACCGGACACGCCCCGCCCGCGTCGAGCGACGACCGCAACCTCGCGTTCCTCGTCTACGCCCTGATGTTCGTCGCGCCGTTCGTGTTCGGCTTCACGGGCCTGGTCGGGGTGATCGTGGCCTATGTGCGCCGCGCTCAGGCCCAGGCGGTGACGCGCACCCACTACGACTTCCAGATCAAGGTGTTCTGGATCTCGGTGGCCATCGCGGCGGTCGGCGCGATCGCCTTCCTGTTCGGCCTGGGCGCCTTCATCAACGACGTGTTCCAGGCGACGACCCATCACGGCGAGGGCTGGGACGCCTGGAACGTGGCCGCCGTCGAGGGGAGCGACTTCCAGTTCCACGCCGCCAGCATCATCGGCATGGTGGTGGGCCTGGTGATCACCGCGATCGGCAGCCTGTGGATGATGGCGGCGTCGATCTTCGGCGTGGTGCGGCTGGCCAACGGCCAGGCGATCGGGCGGTCCGGCGCCTGAGCCGCGCCAAACCGGGTTTCCCGCCCGCGCTACGGTGCTAGAAGCCCCGCCATGACCAGCTTTCCGCTCGCCCCCTACCCCGCGCTCCGTCCCCGCCGCCTGCGCCAGGCCGACTGGATCCGTCGCCTGACCCGCGAGACCGAGCTGTCGCCGTCGGACTTCATCTGGGCGCTCATCGTCCACGACGGCGAGGAGCCGCGTATTCCGGTGCCGTCCATGCCGGGCGTCGACCGGCTGAACGTGGTGGAGGCGGTCAAAGCGGCGCTGCAGGCCCGCGACCTGGGCATTCCGGCCGTCGCGATCTTCCCGAACATCGACGGGGCCCGGAAGGACGAGTTCGGCACCGAGGCGCAGGATCCGGCCGGCCTGGTGCCGACCGTGGTCAAGGCGATCAAGGACGCGGCGCCGGAGATCGGCGTCATGTGCGACGTGGCGCTGGACTGCTACACCGACCACGGCCATGACGGCCTGCTGATCGACGGCCGCATCGACAACGACTCGACCATCGAGCGGCTGGCCGAACAGGCCGTGGCCCAGGCCCGCGCCGGGGCCGACATCGTCGCCCCGTCCGACATGATGGACGGCCGCGTCGCCTGCATCCGCAAGGTGCTGGAGGCCGAGGGCTACAAGGACACGCTGATCCTGTCCTACGCCGCCAAGTACGCCTCCGCCTTCTATGGCCCGTACCGCGACGCCGTCGGCTCGGCCAGGGCGCTGAGCGGGGACAAGAAGACCTACCAGATGGACCCGGGCAACACCGAGGAAGCCCTGCGCGAGGTCGCCATGGACCTGGCCGAGGGCGCCGACATGGTGATGGTGAAGCCGGGCATGCCCTACCTCGACATCGTCCGGCGCGTGGTCGAGACCTTCCGGGTGCCGACCTTCGCCTACCAGGTGTCGGGCGAGTACGCGATGATCCAGGCGGCGGTGAAGAACGGCTGGCTGGACCACGACCGCGCCGTGCTGGAGAGCCTGACCGCCTTCAAGCGCGCCGGCTGCGCCGGCATCGTCACCTATTTCGCGCCCACCGCGTCGAAGCTGCTCGGCGCCTGAGCATGTCCGGCGGCGTCGCCACGCTCGCCCACGGGGTGTTCTACGGCGCCGCCGACCTCGAGCGGACGGCCGGCGCCTTCCGCGTCACCGACCGGGAGGCGACCGTCCCCGAGCACGAGATCGAGCATCACGTGCACAGCGACGCGCACTTCATCTTCGTGACCCGCGGTCGCTACCTGTCCACCGCCGACGGGGCCGACGACGCGCCGGCCTCGCCGCTGGTGATCTACAACCCGCCCGGAACCGCGCACCGCGACTGCTTCGGCCCGGGCCTCGGCCGCTTCCTGGCCGTGTCGATGCCGGCGGAAACGCTGGCCGCGCTGGACTGGGCCGACCGGGCCCCGCGCTCGGCCGTGCGGCTGCGCCGCCCCGACGCCTACGCCGGGGTGTGGCGGCTGCTGCGCGCGGTTCGCCACGAGCCCAGCCCCGAACCCCTAGAGAGCCTCTGCCTGGAACTGGTCGGCGCCGCCACCGACGAGCGCGCGTCGGCTTCGGCGCCCTCCTGGCTCGCCCGCGCCCGCGATCTGCTGACCGAGGCCCCGCCCGCCGGCGGCGTCGCCGCGGTGGCCGCCGAGGTGGGCGTGCACCCGGTCTATCTGGCCCGCGCCTTCCGCCGCCACCTGGCCTGCACGCCGGCCGAATACGCACGCCGCCGCCGGGTCGAGCGGGCGGCCGACCTGCTGGCCCGCACCCGCACGCCGCTCGGCCAGATCGCGGCGGAGACCGGCTTCTGCGACCAGAGCCACCTGACCCACGCTTTCCAGGCGGTGTTCGGGGCCACGCCGGGCGAGTATCGCCGCGTGCTGAACCCGTCAGGTTCGATGCTTACAAGACCCGCCCGCCGCTGATCGGCTAGCTCTGCCGCAGGAGCGTGTTTTCCCGGGACCTTCGAGGCGAGCAATGTTGAAGCGTGCGATCACCCTGGCTGTCGGCGTGTGGATGCTGGCCGGCGCGGCCCAGGCCGGAGCGTCCACGACCGGCGACGGCTGGCGCGAGGCCCCGGCCGCCCAGGAAGGCCTGTCGGTCGAGGCTCTGGACCGCATGACCGCCGCCATCAAGGCCGGCGGCTACAAGCAGGTGACCAGCGTGGTGATCGAGCGCCACGGGCGCATCGTCTACGAGCAGTACTTCGATGACGGCGGCCGCGACGCGCTGCGCAACACCCGCTCGGTGACCAAGACCATCACCGGCGCGCTGGCCGGGATCGCCGTCGACCGCAAGGCCCTGCCCTCGGCCAAGGCGCCCGTCTTCTCCTGGTTCAAGGACAAGCGGCCGATCGAGAACCCCGACCCGCGGAAGGCCGCGATCACGGTCGAGGACCTGCTGACCATGAGCTCGCTGCTGGAGTGCGACGACCAGAACCAGTTCTCGCGCGGCAACGAGGAGCGCATGTACCTGATCGAGGACTGGGTGAAGTTCTACCTGGACCTGCCGATCCGCGGCTTCCCGGCCTGGGTCCCCAAGCCGGCCGATTCCCCCTACGGCCGCAGCTTCAGCTACTGCACCGCCGGCGTGACCACCGCAGGCGCCGTGGTCGAGCGGGCCGTGCGCCGGCCGCTGCCGGACTTCGCCAAGGCCGCCCTGTTCGATCCGCTGCAGTTCCAGGGCGCCGAATGGCAGTTCGCGCCGACCGGCCTGGCCCAGGGCGGGGGCGGTCTCGGCCTGCGCAGCCGCGACCTGCTGAAGATGCCCGAGCTCTACCTGAAGGGCGGCGTCTGGAACGGCAAGCGGGTGATCTCGGCCGACTGGGTGCAGGCCTCGATCACGCCCAAGGCCCGCGTCGACGACGGCGTCGAGTACGGCTACCTGTGGTGGCTGAAGAGCTTCGCCGCCGGCGGGCGCGACTGGCGCACCTTCGGCATGCACGGCACCGGCGGCAACAAGGTGCTGGCCTTCCCCGAGCTCGACATGGCCGTGGTGATCACCACCGCCAACTACAACGAGCGCAACCCGCACGGCATCACCGACCGGCTGGTCACCGAGCACGTCCTGCCGGCGGTGGTGGACAAACCCTAGCGAGACAGACAGGACGTGATGCCTTCCTCCCCTTCATGGGAGGGACGGGCCGCGTCGCCAGCCAGGGTGGCGACGCGGTTCACCTCCCTACCCGAGGGCCGGGTCGCTCCTCAGTCGCCGCGCAGTTCGAGGGCGGTGTACGGCGACAGCCGGCGTTCGATCCTCACCAGGTCGAGCACGGACACGATCTGGCGCGAACGCCACCAGCTGGCGAAGTAGCCCAGGACGCCAAAGGTGAAGATGAACACCGTCCACCACGCCAACTGCGTGTTCTGGCGGAGGAGTTCGGCCACGCCCTCCGGGGCGATCTCTGCCCAGGTCGCGACCAGGGTGATCGGAATGGTGACGTAGCCGAGGGCGACGACGCGGAACATCTGGTCCTGGCGACGCGCGTTCAGGGCCGCCAGCGCGGTCAGCGCCTCGAAGTCGGCGTCCGAAACGTCCTCCAGCAGGGCGAAGGTCTTGTGGGTCGACGCGTTCCGGCGGAGCCCCGAGACGAAGTCGATCCCCGCGTACCCCCAGGAGCCCGGGGTCACGAGGGCGGACGGCACGAGGCTCGCGGTCGAGAACATGCCCTTGAGCTCTCGCCAAAGCGGCCAAATCGAAGGCTCCCGCTCCTGCACGGCCCGCTCGCCACCGCCTCCGCCGCCCGTTTCAACGCGCGCCATCGCCTCACTCCCGAGTTCACCGAACGGGGATTTCGCGCACGACTCGCGTCGAACTCAAACGACTCCGCCTACTGCGCCGCGTGCTGCAGCCGCGCTTCGGGGAACAGCCGCTCGAACCGGCCCAGGGCCTGGGCGTCCAGCCGCACCACGACGCGCATGGAGCCGTCTTCGGCGTCCTCGCGGTCGGTGACCCGGCCGTTCTGGTAGAGCCAGGCCAGGGCCTCGCCGTCGCCGGGCGGCAGCTGGGTCTCGACCTCCGGCGCGTCGTCGACCAGGTCGGCGATCATGGCCCGCAGCGCCTCGATCCCCTCGCCGCTGACAGCCGAGACCGCCACGGCGGGCGGGCCGCCGGCGTCGCCACGGCGCAGCGCGCGGGCCTCGACGGGGGCGCGCTCCTCGGGCGGCAGCAGGTCGATCTTGTTCCAAACCTCCAGCAGCACCTGCCGGCGCCCCTCCACGACCGGGATCTGCGACAGCACCGTCTCGACGTCGCGGGCGTGGGACTCGCCGTCCGGGTCGGCCACGTCGCGCACGTGCAGGATCACGTCCGCCTCGCCGACCTCTTCCAGGGTGGCGCGGAACGACTCGACCAGCTCATGCGGCAGGTCGGAGATGAAGCCGACCGTGTCGGAGATGATCGCCGGGCGGCCCTTGGGCAGGCGCACGGTGCGCAGCGTCGGGTCCAGGGTGGCGAACAGCATGTCCTTGGCCAGGGCGTCGGCCCCGGTCAGGCGGTTGAACAGGGTCGACTTGCCGGCGTTGGTGTAGCCGACCAGCGCCACGGTCGGGAACGGCACCCGCTTGCGCGCGGCGCGGTGCAGGGTGCGGGTGCGCCGCACCTCCTCCAGCTCCGCTTTCAGCCGCACGATCTTGTCGGCGATGATGCGCCGGTCGAGCTCGATCTGGGTTTCGCCGGGGCCGCCGGTCTTGCCCAGGCCGCCGCGCTGGCGCTCCAGGTGGGTCCAGGTGCGCACCAGGCGCGAGCGCTCGTACTCGAGCCGCGCCAGCTCGACCTGCAGCTTGCCTTCGCGCGTGCGGGCGCGCCGGGCGAAGATCTCCAGGATCAGGCCGGTGCGGTCGACGACCTTGGCCTTCCAGGCCTTCTCCAGGTTGCGCTGCTGCACCGGCGACAGGGCGTCGTCGATGACCACCAGGTCGGCCTCGACGCTCTCGACCAGAACGCCGATTTCGTCGACCCGGCCGGAGCCGAACAGGGTGGCGGGGGTGACGCGACGCACGCGCGCGATCTCGGCCGCCCGGACCTCGAGGTCGAGCGCTTCGGCCAGGCCGACGGCTTCCAGGAGCCGAGCTTCGGGATCGCGGAGGCGAGTCTCGCCGGGGAACTCAGGATGGATGACGACCGCGGCCTGGATCACAGGCCGCCGGTCCACGAACTTTTCGGTCAATCTTCGCTGCTGTCGGTTTCCGGTTCGTACAACTGCACCGGCTGGGAGGGCATGATGGTCGAAATCGCGTGCTTATAGACAAGCTGGGATTGTCCGTCCCGGCGCAGCAACACGCAGAAATTGTCGAACCAGGTGACCACGCCTTGCAGCTTCACGCCGTTGACCAGGAAGATGGTCAGCGGCGTCTTCGATTTACGAACGCTGTTGAGAAAGGTGTCTTGCAGATTCTGTTTCTTGTCTTGGGACATGGTGGTCGCCCCTCCTTATTGGAAGCCCCGCGCTTCCACACACACGGGCAGATGAGTGCAATTAAGCGTTGCGGAGCCCCGCCCGCAACCGGCGTGATCTGAACGGGCGCTCAGGCCGCCGTGTTCCGGGCGTTTTCCAGGTAGAGCTGACGCAGGCGGGTGGCGATCGGGCCGGGCCGGCCGTCGCCGATCTTCGCGCCGTCGATCGACACCACCGGCATGACGAAGGCCGAGGCGGCCGAGAAGAACGCCTCCTTCGCCGCCTTGGCCTGATCCACCGTGAACGGGCCTTCCGCCACCTGCAGGCCGGCCTCGCGGGCCAGCGCCAGCAGGCCGTGGCGGGTTATGCCGCGCAGGATGTTGGCCTGGGTGTCGCGGGTGCGCAGCACGCCCTCGGCGTCGACGATCCACGCGTTGGTCGAAGAGCCCTCGGTGACGAAGCCCAGCTCGTCGACAAACCAGGCCTCGGCCGCGCCGGCTTCGCGCGCCTTCTGCTTGGCCAGCGCGTTGGGCAGCAGGCCCACGGTCTTGATGTCGCAACGGCCCCAGCGGTTCTCCGGCGTGGTGACCACGGCCACGCCCTTGGCCGCCTTGGCCTCGGCCACGGCAGGGTCCATCGAGCGGGCGGTCACGACGACGCTGGGCGCGACCTCGGGGCTCGGGAAGGCGTGATCGCGGCGGGCCGTGCCGCGAGTGACCTGCAGATAGACGATGCCCTCGCGCACCCGGTTGCGCCGGATGGTCTCGCGCAGCACCGAGGTCAGCGCGGCGCGAGTCATCGGCCGCCCGATGCGCAGCTCGTCGAGGCTGCGGTCCAGCCGGTCCATGTGCCCCTGATAGTCGGCCAGCTTGCCGTCGAACACGGCCCAGACCTCGTACACCCCGTCGGCGAACTGGAAGCCGCGATCCTCCACGTGGACGACGGCCTGACCGTGCGGGACGAACCGGCCGTTCACATAGGCGACGCGCGACATCACTCCTCCTCGAATTCTTCGCCGCTGCGGGCGGGCGCGACGCCCAGGGACTTCAGCTTCCGGTGCAGGGCCGAGCGCTCCATGCCGATGAAGGCGGCCGTGCGCGAGATATTTCCGCCGAAACGCAGGATCTGGGCGGCCAGGTACTCGCGCTCGAACACCTCGCGGGCGTCGCGCAGCGGCAGGGCGATGATGCGCTCCGGCCCGACCGAGCCGGCCGCGCCCGCCTGGGCCACCTCGGAGGGCAGCATTTCAGCGGTGATGGTCTCGCCCGGATCGCCGGCGGCCAGGATCAGCAGCCGTTCGACGTTGTTGCGCAGCTGGCGCACGTTGCCCGGCCAGGCGTGCACCTGCAGGGTCGCCACCGCGTCCTCGCCCAGCTTGCGCTTGGGCAGGCCCTGAGCCTCGCTGATGCCTTCGATGAAGTAGTCGACCAGTTCGGCGATGTCCTCGCGCCGCTCGGCCAGGCCGGGCACGCGGATGGGCACCACGTTCAGGCGGTGGAACAGGTCCTCGCGGAAGCGGCCGGCGGCGATCTCCTCGCGCAGGTCGCGCGAGCTGGACGAGATCACCCGCACGTCGACCTGCACGTCGTTGTCGCCGCCGACCCGGCGGAAGCGCTGCTCGACCAGCACCCGCAAGATGCGGCTCTGGCTCTCGCGCGGCATGTCGGCCACCTCGTCGAGATAGAGGGTGCCGCCGTGGGCGCGTTCGAACACGCCGATCTTGCGCGGGCGGCCGCCCTCGCCCTCCTCGCCGAACAGCTCGACGTCCAGGCGCTCCGGGGTCATGCCGGCGGCGCTGATCGCGACGAACTCGTTGCGCGCCCGGGGGCTGTTGTCGTGGATCAGGCGCGCGACCAGCTCCTTGCCGGACCCCGGCGGGCCGGAGATCAGCACGCGGCTGTTGGCCGGGGCGACCTTGGAGACGGTGGCGCGCAGCTGCTGGGCGGCGACCGAGCGACCGATCAGGCCGTCCGGCACGAAGGCCCTGACCCGCAGGCGGCGGTTTTCGCGACGCAGGTTGGTGGCTTCCAGCGCGCGTTCCACAATCAGCAGCAAGCGGTCGGATTTGAACGGCTTTTCGAGGAAGTCGTAGGCCCCGCGCTTGATCGCGCTGACCGCCGTCTCGATGTTGCCGTGACCGGAAATCATCACCACCGGCAGGTCGGGATCGAGCTCCTTGACCAGATCCAGCAGCTCCAGGCCGTCCAGGCCCCCGCCCTGCATCCAGATGTCGAGCACCAGCAGCGAGGGCTTGCGCGCCCGGATCGCCGCAAGGGCCTGATCCGAGTCCGCCGCGGTGCGCACCGCATAGCCCTCGTCCTGCAGGATGCCGGCGACGAGTTCGCGGATGTCCGCCTCGTCGTCGACCACCAGAATGTCCGCCCCGCCACCAGCCTTCATGTCGCCCTCAAGCCACAGCCGCGGGCGGCTGGGCCGCCCCCTTGCGCGCGCGCGGGAAATTCAGCGAGACCCGCGCGCCGGACAGTTCGACCGCGTCGGCCAGCCGAAGCTCGCCGCCGTGGTCCTCGCAAATACGCTTCACGATCGCGAGGCCGAGGCCCGTGCCCTTCTCCCGCGTCGTCACATAGGGTTCGGTCAGCCGGTCCCGATCCTTGTCGGGCAGGCCGATGCCGTCGTCTTCCACCACGAACGCCACCTGGTCCTCGTCGACCACCAGGCGGGCGATCATGCCGCCGATCGCGTCGGGATCCGCGGCGCGGCGCGCCTGGACGGCTTCGCCGGCGTTCTTCAGCACGTTGGTCAGGGCCTGGCCGACCATGCGCCCGTCGCACACCAGCCGCACCTCCGGCACCGGCTCGGCCAGCTCCAGCCGGATGTCGGCCTGGGCCACCCGCTGGGCGAACACCGCCTGGCGCAGCAGTTCGGCCGCGTCCTCGTCAGCGAACTTCGGGGTCGGCATGCGGGCGAAGGACGAGAACTCGTCCACCATCCGGCCGATGTCGCCGACCTGGCGGATGATGGTGTCCGTGCACCGGTCGAAGGTCTCCAGGTCGTCGGTCAGCTGGCCGCGGTACTTGCGCCGCAGCCGCTCGGCCGAGAGCTGGATCGGGGTGAGCGGGTTCTTGATCTCGTGGGCGATGCGCCGCGCCACGTCGCGCCAGGCGGCGTTGCGCTGGGCGGTGATCAGGCGGGTGATGTCGTCGAAGGTCAGGACCACCCCGCCCTCGCCGCCCGTGGCGCGCACGCGCAGGCGTCGGGTCTCCGAGCCGCGGGTGACGTCGACGTCGCGGTCGGCCTCGCCGGCGTGCGAAGCCACCTCGGCCAGCTCCGGCGCGACCTTGGCCAGCGGCCGGCCCAGGGTGTCGGCTTCCTTGAGCGCCAGCAGGCCCAGCGCCTGGCGGTTGACCGCCGACACCCGGCCGTTCGGGTCCAGGCCGATGACGCCGGCGCTGACGCCCGACAGCACGGTTTCGATGAAGCGGCGGCGGCCCTGCGCCTCGGCGCTGGCGGCCTTCAGCGCCCCTTGCTGGGTCTGAAGGTCGCTGGTCATCCGGTTGAAGGCGCGGGTCAAGACCGCGATCTCCTCCGGGTCGCGGTCGGTCTCCACGCGCGCGGTCAGGTCGCCGCCGGCCACCCGGTCGGCCGCCTGCACCAGGCGCGCGACCGGGGCGGCGATCGCGCCGGCGGCGGTGATGCCCAGCCACACGGCGCCGACCAGCACCAGCAGGGCCGTCTCGCCGTAGGCCAGCACGAAGGCGACCTGGATGCGCTCCTGGTTGGCTTCGCGCTCACGGTAGCCGACCACCGACTGCTCGGAGTTGCGCAGGCGCTCCACCACGCCGTCGCTCAGGGGCCGCACCACGTAGACGTAGGCGCCCTGATAGCCTTCCAGCGGGAACAGGGCGCGCACGGCGTCCGGCTTCTCGGTCACCTCGGCCGGGGTCTCGCCGCTGTCGGCGCGGTCGAACGCCGAGGGCGGCGGGGCCAGGAACGGCGACGCGTCGGCGGTCTCGCCCCGCGCCAGGATCCGGCCGGTGCGGTCGAGCAGGTAGACGGAATAGCCGCGGTATTCCGCCAGGCCCGTCAGGGCCCGGCTGAAGCTCAGGCGGTCGCCGTAGATCGGCTGCAGCTGCTGCATTTCGCCCGACATGGCCTGCAGGTCGTCGCTGACCTCGTGGCTGACGTCGACCAGGTAGGTGCGCGCGATGCTGGCGCCGTTCTCCACGGCGGTGCGGACGTTCTGGCTGAACCAGCTCTCCACCCCACGGGTGACCAGCACGCCGAAGAACAGGGCGACCACGATGGCGGGAATGACGGCCGCGGCCGCGAACAGGGTGACGAAGCGCAGGTGCAGCCTCGCGCCCGGGTCGGACGCGCGTCCGCGCGCCAGACGCAGCACGCGCCAGCCGACCACCGCGGCCAGGCCCAGAATGACCAGCAGGTTGAAACCGAGCACCAGCAGCAGCACCCGGCTGGCGGGCCCGATCGGGCCGCTGCCCGGCGCCGAGGCCACCAACCAGATGGCCAGGGCGGTGATCACCACGGCCAAGGCGTAGGCCACGCCGAACGCCGCTCGGGCCCGTCCCGGCGAGGACCAGACCTGCGTCAGCCTTCGCCGCAAGGGCGGGCGATCTGCTGGCGCACGACGGCGCGCAGACGCATTCAGCATGGCCGCATGATAGGCACAGACTGTGGCGTAGATTCAACAGCTATGTTGCCGCGTTGCGCCAGATCAGGCGGCCGCGCGCACGCCGTCCCCCAGCCACAGAAGGGCCAGCGCGCGTTCGACCTCGGCCGGATCGTCGATGCGACAAAGTCGCCCCTTGGCCTCGCGTCGCGCTTCGGGGGTGGCCGGCCAGGGGGCCTGCTCGACGTACCAGCCCAGGTGCTTGCGGAACATCTTCAGGCCGAGGCCGGCGCCGTAGAAGGCCAGGCTCTCGCGGAAGTGCTCCACCACGATGGCCAGGCGCGCCTGCGCGCCCGGCTCGACGATCTCCGTCCCGTCGGCCAGGGCCCGCTCGATCTCCGCCGCCAGCCAGGGGCGGCCATAGATTCCCCGGCCGATCATCACCGCGTCGGCGCCCGAGCGCGCCAGGGCCTCGCGGGCGGAGGCGGCGTCGACCACGTCGCCGTTGACGATCACCGGAATGGCGACGGCCTGCTTCACGCGCGCGACGTCGTCCCAGTCGGCGACGCCCTTGTAGAACTGCTGGCGGGTGCGGCCGTGCACGGTGACGGCGGCGACGCCGCAGGCTTCGGCGCGGGCCGCCAGCTCCGGGGCGTTCCTGGACGCGTCGTCCCAGCCCAGGCGCATCTTCAGGGTGACCGGGCGCGAGGTGGCGCCCACGGCCGCGCGGATCAGCCGCTCGGCGTGATCCAGATCGCGCATCAGGGCCGAGCCGGACAGGCCGCCCGTGACCTCCTTGGCCGGGCAGCCCATGTTCAGGTCGATCAGATCGGCGCCGGCGGCTTCGGCCATGCGCGCGCCGGAGGCCAGGAACTGCTCCTCGCGGCCGACCAGCTGGATCACGGTCAACGGCAGGCCCTCGCCCACGGCGGCGCGGCGGACCACGTCGGGGCGGCCGCGGGCCAGCTCGGCGCACGCGACCATTTCGGTGGCGACGTAGGCCGCGCCCAGGCGCGAGGCCACCCGCCGGAACGGCAGGTCGCTGATCCCGGTCATGGGCGCGATCAGCACCCGGCCGGCGATCTCCACGTCTCCGATGCGAAAGGTCCGCGTCATCGGCGCCTTGTCGCCGAGCGCGCCGCGCGCGTCCAGCCTCGCCACGCGCGGCCGGTTGCCCTATTCACCCGGCCATGAACTTCAACGCGGTGGTGGTGGCGGCGGGCTCCGGCTCGCGCGCGGGCGGTCCCAAGCAGTGGCGCGAGCTGGCCGGCAAGCCGGTGGTGCGCTGGTCGGTCGAGGCGCTGCGGGCGGCGGGCGCGCAGGCGGTCGTGGTGGTCACCCCGGCCGGCGAGGAAGCGCGCGCGGCCGAGGCGCTGGCGGGCCTTTCGGGCTGGATCACCACCGCCGGAGGCGCGACCCGGGCTCTATCCGTACAGGCGGGCCTCGCCGCCCTGCCCGCCCCGGCCGAAGCGGTGCTGGTCCACGACGCGGCCCGGCCGTTCGTGACGCGCGCCCACGTCGAGGCCCTGCTGGCGGCGCTGGCCGAGGCCGACGGCGCGGTCCCCGCCCTGCCGGTCGCCGACACCCTGAAGCGCGGGGCCGACAACGCTGTGATCGAGACCGTGTCGCGCGACGGCCTGTGGCGGGCCCAGACCCCGCAGGCCTTCCGCCACGGACGGCTGGTCGCCGCCTACGATATGTGGCCCGGCGACGCCGAGCCGACCGACGACGCGGCCGTGGTGGAGCGCTCGGGGGGGACTGTGCGCCTGGTCCCTGGCGACCCGCGCCTGATGAAGCTGACCTATCCGGAGGATTTCGCCATGGCCGAAGCGCTCGCGGGCGCGGCCCGTCAGGTTCGCGTGGGCCAGGGCTTCGACGCCCACCGCTGGGGGCCCGGCGAGAGCGTGTGGCTGTGCGGGGTGAAGATCGCCCACGACCAGACCCTGGTCGGCCACTCCGACGCCGACGCCGGCCTGCACGCCATCACCGATGCCGTGCTGGGCGCGATCGGGGCCGGCGACATCGGCGACCACTTCCCGCCCACCGACCCGCAGTGGAAGGGCGCGCCCTCGGACCTGTTCCTGAAGCACGCGGTCGGCCTGGTCACCGCCCGCGGCGGTCGTCTCCTGAACGTCGACGTCACCCTGATCTGCGAGCGGCCCAAGGTGAAGCCGCACCGCGAGGCCATGCGCGCCCGCCTGGCCGAGATCCTGGCCGTGCCGCTGGACGCTGTCAGCGTGAAGGCCACCACCACCGAGGGCATGGGCTTCACCGGTCGCCAGGAGGGCCTGGCCGCCCAGGCTATCGCGACTCTAGAGCTGCCCGCTTCCTAGCGTCCTCGGCGTCGGCCTTCATGTCGCGCCACATGGCGCCGACCAGGTTGGTGTAGTCGTCGGTCCACGCCCGGGTCTCGGTCGCCGGCGGAACCCACCAGCGGCTGTCGCCCTGGAACGCGCGCAGGCCCTCGTCCGAGCGCGCCACGATCAGGGCCTCGGTCGAGGCCTCGATCATCGGCGAGCGCTTGTCCCTCGCCTTGAAGGCCGACAGCATGGCCGGCGCGCCGATTTCCCGGGCCGCGGCGATCGCCGGCGTGGTGATCTCCAGGTTGCGGTTGGACAGGTGCAGCAGCACCGCCCCGTCCGGCTTCAGCACCCGCAGGTAGCCCCGCAGGGCCTCCTCGGTCAGCAGGTGCACGGGCACCGAGTCCGACGAGAAGGCGTCGATCACCAGGAGGTCGAACTTGCCGTCCGGCTCGTGCGCCAGGCTCAGGCGCGCGTCGCCCAGCACCACGCCGACCGGCCCCTCGGCGCAGCGGCTGATGAAGCCGAAGCGGTTCGGATCGCGCGCGAAGCGCTCCACCAGCGGATCGATTTCGTAATAGGTCAGGCTGTCGGCGGCGCGCTTGTAAGCCGCCAGCGTGCCGGTCCCCAGGCCCACCACGCCGACGACAGCGGCCGGCTTATGGTTCTGCACCTTCAGCATCGCCTGACCGATCGGCGTGGTGGTGGCGTAGTAGAGCATGGGCACGCAGCGGTTCCGCGGATCGACGATCTCCGCCCCGTGCATGGTCGAGCCGTGCATCAGCACGTGCACCGGGCCGTAGCGGGCGTCGTCGTAGCGCGCGATGCGCAACACGCCGAAGAAGCTGCGCTTGCTCTCGATCCAGTCGTACTGGCCCGCCAGGCCGTGGGCCGAAATCGTCATGACCGCCAGCAGGGCCGTGAACAGCACCGGCCGGCCGCGGACCAGCAGGACGCACACGACGGCGACCGCGAGCAGCACGTGGCCGAGCATCACCGCCGCCTTCCAGACGTAGAACCGCTGGAGTTCGGGGTGGGCCTTGAGCAGCGCCAGCATGGCCGGCCCGACGGCGCAGGCGGCAACCGTCACCACCGCCAGGACCCAGTCGCGGCGGCTCAGCGGGCCGGCCACCCGCGGCCGGGCCAGGGCGGCCAGGACCAGCACCAGCGGGTACTCGCGCACGACGTCGAACAGCACCGGCGCGACCAGGGCGGTGAAGGCGCCGCCGACCACGCCGCCCAGCGACAGCCACAGATAGAACTCGGTCAGCCGGTCGGCCGGCGGGCGCCGCCCGGCCAGGGCCTGATGGCAGACCAGGGCGGTGATGAAGAAGGTCGCCAGATGCAGGCCGAACAGCATGGGCGTCGGCAGGCTGGTGTTGAACGGCAGCCAGCTCACGCACAGCGGCAAGAGCACGGCGTGGGCCAGCAGCGCGATCCTCGGCGAAATCAGCGGCTTGGCCTGGAAGGCTATGACGAAGGTCAAAAGGTACAGGGCCAGCGGCACGACCCATAGGAAGGGCGCCGAGGCCACGTCGGTGGACAGGTAGCTGGTCACCCCCAGCATCAGGCTGGACGGCGCGGCCGCCAGCAGCAGCCACACCAGCCGCCGTTTCCAGGCGATCGGCTCGGAGCGGGCCAGCGGCTCGTCCGACACGCCTGAGTCGCGGCTGCGCCACGCCAGGGTCGCCAGTCCCAGCATGATCACCACGAACACCAGATAACCGCCGCTCCAGACCGCGGTCTGGCTCTGCAGGCGCAGCAGCGGTTCCAGCACCACCGGATAGGCCAGCAGGGCCAGGAAGCTGCCAAGATTGCTGGCGGCGTAGAGGACGTAGGGGTTGGCCGCGTCAGGCTCGCCGGCCCGGACGCGCGCGTACCAGGCCTGCAGCAGGGGCGCGGTGGCCGACAGCACCGCGAAGGGCGCCCCCACCGACAGGGCCAGCACGCCCAGCAGCCACACGATCGGCGCGTCGGGCGGCGGATCGCCCAGCACGCCGCTGACCCGCAACGGCAGGAACAGCGCCGCCAGCGCCAGGGCCGCCAGGTGCACGCCCACCTGGGCGCGCAGCGAGCGCACCCGCTGCAGGGCGTGGGCGTAGGCGTAGCCGGCCAGCAGCGCCGCCTGGAAGAACACCATGGAGGTGTTCCAGACAGCGGCCGACCCGCCGAGCTTGGGCAGGATCAGCTTGGCGACCATGGGCTGGACCACGAACACCAGGCTGGCGCTGGTGAACACGGCCAGGGCGAACAGCACCGGGGCCGTGCGCGCGGCGGGGCGGTCCAGGGCGACGTCGGTCATTGCAGAGCCTGCGACGTGGGTTCAGAACGAAGCGCGCCGCCAAGGCGTTACCTGCCGACGCCGCCGACTCCGGACATTTCCATGTTTCCCGACGATATTGTAGCGCTGGCCAACGAGGTGCTCGAAGCCGCCAAGACGGCCGGCGTGAAGATCGCC
Organism: Caulobacter sp. 17J80-11; assembly: GCF_014349105.1. Taxonomy (GTDB): domain Bacteria; phylum Pseudomonadota; class Alphaproteobacteria; order Caulobacterales; family Caulobacteraceae; genus 17J80-11. Next base: position 214,162 of record NZ_JACSJI010000002.1, on the reverse strand, counting down.
ACCGCCGAGAGCTGCACCGGCGGCCTGGTGGCCGGGGCGCTGACCGCCATCTCAGGCTCGGCCGACGTGGTGGAGCGCGGCTTCGTCACCTATTCCAACGAGGCCAAGACCGAGCTGCTGGGCGTCGAGGCGCAGCTGATCGGCGACGTCGGCGCGGTCTCGGAGCCGGTGGCGCGCGCCATGGCCAAGGGCGCGCTGGCGAACTCGCGCGCGGACCTGACGGTGTCGATCACGGGCATAGCCGGCCCGACGGGCGGCACGCCGCTCAAGCCGGTCGGACTGGTGCACTTCGCCACCAGCCTTCGCGGCGGTTCGACGCGCCATCGCATGGAAGTGTTCGGTGCGCTCGGGCGCGAGCGCGTGCGTCAGGCCGCCGTCAAGCTGGCGCTGAGCCTGCTGCTGGCGCGCTTGCGGGAAATGCAGACGTCTCGGAAGCCGGAGCGGCCGCCGGTCGAGCGGCCGTGAGCGGCGGATAGAGGGCCATCGCCCGGCTCTCGAAGCAGGCGATCAGCTTGGCGACCGCCCGGTCGAAATTGGCCTGCAGCATCATATCCAGCATCTTCGAGCGAAACTCGAAGTCGATATCGAACTTCAGCAGGGTGCCGACCGGGTGCGGCGCGAAGGTCCAGCGGTTGGACAGCCGCCGGAACGGGCCGGCCAGCAGCGACACCTCGACCTTTTCCACCTCGCCGGAGCTGTCGCGGCGCACGCGGGTGGCGAACTTCTCGCGCAGGAACGAGAAGCCGACCGTGGCCTCCGCGTCGAGGGTGCTGACGCCCTCCCGTTCGACGTGCTCGTTCCACACCCGCATCGAGGTGATCCACGGCACGAACTCGGGATAGCGCCGCACGTCGCCGACCAGCGTGTAGAGCTGCATCGGCGTGTACGGCAGTACGCGCTCGACGTGGTGCTGGGCCATCAGCGGCCCGCGAGCTTGGCGTCGCGCGCGGCCCGCAGCTTGGCGAAGTCTTCGCCGGCGTGGTGCGACGAGCGGGTGAGCGGGCTGGACGACACCATCAGGAACCCCTTGGCGCGGGCGATCGCCTCGTACGCCTTGAACTCCTCAGGGGTCACGAACCGATCGATGGCGGCGTGCTTGCGGGTCGGCTGCAGGTACTGGCCGATGGTGATGAAGTCGACGCCGGCGGAACGCATGTCGTCCATCACCTGCATCACCTCCTCCTTGGTCTCGCCGAGCCCGACCATGATGCCGGACTTGGTGAACTGGGAGGGATCACGCTCCTTCACGCGTTCGAGCAGGCGCAGCGAGTGGTAGTAGCGCGCGCCCGGACGGATCTTCAGATACAGCCGCGGGACGGTCTCGAGGTTGTGGTTGAACACGTCCGGCTTGGCGTCGATCACCACCTCGGCCGCACCGTCCTTGCGCAGGAAGTCCGGGGTGAGGATCTCGATCGTCGTGTTCGGGGCCTGCAGGCGGATCTGCCGCACCACCTCCGCGAAGTGCGCCGCGCCGCCGTCGGCCAGGTCGTCGCGGTCCACCGAGGTGATCACGACGTGGTTCAGGCCCATCTCGGCCACGGCCCGGCCGACCTTGACCGGCTCTTCCTGGTCGAGGGCCTGCGGCAGGCCGGTCTTGACGTTGCAGAAGGCGCACGCGCGGGTGCAGGTGTCGCCCATGATCATCAGGGTGGCGTGCTTCTGGCTCCAGCACTCCCCGATGTTCGGGCAGGCGGCCTCCTCGCACACGGTGTGCAGGCCCTTTTCGCGCACGATGTTGCGCGTCTCGTTGTACTGGCCGGAGCCGGGCGCGCGCACGCGCAGCCAGTCGGGCTTGCGCAGGACGGGGCTGTCGGGGCGGTTCTGCTTCTCGGGGTGGCGCAGTTCGCGCGCGACCGTGTCGATAACCGTGACCATGAGAGCTTCGCCCGACGCTTCTTACCGGAGCCGCCTATGTCGTCCTTTCGTCATGGGAGCGCAAGCATAGCTATGCCGTGACGACGCGCCGCGGTTCGCGTTAACCTAAGCCCGATGCGCCGGCTTCTCGCCCTCTCGACGATCGCGCTCACGCTCGCAGGCTGCGGCCGCGACGGGCGCGAGCCGTTCTTTGAGACCCGCACGCCGCCCCAGGTCGGCCCACGCGCTTGGCCGCCAGACGGCTGGGCCTGGGGTGCGATCCAGGTCGAGGGCGCGCCCCCGGTCCGCTACGGCGTGACCGCTTCGGCCGGCGTGCGCCGCGCCCACCTCGTGATCCTGCCGGGCTATGGCGAGAGCGCCGAGGTCTATTTCGAAACCGTCCGCGACCTGACCCGGCGCGGCTACACCGTCTGGGTGCTGGAGGCCGCCGGCCAGGGCGGCTCGGGCCGGTTCGGGCCGGGACGCGACGTCGGCCGCTCGAAGGGTTTCGACAAGGACGCCGCCGCGCTGAAGGCGCTGATCGCCGACGTGATCCGCCCGGCGGGCGCGGACAACGTGGTCGTCGCCGCCTACGGCTCGGGCGCCCTGCCCGCCCTGCTGGCGGCCGAGGACGGCCTGGGACGGGTCGACGGCCTGGTCGTCTGGTCGCCCGACGTGACCTCCAGGCCCGCCGACCGGAACGCCGCGCGATTCGGAACCGGCGGCCTCAGGGTCCCCGGCGGCAAGGGCTGGACCCGGCCGGATCGCGACCTGAGCGCGCGATCGGCCCTGCCCGACGCCTGGCAACTGGCCAATCCGGACCTGCGCATGGGCTCGCCCTCGCGCGGCTGGATCGCCGCGCGGGAGACGGCGGTTGAGGACGTCGAGGCCGGCGCCGCGCGCGTCGCCCTCCCCGTCCTGACCTTGTCTCCGCAAGGGAATTCCGCCGCTGTCGAGCTGTGCCGCAAAGCCCCCGCCTGCCGCTCGGCGCCCCTGCCCGCCGGCCCGGCTGCAGCGCACCTGGGCCCCGATTCCGCAAGAACGGTTTGGCTCAAACAAGTGACAAGCTTTGTCGAAGAACGTATCGCCGCGTCTCATCACGCGATGTGACAGACCTTTTCAACGGCAACGGGCACGGTTAGCTTCGCGTTCATAAGAGTAGAAGAACGAGAGTCTTCGAGGAGGCAGCGCTCCATGCCGCGTGCTTTTGATGCGCGGGAAGGGGAACGACCGGTTTTCGACGCGTTGCTCGACGCACGCGCCCGGTTCGGCGGACACAAGGAAATCCTGGAAGACCAGGACCGCAAACCTCTGACCTATACCGGCCTGATCCGCGCCGCCTTCGTGCTGGGCCGCAAGATCGCCGACATGACCGCCCCGCAGGAGCACGTGGGCGTGCTGCTGCCGTCCAGCATGGGCGTGGTGGTCACCTATTTCGGCCTGCACGCCTTCGGGCGCGTGCCGGTCATGCTCAACTTCACGGCCGGGTCGCGCAACCTGAAGGCCGCGCTGGCCGCCGCCGGCGTGACGCGCGTTCTGACCGCCAAGCGTTTCGTCGAGACCGCCAAGCTGGACGACCTCATCGCCGACCTGAAGTCGGTGGCCGAGATCGTCTGGCTGGACGACATCCGCAGCTCGATCAAGCTGAAGGACAAGCTGTTCGGCCTGGCCGCCGGCTTCTTCCCCAAGCTGTTCCGCACGCCGACCTCCGCCAAAGATCCGGGCGTCATCCTGTTCACCTCGGGCAGCTTCGGCATGCCCAAGGGCGTGGTGCTGTCGCAGGCCAACCTGGTCTCGAACGTGCGCCAGATCGAGGCGCACATCGACCTCGACCCGCACTGGGTGATGTTCAACCCGCTGCCGACCTTCCACTGCCTGGGCCTGACCGGCGGCGTGCTGCTGCCGCTGCTGACCGGCATGAAGGCGTTCGAGTATCCCTCGCCGCTGCACACCAAGCAGATCCCGCAGCTGATGCGCGAGGCCAAGGCCTCGATCCTGCTGGCCACCGACACCTTCGTGAACCAGTACGCGCGCGCCGGTACGCCGGAGGACTTCGCCAGCCTGCAGTTCGTCGTCTGCGGGGCCGAGAAGGTGCGCGACGAAACCCACGAGCTCTTCGCCCGCGACTTCAACGGCCTGCCGGTGCTGGAAGGCTACGGCGCGACCGAGGCCTCGCCGGTGATCGCGGTCAACCAGCCGAACGACAACCGCCGCGGCACCGTCGGCAAGCTGCTGCCGGGCATCGAGACCCGGGTCGAGCCGGTCGAGGGCATTCCGCACGGCGGCGTGCTGCACGTGCGCGGCGCCAACGTCATGGCCGGCTACCTGCACTGCGACGGCTCCAAGGGCATCGATGAGCCGGCCGACGGCTGGTACGACACCGGCGACGTGGTCGAGATCGACCGGGAGGGCGTCGTGCGCATCCTGGGCCGGGTGAAGCGCTTCGCCAAGATCGGCGGCGAGATGGTCTCCCTGACCGCGGTCGAGGGCATCGCCGAGGCGGTCTGGCCGGACGGTCGCCACGCGGTCGTTTCCATCCCCGACAAGAAGAAGGGCGAGCGGCTGGTGCTGGTCACCGACCGGACCGACGCCGAGGTCGCCTCGCTGACCGCCTGGGCCCGCCGCCACGGCGCGCCCGAGCTGGCGGTGCCGAAGAAGATCCTGAAGGTGTCTGAGGTGCCGGTGCTGGGCACCGGCAAGACCGACTACGTGGCCATCCAGCAGATGGTCGAGCTGGAGGCGGAGGCGGCGTAACGCACGCCCCGCCTGAGCGCGGGAGTGGAACATGCGTGACCTCGAGGTGTGGGCGCCGCGCGCCCTGGCCGTCCTGCGGATCGTCGCCGCCCTTCTCTTTGTCGAGCACGGCGCGCAGAAGCTGTTCAACTTCCCCCCCGGGGAGCACTTCGTGGGCTTCAACCTGGCGGTTCTGCCCGGCTGGGCGGGTCTGCTGGAGTTTTTCGGCGGCCTGTTACTGCTGCTGGGCCTGTTCACCCGGCCGGTGGCCTTCCTGCTGTCGGGCGAGATGGCGGTGGCCTACTGGATGGTCCACGCACAGCAGGGCCCCTTCCCCGCCAACAACGGCGGCGACGCGGCCATCCTGTTCTGCTTCGTCTTCCTGTACATCGTCGTCGCTGGCCCGGGCGCGTGGGCCCTCGACCACCGGATGACGCGTCGACGCCGCTAGGGTGCGTCGGGCGGCTTCCTCAGCCAGGCTTTGAGGCGCGAGGGCGCACGTCGGCCCAGGGTGTCGGCCGCCACCGCGCCACGCGCGCCCAGAGGCTGGGGCGGGCCGGTGGTGGAGTCGACCGCGGTCTGCCGTTCGACCTCGGCGTTCAGCTCGGCCCCGGCCAGCACGAACAGCACCGACAGCCACAGCCAGGTCAGCAGGCCGAACATGGCCCCCAGCGGGCCGTAGGTCGTGCGGTAGTCGACCACGTGGGCGAGATACCAGGACAGGGCCATCGAACCCAGCACCCACAGCGCCGTCGCCGCCAGGCTGCCCGGGGTCACCCAGCGCCAGCGCGCGTGGGCCCGGTCGGGTCCGTAGCGGTAGAGCACCGCCAGGCCGAGCAGGACGACGGCCAGCAGCACCGGCCAGCGCAGCATGGCCAGCGGCGCGTTCTGCAGTCCCAGGACGGACAGGACCAGCGGCAGGACCACCACCGCCGCGGACGCGACGATGAGGAAGATCACCGCCGCGAGCGTGAAGCCCAGGCTCAGCAGGGTGACCCGCACGAAGCCGCGGGTTTCGGTCTCGTCATAGGCGATGTTGAGGCCGCGGATCATCGCCCTCACCCCGGCGCTGGCGCTCCACAGCGACAGCAGCAGACCGCCCGCGAAGGCCAGTCCCAGGCTGCCGTGGCCTCGGGTGGCGATGCGCACCATCTGCTCGCCGATCAGGGCCAGGACGTCGGCCGGAATGACGCCGGCCAGCACGCCAAGCTGGGCGCGCACGTCCGCGACGTCGAAGAACAGGCCGTACAGCGCCACGAAAGCGGCCATGGCCGGGAAGACGCCGAGGACGGCGGCGTAGGCCGCGCCGCCGGCGACGGCGATGATCTCGTCCTCGCGGATTTCCTGGAAGGTCCGCCACAGGACGTCCTTCCAGCCGCCGGGGGGGATGGCGGTCGGCTTTCGGGCCCTGCGCCCGGGCGCGTCCACGCCCGGCCCCGTGGATCGGGCCGGGGCGCGCCGGCCGCCCTCGCGCCAGCGCAGCCAGAGCCGGTCGGCGACCAGGGTCAGGGCGGCGGCGGCCGCGACATCGAGCAGGCGCACGGGCGCGGACGGCGGGAAGGACGGACGACCCATCCGGCGGCAACGCGTCAGCGCCGCCCGGGTTCGTCCGTAGGGGTCAGCCGACCTTCACGCCGGTCATGCTGATCGAGCCGCCCTCGATCACGTCGTTGAAGAAGCTCACGGGCTCGCCCGGATCCTGCTGGGCGGCGACGTAGAGCAGCGGCAGGAAGTGCTCGGGCGTCGGCACCGACGCCTGGGCGTCCTCGCCCAGGCGGATCCAGTTCACCAGGGTGTCGTGGTCGCCGCTTTCGAGCGCCGCCTTGACCGCGTCGTTGAAGCGCGTGGCCCAGTCGTAGGCCGCCGCGCCCGGCTCGCGCCGCCAGGTCCGCAGGTTGTGCACGAAGTCGCCGCTGCCGGCGATCAGCACGCCCTCGTCGCGCAGCGGCCGCAGCTTGCGCGCCAGCGCGTAGTGGCCGGCCGCGTCCAGCCGCCGGTCCAGCGACAGCTGCACGACCGGAATGTCGGCCTTCGGGAAAGCGTGGACCAGCACCGACCAGGCTCCGTGGTCCAGCCCCCAGTCGGTGGCCCAGCGCAGGCCCGGCCCGACCAGCTCGCCCACCCGGCCGACCAGTTCCGCCGAACCGGGCGCGGGATAGCGCACGTCGAACAGCGCCTGAGGGAAGCCGTAGAAGTCGTGGATTGTACGAGGGTTTTCGTCGGCGGTGACGGCCGTCCCCTCGGTCTCCCAGTGGGCCGAGACCATCAGCACGGCCTTGGGCTTCGGCAGGTCGGCGCCGAGCTGGCGCCAGCCGTCGGCGTGCGGCCCGCCCAGCGCGTTCATGGGGCTGCCGTGGCCGAAGAAGACAGCCGGCATAGGGGTCGAGGGAGTGCTCATCCCCCCTATGTAGGGGCGAACTGTAGCCGTTACAGGCGCCGAAGGTCAGCCGAACATTTTCGCCGCGATTTCCGCCACGTGGCGGCCCTGGAAGCGGGCGCCCTCCAGTTCGTTCTCGCTGGGCTGACGCGAGCCGTCGGACTTGGAGATGGTGGTCGCGCCGTAGGGGGTGCCGCCGGTCATCTCGTCGTGACGGCTCTGCCCCACCCAGCTGTACGGCAGGCCGACGATGACGAACCCCAAGTGCAGCAGGGTGACGTAGCAGGACATCAGCGTGGTCTCCTGCCCGCCGTGCTGGGTGGCGGTGGAGGTGAAGGCGCTGCCGACCTTGCCGATGGTCGCGCCCTTGGCCCACAGCGGCCCGGTCTGGTCGATGAAGTTGCGCATCTGCGCGCACATGACGCCGTAGCGGGTCGGCGCCCCGAAGATCACCGCGTCGTAGTCGGCCAGTTCCAGCGGATCGGCGATCGGAGCTTCCTGGTCGAGCTTGTAGCCGGCCTTCCGCGCCACTTCGGGCGGGACCAGCTCGGGCACGCGCTTGACGGTCACCTCGGCGCCGGCCTCGCGCGCGCCGCGCTCGGCCGCGCGCGCCATCTGCTCCACGTGTCCCCAGCTCGAGTAGTAGAGCACCAGCACCTTGGCCATCCGCGCCTCCTGCACCTCACGAACGAGACGCAACGGCAGGGGCGCGGAAGGGGTTCCGGTTCGACAATGGTGCGGTGAAATCCTCGTCCTTCGACAGGCTCAGGGTGAGGATTTCACAGCAGGCCCGTAGCCCTCATCCTGAGCTTGTCGAAGGACGAGGGCGGCCCCGCCGCCGGGTCAGATGTGCAGGACGCGACCGTAGGCGTCGAGCACCGCCTCGTGCATGGCTTCCGACATGGTCGGGTGCGGGAAGACGGTGTTCATCAGGTCTTCCTCGGTGGTCTCCAGGGTCATGGCGACGGCGAAGCCCTGGATCATCTCGGTGACCTCGGCGCCGATCATGTGGGCCCCGATCAGGGCCCCGGTCCTGGCGTCGAACACGGTCTTCACGAAGCCCTCAGTCTCGCCCGAGGCGATGGCCTTGCCGTTCACGCGGAACGGGAAGCGGCCGACCTTCACTTCGCGCCCTTCCGCCTTGGCGGCGGCTTCGGTCAGGCCCACCGAGGCGACCTGCGGCTGCGAGTAGGTGCAGCCCGGGATCGGGGCGTTGATCCCGGCGTCCTTCTGGCCGGCGATGTGCTCGACGACGTGGACGCCCTCGTGGCTGGCCTTGTGCGCCAGCCACGGCGGACCGGCGCAGTCGCCGATGGCGTAGAGGCCGGGCACGTTGGTCTCGCCGTGCTTGCCGGTCTTCACGTGGCCGCGGTCGAGGTCCAGGCCCAGGGCCTCGACGCCGATGTTCTCGAGGTTGGCGGTGATGCCGACCGCGACGATGGCGGCCTCGGCCTGCAGCTGCTCGGCCTTGCCGCCGGCTTCCAGGCTCAGCGTCACGCCCGACTTCGACTTGTCGAGCTTGGTGACCTTGGCGGCCACGCGGAACTTCAGCCCGCGCTTCTCGAACGCCTTCTGGGCGGCGGCGGACACCTCGGCGTCCTCGACGGGGAGGATGCGGTCCAGCGCTTCCACCACCGTAACTTCAGCGCCCAGGGCGCGGTAGAAGCTGGCGAATTCGATGCCGATGGCGCCGGACCCGATGACCACCAGCGACTTCGGGAAGAACGGCGCGTTCATGGCGTCGCGGTAGGTCCACACGCGCTCGCCGTCGCCCTCGAGGCCGATGGCCGGGATATGCCGGGCGCGGGCGCCGACGGCCAGGATGACGCTCTTGGCCTGGACGGTGCGGCTGCCGCCCGCCTTCAGGTCCACGACGACCTTCGGGGCGGGCGCGCCCTTCTCCAGCTTCGCCGTACCCTCGATCACCTCGATCTTGTGCTTCTTCATCAGGAAGCCGACGCCGCTGTTCAGCTGCTTGGCGACCTTGCGCGAGCGCTCGACGATGGCCTTGAAGTCGAAGGACGGCTTCTCGGCCGAGACGCCGTAGTCGCCGAGGTGGCTGAGCTTCTCGAACACCTCGCCGGACTTCAGCAGCGCCTTGGTGGGGATGCAGCCCCAGTTCAGGCAGATGCCGCCCAGGTTCTCGCGCTCGACGATGGCGGTCTTCAGCCCCAGCTGCGAGGCGCGGATGGCCGCGACGTAGCCGCCCGGGCCGGAACCGATCACGATCAGGTCGAAGTCTTGGGCCATCCGCCACAACTCCAAAAGTCGTCGCCCTCGGGCTCGTCCCGAGGGCCCAGGGGCCCGCCGTACGCCCTCAGACGCGCGGCCGCACCCGTGCACTCACATCACAGAGCGTCCGGCCCACCTTCGCCCTGGGCCCTCGGGACGAGCCCGAGGGTGACGAAGGTGGGAACGGGGCTCGGTTCACGCCAGCATGGTCACCGGATCGTCCAGCAGGGCCTTGAAGACCTGCAGGAAGCGCGCGCCGACCGCGCCGTCGACCACGCGGTGGTCGCAGGTCAGGGTCACGCTCATCACCGTGGCCACGGCCAGCTGGCCGTTCTTCACGACCGGACGCTGCTCGCCGGCGCCGACCGACATGATGCAGCCCTGCGGCTCGTTGATGATCGAGGCGAAGTGCTTGATGCCGAACATGCCCAGGTTGGACACCGAGAAGGTGCCGCCCTGGAACTCTTCCGGCTTCAGCTTCCGCGAGCGGGCCCGCTCGGCCAGATCCTTCGTCTCCTTCGCGATCTGCGACAGGGACTTGGTTTCGGCCTTGAAGATGATCGGCGTGATCAGGCCGCCCTCGATCGCCACCGCCATCGAGATGTCGGCGTTGTGGTGCATGGCGATGCCGTCGGGCGTGTAGCTGGCGTTGGCTTCCGGCACCGCCTTCAGCGCATGCGCCGCGGCCTTGATGACGATGTCGTTCACCGAGACCTTCACGCCCTGCTTCTCCAGCATGGCGTTGATGCGCCCGCGGGCCTCCAGCAGGCGATCGATCTCGACGTCGATCGTCAGCGGGAAGTGCGGCACGTCGCGGAAGCTCTCGGTCAGCCGCTTGGCCACCGTGCGACGCATGCCGTCCAGCGGGATCAGGTCGTAGGAGCCCGGCTTGATGCCCATCTGCTCCAGCGACAGCACCTGACGCGGCTCGGCCGCGGCGGGCGCGCCCTTGGCGGCGGCCGGGGCCTTGCCGGAGCCGGCGGCCTCGACGTCGCGCTTGACGATGCGCCCGCGCGGGCCGGAGCCCTGCACCGCCTTCAGATCCAGACCGGCCTGCTGGGCCAGTCGACGCGCCAGCGGCGAAGCGAACACCCGCTGGCCGTCGGCCTTGGCGGCCGGAGCCGCCGGGGCCGGCGCGGCGGCCGGCTTCGGGGCTTCGGCCTTCGGAGCTTCGGCCTTCGGCGTGGCGGCCGGAGCCGCCGAGGCGCCTTGGGGGGCCGGCTTGGCGGCCGGAGCCCCCTCGCCTTTCAGCCGCGCGATCGGGGTGTTCACCTTCACGCCCTGCGTGCCTTCCGGCACCAGGATCTCCTCGACCACGCCCTCGTCGACCGCCTCGACCTCCATGGTCGCCTTGTCGGTCTCGATCTCGGCGATGACCTGGCCGGCCTCGATGGTGTCGCCCGGCTTCACGTGCCACTTGGCGAGCGCGCCCTCCTCCATGGTCGGAGACAGGGCGGGCATCAGGATGTCCGTCATGGCCTGCGCTCCTTACCGGTAGGTGACGGCCTTCACCGCCGCGACGACCTTGTCGACCGTCGGCAGGGTGAGGGCCTCGAGGTTGGCGGCGTAGGGCATCGGGACGTCCTCGCCGTGCACGCGCACGGGCTGGGCGTCGAGATAGTCGAACGCCTGCTCGACCACGCGCATGGCCACCTCGGCGCCGACGCCGTGCGGGCCCCAGCCTTCCTCGACGGTGACCAGGCGGTTGGTCTTCTTCACGCTGGCGACGATGGTGTCGGTGTCCAGCGGACGCAGGGTGCGCAGGTCGATCACCTCGGCCGAGATGCCTTCGGCGGCCAGCGCCTCGGCGGCCTTCAGGGCCAGGCCGACCATCCGCGAGTGGGCGGTGATGGTGACGTCCGTGCCTTCGCGGCGGACCTTGGCCTTGCCGATCGGCACGATCCAGTCCTCGACCTCCGGCACGTCGAACTCGATGCCGTACATCATCTCGTGTTCGAGGAAGACGACCGGGTTCGGATCGCGGATGGCGGCCTTCAGCAGGCCCTTGGCGTCGGCGGCGTCATAGGGCGCCACCACCTTCAGGCCCGGCACGTGGGCGTACCAGGAGGAGTAGTCCTGGCTGTGTTGGGCGCCCACGCGGGCGGCCGCGCCGTTCGGGCCGCGGAACACGATCGACGAGCGGATCTGGCCGCCCGACATGTACAGTGTCTTGGCCGCCGAGTTGATGATGTGGTCGATCGCCTGCATGGCGAAGTTGAACGTCATGAACTCGACGATCGGCTTCAGGCCGGCCATGGCCGCGCCCACGCCGACGCCGGCGAAGCCGTATTCGGTGATCGGGGTGTCGATCACGCGCTTGTCGCCGAACTCCTGCAGCAGCTCGCGGGAGACTTTGTAGGCCCCCTGGTACTGCGCGACCTCCTCGCCCATCAGGAACACGTCGCCGTCGCGGCGCATCTCTTCCGCCATAGCGTCGCGCAGGGCGTCGCGGACGGTGGTCTTGACCAGCTTGGCGCCGGCCGGGATCTCCGGATCCTTCAGCTCGACGGCTGGCTTCGCCGGAACCGCCGCCGCGGACGGAGCCGCCTCAGGGGCCTGCTTTTCAGGCTCGCCCGAGGCCTGGGCCGGCTGAGCCGCCGGCGCCTTGGGCGCAGCGCCCTCGCCGCCCTTCAGGCGGGCGATCGGCGTGTTGACCTTCACGCCCTGCGTGCCTTCCGGCACCAGGATCTCGGCCACTTCGCCCTCGTCGACGGCTTCCACTTCCATGGTCGCCTTGTCGGTCTCGATCTCGGCGATGACCTGGCCGGCGCTGATGGTGTCGCCCGGCTTCACATGCCACTTCGCCAGGGCGCCTTCCTCCATCGTGGGGGAGAGGGCCGGCATGAGGATGTCGGTCATCCCTTAAGCCTCCACGTACACTTCGGTGTAGAGCTCGGACGGATCCGGCTCCGGGCTGGTCTGAGCGAACTCGACAGCCTCGAGCACGATCGCCTTGACCTCGTCGTCGATCTTCTTGACCTGGGCGTCGTCGATCCCGGCCTGAGCGATCAGCGTCTTGACCAGGTCGATCGGGTCCTTGGTCTTCTTGACCTCGTCGACCTCTTCCTTGGTCCGGTACTTGGCCGGATCCGACATGGAGTGGCCGCGATAGCGGTAGGTCTTCATCTCGAGGATGAACGGGCCCTGGCCCGAACGCGCGTGCTCCGCAGCGCGGGCGCCGGCGTCCTTCACGGCGTAGACGTCCATGCCGTCGACCTGCTCGCCCGGAATGCCGAACGAGGCGCCGCGCATGTAGAGCTCAGTGGTGGCCGAGGCGCGCTCGATCGAGGTGCCCATGGCGTAGTGGTTGTTCTCGATCACGTACACGACCGGCAGCTTCCACAGCTGGGCCATGTTGAAGCTCTCGTAGACCTGGCCCTGGTTGGCCGCGCCGTCGCCGAAGTAGGTGAAGCTGACGTTGCCGTTGGCGCGGTACCAGTCGGCGAAGGCCAGACCGGTGCCCAGCGCCACCTGGCCGCCCACGATCCCGTGGCCGCCGAAGAAGCCGGCCTCGATCGAGAACATGTGCATGGAGCCGCCCTTGCCCTTGGACGAGCCGCCGGCCCGGCCGGTCAGTTCGGCCATGACTTCCTTGGGATCCATGCCCGCGGCCAGCATGTGGCCGTGGTCGCGGTAGCCGGTGATGATCTGGTCGCCTTTCTTGGCGACTTCCTGCATGCCGACCGCCACGGCCTCCTGGCCGATGTACAGGTGGCAGAAGCCGCCGATCAGGCCCATGCCATAGAGCTGGCCGGCCCGCTCTTCGAAGCGGCGGATAAGCAGCATTTCGCGATAGAACTTCAGCAGTTCGTCACGGTCGATATTCGGACGGCCCGCGGATTGCTCCGCAGCCTTGGGCGCACGCGCCATCCGGTCTCCTCCCTAAAGGAACGCGGGTTGGGGCGCGGCTTTAGCACGCACCCTAAGGGGATGCGAAGTCAGGACCGCGCCTGTTGCCGTTTGTGAACGCGGATTACGTAGTCACGCGGATCCGCGAAGCCCAGAAGCGCGCGCGCGCGCTCCTCCAGCAGGTCTCGCGACAGGTGGTCGTCGCGCAGCAGGCGCACGCGCGCCTCGAGGTCGCGACGCTCGGCCTGCAGGCGGCTCAGCTCGGCCTGGCGGGCGGCCAGGGTGGTCTCGCGGGACTTCTCGGTCAGCAGCCCCTTGTCGCCCGTCAACGCGTGGAACGCGAAGTAGACGATCATGAAGGCGAAGAACGCCGTCGGCAGATATGGGCGTACGCGAGCGAGCACCTGACGCCCCTTCTGAGCGGTAAGGCGAGAACGATTCGGGCAGGTTGAATCTAAAATGCCTAACGATTCGTTATCGTTGAGACGATGTCCGAACGGCTGGGCTGAAGCCGCAGTGATACGCGGCCAGGGCGCTGATTCTCAAGGCCGCTGCGGCCGAGAAAGGTCGGCAGGGAGAGCGGCGAACCGCCCTCCCCGCGAGCCTCAGATGCGCAGCATGCTGTCGCCGGCGTAGACCGCCTGGTCGCCCAGCATTTCTTCGATGCGCAGCAGCTGGTTGTACTTGGCCGTGCGGTCCGAGCGGGCCAGCGAGCCGGTCTTGATCTGACCGCAGTTGGTGGCCACCGCCAGGTCGGCGATGGTGGCGTCCTCGGTCTCGCCCGAGCGATGGCTCATCACCGAGGTGTAGCCGGCGCGGTGGGCCATATCGACGGCGTCCAGGGTCTCGGACAGGGTGCCGATCTGGTTGACCTTGACCAGGATGGAGTTGGCCAGCCCCTCGCCGATGCCGGCGGCCAGACGGGCCGGGTTGGTGACGAACAGGTCGTCGCCGACCAGCTGGATGCGGTCGCCCAGCGTCTCGGTCAGCAGGCGCCAGCCCTCGAAGTCGTCCTCGGCGCAGCCGTCCTCGATCGACACGATCGGGAAGCGCGAGCACAGGCCGGCCAGGTAGTCGACCATGCCCTGCTGGTCGAAGGTCTTGCCCTCGCCCGACAGCACGTAGCGGCCGTCCTTGAAGAACTCGGTGGAGGCGACGTCCAGGGCCAGCTGGAAGTCCTCGCCGGCCTTGTAGCCGGCCTGCTCGCCGGCCTTCATGATGAAGGCCAGGGCCTCGTCGGCCGAGGCCAGGTTCGGGGCGAAGCCGCCCTCGTCGCCGACGTTGGTGTTGTGGCCGGCGGACTTCAGGGCCTTCTTCAGCGCGTGGAAGATCTCCGCGCCCATGCGCAGGGCGTCGGAGAAGCTCTCAGCGCCGGTCGGCATGATCATGAATTCCTGGATGTCGATCGGATTGTCGGCGTGCGCGCCGCCGTTGATGATGTTCATCATCGGGGTCGGCAGGATGCGGGCCGAGACGCCGCCGACATAGCGGTAGAGCGGCAGGTTGGAGCTGATCGCCTGCGCCTTGGCCGCGGCCAGAGACACGCCCAGGATGGCGTTGGCGCCCAGCCGGGCCTTGTTCGGCGTGCCGTCCAGCAGGATCAGCGCTTCATCCAGGCGGCGCTGGTCCTCGGCGTCGAAGCCGGACAGGGCGTCGAAGATCTCGCCGTTGACCGCGTCCACCGCCTGCTGGACGCCCTTGCCGCCGTAGCGCTCGGGATCGCCGTCGCGCTTCTCCACCGCCTCATGGGCGCCGGTCGAGGCGCCCGAGGGCACGGCGGCGCGGCCGAACGAGCCGTCCTCCAGGGTCACGTCGACCTCGACCGTCGGATTGCCGCGGCTGTCGAGGATCTCGCGGGCGGTGATGTCGACGATGTCGGTCATGGAGAGCTCCCGTGGAATAAGCGCGGCAGGCTTTAGCCCGGTGCGGCGTCAGGCCGCAACCGGCGCCGGGTCGAGGGGCGCCGGGAGCGGCTTAGCGGCCACGCTTGCTACGCCGTCAGTGGCGGACGAACTGGCTGGTGTCCATGAAGCCGCGCCAGCTGGAAATCTTGCCGTCCTTCACCTCGAAGACGTGGATCCAATCGCCGGCGAACGGCTGGCCGCTCGGCTTCACCTTGCCTTCGGCGTGGCCCAGCACGAACAGCTTGTCGCCGCTGGTCGACAGGTGGAACTCCTTGGGCGTGAACTCGGAATAGTCCTCGGTCTCGGTCAGCGCCTTGAAGAACTCGCGCGCGCCCTCCGGGCCGCGGCGGGGGCCGAAAGGTTTGTGCTCCTCGCGACGGCCCACGAACTCCCAGTGCGCGTCCGGGGCGACCGAGGCGATGATGGCTTCGGTGTCTCCGCGGCCGTAGGCCTCGTAAGCCTTCTTCACCAGGGCGACGTCGGCTTGGTCCATGACGGTCTCTCCACGCGCCCGCAGGGGGCGCGTTTCAACCGCGGGTCCGAAGGCGTGTTCCGGACGCGAAAAGCCCGCCGCGCGGGTGCGCGGCGGGCTGATCACCTAGCGACCTCGAGCGGGCCTCCCGGCCCGCGAAGCCTTAGTCTTCCTTCGGCGTCAGGACCTGGCGACCGCGGTACATGCCGGTCTTCAGATCGATGTGGTGCGGACGCTTCAGCTCGCCGGTGTCCTTGTCTTCGACGTAGGAGTTGGCGCCGAGGGCGTGGTGCGACCGACGCATGTTGCGCCGCGAGGGCGAGGTTTTCCGCTTAGGAACGGCCATGTCCGACTCTCTTCAGGCTTCGGCGCGTCCCCGGGGCGGATGCGCCCGCGAACGCAAAACTTTTGGCGGCGTCCCGAAGGGCGCCGCCGTGAACGCGGGCTTATGCATGAACCGCCGTGGAACTGCAAGCGCCGGGGCCGCCTGCGCGCCGTATCGCGCTTCGTCGCGCCAAACACCCCTTCCGGCGCAAGCCGCGCGCGCAAACGGCGGCCTGGCCCGAAGCTGCTCTTCCCAGCAAGAGCACGCGCCCTCGAAGGACCGTGCCGGGCGTTCAGCCCCTGCGACTCGCCCCTCTGAGTCGCAGGGGCTGACCGCTATCAGCGGAACATGCTGATCGCCCAGCCCGCCCACATGCCCCACAGCACCAGCGCCCCGGCCGAGTAGACCAGGAAGCGGTGCATGACCTTGTTGTAGGTGCACTGGATCACGCTGTGCACGACCCGCAGCGCCACGAAGGCCCAGGCGGCGGCGGTCATGACCTCGCCGGTGCGCCCCGTGAGGGTGGCGACCACGGCCAGGAAATAGAACAGCACCGGCAGTTCGAGCAGGTTGTTGAAGTTGTTGGCCGGCGCCTGCACGGGCCCCAGCAGCTCGACCACCTGCGCGCGGCTGGCCACGCGGTCCGGGGCGATCCGGTTGCGCTGCATGTAGGGGATCCGGCGCGCGTAGAGGACGAACCACACCACGCAGGTCAGGCCGACGAGGGCCGCCGCCGGCCAGATCAGAGACAGGGCCATTTGAGATACTCCCGTTACGCTTCGGGAGCGTCCTAAATCACAACGGTCAAGCTGGGCAAGCGATGTCCGGCCGGTGCAGCGCCAGATAGACGCTGTCGCACCATTCTTCGCCGACCAGCCAGGTGCGCGCCGCGCGCCCGGTCTCGACGAAGCCCAGCTTTTCCAGGAGCCGCAGGGACGCGCCGTTGCGCGGGTCGACGTCGGCGGTCAGCCGGTCGAGCGCGTGGGCGGCGAAGACGTGCGGAATGAAGGCGGACAGCGCCTCGGTGGCGTAGCCCAGGCCCCAGACGTCCGGGTGCAGGATGTAGCCCACGTCGGGCAGGCGGTAGCAGCCGGCCTTGCCGACCACCCTGCCCTTCAGCTCGATGACGAAGTCGTCGCTGGCGTCCGGCGGGGCGGTGACCATGCCGTGCAGCCAGGCGCGGGTCTGGTCGCGGTCCGCGTGCGGCGGCGTCGACCAGAAGCGCATGGCGGCGGGATGGGAGAGGACGGCGAAGAGATCGTCCAGATCGGTCGGCCGCGCCCTGCGCAACCTCAACCGGTCCGTGACGATCTCCAGGGCCATCAGACCAGGCGGCTCTGCTCCAGCGCCGCCGCCACGAAGCTGGCGAACAGCGGGTGCGGAGCGAAGGGCCGCGACTTCAGTTCCGGGTGGTACTGCACGCCGATGAACCACGGATGGTCCTCGCGCTCCACCGTCTCCGGCAGCACGCCGTCGGGCGACAGGCCGGCGAACTTCAGTCCCGTGGCCTCGATGCGGTCACGGTAGTTGATGTTCACCTCGTAGCGGTGGCGGTGACGCTCGCTGATGGCGCTGGAACCGTAGATCTCGGCGATCTTCGAGCCCGGCCTCAGCGTCGAGTCATAGGCGCCCAGGCGCATGGTGCCGCCCAGGTCGCCGCCCTCGCTGCGGGTGACGCGCTCGTTGCCCTGCACCCACTCGGTCATCAGGCCGACCACCGGCTCCGGCGTCCAGCCGAACTCGGTGGACGAGGCTTCCTTCAGCCCCGCCTGGTTCCGCGCCGCCTCGATCACCGCCATCTGCATGCCGAAGCAGATGCCGAAGTACGGGATGTTGCGCTCGCGGGCGAAGCGGGCCGCCTCGATCTTGCCCTCCGCGCCCCGCTCGCCAAAGCCGCCGGGCACCAGAACGGCGTGGGCGCCCTGCAGGCGCGCCTCGCACTCGGCCGGGTCGCCCTCGAAGGTCTCGGCCTCGACCCAGTCGATGTTGACCCGCACGTTGTTGGCGATGCCGCCGTGGTGCAGGGCTTCGATCAGGGATTTGTAGGCGTCCTTGAGGACCGTGTACTTGCCGACCACGGCGATGGAGACCTCGCCGTCGGGCTGCAGGCGGCGCTTGGCCACCTCTTCCCAGCGCGACAGGTCCGGGGCCGGCGCGTCCTTGATGCCGAAGCATTCCAGGACTTCACGGTCCAGGCCCTCGCGGTGGTAGTCCAGCGGCACGGCGTAAATGTCCGCCGAATCCAGGGCCTGGATGACGGCGCTCTCACGCACGTTGCAGAACAGGCCGATCTTGCGGCGCTCTTCTGCCGGGATCGGGTGCTCGGCGCGGCACAGCAGGATATCCGGCTGGATGCCGATGGAGCGCAGTTCCTTGACCGAGTGCTGGGTCGGCTTGGTCTTCATCTCCCCGGCCGTCTTCACGAACGGCAGCAGGGTCAGATGGATGAAGACGGCGTCGCCGCGCGGCAGCTCGTTGCCGACCTGGCGGATCGCCTCGAAGAACGGCAGGCCCTCGATGTCGCCGACCGTGCCGCCGATCTCGACCAGCACGAAATCGACGTCCGTACCGTCCTCGGCCTTGGCCGGGGACAGGCAGAAGCGTTTGATCTCGTCGGTGACGTGCGGGATCACCTGGACGGTGGCGCCCAGATAATCGCCCCGCCGCTCCTTCTCCAGAATGGTCTGGTAGATGCGGCCGGTGGTGATGTTGTCCGACTTGGCGGCCGAGACGCCGGTGAAGCGCTCGTAGTGGCCGAGGTCGAGGTCGGTCTCAGCGCCGTCGTCGGTCACGAAGACCTCGCCGTGCTGGTACGGCGACATCGTGCCGGGGTCGACGTTGAGATACGGGTCCAGCTTACGAAGCCGGACCTTGTAGCCGCGTGCTTGCAGCAACGCGCCGAGAGCGGCGGAAGCGAGGCCTTTTCCCAAAGAGGAAACCACGCCGCCGGTGATGAATACGTAGCGGGCCATGGGGGTCCATCTTACCCCCGATTCGGGCCGGGGGCGTGAAGATGATTCGTGACGGATCGACGCGCGGCCGTCCGAGGACGGCCGCGATCAGATCATTGCTTAGCGGGCGGGGTCGAAGCCGGAGCCTCGGCCGGAGCCGGAGCGGCGCCGGGCTGACGCACTTCCGGCAGCGGAGCGGCCAGTTCGTTCAGAGACGGCGCGGCCTGGCCGTTCGGGGCGGCCGGTTGTTGCGCGGCGGCCGGAGCCGGCGCGGTCTTCAGGCGGTTCAGATCGATCGAACCGACCGCGGCGGAATCGACCACCGACGAGCCGCCGCGGGCGAAGTTGCCCACGACCGTCAGGGCGATGCAGTTCACGAAGAACAGCGTGGCCAGGATCGCGGTGGTGCGGGTCAGCAGGTTGCTGGCGCCGCGCGCGGTCATCAGACCGCCCCCGCCGCCGCCCATGCCGAGCGCACCGCCCTCGGACTTCTGCACGAGGACCGCGGCGATCAGGGCGACCGCGATGAGGATCTGAATGACCAGAAGGACAACGAGCATGGCGCACAGGGATTTGGGCGCCCGGAGGCGCGGATCAAGCGGCCCGTCTAGCACCAAGCCGGAACGGGCGCCATAGGGACAAAACGCTCTTAGACGGCGCGGACGATCGGGAGGAAATCCGCCGCCTTCAGCGAGGCGCCGCCGACCAGGGCGCCGCCCACTTCGCGGACCTTCATGATGTCGGCCGCGTTCGCCGGCTTCACCGAGCCGCCATAGAGGATCGCGGCGCCCTTCCCCGCCTCGCCCAGACGAGCCACCAGGGCGGCGCGGACGGCGACGTGCACCTCTTCGATCTGCTCGATGGTGGGGATGCAGCCCGAGCCGATGCACCAGACCGGCTCGTAGGCGACCGAGAAGGGCTTGCCCGCCACGGCGGTGGGCAGGGAGCCGGCGACCTGGGCGGCCACCACCGCGACGGCCTGGCCGGCTTCGCGTTCCGCCAGGGTCTCGCCGACGCAGACGATCGGCTCCAGCCCGGCGCGCAGGGCGGCCTCGACCTTGGCCGAGACCAGGGCGTCGGTCTCGCCGTAGCCGGCGCGGCGCTCCGAGTGTCCCAGAATCACCAGCCGGGCGCCGGCGTCGGCCAGCATTTCGGCCGAGACGTCGCCGGTGAAGGCGCCGGACGCCTCCGCCCGGCAGTCCTGCCCGCCGATCTCGACCGCCGAACCGGCCAGCTGGCGGCTCATGCGCTCGATCAGGGTGGCGGGCGGGCACAGGGCCACGCGCGCGGCGGCCGGTTCGGCCGCGAGGGCTTGGGCCAGCGCCGTCGCTTCCGCGAGCGAGGCGCCGAGGCCGTTCATTTTCCAGTTTCCGGCGATCAGGGGACGGGGCGAATTGGTCATGGCGGCGCTCTTTAGGCGAGCCGAGCGGGCTCGCCAAGCGCGCCTCGCTTGCGGGACCTCGCACGGCTCCACTATACGGCTTCAGGGGCGCCCTCGGTTCGTGCGCGCAAGGGTCCCGGGAAAAAGGTCCGTCTCATGCTCACCGCGTTCCGCAAATTCGCGAAGTCGCCCGTTGCCGCCGGCCTGATCGGCCTGCTCATCGTCGCCTTCGGCGTCTGGGGCATCAACGACATCTTCCGCGGGCAGATCTCGAACTCCGTGATCCAGGCCGGATCGCGCCAGGTGTCGCCGGCCGAATTCAAGCGCATGTTCGAGAACTACAAGGGTCAGATCGAGCAGCAGTCCGGCCGCCGCATCACGATGGACGAAATCGTGAAGGCGCGCGCCCACCTGCGCTTCCTGGACGAAGTGGCCTCGCAGGAGTCGCTGTCGGCGTTCCTGCAGAAGGTCCGCATCGTGCCCGGCAAGGACCTGCTGGTCGCGCAGATTCGCGAGATCCCGGCCTTCTTCGACCCGATCAGCGGCAAGTTCAGCAAGAAGCAGTACACCCAGGCCCTGGCCCGCGAAGGCCTGACCGAAGGCACCTTCGAGCAGGGCCTGCGCGACGAGATCGCCCAGAACCACTTCGCCACCGGCATGGTGGCGGGCCTGCGCGCCCCGCGCATTTACGGGGCCCTGCAGGCCGGCTTCGGCCTGGAGACGCGCGACGTCAGCTATTTCGAAGTCGGGCCGAACGCGATCGAGCGCGTGGCGCCGCCGACCGACGCCCAACTCCTGCAGTTCATGAAGGAAAACGCGGCGCAGCTGACCCGCCCCGAATTCCGCCAGGTGACGGTGGCCCTGTTCACCGCGAACGCCGCCGAAGGCTCGGTGAAGATCGACGAGGCGGAGCTGCGCAAGCGCTTCGAGTTCCGCAAGGACTCCCTGTCCCAGGCCGAGCGCCGCAGCTTCGTGCAGCTCACCGCCAAGGACCCGGCCGCCGCCCAGAAGATCGCCGCCGCCCTGCAGGCCGGCCAGGACCCCGCCGCCGTCGCCAAGGCCAACGGCGCCCAGATCGTCCCCTACCAGAACAAGCCGAAGTCGGCCGTGGCCGACCGCATGGTGGCCGACGCGGCCTTCTCCCTGCAGCCGGGCCAGGTGTCGCAGCCGGTGCGCGGCGAACTGGGCCTGGCCGTCGTCAAGCTGCTGGACGTTTCGCCGGGTCAGGCGGTGACCTTCGAACAGGCTCGTCCGCAGCTCGAAGCCGAGCTGCGCAAGGAAGCCGCGACCGGCGCCGTGTACGACCAGGTGCAGAAGTACGAGCAGGCCCGCGAGGGCGGCGCCAGCCTGGCCGAAGCGGCCAAGGTCTCCGGCGCGCGCGTCGTCTCCCTGCCCCCGCTGACCAAAGAAGGCCAGCTGCCGAACGGCCAGCGCCTCGCCGCGCCGCCGGCCCTGCTGGAAACCGCCTGGGGCCTGTCGCAAGGCGGCGAGAGCGACGTCGAGGAAGCCGGCAACGGCGAGTACTACGCCGTGAAAGTCGACAAGGTGATCCCCTCGGCTCTGCCGAAGCTGGACGAAGTGCGTCCGCAACTGACCAACGCCTGGACCATGCGCGAAACCGTGCGTCGCATGCAGGAAAAGGCTGACCAGCTGGCCGAGAAGGTCCGCAAGGGTGAACCCCTGGAAGCCGCCGCCAAGTCGATCGGCGCCAACGTCCGCACCGTCGACAACGTCGGCCGCGACGGCGCCGAAGGCGTCGGCCGCGACCTGACCGGCAAGCTGTTCACCCAGAAGACCGGTGAAACCTTCACCGCCCGCGGCGAGCGCCTGGCCTTCGTGGTCGGCAAGGTCGACGCGGTCCACGCCCCCGCCGGCCCGATGGCCGCTCGCGTGGCCGAAGACCGTCGTCCGCAGGTCACCATGCAGATCCTCGACGAGGTCGGCGGCGAAGCCCGCGCGGCCGCGCGCAAGGCGATGAAAACCAAGACCTGGCCGGATCGCGCCGCCGCCGCCCTGGGCGTCGAGCCTGAACCCGCGACCCCGGCCGACAAGTCGAAGAAATGACCCTCGAACCCGCGTTCGACGCGTTCGAGCGGGCTTATCGGAACGGCGAGCCCCAGGTCGTCCACCGCCGCGTGGTGGACGACCTGGAGACGCCGGTCTCCGCTTATCTGAAGCTCGGTCACGCCCGCCCCTACGCCTTCCTGTTCGAGTCCGTCGAAGGCGGCGCCTGGCGCGGCCGCTATTCGATCATCGCGCTCAAACCCGACCTGGTGTGGCGCTGCTTCGGCGACCGGGCCGAGACCGCCCGCGGCGGCGATGTCGACGCCGGGCGCTTCACGCCCGAGGCGGCCCCCGCCCTCCAATCTCTGCGCGCCCTGGTCGACGCCTCGCGGATCGACCTGCCCGCCGGCCTGCCGCCGATGGCGGCCGGCCTGTTCGGGGTGTTCGGCTACGACATGGTGCGGCTGAGCGAACCGCTGGGCGAAGCCGGGCCCGATCCGCTGGACCTGCCCGACGCGGTGCTGGCCCGCCCCTCGGTGGTGGCGGTGTTCGACGCCATCGCCCAGGAGATCGTGCTGGCGACCCCGGTCCGCAGCTCCGAGCTGTCCGCCGAGGAAGCCTACGCCGCCGCGCGCGCCCGCCTGGGCGCGGTGGAGGACGACCTGCGCCGTCCGCTCGCGCCTTCCGGCCCGCGCACGCAGCCGACCGAAGAGCCGGCCTTCGGCTCCTCGATGACGCCGCAGGAGTTCGAGGCCAAGGTCCTGAAATCGAAGGACTACATCGCCGCCGGCGACATCTTCCAGGTGGTGCTGAGCCAGCGGTTCGAGGCCAGCTTCGAACACGACCCGTTCGCCTTCTACCGCTCGCTGCGGCGCATGAACCCGTCGCCCTTCCTGTTCCACCTGGACTTCGGCGGCTTCCAGCTGTCGGGCTCGAGCCCCGAGATCCTGGTGCGCCTGCGCGACGGCAAGGTCACCATCCGCCCGATCGCCGGCACCCGCCCGCGCGGGGCCACGCCCGAACAGGACCTGGCGCTGGAGCAGGAACTGCTGGCCGATCCCAAGGAGCGGGCCGAGCACCTGATGCTGCTGGACCTGGGGCGCAACGACGTGGGCCGGGTCTCCAAGCCCGGCACGGTGCGCGTGACCGAGAGCTTCGCGATCGAGCGCTACAGCCACGTCATGCACATCGTCTCCAACGTCGAGGGCGATGCAGCCCCGCAGATCGATCCGGTCGACGCCCTGCTGGCCGCCCTGCCCGCCGGCACCCTGTCGGGCGCGCCCAAGGTGCGGGCGATGGAGATCATCGACGAACTCGAAGGCCTCAAGCGCGGCGTCACCTACGGCGGCGGGGCCGGCTACATCTCGGCCGGCGGCGCGGTCGACGCCTGCATCGTGCTGCGCACCGCCCTGTTCAAGGACGGCCGAATGTACGTCCAGGCCGGCGCCGGCGTGGTCGCCGACAGCAATCCCACGGCCGAGTACGAAGAGACCCTGCACAAGTCGCGCGCCCTCAAGCGCGCGGCCGAAGAGTGTTGGCGTTTCGGTTAGCGGGCGAACACGGTCGCGTCGTCCGAGCGGACGACGTGGACCCCGGGTCCGAGGATCACCGCCGCGGCGAGCAGCAGGGCCGAGGCGGCCGCCAGGGTCGAGGCGGCCAGGGCGGCCTTCAGGCTCCAGCGCACGCGGACCGGCCGCGCCAGCTTCGCACGGGCGGCTTCAAGGGCGGACGACTCGGACATCTGGGGCGCGACCATGAGGACACGGCCATCACGTCCGGCCTCGGTTAATGAAATCTGAACGGGGCCAGCGACTTGGCGGCGAAGGCTCCGGGCCGTACAGAGAATGCCGATGATCCTGGTGATCGATAACTACGACAGCTTCACCTACAACCTCGTCCATTACCTGGCCGAGTTGGGGGCGGAGACGCTCGTGCGTCGCAACGACGCCCTGACCGTGCAGGACGCCCTGGCCATGGCGCCGGAGGCCGTTCTGCTGTCGCCGGGTCCGTGCGCGCCCGACCAGGCGGGAATCTGCCTGCCGCTGCTGCGCGCCGCGCCGGACACCCTGCCGATCCTGGGCGTATGCCTGGGCCATCAGGCCATGGGCCAGGCCTTCGGCGGCGACGTGGTGCGGGCCAAGACCCTGATGCACGGCAAGACCAGCCCGATCGAGCACGTCGACAAGGGCCTGTTCGCCGGCCTGCCCAGCCCGTTCAAGGCTACGCGCTATCACAGCCTGGCGGTGTCGCGGGACACCCTGCCCGCCGAGCTGGAAGTGACCGCCTGGACCGCCGACGGCGAGATCATGGGCCTGCAGCACCGCACCCGGCCGCTGCACGGCGTGCAGTTCCACCCGGAATCCATCGCTACCGAGCACGGCCACCGGCTGCTCGCCAACTTCCTCGATCTGGCCGGCGTGCGCCGGACGACGGTCTGAGCCGTGTCCGACACCTTCAAGCCGATCCTGGCCAAGCTGGCCGAGGGCAAGACCCTCACCGACGCCGACGCCGACGCCTTCTTCGCCGCCTGCCTGCGCGGCGAGGCCACGCCCGCCCAGGTGGCCGCGGCGGTGACCGCAATGCGCCTGCGCGGCGAGACCATCTCGGAGATCGCCGCGGTGGCCCGCGCCATGCGCCAGGCGGCCCTGCCCTTTGAGCATCCGTACGACGTGGTCGACACCTGCGGCACCGGCGGCGACGGCGCGCACACCCTGAACATCTCGACCGCTGCGGCCCTGGTGGCCGCCGGCGCCGGCGCGAAGGTGGCCAAGCACGGCAACCGGGCGCTCTCGTCGAAGTCGGGCTCGTCGGACGTGCTGACCGCGCTGGGCGTCAACGTCCAGGCCACGCCGGAGCAGTCGCGCCGGGCGCTGGACGAGGCCGGGGTCTGCTTCCTGTTCGCCCAGGTCTATCACGGGGCCATGCGCCACGTGCTGCCGGTGCGAGCGGAGCTCGGCTTCCGCACCGTGTTCAACCTGCTGGGCCCGCTGTCCAATCCGGCCGGCGCGCGCCGCCAGGTGGTGGGCGTCTACGACCCGCGCCTGCTGGAGCCGCTGGCCCGCGTGCTGGGCGCGCTGGGCGCCACACGGGCCTGGACCGTGCACGGCGGCGGCCTGGACGAGCTGACCGTCACCGGCCCCACCCAGGTCGTGGAGTGGCGCGACGGCGAGGCCCGCGCCTTCGACGTCACGCCGGAGACGGCCGGCCTGCCCGTCGCCCCCATCGAGGCGATCCGCGGCGGCGACCCGGCGGTCAACGCCCAGGCCCTGCGCGAACTCCTGGACGGCCGCACGGGCCCCTATCGCGACGTCGTGCTGCTGAACACGGCGGCGGCGTTGCTGGTGGCCGACATCGCCGAAGACCTCCGCCACGGCGTCGAGCTGGCGGCCGCCTCGATCGACGAGGGCCGCGCCCGCACCGCCCTGGACAAGCTGATCGAGACCACCAACGCATGAGCGACGTCCTCGCCCGCATCGCCGCCTACAAGCGCCAGGAAGTCGCCGAGCGCAAAGCCGCCCGTTCGCAGGACGCGGTCGAGCGCGCGGCGGCGGCGGCCAGCGCCCCGCGCGGCTTCCAGCGCGCGCTCGAAACCGCCTTCCGCCCCGGCCGCCTGGCCCTGATCGCCGAGATCAAGAAGGCCAGCCCGTCCAAGGGGCTGATCCGCGCCGACTTCGACCCGCCGACGCTGGCGCGGGCCTACGAAGCCGGCGGCGCGGCCTGCCTGTCGGTGCTGACCGACGCCCCCAGCTTCCAGGGTGCGGACGAATATCTGGCCGCCGCCCGCGACGCCGTCGCCCTGCCCTGCCTGCGCAAGGAGTTCCTGGTCGATCCCTGGCAGGTGGCCGAGAGCCGCGCCCTGGGCGCGGACGCCATTCTGGTGATCCTGGCCATGATCGACGACGCGCTCGCGGCCGAACTGATGGCCGAAGCCGCGCGCCTGGGCATGGACGCCCTGGTCGAGGTCCACGACGAGGCGGAAATGGCGCGCGCGGGCGCGCTGGGATCGCGCCTGGTCGGCGTGAACAACCGCGATCTGCGCAGCTTCCACGTCGACCTGGCCGTCACCGAGCGGCTGGCCCCGCTGGCCCCGGCCGGCGCCCTGCTGGTCACCGAAAGCGGCGTGTTCACGCACGCAGACGCCGCCCGCCTGTCGGCGTGCGGCGCCCGCGCCATGCTGGTCGGCGAGAGCCTGATGCGTCAGGCAGACGTGACCGCGGCCACGCGCGACCTGACGCAGAGCTGAGCACCTACTTCTTGGTCACCACCAGGTCGGTCCGCCGGTTCTGGGCGCGGCCCTCCTCGGTGTCGTTGCTGGCGATCGGCTTGGTCTCGCCATAGCCGACGCCGCTGGCGCGTTCCTTGGCGACGCCCTTGGCGTAGAGCGCGTCGCGGACCGCCTCGGCGCGCCGCTTCGACAGCTCCATGTTGGCCGCCGGCTCGCCGACGTTGTCGGTATGGCCTTCGACCACCACGACCGCATTCGGATAGGCCTTCAGGATCGCGGCCAGCTCGGCGATGGTCGCCAGCGAGGGGGCGTCGAGCGCGTTGCTGGCGGTGTCGAAGTTCAGCTGTTCGAAGGTGAATCGGCGCGGCGGCGGCGGCGCGGCCGGATCCTTCAGGTAGGCGGCCAGCTGATAGGTCAGCGACTCGGGCCGCAGGGTCAGTTGGGTCCCGTCCGGCAGGGCCACGACCTCGGTGGCGACGGCCGGCGCAGCCGGCGCGACGGCCGGGGCCGGCGGCGCGGGCGGGACCTCCTCATGCTTGCGGCATGTGCGGAACAGGGCCAGCAAGGCCAGCACGACCAAGGCGGCGACGACCCAGGGCAGCCACTTCGGCCGGCCCGCGGCCGCGATCGCCATCGGCTCTTCGGCGCGGACGCCGGGCGCGGCGAAGCCCAGCGTGCTCAGCAGGCCGGCCGGCGCGATGCTGGGCAGCTGGTTGCGGGCGTCGCGCAGCGAGCCCGCCAGCGTGCGCGCGTCCAGCCCGCCGGTGCGGGCCCGCTTGCTGATAAAGCCCAGGAACAGCGGCGCGGCGATCGCCAGCAGCGCCGAGGCGGAGGACTTGCGGATTCCGGCATGGTTGGCGACCACGTCGGCGACCGCGTCGGTGCGCGGCCCGAACAGGTTGCTCAGGAAGCCCTGGCCGACGCGCCGCGCGGTGTCCGCGCCGGGCCCCGGGCGCACGGCCGTGCCGAAATCGTCCAGCAGGGTCCCGTCCGGATCGACCGCGCGGGCCTCGTCCAGCAGACGCACGGCCCCGGCCTCTCCCGAGAACTTCTCGACCGCGCCGGTCAGCACCGCCGGCAGGGCCGCGCCGATCAGCCCCCGCCGCGTCGCTTCGACACTCTCGCCGGTGGCGGCGGCGACCTGATCCACGGTGTCGCCCGTGATCGACGCCTTGAGTTCGTTCCAGAGATTCATGGTCGTCTCCGCAATCGCACTGGGGCTCGCGCGACCTGCAGGCCGCGCCAGGCCGAATGCTCCAGAGAGTGCCGATGGCGCCGTCCCGACAATCCGTAGAACACTGTAATTTGACCCCGGGTGGTTGCCCGAGGCGACGCGTTTCGAGCCGTCCATCGTCAAGCTTCGCGTTCACTTGACATTAACTAGGAACACTTACAGAACATCGAGAAGGTTCACGACTTGTTCCGAGGCGGGCGATGCTCACGCGCAAACAGCACGAGCTGTTGATGTTCATCCACGAACGTCTCAAGGAGACGGGCGTGTCTCCGTCCTTCGACGAGATGAAGGAAGCCCTCGACCTCGCGTCGAAGTCGGGCATCCACCGACTGATCACCGCTCTGGAAGAGCGCGGTTTCCTGCGCCGCCTGCCCCACCGGGCCCGGGCGCTGGAAGTGGTCAAGCTTCCCGAGCAGGCCACCACCGCAGCCCCCGCCAAGGGGCGCGCGCCGTTCCGGCCGCAGGTGGTCGAAGGGGCCAGGCCGGTCGAGGCCGCGCCGGTCGCCAACGACGTGCGCGAACTGCCGGTGCTGGGCCGCATCGCCGCCGGCGTGCCGATCGAGGCCATCCAGCACGAGAAGGACCGGGTCCTGGTGCCTGAATCCATGCTGGGCGGCGGCGAGCACTTCGTGCTCGACGTCCAGGGCGACTCGATGATCAACGCCGGCATTCTGGACGGCGACCAGGTCGTCATCCGCCGCACCGACCAGGCCAATTCCGGCGACATCGTCGTCGCCCTGGTGCTGGGCGAGGAAGCCACGCTGAAGCGCCTGCGCCGCAAGGGCGCCTCCATCGCCCTGGAGGCCGCCAACCCGGCCTACGAGACCCGCATCTTCGGGCCCGACCAGGTCGAGGTGCAGGGCAAGCTGGTCGGCCTGCTGCGCCGCTATCACTGAACCCAGGGCCGCGCGCCGCGCAGTTCAGCCGCGGTCAGGGCCAGCCAGCGACCGTCGCGCCGCCACAGTTCGACCGAGCCGGTCCGCGCCAGGTCGACCGCGTCGAGCACCAGCCGACCCCGGCAGGCCGGCGGCAGCCGATCCACGGTCGCGCGCAGGGTCACCACCTCGGCTGAGCGGCAGAGGTCGCTGAGCTTGGCCCAGGTCGGCGGCTTCTTCCCCCACCAGGACGCCAGTCCAGGCGCGCCGGCCTTCGGGACGCAGGACCAGCGATCGCACGCGTAGAGCGCGTCGCGATCGGCCTCCAGGTCGCCCGCAGTCTCCAGCCCGCGCCGGCGGTCCCAGATGTCGAAGGCGAAGGCCTTGGCGTCGGGGCGCAGCGCGACCGCGCGATCGTCGATCCGCACCGCCGCCGCCGCGCCGTCCGACGCGATCCAGGCGACGGGCGGCTCGGCCCTCGGCCACAGCAGCACCGCGGCCGCGAACGGCGCGCCAAGCCAGCGGGCCCGCCCCTTCCACAGGCAGACGAACAGCAGGCCGAAGAAGGCGATGGGCAGGGCGGCGGCCGGCGCGCTGGCGACCGTGCGGGTCGCGCCCGGCAGGCCGGCGATCCAGGCCCCCACCATCGTGGTCGCCTGCACGCCCCAGCCGGCCACGTGCAGGAAGAGCCCGCCCAGGCCGATCGGCTCCAGCGCGGCGCCGAGCGCCAGGAACGGCATGACCACGAAGCTCGACAGCGGCGCCGCGGCCAGATTGGCCGCCAGCCCGTAAACCGCCACCCGGTTGAAGTGCTGCATGGCGAAGGGGCCGGTCGCCAGGCCGGCGACCAGGCTGGTCATGCAGGCCAGGCCCGTCCAGGACACCGCCCGCTGGAAGATCAGGATCGGCCAGGGCGCCGAGATCTCGCGCACCCGCCGGGGCCACACCTCGGCCAGGGCGACCAGGGCGGCGGTGGCCGCGAACGACATCTGGAAGCCCGGCTGCACCACCGCTTCCGGCTTCAGCAGCAGGACCATGAAGGCGGCCGCCGCCAGCGAGTTCAGGCTGATCGGCCGCCGGTCCAGCAGGATGGCGGCGAAGGCGGCCGCGGCGGTCACCGCCGAGCGCTCGGCCGGGGCCGGCGCGCCCGACAGCACCAGATAGCCGCCGACCGCCACGAGGCCGCACACGGCGGCCAGCTTCTTGCCCGAGACGCGCAGGGCCAGCCACGGCCAAGCGGCCACGCCCAGGCGAACCGAGAAGAACACGAAGCCGCCGACGATGGCCATGTGCAGGCCGGAGATCGAGAGCAGGTGCGCCAGGCCGGAGTCCCGCATGGCGTCGACGTCGGCCTGGGCGATCCACGCCTCGTGGCCGGTGGTCATGGCCGCGGCGATGCCGCCCTGCGCCTCGCCCAGTCGCGTCACGATCCGCTCGGCCAAGTCCCAACGGGCGGCGTTGACGGCCATCTCCGCGCGCAACCGCCAGGGCGCCGGATCCAGAGCCGCCGGGCGCGCCTCGCCCAGCGCGAAGCCCACCGCGCCCACGCTGTGGAACCAGGCGTCGCGCGCGAAGTCGTAGGCGCCCGGGCTGGCGGGCGGCGGGGGCGGGTTGAGGATGGCGCGCACCCGGATCGCCGTGCCCGGCGCCGGCGCGGGCCCGTCCACGGTCAGGCGGGCGCGCACCGGCGTGGCCTCGGGCGTCAGTCCCTCGATCCAGACCGGCGCCAGGACCAGCCGCGCTCCGCCCTTGCCCGGGCTGGCGACGTCCACCACCCAGGCCTCCATCGTCGCCGGCGCGCCGCTCGCCGCCATCACCGGCGCGGCCACCCGCTCCGACCGGAGCTTCGCCACGCCCGCGCCAGCCGCCACGCACAGGCCCAGAGTGGCGGCCAGGATGGCGGCGAACGGCGCGCGCGTCCGGCGCGTGCGGATGGTCAGCCACAAGAAGAAGACGAAGCCGCCCGCGATCCAGCCCCAGCCCGGTTCGGCCCGCAGGGCGAAGTAGAGGGCGCATCCGGCCCCGAACGCCACCGGCGTCCACAGCGGCCAGCGATCGGCCTGCGCGGCCAAGGCGTCGCGCGCCCCGGACCGCACGCCCGCCATCACGGAGGCTTTCACGGCCACGGGGCTAGGAGACTCGGCCACGCGCGCTATAAGAGCCGCGCTTTCGTTTTCCTGTCCCCCGTCAAGGCGACCGATGACCGATCCCCGCCCCGTCGTCACCCGCTTCGCCCCCTCGCCCACCGGCTATCTGCATATTGGCGGCGCCCGTACGGCCCTGTTCAACTGGCTTTACGCGAAAGGGCGCGGCGGCAAGTTCCTGATCCGGGTCGAGGACACCGACCGCGAGCGCTCCACCCAGGCCGCCGTCGACGCGATCTTCGAGGGCCTGTCGTGGCTGGGGCTGTTCTCCGACGAGCCGCCGATCTTCCAGTTCTCGCGCGTCGAACGCCACCGCGAGGCGGTCTACGAGCTGCTGGCGAAAGGCTGCGCCTACCGCTGCTGGATGAGCCCGGAGGAGACCGCGGTAGAGCGCGAGAAGGCGCACGCCGAGGGCCGCGCCCTGCGCTCGCCCTGGCGTGACCGGCCGCACGAGCCGGAGATGGAGTCCCAGCCTCACGTGATCCGCTTCCGCGGACCGTTGGAGGGCGAGACGGTGGTCGCCGACCTGGTCCAGGGCGACGTGCGCTTCAAGAACGAGGTGCTGGACGACCTGGTGCTGCTGCGCTCGGACGGCGCGCCGACCTACAACCTGGCCGTGGTGGTCGACGACCATGACATGGGCGTCACCCACATCATCCGCGGCGACGACCACCTGAACAACGCCGCCCGCCAGTCGCTGATCTACGAGGCGTTCGGCTGGGAGAAGCCGGCCTTCGCCCACATCCCGCTGATCCACGGCCCGGACGGCGCCAAGCTGTCCAAGCGCCACGGCGCCCAGGCGGTCGGCGACTACGCGGCCATGGGCTACCTGCCGGAAGCCATGCGCAACTACCTGGCCCGCCTGGGCTGGGGCCACGGCGACGCCGAGATCTTCGGAGACGAGCAGGCGATCGAGTGGTTCGACGTCGCAAACGTCGGCCGCGCCCCGGCGCGGCTGGACTTCGACAAGCTGGCCCACATCAACGCCCACTGGCTGCGCCTGGCCGAGGACGACCGTCTCGCCAAGCAGACCCTGGACGTCCACGTCCAGCGCGGCCTGGCGCTGGAGGCCGGCGACGAGGCCCGGCTGGCCGCCGCCATGCCGTTCGTGAAGGACCGCGCCAAGACCGTGTTGGAGCTCGCCGACCAGACCGCCTTCGTGCTGAAGCGCCGGCCGCTGCAGCTGGACGAGAAGTCGCGCGGCCAGCTGAACGAGGAAACCGTCCAGCGCCTGTCACGCTTGCGTGAGCGCCTCGCCCTGTTCGAGAGCTGGGACGTCTTCGCCCTTGAAAGCGAACTGAAAGCCTTCGCCGAGGACGAGGGCGTCGGCTTCGGAAAGATCGGCCCGGCCATGCGCGCTGTGCTTGCCGCCGGCGCGCCCGCTCCCGATATCGCCAAGACCCTGGCGGCGCTCGGTCGCGACGAAAGTCTCGGCCGACTCGACGACGCGCTTTCCCCCGACAGCTAAGGCGCTATAACCCAGCCCAACTCCGCGGCGGCTCCTCCCCGCCCCTCGCGTACCCAGAAAGCGGATCGAGATGGAAAACAAACCTCAGTCCCCGGAGAGCGCCTCGCTCGTCCTGAACGGTAAAGACTACAGCATGCCGGTGCTGAAGGGCTCGATGGGCCCCGACGTGGTCGACATCCGCAAGCTGTACGGCCAGGCCGACGTCTTCACCTTCGATCCGGGCTTCACCTCGACCGCCAGCTGCGAAAGCGGCCTGACCTTCATCGACGGCGACAAGGGCGTGCTGCTGCACCGCGGCTACCCGATCGACCAGCTGGCCGAGAAGTCGAACTTCCTCGAGGTCTGCCACCTGCTGCTGCACGGCGAGCTGCCGACCGCGGCCGAGTACGCCGCCTTCGAGCGCAACATCACCTACCACACGATGTTGCACGCCCAGTTCGACCGCTTCTTCGAGGGCTTCCGCCGCGACGCCCACCCGATGGCGGTGATGGTCGGCACCGTCGGCGCCCTGTCGGCCTTCTACCACGACAGCCTCGACATCCACGATCCGCAGCAGCGGATGATCTCGGCCATCCGCCTGATCGCCAAGATGCCGACCATCGCGGCGCGCGCGTTCAAGTACTCGGCCGGCCAGCCGTTCGTGTACCCGCGCAACGACCTCGGCTACGCCGAGAACTTCCTGCGCATGTGCTTCGCCGTTCCGGCCGAAGATTACGAAGTGAACCCGGTCCTGGCCCGCGCCATGGACCGCATCTTCATCCTGCACGCCGACCACGAGCAGAACGCCTCGACCTCGACCGTCCGCCTGGCCGGCTCGTCGGGCGCCAACCCGTTCGCCTGCATCGCCGCCGGCATCGCCTGCCTGTGGGGCCCCAGCCACGGCGGCGCGAACGAAGAAGCGCTCAACATGTTGAAGGAGATCGGCACGCCGGAGCGCATCCCCGAGTTCGTCGCCGGGGTGAAGGACCGCAAGTACCGCCTGATGGGCTTCGGTCACCGGGTCTACAAGAACTACGACCCGCGCGCGAAGGTGATGCAGACCACCTGCCACGAGGTGCTCGAAGCGGTCGGCGACCCGAACGACCCGTTGCTTCAGGTCGCCCGCGAGCTGGAGCGCGTCGCCCTGAACGACCCGTACTTCATCGAGCGCAAGCTGTACCCGAACATCGACTTCTATTCGGGCATCACCCTGTCGGCGATGGGCTTCCCGACCACCATGTTCACCGTGCTGTTCGCCCTGGCCCGCACCGTGGGCTGGGTGGCGCAGTGGAAGGAGATGATGGAGGACCCGGGCCAGAAGATCGGCCGTCCGCGTCAGCTCTACACTGGTCCGGTCGAGCGCAACTTCGTGCCGATCGACAAGCGCGGTTGATAAGCGCCCGACATCGCTGAACGATCACGCCGCCCCGGCTCCCGCCGCGGGCGGCGTTTTCGTTCTGGCGCCGCCAGCGTCGACAGAGGCATGTTGCGGCGTGTCGACGAAAGGGAGATCCCGCATGGGCGAGCTGGTCCTGACCACCTACGACTGGGTCCCCGACATGCCGCGGGGCTTCGTGCGCGACCTGCGGGTGCGATGGGCGCTGGAAGAGGCTGGCCTGCCCTATCGGGTGGCGAGCACGCCGTTCCAGGAGCGCGGCCCCGGGCACTTCGCGCACCAGCCGTTCGGCCAGGTGCCTTGGCTCACCGACGGCGACCTGTCGATCTTCGAAAGCGGCGCGATCCTGCTCCACCTGGGCGGACGCAGCGAGGCGCTGATGCCCGCCGATCCGCGCGGCCGGAGCAAGGTCCTGGAGTGGGTGGTCGCGGCGCTCAACTCGGTCGAGATGGTCAGCGTGCCGTGGGCCGTCCTGATGTTCTCCGGCGAGCCCGAGGCCACGCCGGCGTGGACCTTCCTGGACGGGTGGCTCAAGGCCCGGCTCAAGCACATGGAGGCGGTGCTGGGGGAGCGCGAGTGGCTGGCGGGGGCCTTCTCGGTGGCCGACATCGTGATGGCCGACGCCCTGCGCCTGGTCGACCGGTTCGACGGACTGGCCGGTCACCCCGCCTGCCGCGCCTATGTCGCCCGCGCCACGGCCCGCCCGGCCTTCGTAAAGGCGCACGCCGACCAGCTGGCGCACTTCGCGGCGGCGGACTGAGCGGCCCTCAGGCCGCGGGCAGCAGCTTGCGTTCGGCCAGCACGCCCAGCACCGCGTCGGCGGCCGCCTCCGAGGGATCAGGACCGTTGCGGCCCATCAGGTCCAGCGCGGCGTACTGGCGGGCCACCTGGGTCTCGCGCAGCGCCGGGTCGTCCAGCCGCTCGGCCACGGCGGCGGCCAGCTTCGGCCCGGTGGCCTCGTCCTGGATCAGCTCCGGGGCGACGAAGTCACGGGCGGCGATGTTGAACAGGGTCACCCACGTCGTCTTCACGATGCGCTTGGCCAGCGCGTAGGTGAGCTTGTCCAATCGATAGGCAATGACCATCGGCGCGCCGGCCAGGGCCAGCTCGATGGAGACCGTGCCGCTGCAGGCCAGGGCCACGGTGGCGGCCTTCATGGCGTCGCGCTTGGCGGCCTCGCCTTCGACCAGGTGGGCGCGGAAGGGCCAGCCGGCCACCCGTCCCTTCACCGCTTCGGCGACGGTGTCGGCGACCACCACGGCGACCTGCAGGTTCGGCCGGTCGCGCTTGAGCAGGGCCACCGCCTCCTCGAACGGCGGGGTCATGCGCGTGACTTCGGACGGACGGCTGCCGGGCAGGACCAGCAGGATCTGGTCGTCGGGTCCCGCACCGATCTCGCGGCGGAAGCGTTCGCCGTCGGCCTGGGAGAAGTCGGTGTGCAGGGCGTTGTTGCCGACGAAGGTGGTCTTCAGCCCCTCGCGCTCGAACCAGGGCGCGTCGAACACGTGGATGGCCAGCAGGTGGTCGACGGCCGCCGCCAGGGTCTTGGCCCGGCCGGGACGCGAGGCCCAGACCTGCGGCCCGACGTACTTGACCAGCGGCATGGCCGGGAAGTCGCGGCGGAGCGCCTTGGCGACGCGCAGGGTGTAGCCCCAGCTGTCGATCAGCACGGCCACGTCCGGCTTCTCGCGGCGCGCCAGGGCGGCGGCGTCCTCGACCCGGCGCTTCACGCGACCGTAGGCCTTGATGCCCTCGACCCAGCCCAGGATGGACAGGTC
The DNA here is from genome assembly GCF_014349105.1 of Caulobacter sp. 17J80-11. GTDB lineage: Bacteria > Pseudomonadota > Alphaproteobacteria > Caulobacterales > Caulobacteraceae > 17J80-11. The sequence goes on along the minus strand of NZ_JACSJI010000002.1, from coordinate 178,981 downwards.
GGCGATGTCGAACGGGCTCTCGACGCCCTCGGCGGCCATGCGCGAGCCGCCCACGCCGACGAAGCGGACCTTGTCGCCGAGGCGGACCTTCAGCGCGCGGGCGAGGCCGGCGCCGAGCGCATCGCCCGAGGCCTCTGCGGCCACCAGCATGACGGTGAGCGGTTTCATTCAGCAGCTTCGGCGGAAGACTTCACGCCCCAGACGAACAGGCCCAGGCGGTCGGCCGTTTCGATCACCGCCTCGCGGTCCAGCACGATCAGCGAGCCGGCCTCGCCGACGATCCCGGCCAGACCGGCGGCGGCGGCGTTCTCGACCGTGCGCGGACCGATGGTCGGCAGGTCGACGCGGCGCTCCTGGATCGGCTTGGGCGCCTTGGCCAGGACGCCCTGGCGGGCGTCGGGCGCGCCGCGGATCTCGGCCGGCAGCTCGGCTACCCGGCGCAGCATGGCGTCGGTGCCCTCCTGAGCCTCGACCGCCAGCACGAGGCCGTCGGCCACCACGGCCCCCTGGCCCACGTCCAGACGGCCGATGGCGCGCGCCACCTCCAGGGCCCGGGCGACGTCGCCCAGCGCCTCCGGCGGCGGCTGCAGCGCGCCCAGCGCGCCTTCGTCGAGCGTCAGGTCCAGCATGACTTCGTCGGCGCCCTCGACCCGGAAGCCTTCCTTCTCGAACTGGCCGACCAGGTAGCGCAGCAGGCCGTCGTCGCCCTTGCGGGCCGCGGCCACGGCGCCCGGCAGGATGGCCAAGCCCTTCAGGTCGGGCTTCAGGGCGGAAAAATCGGGCCGGGCGACGATGCCGGCCAGGCACACCGCCTCGCAGCCGGCCTTCTTCAGGGCGTCGAGGCAGCGGCCGTATTCGGCGATGCCGATCTCCGCGCCCGGATAGCGTTCCAGCCCCGGCGAGGCGAAGCCCTTCAGGCGGACGACGAACAGCGGGCGGTTGGCCCGCTCGCACCAGGCGGCGATCGCGTGAGGCAGGTCACCGCCGCCGGCGAGCAGGCCGAGCTTCTGCATACGCGTCAGTCGGACGGCAGGCAGAGCGGCCGGTTGGCCTCGGCGCGGATGAAGTCGACGATCTCCATCACCTCGGGCGAGCCGGCGAAGACGCGCGCGACGTCGTCCAGGCGCTCCTGGAAGGTGCCTTCCGGGGCGAACATCAGCCGATAGGCCGAGCGCAGGTTGTTGATCGCCTCGCGCGAGAAGCCGCGGCGCTTCAGGCCGACCAGGTTCAGGCCTTCCAGGTGGGCGTGGTTGCCCCACACCGAGCCGAACGGGATGACGTCCTTGGTCACCGTCGCCATGCCGCCCACGAAGGAGTAACGGCCGATGCGGCTGTGCTGGTGAACCGCGCACAGGCCGCCCATGAACACGAAGTCGTCGACGTGCACGTGGCCGCCCAGGGTGGCGTTGTTGGCCATAACCACCTTGTTGCCGACCGTGCAGTCGTGGGCGACGTGCGAGCCGACCATGAACAGGCCGTCGTCGCCGACGCGGGTGACGCCGCCGCCCATGACCGTGCCGGTGTGCATGGTCACGTGCTCGCGCACGATGTTGCGGGCGCCCAGGATGAGGCGGGTGTCCTCGCCGCGGTGGGCCAGGTGCTGGGGCGAGCCGCCCAGGCAGGCGAACGGATGGACGACCGTGCCTTCGCCGATCTCCGTCGCGCCCTCGACCACCACGTGCGACAGCAGCCGCACGCCGTCGTGCAGGGTGACCTGCGGCCCGACGATGCAGAACGGGCCGATCTCCACGTCGGCGCCCAGGCGGGCGTTCTCGTGGACCAGGGCGCTGGGATGGACGCGGGTCATTTCTGGGTCTCGACCACCATGGCGGCGAACTCGGCCTCGGCGGCGATCTCGCCGTTCACGTAGGCCTCGCCCTTGAACTTGAAAACGTCGCCGCGGTGACGCAGCACCGTCACCGGCATGCGCAGGGTGTCGCCCGGGCGCACCGGGCGGCGGAAGCGCGCGCCGTCGATGCCCATGAAGAAGATGGTCTTGCCGGTGACGTCGGCGTTCAGCGTCTTCGACATCAGCAGGCCGCCGCTCTGGCCCAGGGCCTCGACGATCAGCACGCCGGGCATGACCGGGTTCTCGGGGAAGTGCCCCTGGAAAAACGGCTCGTTGGCGGTGACGTTCTTGATGCCGACGATCGACGTGTTCGGGATGTACTCCTCCGCACGGTCGATCAGCAGGAACGGATAGCGGTGCGGCAGCCGCTTGAGGACCTCCGCGTAATCGATGGACGTTCCTGCGGTTTCAGTCTGCACAGTCATTTAACTCACTCGCCCCCGTCGCGGACGCGGGACTGTTTGGCGATCCAGGCGGCTTCGCGCAAGAACTGTCGGATGGGTTTGGCGGGATATCCGCCCCAGGTCTCGCCTGCGGGGATGTCCTTCATGACCCCGCCGCCGGCCGCGACGCGGGCCCCGGCGCCGATGGTCACGTGGTCGGCCAGGCCGGCCCGGCCGCCGAACATGACCCCGTCGCCGATCTTGGCGGAGCCGGAGATGCCGGTGTGGGCGGCCAACACGCAGCTGCGGCCCAGCACCACGTTGTGGGCGACCTGGACCAGGTTGTCGATCTTGGTGTTCTCGCCGACCACGGTGTCGTCGAAGGCGCCGCGGTCGATGCAGGAGTTGGCGCCGATGCTGACCCCGTCCTGGAGCACCACCCGGCCCAGCTGGGGCACGTCGACCGCGCCCGCGCCCGAACCGGCCACGCCGAACCCGGCCTCGCCGATCACCACGCCGGCGGCGAGGCGCACGCGGTCGCCGATCAGGGCGAAGCCGACTGAAGCGTTGGGGCCGATCACGCAGTCACGCCCGACCTGGACGCCTGGGCCGACCACGGCGTTGGGGCCGACATAGGAGCCCGCGCCGATCGCGGCCCCCTCGCCGACCACGGCGCCGGGCGCCAGCACGACGCCCTCGCCGATCTCGGCGGTCGGATGCACGGCGGGGCCGGCGCCCGGCCGGCGGGCCGGATGCAGGCGGGCGGCCACGCGCGCCCAGGCGGCCTGCGGCTCGCGCGTCACCAGGGCGACGCAGCCCTCGGGCACGCGCTCGGCGAAGGCTTCCGGAACGAACACCGCCGCCGCCTTGGTGGCGACGAGGTCGTCCAGGTAGCGACGGTCGGCGAAAAACGAAACGCTCCGCCCGTCGGCGCGGACGAGCGGAGCGGCCAGAGCGATCTCGACGCCGGCCGCGCGCACCGCATCGAAGCGGGCGCCGGCGGCGTCAGCCAGGTCCGAAAGGGAGATCGGGCCCGTGTTCTCGAAAAAGCGAGGATCGGGCATCCGACCTCCCAGTCGGATGGATTACTTCTTAGCGGCCGGGGCGGCCGGCTTCGGGGCGGCGGCGGCGGCTTGCTGCTGCAGCTGCTGCTCCAGGTTCTCACGCTCGAACGAGAACGGCGGCAGCTTGGCGTTCAGCTTGGAGATGACCAGGTCGGTCACGTCCATCTGGGCGTTGCCGGCCAGCACCGCGCTGCGGTCGATCATCAGGCTGCAGTTACGCTCGGTGTAGGCCTGCTGCACCAGCGGCTGGGCTTCCTTGGCGATCCGCTCCACCGCCTTGGCCTTCGTGACCTCGAGCTCCTTGTTGCGGATCTGCAACTTGCGTTCGAACTGCGCCTTCTTCTGGTTGAAGCTGAAGACGCGCTGCTGGAAGGCCGGGTCGTTGGCCTGGGTGGCCTGCTGGGCCTGAAGCGCCTTGGCTTCGGTGTCCAGCGCGGTGGCCTGGGACTTCAGGTCGGCCTCGACCGCCTGCTCCAGCTGGTTCATCCGCGTCTCGACCGCCTTGCCGGCCGCCGACGTCGCGATGGTGCGAATGCCCGAATAGACGCACACGCCCGGGAGGGCCGGGCCGCCGGAGACGGCCGGCGCCGCCGCCGGAGCGGTCTGGGCCGAAGCGCCGGACGCCAGCGCCAGGACGGTGAGGGCGCCAGCGGCGCTGAGGAACTTGAGCGTCATGGGATTAGAACCTCGTGGAGGTTGAGAACCTGAACGTTTCCGTCTTGTCGTAGTCTTCCCGGGCCAGGATCTGGCTCAAGTCGAACTGTATGGGACCCATAGGCGACTTCCAGCGAATGGTCAGGCCGGCAGAAGCGCGCAGGCTCAAATCGTCGCGGATGAAGGGGTTGGGCGTCCCATTCGCATTCAGCTTGTAGACGTCGTCCAGCATGCCCAGGGTGCCGAACTCGGTGAACAGGCCGGCGCTGATGCCGTACTCTTCCGGCAGCGGCAGCGGGAAGGCCATTTCCAGCGTGCCGATGGCGTAGAGATCGCCGCCGAGCGCGTCGGTCGTGGAGGTGTCGCGCGGACCGATGCCGGCGGTCTCGAAGCCGCGGAAGCTGTTGCCGCCCTTGAAGAAGCGGTCGTTGATCCGGATGTTGTCGCCGGACCAGCCGCTGATGTAGCCGGCCGAGCCCAGGGCGCTGACCACCCACTTCGGGCGGATGCCGTAGAACATCCCGCCTTCGACCTCGGACTTGAGGTAGTTCACGTCGCCGCCGATGCCGGCGAGGTCCTGGCGCAGGTTGGCGTACCAGCCGCGGGTCGGCGCGATCGGATCGTTGCGGCGGTCGACGCTGAGCGTGTAGCCGACCAGCGAGGTCAGGAAGGTGCCCCGCTGCTGGCAGAGGCTCGAGGACGAGCTGGCGGCGGTGCAGAGCGAGTCGTCGACCACGATCTCGTCGTTGCGCAGGTTATAGCGCGTGGCGAGGTAGGTGTAGCTGTTGATCGGGAAGCCGAGACGCAGGCCCATGCCGGCGGTCTTGGTGTCGAACGAAGCCTGGTCGCCGAAGTCGTAGCGGTAGGCGTACAGGTCCACGCCCGCGCGCAGGTCGCGGCCCAGGAACTTCGGCTCGGTGAAGGCGAAGTCCAGGGTCTGGCGCAGCGAGCCCAGCGACAGTCGGGCGCGCAGGTTCTGGCCGCGGCCGCGGAAGTTCCGCTCGGTGACGCCGAGGTCGAAGATGAACTGGTCGACCGAGCTGAAGCCAGCGCCGAACGACAGTTCGCCGGTCGGTTGCTCCTCGACCTGCACCTGGATGACGGTTTTGTCAGGCGCGCTGCCGGGTTGCTCGTCGATCTTCACGTCTTTGAAGAAGCCGAGACGACGGATCTCGTTGCGCGAGCGCTCCAGCAGGATCTTGTTGTAGGCGTCGCCCTCGACCAGCTGCATCTCGCGGCGGATGACCGGGTCGATGGTGCGGGTGTTGCCGACGATGTCGATGCGCTCGACGTAGACGCGCGGGCCTTCGCGCACCTGGAAGGTGACGTCGACGGTCTGCTTCTCGCGGTTCGGCTGGTAGCGCGGGCGGACGTCGACGAAGGCGAAGCCGGCCGAACCCGCCGCATAGGTCAGGGCGTCGACCGCGTCCTCGATCTTGTCGCTCTCGTACAGCTGGCCCGACTTGATCGGCAGCAGCGCCTGGAGGAATTCCGGCTCGAGCTTCTGGTTCTCGGTTTCGACCTTCAGGTTGCCGAAGGTGTACTTCGGACCCTCGTCCACCGTGACGGTGATGGCGAAGTCCTTGCGGTCCGGGGACAGCTCGGCCACGCCCGAGACCACGCGGAAATCGTAGAAGCCGCGGTTCGTATAGAACTTACGCAGCTGCTCGCGGTCGTATTCGAGACGGTCCGGGTCGTAGTTGGTGTTGGACGACAACACCCGCCACCACTGCGATTCCTTGGTGACCAGAACGTCGCGCAGGTCGTTGTCTGAGAAGGCTTTATTGCCCAGGAAGTTGATCCGGCGGACGCCGGTCTTCGGGCCTTCGTCGATCTCGAAGATCAGATCGACGCGCTTCTGCGGCAGCTCGACGATCTTCGGCGTCACCGTGGCCGAGATGCGGCCCGAACGGCGATACAGCTCGACGATGCGCTGGACGTCCTGCTGGACGCGCGAACGGGTGAAGATGCCGCGCGGGCGCACGCCGACCTCGTCGCGCATCTTGTCTTCGGCGAGGCTCTCGTTCCCCTCGAACACGACCTGGTTGATGATCGGGTTTTCGACCACCCGCACCATCAGGTCGGAGCCCTGCAGGCCAATTTCGACGTCGGCGAACAAGTCGGTGCGGAAAAGAGTTTTAACCGCGAGGTCGATGCGCGCGGCGTCGACCGTGTCGCCCGGCTGGATGGGCAGGTACGACAGGATGGTCTGCTGATCGATCCGCTCGTTGCCCTGCACGACGATGCGCGCGACCACGCCGCTCTCCGGCGCGGGGGCCGGAGCGGGTTCGGGATTGGCCGGCTGCCCCTGCAGCTGGTCCTGCGCCATCGCCGGCGAGGCCGCGAGAATGGCCAAGCCAGACGCGAGGACGAGGCAACTGTTTCGAATCGGCTTGTCGGACATGGTTTCGACCATCGGGCGACGGCGGCTCACGACAGGAGCCCGCCGATTTGTTGAAACAGGGGCAGTTTCTTCAGATCGTTCCAGGTGACGAACAACATCAATCCTAACAGCAAAGCAAGACCGAGACGGTAGCCCGCCGCCTGGATTCGTTCGTCCAGCGGTCGTCGCGCCACAGCTTCATAGCCGTAGAACAGCAAGTGCCCGCCGTCCAGAACCGGCACAGGTAGGAGGTTCATGAAGCCGATGCCGACCGACAGGAAGCCTGCCAAGTTCAGGAGACTGGCGCCCACGTTCCCGATCTTGGACAGCAGATCCGGCGAGGCGGCCGCGGCTTCGCCGGCGATGTGGCCGGAGGTGCGCGCGATCGCCAGCGGCCCGCCCAGCTGGTCGGCCGACTCCCGCCCGGTCACCACCCGGCTGAGGTAAACCAAGGTGGTGTCCAGGATTTCGAACGTCTGCTTCACACCGGCCTGAAGCGCTGTCAGCGGGTTGAAGCGCACCGTGCGCAGGTTCTCCGGCGTGACCCGGACCTGCACGCCGAGCAGGCCGCCGGCGGTCTTGGCGCCGGTCACCGGATCGACGGTGTGGGTTTCGCCCAGGACCGCGCGCAGGGTCAGGGGCCGCCCGGCCCGCTCGACGTCGAAGCGCACCGTTTCGCCCCGGCGCAGCAGGATCTGGACCTGCAAATCCCTGTAATCGTCGATGCTTCGGCCGTTGACCTTACGGATCAGATCGCCCGGCAGGAAGCCCGCCTTGGCGGCCGCGGAGCCGGCCGTGACCTCGTCCACGACCGGGCGCAGCACCTGCTGCTGGCCGAACGCGAGGGCCAGGGACGCGAAAATCACGATCGCCAACAGGAAGTTAGAGACCGGACCTGCGACGACCACCAGCGCTCGCTGCCACAACGGCTTGAAATGGAAGTAGTTCTTCCATGCGCCGGGCCCCTCCTCCGCCTCGATCTCCTGCTTCAGCGCAGCGAGGTCTTCGGCGTCCGGCACGCTGGCGGCGTTCACGTCGCCCGCAAACTTGACGTAGCCGCCCAGCGGCAGCCAGCCGATCCGCCATTCGACCCCGGAGCGGTCGCGAAACCGCGCCAAGGCGCGGCCGAAACCGATTGAAAAGCTGTCGATTTTGACCCCGAACGCGCGCGCGACCCAAAAGTGGCCGAGCTCGTGTACGGTCACGATCAAAGTCAGGACGAGGACGAAGGAGACGACCAAGGTCGCCGCGGACTCAAGCATGGGGCGAAGCTTCCTCCCGACTCAGGCCGCCAGCCGCCGTCCGACCGCCTCTTGGGCCGCCCGACGCGCCGCACGGTCAACCTCCAGCGCGACCTCGAGAGGATCGCCGTCCGCCCCCGCGGAGAACCCGCGCCCGGAGTCGCGGTCGAGAGTCTCAGCCACCGTGGCGGCAATATCGAGAAAGCCGATCCTACGGTCAAGGAAGGCCTGGACCGCCACCTCGTTGGCGGCGTTGAAAACCCCAGGCGCGGCCCCGCCTTCGCGCAGGGCTGCGCGCGCAAGCCGCAGCATGGGGAAGCGCACCTCGTCGGCCGGCTCGAAGGTCAGGCTGCCCAGCGCCGCCAGATCGAGCTTGGGCGCCGGCCAGGCCAGCCGGTCCGGCCAGGCCAGGGCGCAGGCGATCGGCGTACGCATGTCCGGCGGCCCCAGCTGGGCGAGGGTCGAGCCGTCGGCGTATTCGACCAGGCTGTGCACGATCGACTGCGGGTGGACCACCACGTCGATGCGGTCGGCGCCCAGGCCGAACAGGTAGGCCGCCTCGACCATCTCCAGGCCCTTGTTGGCCATGGTGGCGGAGTCGACAGAGATCTTGGCGCCCATGCTCCAGTTCGGGTGGGCCACCGCCTGCTCCGGGGTGACCGCGGCCATGCGCTCGGTCGCCCAGGTCCGGAACGGCCCGCCCGAGGCGGTCAGCACGATGCGCGCGACCTTGTCGGCGCAAGGCGGCTGCAGGACCTGGAAGACGGCGGAGTGCTCGGAGTCGACCGGGATCACCGAGCCGCCGGCCGCGCGCGCGGTCGCCAGCAGGGCCGGCCCGCAGCAGACCAGGCTCTCCTTGTTGGCCAATGCGATCACCGCGCCGGTGCGGGCGGCCGCCCAGGTGGGCTTGAGGCCCGCGGCCCCGACCACGGCGGCCATCACCCAGTCGACCGGACGCGAGGCCGCGTCGATCACGGCCCCCTCGCCCGCCGCGGCCTCGACGCCGAGGCCGGCCAGGGCGTCGCGCAGGTCGGCCAGGCGGGTCTCGTCGGCGACCACCACCACGCGGGGGCGCCAGCGGCGAGCCTGCTCGACCACGCGCGCCAGGTTGCGGCCGGCGACCAGCGCCTCCACCTCGAAGGCGGCGGTGCCGGCGGTTTCCGCCTTATCCATCAGGTCGAGGGTGGAGACCCCGACGGACCCGGTCGAGCCCAGCACGCTGACGCGGCGGCGAAGGGTCACGAAAGACCTCCGAAAACAATAGCGAGGCGGCAGGCGGCGATCGCCACCACCGCGAACATCAGGCCGTCGACCCGGTCCATCAGGCCGCCATGGCCTGGAATCAGGGCGCCGGCGTCCTTCACCCCGAAGCGGCGCTTCAGGGCCGATTCCCACAGATCGCCCGCCATGGTGGCCAGCGCGCCGACCAGGCCCACCACCGCCGCGGCCGCGACCGGCAGGCCGGCCCCGGCGAACTCAGAGGCGGCCACCCCGGCGGCGACGCCGGCGCACAGACCGCCGACGAAACCGGACCAGGTCTTGTTGGGCGAGAATCGCGGCCAGAGCTTCGGGCCCTTCAGCAGGTTGCCGACCGCGAAGGCGGCGATGTCGGCGGCCCAGGCGACGCAGAACAGCAGGACCGTCCAGGCCACGCCGTCCGGCTGCTGGCGAAGCCACACCAGCACCACGCAGGGCCAGCCGATGTAGAGCACGCCATAGGCCGCGTCGGCGGCCGAGGCCTTCAAGGCGCGGGCGTAAAGCGCCGCCGCGGCCGAGCCGAACACCAGGAGCACGAAGGCGGCGGAGAACTGGCGCAGGTCGGCGGCGAACACCGCCGCGATCACGCCCAGCAGGACGGCGACGGCGATGCGGCGCGGCGTGCGCGGCTCGCTCATCTGTCCCCACTCCAAGGCCAGCAGGCAGGCGGCCACCGACACCATCAGCAGGAACAGCCAGCCGCCCATCCAGATGGCCGCCACCGCCGCGGGGATCAGCACCACCGCCGACACCACCCGCATGCCCAGGTCGTTCCAGTTGAAGCGCTTAGCCTGCGGCGAGGACGTCATGCACGCCGATCCCGCCGAAGCGCCGCTCGCGGCTCCTGAATTCGTTCACGGCCTGCTGCAGGTGTTCGACGCCGTAGTCGGGCCACAGCACGTCCTGGAACACCAGTTCGGCGTAGGCCGCCTCCCACAGCAGGAAGTTCGAAATGCGCCGCTCGCCGCTGGTGCGCACCAGCACGTCCAGCGGCGGGCCGCCGGCGGTGCAGAGCAGGCTGCCGAAGGTGGATTCGTCCAACTGATCCGGCTCCTGCTCGCCGTTCTTCACGGCCTGGGCGAAGCGTCGGGCGGCGTCCACCACGTCGGCGCGCGCGCCGTAGTTGAACGCCACCTGCAGCAGGAAGCGGTCGTTGTTCGCGGTGCGCGCCTCGGCGCGCTCGACCACGGCGGCGATGTCGGCCGGAAGGCCCTCGCGCCGACCCAGGATGCGCAGGCGCACGCCCTCGCGGGTCAGCCGCTCCAGGTCGCTTTCGACGTAGGCCCGCACCAGGCCCATCAGCTCAGACACTTCGGCCACGGGCCGGCGCCAGTTCTCGGTCGAGAAGCCGAACACGGTCAGGCACTCGATGCCGAGCTTGGGCGCGGCCTCGACCGTGCGCTTGAGCGCGTTCACCCCGGCGCGGTGGCCGAGCGTGCGCGGCAGGCCGCGCGCCTTCGCCCAGCGGCCGTTGCCGTCCATGATGACGGCGACGTGCCGCGGACCGAGGGCGGCCTCGGAGGCGGGGACGGATTGGCCGGAGGCAGGCGCCATGGCGCGTCCCTCTCCTTCACGCAGTACGGCGGGAACGCGCCGTCAAACCTGCATGATCTCTTGTTCTTTGACTTTCAAGGCCTCGTCGATGCGCTTGATGGCCGCGTCGGTGAAGCCCTGCACCTCGTCGCCCATTTTCTTCTGCTCGTCCTGGCTGATGTGAGCGTCCTTCTCAGCCTTTTTGAGCTCGTCCATGGCGTCGCGGCGCACGTTGCGCACGGCGATGCGCTGCTGCTCGGCGTACTTGCCGGCGAGCTTGGCCAGGTCCTTGCGGCGCTCTTCGGTCAGCGGCGGAATCGGCACGCGCAGGGTGGTGCCCTCGACGACCGGGTTCAGGCCGATGCCGGCCGAGCGGATCGCCTTGTCCACCGCCGTGACCATGCCCTTGTCCCAGACGCTGACGGTGATCATGCGCGGCTCAGGGACGCTGACGGCGGCCACCTGGTTGATCGGCATGTGCGAGCCGTAGGCGTCCACCATGATCGGGTCCAGCAGGCTGGCCGAGGCGCGCCCGGTGCGCAGGCCGCCGAACTCTTCCTTGAGCGCGGCGACCGCCTTGTCCATGCGGGTCTGGAAGGATTTCAGGTCAGGTTTGGTCATCGGTCTTGTCTAGCCTCACTCGCGCTCGAGCCGGTCTTCGGCGATCACCGTATGAACGCCATGGCCGGTCAGCACGTCGAGAAGGGCGCCGCGTTCCCGGATCGAGAACACGACGATGGGAATGCCGTTTTCGCGCATCAGGCTGATCGCCGACGCGTCCATGACCTTAAGGTCCTTGGCGAGAACCTCAAGATAGCTCAGCCGCTCGAACCGCTGGGCCGAGGGGTCTTTCTTCGGGTCGGCGGTGTAGACGCCGTCCACGCTGGTGCCCTTGAACAGGGCGTCGCAGCCCATCTCGGCGGCGCGCAGGGCCGCGGCGGTGTCGGTGGTGAAGAACGGGTTGCCCGTGCCGGCGGCGAAGATCACCACCCGCCCCTTCTCCAGGTGGCGCGCGGCGCGCCGGCGGATGTAGGGCTCGCACACCGTGTCCATCGGGATGGCCGACTGCACGCGGGTCTCCACGCCGATGCGCTCCAGCGCGTTCTGCATGGCCAGCGCGTTCATGACGGTGGCCAGCATGCCCATGTAGTCGGCGCTGGCCCGCTCCATGCCGCGCGCGGCGGTCGACAGGCCGCGGAAGATGTTGCCGCCGCCGATCACCAGGCACAGCTCCACGCCGTGGCGGACCACCTCGGCCACTTCCTGGGCCACGGCGTCGACCGTTTTCATGTCGATGCCGAAGCCCTGGTCGCCCATCAGCACCTCGCCGGACACCTTGAGCAGGATCTTGCGGTAGCGCGGCGAGCGAGCGGGCGTGGACATGGGGCGACCTGCCGGAAGCTGAGAACGAGGGGACGGGAATCGGGGCGCAAGATAGCCGAAGGGCGCGCCGGCCGTCAGCCGCGCGCGCCCTTCTTCATACGCACTTTTTGTCGAGCGATCAGCCGCCGGTGACGGCGGCGACTTCGGCGGCGAAGTCCTCGGTCTTCTTTTCCACGCCTTCGCCGAGGGCGAGACGCACGAAGCCGGTGATCTTGATCGGCGCGCCCAGCTCCTTGCCGGTGTCGGCGACGAGCTGCTCGACGGTCTGATCCGGGTTCATGACGAAGGGCTGCTTCAGGAGCACCACTTCCTTCTGGAACTTGTTGATCTGACCTTCGACGATCTTGGCGATCATCGCTTCCGGACGGCCCTCTTCGCGGGCCTTCTCGGTCAGCACGGCGCGCTCGCGCTCGACGGCCGCCGGGTCCAGGTCGTCGGACGACAGCGACAGCGGGGCGGTGGCGGCGACGTGCATGGCGATCTTGCGGCCCAGCTCGCGCAGCTTGGCCTTGTCGGCGGTCGACTCGACGGCCACCAGCACGCCGATCCGGCCCAGGTCCGGGGCGGTGGCGTTGTGGACGTACGAGGCGACCACGCCGGCCGGCACGGAGAACTTGGCCGAACGACGGACCATCATGTTCTCGCCGATGTTGGCGATCAGGTTGGTCAGCAGCTCCTGAACGGTCTCGCCGCTCTCGACCTTGGCCGCGTTGATCGCGTCCACGCCGTCGACGCCCAGCGACGCCTTGGCGATCGCGCGGGCGGCGTTCTGGAACAGCTCGTTGCGCGACACGAAGTCGGTCTCGGCGTTCACTTCGACGGCCGAGGCGGTTTCGCCGGCGCCGTTGTCGGTCACGGCCATGGCCACCAGGCCTTCGGCGGCGACGCGGTCAGCCTTCTTGGCGGCCTTGGACAGGCCCTTCGTGCGCAGCCAGTCGATGGCGGCGTCCAGGTCGCCGTTGTTCTCGGTCAGCGCCTTCTTGCAGTCCATCATGCCCGCGCCGGACTTTTCGCGCAGGTCCTTCACCAGAGCGGCAGTGATTTCCGCCATGGGGTCCTCCAGTTCGTCAAGGGTGAGCGGCCGGGCAGGTAACCCGGCCGCGTCTCAATCGGATGACGTCGGCTGAAATCAGCCGTTCGCCTGCTCTTCGGTCGCAGCCGCTTCCGGAGCGGCTTCGGCCGCCGGGGCGGCTTCGGCGGCAGCCGGGGCGGGCTCAGCCGGAGCGGCGACCGGAGCCGCGCGCAGGGCCGGCTCGGACGGACGCTCGGCGGCGCCCAGGTCCACGCCCATGGCGGCTTGGCCGGCGGCCAGGCCGTCCAGGACCGTGTCGGCGACCAGGTCGCAGTAGGTCTGGATGGCGCGCGCGGCGTCGTCGTTGCCCGGGACCGGGAAGCTGATGCCGTCCGGATCGGAGTTGGTGTCCAGGATGGCGATGACCGGGATGCCCAGCTTGCGGGCTTCCTGGATGGCGATCGACTCCTTGTTGGTGTCGATCACGAACATCAGGTCCGGGATGCCGCCCATGTCCTTGATGCCGCCCAGCGACAGCTCGAGCTTGTCGCGCTCGCGGGTCAGCATCAGCAGTTCCTTCTTGGAACGGCCTTCCGGGCTGGCCATCACCTGCTCCAGTTCGCGCAGACGCGCGATCGAGCCGGAGATGGTGCGCCAGTTGGTCAGGGTGCCGCCGAGCCAGCGGTGGTTGACGTAGTACTGGGCGCAGCGCTTGGCGGCCTGGGCGACCGGATCGGACGCCTGGCGCTTGGTGCCGACGAACAGGACGCGGCCGCCGCCGGCGGCGACTTCGCGAACCTTCACCAGGGCCTGGTGCAGCAGCGGGATGGTCTGCGACAGGTCGATGATGTGGATGTTGGCGCGGCTGCCGAAGATGTAGCGCTCCATCTTCGGGTTCCACCGGTGGGTCTGGTGGCCGAAGTGAGCGCCGGCTTCGAGCAGGCTACGCATGCTGAATTCGGGAAGCGCCATGAAATTTCTCCTTCTTCCGATGCGCCTCCGCAGACGTGAAAGCCCTCAGGCCTCGGAACGGGTGGTGAGGGCGAAAAGCCCGCACCGCCGCTGTCTGCGTGTGAGATGGGGGCGCACGTAGACGCGAACGCGCCGGAAATCAAGGGAAAACGCCGGAACGCGGGACCGCCCTACCCTTCGACAAGCTCAGGGTGAGGGTTCCTTCAGCCGCTCACCCACAAAGCTGCGAGCGAAAGCAGTCCAAATCCTCATCCTGAGCTTGTCGAAGGACGAGGCCTTCGTCGCCCCTACGCGTCCTCCAGCATGAGCACGCCCGGCGCGGTCTTCAGTGCGCCGCGCAGCGAGGCGTCCAGCCGGTAGCGGCCCGGCAGGCGCAGCTCGATCTCGTGGGCGCCGTCCAGGGCCGCGATCAGCACGATCTCGCCCCCGCCCTTCTGGGTCGCCCCGGCCTCAAGCCGCTTCTTCAGGGCCTCGACCTCGGCCGAGCGAGGCGAGACGTGGACGCGCAGGCCCCCGGCCGCCTGCTCGACGGCCTTCGAGATCGGCTCGGCCTCGTCGCCGAAGAAGCGCACCTCGCCTTCGGCGGCCTTGGCGCGGACCTTCAGAATGATGGAGGCGCCGGTCTCCAGCACGTCGCGGCAGCGGCGCAGGCTCTCCGGCGGGAACATCACCTCGTACTCGCCGGTGGGGTCCGACAGGGTGACGAAGGCGAACTTCTCGCCGGTGCGGGCCGAAGCGCGCTCCTGGCGGCGGCGTACGACGCCGCACATGCGGAAGGCTTCCTGCCCCTCCTCGGCCAGGGCCTGGGCCTCGGCCGCCAGGGTGGTGCGCCGGCGGCGCAGCAGATCGACCATGTCCTCCAGCGGGTGGCCGGACAGGTAGAAGCCGACGGCCGACAGCTCCTCGTCGAGCCGCTGCGGGCCGATCCAGGGCTCGCTCTTGGGCAGGCGCGGGCGCGTGGCCTCGCCGCCCTGGCCGAACAGGCTGACCTGGGACGAGGCGCGCTCGGCCGCCACGCTCTGGGCGTAGGCGATCAGCCGGTCGGCGGCCTGGACGATCTGGGCGCGGTCCGGGTGGATGCTGTCGAAGGCGCCGGCGCGGGCCAGGTTTTCGATGGCGCGCTTGTTCACCGCCTTGGGGTCGATGCGCTCCAGGAAATCGAAGATGTCGCGGAACGGCCCGCCTTCCTTGCGCACCTCGACCAGGTGCTTCATCGCCTCCAGACCGACGTTGCGGATCGCGCCCAGGGCGTAGAGGATTTCGCCGTTCTCCACGTCGAAATCGGCCATGGAGACGTTCACGTCGGGCGCGCGCACCTTCACGCCGAAGCGTTTGGCGTCCTGGTAGAACACCGCCAGCTTGTCGGTGTTGGCGATATCCAGGCTCATCGACGCGGCCAGGAACTCGACCGGGTGGTTCGCCTTCAGCCAGCCGGTTTGGTACGAGATCAGGGCGTAGGCGGCGGCGTGCGACTTGTTGAAGCCGTAGCCGGCGAACTTGGCCACCAGTTCGAAGATCGAGTCCGACTGGGACTCGGGGACTCCCTTTTCCTTGGCGCCGGACACGAACCGGGCCTTCTGGAAGTCCATCTCCTCCTTTTTCTTCTTACCCATCGCCCGGCGCAGCAGGTCGGCTTCGCCGAGGCTGTAGCCGGCCAGGATCTGGGCGATCTGCATCACCTGTTCCTGGTAGACGATGACGCCGTAGGTCTCCTTCAGCACCGGCTCCAGCGAGGGGTGCAGGGTGTCCATCGGCTTACGGCCGAACTTGCAGTCGACGAAGGTGTCGATGTTGTCCATCGGCCCCGGCCGATAGAGCGAGATCAGCGCGGTGATCTCCTCGATCGAGCCGCAGCGCATCTTGCGCAGGGTGTCGCGCATGCCCTGGCTTTCGAGCTGGAACACCCCGATCGTCTGGCCCGAGGCCAGCAGCTCGTAGGTCTTCTCGTCGTCGAACGGCAGCTGCGACAGGTCCACGCCCGCGCCGCGCTTCTCCAGGAACTTGGCCGCGCGGTCGAGCACGGTCAGGGTCTTCAGGCCCAGGAAGTCGAACTTCACCAGGCCCGCGGACTCGACCCACTTCATGTTGAACTGGGTGGCCGGCAGCTCGGAGCGCGGATCCTGGTAGAGCGGCACCAGCTCGACCAGCGGGCGGTCGCCGATCACCACGCCGGCCGCGTGGGTCGAGGCGTTGCGGTAGAGGCCTTCCAGGCGGAGCGCCGTCTCAAGCAGCTTCTCGACCGCCGGGTCGTCGCGCCGGGCTTCCTTCAGCCGGGGCTCCAGCTCGATGGCCTGGGCCAGGGTCACCGGATTGGCCGGGTTGTTCGGCACCATCTTGGACAGACGGTCGACCTGGCCCAGCGGCATCTGCAGCACGCGGCCGACGTCGCGCAGCACGGCGCGGGCCTGCAGGGTGCCGAAGGTGATGATCTGGGCCACGCGGTCGCGCCCGTACTTCTCCTGAACGTAGCCGATCACCTCCTCCCGCCGCTCCTGGCAGAAGTCGATGTCGAAGTCGGGCATGGAGACCCGTTCGGGGTTCAGGAAGCGCTCGAACAGCAGGCCGAAGCGCAGCGGATCGAGATCAGTGATGGTCAGCGCCCAGGCGACCAGCGAACCGGCGCCCGAACCGCGCCCCGGCCCCACCGGGATGCCGTGCGCCTTACCCCACTTGATGAAGTCCGACACGATCAGGAAGTAGCCGGAGAACCCCATCTTCTGGATGATCCCGACCTCGCGCTCGAGGCGGGCCCAGTAATCTTCCTCCGGCGCCGACATCGGCGTCACCGCCAGGCGCGCCTTCAGGCCTTCCTTGGCCTGCCAGGCCAGTTCCTCGGGCTCGGAGCGGCCCGCGCCGGTGCCGAAGCTGGGCAGGATCGGGTCGCGCTTCTTGACCAGGAACGCGCAGCGCCGGGCGATCTCCAGGGTGTTGTCGCAGGCCTCCGGCAGGTCGGCGAAGGTCGTGCGCATCTCCGCGGCCGGCTTGAACCAGTGCTCGGCGGTGACGCGACGGCGGTCGTCCTGGCCCATGAAGGCGCCGTCGGAAATGCACAACAGCGCCTCGTGCGCGGCGTACATGTCCTTCTTGCCGAAATAGACGTCGTTGGTGGCGACCAGCGGCACGTCGTGGTCGTAGGCCCAGCCCACCAGGCCGGGCTCGGCGGCGTGCTCGGCCGGCCGGTCGTGGCGTTGCAGCTCGACGTAGAAGCGGTCGCCGAAGGCCTCGTGCATGGCCTGGAGCGCCCGCTCGGCCTCGTCCTTCTTGCCGGAGGCGAACAGGTGGTCGACCGGGCCGTCCGGGCCGCCGGACAGCAGGATCAGCCCCTCGGAGCGCTCCACCACCCGGCTCCAGGGCACGTGCGGCTCGTCCATCGGGCCCACCTCGAGGTAGGCGGCCGAGGACAGGGCGGTGAGGTTGAGATAGCCGGTCTCGTTCTGGACCAGCAGCACCACCGTGGGGGTGCGGGCCCAACGCTCGCCGGGCTTGTCGCCGATGCCGGAGACCGGCAGGGCGCAAGCGATGATCGGCTGCACCCCGGAATCTTTGGCGGTCTGGGAGAACTCCAGCGCGCCGAACATGTTGGCGCGGTCCGCTATCGCGACGGCCGGCTGCCCGTCGGCGGCGGCCAGAGCGCCCACCTTGTCCGCCTTGATCGCGCCTTCCAGCAACGAATAGGCGGACCGAACCCGCAGATGGACGAAGCCTTCGCCGCTCATGTCATCCCCGACTTAAGCGTCGGGAACGACTCACGCCACCAGGTGCGTCACCGACCACACCATCCAAACGAAGGCGGACACGGAAGCAAGCGCCAGCGTTTCACGAACCGCACGAACAACCATGGAATTTTTCCCCCGGCTTCACCGTTTCTGGTTTGTTCTCTATTCCGGTTTTGTTCTCATTGCAAGCGCCGCGAATCGCCTGCGCCCTTCCCTCTCCCTCAGCAGTAATTCCGGTCGGCCTCCGGCGCGGCCCTGACGCCCGGATCGGCGCGCGCGGAGTTTCAGGCGCGCACGGAAGGAGCAGACCATGGCGACGCTTCGGACGATCGGCGCCCTCGTCGTCGCGGGCGCCCTGGCGCTTCCCATCGCCGCGCAAGCGCAATCGCCCGCGAACACACGGCTGGCCGACGGCCGCGACTGGCAGCGTTCCTCGCCCGAGGTGCGCCGCGCCTACCTGGCCGGCGTGTCGAACATGATCTCGGTCGGCGCCCGCTACGACGCCAAGCACGACCCCGGGCAGACCGACACCTTCTCGCAGCGCGCCCAGAAGGGCCTCGACGGCTTCACCGTCGACGCCGCCATCCAGACCGTCGACGCCTGGTACAAGGCCCACCCCGACCAGCTCGACAAGCCGGTGCTGTCGGTGATCTGGGCCCAGATGGCCAAGCCCCGGCTGGCCGAGTGAAGCCGCAGGAGACCGCGATGAGAAGACTCGCGACCGCCCTCGCCGCCGCAGCCCTCGTCCTGACCGGCTGCGCCACCGCCACCGGCGCGGTCGTGGGCGCCGGGATCGGCAGCCTGTCGGGCAACGCCGGAACCGGGGCCCTGATCGGCGGCTCGGTCGGCGCGGTGATCGACATCGTCGACTGACGCCGACCTTCGGCCCAGGCGCCTCAGCCGACGGCCGCGGCCGCGGCTGCCGGCGAGCGTGCCCTGCCCCGCCCCGGCGACGCACGCCCAGGCCAGCCAGTCGCCGAAGCGCGCATAGGGGGTGACCGCGCCGCGAACCGGCAGGTCGGCGACCATCGCCTTCACCCCGTCCTTGCTCGCGTAGTCGTCCATGGCGGCCAGCACGCGCGCCTGGGCGTCGACCGCCTGGCTCAGGCCGTCGTTGGTCACCCGGAACATCGAGGCGCCGTTCTCGATGGCTCGGAGGCCCGCCATGTGGGTGTGCATCGGATCCATGCCGCGGCTGTCCCAGGACGGGTTCAGCAGGATGTCGGCGCCGGCGCGCCCGGCCTGGCGGATCAGAGCCTGGTAGTCGAAGTCGTAGCAGATGGCCCAGGCCAGCCGGCCGTAGGGGGTGTCCATCACCTCCACGACGCCGTCGCCGGGCACGGACGCTTCCGCCGGGGTCGGGTGGCTCTTCAGATAGCTGGAGCGCACCTCCCCGGTCGGGTCGATCGCGACCACCTTGTTCCGGGCCAGCCGTTCGCCGGGCGTGATCGTCGCCATAGCCATGAACAGGTAGACGCCCTCCTCCCGGGCCAGCCGGCGGCCCTGCGCCACGAAGGCCGATTCGTCGTCCTTGAAGACCAGCGCGTTGGCCTCGGACCAGACGACGATCCTGGCCCCCGCCCTCGCCTCTTCGCGGCTGCGCTCCAGCAGCCGCTGCTGCAGCTCCTGAGTCGCCGGCCGCGCCTTGTCCGCCATCTCCGGCGTCAGCTTGCGTCCCTGGGCGAGCGGCGCCCAGGCGCCCATGAACACGTCGAGGTTCTCGGCGACCACGCCGGCCACGCGCACGGTCGGCCCCTTCGGCGGGTCCAGCGCCAGCCGAAGCCCACCCGCCGCCAGCACCGCCGCGACCACGCCGGCGACGACGAGCCCCGCACGGCGGGCGGCCGGATCGGCCCAGCCGCGCGCCCAGACGACGTTCGCCGTCGACGCCGCCCAGCCGACCAGGAAGCTCACGCCCCATAGGCCCGTGACCGACAGCACCTGCAGCAGTGGGAGCGCGCCCCACTGCGAGTAAGCAGCCAGGCCCCACGTGCCGAGCCCGGCGCTCGACCAGGCGAACTCGACGGCGACCAGCGCCAAGGGGAACACCAGGGTCGAGGCGAAGCCCTTCAGACGCGGCGCGATCAGCCGGTCCGCCACCACCGGCAGGAAGAACAGCAGGCCGATGGCCGCGACCACCGCGTGGTAGATCAGCCCCTGGAAGACCAGCGCGCCGCGCCAGGCTACGTCCTGCCCCGCGATGAACGTCACCGCGCCCAGGGCGAGCCCCGGCAGGGGCGCCGAGCTTCGCGTGAAGCGGAGCATGAACACCGGCGCCAGCCAGGCGGCGATCGGCACGGTCGTGTTTCCGACCGTGAAGGCGGCGCAGGCGAAGGCGAGCGCCAGCCAGACGAATCTCGACATAAGGAACCTCGGTTTGCGGGTCGCGTGCGCCGGATGAAGCCGGCCGGAACGCCGCCCGCGAGCGGAGATGCGTCGCCGGACCGGCGGCGTTCGCAGGAGGAACCGGTGACGTCGATGAGGCCCGTTCACGAAGCGTCGGCGGGACTGCGCGCGAACTTGAGCCCGCGCGGCGTCGCCCGCGAGCTGGGCGCCTTGCTGGGCGTCGCCGTCGTGCTGGCCATGATCGGCGCCTTCGGCCTGTTCGTGACCGGCCCCTGGCCGGAGCGGCTGCTCTACTGGTCGCGCACCGTGCTGGCGGGCTACGTCCTGCAGCGGCCGTTGATCCGGCTGGGCGCGGGCGTGGCCGTGCGACTGGGCCGGAGCGAAGCCGTCGGCTGGGCGGCGGCGGTGCTGGTTGGGACGGTCCCCATGACCTTCTGGCTGTGGTGGCTGGGGCCGACCATCGATCTCGCCCGTCCGTGGCCGGACGACCTCGCCTTCCTGCAGACCTACGCCCAGGCCCTGCCGATCGGCGCGCTGGGCTGGAGCCTGATGTGGTTCCTGGCCGGCCGGAGTCTGGCCGCCGACGTCGAGCCGACCGAAACCCCGGCGCCCGCCCCCGAGACCGAGGCGTCCGTCGAGCCGGCCGCCGGCGCACGCCTGCTCGAGCGCCTGCCCGCCCGGCTGGGGCGGGAGGTGATCGCGCTGGGCATGGAGGACCACTACGTGCGGGTCTTCACCCGTCGCGGGGACACCCTGGTGCTGATGCGCATGGCCGACGCGGTGGCGGAGCTGGCGGCCGTGGACGGCGCGCAGGTGCACCGCTCCTGGTGGGTGGCGCGCGCCGCCGTCGTCGCCTCCGAGCGGCGCGGGCGCTCCGGCGTGCTGCGCCTGGACACCGGACTCGAGGTCCCGGTCGCACGCCGCCGGCTGGCGGAGCTGAAGGCGCTGGGCTGGGCCTGAGCGCCTTCAGCCGCCGTTTCCTTACTCCGCCGCGTCGAAGGCCGGCCGGCCCTGGACGCCGACCGCCGCGCGCAGCTTGTCGGCTTCCATGAGCTTGCCGTCCATCATGACCAGGCGCGTGTGGCGCAGGTCCCCGATGGTCTTGGACGGGTCGCCGTCGACCAGCACCAGGTCGGCGTCCATGCCCACGGCGATCGTGCCGGTGTGCTTGTCGGCGCCGACCAGGCGGGCCGGCACGGAGGTCGCCGCCGCCAGGGCCTCGGCCGGGGTGAAGCCGGCCTCGACGTAGAGCTCCAGCTCGCGCACCAGCTCCAGGCCCGAACCGTCGGTGCCGGCCACGATCGGCACGCCGGCCTTGTGCATGACCCCGACCAGCTCGACCAGCTTCTTGAAGCTGGCGCGGAAGTCGGCGCGGGTGGTCCCGTCGGCCGGCGCGAAGCCGCCCTGGCGGAAGCCGCGCTCCACGGTCGGCGGCAGGGTGCCCACATAAGGCGCGTAGGACGGCGACAGGTCGCCGTTCTCCGGCACGAACAGGCTCTCGGCCACCACCAGGGTCGGGTCGACCGCCGTGCCTCGCTTGGCCATGTCGGCGATCAGCGACTTCATCGGCTCGGCGTTCAGGTCCATGTCCTTGGCGTAGCGGCCCACGCCCTGGAAGCGCTGGATCCCGTTGGAGTGGTTCACCACGTCGTCGGGCATGGCCTGCATGGCCACGAAGTAGATGTGGGTGACCTCGTCGTAGCCGGCGGCGATCGCCTCGCCCGGGCGCATGCCGGCCGGCACGTGGCCGTGGACGTGCAGGCCCAGCTTGTGCGCCTCGGCGGCGGCCGGGGCGACCCAGGACGGATCGAAGGTGCCGTAGAATTTCACGCCCACCTGGCCCTTGGCCTTGGCGGCGTCGACCTGCTGGATCGCCTCCTCGCGGGTGGTGGCGACGTTGGCGATCTGGGCGGTGTTGGGGCCCTTCCCGTCGATCAACGACGACGAATAGACGTGAGGGGACAGCAACTCGCCGGCGGCGCGGCGTTCACGGCGCGCCTGGGTCAGGGCGTCGTTGTTGCCCGGGTCGCGCACCGAGGTGACGCCCAGCGAGAGCTCGGACGGACCGGTGTAGTCGTCGCCGACGTGCATGTGGGCGTCCCACAGGCCCGGCGTCAGGGTCATGCCCTTGCCGTCGACGATCCGCGACGCCTTGGGGAACTTCACCTTGCCGACCGGGCCGACGGCGACGATCTTGCCCTTGTCGACGACCACGGTCTGGTGCTCGGCGAAGCGCTTGCCGTCGACGAAGGCGCGCACGTCGTAGAAGGCCACCGGAGCGGCCGGCGTCTCGACCAGGGTGCGCGCCAGCTCCGGCGACTTTTTCGCCAGGGCCGCGTCCTGCGCCTTCTCCAGCGCCGGCTGATCGCCTTCGAAACCGGCGCGGATGATGCTCAGCCCGCCGATGTTGGCGAACACCTCGCCCTTGGCGTCGGTCCACACCGCGAACGGCGTCCCGCTGATGCCGGTGATCGACCAGGCGGTGACGGTCTGGGCGTTCGCCCCGGTACCGACCGTCGCGGTCGTCAGCTTTTCGGCGTGCGCCTTGCCGCCCGGCAAGAGGGCGACGTCGGCGCCGCCGGACACCAGCCGTTCGATCGGCAGGTTGCTGCCCCGCAGCGAGATCCCCGCCGGCAGGTAGAAGGCCGGACCGGTGTAGGCGGACGAGCCGGAGTCGATCGGCGACTTCCACACCGCGCGGCCGTTCGCGACGCTGAAGGTCTCGGCGACGTCGCCCTGCGGGCTGGAGCCGCGCAGCCGGTAGTCGGCGATGGCTCCGTCGGCCCCCAGCCGCACCGTCTCTTCCTCGTCCCAGGCCTGCCCGCGCAGCAGCAGGTTCATGCGGGCCATCAGCGCGCCGTCGGCCGCGGTCCAGTACAGGACCTCGCCGTGGCGACCGCCCGGCGACATGATGACGAAGCGTTCGGCGTCCGCCGGCGGCTTGGCCAGCTCGGCCGACGGCGTCTGCGCCGCAGCGCCGCTCGCGAGCAGAAGCGCCGCCAGAGCGGTCGTAGCCAACAGATTGCGCATGGTCTTCCCCGTCCCTTTTCAGCAAGGGTTAGTTTGAAGACCGACGTTTTTCAATCCGGGTGCGACGAACCGTAGACGGACGCTCAGTAGGCGTGGCTCTCGGCCGGGCGCTCTTCCAGGTGGCCGTCCTTGAGCGCGAACACCCGGTCCATGTAGCCGGCCAGCTCCATGTTGTGGGTGGCGACCAGGGCGGCGACGCCCTGCTGGCGGACCAGGTCGTGCAGGGCCTGGAACACGGCGCGGGAGTTGTTCGGGTCGAGGTTGCCGGTCGGCTCGTCGGCCAGCAGCAGGCGCGGCCTGTTGGCGAGCGCCCGGGCGATGGCCACGCGCTGCTGCTCGCCGCCGGACATCTGCGAGGGCTGGTGCTCCAGCCGCTCCGCCAGGCCCAGCGTGATCAGCAGCTCCCGCCCCCGCGCCTCGGACTCGGCGCGCGGCCGGCCGGCGATACGCAGCGGCAGGCCGACGTTCTCCACCGCGGTGAATTCCGGCAGCAAGTGGTGGAATTGGTAGACGAAACCGATCTCGGCCAGGCGCAGGCGGGTGCGCTGGCGCTCGGACAGGTCCGAGCAGTTCTGGCCGTCGATGGTGATGGTCCCGGCGTCCGGGTGCTCGAGCAAGCCGGCGGCGTGCAGCAGGGACGACTTGCCCGAGCCGGAGGGGCCGATCAGGCCGACCACTTCACCCGGACGGACGTCCAGGTCACAACCCTTCAGCACCTCGAGCCGGCCGGCGCCGGTGACATAGGTGCGGCGCAGGCCGCGGATCGAAAGAACGGGACGCTCACTCATAGCGGAGCGCCTCCACCGGATCGAGTTTCGACGCCCGCCAGGCCGGCGGCAGGGTCGCCAGGCAGGCTGCCAGCATCGACCACAGGGCCACGAAGGCGACCTCCGACCACTCCACCTTGGCGGGGATCTGGGCCAGGAAATAGATCGACGGGTCGAACACCCGCGTGCCGGTGGCCCATTCCACGAACCTCTGGATGGGGCCGATGAAGATGCAGAACAGCACGCCGAGCGTGATGCCCGCGAAGGTCCCGGCCAGGCCGATCGAGGCCCCGGCCATGAAGAAGATCCGCAGCACCGCGCTCTGGCTGGCCCCCATGGTGCGCAGGATGGCGATGTCGCGGCTCTTGTTCTTCACCAGCATGACCAGGCCCGAGATGATGTTCATGGCCGCGATCAGCACGATGAACATCAGGATCAGGCGCATGACCGTGCGCTCGACCTGCAGGGCGTCGAAGAACTCGCGATTGCGGTCGCGCCAGTCGGTGAACAGCGCCCCCGGCCCCGCCGCCTGGATGATGGCGGGTTTAAGCTTGTCGATCTGGTCGGGGTTCTGGACGGTGATCTCGACCGCGTCCCAGAGCCCTTCCTTGCCGAAGAACAGCTGAGCCTGCTCCAGCGGCATGTAGGCGTAGAGCGCGTCGAACTGCGACATGCCCACGTTGAAGGTGCCGCCCAGCAGGAAGGTCTTGCGCAGCGGCGCCGCGCCGAAAGCGGTCGAACCGCCCGACGGCGAGATCATGGTCACCGGGTCGCCGGGCCGCAGGCCCAGGTTCATGGCCAGCACTTCGCCCAGCAGGACGACGTCGCCGCCGTACTCGCCTTCGCCGAAGCCGTCCTTGGAGCCGGCGCGGATGTTGGTGGAGACCAGCTTGGTCTCGTTCAGGGTGCGGCGGCTGACGCCGCGCACCAGCGCGCCCTGCACCTGGCCGGAGCCCAGGATGATGGCCTGGTTCTCGACCAGCGGCGCGACCTGGACCACGCCGGGCACGGCGCGCAGGCGCTCGACCATGGCCTCGCGGTCCGGCGCGGTCAGCGGCGCGCCCTGGATGAAGGCGTGGCCGTTGAAGCCGAGCATGCGGCCCAACAGGTCGGCCCGGAAGCCGTTCATCACCGACATCACGATGATCAGCACCGCCACCGCCAGCGTGATGCCGACGAAGGAGATGATCGAGATCAGCGCGACGCCGCCTTCCTTGCGCTTGGCGCGCAGGTAGCGGAACGCCAGGTTCCGCTCCCAGGCGGAAAAGGGTCTTGCAGCTTGCAGCTCAGCCATGGAGCTCTCTTAACGCGCTTCCCCCCGAAAGAGGACTCAAGCGGCCGTCAACTTGGTCAGCGCGGCTTCCAACGGCAAGGTCTCGCGCTCGCCGGTCGCGCGACGCTTCAGCTCGACCACGCCTTCGGCCAGGCCCTTGGGCCCGATGATCAGCTGCCAGGGCAGGCCGATCAGGTCCATGGTGGCGAACTTGCCGCCCGCGCGCTCGTCGCGATCGTCGTAAAGCACGTCGACGCCGGCCTTGGTGAGGGCCGCATAGGCCTGCTCGCAGGCGGCGCCGACCGCCTCGTCGCCGTGGCGCATGTTGATCAGGCCGACCTTGAAGGGCGCGACCTGGTCCGGCCAGACGATGCCGTTCTCGTCGTGGCTGGCCTCGATGATGGCGCCGATCAGGCGCGACACGCCCACGCCGTAGGAGCCCATGTGCACCGGGCGCTCGACGCCGTCGGGGCCGGCGACCACGGCCTTCATCGGCTTGGAGTACTTCTCGCCGAAGTAGAAGATGTGGCCGACCTCGATGCCGCGGGCCGAAAGGCGAGCGCCTTCAGGCGCTTCGGCCTCGAACCTGGCCTGATCGTGCATCTCTTCGGTCGCCGCGTAGAGCGCCGTGCGCTGGTCGACGACCGCCTGCAGGTCGTCCCAGTCCACGTTCGGACCGGGCGCGGGCATGTCGACCAGGTCCTTGTGGCAGAACACCTGGCTCTCGCCGGTGTCGGCCAGGATGATGAACTCGTGGCTGAGGTCGCCGCCGATCGGGCCGGTGTCGGCGCGCATCGGCACCGCCTTCAGGCCCATGCGGGCGAAGGTGTTCAGATAGGCCACGAACATGCGGTTGTAGGCCTTGCGCGCGTTCGCCTCGTCCAGATCGAAGGAGTAGGCGTCCTTCATCAGGAACTCGCGGCCGCGCATCACGCCGAAGCGCGGGCGCTGCTCGTCGCGGAACTTCCACTGGATGTGGAACAGGTTCTTCGGCAGGTCGCGGTAGCTGCGGACGTACGAGCGGAAGATCTCGGTGATCATCTCCTCGTTCGTCGGGCCGTAGAGCATCTCGCGCTCGTGGCGGTCGGTGATGCGCAGCATCTCCTGGCCGTAGTCGTCGTAACGGCCGCTCTCGCGCCACAGGTCGGCCAGCTGAAGGGTCGGCATCAGCAGTTCGACCGCGCCGGCGCGCTCCTGCTCCTCGCGCACGATCTGCTCGATCTTCTTCAGCACCCGGAAGCCCAGCGGCAGCCAGGCGTAGATGCCGGCGGCCTCCTGGCGGATCATGCCGGCCCGCAGCATCAGGCGGTGCGAGACGATCTGCGCCTCGGAGGGCGTTTCCTTGAGAACGGGCAGGAAATAGCGCGACAGGCGCATGGGCTGAGAATCCGGGGGAGCGAAAACGAGGAAGCGTCCAATTAGCCGCTGCAATGCAGCAAAGGCAACGACGTCGTTCTCGCGGAGGGCCCGCCCCTCGTCCTTCGACAAGCTCAGGATGGGGGCCACCCAGCCGTCAGTCGAAGTCCTCACCCTGAGCCTGTCGAAGGGCGAGGACTTCGTAGCCTCAGACCGGCGGAGCGCTCGGCATCGGGATGACGCCCGACCAGATCACCGCCATGACCACCAGCCACACGATGGCGGAGACCCAGGTGGTGGTGATGAACTTGCGCTTCAGGTTGGGATTGACCGGGGCGCCGGGGTCGCCGCCGTCCTTCAGGTCGATGCCCATCTCCGCGTGGGTCTTGGTGCCGAGCGGCAGGACGGCGAACAGCACGGTCCACCAGACGACCAGGTAGATGGCGACGAGGGTGAACGGTCCCATCAGTGCGCGTCCTTCGGGGTTTCCATCAGCTCGACCAGCACGCCGCCCATGTCCTTCGGGTGCAGGAAGATGACCGGGGTGCCGTGCGCGCCGATGCGCGGCTCGCCGGTGCCCAGGACCGTGGCGCCCTTGGCGCGCATGGCGTCGCGGGCGGCGATGATGTCCTCGACCTCGAAGCAGACGTGGTGCTGGCCGCCCTTGGGGTTCTTGGCCAGGAAGCCCAGCAGGGGCGAGGCGTCGCCGTGCGGCTCGATCAGCTCGATCTGGCTGTTCGGCAGGTCGACGAAGCAGACCCACACGCCCTGCTCCGGCAGGGCGAACTTCTCGCCGATGCGGGTCGCGCCCAGCAGGTCGCGATAGAGCTTCACGCTCTCGTCGATGGACGGCGTGGCCACGCCGACATGGTTGAGGCGACCGATCATGTTTCCCCGACTAGGTCCCTGGTTTCTCGTCTTTTAGTCCGCCCCCGGCGGATCGTCCCGCGGCTCAGACGCGCAGGACGATGGTCTCGACGATCGGGCGGCGGTCCCAGATGTGCTGGGCGGCCTTTTTCACGGCGCGGGAGACGGCCGTTTCCACCGCCTCGTCCTCGCCGCGGTCGTCCTTGGAGAGCCGCTTCAGGGCCTCCTCGGCGGCGTCGGCCAGTTCGTCCAGCGCGTCGTCGATGGTGTAGTCCTCGTCGCCGGGCAGGCCGAGGCCGCGCACCTCGACGTCGGTGACCAGCTTGCCCTTGCCGTCCAGCGCCATGGACACGAACAGCATGCCGTTGTGGGCGGCGTGGCGGCGTTCACGCAGCGCGTCGCCGCCCTCCGGCACCAGCACGCCGCCGTCGACGAACAGCCGGCCAGCGGGCACCTCGTCGATCACCTCGGGCTTGCCCGGGGCCAGGCGGACCATGTCGCCGTTGCGCGGGGCGACGGCCTGCGGCACCTGCATGTCCTTGGCAAGGTTGCAGTGCTCGAGCAGGTGCCGGCGCTCGCCGTGGGTGGGGATGGCGATCTGCGGCCGGGCCCACTGGTACATCTCTTTCAGCTCGTCACGGCACGGGTGGCCGGAGACGTGGATGCCCGGGTGGTCGCGCTCGGTGTAGAGCCGCACGCCGCGGTCGGCGAGCTTGTTCTGCAGGTTGCGGATCGGGATCTCGTTGCCCGGGATCACGCGCGAGGAGAACACGCACGAGTCCCCCTCCCCCAGGCTGACGTGGGGGTGGTTGCCCTCGGCGATGCGCGACAGGGCCGCGCGCGGCTCGCCCTGGCTGCCGGTGCACAGGTAGAGGATCTGCTCCTTCGGGAAGGCCTTGGCCTCCGCCTCGGGGATGAACTCCTTCACGTCCTTCAGCAGGCCCACCGACTTGGCCGCACCGGTGATGCGGTGCATCGAGCGGCCGACCAGGCAGACGCGCCGGCCGGCGGCTTCGGCCGCCCTGACGACGCTGTCCACCCGGGCCACGTTGGAAGCGAAGCAGGCCACCGCCACCTTGCCCTTCAGCGTCTTGATCAGCGCGGCCAGGGCGACCTTCACCTCGCCCTCGGAGCCGGCGTGGCCGTCGACGAAGACGTTGGTGGAGTCGCAGACCATCGCCAGCACGCCCTCGTCGCCGAGGCGGCGGATGGTGTCGACGTCGGTACGCTCGCCGATCACCGGGTCCTGGTCGATCTTCCAGTCGCCGGTGTGCAGCACGGTGCCGAGCGGAGTCTTGATCGCCAGGCCGTTCGGCTCCGGGATCGAGTGGGTGATGGTCACCAGGGTGACGTCGAACGGCCCGAGCTTCAGGGTCCCGCCCAGCGGCACCTCGATGATCTCGACCTCGTCCAGCAGGTCGGCGTCACGCAGCTTCTCGCGCACCAGGTAGGCGGTGAACGGCGTCGCGTAGATCGGGGCCTTCAGCTTCGGCCACAGCCAGCCCAGCGCGCCGATGTGGTCCTCGTGCGCGTGGGTCAGCACGATGCCCAGGATGTCCTCGCCTTCCATGTAGGAGGCGTCCGGGACGATCACCTCGACGCCCGGCGTGGTCTGGTCGCCGAAGGTCACGCCGACGTCGACCACGATCCACTTGCGCGCATGCGCCGGGCCGTAGCCGTAGAAGTTCAGGTTCATCCCGATCTCGTTCGACCCGCCGAGCGGCAGGAACACGAGTTCGTCTTGTTGTTGTTTTTGATTCATTTCGATGCGGAGTTCGTGTTCCGCCGCCAGATTTCAAGCAGGCCGCGGATGGTGAGGTCGGAGTCGAACCGGTCGATCTTGGTCGTCGCTCCCTCGAACAGGGAGGCGACCCCGCCGGTTGCGACGACGGTCATGGGACGGCCGTACTCGGCCTTGATGCGGTCGATGAGGTGCTCGATGAGGCCGACATAGCCCCAGAACACGCCCGCCTGCATGGCGCCGACGGTGTCCTTGCCGATCACGTGGGCGGGACGCTCGATGGCGATACGGGGAAGCTTGGCGGCGGCGGAGTGCAGGGCCTGCAGCGACAGGTTGATGCCGGGCGCGATCACCCCGCCCTCGAACCCGCCGTCCTCGCCGACCACGTCGAAGGTGGTGGCGGTGCCGCTGTCGACCAGGATCAGCGGGCCGCCGTATTCGATGAAGCCGCCGATGGCGTTGACCAGGCGGTCGGCGCCGGCCTCGGACGGCTTCTGGATGCGCACCTCGATGCCGAGATCGGCGTTCTCGCCGACCACCAGGGGTTCGGTGTGCAGGTAGCGCCGCGACAGGTTGCGCAGGTTGAACAGCGACTGCGGCACCACGGTGGAGATGATGCAGCCGTCGAGGTCGTTCAGCGACAGGCCGGCCATCTGCAGCAGCTGGTGCAGCCACACGGCGTACTCGTCGGCGGTGCGGCTGGCCTCGGTGGCGGTCCGCCACTGGGCGATCCAGTCGGCGCCGTCGTGGACGGCGAACAGCGTGTTGGTGTTGCCCTGCTCGATGGCCAGCAGCATGTCCCCGCCCCTCGTCCTCAGGCCGCCGCGAAAAACACGTCGCCGGCGGTCACGCGGCGCAGCTCGCCCGAGGCGGTGCGCAGGCGCAGCGCCCCGTCGGGCTCCAGGCCCTCGGCGATCCCTTCGATGGTCTCGTTGCCCAGCCGGGCTACACACGCCTGGCCGAGCCCTTGAGCCTTCGCCGTCCAGGCCGTGAGCACGGCCGCAAAGCCGGACGCCTCCCAATCGGCCAGACGCCGCGCGAAGGCGGCGCGGAAGGCCTGCATGGCCTGATCCGGCGTCGGACAGGCCGTGACGTCGCCGCTCAGGTGGTCGGCCAGCCGCGTGGCGGGCCGCTCCACGTCGCTGGGCGCGTGCGCGAGATTCAGGCCGCAGCCGATCGCCAGCCACAGCCGGCCGTCAGGCGTCGGACCCGACTCGATAAGGATGCCGGAGGCCTTGCGGCCCGCCAGCAGCACGTCGTTCGGCCATTTGATGGAGACGACCGCGGCCGGGGCCCAGGTCTCGAACACGTCCGCCACCGCCAGGGCGGCGACGAAGGCGACCTGGGCGGCCTCGGCCGGGCGGCGGTCGGTGGTGGCCAGCAGGGTGGCGGCGAGGTTGCCCTCGCCGGTCGCCCAGGCGCGGCCGCGGCGTCCGCGGCCCGCGCTCTGGCGGCGGGCGGTGATCCACAGGGGCCCCGCCTCGCCCGCCTCGGCCCGCCTGCGGGCCTCGGCGTTGGTGGAGTCGATCTCGTCGAGGGCGAGAACCGGCGGAAGGTCGGCCGCGCCGATCAACGGCTCACCCGAGGCCCAGCGCCGAGGCGGCGTTCCGGGCGGCCGGGTCCAGCAGGGCGAGCGCCACCAGCACCAGCGGGAAGCAGAACGCCGCCGAGGCGAAGGCGACCAGCCGGGTCTCGGCCGGGGCGCCGTCGGTCGGCGCGGGAGCCGCGTCGAACCACATCACCTTGATGATGCGCAGGTAGTAGAACGCGGCCACCACGGAGGCGACGAGGCCCGCCACGGCGATCGGCCAGAGGCCCGCGCCGATGGCCGCCTTGAACACGTAGTACTTGCCCCAGAAGCCCGAGAACGGCGGCATGCCCAGCACCGACAGCGACAGCACGGTCAGCGCCAGCGCCACGCCAGGGTTGACCCGGCGCAGGCCGGACAGCTCGGCGATGGTGGTCACCGGGCGGCCGTCGCGCGACAGGGCCATCAGGCAGGCGAAGAAGCCGGTGATGTCGATCATGTACAGGACCAGGAACACCAGCAGGGCCTGCAGGCCGGCCTGGGTGCCGGCCGCGATGGCCAGAAGCGCGTAGCCCATGTTGGCGATCGACGAGTAGGCCAAGAGGCGCTTGATGTCGCGCTGCATCAGGCCGCCGAAGGCGCCGACCACGAAGGAGATGGCGGCGATGATCATCACCACCTGGGCCCACTGGTCGTGCACGCCGAAGAAGCCCTGGCTCAGGGTGCGGGCGAACAGCACCATGGCGGCCAGCTTCGGGGCGGCGGCGATGAAGGCCACCGCCGGGGTGGGGCCGCCTTCGTAAACGTCGGGCGTCCACATGTGGAACGGCGCGGCCGACACTTTGAAGGCCAGGCCGCAGATCAGGAACACCAGGCCGAAGATCACGCCGGCGCCCGCCTCGCCGCTGACCGCGGCGGCGACGGCGTCGAAGCGCATGGCGCCGGTGAAGCCGTAGATCAGGCTGATGCCGTACAGCATCAGGCCCGACGACAGGGCGCCCAGCACGAAGTACTTCAAGCCGGCCTCGGAGGCCTTGGCGTCGTCGCGCTGGAAGGCGGCCAGGACGTAGAGCGCCAGGGACTGCAGCTCGACGCTGACGTAGAGCGAGATCATGTCGCCGGACGAGACCATCATGCTCATGCCGATCGTGGCGAGCAGGATGAGCACCGGGTACTCGAACTTCTGGTTGGACGCGCGACCCAGCCAGCCGTGGCCGAGCACGACGCCGAAGGCGCTGGCGACGTAGATGGCCACCTTCGAATAGACCGCCATGCGATCCACCACGAAGGCGCCGTTGAAGGCGACGCCGAGCGGGCCGAGCGCCGCGGCGAAGGCGGCGGCCACCAGGGCCGCGCCGGACAGCACGGCCACCGCGCCGGACGCGCGGTCGCCGCGGAAGGCGCCGAACACCAGAACCGCCAGGGCGCCGATGGCCAGGATCAGCTCCGGCAGAGCCAGGGAGAGGGCGGACGAGAGATCCATCACTTTAGGTCCTCACCCGGCGATCGCGGCCTGGTACGTAGCGACCAGGGCGTCGACCGAGGCGGTCGTGAAGTCGAAGACGAAATTCGGATAGACGCCGAGCGCCAGGGTGCCGATCACCAGCGGGGCGAACACGGCGATCTCGCGCCAGTCCATGTCGCTGATGTTGGCCAGCTGCGGGTTGGTCAGCTCGCCGAACATGACCCGACGGTACAGCGTCAGGGCATACACCGCCGAGAAGATCACGCCCGAAGCCGAGACGATCGCCGCCCAGGTGGACACGTTGTAGACGCCGGTCATGGTGGTGATTTCACCGATGAAGCCCGAGGTCCCCGGCAGGCCCACGTTGGCCATGGTGAACAGCAGGAAGGTCGCCGCGTAGACCGGCATGCGGCTGGTCAGACCGCCGTAGAAGGCGATCTCGCGGGTGTGCATGCGGTCGTAGATCACGCCGACGCAGAGGAAGAGCGCGCCGGAGATCACCCCGTGGCTCAGCATCTGGAAGATGGCGCCCTGGATGCCCAGCGCGTTGCCCGCGAAGATGCCCATGGTCACGAAGCCCATGTGCGCGACCGACGAATAGGCGATCAGCTTCTTGATGTCGGTCTGCCGGAAGGCGACCAGCGAGGTGTAGACGATCGCGATCACCGACAGGGTGAAGACGAACGGCGCGAACAGCTCGGAAGCCTGCGGGAACATCGGCAGGTTGAAGCGCAGGAAGCCGTAGCCGCCGAGCTTCAGCAGGATGCCGGCCAGGATGACCGAGCCCGCGGTGGGCGCTTCGACGTGGGCGTCCGGCAGCCAGGTGTGCACCGGCCACATCGGCATCTTCACCGCGAACGAGGCGAAGAAGGCGAACCACAGCAGCT
Source organism: Caulobacter sp. 17J80-11 (assembly GCF_014349105.1). GTDB lineage: Bacteria > Pseudomonadota > Alphaproteobacteria > Caulobacterales > Caulobacteraceae > 17J80-11. The sequence goes on along the minus strand of NZ_JACSJI010000002.1, from coordinate 146,274 downwards.
GCTGGGTCGTCGCGTCGAAGTGGAACTTCATCAGTTCCGGGATGGCGGTCGTGCCGGCGGCGTAGGCCATGTACAGCATGGCCGCGAGCATCAGGACCGAGCCCAGCAGGGTGTACAGGAAGAACTTGTACGCCGCGTAGATCCGGTTCTTGCCGCCCCAGATCCCGATGATCAGGAACATCGGGACCAGGCCGCCTTCGAAGAAGATGTAGAACAGGAACAGGTCCAGCGCGGTGAACACGCCGATGACCAGCGTCTCCAGCACCAGGAAGGCGATCATGTAGTCGACCACCCGCTCCTTGATGCTGGTCCAGCTCGCCAGGATGCAGAGCGGCAGCAGGAAGGCGGTCAGCAGGACGAACAGCACCGAGATGCCGTCCACGCCCAGATAGTACTGGGCCCCCGAGAACCACTCGTAGCGCTCCACGAACTGGAAGCCGGGCGCGTTGCGGTCGAAGGCCACGCACAGCCAGATCGACAGGGCGAAGGTCGCCAGCGTGGTCCAGAGCGCGATCCATTTGGACGTGCGCTCCACGACCTGCCGGTCGTCGGGCCGCGAGGTCAGGCGCAGGCCGAGGACGACGAGCGCGCCGACCAGCGGCAAGAAGGTGATGACGCTGAGAATGTTAGGCATCGCTTTTTACCCCCCTCACCCGTGCCAGTTGGCGATGACGAAGGTCAGAAGGCCCGCGACGCCGAGCAGCATCACAAAGGCGTAGTGATAGACGTAGCCGGTCTGGATCCGGACCAGGCGCTTGGCGGCGGCCAGCGAGGCCGCGGCGAAGCCGTTGGGCCCCAGACCGTCGATGAGCTTCTGGTCGCCGCCCTTCCAGAACAGGTCGCCCAGGAAACGGGCGCCGCGGACGAAGACGAAGTCGTAGAGTTCGTCGAAGTACCACTTGTTGTAGAAGAAGCTGTGCAGCGGCCCGCCGCGGTCGGCCATGCGCTTCGCCAGGCCTTCGTGCAGCAGGTAGAACCAGGCCGCGACCAGCAAACCGCCGACCGAGCCGACCAGCGGCGCCCAGCGCACCCAGGTCGGAACCTCGTGCATTTCGTGCAGCAGGTGGTTCGACGCCGCGTTGAAGATCGCGCCGCCCCAGAACTCGACCTGCTTCTCGCCGATGAAGTACGGCGCGAAGAAGAAGCCCGCGACGATCGCGCCGGCCGACAGCACGATCAGCGGGATCAGCATGACCCACGGGCTCTCGTGCGGCTTGTGGTCGTGATCGACGGCATGCTCGTGCTCGGCGCCCGGCTCGGTGTGGCTCTCGAACTGCGCGGCGCTGGCGTGGTCGTCGGCGTGCGCGTCGTGGGCGTGCCCGTGCGCCTCGGCGTGATCCCACTTCGGCGTGCCGAAGAAGGTCATGAACACCAGACGCCAGGAGTAGTAGGCGGTCAGGATCGCGGCGAACAGGCCGATGAAGAAGGCGAACTTGCCGACCTGAGAGTGAGCGCCCGCGGCGAAGGCCGCTTCGAGGATGGCGTCCTTCGAGTAGAAGCCGGCGAAGCCGAAGCTGAAGCCGTGGCCCGGGAAGCCGAGGCCGGTGATGGCGATCGTGCCGATCGTCATCATGGCGAAGGTCAGGACCATGTACTTGGCCAGGCCGCCCATCTTCCGCATGTCCTGCTCATGGTGCATGCCGTGGATCACCGAGCCTGCGCCCAGGAACAGCAGCGCCTTGAAGAAGGCGTGGGTGAACAGGTGGAACATGGCCGCCTGGTAGGCGCCGATGCCCGCGGCGAAGAACATGTAGCCGAGCTGCGAACAGGTCGAATAGGCGATGACCCGCTTGATGTCGTTCTGGGCCAGGCCGACGGTCGCCGCGAACAGCGCCGTGATCGCGCCGATGACGGCGACGATCTGGGACGCCACCGGGGCGGCCTCGTAGATCGGCGACAGCAGGCAGACCATGTAGACGCCGGCGGTCACCATGGTGGCGGCGTGGATCAGGGCCGAGACCGGGGTCGGGCCTTCCATCGCGTCCGGGAGCCAGGTGTGCAGGAAGAACTGGGCCGACTTGCCCATGGCGCCGATGAACAGCAGGAAGCCCGCCAGATCCAGCGCGCTGAACGACCAGTTGCCGAACGCCCAGGTCTTGCCGGCCATGGTCGGGATCAGCGGGAACAGCTCGTCGAACCGGATGGTGTGGAACATCCAGTAGACGGTCATGATGCCCAGCGCGAAGCCGAAGTCGCCGACCCGGTTGACCACGAAGGCCTTGATGGCCGCGCCCGAGGCCGAGGCCTTTTGGTACCAGAAGCCGATCAGCAGGTAGGACGCCAGGCCCACGCCTTCCCAGCCGAAGAACAGCTGCATGAAGTCGTTGGCGGTGACCAGCGCCAGCATGGCGAAGGTGAACAGCGACAGATAGGCGAAGAACCGCGGCTTGGCCGGATCCTCGGCCATGTAGCCCCAGCTGTAGAGGTGCACCAGGGCCGACACCGTGGTGACCACGATCATCATGGTCGACGACAGGGCGTCGACGCGGATCGACCAGGTCGACTTGAAGTCGCCGATCTGGATGAAGGGCAGCAGCTCGACCAGGAACTTCGGCTGATGGCCCCAGGTGTGGTTGTAGAAGTTCACCCAGGCGAAGGCGCAGGCCAGGAACAGCAGGCCCGTGGTGATCGCCATCGAGGGCTTGTCGCCGATCCGGCGGCCGAACAGGCCGGCGATCGCGGCGCCCACGAGCGGCGCGAACACCAGGACGGTGACGAGGGTCTCCGAAGACACTGGACTTAGCCCTTCATCATGCTGGCGTCGTCGACGGCGATGTCGCCGCGATTACGGAAGAAGGTGACGAGGATGGCGAGGCCGACGGCCGCCTCGGCGGCGGCCACGGTCAGCACGAACATGGCCATGATCTGGCCGGCCACGTCGTTCAGGTAGGCCGAGAACGCCACGAAGTTGATGTTCACCGACAGCAGGATCAGCTCGATCGACATCAGGATGACGATCACGTTCTTGCGGTTCACGAAGATGCCGAACACGCCGATCGTGAACAGGATCGCGGCGACGGCCAGGTAGTGGGCGAGCGTGACGGTCATTCGGAAATCCCCTCGCCGGTCGGGACGCTGACGACCGCCACCGCGTCCTTGCGGCGGCGACCGACCTGCACGGCCACCTTCTGGCGGCGCACGTTCGGCTTGTGGCGCAGCGTCAGGACGATGGCGCCGACCATGGCGATCAGCAGCACGATCCCGGCCGCTTGGAAGAAGTAGACGTAGTCGGTGTAGAGCACCCGGCCGATCGCTTCGGCGTTGGTCATGTCGGCCGCGGCGGCCAGCGGGACCTTGCCGGCGGCCGCGCCGCGGTCGGCGACGGCGACGCTGACGAAGATCATCTCGCCCAGCAGCACGACGCCGATCACCAGCGCCAGCGGCAGATATTGGGCGAAGCCCTGTCGCAGGCTGGCGAAGTCGACGTCCAGCATCATGACGACGAACAGGAACAGCACCGCGACGGCGCCGACGTAGACCACGACCAGCAGCATGGCCAGGAACTCCGCGCCGAGCAGCACGAAGAGGCCGGCCGCCGAGAAGAAGGCCAGGATCAGGAACAGCACCGAGTGCACGGGATTTCGGGCCGAAACGACGGCCAGACCGGAAACGACGGTGACTGTGGCGAGGATGTAGAAGGCGAGCGCCGGAAGCGGCATGCGGACATCTGCTCCGTGCGGTCCGCGCCGCTTCGAAGCGCGGGAGGCGGAAAGAAACTCATGAAGCCTGCGGGACGTTCGAGGGACGCGAATCCGCGCCCCTTCGGGGTCCCGCAAGCCGGCGCTCTTCTAGACTGGGCCGGATGCGATTGCAAAGGGTCCGGAGGGCTGTTCGGAACCGCAAGAACCGGGATGGCGCCGGAGCCTGTGCGCATCCATCTTCCCGGCTCAGTTTGAGAGGTCCTCATGGCCGAGAAAGATCAAAATTACCTGCTGGGCACGCACGACGAGGAGATCGCCCGGCTCGGCCTGCAGCACCGGGTCTGGCGCCCGCGCGTGCTGGACGCCTGGCGCCGGGCGGGAATCACCGAGGGCTCGACCGTGGTCGACGCCGGGGCCGGCCCCGGATGGGCTTCCGTGGACCTGGCCGAGATCGTCGGCGCGACCGGGCGGGTGCACGCCCTGGAGCGTTCCGAGCGGTTCCTCGCCTATCTGAACGCGGTCGCCGCCCAGCGCGGGCTCGACAACGTCTCCACCCACAACCTCGACCTGGTGCTCGACGCCCTGCCCGTCGCGAACGCCGACGCCTTCTGGGTGCGCTGGGTGCTGGCCTTCGTCAGCGACCCGCGCGCCGTGCTGGCCAAGCTGGCCTCCACCCTGCGCCCGGGCGGCGTGGCCGTGATCCACGAGTATCTGGACTACGGCACGTGGGCCTTCGCCCCGGCCCAGCCGATGCAGGAAGCCTTCCGCGACTTCGTCACCGCGGACTGGCGCGCCAGCGGCGGCGAGCCGGAGATCGGCCGCTTCCTACCCGCCATGCTTCCGGAGGCCGGTTTCCGAATCAAGGAGTTGCGCCCGATCGTGGATGTGGTGCCGCCGACCAACTTCGTCTGGCAGTGGCCCGCGTCCTTCGCCAAGACCTATCCGGAGCATCTGGTGCAGACCGGCAAGCGCGACCGCGCCTGGGCCGACCAGGTGATCGCCGAATACGAAGCGGCCGAAAAGAACCCGAACGCCATGATGGTCACCCCCATGGTGCTGGAGGTGATCGCCGAGCGGGTCTGAGGCGGCGGAACATCCGGGCACGGCGGCTGTTCAGGGCGTGACCGCCGCGAACCGGCCGCCGATGACCCTGCGCCTCTTCTCGCGCCTGTGCGGCCTCGTCGCCGTCGTCGCCGCCCTGCTCGTCCTGGCGGGCTGGGCCTGGGACGTCCCCGCTCTGGAGGCCCTGTTTCCCGGCTTCCCTGCGACCCAACCGACGACAGCGCTGGTCATCGGGCTCCTCGGGGGCGGCCTGCTTTCGGCGGCGTCTGACCGGCCGCCCGCGCGCGGGCTGGCGCGGGCGCTGTCGGTCCTGGTCGCGCTGATCTGCGTAGCGACCATCCTGGCCTACGCCGGCTTCGACATCGGCGTGGACCGGTGGCTCTTCCCGGACCGGGTGGCGGAACAGCGCTTCATCCCGCACCCCGGCCGCATGGGCCAGATGACCATCACCTGCGCCCTCCTCCTGGCCTTCGCGATCGCGGCCAAGGCCCGGCGCCGATGGCCGCGGACGGCGGTGGGGGCCGCCACCGTGGCGCTGCTGCTGGCGGCGGCGGCGTCTCTGGCCTTCGTGTTCAACGCCGGAACGGCCGGCTTCGCGTCCGTCTCCATCCCGACCGCGGCCGTCCTGGCGGTGCTGGGGGCCGGCGTGCTCGCCGCCCCGCCGCTCACCGGCTGGCCGCGGCGCCTGACGCTCGACACCCCCGGCGGCGCGGTCTCGCGGCTGCTGCTGCCGCTGGCGGTGCTGACCCCCGCAGGGATCGGCGCGATCGCCCTGATCGCCACGCGCGAGGGCTATTTCTCGCCGGACTTCCGGCTGGCGGTCGTCTGCGCGGTCACGGCGACAGCGTTCGGCGCCATGGTGATCTGGGCCGCAGACCGGATCGACGCGCTCGAAGCGGCGCGCCAGCAGTTGCGCCATCGGGCGGCGGAGGCCCAGGCCGGCGAGACGCGGCTGCGCGCGGTGGCCGACGCGGTGCCGGGGCTGCTGTTCGAAGGCGACGCCGAGGGGCGCAACACCTACGTCAACGCCCGATACCTGGCCTACACCGGCCTGCCCTTCGACGAGTTGCTCGGCGAAGGCTGGCGGCAGGTGGTTCATCCCGACGATCTCGGCCCGCTTTACGCCGTTTGGATCGACGCGGTGCGGGAGGTGCACCCGGTCCAGCAGGAGGTTCGCATCCGCAGGGCCGACGGCGCCTGGCGCTGGTTCATGCTGCGCGCAGCCCCTGCCCGCGACGCCGAGGGTCAGGTGGAGAAGTGGATCGGGGTGGCCACCGACATCACCGACCAGCGCGAGGCGATGGAGCTGCAGCGGACCCTTCTGCAGGAGGTCAGCCATCGGGTGAAGAACAGCCTCGCCCTGGTCTCCAGCCTGCTGGGGCTGCAGGCCCGGACGCTCCAGGACGCCCCACGGCGGGCGCTGGAGGACGCCGCCGCGAGAGTGCATGCGGTGGCGCGGGTGCACGACCAGCTCTGGCGCGGAGCCGGCATGCGCGAGATCGACCTGAGCGCCTTCCTGACCGACCTGTGCGCCGCCGTGGCCGGCACCGCCCCACAGCACGCCACCCGGGTCGACGCGGAGCCCGCTGTGGTCAGCGCCGACCTCGCCGTGCCGCTGGGCCTGCTGGTCAACGAGCTGCTGACCAACGCCTACAAGTACGCCTATCCCGAAGGCGAGGGCGGCGAGGTCCAGGTGCGCGGCGCCTCGGCGCCGGGCGGTCGCTATCGGCTGGAGGTGACCGACCGCGGCCGGGGCCTGCCGGCCGATTTCAACCTGGCTGGCTCCCGCGAGAGCCTGGGCATGCGCGTCGTCACCAGCCTGGCGGCCCAGCTCGGCGGCGAGCTGACCGCCGGCTCGGCCGAACCTGGCGCGCGCTTCACGCTGGAGTTCCCGCTGGGGGCCGCAGCCCCCTCCTCTCCCGAATGAAAAAAGCGCGGGAGAGGCCTCCCGCGCTTCATCTTTTCAGGCAGTCGCTCAGATCAGCGATACGGCGCGTCGAGCTCCAGGTTGCGAGCCAGCTCGCGCTCCCAGCGGTCGCCGTTCGCCAGCAGCTTCTCCTTGTCGTAGAGCAGCTCCTCGCGGGTCTCGGTGGTGAACTCCATGTTCGGGCCCTCGACGATGGCGTCCACCGGGCAGGCCTCCTGGCAGAGGCCGCAGTAGATGCACTTCACCATGTCGATGTCGTAGCGCGTCGTGCGGCGGCTGCCGTCGTCGCGCGGTTCGGCCTCGATGGTGATGGCCTGGGCCGGGCAGATCGCCTCGCAGAGCTTGCAGGCGATGCAGCGCTCTTCGCCGCTGGGATAGCGGCGCAGCGCGTGCTCGCCGCGGAAGCGCGGCGACAGCGGCCCCCGTTCGAACGGATAATTGATGGTCGCCTTGGGGCGCAGCATGTAGCGGAACGCCAGGCCCCAGGCCCCGATGAAGTCCAGCAGCATGGCGCCTTTGGCGGCCTGTCCGATCCTTTGGAACATCACGAAACTCCGAACACGCGCCAGGCGGCGACCAGGACCACCGCGGCCAGCGAGGTCGGCAGGAAGATCTTCCAGCCCAGACGCATGAGCTGGTCATAGCGATAGCGGGGCACCACCGCCTTGGCGACGGCGATCATGCAGAACCAGAACACCACCTTGATGATGAAGGTCAGCAGGTAGACCGTGTACTGCATCCAGCCCGGCAGGGCGTCGATCCAGCCCTGCGGCACGCCCGGGTGCCAGCCGCCGAAGAACAGGATGGTGATCATCGCGCACATCAGCACGATGTTCGCGTACTCGCCGATCATGAACAGCAGGTACGGGGTGGAGGAGTACTCGACCTGGTAACCGGCCACGAGCTCCGACTCCGCTTCCGGCAGGTCGAACGGCGGGCGGTTGGTCTCGGCCAGGGCCGAGATGAAGAACACCACCGACATGGGGATCATCACCAGGGCCATGTGCAGGCCGCCCAGGCCGTGGCCGCCGAACACGTTCCAGTTCAGCAGGCCGCCGCCCTGCGCGTCGACGATCGACGTCAGGCGCATGGAGCCGGAGAACAGGATGACGGTGATGATGATGAAGCCGATCGAGACCTCGTAGGACACCATCTGCGCGGCCGAACGAAGCGAGCCCAGGAACGGGTACTTCGAGTTGGAGGCCCAGCCGCCCATGATGATGCCGTAGACGCCCAGCGAGCTGATGGCGAACAGGTAGAGGATGCCGACGTTCAGGTCGGCCACCACCCAGCCCGGCGCGAACGGGATCACCGCCCAGGCGGCGAAGGCCAGGATGAAGGTGAGCAGCGGGGCCAGCAGGAAGACCGTCTTGTCGGCCCCGGCCGGGACGACGATCTCCTTGAACACGAACTTGAAGAAGTCCGCGAACGACTGGAACAGGCCGAACGGGCCGACCACGTTGGGGCCTTTGCGCAGCTGCACGCCGGCCCAGATTTTGCGGTCGCCCCACAGCAGGAAGGCCAGCGAGACCAGCACGCCGACCATGACCAGCAGGATCTGGCCGACGGTCAGAAGCGTCCACCCGCCCGGCGTGGTCCAGAAGCTTTCAGTCTGCATGGCGGTCACTCGGCGGCCAGAGCGCGGACGGGCGAACGCAGGGCCGAGAGTTCGGCCATGGTCACGCTGGCGCGCGCGATCGGGTTGGTCAGGTAGGGGTCGCGGATCAGGCTGACGAACGGCAGGTCGGAGACCTCGCCCTTGGCGCCCAGCTTGGCCAGGTCCAGCGCGGCCGACGGCGCGACGTAGTCGACGCGGCCGAAGGTCGGGTGCTCGATCAGCAGCTTGGCGCGCAGGTCGGCCAGGGTGTCGTACGGCAGGGTGCGGCCCAGGCGCTCCGACAGGGCGCGCAGGACGGCCCAGTCTTCCTTGGCCTCGCCCTTCGGGAACACCACGCGTTCGGCCAGCTGCACGCGGCCTTCGGTGCTGACGTAGAAGCCCGGCTTTTCGGTGTAGGCGGCGCCCGGCAGGATCACGTCGGCGCGCTGAGCCCCCGCGTCGCCGTGGCTGCCCATGTAGACCACGAAGGCGCGGCCCAGGCGGGACATGTCGATCTCGTCGGCGCCCATCAGGAAGAGGACGTCCAACGCGCCCTTGCCGGCCGCCTCGACCATGCCCGGCACGTCCAGGCCGCCCTCGCTCGGCACGAAGCCGAGGTCGAGGCCCGCCACGCGCCCGGCGGCGGTGTGCAGCACGTTGAAGCCGTTCCAGCCGTCCTTCACCACGCCGAAGGCCTTGGCGGCGTCGGCCGCCAGCTTCAGCACCGCGGCGCCGTCCGCTCGGGCCAGCGCGCCCATGCCGACGATCACGGCCGGACGCTGGGCGTTCTTCAGCACCTCGGCGAAGGCGGACTTCTTGACGTCCTTGAGGGCCTTCACGCCCTCGCCCAGCCAGGCGTAGTCGTAGGACAGGTCGGCCTGCTCGCCGATCACGCCGATCTGGGCCTTGCCGGCCAGCCAGATCTTGCGCAGGCGCGCGTTCAGCAGCGGCGCTTCCTTGCGCGGATCCGTGCCGATCAGCAGGACCGCGTCGGCGTCTTCGATGCCGGCCAGGGTCGAGTTGAACAGGTAGGCCTCGCGCTGGCCGACGCCGATCTGGGCGCCGTCCTGACGGCAGTCGAGGTTCTTCACGCCCATCGACCCGAACAGGTCCAGCGCGGCCTTCATCGACTCGGCGTCCTGCAGGTCGCCGGCGATCACGCCGACGCGCTCAGCCGCCACGCCCTGCATGCGCTGGGCGATGGTGTCGAAGGCCTCGGCCCAGGAGGCCGGCTTCAGCTTGCCGCCGACGCGCACGTAGGGGCGGTCCAGACGCTGGCGCATCAGGCCGTCCACGGCGTAGCGGCTGCGGTCCGACAGCCACTCCTCGTTCACCGCGTCGTTCACGCGCGGCAGCACGCGCATGACTTCCGGGCCGCGGTAGTCGGCGCGGATGTTCGAGCCCAGCGCGTCCATGACGTCGATGGTCTCGGTCTTGCGCAGTTCCCACGGGCGGTAGTTGAACGACCACGGGCGGTGGGTCAGGGCGCCGACCGGGCACAGGTCGTTGACGTTGCCCGACAGCTCCGAGGTGACCGCCTGCTCGAGGTAGGTGCCGATCTCGACGTCCTCGCCGCGGCCGGTCAGGCCGATCTCGGGAACGCCGGCGACTTCGGTGACGAAGCGGACGCAGCGCGTGCACTGGATGCAGCGCGTCATGAACGTCTTGATCGTCGGGCCCATGTTCTTTTCTTCGACCGCGCGTTTGTTCTCCGCATAGCGGGAAGCGTCGCGGCCGTAGCCCACGGCCTGGTCCTGCAGGTCGCACTCGCCGCCCTGGTCGCAGATCGGGCAGTCCAGCGGGTGGTTGATGAGCAGGAACTCCATCACCCCTTCGCGCGCCTTCTTCACCAGCGGCGTGTCGGTGAAGATCTCCTGGCCTTCGGCGGCCGGCAGGGCGCACGAAGCCTGCGGCTTCGGCGGTCCGGGCTTCACCTCGACGAGGCACATGCGGCAGTTGCCGGCGATGGACAGGCGCTCGTGGTAGCAGAAGCGCGGGATTTCATTCCCGGCCAGCTCCGCCACCTGCAGCACGGTCATGCCGGGTTCGAACTCGACCTCGACGCCGTTGACCTTGGCCTTGGGCATTCGAACTTACTCCGCCGCGAGCGTGGCGCCGGCGAACGAGCCGCGACGCGCGCGATATTGGTTGATGCGATCCTCGATCTCGTGGCGGAAGTGCCGGATCAGGCCCTGGACCGGCCAGGCCGCCGCGTCGCCGAGCGCGCAGATGGTGTGCCCTTCGACCTGACCGGCCACGTCGAGCAGCAGGTCGATCTCGGACGGATCGGCCTCGCCGATCGACATGCGTTCCAGCACGCGCCACATCCAGCCGGTGCCTTCACGGCACGGCGTGCACTGGCCGCAGCTCTCGTGCTTGTAGAAGTAGCTGATGCGGGCGATGGCCTTCACCATGTCGGTGGACTGGTCCATCACGATCACCGCCGCGGTCCCCAGGCCCGAGCGCAGTTCGCGCAGACTGTCGAAGTCCATCAGCGCGGTTTCGCACTGCTCGGCCGTGATCACCGGCACGGACGAGCCGCCCGGGATGACCGCCTTCAGGTTGCCCCAGCCGCCGCGCACGCCGCCGCAGTGCTCTTCGAGCAGCTGCTTCAGCGGGATCGACATGGCCTCTTCCACGTTGCACGGCTTGTTCACGTGGCCGGAGATGCACATCAGCTTGGTGCCGGTGTTGTTCGGACGGCCGAAGCCGGCGAACCAGTCGGCCCCGCGGCGCAGGATGGTGCCCACCACCGCGATCGACTCGACGTTGTTCACCGTGGTCGGGCAGCCGTACAGGCCCGCGCCGGCCGGGAACGGCGGCTTCAGGCGCGGCTGGCCCTTCTTGCCTTCCAGGCTTTCCAGCAGGGCCGTCTCTTCGCCGCAGATGTAGGCGCCGGCGCCGTGGTGGACGTAGACGTCGAAGTCCCAGCCGTGGACGTTGTTCTTGCCGATCAGCTTGGCCGCATAGGCCTCCTTGACCGCCTCTTCCAGGATCTCGCGCTCCCGGACGTACTCGCCGCGGAGATAGATGTAGCAGGCGTGCGCCTGCATCGCGAAGGAGGCGATCAGGCAGCCTTCGATCAGGAGGTGCGGATCGTGCCGCATGATCTCCCGGTCCTTGCAGGTGCCCGGCTCGGATTCGTCGGCGTTGACCACCAAGTAGTGCGGGCGGTCGCCCACCACCTTGGGCATGAACGACCACTTCAGGCCGGTGCCGAAGCCCGCCCCGCCGCGGCCGCGCAGGCCGGAGTTCTTGACCTGGGTGATGATCCAGTCGCGCCCGGCCGACAGCATGTCCGCCGTCGCGTTCCACGCGCCGCGCTTCTTCGCCCCGTCCAGCCGCCAGTCCTGGAGGCCGTACAGGTTGGTGAAGATGCGGTCCTTGTCTTCGAGAATGCCGACCATGTGCAAATCAACCGCCGGAGATCCGGCGCCGGTGATAACGATTGCGCTGGACCAACGCCACCGCGAGGGCGACCCATCCAGCTCCGAAACAGATCCAACCGAGCGTGATCACCCAGTTGGGATAGGCGCCGAGGGACAGGATCGCCCCCACCACCACGAGAGCCATTCCCGTCAACCGCGCCGGCTGGGCCACCTTGCGCAGTTCCGCGCGGTAGGCCGCCCTGCCCTCGGGCGTCGACAGGTCCGGCGGGTTCACGAACGCCCCTCCGGATCGAACGGGTGCTCTTCGCGCCACTTCTTGCGGCGCATGAACACCACCACCCAGCAGGCCAGGGCCGCGACCAGCGCCACCATCCCCAGCCACCAGAGCGTCTTGAAGTCGGCCAGATCGAAGCGGCGACCGACCACCGAGACCAGGCCCAGAAGCGTGAAGACCCAGGCCCCCGCCTCCCACTTGCCGCCCGCCCGGTTGAGCTCGCGGTTGTAGGCGAGCCGGCGCTCCAGCAAGCGCTTGCGGGCCTCGATCTCCTCGGGCGTCACGTCGCCGTCTCCGGCGTCGGCGCGTTCGGCAGCTGCTTGATCTTCTTGGCGGCCGAGCCGTCGTAGAGCTTCGGATCGGTCAGGGTCAGCGCCCCGCCCTGCGGCTCCGAGGAATGACGGCCGGCGTAGGAGCCCGGGTACGGCTTCTCGCCGGCGCGGAACTTGTCGAGGATGTCGGCCAGGCTCTCCGGCGTCAGGTCCTCGTAGTAGTAGTCGTTGATCTGGGCCATCGGCGCGTTCACGCACGCGCCGAGGCACTCGACTTCCTGCCAGGTGAACCAGCCGTCGGCCGACATGTGGTCCTTCGCGCCGATCTTGTCCTTGCAGACCGTGATCAGGTCGCCCGCGCCGCGAAGCATGCACGGGGTGGTGCCGCAGACCTGGACCAGGACCTTACCCACCGGCTCCAGCTGGAACATGGTGTAGAAGGTCGCCACTTCCAGCACGCGGATGTAGGGCATGCCGAGCAGTTCGGCGATGGCGCGCAGGGCCGGCTCCGAGCACCAGCCTTCCTGCTTCTGCACCAGCCACAGGATCGGGATCACCGCCGATTGACGGCGGCTCTCGGGATACTTCGCGATCCACCAGTTCGCCTTCTCCAGGGTCTCCGGAGAAAAGGCGAAGGACGCGGGCTGCTCCTTGGCGAGACGACGGACCGACATCAGACGGCCTCTTTCCTTACTTCGCCGGCGGACACGGGCCGCGCGGCTTCCAAACGCAATTGGGCCTGTCGCACCGGGCCGACCCGACGCGCGACGATCACGCCGACGTAGGCGACCACGAACAGGCCCAGATAGATCGGCTGGCCGGAGGCCGCCGGGGTCGCCCCGGTGAGGGTCCGATAGGCCAGGCCGGCGGCGAGCAGCAGCAACAGCGGCGACCACACCGTAGCCACGTCCTGCAGATAGCCGCGCGCGCCGCCCGGATGGAGCGGCCACCACGGCTTCGCCGCGCCCCAGCGCAGCAGGACGACGCCCGCCAGCACGGCGAGCGACGTCAGAGTCAGCAGGATCGGGCTGCCGGTCATCACCGGTCGATTTCCCCGAACACGATGTCCAGCGAGCCCAGGATGGCGGACACGTCGGCCAGCATGTGGCCGCGGTTCATCCAGTCCATGGCCGCCAGGTGCGGGAAGCCGGGCGCGCGGATCTTGCAGCGGTACGGCTTGTTGGTGCCGTCCGAGACCAGATACACGCCGAACTCGCCCTTGGGGGCCTCGACGTAGGCGTAGACCTCGCCCGGCGGGGTGCGGAAGCCTTCGGTGTAGAGCTTGAAGTGGTGGATGAGCGCCTCCATCGAGCGCTTCATCTCGCCGCGACGCGGCGGGGCCACCTTGTTGTCCACCGCCAGCACCGGGCCGGGGGTTTTGCGCAGGCGATCAATGCACTGCTGCATGATCTTCAGCGACTGGTACATCTCCTCCATGCGCAGGAGGTAGCGGTCCCAGCAGTCGCCGTTCTTGCCGACCGGAATGTCGAACTCCAGGTCCGCGTAGCACTCGTAGGGCTGGCTCTTGCGCAGGTCCCAGGCCACGCCCGAGCCGCGCAGCATCACGCCGGTGAAGCCCCAGGCGATCGCCTGCTCCTTCGACACCACGCCGATGTCGACGTTGCGCTGCTTGAAGATGCGGTTCTCGGTGACCAGGGCCTCGAGGTCCTTGGTCACGCGCGGGAATTCGCTGATCCAGCGCTCGATGTCGTCGATCAGGTCCGGCGGCAGGTCCTGGTGGACGCCGCCCGGGCGGAAGTAGTTGGCGTGCAGGCGCGCGCCGCAGGCGCGCTCGTAGAACACCATCAGCTTCTCGCGCTCTTCGAAGCCCCACAGCGGCGGGGTGAGCGCGCCGACGTCCATCGCCTGGGTGGTGACGTTCAGCAGGTGGTTCAGAATGCGGCCGATTTCCGAGTACAGCACCCGGATCAGCTGGCCGCGGATCGGCACCTCGACACCCAGCAGGCGCTCGATGGCCAGGCAGAACGCGTGCTCCTGGTTCATCGGCGCGACGTAGTCGAGCCGGTCGAAGTACGGGATGTTCTGCAGGTAGGTGCGCGCCTCCATCAGCTTCTCGGTGCCGCGGTGCAGCAGGCCGATGTGCGGATCGACGCGCTCGACGACTTCGCCGTCGAGCTCGAGCACGAGACGCAGAACCCCGTGCGCCGCAGGGTGTTGCGGGCCGAAGTTGATGGTGAACTTGCGGTCCTCGTCGGCGCCCAGCGCGGGGCGGGCGAGATCGGATTGGCCGGCTTCGGGCATGGCTCAGCCTTTCGCCTTTTCGTCGCCGGGCAGGACGTACTTGGCCCCTTCCCACGGCGAGAGGAAATCGAACTGTCGGAACTCTTGGGTGAGCTTCACCGGCTCGTACACGACCCGCTTCTGCTCCTCGTCCCAGCGCACTTCGACATAGCCCGTCATCGGGAAGTCCTTGCGCAGCGGGAAGCCGGTGAAGCCGTAGTCGGTCAGCAGCCGGCGCAGGTCGGGGTGTCCGGCGAACAGCACGCCGTACATGTCGAACGCCTCGCGCTCGAACCAGTCGGCGACCGGGAAGACGCTGGTGATGGTGGAGACCGGGGTCTCCTCGTCGGTCTGCACCTTGACCCGCACGCGCAGGTTCTTGGTCAGCGACAGCAGGTGATAGACCACGTCGAACCGGCGCGCGCGCTCCGGATAGTCGACCGCGGTCAGGTCGATCAACTGCACGAAGCGCAGCTCCGCGTCGTCGCGCAGCAGCTTCAGCACCTCGACGATGCGGTCGCGGTCGGCCAGCAGGGTCAGCTCGCCGTAGGCGAGCTCGAACGCGGAAACGGCGCCGTTCGACTTGGCGACGGCGGCTTCCGCGACGGCGGTCAGCTTTTCAATGCTCATGCCGCCCTCCTCAGCGCTCGATCGAGCCGGTGCGGCGGATCTTCTTCTGCAGCTGCAGCACGCCGTAGACCAGGGCCTCGGCGGTCGGCGGACAGCCGGGCACGTAGACGTCGACCGGCACGATCCGGTCGCAGCCGCGCACGACGCTGTAGCTGTAGTGATAGTAGCCGCCGCCGTTGGCGCAGCTGCCCATCGAGATCACGTACCGCGGCTCCGGCATCTGGTCGTAGACCTTGCGGAGCGCCGGGGCCATCTTGTTGGTCAGGGTGCCGGCGACGATCATCACGTCCGACTGGCGCGGGCTGGCGCGCGGCGCGAAGCCGAAGCGCTCCAGGTCGTAGCGCGGCATGGACGCCTGCATCATCTCCACGGCGCAGCACGCCAGGCCGAACGTCATCCACATCAGGGAACCCGTGCGGGCCCAGGTGATGACGTCGTCGGCGGCGGCGACCAGGAAGCCCTTGTCGGTCAGTTCGGCCGAGACGTGCTCGAAGAACTTGTCGTGGACCTTCGGGTCGTAGCCTTCGACCGTGGCGCGGCCGGCCATGCCGGCGGGAAGCTTGTTCAGTCCCATTCCAGCGCCCCCTTCTTCCACTCGTAGATGAAGCCGACGGTCAGCACGCCGAGGAACGCCATCATCGACCAGAAGGCGAACACCATCTCCGGCTTCGGCAGGTCGAACATCGACACCGCCCAGGGGAACAGGAACGCGACTTCGAGGTCGAAGATGATGAACAGGATCGACACCAGGTAGAACCGGATGTCGAACTTCGTGCGCGCGTCTTCGAAGGCGTTGAAGCCGCACTCGTAGGCCGAGTTCTTCTCGGTGTCGGGCGCGCTGGGCGCCATGATCCAGGCGGCCAGCATGAAGCCGACCCCCAGCGCCGCCGCGATCCCGAAAAAGATCACGATGGGCAGATATTCCAGCAGGAACGCGTTCATCGATGAGCCTCGTCCGCCGAGGAGAGCGGCGGAATCGCGGGCCTTTTAGACCATGGCCGGAGCCGGTTCAAACCCTTAGCGCGGGGTCGCCACACGCCCTCGTGAAATAACTGCGAGGCTGGAACGAACCTTTTCCGGCGGCCGGCGGTTGGATGTCGAATTCAGGCCGGGAGTGAGCGCAGGGATTGGGCGCTTCCATTCCAACGGGTCGCTGGAGGGGACCATGGCGACGCTTGCCATGCCGGCGCGGGCGACCGCGGCGGCTACGGTCGAATTGACCGTTCTCATGCCATGCCTGAACGAGGCCGAGACCATCGAGACCTGCGTGCGCAAGGCTCGCCGGTTCCTGGAGCGGGCCGGCGTGGTGGGCGAGGTGCTGGTCGCCGACAACGGCAGCACCGACGGCTCCCAGGCCCTGGCCCAGGCCAGCGGCGCGCGTGTGGTGCAGGTCGGCGAGCGCGGCTACGGCGCGGCGCTGATGGGCGGCGTGCGCGCCGCGCGCGGCCGCTACGTCATTATGGGCGACGCCGACGACAGCTACGACTTCGAGCGGCTGGATCCGCTGCTGGAGCGGCTGCGCGCCGGCTTCGACCTCGTCATGGGCAACCGCTTCAAGGGCGGCATCAAGCCCGGGGCCATGCCCTTCCTGCACCGCTGGCTGGGCAATCCGGTGCTGTCGTTGCTCGGCCGGCTGTTCTTCAACATTCCGATCGGCGACTTCCACTGCGGCCTGCGCGGCTTTTCGCGCGAGGCGCTGCTGAGCCTCAACCTCCACTGCCCGGGCATGGAGTTCGCCAGCGAAATGGTGGTGAAGTCGGCCGTCAACGGCCTGCGCATCGCCGAGGCGCCGACCACGCTCAGCCCGGACGGCCGCTCGCGCGCGCCGCATTTGAAGACCTGGCGCGACGGCTGGCGGCACCTGCGCTTCCTGCTGCTGCACAGCCCGAAGTGGCTGTTCCTGATCCCGGGCGCGGCGCTGATCGCCTTCGGGCTGCTGGGCATGGTCGTCCTCGCCCCCGGCCCGCTGGCGCTGGCCCCGCACCTTGTGCTGGACGTGCGCACCCTCGTGGTCGCCTGCTTCGCGCTCGTCACCGGCACCCAGCTGATGGTGTTCAGCGCGCTGGGACGGCGCTACGCCATGAACGAGGGCTTCATGCCCCCGGCCAACGCCTTCCGGCCGCTTCTGGCGGCGCTGACCCTTGAACGCATGCTGCTGGGCAGCGGGCTTGTGCTGCTCCTGGGCTGCGCCGGCACGGCCTGGGCCATCGGCGCCTGGGCGGCGTCGGACTTCGGGCCGCTGATCAGCGGCGGCCTCACCCGCCTGCTCCTGGTGTCGCTGACCGCCGTGGCGGTGGCGCTGGAGGTCGGCGCCTCGGCCTTCCTGGCCTCCATGTTCACCCTGCGCCGGTGAGCCGCCGATGATCCGCCGACTGCTGATCGCCGCCCAGATCGCCGCGGCTGCGGCGCTCCTGCTGTGGCCCGCCCTGATCGCCGGCCGACCGGCCGTGTTCGACGACACCGACGGCTATTACTGGCTGGGCGAAAGCCTGTCGGAAGCCGGCCTGCAGAGCCTACTGCACCTGTTCGGCGACCACCGCCCGATCATCGCCCAGGGCTCGCTGTTCGCGCCCGACGGCGTGCAATACCTCAGCTACATGGGCGCGCGCTCGCCCGCCTACGCCCTCTTCCTGTTCCTCACCCAGCGGCTCGGCTCGCTGTGGTTCACCGTCTACCTACAGGCCCTGGCCGCGGCGTGGATGATCCGCACCCTGCTGCGCGCCGCCGTGCCCCGCGCGGGCGCCAAGGCCTTCTTCGGCCTGATCGCCGGCCTGTCTGCAACCACCGCCCTGCCGTTCTACGCTGGCTTCGCCATGCCGGACCTGTTCGCCGGCCTGGCCGCCCTGGCGCTGGTGCTGCTGCTGGTGTTCCCGGACCGGCTGCCGCGGGCCAGCGCCGTGGCGGTCTGGCTGATCCTGGCCCTCGCCCTCTCTTTCCACCGCAGCAACCTGCTCGTCGCCCTGGCTGTGCTCGGCGTCGTGTTCGCGGTCCTGGCCTGGCGGCGCGGCCCGCGCCGGAGCTTGCGTCGATGCGCCGTCGCGGCCAGCGCGGCGGCGGCGGCGCTCGCGGCGCTGACGGCATATCCGGCGCTGATCCGCGCCCTGCCAGGCCCCGCCGAGCTCGCCGACCCGCCGTTCCTGATGGCGCGCGTGCTGGCCGACGGTCCCGGGCGCGCCTACCTCGCTCACGCCTGCGCCCACCGCGCCGACTACGCCCTGTGCGACTTCCAGCACGTGGCCATGACCGACTCGGAGGACATCCTCTGGTCCCAGGAGCCGGGCTACGCCCTGGTCGAGACGGCCGACGCGGCCACCCGCGCCCGGCTGAAAGCCGAGGAACGCACCTTCGTTCTCGCCACCCTGAAATCCGCCCCGCTGGCCGAGCTCGGCGCGGCCCTGCGCAATGTCGGCCTCCAGTTGATCCGCTTCCAGGTGGCCGAACCCCTGGAGTCGCCGGCGCAGTACGTGGCGCGCGGGCAGAACGCGATCGCGACCATCCTGCCGGGGGCCGAGGCCTGCCAGCAGGAGCCCGCCTGCACGCCGCCGTTCCACGCCGGCTTCCTGCGCTGGCTGCACTCCGGCATAGTCGTCCTGGGCGCCGGCTTCCTGGCGGTCTGGGCGGTGCGCGCTCGCACGAGCGCCCCCGCCGGCGACGAGGCGCGCCTGCTCTACGCGGCGGCCCTGATTGTCGGCTTTCTGGTCCTCAACGCGGCACTCTGCGGCGTCCTGTCGGCGCCCATGCCGAGATACCAGGCGCGGGTGATCTGGCTGCTGCCGCTGCTCGCGGGAGTGGTCGCCATCGCTTCGGCGCGCGGCTGGCGAAGCTTGGCGACGACGGTGGGGACGGCCGCGCAGTCGACCGCCGTCGGCCTGCTGGCCGTCGCCTTCTATCGTCGCTGACCGATGCGGCGCGTCTCGATCCCCGCCTGGAGCACCGTCTTCCCGGCCGCCCTGCTGCTGATCTGGCCCGCCCTCGCGGTCGGCCGGCCGTCGATCTTCTACGATTCAGACGGCTATCGAGCGGCCGGAATCAGCATCCTCAGCCTGCTGCACGGGATCGGCGCGCGCCTGCTCGGCGGCCACGGTCCTGTCGTCGAGAACTGGTCGATGTTCGCCGCCGGCTCGGCGGAGTCGCTCAGCTTCATGGGCGCGCGCTCGCCCACCTACGGCTTCTTTCTGGCGCTCAGCGAAGCGGCCGGCTCGCTCTGGATCGCGCTCTACCTGCAGGCCCTGGCCGTGGCCTGGCTGGTCTGGACCTGGCTGCGCGCGGCCGCGCCGGCGTCCGGCGTGCGGGCCTACCTGATCCTGGCCGCGGCGCTCGCGGCGGCCACGTCCCTGCCCTTCTTCGCCGGCTTCCTGATGCCGGACCTGTTCACCTCCGTCGCCCTGCTCGCGGCCGTCCTGCTGCTGGTCTATCCGGAGCGGCTGGGCCGTCGGTCCCGGGTCGCCGTCTGGCTTCTGCTGGCCGTGTCCCTGACCTTCCACACCAGCAATCTGCTGGCGCTTGCGGCCGTCCTGGTGCTGGTTTTCGCTGTCCTGACGGTACGGACCGGCCTGCGGCCCGCCGTTCGGCGCAGTGCTGCGACCGGCGCCGCCGTCCTCGCGGCCCTCCTGGCCGCGGCCGCCTATCCTCTGGCCGTGCGCGCCCTCCCAGGCCCCCAGGAGCTGCACAGCCCGCCCTTCCTGACCGCGCGGGTGCTGGCAGACGGCCCCGGCCGCAGCTATCTGGCCGACGCGTGCGGCCACGGGCGCCCCTTCGCCCTATGCGCCTTCCGCGCCGCCGACCTCGCGGACGCCGACAGCTTCCTGTGGGAAGAGACTGTCGGCACTGGGGTTTATCGGGTCGCCTCGCTCCCCGTCCGCGAGCAGCTTCGGGCCGAGCAGGCGCGATTCGTCGCCGGCGTGTTCGCGACCGCGCCGTTCCGCCAGCTGGGCGCCTCGATCGGCAACTGGGGCCGCCAGCTCGCCGCCTTCCACGTGGAGGAGCCGATCACCGCCCAGGGCGAGGTGTTCGCCAAGTCCGTCACCCGCGTGCCCGGCGCCCAGAAGTGCCTCCAGGCCGGCGCCTGCGATTCCGCGTTCAGCGTCGGGGAGCTGCAGCTTTTGCACGGGCTCCTGCTGGCGCTGGCGATCGGCTTCCTCGGCTGGCGGCTGACGCGCGCCGACGTCCGTTCGGCCCTGCATCGCGACGCCGGCGCAGGCGATGCCGCCCTGCAGTCGGCCGCCGCCGCCGGCCTGATTCTCGGCTTCCTGCTGGTCAACGCCGCGGTATGCGGCATGCTTTCGGGTCCTGCGCCCCGCTACGAGGCCCGGGTGGTGTGGATCGTCCCCGCCCTGGCCGGCGTGCTGGCCTACGCCCTGCCGCGTCCGGCGCTCGAGAGAGCGAGCCCGCGCGCGGTCTGGCAGGGCCTGCGCGCCGCGGCCGCCCCGCTTTCCCGGTTCGACCGCCCCGTGCTGCGCTTCGCGATGGTGGGCGGCTCAGGCTTCATGCTCGACGCCAGCCTGACTTACGGCCTGGTGCACTTCGCGGCCCTAAGCCCGATCCCGGCGCGGCTGTGCGCCTTCTCAGTGGCGGTCTGCTTCACCTGGCTGCTGAACCGGCACTGGACCTTCGCGGCCCGGCGCAGCCCGCGGCCGCTGAAGGAGGCCCTCGCCTACGCCCTGGTCCAGGGCCTGGGCGCGGCGGCCAATCTCAGCGTCTACGCCGGCGCGCTGAGCCTGATGCCCCGGCTGGAGGCCTGGCTGATCGTGCCGCTGGTGCTCGGCGCGGCGACCGGCATGAGCGTCACCTACCTCGGCTCCAAGCACGTCGTGTTCGCCCGGCGGGCCCTCGGCTAACGCCGGTCTCGACCATCTCGCTTTTTTCGTCGGAGACGCGGTTGACAGGGGTCCGGCCGCCCGCCTAAGAAGCGCGCCTCGTCGGGGCCACGCTCCGATGCGCGGGTGTAGCTCAGTTGGTTAGAGCGCCGGCCTGTCACGCCGGAGGTCGCGGGTTCGAGCCCCGTCACTCGCGCCACTTTACTAAGCTCGCAAGAGATCGAAAGTCGGCGCTCTCCGCCTCCATGCGCGGGTGTAGCTCAGTTGGTTAGAGTGCCGGCCTGTCACGCCGGAGGTCGCGGGTTCGAGCCCCGTCACTCGCGCCACTTTCGCTTCTCTGCGAACTTCGCCGCGCTCAGTGCGCCGCCGCCCCCTGCACACCTGTAAAGGCCGGCTCGCCGGACAGCTCGGCGTAGAGGCCGCCTAGATCTCCGAACACGCGCTCCCACGCGAACAACTCGACCGCGCGCGCCCGCGCCGCCTGCCCCAGCTGGGCCAGGTCCCGATCGAACAGCGCCTCCACCGCCTCGGCGAAATCCTCCGGCGCCGCCGAGGGGGCCAGCGATCCCACCGTCGCATCCACTGTCTCGGCCACGCCGCCGGACGCGACGCCCACGACCGGCAGGCCGCAGGCCATCGCCTCCAGCACCACCAGGCCGAACGGCTCGCGATCGTTGGCGTGGACGAAGGCGTCGCAGCTGGAGAGCAGGCGCACCAGGGCGCGCGGGTCCCGCTCGTAGGGCAGGCAGATCACGCCCGGCTCCGCGGGCAGGCCCGATCCCGCCCCCACCAGCACCAGCACGTACGGCGCCCCCAGGCGCTGCACCGCCTCGATCAGCACGTCGATGTTCTTCTCCTTGGCCGGGCGGCCGGCGAACACCAGCACCCGCGCGTCGGCCGGAAGGTCCAGCCGCCGGCGTAGCCAGGCCGGGTCGCGCCGATCGGGCACGAAGGTCTGCACGTCCACGCCCAGCGGGCGGCAGACCACCCGCTCCACGCCGGCGTCGTAAAGGCGGCTGGCGATGAACCGGCTGGGCGCCACCACCCGGTCGAACTGGCAGAACAGCCGCGCCCAGCGCTTCTCCACCGGCCGCTTGGCCCATTCGCCCAGGTGAAGGGCGGCCAGGGCCGCCGGATCGGAGTGGCAGAACCCGACCACCGGCACGCCGCAGGCCTGACCGGCCTCGAGCGCGGCCTGGCCGGGCGCATAGGGATCGCCCGCCTCGATCACCGTGGGCCGCAGCACCTCCAGCGCCGTCGTCCATTTCCTCACGTTCGAGGGCCATCGATAGCCGTCGCCGAACGGCAGCGGCGGCGCGTGCAAGGTGACCACGCCGGCGCCGTCCGAGCCGGTGCGGGCGCCCGGGACGACCAGAGAGTGCCGCAGTTTCGGACGGTTAACGCTCACCCACGCCCGCTTGGCGTTCAGGTAGCGCTTCACACCCCCGCTACGGGGCGCATAGAGCATGGTGACGTCGACCAGATGCGGGCCGGCGTCCGACGCGTGCAGGCCCAGCCGGGCGCGCGTGGCCTCCGGATCGCCCCCCGGAAACCAGGAAAACTCACGCTCGCGCACGCCGTAAGCCATCGCCGCTCTCACTGTCTTCCGCGCAACAACGCATGAAAGTGCGACCGGGTCGCGACAGCTCGGCCGAAGCGCGCCCGAGAAGCGTCACGGCGTTAATTATGGCGTAGGCGGCTGAGCCGTTTCGGACTAGAAAGCTGTGGCGTACTGCCACGCATTCGCCGCATTGTGGCGAAAGCTGGGGCGCAAGCGTGACCGTTCGCCGCCGCGCGTTCGTTCGGGTTTCTGACCAGGGGTTATCGACAATGCGTAAGATGCTCGCGACCGCGGCCGCGCTGGGGCCTTTGTGCATCGCCCAGACCGCCCTCGCTGAGACGTCGGTCTCGACCGAACGAACCACCCCGATCGCAACCGCGACTGCGACGCCCACCTCGACCGCGGACGACGTGAAGATCACGTCCACCGGCAAGGTGAAGCTCTCCACCGGCGCCGCCGTCACGCTGAACAGCAACAACAGCGTGGTGAACGAGGGCTCGGTCACCATGGAGAACGCCACGGACGGCGCCACCGGCGTGCTGGTTCAGGGCGGTTTCACCGGCAACGTGACCAACACGGGCAACATCACCGTCAAGGACAACTACACGCCCACCGACGTCGACCCCGACGGCTCGGGCCCGCTGTTGCCCGACGGCGACCTCGACGGTCCCTTCGCGACCGGCACCGGCCGTTACGGCATCCGGGTCACGGGCGCCTCGCCGCTGGTCGGCAACGTCACGAACAACAAGGCCGCCGCGATCGACATCGAGGGCAACGAGTCCTACGGCATCCGGATCGAGCCGGTCCTGCAGGGCAACCTCACCAACAACGGCATCATCCGCCTGACCGGCAACAACGGCTACGGCGTGCTGGTCGAGGGCGGCGTCACCGGCAACGTCAAGCTGGGCGGCACCATCACCACCCTGGGCGGCAACACCAGCGGCGCGGTCATCAACGGCGACGTCGGCGGCGCGCTGACCATCGACGGCCAGATCTCCTCGACCGGCTACCGCTACAACACCCGCCCGCCGACGAAGGCGCTGCGCGACCAGCTCGACGCGGACGACCTGCTGCAGGGCGGCCCGGCCGTCGCGATCGGCGCCGACGTGGCCGGCGGCGTGCTGTTCGACGCCGCGCAGCCGAACCTCGACCCGAACGACGACGACGAGGACGACGACGGCGTCAAGGACACCGACGAGACCACCGCCAACATCACCAGCTGGGGCGCGGCTCCGGGCGTGCAGGTCGGCTCGACCACCCAGACCGTGACGCTGAGCCCGGTCGGGACCGGCGACAACGCCTACGGCCTGGTGAACAAGGGCACCATCAACGGACTGGGCGTCTATGACGACGTGGACGCGACCGCGCTGGCGATCGGCGTCACCGGCGGCCAGGCGGTCACGGTGGACGGCGGCGTGCGCAACACCGGCACCATCCATTCGATCTCCTGGGACGGCACCTCCACCGCCCTGAAGTTCAACGCCACCGCCTCGACCGGCGAGATCCGCAACAGCGGCGTGATCCAGGCCGAGAAGAACGGCGACGACGCCAAGAACGCCATCGCCATCGACATCGCCAACGGGGCCACGATCGGTCTCGGCCAGCCGCAGGGCGTGATCCGCAACGAGAAGACCGGCCTGATCCAGGCCACCGTCAGCGGCGACAAGGGCGACGCCATCGCCATCCGCGACCAGTCGGGCACGGTCGACCGCATCGAGAACACCGGCAAGATCCGCGCCGGCGTGGTCGGCACCGACGACGCCGAGGACACCGACGACGCCGACACCGACGCCAGCAATGAGACGGTGACCGGCAAGGCGGTCGCCATCGACGTCAGCGCCAACACTGGCGGCGTGGTCATCCGTCAGTGGGGCGTGAACGACGGCGACGACGGCGCGGACGGCAAGGCCGACGCCGACGCCGACGCCGACGGCGTGGACGACGCCGACGAGTCGGACATCATCGGGGCCGTGCGCCTCGGCTCGGGCGCCGACCGCCTCGAGATCGCCAACGGCCGCCTGATCGGCGACGTCTCCTTCGGGGCCGGCGCCGACGTCCTGGTGATCGGCGAAGGCACGGCGGCCGGCGAAGTCCGCGGCGTGCTGACCGACAGCGACGGCCTGCTCGACATCACCGTGCACAAGGGCGTGCTGGAGGCCCGCAACACCTCCGCCCTCTCCCTGACCAACCTGACCGTGGAAGGGGGCGGCGAACTGATCTTCACCGTCGACCCGACCACCTCGGGCTCGACCCGCTTCAACGTGTCCGGAACCGCGACCTTCGCGAACGGCGCCACCCTCGGCGTGCGCCTGACCGACCTGCTCAGCGACCCGACCGCCCAGTTCGTCCTGGTGGACGCGACGACCCTGAACGTCGGCTCGATCGATATCAGCGAGCTGACCAACAACACGCCCTACCTGTACGTCCCGGACATCAGCCGCACGGGCAACCAGCTGATCCTTCAGCTGGACCGTCGCACGGCGGCCGAGGCCGGCATGATCGCCTCGGAGGCTGCGGCCTACGACGCGATCTACAACGCCCTGCAGACCGACAGCGCCCTCGGCTCGGCCTTCCTGGCCCAGCTGGACCGCGACGGCTTCTTCCAGCTCTACAGCCAGATGCTGCCCGACCACTCCGGCGGCACCCTGCTGTCGCTGGCCTCGGGCGTCGACGCGGTCACTCGCGCCCTGTCCGATCCGCGGCCGGAAGCCCCGCTCGGCGAAACCACGGGCTGGATCCAGGAGATCAACTTCTACGCCGACAAGGAAAAGAACCTGTCCTACGGGTTCCGTTCGGAAGGCTTCGGCATCGCCGGCGGCCTCGAGCGCGGCACCAACATGGGCGCCTTCGGCCTGTCGACCGCCTTCACCTCGTCGGACATCGAAGACCCGCAGTCGGCCGGCGACGAGAACCTCAGCTCCCAGCTCTTCGAGCTCGGCGCCTACTGGCGCGGCGCGGGCGAGAACTGGCGCGGCTGGGCGCGCGCCGCGGCTGGTTACGCCATGTTCGACAGCACCCGCCAGCTGATCGGCGCCGGCCTGAACCGCACGACCGAGGCCGACTGGAACGGCTTCACCTTCTCCGCCGGCGCCGGCGCCAGCTACGAGAAGAAGTTCGGCCGCCGCTGGTACATGCGCCCCGAGGCCACGCTGGACTACTTCTACCTGAGCGAGGAAGAGCGCCAGGAGAGCGGCGGCGGCAACGGCTTCGACCTGATCGTCGACGGGCGCGACGGCCACATGCTGACCGGCATCGCCGCGCTCAACTTCGGCGGCCGCTTCGGCACCCAGGGCTGGCTGACCCCGGAACTGAGGCTCGGCTGGCGCCAGAACATCAGCTTCGACGCCGGCGAGACCATCGCCCGCTTCCGCAGCGCCTCGGCCTCCTCGCCGTCCTTCGTGCTGAAGGCGGACGAGCTGAGCGGCGGCGGCCCGATCATCGGCTTCCGCCTGCTGTCGGGGAACACCCTGGGCTTCCTGGCCCTGGAAGGCGGCGCGGAGCTGCTCGACGACTACGCCCGCTACTCCCTGCTGCTGCGGGCCGGCTTCCGCTTCTAAGCGCAAGCCACGGGCTGGAAACGAAAACGCCGCCGCGAGGCTCTCGCGGCGGCGTTTTTCATTCGCCCTCCTCCCGTCGTGCGAAGCTCCGGGGCGAAGGAAGATGGTGGGCGGCGAGGGGATCGAACCCCCGACCTACTGGGTGTAAACCAGCCGCTCTACCGCTGAGCTAGCCGCCCAAAGGAAAAGGGCGCGGAAGCTCCGCGCCCTCCCCTGTCTTTCGACCTTGAACGGATTAGCCGTTCAGGGCGCCCTTCAGGCCTTCGCCCACGCGGAAGCGCGCGGTGGTCGAAGCCGGACGCGCGACCTGCTGGCCGGTGCGCGGGTTGCGGGCCATGCCGGCGGCGCGCTTCACCGGAGCGAAGGTGCCGAAGCCGACCAGACGCACGTCCTCGCCCTTCTTCAGGGCGTCGACCACGCAATCGGTGAAGGCGTCGACCGCCTTCTTCGCCTGGTCCTTGCTCAGCCCAGCCTTGTCCGCCATCGCGGCGATCAGTTCGGCCTTCGTCATCTCAGAATCTCCCAGCCCTTATTCCTGGTGCGACGACGTCGTGCCTTGACTCGATTCGACGTCGTTTCGAGAGGAGTATGAAACTCAGATTCCCTTTGCGTCAAAGGAGAAACGCCGCCCGGGGAGGCCCCGGACGGCGTTTTTCCACCGATTCAGCGTCGATTTCAGTGCGCGACGACCGCGCCGGCGTCCTCAGAGGCCGGCTTGGCCGGCGCGGCCTCCTCCTCTTCCGACCATTCGATCGGCGTCAGAGGCCCGGCCAGGGCGTGCTTGAGCACCTGGTCGGCGGTCGAGACCGGGATGATCTCCAGGCCCGACTTCACGTTGTCGGGGATGTCGACCAGGTCCTTCACGTTCTCTTCCGGGATCAGCACCGTCTTGATGCCCGAGCGCAGGGCCGCCAGCAGCTTCTCCTTGAGGCCGCCGATGGCCAGCACCCGGCCGCGCAGGGTGATCTCGCCGGTCATGGCCACGTCCTTGCGGATCGGCACGCCCGTCAGCACCGAGACCATGGCGGTGGCCATGGCGATGCCGGCCGAGGGGCCGTCCTTGGGCGTGGCGCCTTCCGGCACGTGGACGTGGACGTCCACCTTCTCGAACACCGGCGGCTTGATGCCGTACTGGGTGGCCCGGGCGCGGACGTAGGAGGCCGCGGCCTGGATCGACTCCTTCATCACGTCCTTCAGGTTGCCGGTGACCGTCATGCGGCCCTTGCCCGGCATCTTCAGGGCTTCGATGGTCAGGATGTCGCCGCCGAACTCGGTCCAGGCCAGGCCGGTGACGATGCCGACCTGGTCCTCGGTGTCCGTCTGGCCGTAGCTGACCTTCCGGACGCCGGCGTACTTGGCCAGTCGCTCCGCGTCGACGGTGATCGACGTCGCCTTCTCCTTGACCATGTCGCGCACGGTCTTGCGGGCCAGGCCGCCGAGCTCGCGCTCCAGGTTCCGCACGCCCGATTCCCGCGTGTAGTAGCGGATCAGGTCGCGGATGGTCTCTTCCGGCACGATCCACTCGCCGTCTTTCAGGCCGTGGTCCTTGGCCAGCTTGGGCAGGATGTGGCGCTTGGCGATCTCGACCTTCTCGTCCTCGGTGTAGCCGGGGATGCGGATGATCTCCATGCGGTCCAGCAGCGGCTGGGGCATGTTCAGGCTGTTGGCCGTGGTCACGAACATCACGTTCGAGAGGTCGTAGTCGACCTCCAGATAGTGGTCGTTGAAGGTCGAGTTCTGCGCCGGGTCCAGCACCTCGAGGAGGGCCGCGGCCGGATCGCCGCGGTAGTCCTGGCCCATCTTGTCGATCTCGTCGAGCAGCATGAAGGCGTTGGTGGTCTTCGCCTTCTTCATCGACTGGACGATCTTGCCGGGCATGGAGCCGATGTAGGTCCGACGGTGGCCGCGGATCTCGGATTCGTCGCGCACGCCGCCCAGCGACAGGCGCACGAACTCACGGCCCGTGGACTTGGCGATGGACTTGCCGAGCGAAGTCTTGCCGACGCCGGGCGGGCCGACGAGGCACAGGATCGGGCCGCGCAGGTTGCCGGTGCGCTGCTGCACCGCCAGGTACTCGAGGATGCGCTCCTTGACCTTCTCCAGGCCGTAGTGGTCGTGGTCGAGGATGTCCTCGGCCAGGCCGAGGTCGATCGGCTTGGTCTTGGCCTTGCCCCACGGCACCGACAGCAGCCAGTCGAGGTAGTTGCGCACCACCGTCGATTCCGCCGACATCGGGCTCATGTTGCGCAGCTTCTTCAGCTCCGCCTCGGCCTTGGTCCGCGCTTCCTTGGAGAGCTTGGTCTTCTTGATGCGCTTCTCGAGCTCGATCAGCTCGTCGCGCGAGTCGTCCTGCTCGCCCAGCTCGCGCTGGATCGCCTTCATCTGCTCGTTCAGATAGTACTCGCGCTGGGTCTTCTCCATCTGGCGCTTCACGCGCGAGCGGATCTTCTTCTCGACCTGCAGGACGGAGATCTCGCCTTCCATCATGGCGTAGACCTTCTCGAGCCGGCGCGGCGTCTCGAAGGTTTCCAGCAGCGCCTGTTTGTCGGCGATCTTCACCGACAGGTGGGCGGCCACGGAGTCGGCCAGCTTGCCCGGATCGGTGATCTGCGGGATCGAGCTCAGCGCCTCGGGCGGGACCTTCTTGTTCAGTTTGACGTAGTTTTCGAACTGCTCGACCACGGCGCGCGACAGGGCCTCGGCTTCGCGCGGATCGCCGATCTCCTCGCCGACCTCGGCGACCTCGGCTTCGTAGTAGTCGGCCTGGCTGGTGAACCGGCGCACGGCGGCGCGGCTCTTGCCCTCGACCAGCACCTTCACGGTGCCGTCCGGCAGCTTCAGCAATTGCAGAACCGTCGCGATCACGCCGACCTCGTAGATGGCCGAGGGGGCCGGATCGTCGTCGGTGGAGTTCTTCTGGGTGGCCAGCAGGATCTGCTTCTCGCCGCGCATCACCTCGTCCAGGGCGCGGACCGATTTGTCGCGCCCGACGAACAGCGGCACGACCATGTGCGGAAACACGACGATGTCCCGCAGCGGCAGCACCGGAAGAACCTTGATCTCGGACATATGATGCTTGCTCCCTGACCGGCGAAAACGCACCGGCCGTTCAGACCGCGGGGTTCCGGCGAAGCGCCGGCTTCCGCAGCCCGCCCACGATTCCGCAGGCTGTTGTCTGGGACTATGTGGCCGCCGAAGAGCGTCGTTCAAGCGGAGCGGCGTTACGCAGCCAGAACGTCGCACCTGCGCGGCCACGCTGGAAGTTCTCACCCCTGAAGGGCGATTGGCCTGCGAAAACA
Source organism: Caulobacter sp. 17J80-11 (assembly GCF_014349105.1). Lineage (GTDB taxonomy): Bacteria > Pseudomonadota > Alphaproteobacteria > Caulobacterales > Caulobacteraceae > 17J80-11. The sequence continues at coordinate 117,008 of NZ_JACSJI010000002.1, read as the reverse complement.
AGCCGGAACCTGGGGAAAACGTTCCAAAAAGAGAGCGGCGCGCCGGAGACCGGCGCGCCGCTAAAGCCTAGGTTTTCCTGTGGAGAACTCGCGTTCTGGTCAGGATGCCGCACCCTTGTCGCGCCGCTCGGCATAGATCAGCAGCGGCTGGGCCCGGCCTTCGATGACCTCGGCGTTGATCACCACCTCTTCCACGCCCTGGTAGGTCGGCAGCTCGAACATGGTCTCGAGCAGGATGCCTTCCAGGATCGAACGAAGGCCGCGCGCGCCGGTCTTGCGGGAGATCGCCTTGCGGGCCACCGCCGACAGAGCGTCGTCGGTGAAGGTCAGGCCGACGTTCTCCATCTCGAACAGGCGCTGGTACTGCTTGACCAGGGCGTTCTTGGGCTCGGTCAGGATCTTGACCAGGGCGGTCTCGTCCAGGTCTTCGAGGGTGGCCAGCACCGGCAGACGGCCGATGAACTCGGGGATCAGACCAAAGCGCATCAGGTCGTCCGGCTCGACGCCGCGCAGCACCTCGCCGGTGCGGCGCTCCTCCGGATCCTTCACCTTGGCCCCGAAGCCGATCGAGGTGCCTGCGCCGCGGCCGGAGATGATCTTCTCCAGGCCGGCGAAGGCGCCGCCGCAGATGAACAGGATGTTGGTGGTGTCGACCTGCAGGAACTCCTGCTGCGGATGCTTGCGCCCGCCCTGCGGCGGCACGGAGGCGACGGTGCCTTCCATGATCTTCAGCAGCGCCTGCTGCACGCCCTCGCCCGACACGTCGCGGGTGATGGACGGGTTGTCGGACTTGCGGCTGATCTTGTCGATTTCGTCGATGTAGACGATGCCGCGCTGGGCCCGCTCGACGTTGTAGTCGGCCGCCTGCAGCAGCTTCAGCACGATGTTCTCGACGTCCTCGCCCACGTAACCGGCTTCGGTCAGGGTCGTGGCGTCGGCCATGGTGAAGGGCACGTCGATGATGCGCGCCAGCGTCTGGGCCAGCAGCGTCTTGCCCGAGCCGGTCGGCCCGATCAGCAGGATGTTCGACTTGGCCAGCTCGACGTCGTTGTTCTTCTGGGCGTGGTTCAGCCGCTTGTAGTGGTTGTGAACCGCGACCGAGAGCACCTTCTTGGCGTGGTCCTGGCCGATCACGTAGTCGTCGAGAACCTCGCGGATCTCTTTCGGCGTGGGAACCCCGTCCTTGGATTTGACGAAGGCGATCTTGTGCTCTTCACGGATGATGTCCATGCAGAGCTCGACGCACTCGTCGCAGATGAAGACGGTGGGCCCGGCGATCAGCTTGCGCACCTCGTGCTGGCTCTTTCCGCAGAAGGAGCAGTAGAGGGTGCTCTTGGTGTCGCCGCTGGCGGCTTTCGTCATCAGTGCTTCTCACTCACCGGCGGGGCCCGGATCGGGCCACGCTCGCCTCCTCGGGGCGTCCCCTGCAGGATATGGGCCGCGAGGGTTCAAAAAATGACAATCCCCGATACCGCATTCGATCACAAGCGTCTCGCGTCGATCAAGGGCGGGGCTTCCACAATCCCGTTTTTCGGGGAGGCGACAAATGGGGACGACTGACCGCGAACGCCAGATCGTGGCCTTCGATTTCGACGGCACCCTGACGGTGCGGGACAGCTTCACGGCCTTCCTGCGGTGGCGGGCGGCGCCTTCGCGTTTCGTTTCGGGATATGCCCGCCTCACGCCCGCCGCCCTGCGCTACCTTATGGATCGTGACAGGGAACGGCTGAAAGCTGCTGCGGTTGCCGAGTTCCTCACGGGCTTGCCGCGCGCGACATTGGAGCAACAGGCGCAAAGCTTCGCGGACGCGGTCTGGGACCGGTTCATGCGCCCCGACGCGCTGGCGACCTGGCGGCGCTGGCGCGACGAAGGAGCGCGGCTGGTGATCGTCACCGCCTCGCCGGACATCACCGTCGCTCCCTTCGCGCGTCGGCTGGGCGCCGACGACCTTATCGGCACGCAGCTCGCCTTCGACGCCGACGACCGGGTCATGGGCGCCTTCGCCACGCCCAACTGCCGCGCCGCCGAGAAGGTCTGCCGACTGAAGGCCGCGTTCGGCCCGGACGTCAGCCTGGCCGCCGCCTACGGCGACACCTCCGGCGACACCGAGATGATCGCCATGGCCGCCGAGAAGGGATTCCGGGTGTTTCACGGCGTGCCGGGACGGGGTTGAGCCCCCTCCCCACGCTTCGCGAGAGGACGAAATGAAAAAAGCGCGGGAGTTTCCCCCCGCGCTTTTCATGTCTCTGGTCGCCGGCGCGATCAGGAGGCCGGCGTCGCCGCCGTCTCGCCGCCTTCCTCGCGCTTCTCGTAGACGTGGTCGACCAGGCCGAAGGCCTTGGCCTCCTCGGCGCTCATGAAATAGTCGCGGTCCAGGGTGCGCTCGATCACCTCGATCGGCTGGCCGGTGTGCTTGGCGTAGATTTCGTTGAGGCGGCGCTTGGTCTTCAGGATGTCCTCGGCGTGCCGCTCGATGTCCGAGGCCTGGCCGCGGAAGCCGCCCGACGGCTGGTGCACCATGATGCGGGCGTTCGGCAGGGCGATGCGCTGGCCGCTGGCGCCGGCGGCCAGCAGGAACGAGCCCATCGAGGCGGCCATGCCCATGCACACGGTCGAAACCGGGCTCTTGATGTACTGCATGGTGTCGTAGATCGCGAGGCCGCTGGTCACCACGCCGCCCGGCGAGTTGATGTACATGGCGATCTCTTTCTTGGGGTTCTCGGACTCCAGGAAGAGCAGCTGGGCGCAGATCAGCGAGGCCATGCCGTCCTCGACCGGACCGGTCAGGAAGATGATCCGCTCCTTCAGCATCCGCGAGAAGATGTCGTAGGCGCGCTCGCCGCGGCTGGTCTGCTCGACCACCATCGGCACGAGGTTCATCATCACGTCTCGCGGGTCACGCATAGGTTCGCTCGCCTTCTCGATGCACGCCTGAGTCGGCCAGACCCGACCGGCGACCAACCGATATCGCCGCACCTGCGCCGAGTTGCAACCACCCACACCGCGCGAAGGTTGGGCGGGGGCCGAGGGCGCCATGCAGTTGACCCAGCTTCAGCGATCGGCCGCGCAGGCCATCGTGAGCATTTTCGAGACCGGCCGACCGACCGGCGGCTACGGTAAAGTGACGGTCCTGCAGGGCGATACGGGCCGGCTCACCTACGGGCGTTTCCAGACCACCCTGGGCAGCGGCGCGCTGTATTTCCTGATCAAGGACTATGTCGAGCGACCGGGCGCGATCTATGTGACCGCGCTGGCGAAATACCTCGGCCGCCTGCTCAAGCGCGACGGGACGCTCGACCACGACGGCGCCCTGCACCGGACGCTGAAGGCCGCCGGAGACGATCCGGTCATGCGCCAGGCCCAGGACGACTTCTTCGACCGCAACTTCTGGACCCCGGCCGTGGCGGCCGCCCGCGGCCTGGGGGTGACCACGCCGTTGGGCGTGGCGGTGATCTACGACAGCAAGGTGCACGGCTCGTTCGAGCGCATCCGCGACCGCACCCTGCGCCAGATGGGGCCGCCCTCGGCGGTCGGCGAAGAAACCTGGATCAGCGCCTACGTCGCCAACCGCCGCGCCTATCTGGCCCAGCACGCCCAGCCGATCCTGCGCCGGACGGTCTACCGCATGGCCGCGTTCGAGCGACTGATCCGCGACGACAACTGGGATCTCGACCTGCCCTTCAAGGTCGGCGGCTACCGCATCGACGAGAAGACGCTGCGCGCCGGTCCGGCGAAGGGGCGCGCCGCCCGCATCCTGGCGCCCGCCGATACGCCGATGAAGGGCGACGACGTGCGGGAGGTGCAGGCCCGCCTGCGCGAGCTGGGCTACGGCGCCGATCCGACCGGCGCCTATGACGAGGACACGGTGGAGCTGGTGCGCAAGTTCCAGGAGGCACACGGCCTGAAGGTCGACGGCGCCGTCGGCCCGGCCACGCGCGCCAGCCTGGAGACCGCCCGCCCCGCGTCCCCGAAGGCCGGGCACGCCGAAGCCGCGCCCGACCCGGCCGTCCTCGCCGCCGCGCCCCATCCGGCCGGCCGCGCGCACGCCCCGCCTCCGGCCCACCCCCGCCTCTCGCGAGGGGCGCGGGCGGTCCAGCGCGGCTCGGCGGTCGCCGGCGTGCTCAGCAATCTCGCCCCATGGCTGACCCGCTATTCGCTGGCCCCTGTGGCGGCGATCGGGGCGCTGTCGGCCGGCATGACCGAGCTACGCAGCCTGGTCCCGAACGCCGAGGCGTTGGAGCGGCTCTCGACCGCCGGGCTCGTCCCCGCCCTGCAGCCGGCCTACGACTGGATGATCCGCACCGTGCCGGACGAGACCACGCGCATGCTGGCGCTGGGCGCCCTGGTCTGGGTGCTGCTCGCCGCGATCCTGCGCCGCCGGCACGCGGCCGAGGCGCGGGCCCGGAGCGCGGACTAGCGCGCGGACTGGCGCTTGTCGCTCTTGGCGGGCTCCTCGTCCCCACTCCGCTTCAGGCGCCGGGTGATCGAGTTGCGCTGGCTGCGCAGGTTCGGCGCGTCGGCGCGCGCCCCGTACAGCCCCTGCAGATAGGCCTGATCCCAGTCGGTCAGGCCCGACGGGCCGGGCCGGCCGGCCGCCCGCTCGCTGAAGAGGTTCAGGATAGTCGGGGATCCGCTGGTCTGTGCGTGAGGGTCCAGTTGCGCCAGCGAGACCATCGCCAGATAGCTGGACAGGGCGTCATAGCTCACCCCCTCGGCCATCTTCGCGTCGACCACCACCAGCACGCCGGCGAACTCCTCCTGCACGGTGGACTTAAGCCGGCTGTCAGACACGCCGCGGATGATCATCGCGCCGCTCTTGGTGTGGCTGACTGGCTGGCCGCCGGACGGCGTGGTGGTCGATACGTGCCACCAGCGCACGGGACGCTTCTCGTGCAGGAATTCGCCGAAGGCCTTGGTTCCGGCCGAGCTGAGGTTTTCGTCCGAATAGGGCCTGACCGCCAGGGCGGCCTGGTGCGCCGTCTCCAGCTCGGTCATCAGCCGGTCCACGTCGTCGGCGACGACGATCAGGATGTCCGGCCGGCAGCCCGGCTTGTCGACCTCCAGGCCCACCGAACGCGCCACCTGGGCCAGGCGGTCGTTCAGGAACTCGCCGTACTTGCGCGGCAGCCCCATGGTCGCGGGGCAGATGGTGCGGTTCCAGCGCGACAGCCGCCGCTCCTTGGTCGGCTCGGAGATCGCCTGGACGAAATCGGAGATGGCCTTGGCCCGGGGGCCGGTGACCACGACGTCCTCGACCGTGGCCGGCGCGTCCTTGTCGGACGTCGGCGCCGGGGTCTCGGCCGCCTGGGCGACCAGCAGCGCCAGCGCCGCTCCGACCATCCATCCCGCCATCACGCGCCCTCCCCGGCCCTTCGCCCAGGGGAACGACGGTACGGCAGCGCCTGTAGCTTGGAAAGCCGCTCCCAAATGCGAAACGGGCCCGCCGTCGCCGGCGGGCCCGTCCCTCAAATCAGCATCCGACGTCAGGTCAGGCCGACAGCTCCTCGTCTTCGAACAGCTCGTCCTTGGTGACCGTCTGGTCCGCGATCTTCGCCTTGCCGAAGATCATGTCGCAGACCTTCTCTTCGTAGATCGGGGCGCGCAGCTGGGCGGCGGCGTTCGGGTTCTGGCGGTAGAAGTCGAACACCTGGCGCTCGCGGCCCGGGTACTGGCGGGCTTCGGCCATGATGGCGTTCGACAGCTCCTGATCGGAGACGCCGACGTTGTTGCGGCGGCCGATCTCGGCCAGCACCAGGCCCAGGCGCACGCGGCGCTCGGCGATCTTGCGGTACTCGGCCTTCAGCTCGTCTTCCGACTTGGCCGCGTCTTCGGCCGGCAGGCCGCCGCGGGCCTTGTCGGCTTCGACCTGGCTCCAGATGGCGCCGAACTCGGTCTCCACCATCTTGGCCGGCAGCTGGAAGTCGTGCTTGGCGTCCAGCACGTCCAGCAGGGCGCGCTTCAGCTTGAAGCGCGAAGCCGAGGCGTACTGCTGCTCGAGGTTGGTCTTCAGGGCGGTCTTCAGGGCGTCGAGGGTCTCGAAACCGATCCGCTTGGCGAACTCCTCGTCGGCGTCGGCTTCCTTCGGCGCGCGGATTTCCTGGACGGTGACTTCGAACTCGGCCGGCTTACCGGCCAGGTGCTTGGCCTGGTAGGCTTCCGGGAAGGTCACGGCGACGGTCTTGGTCTCGCCGGCCTTGGCGCCCTTCAGCTGGTCTTCGAAGCCAGGGATGAACTGGCCCGAGCCCAGCACCAGCTGAGCGCCTTCGGCCGAACCGCCTTCGAAGGCTTCGCCGTCGATGCGGCCGACGAAGTCGATCACCACCATGTCGCCTTCAGCGGCCTTGGGCGACTTGCCGCCCTTGGCTTCGTAGGTCTTCGACTGCGAGGCCAGCTCCTTGAGCGCCTCGTCCACGTCGGCGTCCGACGCGGCGTAGGTCGGCTTGGTCAGCTCGATCGAGGCCGGGTCGATCGGCTCGAACTCCGGCATGATCTCGACCGACATTTCGAAGGCGAGGTCTTCCTGGCCGGCGATGACCTTCTCGATGTCCGAAGACAGCTTCATCTCGGCCGGCGCGGCCGGACGGATGTTCGCGTCTTCCAGGGCCTTCTGGCCGGAGGTGTTGAGGGCTTCCTGGACGATCTCGCCCATCAGCTCCTTGCCGTACAGCTTGCGAACGTGCGCGGACGGCACCTTGCCCGGACGGAAGCCCTTCAGCTTCATGCGCGGGGTGACCTCGGCGATCTTCGCTTCGAGCTTCTGACCCAGGTCCTTGGCGGGGACCGTGATCTGCAGCACGCGGCTCAGACCTTCGTTCGACTTCTCAACGACCTGCATGGACTTTCAGCCTTCGGAACACGTCGCCAGGCCCTCGGCCCGACCGCCCTTCCGCCTTGTTTAGAAAAACCAAAGGCCGCCCTGTTCGGGCGGCGCGAGCGGCCCTTATGTCACGGCGCTTCGGGGTTCGTCAAAGCCCCTCGGGCGAGGGGCGAAACGGCCCGAAAAACCCTGGTGCGGATGAGAGGGCTCGAACCTCCACGCCTCGCGGCGCTGGAACCTAAATCCAGTGCGTCTACCAGTTCCGCCACATCCGCACGCAGGGTCCGCCCTTATGATTCTCAGCTCCGCCCAAGGCAAGCCCGCGTGCGGCGGCCGCGCCGAATTTGGACGAAACCGCCGCAGCGGCGCTGCTGACCCCGCGCGCGCCGCTCCGTTCGTGCGCCGCGCCTGCCCGGCGGCTCCCTCGGCCCCCCCTGGCGTACGGGAACGCCCGAGGAGGCGCGCTGTTTCTCTCGCGTCCCATGTCGTCGCCGATCAATCCGCAGCCTGTCCCAGGTAGCTCCACCGGTGAGCTTCCGGCCTTCGTCTCAAACGGGGTCGTCGGTCTGCGGGTGCGGTCCGACCCGCTGGTCTCGGGCGCCTGCCTGGTCAGCAGCTACGCCGGAGAACATCCCGAGAAGCGCATCGAGGCGGCGGCGCTCGCGCCCTATCCGCTGGCCTGCCAGGTCGGCCTGGACAATGTCTGGAGCTTAGACGAGTCGGCGCGGGTCGAGGTCGAAGACCAGAGCTATGATTTCGCGACCGGTGAACTCAGCAGCCGCGCGATCTTCGACAACGGCGGCAAGCGGGTCCGGTTGGAGACCGTGACCTTCTGTTCTCGCAACCATCCCAGTCTGGCGTGCCAGGAGGTGGTCCTGACGGTCGATTCCGCGTGCGACCTCGGCGTGCGGGCGATGATCGACGGTCGCAACGTCGGCGGGCGACTGGCCCGCTGGGACCGCGCCACGCCCGGCGAGGCGGAGCCGGCGTGCGACGGCTACATGCTCTGGGATAGCGAGGGCGTGACCGGGACGTGCGGGCTGGCCTACGTCACCGAGCTGGTCGGTGAGCAGCTCGAGCCCTCCCGGCCCGCGGCTCGCAATCGGACGATGTGGTCCGAGTACCGTTTCCGCGCTCGGGCTGGACGGAAGTACCGCCTTCGACAGATCGTCAGCCTGGTGCCGGGCCTCATGCATCGGCGTCCCGACGAGGAAGCCGCACGTCTGGCGGCCAAGGCGCGTAGCGACGGCTTCGACCGGATCCGAGCGGAAAACCGAGCCGAGTGGAACGAGCTCTGGAAGGGGCGCATCGTCCTGGTCGGGGCCGACACGCGCTGGCAGGCGCTGGCGGACGCCTCCTTCTTCTACATGAACACCTCCGCCCACGCGTCGTCGCTGGCTTCGACGTCCATGTTCGGTCTCGCGACCTGGTGGGACTACCACTACTACTACGGGCACGTGATGTGGGACCTGGAGGCGTTCGTGGTCCCGGCCCTCAGCGTGATGCAGCCGCACGCGGCGCGCGGCCTGCTGGACTACCGGTCGCGCCACTTGGAGGCGGCCCGCACCAATGCCCGGATCTGGGGGCGGCGAGGCCTGCAGTTCCCGTGGGAGTCCGCGCCGGCCACCGGCGAGGAGACAGCGCCCTTGCCGGGCACGGGCGCTTGGCACGCCGATCACGTCACGCTGGCGGTCGCCCGCGCCTTCGCGGTCCACAGCTTTTTGACTGGCGACCCGCGCTTTCTCAAGAATAAGGCCTGGCCGGTCCTGTCCGGGGTCGCCGAATGGCTCGAGAGTCGGCTCAAGCGCACGCCCCGCGGCGTCGAGTACCCCGCGAGCATGGGCGTCGCGGAGCGGCCCGAGCCGGCCGACAACGCGGCCTATCCCAACATGGCCGCCAAGGTGGCCCTCGGCTACGCCGTCAGCGTCGCCGAGCGGCTCGGCGAGGCGGCGTCTCCGAAGTGGTCGGCGCTGGCCCGTGACCTGGTGCTCCCCGTTAAGGGAAAGGTCGTGATCGCCCATGACGGCTACACGCCCTCGGAAGAGAAGGGAGCCACGCCCGATCCGCTGATGGGCGTCTTCCCTCTCGATTACCGGCTGGAGCCCGAAATCGAGGCCGCGACGCTGAAGTTCTGGCTGGACCTGGCCGACGAATACGTAGGCGCGCCCATGCTGTCTCCGCTGTACGGCGCTTGGGCGGCGCGAGCCGGCGACCGGCGGCTGGCGCTGCGGCTGCTCGACGAGGGCTACGGAAAATTCTTTTCAGGGCGCTTCCTGCAGCCCCTGGAGTACCGGCCTGACAAGCATCCGGAGCAGCCCCGCGCCGGGCCATTCTTCGCCAATATGGGCGGCTTCCTGGCCAGCCTGCTGTTCGGGTTTCCGGGCATCGAGCCCGGCCTGGGCGAGCCGGCGTCATGGTGCCGCCGGCCCGTGGTCCTGCCCCAGGGGTGGGAGGCGATCGAGGTGGAGCGGCTGTGGGTGCACGGCCGCCCGACCCGGCTGTCGGCTCACCACGGGGCTGAACGCGCGGTGCTCGAACTCGGGGACCTCGTGTGACGCGCCAGGAACGGGCGTCGAGACCGTACGCCAGGTCGACGCCGAACGACGCCGCTGCCGGCCGGCGGTCGTGAGCCCCGCCGCCGCAGGCGCACCTGAACTCTCGAATTGAGGCTTCAGCAGCGGAACGGGTCCCCCGTAGGGGCGCTCTCGAATAGCGCGCGGAATGGCGCGTGATTTCAGTGGAGTAGTCCGATGCAAAATCGTGGACAGCAGGGCGGCGGCAAGGAGCAGAACCGCGGCCAGGGCGGCCAGGCGGGTCAGCAGAACGCCCAGAACCGCAACGCCACCGAAATGCGGTCCCGCGAGTCCCGGGTCGGGAAACCCGAGTCCGGCGGGCAGGGCCGGCAGGAAGGCTCCGGTCGCGAGCGCGAACGCTGACCGGCTACAGGGCGCCCTTCGGGGCGCCCTTCCCTCCGGTCTGCAGGCCGCCGAAGCCGGGTCACAGGCCGCCGATCGACGCCTCCAGAGCAGCGGTGTGATCGTGTGAGCCGGGGTTCAGGCGCGCGGCTTGTCGGCGCGGCGAGCCGCCGCCTGCCGCTCCCGGTCCGCCTCGTCCTCGGCCGCCCGCCGTTCGGTCTCGACCCGGTCGATCTCGGCGCCTGCCACAAGGTCGTTGGCGGCGTCGTTGTGGCCGGCCGGCGACGGAGCCGGCGCGGACGGGTGAGTCGGCTCGCTCTTGAGGCCCAGCAGGCGCAGAGCGTCCGCCCCCTCGCAGCCGAACAGCTCGCGCACGCGTATGTCCATCTGCGGATTGGGCACTTCGATGCCCGCCTCGCACAGGGCGTCGTCGATCGCCCAGGCGTAGGCCGCCTGCATGGCCTGAGGCCGCTTCACCGCCTCCAGGCCGGGCCAGACCACCAGCTCGAACTTGAGATAGCCGTCGCCGTAGCCGACCAGCCAGACCTGGGTGCGGCGCGCCTCGGTGTCAGGGAGCGTGAAGGGCACGGCGCGGGCGGCGTTCAGCACCGCCTCACGCACCCGGTCCTTGTCGGCCCCGAAGGCGACCTTGAAGGGCACGTGGATGCGCCGGGACTCGCCCTTCAGCGTCCAGTTGGTCACCGTCCGCTCCACCAGGCGCGAGTTCGGCACCACCTCGTTGACGTTGTCGTTGTTGCGGATTCGGGTCGCGCGCGGGCCGATCTCCTGCACCACGCCGCTGACCCCGTTCTCCAGCTCCACATAGTCGCCGACCTGGATCAGCCGGTCGAACACGACGACCAGGCCGGAGACGAACTCCTTCACCACGCCCTGCAGGCCGAGGCCCACGCCGACGCCCAGCGCGCCCGCGAACACCGCCAGCGAGGTCAGATCCAGCCCCAGCGTCGAGATCGCCACGATCACGCCGGTGATCACCACGCCGTAGGTGGCCACCTTTTCGACGATGTAGAGGAATGAGGCCGCGCCCAGCCAGCTGCGCGCCCGCAGCCGGCGCACGAAGTTGCGGACCAGGCGCGCCAGCACGGCGGCGGCGGCGACGATCAGCACGGCCGTCAGCACGCCGCCGACGGTCAGCGCCGTGCCGCCCAGGGTCCCCAGGCGGAGCCCGGCCAGGTCCTGCACCACTTCGATCACGCCTTGGAAAATGCCGAAGCGGCCGTTCGCGATCCGTCCGCCTCAGCGCGCCCTTCGCCAGAGCGCGTTCAGCACGCCCGGGAGCAGGTCCGGCAGATCCTCCGCCGTCAGGCCCGGCCCGAACCCGCGCGCCGCCTCGGCGTGCATCCACACGGCCGCACAGGCGGCGTCGAAGCTGTCCATGTTCTGCGCCAGCAGCGCGCCGATCATGCCGGCCAGCACGTCGCCGGATCCGGCGGTCGCCAGCCACGGCGCCTCCACCGTGTTGACCGAGGCGCGCCCGTCGGGCGCCGCGATCACCGTGTCGGGTCCCTTCAGGACCACGATCGCCCCGGCCCGCTCGGCCGCCCGGCGCGCGGCGGTAATCCGCTCGGGCGAACCGGCCAGCAGGCCCGGGAAGACGCGCTCGAACTCGCCCGGATGCGGGGTGAGCACGTCGTCGCGGTCCAGCTGAGCGAACAGCTCGCCCGGATCGCCGCGGAAGACGGTCAGGGCGTCGGCGTCGATCACCAGGGCCGCCCCGGTGCGGGCCAGCGCCGCGAGGTTGGCGGCGGTCTCCTCGGTCACCCCGGCGGCCGGGCCGATCACGGCCGCGTCCAGCGGCTGGGCCGCCTGCTCCAGCTCCATCTCGGTCTCGAAGACGTGCAGCATCACCGCCTCGACGTGGGCGGCCAGGATCGGCGCCGCTTCAGGCGCGCAGAAGATCCGCACCACGCCGGCGCCCGTCCGCAGGCCGGCGCGCGCCGCCAGCCGGGCCGCGCCGGTCTCGAACATCGCCCCGCTGATCACCCCCAGCCGTCCGCGCGCATGCTTGTGCGCTTCCGGTTCGGGCCAGGGAAAGCGGGCCCGCCACAGGTCCGGACCGTTCTCGCAGAGCTGGGTGTCCGGCGTCGCCGCCACCGGAACGCCGATGTCGGCGACCACGGTCTCGCCGCAGAGAACCCGGCCTTTGACAAGCACGTGCGCCGGCTTCTTGCGATGGAAGGTGACGGTCAGCGCCGCCCGTGGCGCGTAGCCCAGCGCTTCTCCCGTGTCGCCGGCCAGGCCCGACGGCAGGTCGACCGCCACGATCGGCACGCTCCCCGCCTCGACCACCTTCAGCACCTCGGCCACCGGGTGATCCAGCGGACGCGAGAGACCCGCGCCGAACAGGGCGTCGACCACCAGGCGCGCCTCGGCCACGGCCTGGAGGTCCAGCGCTTCGACCGTTCCGGTCCAGGCGGCCCGGGCGCGCGCGGCGTCCGGCGCCGTCGGGTCGGCCAGGGCGGCCACGCGCACCGGCCAGCCGGATTCGGCCAGGATCTGAGCGGCGACATAGCCGTCGCCGCCGTTGTCGCCGGGCCCGCACAGCACCGCCACCGGCCGCGCCGTCCAGCGTGCCATGACCTCGCGCGCCACCGCCTGGCCGGCGGCGCGCATCAGGGCGAACCGTTCGACGCCGCGCTCGACGGCGCCGCGGTCGGCCGCCGCCGATTCCGCCACGGTCAGGATCTCGCATCCGCGCCGCATCGCTTCCGCTCCGTCCAGAGGGTCAGGCCGTTCGAAAAAATGTGCCGGTACACGGACATGTTGCGCGGCTTTTAAGCCACGGCGCAAGAATCGTCCGGATTCCCACAGGGTAAGGCACGAAAGCCGCTTGCATTATGCTGCGGTGCGATGTTCGTTCGCGTCCCGGGCCGCCCTTCCCGGATTCGCCATGAAAAAGATTGAAGCCGTTATCAAGCCCTTCAAGCTCGACGAGGTGAAGGAGGCGCTTCAGGACATCGGCGTGCAAGGCATGACCGTCCTCGAGGCCAAGGGATACGGTCGCCAAAAAGGGCACTCCGAGCTTTACCGCGGCGCCGAATACGTCGTGGACTTCCTGCCCAAGATCAAACTCGAAGTCGTCGTCCCCGACGACCTGCTGCCCACCGTGCTGGAGGCGATCCAGACGGCCGCGCGCACCGGCAAGATCGGGGACGGCAAGATCTTCGTCACCGACGTCCTGGACGTCATCCGCATTCGCACCGGCGAGACCGGACCCCAGGCTGTATAAGCCGGGGCCGTCAGACCGAGACCACCTCTCCTCCCCTCCCCGAACCGCCAAGGACACCACCATGAGCCCCGCCGAACTCCTGAGAGAGATCAAGGAGAAAGAGGTCCGCTACGTCGACCTGCGCTTCACCGATCCGAAGGGCAAACTGCAGCACGTGACCTTCGACGTCGGCATGGTCGACGAAGAGTTCCTGACCGAAGGCACCATGTTCGACGGCTCCTCGATCGCCGGCTGGAAGGCGATCAACGAGTCCGACATGCTGCTGAAGCCGGACCTCGCGACCAGCTACATCGACCCGTTCTACCAGCAGACCACGCTGTTCCTGTTCTGCGACGTGCTGAACCCGGACACCGGCGAGCCCTACACCCGCGACCCGCGCTCCATGGCCAAGAAGGCCCTGGCCTACGTGCAGTCGGCCGGCGTGGGCGACACCGTCTACTTCGGCCCCGAGGCCGAGTTCTTCGTGTTCGACGACGTGCGCTGGTCGACCAACCCCGAGAACACCGGCTTCGCCTTCGACTCGGTCGAGCTGCCGGCCAACTCGGCCAAGGTCTATCCGGAAGGCAACATGGGCCACCGCCCGGGCCCGAAGGGCGGCTACTTCCCGGTCAACCCGGTGGACTCCGGCCAGGACCTGCGCGGTGAAATGCTGCAGGTGATGGGCGAAATGGGCCTGGAGCCCGAGAAGCACCACCACGAGGTCGCCCCGGCGCAGCACGAACTCGGCCTGAAGTTCAGCGACCTGATCACCATGGCCGACCGGATGCAGCTGTATAAGTACGTCGTCCACAACGTGGCGGCGGCTTACGGCAAGTCGGCGACCTTCATGCCGAAGCCGATGTTCGGCGACAACGGCTCGGGCATGCACGTGCACCAGTCGATCTGGAAGGCCGGCAAGCCGCTGTTCGCGGGCGACAAGTACGCCGGCCTGTCGGACCTGTGCCTCTGGTACATCGGCGGCGTGATCAAGCACGCCAAGGCGATCAACGCCTTCGCCAACCCGACCACCAACTCCTACAAGCGCCTGGTGCCGGGCTACGAAGCCCCGGTGAAGCTGGCCTACTCGTCGCGCAACCGCTCGGCCTCGATCCGTATCCCCTACGTGTCGTCGCCGAAGGCCAAGCGCATCGAGGTCCGCTTCCCCGACCCGATGGGCAACCCGTACCTGACCTTCGTCGCCCTGCTGATGGCCGGCCTCGACGGCATCGAGAACCGCATCGATCCGGGCGCGGCGATGGACAAGAACCTGTACGATCTGCCGCCGCAGGAGCGGAAGAACGTCCCCGAGGTCTGCGGCTCGCTGCGCGAAGCCCTGGACTCGCTGGATAAGGACCGCGCCTTCCTGAAGAAGGGCGGCGTGATGGACGACGACTTCATCGACTCGTACATCGAGCTGAAGGAAGCCGAGGTCGCGCGCCTGCAGCTGCACCCGCACCCGGTCGAATTCGACATGTACTACAACGGCTAAGTCGCAGGACTTGCCGCAATGGTGATCAAGGCCGCGGAGCGATCCGCGGCCTTTTCTTTTCTGCGCCGCCCAACCTTTGCAGATCGCCCGCCGACGCTTAACCAGGGGCTCTACGTACAGTTGAGGGATCGATTCATGAACGGCGTCATCACAAACCTGCGTAGCCTGGGCGTGTTCAAGGGACGCGAAAGCCCGGGGCGGTTCTGGCCCTACGTCGCCTGCGTGATCGCCCTGACCATGGTCGGCGCCTTCGCCGTCATGATCCCAGTGATGAACGACTTCTTCGCCAAGGCGGCGCGGTTGGCGGCCGAACATCCGGAGGCGGTGAGCGTCCAAACGAGCCCCGGCGGCTATTCGGTGCGGGTGGCCGCCGGCCATCCTGAGGTCATGCCGGACTTCGGGCTGATGTTCGGCGGCATCGGCGCCACGGTCGCGCTCGCAGCGGCCCTGCTCGCGGCGGCGGTCGCTCGGCGGCTGCACGACAGCGGCCTCACCGGATGGCTGGGGCTGCTGCCGCTGCCGTTCCTCGCCTTCGGCCTGGTCGCGATGCCGCGGGTGTTCGCCGAAGTCGCCGCCGGTTCAGAAACCCCGGATCTGACGCCGGTGCTGCTGCTCTTTCTCAACAACATGCTCTACCTGGCCGCGCTCGGGATCCTGGTGTTGCTGCTGTGCCGGCGCGGAACGCCAGGGCCGAACCGCTTCGGCGAGCCCGCCGACGCCTGAGGCGCGACGCCGATCCCTGGCTGCTTCCGCTTGCCCCGGAGGCGCCGGATCGCCATACGAGTTCGTTTCCGAATCGCCGCAAAGTCCCGCGTATGGCCAAGGCCGCTCAAGAACCGTCGCTCTTCGACTTCGCCCCCGCCCAGCCCGCCGCCGAACCGGCGCCGGCTGCCGCGCCGGCGTCCGCGGCTCCGGCCGCACCCGCTCCCGCGCAGGCCGCGCCCGCCCCGACCGCGGCCGCGAACCCCGGCTACAACGCCGCCTCGATCGAGGTGCTGGAAGGCCTGGAGCCGGTGCGCAAGCGCCCGGGCATGTACATCGGCGGCACCGACGAGCGGGCCCTGCACCACCTGTTCGCCGAAGTCCTCGACAACGCGATGGACGAAGCGGTGGCCGGCCACGCCAAGACCATCTGGGTCAGCCTCGACGCCGACGGCGCGCTCACCGTGCGCGACGACGGCCGCGGCATCCCGGTCGACCCGCACCCCAAGTATCCCGGCAAGTCGGCGCTGGAGGTCGTGCTGACCGTGCTGCACTCGGGCGGCAAGTTCTCGGGCAAGGCCTACGAGACCTCCGGCGGCCTGCACGGCGTCGGCGTCTCGGTGGTCAACGCCCTGACCGACCGGCTGGACGTCACCGTCTGGTCCGGCGGCCACGAATGGCGCCAGAGCTACTCCAAGGGCCACGTGCTGACCCCGATCCAGCAGGTCGGGCCGTCGCGCAAGAAGGGCACCCAGCTGCGCTTCACGCCCGACCCGGAGATCTTCGGCGAAGGCGCGGCCTTCAAGCCGGCGCGCCTGCACCGCATGGCCCGCTCCAAGGCCTACCTGTTCCGCGGCGTGGAGATCCGCTGGTCGTGCGCGCCGGAGCGCATCACCGACCAGACCCCGGCCGAGGCCCTCTTCCACTTCCCCAACGGCCTGGCCGACGCCCTGGCCGAACGGGTGGGCAAGACCGAGACCGTCACGCCGGAATCCTTCTCCGGCCGCGTGGAGCGCAAGGGCGAAGCCGGCGCGGTCGAATGGGCCGTGACCTGGAGCCCGGCCGGCTTCGGCGAGCACGACGGCTTCATGCAGTCGTACTGCAACACCGTCCCGACCCCCGACGGCGGCACGCACGAGGCCGGCTTCCGCGCGGCGCTCACCCGCGGCCTGAAGGCCTACGCCGAACTGACCGGCGAGAAGCGCGGCGGCCTGATCACCGCCGAGGACGTGGTCGCCAACGCCGGCTCGCTGATCTCGGTGTTCATCCGCAACCCGGAATTCCAGGGCCAGACCAAGGACCGCCTGTCCACGGCCGAGGCCCAGAAGCTGGTCGAGAACGCGCTCCGCGATCCCTTCGACCACTGGCTGACCGAACAGCCCAAGGTGGCGACGCAACTGCTGCAGTTCGTCGTCGACCGCGCCGAGGAGCGGCTGAAGCGGCGCAAGGACAAGGAAGTCCAGCGCGCGTCGGCCACCCGCAAGCTGCGCCTGCCCGGCAAGCTGGCCGACTGTTCGCAGAACCACGCCGAGGGCGCGGAGCTGTTCATCGTCGAAGGCGACTCGGCCGGCGGCTCGGCCAAGCAGGCCCGCAACCGCAACACCCAGGCCATCCTGCCGCTGCGCGGCAAGATCCTGAACGTCGCCTCGGCCACCAGCGACAAGCTGCGGCAGAACCAGGAGCTGTCGGACCTGACCCTGGCGCTCGGCGCCCAGCTGGGCTCCAAGTTCCGGCTCGAAGACCTGCGCTACGAGCGCATCGTCATCATGACGGACGCCGACGTGGACGGCGCCCACATCGCCTCGCTTCTGATCACCTTCTTCTACCGATCCATGCCGGACATGATCCGCCAGGGCCGCCTGTTCATGGCCCTGCCGCCGCTGTTCCGCATCAGCCACGGCGCGACCACCGCCTACGCCCGCGACGACGCCCACCGCGACGAGCTGCTGGCCACCACCTTCAAGGGCAAGAAGCCGGAAATCAGCCGCTTCAAGGGTCTGGGCGAAATGATGCCGGCCCAGCTGAAGGAGACCACCATGGACCCGAACAAGCGCACGCTCGCCCGCGTGACGCTGCCGGAGTCCGAGGAGGAGATCGAGGCGCTGGTCGAGACCTTGATGGGCCGCAAGCCGGAGCTGCGCTTCCGCTTCATCCAGGAGAACGCCGCCTTTGCGGCCGAAGACCTGGACGTCTGAGGTGGGGGCGCCGTTTCAATTTCGGCGCCCGCCCTGCGGAACTGTCGACCCGCGCGTCGCGACGGTGGCCTCGCGCGCCGATTTCGACGCGGCCTATACGGTCGACGGCGCCCGCGTCGTCGAAACCGAATACCGGTTCGGCGGATTGGACGGCCTGATCGCGACCGTTCACAAGGCGCTCTCGGGCAAGTCCGGTCACGTCCAGGCGCTCCTGGAGGACGCGGAAGACGCCAGCCGGGAGACGCCGCTCGTGGTCTACGTCCGCAACGGCGACGCAGCGGCGCGTGAATTCGGCGCAGAGCTCGTCGACTTCATGTGCTTCTGGGAAAGCTACGCTTTCACCAGCGACGCCCCGGCGCCCATGTTTCTGGTGCTCGAACTACGGTCGCAGCAGCGCTGAGCTGCAATCAAGCCACGCTCGCCGCCGCCCGAAACACGCGGCGGTGCTGCAGATTGACTTGCTGGCCTTCATCCCTATGTTCGGGTTCTGCGCGACGACGTCCGTCCGCGCCGCCGCGTTTGCGCGCCCCCCGGGCGTGTCGAACCGCCTGATCACCTGAAGTATGACCGAATTTTCCGAACTGGGCCTGTCGGCGACGACGCTGCAGGCCGTCGCCGATACGGGTTACACGACCGCCACGCCGATCCAGGCGCAGGCCATCCCCGTCGCACTCGCGGGCCGCGACGTGCTCGGCATCGCCCAGACGGGCACCGGCAAGACCGCCGCCTTCACCCTGCCGATGATCGACCGGCTGTCGGCCGGCCGCTCCAAGGCCCGCATGCCGCGCGCCCTGGTGCTGGCCCCGACCCGCGAGCTGGCCGACCAGGTCGCGAGTTCTTTCGAAAAATACGCCAAGGGCACCAAGCTCAGCTGGGCGCTGCTGATCGGCGGCGTCTCGATGGGCGACCAGGTCGCCGCGCTCGACAAGGGCGTGGACGTGCTGATCGCCACCCCGGGGCGCCTGCTGGACCTGTTCGAGCGCGGCAAGATGCTGCTCACCGGCGTGCAGCTGATGGTCGTCGACGAAGCCGACCGCATGCTCGACATGGGCTTCATCCCCGACATCGAGCGCATCTTCAAACTGACCCCGCCCAGCCGCCAGACGCTGTTCTTCTCGGCCACCATGCCGCCCGAGATCACGCGCCTGACCACGCAGTTCCTCAAGGATCCGACCCGGATCGAGGCCACGCGTCCGGCCACCACCGCCGACACCATCGCCCAGCACATCGCCAACATTCCCTCGGTCGATCCGCGGGCCAAGCGCCTGGCGCTGCGCGCCCTGATCGAGCGCTCGGAGATCAAGAACGGCATCGTCTTCTGCAACCGTAAGTCGGAAGTCGATGTCGTCGCCAAGTCGCTGAAGAAGCACGGCTTCGACGCCGCGGCCATTCACGGCGACCTGGACCAGAGCGTGCGCATGAAGACCCTGGCCTCGTTCCGGGCCGGCGAACTGAAGCTGCTGGTCGCCTCCGACGTCGCCGCGCGCGGCCTGGACATCCCCGACGTCAGCCACGTCTTCAACTACGACGTGCCGCACCACGCCGACGACTACGTCCACCGCATCGGCCGCACCGGCCGGGCCGGGCGTTCGGGCGAAGCGTTCATGATCGTCACCCCGGCTGACGCCAAGTCGCTGGACAAGGTGCTGAAGCTCACCAAGAAGACGCCCGACGAGGTCACGCTCGACCTCGACTGGAGCCAGGCCGGCGGCGCCGGCGGCGGCGACCGCCGTGGTCGCAGCGCCCGTCCCGAGCGCGGCGAGCGGCCGGAACGCGGCGAACGCGGCCGCGGCCGTCGCGCCGAACCGCGCGAAGAGGCGCCGGAAGCCGAAGTCGCCGAAGCGAAGGTCGACCGTCGCGAGCCGAAGCCGGAGCGCCGCGAGCGCGAACCGAAGCCCGAGCGTCGGGAGCGCGAGCCCGCCCGCGCCGAACGCCGCCCCGAGAAGGCCGAAGCCCGTCCTGAGCGTCACGAGCGCTCGGAGCGCCCTGCCCCCGCCTCGCCGCGTCCCGAGCGGGAACGTGATCGCGACCGTGATCGCGGCCGCTACCGCGACGATCTGGGCCCGCGCGTGGTCGGCTTCGGCGGCGACGGCACCCCGGCCTTCCTGCTGCGTGCCGCGCCGGTGAAAAAAACCACCTGAAAGCGCTGGCTTAACCTTGGCCTTAACCCTGCGTTTGCGGTCGTCCACGTAAGTATTGCCCGTCACAGCGCCGCCAGAACCGCGGCGCCCAGGGGGGACACATGACCGGCCAAGTCGAGGTGGCGCTACGCGGTCCTGACGCTTTCTCTTTGGCGCGCAAGGCGCTGGAGATGATGGAAAGCGCCGCCGTATGGCCGACGCCGCTCAATTTCGAGCTCTGGCTGCACTATCTGGGCGAGCCTGAAAGCCCGCTGGCGCGCGAGATCACGCGCATGCTGGCGGCCGGCGAACCGTTTACCGACGACGTCAGCGAGACGCTGGCCGCCGAATTCCTGCCGCGCGCGCGCCTCTCGGACGAGATTCGCGACGCGGGCGCCCAGCTGAGCCGCGAACTGCGCAGCGTGGCCACCGCCATGGCCACCGCCCAGAAGACCCAGGCCGCCTACGGCAAGACCCTGGCCGGCGCCAGCCAGGGCCTGAACGACACCCAGGAGCCGCCAGTCCTGCGCAAGCTGGTCGAAGGCCTGGCCGCCGCCACCGACAAGGTCAGCCGCGAGAACTCCCAGCTTGAGCGCCGGCTGCACGACTCCACCCGCGAGGTCACCAAGCTGCGCGAGCACCTGGAACAGGTGCGCCGCGACGCCATGACCGACGCCCTGACCAACCTGGCCAACCGCAAGGCTTTCGACGAACAGCTGACGCGCGTCTGCGCCGAGGCCGATGAAAAGGGCCAGCCGCTGACCCTGGCCGTCGTCGACATCGACCACTTCAAGCGCTTCAACGACACATGGGGCCACCAGACCGGCGACCAGGTGCTGCGCTACGTCGCCAGCGTGATCGGCCGCGTGGCCGGTTCGCCGCCCCGCATCGCCGCCCGCTACGGCGGCGAGGAGTTCGGCCTGATCTTCCCGGGCGAGAACGCCGCCGCCGTGCAAAGCGCGCTGGACGTCGTGCGCCAGGAGATCGCCGGCCGCTCGCTGAAGCGCCGCTCGACCAACGAGGACCTGGGCCAGGTCACCGTCTCCGCCGGCCTGGCGCAGATGAAGAAGGGCGAGACCGCCGCCTCCCTGATCGAACGCGCCGACGAGGCCCTCTACGCCTCCAAGCGCGGCGGCCGTAACCGGGTGACCAGCGCCGAACGGCCCAAGGACGCGGCCTAGGCCTCGTCCCAAGGCCCCGGCCCGAGGTCGACCTTCACCGGCGTCTTCTTGCCCTTCGCGGCTTTGGCGGCCTTGGCCCGGCGCGCGGCATCCAGCCCAAGCCCGATCCAGCGGCGCGCCTCGTCCTCGTCGTCCCAGGCGGGGTCGGGAAGCCGCCGGTAGCGCAGGCTCATCGGCTTGCCGTCCTTCTCGCCGTAGACGAACAGCGGAACGCCCGCCTCGACAAAGGCGGCCTCGTTGACGTCGTCGGCCTTCAGCCAGACCGCCTCGTCCGCCACGAGGGCGAAGAACAGCTCGCCCGAATAGGCGCCGATCTCACCGAACATCTTGCGGAACCGCAGGTCGGGCGCGACCGACAACAGGTCGCGCGCCCGCTCCCCAAACGCGTCGCTGACGCTCATCCGTGCAGACTCCTGCTAGACAATCGGAAAGAGATTCACCGCCAAGGTCGGCCCCGCCGAACGGACAGGGATCCCATGCGCAGCTTCCTCTTCAACCTCGTCTACTGGGTCCTGTCGATCCTCTACGCCACCATGGCGGCCTTCGCGGCGCTGACGCCCGGACGCAAGGCGACCAGCTGGATCATCCGCCGCTACGTGCGGCGCATGGTGCAGGCCATGCGGATCTTCGCCGGGATCAAGCTGGACGTGCGTGGCCGCGAACGGCTGCCCGAGGGCGCCTTCATCATCGCCGCCAAGCACCAGTCCTGGGGCGACGGCTTCAGCGTCTACTCCCAGTTCGACGACCTGGCCTTCGTCACCGGCGACCACCTGGAGCGCTTCCCGCTGCTCTCGGGCGTGCTGAAGAAGCTGGGGGCCATCGTGGTCGACAACTGCGGCGGCCCCGAAGCGCGCCGGGCGCTTTCCGAAAGCGCGGCCCAGGCCAAGGCCGAGAACCGCAAGATCCTGATCTATCCGGAAGGCAACCTGGCCAAGATCGGCGAGCGCTTCCGCTATCGGTCGGGCGTCTGGCACATGTCCACCGACTTCGACATGCCGGTGGTGCCGCTGGCGACCAACCTCGGCCTGTTCTGGCAGCAGACCAGCGCCAAGAAGAACCCCGGCACGGCCACCATCGAATTCCTCGACCCGATCCCCGCCGGCCTGCCCAAGGCCGAGTTCCTCAAGCGCCTGGAAGAAGCGGTCGAGACCCGCACCGCCGAACTGGTGGCCGAAGCGACCGGCAAGCCGGTGCAGATGGCCGTGCTGGTGCCCACGCCCGACGAGATCGCCCGTGAGGCCAAGCGCGCCGCCGCGGCGGCCGGGTGAGCGCCCCTCTCCCAGAGGAAGAGGGAGGGACCCGGCCCGAAGGGCTGGGAGGGTGAGGGGTTACGGAGCTGTCCGGATGAGGCATCGGGATGAGGGCACGCGGCTGGCCGCGTAACCCCTCACCCTCCCATCGCTGGCGCGATGGGCCCCTCCCTCTCCCTTTGGGAGAGGGAAATTCACCGGAACTTCTTCAGCCCCTTGGGCGCGGCCTTGCCGGACTGGGCGCGCTTGCCCAGCCAGTCCTTCCAGTCGGCCCACTGACGGCGTCGACCGCCGCCGTCGACCCACTCGGGGCCGGTCTCGGCGGCGAAGGCGGTGGCGTCCCTGAAGCCGCCCTCGCGGTAGCTCTGCAGCTTCACGCCCTTGCCGCGCGGCATTTCCGGCAGCTCGGCCAGCGGGAAGACCAACGCCTTGCCGTTGTCGCCCAGCACCGCCAGGTGGTCGCCCTCGACGGGCAGGCACAGCGCCGCGTCGCCGTTCAGGACCTGCTTGCCGGCGCGGCGCGAGGCGATCGCCTCCTCCTCCGGCAGGATGAAGCCGTAGCCGGCCTTCGACGCCAGGAACAGCTTGCGGCCCGGCTTGTGGGCGAACACGGCCACGATCTTCGAGCCTTCCTCGAAGTCGATCATCAGGCGCAGCGGCTCGCCGTGGCCGCGGGCCGACGGCAGCTTGTCGATCGGCAGGGTGAAGAACCGGCCGTCGGAGGCGAAGATCAGCAGCTTGTCGACGGTCTCGGCCGGGATCAGCCAGGCGAGCTTGTCGCCTTCCTTGAACTTCAGCTCAGACGGATCCTCGACCTTGCCCTTGGCCGAGCGGATCCAGCCGCGCTCGGACAGGATCACGGTCACCGGCTCGCGCACCACGAAGGCTTCGACCGAGACGTCGGCCGACACCTGCGGAGCGTCGGCGAAGGTCGTGCGGCGGGCCGACAGCAGCACCTTGCGCACCTCGGCCAGGTCCTTGCCGATGCGCTTCCACTGCTTGGCCGGCGAGCCCAGCAGCGAATTGATCTCGTCCCGCTCGGCGGCGAGCTTCTCGTGCTCGCCCTTGATCTGCATCTCTTCCAGCTTGGCCAGGTTGCGCAGCCGGGTGTCGAGGATGAAGTCGGCCTGGACCTCGGTCAGGGCGAAGGCCTTGATCAGCTCGGCCTTGGGCTGCTCCTCCTCGCGGACGATGCGGATCACCTCGTCCAGGTTCAGGAAGGCGATCAGCAGGCCTTCCAGGACGTGCAGGCGCCTCTCGATGCGCTCCAGACGCCAGTTGGACCGGCGGACCAGCACGTCGCGGCGGTGGTCGAGGAAGGCCTGCAGGCAGTCCTTCACCCCCATGACGCGCGGCGTGCCCTTGCCGTCCAGCACGTTCATGTTGATCGGGAAGCGGGTCTCCAGATCGGAAAGCTTGAACAGGCTTTCCATCAGGATCTCAGGTTCGACCGTGCGGTTCTTCGGCTCGAGGATGAGACGGATATCCTCCGCCGACTCGTCGCGCACGTCGCCCAGCAGCGGCGCCTTCTTGTTCTCGATCAGGTCGGCCAGCTGCTCGATCAGGCGCGACTTCTGAACCTGGTAGGGGATCTCGGTGACGATGATCCGCCAGACGCCGCGGCCCAGGTCCTCCTTCTCCCAGCGCGCGCGCAGGCGTACGCCGCCGCGGCCGGTCTCGTAAGCCTCGTGAATCGCCGCCTTGGTCTCGACCGAGACGCCGCCGGTCGGGAAGTCCGGCCCCGGCAGCTTGGTCATGATGTCGGCGGTGGTCGCCCCGGGGTTCTCGAGCAGCAGATGGCAGGCGTCGATCAGCTCGGCGGCGTTGTGCGGCGGGATCGAGGTGGCCATGCCGACCGCAATGCCGGTGGCGCCGTTGGCCAGCAGGTTGGGGAAGGCCGCCGGCAGAACCACCGGCTCTTCGTCCTGGCCGTCGTAGGTCGGGCGGAAGTCGACCGCATCCTCGTCGATGCCGGCGAGCAGCAGCTGGGCGGCGGGCGTCAGCTTGCACTCGGTGTAGCGCATGGCCGCGGCGCTATCGCCGTCGATATTGCCGAAGTTGCCCTGGCCGTCGACCAGCGGGTAGCGCTGCGAGAAGTCCTGCGCCAGGCGCACCAGGGCGTCGTAGATCGCCTGGTCGCCGTGCGGGTGATAGGAGCCCATCACCTCGCCGACCACCTTGGCGCACTTGCGCGCCGCGGCGTCGGGGTTCAGGCGCATCTCGTGCATGGCGTACATGACGCGCCGGTGCACCGGCTTCATGCCGTCGCGCACGTCCGGCAGGGCCCGGTGCATGATGGTCGACAGCGCGTAGGCCAGATAGCGGCGCGACAGCGCCTCGCCCATCGGCTCGTCGACGATGCGGCCGCCTTCGTCGTCAGGGCTGAAATGCTTGGTCATCGGGACCGGTACTCGTCATCTCGGGCGCGGAATCACCCGCTCGCCCACTAGTCTATCCGCTGGATCGCCGGAATGGCGGATCCCGTGCGGTCCACAGAAAGCTAAAGCAGCCCCGCGTCAGCGAGGCGATCGACCATCCACACCCGCGCCGGCGGCAGCGGCTTGTTCAGGGCGTTGAAGACGAAGGCCTCCAGGAAGTGGCCGGTCAGCTTCAACCCAGCCCCCACCTCACCGTGACGCAAGCCGGCCTGGGAGGCCAGCAGGAACGGCGGCAGGGCCAGCATGCGGTCCTTGTAGGGCTCGCCGGCGGCGCGGCTGACCGCGCGCCCGGTCTTGGGACTGACATAGACGAGATCATCGGTCGCGCCGGTGGCGGCGCAGCGGGTCAGGTCCAGGCCGAAGCCCAGTTCTTCGAGCAGGCCCGCCTCGAAGCGCACGAACACCGCCGGCCAGATGTCGGGGACGGCCAGGGCCGAGACCAGCGCGTCGAAGGCGTAGAAGGCGCCCGGATGCGGCTCGCGCTCCGGCAGCGCGCCCTGCGCCACCGCCGCGGCGGCGGCCAGGCCGGCCAGCGCCAGGCTGTCGTCGAACAGGGCCGCGGGCCCCTCCCCCACCGGCTCCAGGGCGGCCGAGCCCATCTGCTCCGACACGCGGGAGCGAAATTGCGCCATCACCCGCGCGCCCGGCTGCAGGAAGGGGCGCATCTTGCGCGACGCCCCGCCGGCCACGTAGGCGACGACGCGCCCGTGCGTCTCGGTCAGCAGGTCGACGATCGCCCCGGTCTCGCCGTGCGCGCGCGCAGACAGCACGAAAGCGTCGTCGGTCCACTCCATCAGATCAGACGTCGTACTCCAGGCCGAACTGGGCGTAGAGGGCGCGGTCGTCCTGCCAGCGCTCGTTGACCTGGACGTGCAGGAACAGGTGGACCGGGCGGTCCAGCAGCTCCTGCAGCTCCTCGCGGGACTTCTGGCCGATCCACTTCAGGGTCTGGCCGTTCTTGCCCAGCACGATCGGGCGCTGGCTGTCGCGCTCGACGTAGATGTTCTGCTCGATGCGGACGGAGCCGTCCTTGCGCTCCTCGAACTTGGTGGTCTCCACCGCCGCCGCGTAGGGCAGCTCCTCGTGGACCCGCAGGTAGAGCTTCTCGCGGGTGATCTCGGAGGCCAGCACGCGCGAGGGCACGTCGGCGCTCTGGTCCTCGGGATACAGCCACGGGCCTTCCGGCATCAGCTCGGCCAGGCGGGCGGCCAGGTCGTCCACGCCCGAGCCGTTGGCCGCCGAGATCATGAAGACCTCGTCGTAGACCTCGGATTTGAAAAGCGTATCGGCCAGCGCTAGCAGGCGGTCGCGCTTGATGCCGTCGATCTTGTTGAGCGCCAGGATGACCTTGCGGCCGGCCGCCTTCAGGCCCTCGACGATGGTCTCCACGTCGATGTGGGCGCGCTTGTCGGCCGGGCTGGCGTCCTTGCCGTCCAGCACGGCCAGTTCGGCCTGGGCGTCGACCAGGTGGACCACCGCCTCGGCGTCCTCGGCCCCGCCCCAGGCGGAGCGCACCATGGCCCGGTCCAGCCGGCGACGCGGCTTGAAGATGCCGGGGGTGTCGACCAGCACGATCTGGGCGTCGCCGACAATGGCCACGCCGCGCACCGGGAAGCGCGTGGTCTGCACCTTCTGGGTGACGATCGACACCTTGGTGCCGACCAGCCGGTTGACCAGGGTGGACTTGCCCGCGTTCGGGGCGCCGATGACGGCGGCGAAACCCGCGCGGGTCTTGGTTTCTTGGTTCACAGCAATCCTTCGCGTTCAAGCATGGCGGTGGCCGCGGCCTTCTCCGCCTCCTGGCGGGAACGCCCTGCGGCCCGCTCAGGCTTCACTCCTTCGACCTTCACCTCGACGGTGAAGGTCGGCGCATGGTCGGGACCTTCACGGTTCACGACCTCGTAGGTCGGCAGCGGCCGGCCCTTGCCCTGCGCCCACTCCTGCAGCCGCGACTTCACGTCCTTCACCTTCGGCGCGTCCAGGTGGGCGAACTCGTCGGCCCAGAACGTGCCGAACATGGCGCGCGAGGCCTCCATGCCGCCGTCGATGTAGACCGCCGCCATCAGCGCCTCGCAGGCGTCGCCCAGGATGGTGTCCTTGTCGCGCCCGCCGGTCTTCGTCTCGCCAGGCGAGAGCCGCAGCGCCGGGCCGACGCCCATGCGCCGCGCCGCTCTCGCGCAGGCCTCGCGGTTCACCAGAGCCTGCAGCTTGGGCGACAGCTCGCCTTCCTTGGCCTTGGGATAGGCGTCGATCAGGCGCTCGGCCGCCAGCAGGCCCAGCACGCGGTCGCCCAGGAATTCCAGCCGCTCGTAGTCGATCACCCGACGCGCGCCCTCGCCCACGCTGGAATGGGTCAGGGCCCGCTCCAGCAGGTCGCGGTCGTTGAATACGTGGCCGAGCTTCTGTTCGAGGTCTGCGACGGCTTTCGCGCGCACACTCATTTCAGCGGCGTGAAGAACCGGCTCGGGCGCACCTTGGTGAACCAGGTCCAGGGCTTGAACAGGGACGCGCCCGGGTGCCACGAGAACAGGATGATCTGGGCCTTGCCGACCAGGTTCTCGGCCGGCACGAAGCCGACGCCGGCGCCGCCGTTGAACCGCGGGTCGACACGGCTGTCGATCGAGTTGTCGCGGTTGTCGCCCATCATGAAGTAGTAGCCCTCGGGCACCACGTACACGTCGGTGTTGTCCAGGTCGCCGCCCGGGCCGAAGTCCTGGGTGGTGAAGTTCTTGCCCTCCGGGAAGGTCTCGCGGATCTCGGTCGCCTCGCGCGGGACGCCGTAGAAGGTGGGCACCTCGATCGGGCCCATCACCTCGTCCTTCACCGGCGCGTCGTTGATGTACAGATGGTTGTCGCGCATCTGGATGCGGTCGCCCGGCAAGCCGACCACGCGCTTGATGTAGTCGCTCTTGTTGTCGCTGGGCAGCTTGAATACGACGATGTCGCCGCGAGCCGGGCCCTTGCCGGGCGTGCGGCCGTGGAACAGCGGCGGGCTGAACGGGATCGAGTGGCGGCTGTAGCCGTAGTTCCACTTGGACACGATGATGTAGTCGCCCTCGTAGAGGTTCGGCTCCATCGACGCGGACGGGATGGTGTACGGCTGGAAGAACAGGATCCGCAGCACCAGGGCGATCAGCAGCGCGTAGAAGATCGTCTTGGCGATCTCCACGAACTCGTCCTTGGCGGATTTGGCGTGGGCGGGCACGTCGTCGGTTTCCTCGACCGGCTCCTCGAACTCCGCGCCCGCGGACGCTCCGGCGGTCAACGGCTCGGCGGCGGCGGAGGTTTCAGCCGCGGCGACGGCCTCTGCGGTTTCGCTCGGCTCGGCGGCCTGGGCTCCGCCGGTTTCCACGGTGCTCATCGCTGTTCAGTCCCCGCCCGGGGCCGTCCGCCCCTCTCGGAAAATCGGTAGTCGCTCATTGTGACGCGGGCAAGGCTTCGATGACGACGAAGGCCTGCGCATAGGGGTGATCGTCGGTAAGCGACAGGTGGATATACGGGGTCATGCCCGCCGGCGTCAGCGCCTTGAGGCGTTCGGCCGCGCCGCCGGTGAGCGCCAGGGTCGGCTGGCCGGTGGGCAGGTTGACCACCCCCATGTCGCGCCAGTGCACGTAGCTGCGCATGCCGGTGCCCAGCGCCTTGGCGCAGGCCTCCTTGGCCGAAAAGCGCTTGGCGTAGCTGGCGGCGCGGTCGGGCTTGCGCTCGGAACGGGTCCGTTCGATCTCGGTGAAGCAGCGGTTGGTGAAGCGGTCGCCGAAACGCGACAGCGTCTCTTCGATGCGTCGGATATCCGTCAGGTCCGCGCCGATGCCCAGGATCACCGGCTCAGGCCCCCGGCCGGGCGGCGTCGATGCGAGTGCGCATGGTGCGGATGGCGGTCTCCAGGCCGACGAAGATCGCCTCGCCGATCAGGAAGTGGCCGATGTTCAGCTCCACCACCTGCGGGATCGCCGCGACCGTCTGGGCGGTGTCGTAGTCCAGGCCGTGGCCGGCGTGGACCTCGAGCCCGCGCCGCTCGGCTTCCCCTGCGCCGCGCTTCAGCGCCTCCAGCAGGGGGGCCGGATCGCGGCCGTGGATCACCGCCTCGCAGTAGGCGCCGGTGTGGAATTCCACGACCTGAGCGCCGATGGCCTCGGCCACCGCCACCTGCACGGGATCGGGCTCGATGAACAGCGACACCCGCACGCCGGCGTCGCGCAGGGCGCGGACCACAGGGGCGATGGCGGCGTGGTTGCGGGCGACGTCCAGGCCGCCCTCGGTGGTGCGCTCCTCGCGCCGCTCGGGCACCAGGCAGGCGGCGTGGGGGCGGTGGCGCAGCGCGATGTCGCGCATCTCCGCCGTCACGGCCATTTCGAAATTCAGCGGCTTGCCGAGCCCGTGGCACAGCTCCGACAGGGCGCCGATGTCGGCGTCGGAAATGTGCCGGCGGTCCTCGCGCAGGTGCGCGGTGATGCCGTCCGCCCCGGCCTCGATCGCCAGCCGCGCCGCGCGCAGCGGCTCGGGGTGCGCCCCGCCCCGCGCGTTACGCACGGTGGCGACGTGGTCGATGTTGACGCCCAGGCGGACGCGGCTGCTCACTTCGACAGCCTCCGGCTGCCCGGGTCGACGATCGGGATCGCCGCCAGTTCGGGCGGCAGCTGGTCGGCCGGATAGGCCGGCACGTCCAGGGTGGCCAGGGCGATCAGCGGCACGCCGACGTCGGCGCGGCCGCCGGAGCGGTCGACGATGCAGGCCGCCGCCACCACGTCGCCGCCGGCCGCCTTGATCGCGGCGATGCACTCGCGCGACGACAGGCCGGTGGTGACGATGTCCTCGACCATCACGACCTTGGCGCCCGGCTCGATCCCGAAGCCGCGGCGCAGCTTGAACTCGCCGCCTTCGCGCTCGACGTACATCGACGGGACCTTCAGCCAGCGGGCGGTCTCGTAGCCCGGGATGATGCCGCCCACGGCCGGGGAGATGGCCACGTCGACCGCGCCCACCTGGGCGGTGATCTTTTCGGCCAGCGCCTTGCAGAGCCGCGCGCAGCGGTCGGCGTTCATGAACACCAGGTTCTTCTGCAGGAACACGGGGCTGTGCAGGCCGGAGGACAGCACGAAGTGGCCTTCGCGCAGGGCGCCGGCCGCACGGAATTCGTCGAGAACGTCTTCAGAGGTCATGGGCGGCTCAATAGGACCTGAATGGGTCCGCGTAAACGCCTCAGCGCCCCTCGCGCTTGTACGTGGCGCTCGGTTGACGAACCGTCGTTCTGCGAGTTGAGCTTCGCCTCCCCGAACCCGACGGAGCGCCCATGAAGATCGTCACCAGCCTCAGCTTCCGCGGCCAGTGCCGCGAGGCCTTCGAGTTCTACGCCAAGGTGCTCGGCGGAAAGATCACCGCCGCCTTCCCCTACGGCGAAGGCCCGCCCGACATGCCGGTCGGTCCGCAGTACAAGGACTGGCTCATGCACTGCTGGCTGGAGGTCGGCGACCAGGCGCTGATGGGCGCGGACATGGACACCGACTGGGCCCCGAACATCGACAAGCCGAAGAACGGCTTCGACGTGACCCTGCACACCGACGACGCCGCCCAGGCGCGCCGGTGGTTCGACGCCCTTTCCGAAGGCGGCAAGGTGGTGATGCCCTTCAACGCCACCTTCTGGTCGCCGGGCTACGGGTCGCTGATCGACCGCTTCGGCGTGCCGTGGATGGTCAATACGACGGGCGCTCCGAACGCCTGACCCTGATGGCTTCGCCTCCCTCCCCTGCGGGGGGAGGCGATCCAATCAGCCCCGCACCCGGTCGACGGTCTCGACCGAGGGGCAGGCCCGCAGGGCCGCGGCGATGGTGGTCAGGTGC
This sequence comes from Caulobacter sp. 17J80-11, assembly GCF_014349105.1. Lineage (GTDB taxonomy): Bacteria > Pseudomonadota > Alphaproteobacteria > Caulobacterales > Caulobacteraceae > 17J80-11. The sequence goes on along the minus strand of NZ_JACSJI010000002.1, from coordinate 86,835 downwards.
TTGGCGTCCACCACCTCGACATCGAACTCGGCGTCGAAGAAGTCCGACTGCCGGTGCGCCATCTTCAGGTTGATGATGTTCGCCCCGGCCTCGCCGATGATGGTGCAGGCCTGGCCCAGCACGCCTGGCGCGTTGCGGATGGTGGCGCGCAGGCGCGCGGCCGCCACGGCGTTGCGCTCGGCCTCCGGCGTCCACTGCAGGTCGCGCCAGAGCTCCTCGCGGTCCTCGAACTCGGCCAGCCGCTCGCAGTCGATGGTGTGCACGGTCAGGCCGGTGTCCGGCTCCATGATGCCGACGATGCGGTCGCCCGGCACCGGGCTGCAGCACGGGGCGAAGTGGACGCTGACGCCCGGCGTCAGGCCGCCGCCGCGCACGAACAGACGGCCCGACTTGCCGTCCTCGATGCGGGTGCGCGCGGCCGCGGCCGCCCGCTCGCTGTCCTTCAGGCCCGGGAAGACCGCTTCCAGGACGCGCATGGCCTCGACCCGGCCGCGGCCGGCGGACTCGAACAGCTCCTCCTCGTCCTCGACCATGCACCGCTCGAAGGCGGGGCGCAGCGAGACGTCGGCCATGTTCTTGCCGGCGCGCGCGAAGGCCTGCTCGACCGCCGCGCGGCCCAGCTTCACGAACTCCTCGCGCTCGGTCTGGCGGATCTGGCGGCGGATGGCCGAGCGGGCCCGGCCGGTGACGGTCAGCGAGCGCCAGTCCGGCGGAATGTCCGGCTTGGCGCCCCGGATGATGTCGACCACGTCGCCGTTGCTCAGCTGGGTGCGCATCGGGCGCAGTTCGCCGTTGATCTTGGCCCCGATGGCGGTGTCGCCGACGTCGGTGTGCACCGCGTAGGCGAAGTCCAGCGGCATGGCCCCGCGCGGCAGGCTGATGATCCGGCCCTTGGGCGTGAAGACGAACACCTGGTCCAGGAACATCTCGAGCTTGGCGTGCTCGACGAAGTCCTCCACGTCGCCGCCGCCGTGCTCCAGCACCTGCACGAGGCCGCGCAGGTTCTGCATCGGGTCGCGCCCGCCCTCCTCGGCGGCCGCCTCGGCGTCGAAGCCGTAGCTCTTGTTCTTGTACTTCCAGTGCGCCGCCACGCCCTCTTCGGCGATGCGGTCCATGGTCTCGGTGCGGATCTGCATCTCGATACGCATGCCGCGCGGGCCGATCACCGTGGTGTGCAGCGAGCGGTAGTTGTTGCGCTTGGGGGTCGAGATGAAGTCCTTGAACCGTTCGGGCACCGAGGGCCAGGCGCGGTGGATCACGCCCAGCGCCCGGTAGCAGTCCTCTTCGTTCTCGACGATCACGCGGAAGGCGTAGATGTCGGACAGCTGGGAGAAGCCCAGCGACTTGCGCTGCAGCTTTCGCCAGATCGAGAACGGGGTCTTTTCGCGGCCGAACACGCGGGCCGGGATGCCGGATTTCTCCAGCCGGTCGGCGATGGCCTCCGACACCTGGGCGACGGCCGGGCCCTGCTCGTGCTTCAGCACTTCCAGGCGGCGCGCGATCGCCTTGCGGGCAGTCGGATTGAGATGCTCGAAGGAGAGCTCCTCAAGCTCGGTGGCGAAGCGGTGACAGCCGATCTGGCGGGCCAGCGGCGCGTAGACGTCCAGGGTCTCGCGCGAGATGCGCTCGCGCTTGGCCGGCGACACGTGCTGCAGGGTGCGCATGTTGTGCAGCCGGTCGGCCAGCTTCACCAGCAGGACGCGCACGTCCTTGGAGATGGCCAGGATGAACTTGCGCAGGTTTTCGGCCTGGCGCGTGTGCTCCGACTGCATCTCCAGGCGCGACAGCTTGGTCACGCCCATCACCAGCTCGGCGATCTCGTCGCCGAACATCTCGGCGATGTCGTCGCGCGAGGCCGAGGTGTCCTCGATGACGTCGTGCAGCAGGGCCGTGACGATGGCGGCGGTGTCCAGCCGGTAGTCGGTCAGGATGCCGGCCACCTCGATCGGGTGGGCGAAGTACGGGTCGCCGGAGGCACGGAGCTGCGAGCCGTGCATCTTCATGGCGTAGACGTAGGCGCGGTTGAGCAGCGCCTCGTCGGCGGTCGGGTCGTAGCTGCGGACCCGCTCGATCAGTTCGAACTGACGCAGGAACTTCGGCCGGGGCTTCGCCTCGGCCTTGAGGGGCGCGTTCACGGGCTTGTCGCTGCCGGCAGCGGCGGTGGACGGCTCGGCCGAAACGACGGCGAGCGCGGCTCTGGTACGCGAACCGTCCGCCTGGGCTGTCAGTAGCGCTCCTCCTGACCGCCTTCGCGGTCGCTCTGCAGAGCGCGAACCAGCTCGGCCTCGCTCATCTGCATGTGCTGCGGCTCGGCCAGCAGGGCCAGGGTTTCGGCTTCTTCCTCGGCCTCGGTGCGCTCGTCGACGCGCTGCAGGGTGCCGATCAGGTTTTCGCGGAGCGATTCCGGCTCGACCTTGTCCTCGGCGATCTCGCGCAGGGCCACGACCGGGTTCTTGTCGTTGTCGCGATCGAGCAGCAGCGGCGCGCCGGCCGAGATCGAACGCGCCCGGTGGGCGGCCAGCAGCACGAGGCCGAAGCGGTTCGGGACCTTCTCGACGCAGTCTTCGACGGTGACGCGGGCCATTGCTGTCCTCGGATGGGGGCTGGGGAGAGCCCCGGCAGAATTAGGGCTTTGAACCGGCGAATTTAACGGGCGGCTCTCGCAAGTGCAACATGCGGCGCGCGCACGGCGAATTCAAACCGGCGCGGCGTCCCGCCCCACCGTCGCCGAGGCGGCCAGATCCGCCGCCGTGCGGCCGCTCTGGGGGTGCGTCCAGGCCGGCGCGATCTCGGCCAGCGGGCCCATCACGAACAGCCGGTCGGCGGCGCGCGGGTGGGGCAGGACGAGCTCGTCGGTCAGGAGTAGAGTCCGGCCGTGCGCGATCAGGTCCAGATCGAGCGTCCGGGCGGCGTTGGGCTCCCCGCGCCGGCGGCCGAACGCGCCCTCGATCCGGCGCAGCACGGCCAATACTTGCAAGGGTTTAAGGCCCGTCTCGACAATCGCGACACCATTGAGGTAGGCAGGTCCGGTCGGATCCGGCCAGGCCGCCGACCGCCACCAGGAAGACCGGTCCACGACCGTCAGCCCCTCGGGCGCGAAACGGTCCAGGGCCGCCTCCAGCAGGGCCTCGATCGAAGGCTGGTCGCCTTTCAGATTCGAGCCCAGCGCGACCACCACGGCCTGGTCGAGCGACGTCATACTTCCACCCTGCGGGGACATTTCAAAAAATGACTTTCTATCCCACCGATCGCATCGCGCTCTTCATCGACGGGGCGAACCTGTACTCCGCCGCCAAGGCGTTGAATTTCGACATCGATTACAAGAAGCTGCTCGACGAGTTCCGTCGGCGCGGGGTGCTGATCCGGGCCTACTACTACACCGCCATCGCCGAGGGCGACGACTACTCGCCGATCCGCCCGCTGGTCGACTGGCTCGACTACAACGGCTTCACCCTGGTGACCAAGCCGGCGCGCGAGTTCACCGACTCCCAGGGCCGCAAGCGCTGGCGCGGCAACATGGACATGGAGATCGCCGTCGACATGATGGAGCTGGCCGGCTCGGCCGACCATCTGGTGCTGTTCTCCGGCGACGGCGATTTCAGACGCCTGGTCGAGGCCGTGCAGCGACGCGGCGCGCGCGTGACCGTCGTATCCACCGTGAAATCCCAGCCGCCGATGGCCTCGGACGACCTGCGCCGCCAGGCCGACACCTTCGTCGACCTGGTCGACCTTATGCCGCTGGTCGGCCGGCCGCGCGCCCAGGCGCACACGCCGCGCTTCCTGCAACCCGACGCCGCTCCCACCCCGGCCGAACGCGACTCCCAGGACGAGTTCTGAGGTGAAGCCCGAGATCGTCCTCGGCCCGGCCGAGCCGCCGCACGACTGCCCGATCTGCCCGCGCCTGGTCGCCTACCGCGAGGAGAACAAGGCCAAGGAGCCGACCTGGTTCAACGGCGCCGCGCCCTCGTTCGGCGATCCCGACGCGCGCTTGCTGATCGTGGGCCTGGCGCCGGGCCGCATGGGCGCCAACCGGACGGGGCGGCCGTTCACCGGCGACTACGCCGGCGTGCTGCTCTACGAAACCCTGATCAAGTTCGGCTTCGCTCGCGGCCGCTACGAGGCGCGCCCGGACGACAGCCTCGAACTGATCGACTGCATGATCACCAACGCAGTGCGTTGCGCGCCGCCGGCCAACAAGCCGCTTCCCGCCGAAGAGGCCGCCTGCCGCCCGTTCCTGACCGCGCGCATGGCCGCCCTGCCCCGGCTGAAGGCGATCGTCACCCTGGGCGACGTATCCCGCAAGAATGTGCTGAAGGCCTTGGGCGCCAAGGCGTCGAGCGTCCCAAGCGGGCACGGCGTCGAGGCCGACGTCGGCCCCTATCGGCTGTTCAACAGCTATCACTGCTCGCAGTACAACCAGAACACCCGCGTGCTGACGCCTGACATGTTCGAGGACGTGTTCCAGGCGGCGAAGGCCTACATCGACGCCTAAGCGGATCTGAGCGCCGGCCGGCTCAGAGCCGAGCGGCTCAAGGTTGGGGGGGCCGCCAGTAGCTGTAGCGGTAGGCGTCGACGAAGCCGAGGCGAGCGTAGAGCGCTCGGGCGACCGCGTTCGCCTCTTCGACCTGCAGGAACAGGCGTTCGACGCCGCGCTCGGCCGCGGCCGCCACCAGGGTCGAGAGCACCTGCAGGGCCAGCCCCCGGCGCCGATGCGCCTGGGCCGTGCGCATGCCGTGGATCCCGGCCCACCCCGCGCCGAAGCCGAGCGCGCCGATGGCGACGGTCTCGCCATCCGACCGAACCTGGGCGAAGGCGGCATCGGCGGCCCGCACCAGGGTGGCGGCGCGCCTGGCGCCCTCGACCGGATCGAAGCCCGCGCCCAGGAACACCGCGCGCCAGGCCTCGTCCGGCGTGCCGACGCGCTCGGCCGGCGCGACCCCGGCCAGGGCGGCGGCGACCGCGCCGGTGTCGGCGATCATGACCGCGGTCGGCTGTTCGGGGCGAAGGCCGCGCGCGCTCAGGGCGGTTTCGAGATCTGGCCCGGAGAAGCGCGAGACCCGGAAGGCCGGAGGAAGTCCGGCGTCGGCGTAGAAGGCGAAGGCGCGCTCGAGCTTGGCGGCCAGGAGGTCCCGGCCCTGGTCGAGCGGTACGACGCTGTTGACCCGCCCTATCGCTCCGTCGTTGGCGGCCAGCAGCCAACCGTCGTCCTCCACCAGGGTCCTGGGCGGCAGGGCGGCCAGCGTCGCCCGTTCGATGGCTTCGATGTCGGCGGCGGTGATCATCCTGCGTCCTCGACCGGTTCCAGCCATCCCCGATGCCGCGCGATGCGTCCGACGAGCGGATGACGGATGTCGTCGTCAAACACGAACCGGCCGTCCTCGACCGCCTCGTAGGTCTCAAGCACCGGCGCGAAGCTCAGCGGCAGAGGCAGGCCGAACGCCGCCCAGCGCCGAACCCCGATCCGAAGGCGCTCGCCCTCGACCTCCATCGCCAGCCACAGGGTGATCGGACCGAAGCGCTCGACCTTCAGACCAGCGGCGCGGCCGCACGCCTGGCGGGAGACGAAGCTGCGGCCACCGAAGCTGCGCCGCCAGATCTCCGTTTCGCCTTCGCGCTTGAAGCTCACCCGGAGCGGAACATCGCGACCGGCCGGCGGAACGCCGATGCAGGTCCCGATCAGACGGGCCAGGGGATGATCGCCCCGCTCGACCTGCGCCACACCCTCGGCCGCGGTCACGTCGAGCTCGTGCATGCGCCGGACCGCCGGTGGAAGCGCATCCCATGCCTCGCCCAACACGCGCCGATAGAGCGGCGGGCCGGCGAGCGCGTCGCTCACCCCTTCTCCCGCATCAGGCGCGCCTTGTCGCGCGCCCAGTCGCGCTCGGCGCTGGCTTCGCGCTTGTCGTGCAGCTTCTTGCCCTTGGCCAGGGCCAGCTCCAGCTTGGCGATGCCCTTCTCGTTCCAGTACAGCCGGATCGGGATGATGGTCCGCCCTTCCCGCTGAACCGCGCCGATCAGCTTGTCGATCTGCTTGCGGTGCAGCAGCAGCTTCCGCGGCCGGCGCGGCTCGTGGTTGAAGCGGTTGGCGTGGCCGTAGGGCGGGATGTCGGCGTTGACGAGCGCGATTTCGCGCCCCTCCACCGCCGCGTAGGACTCGGCGATGTTGGCCCGGCCCGTGCGCAGCGACTTCACCTCGGTCCCGGTCAGGGCGAGCCCCGCCTCGATCGAGTCTTCCAGGAAATAGTCGAAGCGCGCCCGCCGGTTCTCGGCGATCAGCTTCTGCCCGCTTTGTTGCTGGCTCATGGTCAGATTACGCCGGCCTCACGCAACGCCTCGTCGATCGCCGGCTTCACCGCGTCGGCGCAGGGCGCCAGCGGCAGGCGGATGTCCTCCGCGCAAAGGTTCAGCCGGTTGAGAGCGTATTTGGTGGGCGCGGGCGAATTGTCCAGGAACAGCGCTTTGTGCAGCTTGATCAGCCGGTCCTGCCAGCTGCGCGCGGTGTCGTAGTCGCCCCGCGCGGCCGCCTCGTAGAGCGCAACCATGGCGTCGGGCGCGACGTTGGAGGTCACCGAGATCACCCCGTGCCCGCCGTGGGCCAGGTAGCCCAGGAAGGTCGGGTCATCGCCGGAGATCAGCGAGAAGCTCTCGTCCACGAAGCCGCGCATCAGGCTGGCGCGGGCCAGGTCGCCGGTGGCGTCCTTGATGCCGACCACGTTGGGCAGCGGGGCCAGGCGCGCGACCGTGTCGTTCGACAGGTCCACGCCGGTGCGGCCCGGCACGTTGTACAGCACCACCGGCATCTGCACCGCGTCGTTGACGGCGGCGAAGTGGCGGTAGAGGCCTTCCTGGCTGGGGCGATTGTAGTACGGAGTCACCACCAGGGCGGCGTCGGCGCCGACGGACTTGGCGTGGCGGACCAGATCGATAACCTTGTTCGTCTCGCTGCCGCCCGCGCCCGCGATCACGCGCGTGCGGCCGGCGGCGAGACGGACGCAGAGTTCGACCACCCGCTTGTGCTCGTCGGCCGAGACGGTGGCGCTTTCGCCCGTGGTGCCGACCGGCACGACGCCGTGGACCCCGGCCGCGATCTGCCGCTCAAGCAGACGCGCGAAGGCCTCCTCGTCGACGTGGCCGTCACGAAAAGGTGTGACCAGGGCGGTGATCACGCCCTTGAAGAGGGGTCGGGTCATGGGAGAGACAACCTTGGGACTAGGGCGGCGTCACGCGACGCGCCATAAATTCGACGAGACCCTAGGGGGAGCTTGGTCGACCTGCAACATCCCGTGCTCGTCGGAGGAGACCGCATCTTGATTCCGCTGCTGCAACTGCTTCTCGCCACGGTCTCAGGTCTCGCCGTGGGCGCCGCGCCCGCCGCCCAGGCCCAGACCCCGACGACGCAGCCGGCGGCGCCTTCCGCCTACTCCACGCCCGCCCTGGCCCCGCGCACGCCGCTGTCCGGCCAGGACGCCGAGCTGCTGCGCCTGGGTCTGCAGGCGGCGCGTTCCCGCGACCTGCAGCTGGCCGACTCCTACCGCGCCCAGATCAAGGATCCCGTCGCCCAACGCCTGCTGCGCTGGGGCATGGTCGACACCATGGGCGACCGCATGAGCTTCTTCGAGCTCGACGCCGCCCGCCGCGACTTCGCCGGCTGGCCGCGCGGCGACTGGCGCCAGCAGGTGGCCGAGCGTTCGCTGGCGCTGGCCAACCTGCCGCCTGACCGGGTGATCGCCTGGTTCGGCGGCGAGGCGCCGACCACCGCCGAGGGCGCCATGACCCTGGCCTCGGCCCTGCAGGCGCAGGGAAAGACCCCCGAGGCCCAGGCCCTGGTCAAGGACTGGTGGCGTAACCGCCTGTTCGAGGCCGGCGCACAGAGCACCATGCTTTCGCGCTACGGGACCTGGCTGACCCAGGACGATCACATCAAGCGCCTGGACACCCTGCTGCTGGGCCCGCAGGGCCCGGCCACCCAGGCGATCATCGCGCTGGTCCCGGCCGACTACCAGACCCTGGCCCGCGCCCGCATGGCGCTGCGGTCCGACGCCCCGGACGCCAACACCCTGTTCAACGCCGTGCCCGCCCCGCTGCTGGCCGACCCGGGCCTGGCCTTCGAGCGCGCCAGTTATCTGCGCCGCAAGGGCATGGAGACCCTGGGCTTCAACCTGGTCAGCCGTTTCCCGCCGGCCCCGTACGACGACGACGGGGCCGACCGGCTCTGGCGCGAACGCAAGCTCTACATGCAGTCGGCGATCCGGGCCCGCGACTACAAGACCGCCTATGCGGCCATGACCAACCACGGCTTCCGCGGCGGCGAAAAGCTGGTCGAGGCCGAGTTCTTCGCCGGGTGGATCGCGTTGCGGAAGCTGAACGACGCGGCCGGCGCCGACAAGCACTTCAGCAACCTGCAGAACGCCAGCTCGACGCCCATCACCCAGGGCCGGGCCGGGTACTGGCGCGGGCGCGCCCTGGAGGCGCAGAACCAGGCGGACGCGGCCAAGGCCCAGTACCAGACCGGCGCGCGCTACTTCACGACCTTCTATGGCCAGCTGGCCGCGGAGAAGGCCGGCCAGACCAGCCTTTCGCTCGGCCGTGACCCGATCCCGACCGAGGCCGACCGCCAGCGGTTCGAAGGCCGCGAACTGATCCGCGCCGCCCGGGTCGCGTCCGAGGCTGGCGAGAAGGACCTGTTCCGGGTGTTCGTCATGCACATCGACGACACCCTGCCCAGCACCGAGGAAGCCGCGCTTCTGGTCGACATGGCCCGCCAGCTCGGTGACCAGGACCTGTCCATGCGCGTGGTCCGCGCCGCCGCTCAGAAGGGCTACATCCTGCCCGAGCGCGGCTATCCGATGCGCCAGGTGCCGGCGGTCCCGACCTCGGCCGAGCCGGCCTTCGTGCTGGCCATCACCCGTCAGGAATCCGGCTTCGACCCGCGCGTGCGCTCCAGCGCCGACGCGCGCGGCATGATGCAGATGCTGCCCTCCACCGCCCGCGGCGCCGCGCGCCGGCTCGGCGTCGAGTGGAGCGAGAACATGCTGTGGGATCCCGACTACAACATGAAGCTCGGGGCCTTCCATCTGGGCGAGTTGGTCGACCAGTTCAGCGGCTCGTACATCCTCGCCATGGCGGCCTACAACGCCGGCCCGAACCGGCCGCCGCAATGGATCGTCGACTGCGGCGACCCGCGCGGCGGGGCCACCGACCCGGTCGACTTCATCGAGTGCATCCCGTTCAGCGAGACCCGCAACTACGTCATGCGGGTCAGCGAGAACATGCAGGTCTATCGCGCCCGCCTGAACGGCGGGACCGCCGCCAATTTCCAGCCTTCGGCCGACCTCAAGCGCGGCGGCTACGGCGGCCCGCGGCCTTACACGTCGGGCGGCTACACGCCCGGTAACTGAGCGCGGAAAGTCGGCGCGTTGCTCCGCTCAATCGAGCGGGGAAACGCGAGCGCTTGAGAGGACCGGCCCGTGCGGGGTGTCGGTCCAGGCGGCGTCCAGATGGAAGGCCGACTTCAGCACGGCCGGCGACAACGCCTCCAGCGGCGCGCCCTGCGCGGCCGCCCGGCCGTGGTCGAGCACCAGCACCTGGTCGCAGAAGCGCGCGGCCAGGCTCAGGTCGTGCAGGGTGACGATCGCCGTCGCGCCGCGCGCCGTCTCGGCCCGCAGCAACTCCAGGGTCAGCAGCTGGGCGTCGGGGTCGAGGCCCGCCACCGGCTCGTCGGCCAGCAGCAGCGGCGCGCCGGTCACGAGCAGGCGGGCCAGCAGCACCCGCGCCCGCTCGCCGCCGGACATTTCGAACACGCCGCGATCGGCCAGCCCGCTCAGGCCGACGCGCTCCAGCGCGGCCAGGGCGCGCGCCTCGGCGTCGGCCGGCGCCGCGGTGATCGCGCCCAGGGCGGCGATGCGCAGGGCGCTCATGCCCCAACCGATCCGGCGCTCCTGGGGCAGATAGCCGGCCAGGCCGGCGCGCGCGTCAGGCGCGACCTGGTGCGGCTCGCGCCCGAACAGGCGCACCCGCCCGGCCTTCGGCTTCACCACGCCCAGCGCCGCCTTGATGAAGGTGGTCTTGCCCGCGCCGTTGGGGCCGCAGACGGCGGTCAGGGTCCCGGGCGCGAAGGCGGCGTCGACGTCCGACAGCACCTCGCGCCGGCCAATCGCCACGGTCACGCCCTGGAATTCTAGGACCGCGCTCACGACCGCCAGCTCCGCGCCGCGCGCCAGGCGACGAAGGCGAACAGGGGCGCGCCGACCAGTGCAGTGAACACGCCCAGCTTCAGCTCCACCTCGGTGGGGGCCATGCGCGCGGCGAGATCCGCCAGCACCAACATCAAGGCCCCGGCCAGGGCGGAGGGAGCGAGCAGGCGCGACGGGTCTTCGCGTACCGCCGCACGCACCAGGTGCGGCGAGGCCAGGCCGACGAAGCCGATCACCCCGGCCATGGCCACCGACGCGCCGGTGGCGATCGAGGCGGCGGCGACCGCCGCCAGCTTCAGCCGTCGCATGGGCAGGCCCAGAGTGGCGGCCGTGTCCTCGCCCAGGGTCAGGGCCAGCAGCCCCCTGCCCGCATGACCGGCCAACACCACGGCCACGCCTAGCGGGGCCAAGCCCCAAGCCACGTCGCCCCAGTTGCGGTTCTCGACCGAGCCCAGCATCCAGGCCAGCACCTCGGCGGTGGCGATGGGCGACGGCGACAGGTTGAACACCAGCGCGGTGACCGCGCCGGCGAAGCTGGACAGGGCCACCCCGAACAGGATCAGCGCCTCGGGCTCAGGGAAGCGGGCCGCGAACAGCAGCAGGCAACCGCCGGCCAGGGCCGCGCCGACCAGGGCCGAAGCCTCGACCGCGCCGGGCACGACGGCCAGGCCCAGCACGATGGTCAGGGCCGCGCCCAGCGCCGCGGTCGCCGACACCCCCAGCACGCCCGGGTCGGCCAGCGGATTGCGCAGCAGCCCCTGCATCAGGGCGCCGGACAGGCCCAGGCACGCGCCGACCACCGCCGCGGCGGCGGCCCGCGGCGCCCGGATGCTCCAGAGAATTTCCCATGGCGCGGAGCCGGGTTGGGTGAAGGCCTGAAGGTACTGGTCGAGGCCCAGGCGGGTCTCGCCCAGCGTCGTCGCGAGGGCGAAGCCGGCGACCAGCGCGATCACCAGGAACAGGTTGAGGCCGAGCCGCTTCATCGCTTCGGGGCCGCCGCGGCCAGCCGCGCGCTCCCTTCGGTCACGAACCAGCCTGGACAGCCCAGGATCGAGCCCGGCAACGAGGCGGCGCTCCGCTCCTTGGCCAGACGACCGACCAGCGGATCGCGGCCGGGGGCCCATCGCCCGCCGCGCACGGCGTCGAAGAAGCCCAGCACCAACAGGCGCGGCGGGTCCAGCACCAGCTTCTCCAGCGACACCGAGTCGAACCACTCGCTGTCCGAGGCGCTCTTGAGCCCCGCGCCGTTCAGCATGGCCCCGATCAGGGTCTTGTCGCCGGCGGTGAAGCCGCCCGGGGTCAGATAGAGCGCCTTTTCACCCTTCCAGGCCCCGCGGCTCGCGGCCAGCTGGGCGTCCATGCGCGCCACCAGCTTCTCGCCCTCGGCCTGGCGGCCCATGGCGGCGGCGACCTTGCGGACGTCGGCGCGCACGCCGTCGAAGTCGGAGGCGTCGTCGATGCCGACGACCTTGGCGCCGCGGGCCTCCAGCGCGCGGACCAGCCGCTCGTCGCCGCCCCAGAAACGGACCACCAGGGTCGGCCGCGCGGCCAGCGCCGCCTCCAGCGTCGGGCGGCGCTGCGGCAGGCCCTTCGCCTCGGCTTTCATCCAGGAATCGTCGTCGTCGGCCCGGGGCGACACGCCCACGATCGCCTCGCGCGGCGCCAGCGCGACGACATACTGGTCGGCGCACGAATCCAGCGACAGCACGCGCATTTCGCCCGCCCGGGCCGCGCCCGCGGCCAGCGCCACGGAGGCCGCCAGGATCAGGCCGAAGCGCTTCACCGCTGGAGGACGCCTTCGAACAGGGCGTCCATCATCCCCTTGATCAGCGTCTCCTGCGACGCCCACTCGAAGTACGGCTTGGTGATCAAGAGCGCGATCAGGCCGTGGCCGCCGGCCCACAGGATCTGGGCCACCTGGTCGACGTCGCCCTTGATCCGGCCGGTGGCGGCGGCTTCCGCCACCACCTTGGCGAAACGGTCGTAGGCTTGCCGGCCCAGGCGCTGGGCGACGTCCTGCGCGCCCTCGGTCGCCTCCAGCGGGCGAGTCAGGAAGACCAGACGATAGGCGTTCGGGTTGGCCAGGCCGAAGTGCATGTAGGCTTCGGACATGGCGCGGAGCTTGGCGACCGGATCCATCGGGCGCTCGTCGATCTCCGCGTTGGTGGCCAGCAGCTTCTCGAAGGCCTGCTCGCAGATCTCCAGCAGGATCTGGCCCTTGTCGCGGAAGTGCATGTAGAGCGCGGTCGAGGACACCCCGACCTCCTCCGCGATCTTGCGGATGGTCGCGCCCTCGTAGCCGCATTCGACGAAGATCCGCTCGGCCGCCTCGAGGATTTCGCCCCGGCGGACATGCCCTTCGCCCTTGGGCTTGCGGGCGGAGCGGGCCGGCTTCTGCAACACGACGGACACGGGACACCTCGACGCCAAGCCTGAGCTCACGTCCTTGCTTACGCATTTTCCCTGCGTAGCCGCAACCGCCGCCCGCGTCCGGAACTCTCCGGACGACTGGACGCGCCGCCGCAGGAACGCGTAAGCGGGGCGCATGCCGCCCCGCGTCGCCGACATCCCCGACATCATGCGAACCCGCGCCTGGCGCGACTACGCCCTGCTGGACAGCGGCGACGGTCGCAAGCTGGAGCGCTATGGCCGCTTCACAGTGGTCCGCCCCGAGCCGCAGTGCTTCTGGGCGCCCAGAAAGCCCAAGCTGTGGGAGCGCCCTGACGCCGTGTTCGACCCCGAAGGCGAGGACGACGAGGGCCGCTGGCGCTTCTCCAAGCCCGTGCCCGAGAGCTGGACGCTGGGCTGGGACACGGTGAAGTTCCACGGCCGCTTCACCGCCTTCCGCCACCTCGCCTTCTTCCCGGAGCAGGCGGCCAACTGGGCCTGGCTGAAGGACCGCGTCGAGCAGCTGGAACGCCCGCGGGTGCTGAACCTGTTCGGCTACACCGGCGTGGCCAGCCTGGTCTGCGCGGCCGCCGGCGCCCAGGTCACCCACGTCGACGCCTCCAAGAAGTCCGTCGCCTACGCCCGTGAAAACGCGGCGCTTTCCGGCCTGGAGAGCGCGCCGATCCGCTGGATCACAGAGGACGCGCGCAAATACGTCGCCCGCGAGGTCAAGCGCGGCTCGCAGTACGAGGGGATCATCCTGGATCCGCCGAAGTACGGCCGCGGCCCCGGCGGAGAGGTGTGGCGCCTGTTCGAGGACCTGCCGGAACTGGCGCGCCAGTGCGCCGCCCTGCTCTCGGAGAACGCCTCCTTCCTGCTGCTCAACGCCTACGCCGCGCGGGTGTCCGGCCCGGCCCTCGCCGGCCTGCTGTCCGACGCCTGCGCCAAGCGCGGCGGTCGCATCGACTGGGGCGAGCTGGTGCTCAGCGAAGACGGCCCGAACGGGCGCGAGATCGGCCTCTCCTTCTTCGCCCGCTGGAGCGCGGCATGACCGTCCGTCAGATCGCGTCGCTGACCAATCCGACGGTGAAGGCCGTTCGCGCGCTTCACATGAAGAAGGAGCGCGAGGCCACCGGCCTGTTCCTGGCCGAGGGGCTGAAGATCGTCATCGAGGCGCTGGACCAGGGCCGCGCGCCGAAGATGCTGATGTTCGGCAAGGACGCCGACCACCCCTTGCTGGACCGCGCCGTGCGGGAAACGCAGAAGGCGCGCGGCGAGGTGATCGAGGTAACCCGCGAAATTCTCGAGAAGATCGCGCGGCGCGAAAACCCGCAGACCGTCATCGCGGTGTTCGAGCAGCGCACCACGCCGCTCGACACGCTCGACCCGAGGTCGGCCTCGGCCTGGGTGGCGCTTGAGCAGGTGCGCGACCCCGGCAACCTCGGCACGGTGATCCGCACCGCCGACGCGGCCGGCTGCGGCGGCGTCATCCTGATCGGCGAGACGGTCGATCCGTTCAGCGTCGAGGCGGTGCGCGCCACCATGGGCTCCATGTTCGCCTTGCCGATCGTGCGCACCTCGCGCGAGGCCTTCCTGGCCTGGCGCAAGCGCTGGCCGGGTTCGGTTGTGGGCACCCTGCTGACCGCCCAGCACGGCTACCGCGACGCGCCCTACCAGGCGCCCACCCTGATCGTCATGGGCACCGAGCAGTCCGGCCTGACGCCGGAGGTGGCCGCCGCCTGCGACGTGAACGTAAAGATCCCCATGCGCGGCCGGGCCGACAGCCTGAACCTGGCGGTGGCGACCGGCATCATGATCTACGCGGTGACCGACCAGGCCTAAGCCGTCTCGGGCGTCACCGACGGATCGTCGGCCAGCGGCTCCGGATCGGTGGGCAACCGGCCGTTCAGGGCGGCGTCCAGGCGCTCGCGGTCGAGCTCCCCTTCCCAGCGCGCCACCACCAGGGTCGCGACCGCGTTGCCGATGAAATTGGTGATCGAGCGGCACTCCGACATGAACCGGTCGACGCCGAGGATCAGGGCCATGCCGGCCACCGGCACCGAGGGCACCACCGACAGGGTGGCGGCCAGGGTGATGAAGCCCGATCCGGTGACGCCGGCCGCGCCCTTGGAGCTCAGCATGGCCACGCCCAGCAGCAGGGCCTGCTCTTCCCAGCTCAGATGGATGTTCAGCGCCTGGGCGATGAACAGGGCCGCCAGGGTCATGTAGATGTTCGTGCCGTCGAGGTTGAACGAGTAACCGGTCGGCACGACCAGGCCGACCACCGACTTCGACGCGCCGGCCCGCTCCATCTTGTTGATCAGGCTGGGTAAGGCCGCCTCGGACGAGCTGGTGCCCAGCACCAGCAAGAGCTCCTCGCGCAGGTAGCGGAGCAGCTTGAAGATCGAGAAGCCGTTGGCGAGCGCGATCAGGCCCAGCACCACGACCACGAACAGGGCCGCGGTGACGTAGAAGGTCCCGACCAGCAGGGCCAGGTTGGCGATCGCGCCCACCCCGTACTTGCCGATGGTGAAGGCGAAGGCGCCGAAGGCCCCGACCGGGGCGGCCCGCATCAGGATGCCCACCAGACGGAAAAAGGCGGCGCTGGTCGCGTTCAGCACGTCCAGCAGGGGCTGACCGCGGTCGCCGACCAGGGCCAGGGCCAGGCCGAACACCACCGAGAAGAACAGCACCTGCAGGATCTCGCCCTCGGCGAAGGCGCTGGCCGGCGTGTTCGGTATGACGTTGAGCAGGAAGCCGACAACGGTCGTGTCGTGCGCCTTCTCGGCGTAGGTCGCCACCGCGCCGGCGTCGAGCGAGGCGGGATCGATGTTCAGCCCCGTCCCCGGCTGGACGATGTTGGCGACCACCAGGCCGACGATCAGGGCGAAGGTCGAGACCACCAGGAAATAGCCCAGCGCCTTGAGCACCACGCGGCCGACCTCGCCGATGTCGCGCATTCCGGCGATGCCGGTGACGATGGTCAGGAAGATCACCGGGGCGATGACCATCTTCACCAGCTTGATGAAGGCGTCGCCCAGCGGCTTCAGCGCCACCCCGGTCTGCGGCCAGAAATGGCCGATCAGGGCGCCGACCGCGATCGCCGCCAGCACCTGCACGTACAGGCTGGTCCACCAAGGCCCTCGGGCCCGCGGCGGTGTGTAAGCGTGCGACCCCATCCGATCCTCCCTGATCGTCAGACGGCTGAGGGTCGTCGATTCGACCGGCGGCTGCGAGGCCGGAGCAATGCCCCGACCTCGCCGCGCACTCAGTGCGAGGCCTCGGCCGCCTCGACCAGCTTTACGAACTCCTGGCGCGAAAAGTCGCGAGGCTCGCCGGCCAGGCGGGCCACGTCGGCGTACGAGAACTCGCCGAGGTACTTCCCACCCCGCAGCTTCTGGCCGAAGGCGGCCACCGCCGCGGCGAAGGCGAAGTCGCCCTGGGCCGGTTTCGCGTTGGCGGCCAGCGACGCGGCCAGCGGCTGGCGGATCAGCTTCGAGGTCGTTTCGCTCGGCAGCTTGTAGCGCAGCTCGACAAAGCCCAGCTCGTCGGCCTTGCCGGCGGCGGCCGGCACGGCGGCGTAGCGGCCCTGCGGCAGCAGCGTCCCCTTCGAGCCGACCAGGGCGATCTCGTAAAGGGCGGTGACCTGGTGGCCGGCCCCGATGTCGCCGGCGTCGACCTTGTCGTTGGCGAAGTCCTCGGTCGCCAGCACCCGGTTCTCGTAGCCGACCAGCCGGTACTCGGCGACCACGGCCGGGTTGAACTCGACCTGCACCTTCACGTCCTTGGCGATGGTGAAGAGGGTCGAGGACAGCTCGTCCTGCAGGACCTTGCGGGCCTCGTTCATGCCGTCGATGTAGGCGTAGTTGCCGTTCCCGGCGTCGGCGATCGCCTCCATCATCCAGTCGCTGTAGTTGCCCTGGCCGAAGCCCAGGGCCGTCAGGGTGATGCCGTCGTCGCGGTTGCGCTCGACCACCTCCTTCAGCTTCTCCGGATCGCTGATGCCGACGTTGAAGTCGCCGTCGGTGGCCAGGATCACCCGGTTGATGCCGTCCTTGATGCGGTTGGCGCGCGCGACGGCGTAGGCCAGCTCGATCCCCTGCCCGCCCGCAGTCGAGCCGCCCGCCTCCAGCCGCTTCAGCGCGGCCTCAATCTTCGCGCGGTCGGCGGTCGGCTCCAGCACCACCCCGGCGGCGCCGGCGTAGACCACGATGGAGACCTTGTCGTCGGAGCGCAGCTGGCGGGCCAGCAGGCCCAGGGTCTGCTTCACCAGCGGCAGCTTGTCGTCGTCCGACATCGAGCCCGATACGTCGATCAGGAACACCAGGTTCGCGGCCGGTCGCTGGGCGCGGTCGACGTCATAGCCGCGCAGGGCCACGCGCAGCAGCCGGGTGTTCGGGTTCCAGGGGGTGACCGCCGCGTCGGTGGTGACCGAGAAGGGCTGGGCGCCGCTCTGGGGCTTGGGCAGGTCGTAGCGGAAGTAGTTGATCATCTCCTCGACCCGCACCGCGTCCGACGGCGGCGTGCGCCCCTGGCTGAGGAAACGGCGGATGTTGGCGTAGGCGGCGGTGTCGACGTCGACCGCGAAGGTCGAGAACCGCTCGTCGGCCGCCCGCTTCACCGGGTTCTGCGCCAGCTCCTTGTAGCGCTCCTGGTCCTCGACGCTGAGACGGGCGGCCTCAGCCGGCGCCAGATACCCCGCGGCCGCAGCGTCCGCGGCCGGCGCGGCCTCATGGAGCGCCGCCTCTTCGTCCATTTTCTTGGCGCATCCCGCCGCAAGGGTCGCCGCCAGTGCGACGGCGATCACCGTCAGTCCCGCCTTCCCGTACGCCATTCCCGTCCCCGTCCTCGGTCGTCCCGGACCGTTTCGCGGGCGCGCAAAGCGCGTCGCCCGCAACCATGAGCTGAGACAACGGCGCCGCTTTTTAGACCGCGGCGCGGCGGATCGAAGGCCGTTCGTCGACCCCGGTTCCGGGCGGTGTGGCGCGGGCTGGACGGCCCACGACGAGCCACCTTCACAATTCCGCTTGCGCCGGACCCAGGGTCCGGGTGTCCATCTGCACGGGTCCAGAGTGAAGACCCGACGAAATGAACGCACCCGCTCTTCAGATTCGCCCCAAGCCGGATGACACCGCCGCCGCCTTCGCCGCCCGTTTCGGGATCACGGTCAAGGCGCTGCGAGTGTACGAACGGGCCGGGCTGATCACGCCTCGGCGCACCGAAGCCGGCTGGCGCGTCTACGACGACGCGCACGCCGAACGGCTGCACGTCATCCTGGCCTTGAAGAGTCTCGGCTTGCCCCTCAAGCGCATGCGTGAGTTGCTCGCCGGGCGCGGCCCTGATCTCGACGCCGTGCTGGCGGCGCAGGAAGCGGCCCTCGAAACCCGCCGCCGCGAGACCGCGCAGGCCCTCGGCGTCGTGCGCGCCGCCCGGCAGGTCCTGGCCGCCGGTCGGCGTCTCTCTCCGGACGAGCTGTCCAACCTGGTTCGGAGAACCGCCATGACCAAGTCCGTCGAGTGGACCCCGCAACTCGAAGCCATCGCCCAGAGGACCTATACCCCCGAGCAACGCCAGGCCCTGGCTCAGCGGACATTCACCCCTGAGGACCAGGCGCGCGTCCAGGCCGGCTGGACCCAGGTCTGGGCCGACATCGACCGCATCGGCGCCGACCAGGCGACCTCCGAGGCGGGCCTGGCGGTGGCGCGGCGCGCGCTGGCCCTGATCCAGGAATTCACTCAGGGCGACGCGGGGCTGTGGAACGGCGCCGCCCGCTTCTGGGGCGAAGTGAGCCAGGCTCCCGAGGCCGCGGACCAGACCTGCTTCGATCCGCGTCGCATGGCCTTCCTGAGCGCAGGGCTGAAGGCGCTGAAGGATCGCGGCGAGGTGCAGCCGTGACCGTCGCGGAGACCACGCAACGCGCGCCGGTCCGGGCGGGATGGGCTGGCGTCCTGCTCGCCCTGGGCGGTCCCGCCCTGATCGTCCTGGCGGCGTACTTCACGCCTTCGGGCCTGGACCCGCTGGTCCGGCGGGCGGTCATCTGGATCGGCTTCTCCGTGCTGAGCGCCGTCCTTCTCCTCGGGCCCGAGCGAAGCCGGCTATCGGAGCTCGGCCTGGGCCGCCCGAAGTGGTCCAGCCTGGGATGGGGACTGCTGCTGACCGTCGCCTTCTTCGCGGTGGGCGCCGCCAGCTACGCCTGCATCCTGGCGCTCGGCCTCCCGGCCCCGACCGCCGCCTTCGCCGGCCTCGCGGCCCTGCCGTTCTGGGCTCGCGCCGTGACCGTGCTCGTCGCCGCGGTGTGCGAGGAGGTGCTGTTTCGCGGTTATGCGGTGACCAGGGTTCGCGGGCTCACCGGCTCGCCGGTGCTGGCGTTCCTGATCCCGGCGGCGGCCTTCACCGCCCTGCACCTGCCCGGCTGGGGCCCCGCGCACCTGCTGTTCGTGGCGCCGGGGGCGGCCCTGCTGACGCTCTGGTTCCAGTGGCGGCGCGACCTCTGGGGCAACATCCTCGCCCACTTCCTGGTCGACGCGATCCCGTTCCTGATCGCGCCGCTGTTCCTGCCGGCCTGACGGCCCGCGCCGATCACGTCCCGCGCGGCTTCGCCCGGGTCGTGGGCGGCGCGGTGGTCGGGTCCTCCGGCCAGGGATGCTTGGGATAGCGGCCGCGCATGTCGGAGCGGACGTCGGCCCAGGAGCCCTTCCAGAATCCGGGGAGATCCTTGGTCACCTGCACCGGCCGGTGCGCCGGCGAGGTCAGGGCGAGGGTCAGCGGCGCGCGTCCGCCGGCGAGCGTCGGGTGGACGGTCAAGCCGAACAGCTCCTGCACCCGCACCTCGACCCGCGGGCCGCCTTCGGCGCCGTAGTCGATCTTCAGCCGCGAGCCGGTCGGCGCCTCGAACCGCTCGGGCGCGTCGGCGTCCAGGCGCCGTTGCAGCTCCCACGGGATCAGGCCGATCAGCGCCTCGGACAGCGCGCCGGCGTCGACCTGTTTCAGCGAGGTCCGCCCCATCAGCAGCGGCGCCAGCCAGTCCTCGCGCCGGTCCAGCAGGGCTTCGTCCGACAGGTCCGGCCAGGACGGGTCGTAGCCGCGCAGGAAGGCCGCGCGCTCGCGCAGGCTGGCGGAGCGCTCGCTCCACGGCAGGACCGACAGCCCCTTGCGCTCGACCTCGTTCATCAGGGCGGCGGCGATCAGGGCCGGGTCGGGATCGTCGATCAGCCGCTCGCCGACGACGATGCGGCCCAGCCGGCGCAGCTCGCGGGCGCGGATCTTGCCGCGCGGGTCCGGCTCGATCCGCTCCTCCACCTCCAGCCGGTCGGCGAAGGCGTCGAGCAGGGCCGCCTCGTCCAAGGGCGCGGCCAGCAGCACGCGGTCGCGGCTCTCCCCGCCTCCCAGTTCGCCGACCGCCAGCCAGGGCTCGCGCGCCAGGGCGTCGCTCGGGTCCAGGAACACGCCGCGGCCCGAGGCCAGCAGGTATTCGCCCGGCTTGCCGCGCGCCCTGGCGATCCGCTCCGGATAGGCCTCGGCCAGCAGCAGGCCCGGATCGGCGTCGTGGGCGCGCACGGTTTTCGCGTGCCTGACAGCGCTGTCGGCCCAGCGCCTGGCCAGCGCCTTGGCGTCGCGCGCCTTGGCCGAGCCGTCGCGCTCCAGGCGCTCCAGACGGGTGCGCAGGTCGGTGTCGGCGCCCCCCAGCCCCCGCTCGGTCAGCAGGGCGGCCACGCGCCCCGCCTGGCCGGCCGCCCCGGCGGCGGCGCCCTCCACCACCATGTGCGCCAGCCTCGGCGGCAGCGGCAGGTCGGCCAAGGCCCGGCCGTGCTCGGTCAGGTCGCCATGTGCGTCCAGCGCCTGCAGCCGCTGCAGGAGGGTGCGCGCCTCGCGCCAGGCGGCCTGCGGCGGCGGGTCGAGGAAGGCCAGCCCCTCCGGCCCGCGCGCGCCCCAGCGGGCCAGGTCCAGCGCCAGGCGCGACAGGTCGGTCTCCAGGATCTCCGGCCGGGCGAAGGGCGGCAGGGACCGGGTTTCCGGCTCCTCCCACAGGCGGTAGCAGACGCCGGGCTCGGTGCGCCCCGCGCGGCCGCGGCGCTGGTCGGCGGCGGCACGGCTGACCCGCACCGTCTCCAGCCGGGTCAGGCCCGAGGCCGGATCGTAACGGGGCACGCGCGCCAGGCCGCAGTCGATCACCACCCGCACGCCCTGAATGGTCAGGCTGGTCTCGGCGATTGAGGTGGCCAGCACCACCTTGCGACGACCCGGCGGCGCCGGCTCGACCGCGCGGTCCTGGTCGGCGGGATCGAGCGCGCCGTAGAGCGGGGCCAGCATCACCGAGGGATCGCGCACCCGCTCGGCCAGGCGCTCCTCGACGCGGCGGATCTCGCCCTGACCGGGCAGGAAGACCAGCAGGCTGCCGCCTTCCTCGGCCAGCGCCTTCATCACCGCCTTGGCGACCGCGTCCTCCAGCCGCTCGGCTGGATTACGGCCCAGATGGCGGGTGTCGACCGGGAACATCCGCCCTTCGCTCTCCACCACCGGCGCGTCGTCCAGCAGGGCCGAGACGCGGGCGCCGTCCAGGGTCGCGGACATCACCAGAAGGCGCAGGTCGTCGCGCAGCAGGCCCTGCACGTCGCGGGCGAAGGCCAGGCCCAGGTCAGCGTCCAGGCTGCGCTCGTGGAATTCGTCGAACAGGATGGCGGCGACGCCTTCCAGCCCCGGGTCGTCCAGAATCATCCGGGTGAAGACGCCCTCGGTGACCACCTCGATCCGGGTGCGCGGCGACACCTTCGACTGCATGCGCACGCGGAAGCCGACGGTCTCGCCGACCTTCTCGCCAAGGGTCGAGGCCATGCGCGCGGCGGCGGCGCGGGCGGCCAGGCGCCGGGGCTCAAGGACGATGATCTTGCGCCCTTCGACCCACGGCTCGTCCTTGAGCGCCAAAGGAACGACCGTGGTCTTGCCGGCGCCGGGCGGCGCGACCAGCACCGCGGCCGTGCGCTCGGCGAGGGTGCGCTTCAGCGGATCGAGGACGTCATGAATCGGCAGCATGGCTGTGGGCCGTCTATCCACCGGATCCTGCGACGCCAAGGCGCAACCTAAGCATTCGCTTGACCAAAGCCGAGCAACCGGTTCACGGTTGCGCGAAAATTAATCTGCGCGGCCTCTTGAGCCGCGTACGGGAGGGGCTATGTGGCGCGTTAAACCGCTCGATGCGATCTTGGCGACGGCCGAGAAGAAATCCTTGCACCGTTCGCTGGGCGTGGTGCAGCTGACGCTGCTCGGCGTCGGCGCGATCATCGGCACCGGCATCTTCGTGCTGACCGCCGAAGCGGCCCAGAAGGCCGGTCCGGGCATGATGGTCTCCTTCATCATCGCCGGCTTCGTCTGCGCGGTCGCCGCGCTCTGCTACTCGGAACTGGCCTCGATGGTGCCGGTCTCGGGTTCGGCCTACACCTACTCCTACGCCGTGCTCGGCGAAGTCTTCGCCTGGCTGGTCGGCTGGGCGCTGATCCTCGAATACGCCGTGGCCGCCAGCGCCGTGTCGGTGGGCTGGTCGGGCTATTTCGTCGGCCTGATCGAGCACTCGCTCAACGTCACCGTACCGCCCGAACTGGCCAACGGCCCGTACGCCGGCGGCATCGTGAACCTGCCGGCGGTGGTGATCGGCCTGCTCGTCACCCTGCTGCTGATCCGCGGCACCCGTGAAAGCGCGACCGTCAACGCCATCCTGGTGGCGATCAAGGTGGCGGCGCTCTCGGCCTTCATCTGGCTGGCCCTGCCGCTGATCAAGGAACAGAACTTCCAGCCGTTCGCGCCGCTCGGCACGGCCGGCGTCATCGGCGCCGCGGCGTCGATCTTCTTCGCCTACGTCGGCTTCGACGCGGTCTCCACCGCGGCCGAAGAGACCAAGAACCCGCAGCGCAACGTACCGATCGCCCTGATCGGCTCGCTGGTGATCTGCACCGTGTTCTACCTGCTGGTGGCCGCCGGCGCGATCGGCGCCTACGGCGCCCAGCCGGTGTTCGGCGCGGGCGGCGAAGTGCTGGCTCCGGGCTCGATGGCCCTGACCGAGCAGTGCGCCAGCCTGACCCAGGCCGGCCAGCAGCCGCTGGTCTGCTCGAAGGAAGCCCTGGCTCACGTGCTGCGTCAGATCGGCCAGCCGGCCGTCGGCAACATGCTGGGCCTGGCCGCCTTCCTGGCCCTGCCGTCGGTCATCCTGGCGATGATCTACGGCCAGACCCGCATCTTCTTCGTGATGTCCCGCGACGGCCTGCTGCCCGGCGTGCTGAGCCGCGTGCACCCGAAGTTCAAGACCCCGCACATCGTCACCATGCTGACCGGCGCCGGCGTCATGCTCGCCGCCGCCTTCCTGCCGGTCGGCAAGCTGGCGGACATCTCCAACTCCGGCACCCTGTTCGCCTTCCTGATGGTGTCGCTGGCGGTGATGATCCTGCGCAAGACCAACCCGGACCGGAAGCGCCCGTTCAGGACCCCGCTGGTCTGGATCGTGGCGCCGCTGTCGGTGGCCGGCTGCGCGGTGCTGTTCTTCTTCCTGCCGCACGACGCCAAGCTGCTGTTCCCGATCTGGTCGGGCGTCGGCCTGGTGGTCTACATGCTGTACGGCGTGCACAAGAGCCACGTCGGCCGCGGCATCGTGGAAGTGCCGGAACTGGATCCGAACGTGCCGCCGACCTCGGCGGGCGCCCAGCCGATGCCGGGCGTCGAACACCCGCCCGGATCGTAAGGTCCTCGGACAAGGAAAAGCCCGGGCTTCGGCCCGGGCTTTTTTCTTTGCGCGCCGGGCGGCCCCGCCTATGTCAGCAGCATGAGCACTCCCGCCTCGCCCATCGGCGTGCTGATCGCCCCGGTCACGCCGCTCCAGCAGAACTGCACCGTCGTGTGGTGCACCAAGACCAACAAGGCCGCGATCATCGATCCGGGCGGCGACCTCGACCCGATCCTTCGCGAGATCGCCCGGCGCGGCCTGACGGTGGAGAAGATCTGGGTCACCCACGGCCATCTCGACCACGCCGGCGCGACCGAGGAGCTGAAGGCCAGGACCGGCGCGCCGATCGAGGGCCCGCACCCGGACGACCAGTTCTGGATCGACCGCATCCCTCAGGACGGCCTGCGCTACGGCATGCCCGACCAGAAGTCCTTCACCCCGGACCGCTGGCTGCACGACGGCGACACCGTCACTCTGGGCGAGACCATCTGGGAGGTGATCCACTGCCCCGGCCACACCCCCGGCCATGTGGTGTTCTTCAACCGCGAAGCGCGCTTCGCCCAGGTCGGCGACGTGCTGTTCAAGGGCTCGATGGGGCGCACCGACTTCCCGCGCGGCAACCACGCCGACCTGATCCACTCGATCACCCAGAAACTCTGGCCGCTGGGCGACGACGTGCGCTTCGTGCCCGGCCACGGGCCGATGTCGACCTTCGGCGAGGAGCGCCGCTCCAACCCGTTCGTGAGCGACCGGGTGCTGGCGGGCGCCCAGGGATGACGCAACCTCCCGTGGCGGGAGGCGTTCCGCCTTCACCCCGGGGGCGATTCTCCGAGGTGTACAGTCTCCCTAAAGGGGCATAACGTCGGCATACGAGGTCGACGGAAGAGGTGTCACTGGTGCGCGCGCTTCTGGTCGAGGACGAGGCCCTGGTGGCCATGATTGCGGAGGAAGCCCTCACCTCCCTCGGGTTCGAACCCACATCGGCCCGCAACGCCGCCGAAGCCATGAACGAATTCAACCGTCGCGAGCCGTCCCTGGCGGTGATCGACGTCGGCCTGCCGGACGCCAAGGGCGACGAGCTGGCCATGCGCCTGCGCGCCCTGTCGCCCGACCTGTCGATCGTGGTGGCCAGCGGCTACGACGAAGGCGAGCTAAAGGCGAAGTTCGCCAGCGACCCCAAGGTCGCGGTCCTGCCGAAGCCCTACACCGAAGACGACCTCGCTCGGGCCACCGAGGCGCTGGGCTTCCACCTCCCGCGCGTCAGCTGAACCCGACGCGCCGATCCAGGCGGATCGGCGGCGCCAGGTCGAGACGCGTTAGCGGCGCGTCAGCAGAATCCCCGTGATCATCCCCACGCCGAACAGGGCCGCGCAGCTGGTGAACGGGTGCAGCCGGATGGTCTCGCGCCCGGACGTGGTCTGACGGGCGCTCCAGGCCTGCAAGTCCTTGAGCTTGGCTTGCGCGACGTCGAGCCCTTCGGCCACCAGGCTCTCTTCCGCGGCCTCCAGGTCGCGCCGCGCGCGCCGGACGTCGCGGGCCGCGCTGGCGAAGGCGCGCTCGGCGCCCGGGCGGACCTCCGCCACCCGGGGTTGCCGGGGCTGCGTCGCGCGCGTCGGGGTTTCCGGGGTCGTCGGTCCGCCGGTCAGGTCGCTCATGGCGTCGCACTCCGTCGTGTGGAGCCTCGTGAACGCCGCCGCGAAAGGCCGGGTTCCTGATCCCGCAGTTTGAGCGCGCTATCGCGCTCAGACGACCTGCAACTGCGGCCGCGGCTGGTGGAAGAACAGGGCCTGACCGATCAGCGCCTTCACCGTCTCCTCGCGGAACGGCTTGGTGATCAGGAAGGCCGGCTCCGGCTTCTCCCCGGTCAGCAGCCGCTCAGGGTACGCGGTGATGAACACCACCGGCACGTCATAGCGCTTGAGGATGTCGGCCACCGCTTCGATGCCGCTGGAATCGTCGGCCAGACGCACGTCGGCCAGCACCAGGCCCGGCGCCTCCTCCCCGGCCAGCGAGACGGCCTCGTCGTGGGTCGCGGCCACGCCCATCACCCGGTGGCCCATGTCCTGAACCACGCGCTGCAGGTCCAGCGCGATGATCGGCTCGTCCTCGATGATCAGCACGTCGGTGGCGAGCTGCTGCTCGATCGAGGCCTGGGCCGCGGCGAAGCGCTTTTCGACCTCGCTTTCGGACACGCCCAGGATGAAGGCGACCTCCGACGGCGCGAACCCTTCCATCAGGATGAGCAGCAGCGCGGTCCGATGCTCCGGCGTCATCCGCTGCAGGCGGATGTCGGCGATCAGCCGGTTCTTGATCGGCGCGTCGATGGAATAGCCGTTCAGCGACTTGCGCCAGGTCTGATGGAAGGCGTGGAACAGCGCGGTGCGAACCGGCACGTCGCGCGCCAGGGGCAGGTCGCCACTGAGCAACGCCTCCAGGGTGGCCTGGACGTAGCCGTCGCCTTCCTTCTGCGAACCAGTGAGCGCGCGCGCATAGCGGCGCAAATACGGCGCGTGCCGAAGGATCGGCTTTTGCGGCATGGGGCGGGTCCTCGAGCGCGACGGTAAATGAACAGCCTTGCGCGCGGTCGGTTCCCGTGGCCGAGGAACAAAGCTGTGCCGTTGGCGGTTGCCGTTGAATTCGCTGGGGCTTTCCAGCGTCGCCGGCGGCCTGCCGAACGACGCGCGAGGCCCCGGATCAGACGCGTTGCGTGCGGCCCCCGCATCCCGAACCCGGGCGCAAGGGCAAAAGGCCGCTCGGAAAATCCCCGCGCCCTCACCGGAACAGTCCCGGAAGCCTGTCGGTTCACGGTCCGCCCGGACGGACACCAACCCACGACCATGGGGAACTGAAGGAGCCTGTAATGCCCCAAGGCCAAGGCAACGAGCGCAGCGGAACTTCCAAACGGGGCTTCGCTTCGATGGATCCCGAGCGGCAACGCGAGATCGCCCGCAAGGGCGGGGCCAGCGTGCCCAGCGAAAAGCGCAGCTTCTCCCAGGACCGCACCCTGGCCGCCGAGGCCGGGCGCAAGGGCGGAGAAGCGTCCCACGGCGGCCGCAAGCGCGGCTCCGGCCGCTCGGAAGGCGCGGAATCGCGCAGCTGACAGCTGACAAACGAGAGGAAGGCGCCGCCGCGCTCTTCCTCCTCAGCTTTACGCCCGGCCGCGTCGTCAACAGGCCAGGCGCAACACCGCGAACGCGGGATCCTCAGACGTCCACGCCCGCTCCGTCCGCCATCCGGCCGACGCCGCGAGCGCGCTGAACCCCTCGACCGTATATTTGTATGAGTTCTCCGTGTGCACGGTCTCGCCGGCACGGAAGCTCAGCCGCCGGCCGCCGACCCGCACCGCTTGGTCGCGACGGCTGCGCAGGTGCATCTCCACGCGGCTTTCGTCGGCGTTCCACACCGCCTCGTGCTCGAACCCCTCGAGGTCGAAGTCGGCCCCGAGCTCGCGGTTGGCGCGGGCCAGCAGGTTGAGATTGAAGGCGGCGGTCACGCCCTGCGCGTCGTCATAGGCGGCGACCAGCACCGCCTCGTCCTTGACCAGATCCACCCCGATCACCAGCCCCGATCCGGGCCCCAGCAGGGCGCGGATCGAGCGCAGCAGGGCGCGCGCCTGCGGCGGGGTGAAGTTGCCGATGGTCGAGCCGGGGAAGAAGCCCACCCGCGGCCGGCCGTCGGCGACCTCAGGCAGGCTGAGCGGCCCGGTGAAGTCGCCGGCCAGCGGCTCGATCCTGAGCGCCGGATAGTCGGCCCTGAGCGCCGCCGCCGTCGCTTCCAGGTGCTCGGCGCTGATGTCGACCGGCACATAGGCGAACAGGCTCGGCGCGGCGTCCAGCAGCAGCCGCGTCTTCACGCTCGCCCCCGAGCCGAGCTCGACCAATACCGCGCCCGGCGGGAAGCCGGTCGCGATCTCCGCGGCGGCCGCCTTCAGCAGGGCCGTTTCGGTCCGCGTCGGGTAGTACTCGGGCACGGCGGTGACGGCCTCGAACAGGAGCGAGCCCTCCTCGTCGTAAAACCACTTGGGCGACATCGCCTTGGGGGTTTTCGACAAGCCCTCGATCAGCTCGGCCTCGAAGCTGCCGGGCTCGGCCGCTGGGCGGCGCGCTCGCGCGCGTGCGTCCTGCGCCAGCCGCAGGCCGGTGAACTGCCAGCGCTGCTGCGGATAGAAGAAGTTGCGGTAGCTGGCGCGCACGTGGTCGGCCGGGGTCGCGAACGATCCCCCGCGCAGGACCAGCTGGTTGGCCATGAACTTGCCGTTATACTCCGCCACCGCGCCCGGCCGGGGATGGAAGCCCGGATAGGGAACGTAGGGGCTGGCGGTCCACTCCCATACGTCGCCGAACTGCTGGCGCAACGGGCCGGCGGACACGTCGGCCGCGCCCGCCAGGTTGCCGCGCACGGGAACGCCCGCGGCCGCGTGCTCCCACTCAGCCTCGGTCGGCAGGCGCGCGCCGATCCAGCGCGCATAGGCGTCGGCCTCGTAGAAGCTGACGTGCACCACCGGGGCGTCCGGATCCAGCGGGCGCAGGCCCGCCAGCGTCATCTGCCGCCAGCCCTCCGCCGTCTCGCGCCAGTAGCCCGGCGCGACCCAGCCCTCGGCCTGCACCGTCGCCCAGCCGTCGGACAGCCACAGCTCGGGGCGCCGGTAGCCGCCGTCGGCCATGAACGACATCCATTCGGCGTTGGTCACCGGCCGGTCCGCCAGCCGGAAGGGCGCCAAAAGCGTCGCGTGACGGGGGCCTTCGTTGTCGAAGGCGAACCCCTCCCCAGCCCAGCCGATCTCCACCTGGCCGCCGTCGAACTCGGCCCAGCGCGCCGGCCCGGGCGCCGCCGAGACGGACGGCGCGGCGGTCTGATAGGCCGGGCTCAGCGGCGACTGCGCGAACAGGTGCAGCACGTCGGTCAGGATCAGCTCCTGATGCTGCTGCTCGTGGTTCAGGCCCAGCTCGAACAGGTAGGCCGCTTCGGCGTCGTCCAGGCCGCCGGCGGTCAGCCACTCGACCATCGCCTCGTCGATCCGCCGCCGGTAGGCCATCACCTCGGCCACGCCCGGGCGGGTGATCAGGCCGCGCAGCGGCCGCGGCTGCCGCGGCCCGACCGCCTCGTAATATGAGTTGAACAGATAGCGGAAGGTCGGGTCGGCCCAGACGTGCCCCGGCCGGCGCGCCAGGAGCATCTCTTCGAAAAACCAGGAGGTGTGTGCCAGATGCCACTTCACCGGACTGGCGTCGGCCATCGACTGGACGACCATGTCCTCCGGCGACAGCGGCTCGGCCAGGGCGACGGTGCGCGCGCGCACCCGCCGGAACCGCGCCACCGCCGATTCCACAAGGCCCCGTTCGGCTTCTCGCACGACGTGCGGCGCGCCGGGTTCGGAGCGGGTCGGCTCCGACGTCTGGGGGTCGGCCGAAAGCCTCATGCGCGCGTCTCCCGAAAGCCGGCGGCCGCCACCTGCCCCCGGAGACCCGCGAACGTCGGTCCTCCGCTTCGGTTCCCCCCGAGGCGCGAAATTCAGGGGTTGAGTTCCCCGGCACGGTGTAAAACTATGGCTTGCACGGAAGCCATGTGGGCGCGGTGTTCGGACGGCGTCAGCCGTCTGTCGCGCCCAAGGACGAGTAGTTTATTCGTCGTGACGGGGCTGCGGACATGACTTCACTACGCGAAGACGATCAGCTGGGTCCGGCCGCGCCGGTGCTGGACGCGGACGAACTTGAAAGCTCGAGTTGGCGTGAAGATGTGGTGGCGCTTATACCGGCGCTGCGGGCCTTCGCTTGGTCGCTGAGCCACAACAGCGCCGACGCCGACGACCTGGTGCAGGACACCCTGATCAAGGCCTGGACCCACCGGTCCAAGTTCGAGCCCGGCACCAACCTGCGCGCCTGGCTCTTCACCATCCTGCGCAACACCTACTACACCGCCGTGGTGCGCCGCCGGCGCGAGGTCAGCGACGAGAGCGGCAAGCACGCGGCCACCCTGTTCACCCCGCCGACCCAGGACTGGAGCGTGGCCATGCGCTCGCTGCAGACCGCACTTGGCCAGCTGCCGGACGAGCATCGCGAGGCGCTGATCCTGGTCGGCGCAGCCGGCCTCACCTACGAGGAGGCGGCTGAGATCTGCGGCTGCGCGCTCGGCACGATAAAGAGCCGGGTCAACCGCGCGCGGGCGCGGTTGCTGAAGATCATGGACGCCGACAACGCGACCGACACCTTCGCGTCGGAAGACCTGGTCGCGGCCGTCGCCGAGGACTGATCAGTTCTTCGGATCGGGCCGAAGTTCGCCGGCCCGGTACTTTTCCTCGAGCTCGTCGACGAGCTGAGCCAGGTGCTCCGGCATCGGGCTGGTCGCCACCGTGTCGAACATCGCCTTCAGCTGATCGCCGAGGGGCGCCGAGGCGTCGAGCGCCCCGTTCTCCGGGGCTTCGCTCTGGGCAGACTTGGTCTTTCCCGTCGATTGACCCGCCACTTCCACTCTCCCACGCTCACGACGCTGAATGAACGATATCGAGATTATGCGAGCCAGCCGGGCGAACAACCCTCGCCTGCTGGCGCAAAGGGACGCACCTACCCGCGCATGATCTGTTGCGACGTGGCTACAGTCAAGGTCAAAGGAACCGCCCTGTCCGGCTGACGTTCCGCCGCCACCACTGTCGGAGCGCCTCCATGTCCAATCCGCTGATCGCCGCCAGCCGCGTCAAGGGAACGGCCGTCTACAACGCCGAGGGCGACAAGCTGGGCCATGTCGAGGACCTGATGCTGGACAAGCTCAGCGGACGCGTCGCGTACGCGGTGATGGCCTTCGGCGGCTTCCTCAAGATGGGCGAGCGTTATCACCCCCTGCCCTGGTCGCTGCTCAGCTACGACCTCGAGCGACGCGGCTATGTCGTTCCGGTCGACCGCGAGACCCTGCAGGGCGCGCCGACCCTGGGCCGGCACCAGTTCGACGACGACGACACCGGCTGGCGCGACGCCGTGCACAGCCACTACCAGGCCCATGAACGGAAGGGCCGCGAACACCCGTCCGACGACGACCGGCTAAGCGGCGATTTTCGCTAAGCTTTTCCGGAAACTACCTAAGGAACTTCCCGCGCTTAGCAGGCGTTGGTCCCTGACTTCCCCTCCCAACTGAGGAAAGCAGGACCATGCAGGACAGAGACCAATACGGCGGCTGGCGCGGCGAGTTCGGACGGGAGCGGGATCGCGAGCGCGAGGAGCGGGCCGGCTGGCGCGCCGAAAGCCCCTCGTGGCGCGACGACCAGGGCCGTGAAGACACCCGCGGTCAGGCCTACGGCCAGGACTATTCCAGCCAGCGCTACGGCGGCGGCCAGACCTACAGCCACCAGGAGCGCGAGTACGGCCGCTACCAGCCCTCCGCCCAGGGCGGCATGTACGGCCAGGACTATGGGCAGGGCGAATACGGCCAGCCCCGCTCCTACGGCCAGTACGGGCAATCCCAGTACGGCTCGCAATACGGCCAGGCGCAGTATGGCCAGCCCTACGGCCAGTCCGCCCAGTACGGGCAGGGCTACGGCCAGACCTACGGGCAGGGCCAGTACGAGTCGGGCAGATACGGTCAACGCGAGTACGGCCAGGGCGGCTACGGACAGTCGCAATCGGTCCAGGGCGGCTACGGACAGGCCGCCTATGAGCAGGGGCAGTACGGGCAGCAATCCCGGTACGGCCAGGGCGGCCAGTCCCAGTACGGACAGGGTTACGGCGAGGGCTACGGCCAGCGCTACGGCCAGACCCACGGGACCTACGGCCAGGGTCAGGTCGGGCACCGGTCCCAACCGGCGCCGGACTACGGCCGGGGACAAAGGATCCACGAACTGGGCGGAGGCCGCGGCGCCCTCCCCTTCGGCGAGGACTCCTCCTACGCGCCGGGCTCGCAGATCTGGGCCAGCGGCCGCACGGGCCGCGGCGTGGAGTTCCACTCGCAGCACGGCGAGTTCGAGCCGGACTACCTGCACTGGCGCGACGAGCAGATCCAGAACCTGGATCGCGACTACCACGGCTGGCGCGAGGAGCGCCGGGCCAAGTTCAGCCGCGACTTCGACACCTGGCGTCAGCAACGCCAGGGCCGGACGCAGGGCCAAGGCCAACAGAGCTTTAGCCAGGGCCAAAGCCAGACCGGCTCGAGCGGCGCGTCGAGCTACGGCCAGACCGGGCAGACGAGCCAGGGCGGCATGAGCTCGGGGACCTACGGCGCCTCGTCAGACGCCGATCAGTCGGGCACGCTGGGCGGCGGGTCGTCCTCGGCCACCCAGAGCTCGTCCAAGGTCCAGGGCGTCAGCGGCGGCGAGACCGACAAGAAGAAGATGTGATCGCCCACGCGGCGGAAACAGGAAGGCCCGGCGCTCGCGCCGGGCCTTTTTTGTTCTTACTTCTTCAGCAGCGGGGCCAGGCGCTGGGCCAGCATCATGTCGCCCTGGATCTTCATCTTGCCCTGCATGAAGGCCATCATCGGGTCGAGCTGGCCCTGGGACAGCGCCAGGAAGTCGTCCCAGCTGATCTGCACCACGGCGTCGGCCGGCTTGTCCTCGTTGGTCACCGAGTTCGGGCTGCTGGCGCCGTCGATGTAGATCTTGCCCTCGCCGCCGAAGTCGAGCTTGACGGTCTTGCCGAGGCCCGAGTTATCGCCCACGGCCTGACGGATGCGGTCGGTGACTTGCGCCAGATCAGCCATTTCCAGATTTCCTTCACGATCGGCCGGCCGCAAACGGCGCGCGCCGGGAAGCCCTCGTTCGAGAAGAAATCGGAAGGCGCGTCAAGGCGCCGCAGCGTCAGCCTGGGCCGCCGACCGACGAGGCCACGTCGCGCGCGTCATAGGCGTCCGGAGCCTGCGGGCGCGGTCCCCGGCCCATGCGGATATCCAGCGTGGTGGTCAGGGCCGGTCCGGAAGCCCCGCCCAGCGGGAAGCTGAGGCCTACGCCCACTCCGCCGAAGCTGCCGCCGTTCCAGCCGCCCCCGCTGCCGCCGCCCGCCCCGACCGACACGCCCGAACCGTAGCCGTTGTAGCCGCCGGCGGCCTCCGTGTACCGGTTGACCACCACGAACCAGTCGTAGCCTTGCGCGAGAGTCAGTTCCGCCGCCCGCCGCAGGGCGTACTGGTTCACCTGGGCGGCGCTGGCTCCAGAGCCGCTATGGAAGCTGACCTGCCAGCGGTCGGCCTCGATACGCTGCTCGGTGTAGCCGACACCGCTGGATCCGCTGGCCGGTTGGTAGACCGTCGGCGTGGCGCAGGCGCCGAGGGCGAGCGCCGCGGCGACGGAGATCAGCAGCCTGTTCATCAGCCGGGCCCTCTAAGACACGGACGTCACGAGGGAAAATGGTCGAAACGCGACGCCGTTCCCGTCAGGCGAGCAGTCCCGCCTTGCGCGCCAGCGCCTCGAAGTCCGCGGGCAGGGCCGCCTCGACCGTCTTCTTGCCCCCGTCCGGGTGCGGGAAGCTCAGGCTGCGGGCGTGCAGCATCAGACGCGGGGCCGGCGCGCCCTCGATCGCGACCGCCCCGCCGTAGCGGACGTCGCCGGCGATCGGCCGGCCGATCGAGGCCAGGTGCACGCGCAACTGATGCATGCGCCCGGTGATCGGCCGCAGCTCGACCAGGGCCGCGGCCGGCCCTTCGGCCAGGGTGCGGTAGAGAGTGCGCGACGGCTCGGCGTCGGGATGGTCGTCGGCGCAGGCACGCATGTAGGCCTCGCGCCCGATCTCTTCGCGGCGCAGGGCGGTGGTGATCTCGCCGTTGCGGGGCTCCGGCGCGCCCGGCGTGACGATGGCCACGTAGGTCTTGTCGAACCTGCGGGCCATCAGCGCCTTGCCGAGGAAGCTCGCGGCCGGCTTGGTTTTGGCGGTCAGGATCACGCCCGAGGTGTCGCGGTCCAGGCGATGGATCAGCACCGGCCGGCGACCGCTGGACTTGGCGAAGGCCCACAGCAGCTCGTCCAGCGTGTTGACCTGGCCGCGCCCGCCCTGGCTCGACAGACCGGCGGGCTTGTTCAGCGCCAGGACGGCCTGATCTTCGAAGATCGGCAGCGAGCGGACGAGCGCGATCTCGTCGGCGGACAGGGTGGGAATGCGGGCTTTCACCCGACCAGCTTCTAGAGCGGGTCAGGCCGGGAGGAAACCGCCCGGCCTGAAAGTCGGGCTCAGCGCAGCACCCCGCGCTTGGCCATGGCCCAGGCGTACCAGGTGAAGAAGGCCAGCGCGGCGAAGATGACGCCGTTCAGGATCAGGTGCGATCCGCCCATCACCGAACCGCCATTCGAGAGCAGGTAAGTGTAGACCAGGCTGGTCGACAGGCCGACCAGCGAGACCACGAAGGCGTGCAGCGCCCAGCGCATGCGCAGCAGCAGGAGCACGCTGCCGGCCACCGAGCCCCATACGCCCATGGCCCAGGGGACCATCATCCAGCCCGGCATGGCGTTGAAGTAGGCGATCTGGGCGTCGGTCATGCCCGCGGCGCGGAAGTAGGCCTCGCCCTGCGTCAGGCTGGCGACGAAGTCGTAGCCGCCGTAGGCGTTCCACAGCAGGCTGATCACGCCCACGGCCCACAGATGCCACGGCGTCTTCGCCCCGGCGCTCGTCTCGATCGGCATGGTGTCCCCTCCCCAGGTGATGGCGCGAGCCTAGGCCGGTTCGGGGCGAGGCGACTAGTCGGCGTCCCCGCCCTTGCGCGCGCGCATGGCGGCCCAGCGGTCCAGCCGGTCCTTGATCTTGGCCTCGTGCCCCTCGCCCTTCGGCTTGTAGAAGGTCTGCCGGGCCATGCCGTCGGGGAAGTAGTTCTGGCCGGAGAAGCCGGTCTCGGTGTCCGGGTCGTACTGGTAGCCCGCCCCATAGCCCAGCTGCTTCATCAGCTTGGTGGGCGCGTTGCGGATGTGCGCCGGCGGGGCCAGCGAGCCGGTCTCGCGCGCGGCGCGGTTGGCCGCCTTCCAGGCGTTGTAGACGCCCACCGACTTCGGCGCGGTGGCCAGGTGCACGACGGCCTGGGCCAGGGCCAGTTCGCCCTCCGGCGAGCCCAGGAAGTCGTAGGTGTCCTTGGCGGCGTTGGCGACCAGGATGGACAGCGGGTCGGCCTCGCCGATGTCCTCGACCGCCATGCGCACCACGCGGCGCGCGACATAGAGCGGGTCCTCGCCGCCCTGCAGCATGCGCGCCAGCCAGTAGAGGGCCGCGTCCGGATCGGAGCCGCGCACCGACTTATGCAGGGCCGAGATGAGGTTGTAGTGCTCCTCGCGGTCCTTGTCGTAGGCGGGCGACCGCTTCTGCAGCAGGGCGCCCAGCTCGGTCGTGGACATCGGCTCGGACGGGCCGATGGCGTAGAGGGTCTCCGCCAGGGTCAGCAGGTAGCGACCGTCGCCGTCGGCCATGGCCAGCAGGGCCTCGCGCGCCTCCGGCAGCAAGGGCAGCGGCCGCCCTTCGAACGCCTCGGCCCGGTCCAGCAGCAGGTTCAGCGCCGCCTCGTCCAGCCGACGCAGGACGTAGACCTGGGCCCGCGACAGCAGCGCCCCGTTCAGCTCGAAGGACGGGTTCTCGGTGGTCGCCCCCACCAGGGTGACGGTCCCCTCCTCCACGTACGGCAGGAAGCCGTCCTGCTGGGCGCGGTTGAAGCGGTGGATTTCGTCGACGAACAGCAGGGTGGCCTGGCCGGCCATGCGCCGGGCGCGCGCCTGCTCGAAGGCTTTCTTCAGGTCGGCGACGCCGGAGAACACGGCCGAGATCTGCTGGAACTCGTAGCCGGCCTCCTTGGCCAACAGGCGAGCGATGGTCGTCTTGCCGGTGCCGGGCGGCCCCCACAGGATCATGGAGGTCAGCCGGCCGCCCTCGACCATGCGCCGGATCGGCGCGCCAGGGCCCAGCAGATGGTCCTGGCCGACAACCTCCTCCAGCTTTTGCGGCCGCAGCCGGTCGGCCAGCGGCGACGGCGCCTTGGGGGTGAGGCCGGCGGCCTCGAACAGATCGCTCATGGCCGGGAACCTAGTGCTCCGGCGGAGCCGGCGCGAGGGGAAACCCGCCAGAACATCGGTCGCCGAAGGTGGCGGCCGGCGCGGCGTTCGTGCTCTATGGCCGCTCCCGACCCAGGAGGCGTCTATGAGCGACGAGAAGTACTCGGCCGTCAGCCCGTACCTGACCGTGCGCGACGGCCGCGGCAAGGAGGCCGTCGAGTTCTACAAGCGCGCCTTCGACGCCCGCGAGGCCTACCGCAACGACGCCGATGACGGGAAACGGCTGATGCACAGCCACCTGAAGATCAACGGCGAGACGGTGATGCTGTCGGACGATTTCCCCGAATTCAAAGGCGGCGCGACGGCGTCTGCGCCTGGCGGGGTGACCATCCACCTCGAGGTCGACGACGCCGACACCTGGTGGAACCGGGCGCTGGAGGCCGGCGCCAGCGTGAAGATGCCGCTGGCCGACCAGTTCTGGGGCGACCGCTACGGCCAGCTCACCGACCCGTTCGGCTTCTCCTGGTCGATCGCCTCCAAGAGCAAGGGCAAGGCGAATGGCTGACACACGCGACTACGCCCCCGTCGGCGTCTACCTGATGGTCCACGACGGCCACGGCGCCCTGGACTTCTACCGGCGCGCCTTCGCCGCCGAGGTGGTGGAGACCTATCCGCACGAGAACCGCATCGGCCACGCCACCCTCAAGGTGAACGGCGGCGAGGTGATGCTGTCGGACGAGTTCCCCGAGGACCTGACCGGGTGCCGCTCGCCGGAGGCGCTGGGGGGCACGACCTCGTCGGTCTACCTGACCGTCGACGACGCCGACGCCTGGTTCGACCGGGCGGTGCAGGCGGGCGCGCAGGTGATCCGCCCCCTCCACGACGAGTTCTACGGCCGCGCCGGCAAGCTGCGCGACCCGTTCGGCCACGTCTGGGGCGTGGTGGGGCCGGTGAAGGGCTGAAGCCCTCCCCGCCCCCTGGCGCTAGCCGCGGAACTGCCCGGTGATCAGCCGGCCGTCTCGCTCGATGGTGACGGCCCAGCCTCGCGCCGGCTCGCCGAGCGCGGCCAGCAGGTCGCGGGTGCTCTGGATCCTGCGGCCGTTGACCTCGCGGACGATGTCGCCCGGCCGGAAGCCGGCCGAGCCGGCGTAGCTGCGTCCCGAAATGCGGGTGACCACCACGCCGGGCCCGGCGAACGGATCCAGGCCCAGCTCGTCGGCCGAGGCCGGCGACAGATTGGCGACCACGGCGCCGTTCATCGGGTTCTGGCCGTCCAGGGTGCGCTCCTCCTTGGCCGGCGAGGCCGGCGGCGGCTCGACACGGGCCTTCAGCGTCTGCTGGCGGCCTTCGCGCAGGACCGCCAGGGTCACGGTGTCGCCGGGCCGCCTGGTGGCCACGCGGAAGTTCAGGCCGGCCGTGTCGTTGACCGCGCCGCCGTCCACCGACAGCACCACGTCGCCCTGGCGCAGGCCCGCGCGCGCGCCCGGGCCGTTGGGGTAGACGTCGGCCACCAGCACGCCTTCGGGGCGCGGCAGGGCCAGGCTGCGGGCGATCTCGGCGGTGACCGGCTCGGACTTCACGCCCAGCCACGGCCGCACGACCGTCTGGCCGCCGCCGACCGCGCTTTCGACCACGCGGCGGACCATGGCCGACGGAATGGCGAAGCTGACGCCGCTGGACGTGCCGGAACGCGAGAAGATGGCGGTGTTCACGCCGACCAGGTCGCCGTCCATGTCGACCAGGGCGCCCCCGGAATTGCCCGGGTTCACCGCCGCGTCGGTCTGGATGAAGAAGCTGTAGTCGGTGATGCCGACGTCGGTGCGGTTCAGGGCCGAGACGATGCCGTTGGTGACCGTCTGGCCCACCCCGAACGGGTTGCCGATGGCCAGCACCAGATCGCCCACCTGCAGGTCCTCGCGGTCGTCGATGGCGAGGATCGGAAGCCGCTCGGCGCCGGTGTCGATCTTCAGCACGGCCAGGTCGGAGCGCGAGTCGGCCAGCAGCACCTTGGCCGGGAATTCACGGCGGTCGTGCAGCACGACCATGAACTCCTGGCCGCCCTCCACCACGTGGTTGTTGGTGACGATCACGCCGTCGGGGCGGACGATCACGCCCGAGCCCAGCGACTGTTCGACGCGCTCGCGCGGCACGCCGCCGCCGAACATGTCCCAGAAGGGATCGACCCGCTGGCGCACGGTGCGGCGGGCGTAGACGTTCACGACCGCAGGCGCGGCCCGCTTCACCACGGGAGAGAAGGAGGTCTTCATAGCGCCGACGTCGGCCGGCGGGCGGCGCGTGGGCTCGGAAAGCTGGGCCGTGGCGAAGCCCTGGTCCTGGGCGGCGCGGTCGGGGACGTGGTCCTGGGCGGAGCCCACCAGAGGGGCGGCGCCGGCCAGCAGGGCGAGGGAGGCGAAGAGAAGTCGTTGGCGGCTCATGGAAGTCTCGGCGGCTCGTTCGACACACGAAGCTGGACGGAAAATTTAGGCGGGACTGTGGCGAAGGGAAGCCCTGTGAAACTCCCGAGCTTCACCTTGCGACCCGCGCCGCCCGGCCGCATGGTGAGCCCGAAGAACGCGAGTCCGCCAATGATCGCCCGACCGCCACGCCTGCCCGCGAATCTGCGGCCATGACCGCCGTCCTGCAGGCCCTGGACCTGACCAAGACCTTCGGCCCCGTGAAGGCGCTGGACGGCTTCAGCCTGGAAGTGCCGGAGGGCGGCGTGTTCGGCGTGCTGGGCCCGAACGGAGCCGGCAAGAGCACCCTGTTCCGCATCTGGCTGGGCCTGGTCCGGCCCACCGACGGCCGGGCGCTGGTGCGCGGCGAGCCGGCGGGCCGGCCGCGGCGGATCGGCTCGATGATCGAGACCCCGCGCTTCCCGCCCTTCCTGACGGCGGTGCAGACCCTGCAGATGCTGGCGCTGGCCGGCGGCGTGCGCCTGACCGACGCCGACGTCCTCGCGCGCCTCGAACGGGTCGGTCTGGCCGAGGCGGCCCAGCGCAACGTCCGCGGCTTCTCGGTCGGCATGATGCAGCGCCTGGGCGTCGCCGCCGCCCTGCTCGGCGATCCCCCGCTGGTGATCCTGGACGAGCCGACCAGCGGCATGGACCCGGCCGGCATCCAGGAGATGCGCGCCTTCATCCGCAGCCTGGCCGACCGCGACGGCGTCACCGTCGTGCTGGCCAGCCACCAGCTGGCCGAGGTGCAGAAGGTCTGCGACCGCGTCGCCATCATCGATCGCGGCCGCCTCGCCGCTCAGGGCCGGGTCGCCGACCTGGTCGCCGGCCAGGAGCGCCTGCGCCTCGTCGCCACGCCGGTCGACTCCGTCCTCGAAGTCCTGGGCGCCCGCGGCGTGCGCGACAGCGACGGCGTGCTGGCCCAGGTCGACCGCGCCGAGGCGCCGGCCCTGATCCGCGCCCTGGTGGAACGCGGGGTCGAAATCACCGAGGCGCGCTGGGTCGGCGGCGACCTGGAGCGCGTGTTCCTGCAGCAGACCGGAGACGCCCGTGCTGGCTGACGCCCTGGCCTGCGAAGGCTTCAAGCTCTGGCGCAATCGCGCCGCCCTGTTCTGGGGCTTCCTGTTCGTGCCGCTGGTCGCGCTGGTGATCGGCGTCGGCGTGGAGCTCTGGTTCCGCGGCGCAGTGGCCCGCTCGCACGTGATCCCGGCCCTGGATCTCGCCCGCGTGATGCTGAAGGCGGTCGCCGACGCCGGCTCGCCCTTCACCCAGCTGTTCCTGCTGATCGCCGGCGCGTCCGTGTTCGGCGGTGAATACCGCTGGGAGACCTGGCGGCTGCTGACCCCGCGCAACAGCCGCGCGAACCTGCTCGCCGCCAAGGCCCTGGTCGTCGCCGCCGCGGCCGCCGCCAGCGTGGCGCTGATCGCCTTCGCCGGTATCGCCGCCGGTCTGATCGGCGCGGTCGGCCGCCATGCGCCCACCGTCTGGAACGGCGGTCACGACTTCGGCCCGCAGTTCGCCGGCCTGTTCCTGATCAGCTGGCTGCAGGTCCTGCAGCCCCTGGCCGTCGGCGCTCTGGCGGCGGTGGTCAGCCGTTCGATCCTGGCCGCCGTCATGACCCCCATCGTGCTGGGCGTGGTCCAGGCGCTGATGATGAGCCAGCTCGGCCCCGGCGACCTCGCGACCCCGCCGCTCTGGGCCTTCCTCGCCCTGCCCGGCCTGGCGGTGGAGCTCCTGCGCGCCGGGCTCGGCGGCGCCGCCCTGCCCGCGGCCACCATCTGGTCCGCTACGGCCTCGCTGGCGGGCTGGGTGATCCTCCCGGTCGTCGCGGCCGGCGTC
The DNA here is from genome assembly GCF_014349105.1 of Caulobacter sp. 17J80-11. GTDB lineage: Bacteria > Pseudomonadota > Alphaproteobacteria > Caulobacterales > Caulobacteraceae > 17J80-11. Next base: position 47,316 of record NZ_JACSJI010000002.1, on the reverse strand, counting down.
GTGTTCCAGCGCCAGGACCTGTCGCGGGAGTAGCCGCCCCCGGACGACACCGGGCGGCGGCGGGCAAAGAAAAGGCCCCGGAACCTGGGTTCCGGGGCCTTTCGACTTCTCAGGTGAGAAGGATCACTCTTCGCCGGCGAAGGTTTCCAGCTTCGGACCGGAGTCCTTGCCCTTCTCGTTCACGTCGCGGTCGACGAACTCGATGACGGCCATCGGAGCGTCGTCGCCGTAGCGGAAGCCGGCCTTCATGATGCGGATGTAGCCGCCGTTGCGCTCGGCGTAGCGCGGGCCGATCACGGCGAACAGCTTGCCGACCTGCTCGACGTCACGGACGCGGCTGATGGCGATGCGGCGGGCGTGCAGGTCGCCGCGCTTGGCCAGGGTCACCAGCTTCTCGACGAAGGGACGCAGTTCCTTCGCCTTCGGCAGGGTGGTGGTGATCTGCTCGTGCTTGATCAGCGAGGCGGCCATGTTGGCGAACATGGCGGTACGGTGGCTGGTCGTACGACCCAGTTTGCGGTGGGCGGAACCGTGACGCATCGGTCAATCTCCATGAGATCGGCGGCGCGCAGCCTGGCCGATCCCCCAAAATCAGCCCGGACGCGAAGGCCGCAAACCTCTTGGCGCGGCCCGTTCCAGGCGTCGGCTCCAGGCGGAGCCGAGGTTACCGGGACAGGGTTTTGGGCGCCTTCCCGGTAAGCGGTGCGCGCTCGGCTGACCGAAATCGCGCTCCTATAAAAAGCGAACCGGCCCCGAGCGTGAGCTCGGAGCCGGTCCTGAAACACTAAACCCTGAAGCGTCGACCTTAGATCTGGTCTTCGAACTTCTTGGCCAGGTCTTCGATGTTTTCCGGCGGCCAGTTCGGCACGTCCATGCCAAGCGCCAGGCCCATGCTCTGCAGCACTTCCTTGATCTCGTTCAAGGACTTGCGGCCGAAGTTCGGGGTCCGCAGCATCTCGGCTTCGGTCTTCTGGATCAGATCGCCGATGTAGACGATGTTGTCGTTCTTCAGGCAGTTCGCCGAACGGACCGACAGCTCCAGCTCGTCGACCTTCTTCAGCAGAGCCGGGTTGAACGGCAGCTCCGGCTTGCCTTCTTCGGCCGACGGCTTCTTCGGCTCTTCGAAGGTGATGAAGATCTGCAGCTGGTCCTGCAGGATGCGGGCGGCGTAGGCCACGGCGTCCACCGGCGAAACCGCGCCGTTGGTCTCCACTTCCATGATCAGCTTGTCGTAGTCGAGCGACTGGCCCTGGCGGGTCGGCTCGACGCGGTAGGCGACGCGCTTGACCGGGCTGTAGAGGGCGTCGACGGCGATCAGGCCGATCGGGGCGTCCTCAGGGCGGTTGCGCTCGGCCGGGACGTAGCCCTTGCCGTTCTGAACGGTGAACTCCATGCGCACCGACGCGCCCTCGTCCAGCGTGCAGAGCACGTGGTCGGGGTTCAGCACTTCGATGTCCGACGGCAGGTCGATCTGGCCGGCGGTCACCGGGCCGGGGCCGGTGGCGCGCAGGGTCATGCGCTTCGGGCCCTCGGCGTGCATGCGCAGGGCCAGTTGCTTGATGTTCAGGATGATGTCGACGACGTCTTCACGCACGCCCTCCATCGAGGAGAACTCGTGCACGACACCGTCGATCTGGACGGCGGTGACCGCCGCGCCCTGCAACGACGACAGCAGCACCCGGCGAAGGGCGTTGCCGAGCGTCACGCCGAAGCCGCGCTCGAGCGGCTCGGCGACCAGCCGCGCCTTGCGCTGGCTGTCGACGCCGGACTCGATCTGCGGCTTCTCGGGACGGATCAGTTCTTGCCAGTTTCTTTCGATCACGGATTCGGTCCCTCGAACGGGTTTCGCCGGCCGGCCGCAGGCTGCATCGAGCCCCGGACCGACCGGCGGAAAAGGTAAGCGACGGCGATCAGACGCGACGACGCTTGGGCGGGCGGCAGCCGTTGTGCGGGATCGGCGTGACGTCGCGGATGGTGGTGATGGTGAAGCCCACCGCCTGCAGCGCACGCAGAGCCGACTCGCGGCCCGAACCCGGGCCCGCCACGTTCACTTCCAGCGTTTTCACGCCGTGTTCCATCGCCTTGCGGCCCGCGTCTTCGGCGGCGACCTGCGCGGCGTACGGGGTCGACTTACGCGAACCCTTGAAGCCCATGGCCCCGGCCGACGACCAGGAGATGGCGTTCCCCTGCGCGTCGGTGATGGTGATCATGGTGTTGTTGAACGTGGCGTTCACGTGCGCCACGCCCGAGGTGATGTTCTTACGTTCGCGGCGTTTAACGCGAGCCGGTTCCTTGGCCATCGGACTTCAGCCTTACTTCTTCTTGCCGGCGATCGGCTTGGCCGGGCCCTTGCGGGTCCGAGCGTTGGTGTGGGTGCGCTGACCGCGGACCGGCAGGCCCTTGCGGTGACGCAGGCCGCGGTAGCAGGCCAGGTCCATCAGGCGCTTGATGTTCATCGAAACTTCACGGCGCAGATCGCCTTCGACGGTGTAGTCACGGTCGATGGTCTCGCGGATCTGCAGCACTTCGGCGTCGGTCAGCTGGTTGACGCGACGAGCCTGGTCGATCCCGACCTTCTCCATGATGTCACGGGCGTTCTTCTGGCCGATGCCATGGATGTACTGGAGCGCGATTTCAACGCGCTTATTGGTCGGAATGTTGACGCCTGCGATACGGGCCACGTCTGAAGTCTCCTGAACGCGTGGAGGACACGACGACGACGCCCCGGCTCTCGCCCCACAACGGTACTGAGAGCCGGCGCGCGAAATCGCGCCCTTTCGCGGAAGCGCCCCGTTATAGGGATGAAAACGCTTCCGTCAATGGGTTAAGCGGGAACCGAACCAAGGGCGCCGTCGATGCCGGCGGCGACCTCCTGAACCGTTCCCATGCCGTCGACCTCGGCCAGTTTGCCCTGCGCGGCGTAGTACGGCAGCAGCGGGGCGGTCTGGGCGTTGTAGGCGGCGAGCCTCACTTTGAAGGTCTCCGGATTGTCGTCCGGACGGCCTTCCTCGGCGAATCGTTTGGCGACGCGGGCCAGCAGACCGTCCTCGTCCACCTTCAGACGGACGACCCGGTCGATCTTGCGGCCGCGCTTGGCCAGCATGGCGTCCAGCGCTTCAGCCTGGGCCACGGTGCGCGGGAAGCCGTCGAAGATCGCCCCGCCGGCGGCTTCAGCCTCCGGCAGACGCTCTTCGATCAGGGCGATGACGATCTCGTCGGTGACGAGGCCGCCGGCGTCCATCACGGCCGCGACGCGCTGGCCGAGCTCGGAGCCCGAGGCGCGGGCGGCGCGCAGCATGTCGCCGGTGGACAGCTGGACCATGCCGCGCTCGGCGACCAGGCGCTTCGCCTGAGTGCCCTTCCCCGCCGCCGGCGGGCCGAACAGAATCAGGTTCATCGACCGCGCGCTCCCCGCAGCTTGGCCTTCTTGATCAGGCCCTCGTACTGGTGGGCCAGCAGGTGGGACTGGATCTGGCCGACGGTGTCCATGGTCACCGACACGACGATCAGGATCGAGGTGCCGCCGAACGCCAGGTTGTTGCCGAACCGGGCGATGAAGGTCTCGGGCAGCAGGCACACCAGAGTGATGTAGCCGGCGCCGATGGCCGTCAGGCGGCTCAGCACGTGGTCCAGATACTCGGCCGTGCGCTTGCCGGGGCGGATACCGGGCAGGAAGCCGCCGTACTTGCGCAGGTTCTCGGCCGTCTCCTCCGGATTGAACACGATCGACGTGTAGAAGAAGGAGAAGAAGATGATCAGCGCCGCGTAGAGGGCGATGAACACTGGCTGGCCGTGGTGCAGCGTGCTGGTCACCGGGGTGAGCCACTGGGCCCATTCCGGCGCGTTCGGCCCGGCCAGGAACTGTGCGGCGGTGGTCGGCAGCAGCAGCAGCGACGAGGCGAAGATCGGCGGAATGACCCCGGCGGTGTTGATCTTCAGCGGCAGGAACGAGCTCTCGCCGCCGAACATGCGGTTGCCGACCTGGCGCTTCGGATATTGGATCAGCAGCCGGCGCTGCGAGCGCTCCATGAACACGATGAAGAAGATCGCGCCGATCAGCAGCAGGGCGATGGTGAACAGGGCGAAGCCGCTCACCTGCCCCTGCTGAGCCAGGCCCAGCAGGTTGGCGATCGTGCCCGGCAGCGCCGCGACGATGCCGGCGAAGATGATCAGCGACACGCCGTTGCCGACGCCGCGGCTGGTCACCTGTTCGCCAAGCCACATCAGGAACATGGTGCCGCCGGTCAGGGTGGTGACCGTCGACAGCAGGAAGACGATGCCGGGATGGTCCACCAGGCCCTGGGCGTTCTGCAGGCCGATGGCGATGCCGAACGACTGGGCCAGGGCCAGCACCACGGTCAGATAGCGGGTGTACTGGTTGAGCGTCTTGCGCCCCGCCTCCCCGCCTTCCTTCCGCAGCTTCTCCCACGGCCCGTAGATCGTGCCGAGCAGCTGCACGATGATCGACGCCGAGATGTAGGGCATCACGTTGAGCGCGAAGATCGCCATGCGCTGCACCGCGCCGCCCGAGAACATGTTGAACATGCCCAGGATGCCCTGCTGCGACTGCCCGAAGGCGGCGGCGAAGGCGTCGGCGTTGATGCCCGGGATCGGAATGTAGGTCCCGAGCCGGTAGACGATCAGCGCGCCCAGGGTGAACCACAGGCGCTTGTGCAGTTCGGTCGCCTTGGCGAAGGCGCCGATGTTCATATTCGCGGCGAGCTGTTCAGCAGCCGAGGCCATTCGAGAACCCCCGAAACTCTAGACCCGCCTCAAATAGGCGAAGGTTGGGGCCGGCGCGAGTGCGCTTAGGCCGCGGTCTCTTCGGCTTGCGGGCGCGCCTGGGCGATCTTGCCGCCGGCGGCTTCCACGGCCTTCACGGCCGAGGCCGAGGCCGAGTAGACGGCCAGGTCGAGCTTGGCGGAGACTTCGCCGTGGCCCAGCAGGCGCACGCCGTCCAGTTCGCGGCGGATCACGCCGGCGGCCTTCAGGGCGGCCGCGTCGATGGTGGCCTTGGCGTCGAGCTTGCCGGCTTCGATCGCCTTGGCGATGCGCCACAGGTTCACTTCGACCAGCTTCAGGCGGAACGGGTTGTTGAAGCCGCGCTTGGGCATGCGCATGTGCAGCGGCATCTGGCCGCCTTCGAAGCCCGCCAGCGCCACGCCGGTACGGGACTTCTGACCCTTCACGCCGCGACCCGAGGTCTTGCCCTTGCCCGAGCCCGGGCCACGGCCGACGCGCATGCGGCCCTTGTGGGCGCCGGCGTTGTCGCGGAGTTCGTTCAACTTCGTCATGTCAGCCTCTCCTCGGAGATCTGCGCCGGGAAGTCCCCTCCCCGACTCGGCTTTGAAAATGCGCTTCGCCTCATGCCAGGGAATCCCGACACGAGGCGAGCGGCGAGGGTTAGCGTCGGACCAGGTCCGACGCAAGCATTTCAGGAGAGAGGCTTACGCCTCTTCCTTCACCACGGCGACCATGTGGGCGACCTTGGCGATCATGCCGCGAACGGAGGGGGTGTCCTCGAGCGTGGACTCCCGACCGATCTTGTTCAGGCCCAGACCCTTCAGCGTCGCGCGCTGGTCGTCGGTGCGACGGATCGGGCTGGCGGTTTGACGAACGGTGACCTTAGCCATGATCAGCCCTCGATGGCGTCGGGCGCCGAAGCGCCGTCGTTACGGCGGCCGATGATGTCGCCCACCTTCTTGCCGCGCTTGTTAGCAACCTGGCGCGGCGAGCTCTGGACCTTGAGGGCCTCGAACGTCGCACGAACCATGTTGTAGGGGTTGGACGAGCCGGTCGACTTGGCGACCACGTCCTGGACGCCCAGGGTTTCCAGCACGGCGCGCATCGGACCGCCGGCGATCACGCCGGTGCCCGGAGGGGCCGCGCGCATCATCACCTTGCCGGCGCCCCAACGGCCCGCGCCGTCGTGGTGCAGGGTGCGGGATTCGCGCAGCGGGACGCGGATCATCGCCTTCTTGGCTTCTTCGGTCGCCTTGCGGATGGCTTCCGGCACTTCACGCGCCTTGCCATGACCGAAACCGACGCGGCCCTTCTGGTCGCCGACGACCATCAGAGCGGCGAAGGAGAAGCGACGGCCACCCTTCACGGTGGCGGCGACGCGGTTGATGTGGACGAGCTTTTCGACGATGTCGGACTGCTCTTCCGGTTCACGCGAGCGGCGATCGCGGCGTTCTTCGTTCGGACGGGCCATTGCGATCCCCTTAGAAGTTCAGGCCGGCTTCGCGCGCGGCGTCGGCCAGGGCCTTGACCCGGCCGTGGTAGATGTAGCCGCCGCGGTCGAACACGACGTCCTTGACGCCCTGTTCGATCGCACGCTGGGCGACCAGGGCCCCGACCTTGGCGGCCGCGGCCTTGTCCGACCCACGCTTGCTGTCGCCTTCGATCGAAGACGCGGCCGCCACGGTGACGCCGCGCTCGTCGTCGATGACCTGAGCGTAGATGTTCTTCGACGAACGGAAGACCGACAGGCGCAGACGCCCGTTCGAGACCGCCTTGAGCCGAATGCGGTTGCGCTCGGCGCGGCGCTTGTTGATTTCGCGAGGAGAGAGCGCCATGGCTTACTTCTTCTTGCCTTCCTTACGACGGACCTTTTCGCCCGCGTAACGGACGCCCTTGCCCTTGTAGGGCTCCGGCGGACGGATCTTGCGGATGCGCGCGGCGGTCTCGCCGACGACCTGCTTGTCGATGCCCGAGATGCGGATCTCGGTCTGCTTCGGCACCGTGAAGGTGATGCCGGCCGGAGCCGCGACGTCGACGTCGTGGCTGAAGCCCAGCTGCAGCGACAGGGCGGTGCCCTTCATGGCGGCGCGGTAACCGACGCCGACCAGTTCGAGCGCCTGCTCGTAACCCTTCGTCACGCCCTCGACCATGTTGCCGACGAGCGTGCGCGACAGGCCCCACATGGCGCGGGCGCGCTGGGTGTCTTCGCGCGGGGTCAGCGTGATTTCGCCGCCCTCGTGCTTCACTTCGATTTCGTCGGCGACGGTCCAGGCGAGTTGGCCCTTGGGGCCCTTCACCGTGACCGACTGGCCGGCGAGCGTCACCTGGACGCCCGACGGGACAGCGATCGCCTTTTTGCCGATCCGAGACATGTTCTGTTTCCCTCGCCTCGCCTTAGTAGACGCGGCAGAGCACTTCGCCGCCGACGTTGGCGTCGCGCGCGGCGTTGTCGGACATCACGCCCTTGGGCGTGGACAGGATCGAGATCCCGAGGCCGTTCTTGATCGGCTTCAGGTCCTTGATCGACGAATAGACCCGGCGGCCCGGCTTCGACACGCGGGCGATTTCCGCGATCACCGGCTGGCCGTCGAAGTACTTCAGCTCGATCTCGAACTGCGGGAACTCGCCCGGCGTTTCCACCAGGTTGTAGCCCCGGATGTAGCCCTCGCCCTGCAGCACGTCGAGGACGCGCTGGCGCAGCTTGGAGGCCGGGGTCAGCACCTTCGAACGCTTGCGGGTCGCGGCGTTCTTGATGCGGGCGATCATATCGCCGAGAGGATCGTTCACCATCGGGGGGTCCTCACCAGCTCGACTTGGTCATGCCCGGGATCTGGCCGAGCGACGCCAGGTCGCGCAGCGAGATACGGGACATCTTGAGCTTGCGGTAATAGGCGCGCGGACGGCCCGTCACCTCGCAACGGTTGCGGATGCGGTTCTGCGCGGAGTTGCGCGGCAGTTCGGCCAGCTTCAGGCGCGCTTCGAAGCGCTCCTCCAGCGGACGGCCTTCGTCGTTGGCGATCGCCTTCAGGGCGGCCCGCTTTTCGGCGTACTGCGCGACGAGACGCTTGACCATCTCGTTGCGGTTGACGGCGCTTTTCTTAGCCATTGTGCTTCTCCCCCGCCCTTACGCCGTAAACGGGAACTGGAACTCTTTCAGGAGCGCCTTGGCTTCCTGATCGGTCCCGGCCGTGGTGCAGACGACGATGTCCATGCCCCAGATCTGGTCGATCTGATCGTAGTTGATCTCCGGGAACACCAGGTGCTCCTTCAGACCCATGGCGTAGTTGCCACGCCCGTCGAACGAGTTGCCGTTCAGGCCCCGGAAGTCCTTCACCCGCGGCAGCGCGATGGTGATCAGACGATCCAGGAACTCGTACATGCGGTCCTGGCGCAGGGTCACCTTGGCGCCGACAACCATGCCTTCGCGCAGCTTGAACTGGGCGATCGACTTGCGGGCCTTGGTCGGCAGCGGCTTCTGGCCGGTGATCGCGGCCAGGTCCTTCACGGCGGCGTTGACCTTCTTGGAGTCCGCCACCGCTTCGCCGATGCCCATGTTCACGACGATCTTGTCGAGCTTGGGGACCTGCATTTCGTTGGAGTAGGCGAACTGCTCCTTCATCGCCGCGCGGATGCGCTCGCGATAAACGGTCTTCAGCCGCGGCTCATACTTAGCGGTATCAGCCATTGATGACCTCGCCGGACTTCTTGGCCACGCGCACCTTCTTGTCCCCTTCGATCCGGAAGCCGACGCGGGTCGCGCCGCCGGACTTGGGGTCGACGAAGGCCACGTTGGACACGTGGATCGGCGCTTCCTTGTTCACGATGCCGCCCTGCGGGTTCACCTGCGAGGGGCGGGTGTGCCGCTGGACGACGTTGACGCCTTCCACCAGCACGCGGTTTTCGGTCGGATTGACCTTCAGGACGGTGCCCTGACGGCCCTTGTCCTTGCCGGTCAGGACGACGACGCGGTCGCCCTTCTTGATCTTCGCGGCCATTTACAGGACCTCCGGCGCCAGGGAGATGATCTTCATGTGGTTCTTGGCGCGCAGTTCGCGGGGAACCGGGCCGAAGATCCGCGTGCCGATCGGCTCGCTCTGCTTGTTGACGATCACGGCCGCGTTCTTGTCGAAGCGGATCACCGAGCCGTCCTTGCGCTTGATGTCCTTCGAGGTGCGGACGACGATCGCGCGGAGCACGTCGCCTTTCTTCACGCGGCCACGCGGGATCGCTTCCTTCACGGAAACGACGATCAGATCACCGACGTGCGCGTAACGGCGCTTCGCGCCGCCCAGCACCTTGATGCACATGACCCGGCGGGCGCCGGAATTGTCGGCGACATCCAGGTTAGTCTGCATCTGGATCATGAGTTAGATCCTTCCACTCATTCGGCGGCCGGGGCGCTGCCCTTGGGCAGCACTTCCCAGCGCTTCAGCTTCGACTTCGGCGCGCACTCGACGATGCGAGCAATTTCGCCGGTCTTGTAGGCGTTGGCCTCGTCGTGAGCGTGGTACTTCTTGGACAGCCGCACGGTCTTTTTCAGAACCGGGTGCAGGATCGTCCGCTCCACTTTCACGACGACGGTCTTCTCTCCCTTGTCGGAGACGACCACGCCTTCGAGAATTCGCTTCGGCATATTCGTCTCTTCCTCAGGCCGACTTCTGGGCGCCTTGCAGCGTCTTGATGCGCGCAATGGCCTTGCGCACCTCGTCGACACGGTGGGTCTTTTCAAGCTGACCCGTGGCGGCCTGGAAGCGCAGGTTGAACTGCTCCTTTTTGAGCTTCAGAAGCTCGTCCTGGAGCTGGTCCGGGGTCATGCCCCGGAGATCGCCGATCTTCGCCATCTTGATCACTCCGCGGCGGCGATGCCGGCGTCGAGGCGGGTCACCACCTTCGTGCGCACCGGCAGCTTGGCGGCGCCGAGACGCAGCGCTTCGCGCGCCACGTCGTCCGGCACGCCGTCGATTTCAAACAGGATGCGGCCCGGGTGGACGCGCGCGGCCCAGTAATCCACCGCGCCCTTGCCTTTACCCATCCGGACTTCAGCCGGCTTGTCGGTGACCGGCAGGTCGGGGAACACCCGGATCCAGACGCGGCCCTGACGCTTCATCTGACGCGTGATCGCCCGACGGGCGGCCTCGATCTGACGAGCGGTCAGGCGCTCCGGCTCCAGCGACTTCAGGCCGTAAGAGCCGAAGTTCAGCAGGAAGCCACCCTTGGCGTTGCCGTGGATACGGCCCTTGAACGCCTTCCGGTACTTGGTTTTCTTCGGTTGCAGCATGACTCTTAGCCCTCGGCCTGACCGCGCTCGCGACGCGGACCGCGCGGACCACGGGGACCGCGATCACCACGCTCGCGACCTTCGCTCGACGACGGGCCGGCGGCCTCGGTCGCCCAACGCTTGTCCTGGGCCATCGGGTCGTGCTCGAGCACTTCACCCTTGAACACCCAGACCTTCACGCCGATGACGCCGTAGGTCGTCTTGGCTTCGATGAAGCCGTAGTCGATGTCGGCGCGCAGGGTGTGCAGCGGCACGCGGCCTTCGCGGTACCATTCCATGCGGGCGATTTCGGCGCCGCCCAGACGGCCGGACACGTTGATCCGGATGCCCTTGGCGCCCAGACGCATGGCCGACTGCATGGCGCGCTTCATGGCGCGACGGAAGGCGACGCGGCGCTCGAGCTGCTGGGCGATGTTCTCGGCCACCAGCTGGGCGTCGGTCTCGGGCTTCCGCACTTCGACGATGTTCAGGAAGACTTCGCCTTCCGTCAGCTTGCCGATGTCCTTGCGCAGCTTGTCGATGTCCGCGCCCTTCTTGCCGATCACGACGCCCGGACGGGCGGCGTAAATCGTCACGCGGCACTTCTTGTGCGGGCGCTCGATGATGATGCGCGACACGCCGGCGCCCGAGAGGCGCTTCTTCAGCTCCTCACGAAGCTTCAGGTCGTCGTGCAGCAGACGCGCGTAGTCCTTGCGGCCGGCGAACCAGCGGCTGTCCCACGTGCGGTTGACGCCGAGCCGGAGCCCGACCGGATTGACTTTCTGACCCATCAGGCGGCCTCCGCGCCGAGCTCACGGACCACGATGGTGATCTCGGAGAAGGGTTTCTCGATGCGCGAGGCCCGGCCGCGAGCGCGGGCCGAGAAACGCTTCATCACCAGGTTCTTGCCCACGAAGGCCTCGGCGACGACCAGGTTGTCGATGTCGAGGTTGTGGTTGTTCTCGGCGTTGGAGATCGCCGAGTACAGCGCCTTGCGAACGTCTTTCGCGATGCGCTTGTGGCTGAACTCCAGCTCGTTGAGCGCACGCGTGACCGGCAGACCGCGGATCGACGCGGCGACCAGGTTCAGCTTGCGCGGGCTGGTGCGCAGGTTGACCACCTTCGCACGAGCCTCGGCCGCGCCGACGCGGCGGGGATTAGAAGCCTTGCCCATCGCCCTACTTCCTCTTGGCCTTCTTGTCGGCCGCGTGGCCGTAGAAGGTGCGGGTCGGCGCGAATTCGCCGAGCTTCATGCCGACCATGTCCTCGGAGATGAGGACCGGCACGTGCTTGTGGCCGTTGTAGACGCCGAACGTCAGGCCGACGAACTGCGGCAGGATGGTCGAGCGGCGCGACCAGGTCTTGATCACGTCCTTGCGGCCCGACGACTGAAGGGCGTCGGCCTTCTTCAGCAGATAGCCGTCGACGAACGGACCTTTCCAGGCGGAACGGGTCATCGTTAGCGAGCCTTCTTCACGTGACGGCTACGGATGATGAACTTGTCCGTCGCCTTGTTCTTGCGGGTCTTGGAACCCTTCGTCGGCTTGCCGGTCGGGCTGACCGGGTGACGGCCGCCCGAGGTGCGGCCTTCACCGCCGCCGTGCGGGTGGTCGATCGGGTTCATGGCCACGCCGCGAACGTGCGGACGGAAGCCCATGTGACGCGTACGACCGGCCTTGCCGAGGTTCTGGTTCATGTGGTCCGGGTTGGACACCGCACCGACCGTGGCGATGCAGCTGTCCAGCACCATGCGCAGCTCGCCCGAGCCGAGACGGATCTGGGCGTAGCCGGCGTCACGGCCGACCAGCTGGGCGTAGGCGCCGGCCGAGCGGGCCAGCTGGCCGCCCTTCAGCGGCTTCATCTCCACGTTGTGGATGATGGTGCCGATCGGCATGGAGCGCAGCGGCATGGCGTTGCCCGGCTTCACGTCGACCTTCTCGCCGGCCACCACCACGTCGCCGGCCTTAAGCCGCTGCGGCGCGAGGATGTAGGCCTTTTCGCCGTCCTGGTAGGTCACCAGGGCGATGAAGGCCGAGCGGTTCGGGTCGTACTCCAGGCGCTCGACGGTCGCGGGCATGTCCCACTTGCGGCGCTTGAAGTCGATGATGCGGTACAGGCGCTTGGCGCCGCCGCCGCGGAAGCGGACGGCGATGCGGCCGCCGCCGCCGCGGCCGCCCTTCTTGGTCAGGCCTTCGACGAGGGCCTTTTCCGGCTTGCCCTTGTGGAGCTCGGACCGGTCGACCAGGACGAGGCCGCGACGGCCCGGCGAGGTCGGATTGAATTGCTTCAGAGCCATGGTCTCAGAGCCCCGTGGTCACGTCGATCGATTGGCCCTCTTGCAGGGTCACGATCGCTTTCTTGACGTCCGAACGACGGCCGAGGATGCCGCGGAAGCGCTTGGTCTTGCCCTTGGTGACCACGGTGTTGACCTTGGTGACCTTGACGTTGAACAGCGCTTCGACAGCGGCGGCGATTTCATCCTTGGAGGCGTCGTGCGCCACCTTGAAGACGACCTTGTTCTGCTCGGAGAGCAGGGTCGACTTTTCGGTGATCAGCGGCGCCAGGATGGTGTCGTAGTGGCGAGCGGTGGCGGCCATCACGCAGCCTCCTCAGAGAAGCGCGCCTGGATCGCCTCGACCGCCGCGCGCGTCAGCACGAGGGTGTCGCGACGCAGGACGTCGTAGACGTTCAGGCCGGCGTCCGGCAGCACGTCCACGTGCGGGATGTTGCGAGCCGCCAGGCCGAAGTTGGTGTCGACCGCCGGACCGGCGATGATCAGCGCGTTCTTCAGGCCGAGCTTTTCGAACTGAGCGCGCAGGGCCGCGGTCTTCGGGGCTTCCAGCGCGGCCTGGTCGAGGATGACCAGCGAACCGGCCTTGGCCTTCGACGAGAGGGCGTGGCGCAGGGCCAGCTTGCGGACCTTCTTGGGCAGGTCGATCTCGTGCGAGCGGACGACCGGGCCGAAGGCGCGCGAGCCGCCGACGAACTGCGGCGCACGGCGCGAACCGTGACGGGCGCCGCCGGTGCCCTTCTGCTTGTACATCTTCTTGCCGGTGCGAGAGTTCTCGTTCCGGGTCTGCACCTTGTGAGTGCCGGCGCGGCGCTTGGCCAACTGCCACACCACGCAGCGCTGCAGGATGTCCGGACGGATCTCTTCGATGCCGAAGACTTCGTCCGACAGCTCGACCGAGCCGGCCTTGCCGCCGTCCAGGTTGATCACGTCGATCTTCATTGCTCTTCGCCCCCGTTCGAGGCTTCGACCGCCGGAGCGGCTTCAACCGGGGTTTCGACCGGCTGAGCGCCCGCCTTGCGGAACGCGCCCGGCTTCGGCGCGTCGGCCGGCAGCGCACGCTTCACGGCGTCGTGGATCTTCACGTACGAACCTTCGGCGCCCGGGACGGCGCCCTTGATCATGATCAGGCCGCGGTCGAGATCGACGCGGTAGACCGACAGGTTCTGGGTGGTGACGGTTTCAACACCGAGGTGACCGGCCATCTTCTTGTTCTTGAAGACCTTGCCGGGGTCCTGGCGCTGACCGGTCGAACCGTGGGCACGGTGCGACACGGACACGCCGTGGGTGGCGCGCATGCCGCCGAAGTTCCAGCGCTTCATGGCGCCGGCGAAACCCTTACCGACGGTCACGCCTTGAATGTCGACGCGCTGGCCGGGAACGAAGTGGTCCGCGGTGATTTCCGCGCCGACTTCGATCAGGTTCTCTTCAGAGACGCGGAATTCGGTCACGACCCGCTTGGGCTCGACCAACGCCTTGGCGAACTGGCCACGCAGAGGCTGCGGGGTGTTCTTCGCCTTCTTGGCGCCGGCGCCGAGCTGCAGCGCGACGTAGCCGTCCTTGTCCTGGGTGCGCTGGCCGACGACTTGGCAGCCGTCGAGAGCCAGCACGGTCACCGGCACGTGCGCTCCTTCATCATCGAAGAAACGCGTCATGCCGAGCTTCTTGGCGATCACGCCCGTACGCATCGGATCCCGCCTTTAGATCTTGATCTCGACGTCCACGCCGGCGGACAGGTCGAGCTTCATCAGCGCGTCCACGGTCTGCGGGGTGGGGTCGACGATGTCGAGCACGCGCTTGTGCGTGCGGATTTCAAACTGTTCGCGCGACTTCTTGTCGACGTGCGGCGAACGGTTGACGGTGAAGCGCTCGATGCGCGTCGGCAGGGGGATCGGCCCCCGGACTTGGGCGCCCGTGCGCTTGGCCGTATTCACGATCTCGCGCGTGGAATGGTCCAGCACGCGGTGATCGAAGGCCTTGAGCCGGATGCGGATGTTCTGACGATCCATATCGCTCGTATTCCTGACGGTGGCTGTCGCCGCGTCCTCTGAACCATTTCAAAGACCGACCCTGAGGGATTCCTCAGGACGCGGGCGTCCGCAAAAACGATAGGCCCGCGCGGACATCCGCGAGGGCCGTTGTACCCGGGCTGCGCCCCTGAGAGGCGCTTCAAACTCAGGTCGTTCCTGCGAACCGCGTCTGCCTTTCGGCACGGCCGGCTCAACAAGAGGCGCGGGTTATGCCCGCCGATTCAGTCCGCGTCAAGGCCGCTTTCCCAAAGGATCTGCGGCGATGCGCGCGACCGCGCGGCGACAGTCCGAACACCCCTTTCGTCGCGCGAAAGGCGAGGTTGGTCGCGCAGCGGGTGGCGGCCGGACAGCTTGACCGTAATCGGAAGCGGCCCGCCCGGTCGCCTTCCCCCGACTATCCCCGCGCGGCCGGGCCGGGCGTCTCTCATCGAGGATACAATAATGAAGACGCACCTGCTTTGCGCCGCGGCGATCGCCGCGGTCGCCGTTTCCGCCCCCGCCTACGCCCAGGTCGCCGGCCAGATGGACGCCGGCTACGCCCGCGCCTCGTACGACACCGGCGGCGGCTACGACTATGACTCCGACACCGTCGCCCTGAGCGGCAAGGTGGTGTTCGCGGCCAGCGACCTGATCAACTTCCAGGTCGACGCCGGCGTCGCCCGCACCGAGATCGAGGACTACGCGGTCACGGCCAAGACCGGCACGGTGCACGCCTTCACCCGCAACGACAGCTACGCGCTGGGCGGCTTCATCGGCATGACCGACGCCCAGGGCTCGGCCGTCTGGACCGGCGGCGTCGAGGGCCAGAAGTACCTCGACAACCTCACCCTGGCGGGCAGCGCCTCCTACGGCCAGTTCGACAACTGGGACAATGTCGACATCGTCACCGTCGGCGGCGAAGCGCGCTACTTCCTGAGCGACAACACCCGCATCGACGGCCGCGCCGGCTACGCCTGGGTCAAGAGCGAAGACGAAGACTACGGCGGCTGGAGCCTGGGCGTCGGGGCCGAGCACCAGTTCGCCAACCAGCCGTTCAGCGTGTTCGCCGCCTACGACCACTCCGAAGCGAAGGACTTCGACGCCAGCGCCGACACCTTCAGCGTCGGCCTGCGCTGGACCTTCGGCGCCGAGAGCCTGAAGCAGCGCGACCGCAAGGGCGCCAGCTTCGGCGGCGCGTCCGCCTTCTCGCTGATCAACATCTTCTAAGACCGCACGCCCGGCCCCGGCCGGACGGACGGCGATACGCGCGCGCGCCCCGAGTCACCGACTCGGGGCGCGCTTTGCTTGGCGTGGTGAACGGCCGCTCAGCTTCATGAACTGCAGTTCAGCCTCGTGGCGAAGTCGGACTGCTCCGACCGCGAAGCCGCCACATTCGCCTTTGATCCGACACAATCGCGCCAAGTTCTGTTGCAGAACCGTCACGCTTCATGCTCCCGAACCGGAAGCGTAGCCGTATGCGCCTTGAGCGGCCCGGCGGCCCTGCTTAGCTGGCGAACAACCGCGGAGCCCCTCCCCTCAAAGGCTCCGCGGGCCAACAAAGGAATAAGAGCAATGAAGAACGTTCTGTTCGCCTCCGCCGCCCTGGCCGTCGTCGCCCTCGCCGCTCCGGCCTTCGCCCAAGACGCCTCGGGCTACGTCGGCGCCTCCTACGCCAAGACCGACACCGACTTCGGCGATGCCGACACCTGGGGCCTGGACGGCGCCGTCGCCTTCAGCGCGACCGACAAGCTGGGCGTGCAGGTCGACGCCGGCTACGCCAACACCGACGTCGACGGCTTCGACTCGTCGGACGCCTATAACGCCAACGTCCACCTGTTCACCCGCAACGACGCGTGGGCCGTGGGCGGCTTCGCCGGCGTGACCGACGCCGAAGACTCCACCACCTGGAACATCGGCGCCGAAGGCGCGAAGTACCTCGACAACGTCACCCTGGCCGGCGCCGTCGCCTACGCCAACAACGACGACGCCGACGTCGACGTCTGGGGCATCGGCGGTGAAGCCCGCTACTTCGTCTCCGACAACTTCCGCCTGAACGGCGGCCTGTCCTACGCCGACGCCGACGTCGAGAAGGCCTGGACCGTCGGCCTGGGCGGCGAATACCAGTTCGCGGCCACCCCGGTCAGCCTGTACGCCGGCTACGAGCACACCAAGTTCGACGAAGCCGACATCGACGCCGACAAGTTCACCGTGGGCGTGCGCTACAACTTCGGCGGCCAGACCCTGAAGGGCCGCGACCGCTCGGGCGCCAGCTTCAACGGCGCCAAGACCGCTTTCGGCGGCCTGTTCTAAGATCTCGCCTTCCGGCTGCGGCCGGAACGAGGAGGAACGCCCCGGAGCTTGGCTCCGGGGCGTTTTCTTTTGCGGGGCTCTACGGAATCGGCGCGACGCGGACGCTTAACTGTTCGTGCGAAACCTGGGGCGGCCGACCCCGCGGGCGGCGCAATCCCGCCGCAATCGCCCACACAATGCCGCATTTCCGCCAAGGTCCGTTGCAGAACGAGCACGGTTCGCCGCACCTCGGCGGCCCTGGCTTCCAAGCGGCTTGTGAGCCCGTACGGCCAAGCTTAGCTGGCGATCCAACCGTGGCGCTTCCCACAAGCGAAACACCGCGGGGGAAACGCAAGGAAGTCTAATGAAAAACGTTCTGTTCGCCTCGGCCGCCCTCGCCGCCGTCGCCTTCGCCGCCCCGGCCTTCGCCCAGGACACCTCGGGCTACTTCGGCGCCGGCTACACCCGCACCGGCAGCGACGTCGAAACCTATGACCTGAACGCCTCGGTCGCCTTCAAGCCGACCGACCAGATCGGCGTGCAGCTCGACGCCGGCTACACCAGCCTGCAGATCGACGACGAGTTCAGCTCCGAGAACGCGTTCGGCGCCGGCGCCCACGTCTTCACCCGCAACGACCAGTGGGCCGTCGGCGGCTTCGCCGCCGTGTCGAACTCCGACTCGGTCAGCACTTACAACCTCGGCGTCGAAGGCGCGAAGTACTTCGACAACCTGACCGTGGCCGGCACGATCGCCTACGGCAGCAGCGACGACCTGGACGCCGACGCCTGGGGCGTGGGCGGCGAAGTCCGCTACTTCCTGACCGACAACTTCCGCCTGAACGCCGGCCTCGGCTACGCCGACGCCGACTACGACAAGGTCTGGTCGGCCGGCCTGGGCGGCGAGTACCAGCTGTCGAGCAAGCCGTTCAGCGTCTACGCCGGCTACACCCACTACCAGTTCGACGACGCCGACATCGACGAAGACAAGCTGTCGATCGGCATGCGCGTCTCCTTCGGCGGCCAGACCCTGAAGGGCCGCGACCGCTCGGGCGCCAGCTTCACCGGCGCGGCCGGCGTGTTCGGCGGCGCGTTCTAAGCGACTTGCGTTCCGGCGCCCGCGCCGGACACACGGCCTCAGGCGCCCCGGAGCCCCGCTCCGGGGCGTCTTCCGTTTGGGCCCGGACCTTTTGAATAACAGCGTTCGATTACCGCCGCGCTTGTGACCTAAACGGCACAGCCTACGGGGGAGCTTTACGGTATCAATTCTCCCTCGGGGGGAGCGTTCCACTTTCGACCAGGGGAAAGCTCCATGAAGTCCAGTCTGCTGGTTACGACGGCGCTCGGCGCCGTGTTCATCGCGGCCCCCGCCTTCGCCCAGGAGGCGGTGACGGGCTACGCCGACGTCGACTACGGCAACATCAATTTCGATTCCGACTTCGGGGACGACGACGCTAACGCCTGGTCGATCGGGGGCGCGGTGGAAATCCCGCAGCAGTCGTGGGGCATGCAATTCGACGTCCGATATACGGACGCCGACGATTTCACCGACCAGGGCGTGATCCAGGGCACCGCCCACGTCCACGCCCGCAACGACCAGGGCCTGATCGGCGGCTTCGCCGGCTTCACCGACTCCGACGTCAGCGACCAGACCTGGGTGATCGGGGCGGAAGGCCAGTACTATTTCGAGCAGAGCACCCTGTCGGGCTCGGTCGGCTATGGCCAGATCGACGACGCCGACGTGGACATCTGGGGCGCCACGGGCGGCCTGGCCTACTTCATCCAGGACGACTTCCGGGTCGACGGCGAGATCGGCTGGAACCAGGCCGAGGACGGCTTCGGGGATCTCGAGGTCTGGAAATTCGGGGTCGGCGGCGAATACCAGTTCCCGACCGTGCCCATCAGCCTGTTCGCCAGCTACGACCACCAGGAGTTCGATGAGAGCATCCCGGGCGACCTGTCATCCGACGCCTTCCGCGTCGGCATCCGCTGGAACTACGGCGGCGGCACGCTGAAGGACCGCGACCGCTTCGGCGCGGCCCTGAAGCCGCTGGGCGGCATCATCGGGGCCGGCTTCCCGTTCTTCTAAGACGGCGCGAGACGGCGCCCCGGCCGGCGGCCGGGGCGCCGATGCTCAGACCTCAGCGCCCGATCTTCACCTTGGCGAAGCCGGATTGGCTGGTGCGCTTGGCGCCCGTCACCTGGGCCACGCGGATCGTGCCCATGCCGTCGGCCGAGGCGTCCAGGCTGGCCGCGACGCCGTCGAACTGCACGTCACCCATGCCCTCCAGCGCGGCCTTGAAGGTCGTGGCGTTCCCGCTCTTGATGCGCACGTCGCCCATGCCTTCCAGCGACACGTCCACCGGGCCGTTGACGCGGTCGACGGTGATGTCGGCCATGCCCTCCAGGTCGGCGGTGAAGGCCCCGACGCTGACCAGGTGGACGTCGCCCATCCCCTCCAGCTTCACGATCGCAGCCCCGGCCCGCGTGGCGTAGATGTCGGCCACGCCCTCAATGTCGAGGTCGAGACGGCCCGACACGTCGGCGAACTTCCACGCGCCGCAGCGCTCGTGCGACAGGGTCACCGAGCGGGCCGCGCCGACCTCGCCGACCACCGCCCCGTCCGCCTCGATCACCACGTCCTGCGGCGTGTGCAGGACCACCACCGGCAGGTCCTTCACCGCCACGTTGCGCCGGCCGTGCAGCACGATGTTGCCGGTGTCGAAGTCCTTGCCGGATTTGCGGCAGTTCTTCAGGTCGCCGTCGTCCAACGTGCCGCGCACCACCGCGCGGCCGCCTTCCCAGAACAGCCGCGGGGCGGCGATGTCGGAAGCGCCCGGCCGGATCTCGACCTTCACGTCGCTGCGGGCCTCCGGCATGACGACGACGCGGGCCGCCAGGTCTTCGAGCCGCACGGTCTGAGTCGCAGCCGAGGCCGCGGGAGCGCCGGCCGCGAACGCGGCCGCCGAAAGAAGCAACGCTTTCATAGGTTGTTCCCCCGTTACCCGATCAGCGACCGACGACCACGTCGCCGGAGCCCATCACGCTCTTGCTGATCGACCCGGTGACCGCGCCGACGCGCACGTCGCCCGACCCGATCACCGAGGCGTTCAGCGTGTCCGCCGTGCCGCCGAAACGGACGTCTCCCGAGCCCGCGATCGAGGCCTTCAGGCGGCTGGCGCGTCCGGCGTCGACGCTCACGTCGCCCGAGCCGGCGATCGAAGCGTCGATCGGGCCGTCGACGCGGGCCACCCGCACGTCGCCCGAACCCGCGATCGAGGCGCGCAGCGCCTGGGTCGCGCCGGTCCGGACGTCGCCGGAGCCGGCGATCGAGGCCTGGAGGCTGGCGGAGGTCCCGGCTGCGACGTCGCCCGAACCGGCCACCGAAATCTTCATTTCGCCCTTGCTGTTGGCGACGGTCCAGTCGCCGCAGCCGGCTGCGCCCAGCTCGAGGCTGTCAGACCGGCCGATCGAACCGAACACGGCCCCGCCGGCGTCGATGTTGACGTCCATCGGCACCCGCAGGGTGATCAGCGGCGCGTCGGCCAGCTTCACCGGGGGCAGGCCGCGGACGTTGATCACCAGGTTTTCCGGCGGGTTGACCGCCGCGTCGAGGGTGGAGGCCCCGCCGTGGTAGTTGCAGCCCTGAATCCGGCGATCCAGATCGCCGTCGATCTCGACCTTGCCGCCGCCGCGCTGCGAAACCGTCAGTTGCGGCAGGTCGGCGCGGCCCTGGCGCACGTCGACGGCGATGTCGGAGCGAGCCTCCGGGATCACCACGACGCGGGCGACCGCGTTCTCGATCTCGACTTCCGGAGCCGCCGACGCGGCGCTCGCCGCACACAAGGCCGCCGCGGCCGCCGCGATGAACAGTTGAACCTTCATGACCCTCTTCCCTGAGCGATGCTTGAGCGGAAGGTGGGCCGACCGGCGCAGGCTGTCACTTTAAAAGGAAGTCATTACTTCGCCTTAATCTTGCCGGCCGCGGATCAAGCCGCCGCCTCGGACCTGCGCGCGAAGGCGGCCGCGGCCGCCGCCGTTCCCGCCAGCCGGGCCCAGGGCGTGGTTTCGCAGGCGTCGATCACCGCGAACCGGCGCCGCGCGCTGGCGCGGATGCGCGCCAGCGCGCTGTCCGGTCGCCGGTCCAGCGCGTCGAGCGCGCGCGAGGCGGCCGCGCGCCACCCGGGCTCCTCGACCTCGCCCTCCAGCACGCTCTGCGAGCCGTTGCAGAAGTACTTTTTATAAGACTCCCCGGCGAAGCCGAAATCGAAGGACCGCAAGCCGCGCCCCGCCCCCCACCGGATGGTCTCCTCAGTGAGCACGCCGCCGGTCCCGAACCGGCCGAAGCGCGGCGCGAAGGTCGGAAACCAGAAATGGTACCGCTCGCCAGCCCACAGGCCGTAGGTCAGGGCGACCGTCTCGCCCTCCCACTCCATCACCGACAGGCCGGCCCCGAACTCGCCCTCCCCCGCCTCCAGCAGGGCGGCCAGCAGGTCGCGGGTCCAGCCGCAGGCGAACACGTCGTGGCGGCGGGTGCGGCGGTACTGCTCGCGCTTGAGTTCGATCAGCCGGTCCAGCAGCTCGGGCGACCGGTCGGCGAACCGGAAGGCCGGCGTGCCGCAGTCGCGCTCGAAGGCGCGGCGCGAGCGGTCCTTGTTCTTGAAGTACTTGCCGTGCTCGCGCCGGCGCTCGGCCATGTAGGCGTCCCAGCCGTCCGGCGCGTGCGCCAGCAGGCAAGTCCGCTCGACCAGCCGCGGCCCCGGCGCGTCCGACCCGACCCAGCCGGCCACCTGCGCCTTCGAAGCGCCCATCAGGCCGCGCGCCTCGTCCAGGCCCGGTCCCTCGCCCGGGCGGGCGATCACGCCGTGATAGTCGTTTAGCGGCGCGGCGATCGGCTGGAGCAGCCGCCCCCGGCGTTGAAAGGGCAGGAAGCCGGCGATCTGCCCCGCCCGGTGCATCACCGCGACGCGGGCGTGGGGCGCGACCTTCCCGGCCGCGAGCGCGAACTCCGGCCGGAAGTACGGGCTGGCGTAGGCGGGATCGTCACGGACGATGTCGGTCCACAGCGCCCGCTCGGACGCACCGAGCTCGTCGGGCCGGACGATGTCGATCTGATACGGTGAAGTCATCGGCGTCCTTCTCGCCCCACAGGCGAGCAAGACCCGTTCCAACGCGGAGGCGCGCCGTTTCGGGACGCCGCTCAGGCGACTGCGGCGGCCTTGGCGGCGAGGGCGGCCCGCCTCATCCGCTGCTCGGCCAAGGCCACCAGCCCCACCCCGCCGATGGTCGCCGCGGCGCCCACCAGGATCTGCGGGGTCAGCACGTCGCCCATCAGGCCCGCCCCGATGGCGATCGACACCACCGGCGTAGCCAGCAGGTAGGGCGTCACCCGCCCCGCCTCGCGCCGCTGCACCAGCCAGAACAGCAGGCCGGTGGCGATCACGGTGGAGATCAGGGCGGCCCACACCACCGAGGCCCAGATCAGCATGTCCGCGCGCGCGATCGCGCCGGCCTGGTCGTGCTCGAACAACATCGAGCCCAGGAACAGACTGGGGGCGGCCACGAAGGCCAGGACGGCCTGCATCTTCAGCGGCGGCACGCCGGCCGCGCGGCGGGCGGTCACCGTGGCGAAGGCCCAGGCGGCGCTGGCCCCGGCCCCGACGACGATGGCCTTCCAGTCGTGCATGGCGCGCGGATCGGCGGTCATGAACACCACGCCGGCGAAGGCGACCGCCATGCCGACCATGGCCGGAACCGACAGGCGCTCCTTTAGCAAGAGCCAGGAGAACAGCGCCGAGAACGGGATCCACAGCTGCAGGCTGACCGCGTAGGGGCTGAGGTCGTCGGCCAGGGCGAAGCCCAGATAGACCAGCCCGAAGTGCACAGGCCCGCCGACCACGGCCAGCAGCAGCAGGTGCTTCAGATTCGGAAACGGCGGCCGCACGAAGAAGGCCAGGCACACGCCCGCCAGGGCGAAGCGCATGGCGCCGAGCAGCATGGGCGGCAGCACCTGGGTGGCCAGGGCGGCCGCAGCGTTGTTCACGCCCCAGATCACCACGATGGCGGCCAGGGCGGCGTATTCGAGCGGAGTGAGGCGCGACGAGTCGGACATACGAACTTCGGCGTCTAGCCCAGCCGTCGCCCGTCCGCCCTACACGTTGGGTTTCAATCCTTGTCCACCGCCTCCAGCAGGGCCGAGAGGCTGCAGATGATGTGATAGAAGGAGCTGGCCGGAGCCGGCTCCTCCACCCACGAACCGTCCGCCTTCAGCCGGTCGCGCCAGACGCCCGGCACGGGGGTGTCGAGGTAGCGGTTCAGGCCCCGCCAGGCGTTGACCGCCTCGCGCGCCTCGTCGGGATCGCCGGTGCGGCGCCAGCGGGCGACGGCGCACTTCAGGCGTTCGGTCTGCGGCCACAGGCGCGCGTCGGCGTCCACCACCGCGCCGTCCGCGGTCAGGGCGTTGACCGCCACCCCGCGCGCGGCGTCCAGGCCGTTGCGGCGGGCGAAGGCGCATAGCCGGTCGGAGGCTTCCAGGGCCGAGGCGCGGTGGCCCGCAGCCCGGTCGAACAGCCAGGCCCACTCAAAGCAGTGCCCGGGCTCCGCCAGGCGACGGGCGCCCAGAGGCGACCAGTTCTCGTCGAAGTACTCGCCCATGGCGTCGCCGATCAGGAACCGGTCCTCGGCCAGCCGCGCCAACTCCATGGCCAGCTTCAGCCAGCGGTCGCGGCCCGAGGCCTCCCACAACGCCAGCGCCGCCTCGAACAGGTGCATGTGCGGGTTCTGACGCCGCGGCGGCTGCACCTCGACCTCGCCCTCGTGGAAGCCGCCGGTCGGCCGGCGATAGCGCGCTTCCCAGAGGTCGAACAGGGCGTCGGCGGTGTCGAACAGGTCCGGCCGGTTCAGCGCCGCGCCCGCGTGGGCCAGAGCGAACAGCACGAAGGCGTGGTCGTAGAGGTCGCAGCGCTCGTCCTCGACGTCGCCGCGGTCGTCGAATGTGTGGACGAACAGGCCGTCCCCTCGCCGCCCGGCCGCCAGCAGGCGGTCCAGCGCCCGCTCGGCCTGCTCGGCCCACGGCCCCGACCAGCCCAGCCGGCCCAGTTCGCAGAAGCTGTAGATCTGCCGCGCCTGCACGCGCAGTCGGCGGGTCACGGGTTCGGGCCGGCCGGCCCAGGAGATCTGCTCGGCGAAGAGGCCCCGGTCGCGGTCGAAGCCGGCGTCGGCCCAGACGGGCGCCGCCTCCTCAAACAGCCAGCGGCGGGCGGCGGCGGCGGCGGCGGCGAGCTCCAGGTCCGGGCGGGCCTCAACCGATTCCCCCGACACCGACACCGACACGCCCATGCGACCTCCGCCCGGCGCGCGGCGCGCCGACCTCCACCGGGGCCAGCAACCCCTAGCGGGCGGCCAAGGTTCCGGCGCGAGGGGGGAAGGACTGGCGGTACGGCGTCAGAAGGTCGGCTTGGTCAGCATCAGCCAGTAGATGCCGACCACCGCGGCGAAGGCCGGCCAGCCGAGAGCGAACCAGCGGCGATAGAGCTGGTGGTAGCGGGCCGGCAGATCGGCGCCAGCGGTTACGGCCTCCTGGGCCAGGCGCTTCATCTGCATCTGCATGGCCACCACCGGGAGCCAGCACAGGCCGGTGAGGACGTAGAGGCCGTAGGCGGCCACGAGCCAGGACTCGGTCAGGCTGTAGCCCTGCAGGGCGATCAGGCCCACGCCCGACAGGGGCTGGACCACGACCGCGCTGGCCGTGAACACGAAGTCGGCGAGCACCACGATCTTCGCCACCGCCGCAACCGAGCGCGGATCGCGCGTGCGGTGGGCGGCGACCATGAAGAAGGCGATCCCGGCCCCGGTGCCGAACAGCACCGCGCCGGAGAGCACGTGGACCAGCTTGAGCAGAGGATAGAAGTCGATCATCGACGCTCGTCCGTGGCGGCCACGAACAGGCACAGCGCCAGGCCGGGCAGCGTCTTCAGCCAGGGGCCCAGCGGGTCCAGCCAGTATTGCGGCAGGGCCAGGGTCGCGGCGACCAGATAGCCCGCGGTCACCAGAGCCATCCCGATCGCGGCCCTCGCTGTGAAGCGGCGGAGCAGCAGTGCGAGGCCCAGCGCGATGTCGACCACCGCGCCGCCGCCGGCGATCCACGGCGCGGCCGCGCCGTAGCCGCCCTCGTGCAGGATCGCGACCGCGCCCTTCCAGCCGGGTCCGAAGGTGACAAGGCCGGTGCCGATCCAGAACGCGGCCAGCAGGGCGATCGCCAGCGGCCGCACGAAATAGAGCCGCGCGTGCCAGCGGTCCTGCACGGCGGCGGCCTGCTCGCTCAGGTACTGGTCCAGCGAGCGGGTGCGCAGGCCCAGGAGCCGCTCAGCGGCGCCCGCGTCGCCGCCCACGTCGTGGTTCATCTGGCGCAGGGAGGTGGTGCGCAGCGGCGAGGGCCAGCCCAGCCGACCCAGCAGGTCGCCGACGGCCAGCGCCGGCGCGGCCAGAACCGGCGGCACGCGCACCAGCGGCGCCGGCGCAAAGCCCAGCCAGCCGCGATAAGCCTTCAGCAGGTCGGCGAGCGTGAGGCTCTGAGGACCGGCCAGATCCAGCCGCACCCGCGCGGGCGCGCCGGGCGCCAACAGGCGCACCACCGCCTCGCAGACATCGGCCATGGCCACGGGGCGGAAGGTCTGGTCGCCGCCCACCACCGGAATGAAACCTGGAAAGGCGGCCAGCGCCCGGATCAGCGCCGTGCCGCCGAACACCCCGCGCGCCACCACCAGCGACGGACGAACCACCGCCCAGTCAAGGCTGGACGCCTCCAGCAGGGTCTCGGTCGCTCGCTTTGAACGGGCGTAGGGGGTGCCGGCGTCGTCGTCGGCGCCGACGGCGGAGACGTGGACCAGCCGGCGCACGCCGGCCGCCTCGCAGGCCGCGATCAGGGCGCGCGGCCCGCGCTCGTGCGCCACCGCCGTGCTGTCGCCCGCCCCGTCCTGCAGCACGCCGACGCAGTTCACCACCGCATCAACGCCTTCGAGCAGCGGGAGCCACGCATCAGCCTCGGTCAGGTCGGCGAAGTCGGCTCGCACCCAGTCCAGGGCGGGCGCCCGGCGTCGGCCGTCGTCCGGACGGCGCGCGCCCGCCCGCACCGCCCAGCCGGCCGCAGCCAGGGCGGCGGCGACATGCGCGCCGATGAACCCCGACGCGCCGAGAACCAGCACCCGCATGAACGCCCCCCGCCCCGCCGCTCATCTGCCGTGCCCCGGCTTGCCCGAGGGTAAACTGCAACCGAAAACGGCCGGGCTGCGAGAGCCCGGCCGTTTCCAGTTTCGCCTTGCGGACCCGCCGCTTAGAACGGGATCTCGTCGTCGAGGTCGAAGCTCTGCTTCGGACCGGAAGCCGGCTTGGCGGCCGGGCCGGCCGAGAAACCCGAACCGTAGTCGTCGCCGCCGCCGTAGGACTGGCCGCCGCCCTGGCCCGCGCCCTCGCCGCGGCCGCCCAGCATGGTCAGTTCCCCACGGAACTTCTGCAGCACGATCTCGGTGGAGTACTTCTCCACGCCCTGCTGGTCGGTCCACTTGCGGGTCTGCAGCGAGCCCTCGATGTAGACGGTCGAGCCCTTCTTCAGGTAGCTCTCGGCCACCTTCACCAGGTTGTCGTTGAAGATCACGACCGAGTGCCACTCGGTCTTTTCCTTGCGCTCGCCCGACATCTTGTCGCGCCAGGTCTCGGACGTGGCGATGCGCAGGTTGGCGACCCGGTCGCCGCTGTTCAGCGTCCGGATCTCGGGATCGCGCCCGAGATTGCCCACCAGGATCACCTTGTTCACGCTGCCGGCCATGGCCTGAGCCCCTTCAGAAACAGAATCGCGCGGCACCCTATCTGCGTCGCGCGACGATCCGAAATGGATTTATGTTCCAGTTTTGTTCCGACCGTCAACCCGCGGCCGCCTGGCCCCGCGGTCGCAAGGCGGCGCGCACCGCCGCGACCAGGGCTTCGGGCGTGAAGGGCTTGCGCAGATAGCCGGCCGGTCCGCCCGCCATGGCGCGCTCCCGCGTGGCCGCGTCGCCCTGGCCGGTGACGAACACGACCTGGACGGCGCACCGCTCGCGCACGAGCCGCGCCGCCTCGATCCCGTCCCTCGGAGCGGCGCAGCTGGACGGACACGTCGCCTACGATTGCGCGGGCGAGGCCAACGTCTTCACGCTCAGATTCCCACCGGCCTGAGCGCCGGGGGCGGCGTCAGCCCTGCGGCGCGGTGGCGGGCGCCGAAGCCGCCGGCGCGGTCGCGGGCGGCGTGGCTTCGGCCGGCGCGTTGCGCTTGTCCTTGGGGTCCATCGGGAAGGCGCCGGGGATGGCGAGGCGGCCGTCGCGCGAGCGGCGCAGGGCCACGAACCGCGGTCCCTCCAGATAGTCGGACAACGACACGCCGCCGGAGTCGACCCACAGGAACTTGCCCTGATAGGCGCCGACCACCTTCTTGCGCCCGCCGCCCATGCGCAGGAAGCGGATGCGCATCTCCTCGAGGCGGGCGGCGCAGAACTCCAACTGCTCCTGGTCGCGGGCCAGCACGCTGAACTTCACCGGCTTAGCCTTGTCGGGCTGGGTGACGACCCAGCACACGCCCCGGTCGGTCGGCGCCTCGGTGCGCTTCGCGCAGGCCGCCAGGGCGGCCGTCAGGGCCAGAATGATCGCAGCGCGCTTCATGCCGCCCTCGCCTATCGGGTTTGCGGAATGGAGCAGTTCGGGCCCTGCTCGACCAGCGTGCGGAAGCGGCGGTTGTCGTCCGACTGCTCGACCCGCTTGGGCACCAGGCGCAGGGTGGTGTCGCCCCAGCGGCCGTACGAGGCGCCGCCCGGGCGCTCGCACTGGCCGGCGAACAGCATCTGCACGCAGGTGTTCAGCGACACGCCGTCGGAAAGCTGGCGCCATTCCCCGCCCACGAAACGAAGGCACGCGCCGGTCGGGCCGGTGGCGACGGCGACCTGCGGCGCGGGGGCCGGCTCGGCCGCGGGCGCTTCGACCGGCGTGGTCGGCGCGGGAGCGGCGATCGGCGCGGGCGGCGGCGGCGCGAGCGAGGCGGTTTCGGCCGCGACCAGCGCGCCGGACTCGTCCAGACCCACGTCCAGCGCCTGGGCCGACACGCCGTTGCGGCGGGCGCACTCGGCCAGGGTCGCCTCACCGACGAACTGGCCGCCGACGTAGCAC
Organism: Caulobacter sp. 17J80-11; assembly: GCF_014349105.1. Classification (GTDB taxonomy): domain Bacteria; phylum Pseudomonadota; class Alphaproteobacteria; order Caulobacterales; family Caulobacteraceae; genus 17J80-11. The sequence goes on along the minus strand of NZ_JACSJI010000002.1, from coordinate 19,541 downwards.
CGCAGATTGCGGGTGACGTCCAGGGTCGGCGCCTCGTCGACAGAGACCTGCAGGCCGCCCTTGGAGGCGGGCGGCGCCTCGGCCGGCGCCTTGCCCTTGCCGCCCATGGCGACGGCCGCGATCACGACGCCCGCGAGCACCGCCGCGCCGGCGCCGAGCGCCAGGACGACCCGCTGGTCTTTAGGAAACTGCATCGGCCTCGCCTAAGCTTCACCCGCCCGTGGGGAATAAGGCCCGCGCCGGGGCCGCCGTCAACCGCCGCCGAGACGCGACAGCGCCGCCTGATAGTTGGCGAGCTGGTTCTGGAGGTAGGCCGGGGCCGTCCCGGTGATCGGCTTCACTTCCGGCTTGCCGTCGGCGACGAGCGCCCGGTAGGCGCGCCGTACGGTCGACAGCACGGTGTCGAGCTTGCTGATCGCTTCCTTGAGGCCGGCCGGCGTGTCGATCGCCAGGTCGCGCGCGAGCTCCAGGCCGTAGACCGGTTCCTGGGCCTCCTTGTCCCCGGTCTTGCGCACCAGGCCCTCGGACAGGCCCAGGGCCGTCAGAGCGTCGACCCCGCCGTCGCCGGCCAGCACCTGGATCTCCGAGCGCGCGTCACGCGGCTTGATCTCCAGGCGGTCGACATCGCCGTCCTTCACCACCGTGACCTTGGCGCGGAAGCCGGAGGCGCGCTCGATCTTCTTCGCCACGTCGGCGAGGGTGTCATTGGCCGCGATCTTCACCGCGACGCCGTGACCGGCCGTCCCGGTCTTGATGAAGAACTGGTCGCCGGCGCGCAGCGAGGTCTGCGAGACCACCTTCTTGGAGTCGGACTGGTCGATGGTCCCGGTCGGGAGGCCCAGGCGGTCGAGCACGCTGGCCGCCCCCTTTCCGATCGCGATTGAGCTGGGGGCGGCTTCGCCTTCCTTGCCGGTGAAGCGCTGCGACCACTCGATCGCGCCGGTGGTCGGATCCAGCCGCACCAGGTAGCCGTCCTTGCTCCCGAGCGCGTCGAGTCCCGGCAGGGCGCCGCTGGACGCCCCGGTCAGCCACACCTTTCCGCCGGACACCGCCATGGACGCCGCGCTGTCGGTCCCCGTGCCGCCGAAATAGGTCAAGCGGTCTGCGGCGCCTGCCGTCAGGCCGGGATCGAGCGCGGCGACGAAGGCGTCCGTGCCGCCGGCGTGGGTCTTAGTGATCGTGCCCGCGGAGAGCGCGCCGTTCCCGGTCGAGCCGGCCACGATCAGCCGACCGTTGTCGACCGCGATGCCGGTGATCGCGCCGCCCATCAGATCGCCGAGGTCGCGGGTGGCCGCCAGGGTCGGCGCGCCGGTCGGCTGCAGGTCGAACCGGCGCACGACCGCGTGGCCCTCGTCCGTGCCGCCGACCAGGATCGAGCCGCCGTCCATGGTGATCGCGGCGGCCTTGTCGTTGCCCACGCCGCCGAACTGGGTCGAGAAGCTCAGCGTCCCCTTGGCGCTGAAGCCCTGCAGGTAACCGTCGTAGCCGCCCAGCCCGGCCGCGCCGGGCATGGCCGAACGCGCGCGGCCGGCGACATAGACCGAACCGTCGGCGCCGAAGGTGACGGCGGCGGCTTCGTCCGCTTCGCGCGCGCCCCGGCGCTGGGTCCACATCTCGTCGCCCTCGGCGTCGTAGACGCTGACGAAGCTGTCGGAGGTCTTGGCGTCCAGGCCGTCGTCGCCGCGATCGAGCTCGCCGGTCACCGACCCCGCCACCGCCACCTTGCCGTCGTCCGAGACGGCCAGGGCGAAACCGCTGGCGGTCTCCGCGGCGCCCAGCGTGCGGGTCCACACCAGCTTGCCGGCCGAGTCGTACTTCATCAGGGCCACGTCCTGCGCGCCCTTGATCGCCTGCCCGTCGGTCGTGTCTGTCACGTCGGCCAGCACGTAGACCGAGCCGTCGGCCGCCGCGGCGGTGGCGCGCACCGCGCCCACTTCCTTGCCGAGGGTCGTCTGGAAGGCGCGGCCGTCGACCTGGGTCGAGGCCGCCGGCGTCCCCGACGCGACCTGGTCGGTCTGGAATTTCAGCAGTTGCTGGGTGGCGTCGGTCTTGCCGTACTTCTGCGCGAGATAGACCGCATCGGCGGTGTCGGGCGCCGAGAACGAGACGGTCTCGACGGAGCTGCCCTTGATCTTCAAGGCGTACTGGTCCGGCCCGGCCGGCAGGGTGACCGCCTTGCCGCCGACGGTTACAGTCTTGGCCTCGCCAGGAATGCGCTCGCGTTGCAGACGGGTCTCGAGCCCGGCGCCCTTGAGCTTGCCGTTCACGTAGTCGATGACCGCGGCCATGGTGCGCGGCGTGGAGCCCATGTCCGACAGATCGATGTCGACACGGACGTCGGCGCTGCCGACCCGCTTGGCGTTCATGCTGAACCGGACGTCGCCCTCGAAGGCGGGGACGACGGCGTCGGGGTCGCCCTGAGCGATCACCCCGCCGACGTAGTCGGTCTGATTGCGGGGCACGCCGCCGCTCTTCAGTTTTTCCGCCGCGACGCCGTTGACGAACTTCAGCTTGTCGAGATCCAGCCCGTCGACGAAGCCGTTCAACTCCTTCAGGCCGGCCTCGAAGCGGCGCGCGATCAGCGCCTTCTCGGTAGCGGACACGCCCTTCGAGTCCATCCGCCCGGCCAGACTGCGCAGGGTGTCGAGGCCCTGGTAGAGGGCGAACAGCTTGCGGTAGTCGTCGCTGGCGCCCGCCACATCAAGCTTGGCGGCGTTGACGTCGACCAGCTTGCGCCCGGCCAGGGCGGCGCGCAGACGGTCGTCCAGCGCCGGAACCTGCGCCTTGGGATCCCAGGGCGGAGTCGGATCGGTCTTCTTCTTGACCGTGGCCGCGCCCGACGACGTAGACGCGAACGTCGACGCGCCGCCGAACAGACCCAACAGATAGCTGTTGTCGATCATCGGGACCGAATCCTCCGCTCCCGACTATCGGGGCGGAAAACTTAAGATCCGTTAAGAAGCGACGTTCTCTCAGGCCGCGATCAGGCGCGAGGCGGTCAGGCCGCGCACATAGGCCGGACGGCGCGCCCGCCATTCGTCCGCCAGCATGGCCAGCAGCACCACGTCACGGAACCGGTCGCCCTTCAGCGTATGGCTGCGCAGATAGCCCTCGCGCCGGAAGCCGGCGGCGGCCTGGGCCTTGAGGGCGGTCTCGTTGTCGGCCAGCACCTCGGCCCAGACCTTGTTCAGGCCCAGATCGTCGAAGGCCCGGTCCAGGCCCAGCGCCTGCGCCGCCCGTCCGACCCCCCGGCCGCGCGCGTCGGCGTCGCCGATGTACCAGCCCCACTCGGCGCGCCGATCACAGCCGTCCAGCCCCCGCAGGGTCAGGAAGCCGACCGGCCGCTCGCCGTGGACGATGATCCACCCGCGCGAGCCCGAATCCTCGCGGAAGCGGTCGAACCAGCGCTCATGCTCGTCGAGGGTCTGGGCGGCGCGCCCGCACATCCAGCGGTCGACCTCGGGCTCTCGCCGCCAGAGGAACAGGCGTTCGCTGTCGTCTTCGGTGAGGTCGCGAAGCTGGATCATGCGACAATTATGGCTCAGTCGGGCCGCCCCGGAAACCGCACCCCGATCGGCGCGGAACGCGGATGGGCGATTTTCGTTTCCGCGTCCGTGGGACGAGGTCGACGGCGCAGCATATGAACCGGCTGCGATTCCTTTGGGCGAACTGGCTCCGCGCCGCGAAACGCACGTTCCGGCGCGGGCCGCCGCGCGCCCCGGCGCCGTTGATCCGCCTGTTCGGCGGCGCGGGACGCCGGATGGACGCGCGGGGGCTGCAGGGCATGCTCGCCGACGCCTTCGGCCGGCGCCCCGCCCCGCCCGCGGCGATCGAGGAGCCGCCGCGCAAGGCGGTCGGCTCCTGAGGGATCAGCCCTTGAACAGCGACAGGATGACCTGCGGCGCTTGGTTGGCGATCGACAGCGCCTGCGCGCCCAGCTGCTGCTGGACCTGCAGGGCCTGAAGGCGCGCGCTTTCGCGGGCCAGGTCGGCGTCCACCAGATTGCCGATGCCGCTCTCCAGCACGTCGGTCAGCTTCGACACGAAGGTGTTGTGCGCCTCGATCTGGCGCGCCTGGGCGCCCAGGTCGCCGAGCGCGGCGTTCACCGCCGCGATCGAGTTGTTAAGCTGGCCCAGCACGTTGGTGGCCATGGTCTTCGTCGCGATGCTCGACGCCGCGCCCATGGAGATGAAAGCGCCGCCGAGCGAGAAATTCTTCACGCCCAGGGTCACGAACGCGGTGGCGTCGGCGTTGGCGAGGAAGGTGATGTTGGCCGCGAGCGAGCCGTCGAGGATGTTGGCCCCGTCGAACTCGGCCGTCGCCACGACCTGACTGATCTGGCGCAGCAGCGCCTTGTAGTCGGAGTTTAGCGCGTTGCGCGAGGCGGTGTCGATCGACGGGTCCATCCCGGCGACGACCTTCTCCTTCACCTGATTCAGCAGGTCGGAGATCGACTCCCCGGCCGCCATCGCCACGTCGGCCATCGACGTGGCCCGGTCCAGGCTCATCTTCACCGCCGAGAGCGCGCCCACGTCGGCGCGCTGGCCCTGGGCGACGGCCCAGACCGAAGCGTTGTCCTTGGGACCGCTGACCTTCAAGCCGGTGTTGATGCGGCTCTGCACGTCCGCCAGCTTGTCGTTGGTCTTGTTCAGGTTCTGCAGGGCGACCAGAGCCGAGTTGTTCGTATGGACGCTGATCGTCATGAGCCTTCTCCTCCGCACGATACGAATCGGAGGCTAGGCGATTCTTTCTTCGCGCATGGTTAACGCGCATAAACAAGTTCGTCCGCGCCGGGCCTGAGCCCTGCGCGGCGACGAACTTCAATCTCCCGGGGCACTCGCGACCGGCCGGGCCCGGTCTCTAGGTCACGCCTTCGCGGCGATCAGGCTTCCAGCGACGTAAGCGGGATCTCGGCGCCACTTGAGCAGCTCTTCCCGCGGAAGCTGTTGAACGACTTCGCCAGTGCGGCGATCGACGGTCCGGTAGATGAAGGTTCCGGACTCGGGATCCTGCTCGATCACCAGGCGATAGTCGGACGAACCCAGACTGATCGCGGCCTCCGGAGCCCGTTGCGGCTGCACCTCTTGCGGCGCGGCCCAGGACTGGAGACCGATGGTTTCGTTTACGGGCGCGACCTTTCCGACATTCGTGGCCATCTCCGTGTGCGCCGGCCGCTTCCGAACGGCGCCCTCTGTTCACCGACCGGCTGACGCCGGCCCGGTCGGAGGCGGGCCCGAAGGCCCGCCTCCCCTTCCGATTAACGGAACAGGCTGAGCAGGGTCGACGACGAGGAGTTCGCGATCGACAGAGCCTGGATGCCGAGCTGCTGCTTGGTTTGCAGAGCCTGCAGGCGGGCGCTTTCCTTCGCGAGGTCCGCGTCGACGAGGTTGCCCACGCCGGCGTCGAGGCTGTCCTGGAGCTTGGTCGTGAAGTCCAGGTGGGTGCCCAGGGCCTTCGAACCGGTGCCGAGCTTGGTCAGCGCGGTCGAGACCTTGTCGAGCGCCGTGTTCATCAGCGACACGATGCCCTTGGCCTGGGTCGCGGTCGTGAAGGTGACGGTCGACGACAGCGAGGCGGTCAGGACGGTGCCGCCGAGACCCATGTTCTGGGCCTGGACGGTGATGGACGAGGTGCCCTTGGCGTTAGCCAGGGCCTGCACGGTCGTGCCGGAGGTCTTCAGCATGTTGGCGCCGTTGAACTCGGCGTTCGCCACGGTCTTGCCGATCTGGTCGCGCAGGGCCTTGAAGTCTTCGGCCAGAGCGTTGCGCGAGGTGGTGTTCAGGGTGGTGTCGGAGGCGGCCAGGGCCTTCTCCTTCATCTGAACCAGCAGATCGGAAACGGTTTCGCCGGCGGCCATCGCGACGTCCACGGTCGATTGACCGCGCTGCAGCGATTCCTTCACGGAGTTGAGGGCGGTGGATTCCGAACGCTGCGACTGAGCGATGGCCCAGACGGCGCCGTTGTCCTTGGCGCTGCCGACCTTCTTGCCCGTGTTGATGCGGGCCTGAACGGTCGCCAGTTCGCTGTTGGTCGAGTTGAGGTTTTGCAGGGCGATCATCGCCCCGACGTTCGTGTTAACGCTGTTCAGCGCCATGGCACGTAGTCCTTCTTCCGGATGTCCGGCGTCATTTTGACTGCCGGGAGCATTTTGCTCGGGAAGACCAGCTGCAAGGCCGGGGCCAGGACGGGGCCGGCGGGGCGGCGGCTGAGCGCCTTGAAATTTCTACGGTACTTTTTGTTCACCACGCTCGGCGGGTAGGCAGATTTTGCCGAGCGTCGGCGGCGGCGGAAGATTTTGCCGGCCCCGGCCGGCGAATTCTGCCTCCGGGACGGAGGAGAGAAGCGGCCGGACGGAGCGAACTCCGCCCGGCCCGCAAGTCAGCCTTTGAACAGCGACATGAGGATCTGCGGCCCCTGGTTGGCGATGGACAGGGCCTGCACGCCCAGCTGCTGCTTGGTCTGCAGCGACTGGAGCTTGGCGCTTTCCTTCGCCAGGTCGGCGTCGACGAGGCTGCCGACGCCGGACGTCAGGGCGTCCGACAACTTGGTCACGAACGTCGAGTGCAGCTCCAGCGACTTGGACTTGGTGCCCAAGCGCGCCAAGGCGGCGCTGACGGCGTCGATCGAGTTGTTGACCGTGGTGATCATGGTGTTCGCCTGGGCCGCCGTAGCGAACGACGCAGTCGCGCCGATCGACACGATCGTCCCGCCCAGCCCCATCATCTCGGGCTGGACAGTCAGGACGGACGAGGCGTCCGCGTTGGCCAGGGCCTGAACCGCGGCCGCGCCGGTCTTCAGCAGATTGCTGCCGTTGAACTCGGCGTTGGAGACGGTCTTGGCGATCTGGTCGCGCAGCGACTTGAAGTCTTCGTTCAGGGCCGCACGCGCGCTCGTGTTGAGCGTCACGTCCGCCGCGGCCAGGGCCTTCTCCTTCATTTGGACCAGCAAGTCCGAAATGGACTCGCCGGCGGAGATGGCCACGTCGACGGTGGAGGAGCCCCGATCGAGCGACTGTTTCACCACACCCAGCGACGCAATGTCGGCGCGCTGCTTCTGGGCGATCGCCCAGATAGCCCCGTTGTCCTTCGCGCTCGACACCTTCTTGCCGGTGTTGATGCGATTTTGGGTTTGCGCCAATTCCACGTTCGTCGTGTTCAGGTTCTGGAGCGCGATCATCGCGCCCACGTTGGTGTTAACCGAATTGCTCAGCATCGGTCGGTCCTTCCATTCTGGTCGGGGAGAAGGCGGCTTTTGCCGCTCGAGCTTTCTTGCTCTGGGACCGCACAAGGCAAACCGCGGGCCAGCCGCGCCAAAACGCGGGCCAGACGAGTTAGCTGATTTTAATGGTGTTTTTTAACGGCTCGCGACAGAACGCCGTTCTGCATGCGCCCCCGGCGGCAACAATTTCAGCCGCCCGGCAGAAATCGCCGCGCCCCAAGATGACGAAGCGTCGCGGCGGATAACCGCCGCGACGCTCGCCAGCGCCATTTCCGTGGAAGCCGGCTTCAGCCCCAGGTCCATGGATCAATCTGCACCAAGCTCGCCGCATTCACCCCCGACAGGGTCAGCACGTCCCCGTTGGAGAATGTGAACACCGCGTTGGCCCCGATCTGAGCCAGCGTCCAGGTCACCCCTGAGGTCGCGAAGGCGGAGAAGTCGAGCTGGTCGTCCACGCCGCCCGCGACGAAATCGGTGATCCGGTCCGCCCCGAAACCGACGTCGAACTCGAACCGGTCGTCGCCCGCGCCGCCGCTGATCACGTCGTCGCCGGTTCCGCCGTTCAGCACGTCGCCCCCGGCCTCCCCGTAGAGGCTGTCGTTCCCGGCCCCGCCCATGAGGGCGTCGTTGCCGGCGTCACCCAGGAGGAACTCGGAAAGCGCGGTGCCGACGAGCGTGTCCGCGCCGACCGTCCCAAGCACGGGAGCGCCCTCCGCCAGGGTGGCCCCCAGCACATTCAGGGAATAGATTTGCGCCTTGGTCCACACTGCGCCGTCGGCGAACTGAATCTGTTCCAGACCATAGGCTCCGCCGCCGGCGCCATGATCGGTCACCGTGATCGTTTCCCCCGTCGCCTTGACCGTGATCACCAGCCCGTTCGAACCCGACGCCAGGGTGACGTCGCCCGAATAGAGATCGGTCAACTTCAGGATGTCAGTTCCGCCCTGGCCGCGGTCGACGATCGTGTCGTTGCCGTCGCCCGACGCATAGACGTACGTGTCGCCGCCTCCCGAGCCGTTCAGGGTGTCCGCGCCCAGACCTCCAATCAGCGTGTCCGCACCGCTCCCCTCCACCGAACTGTCGCCATAGAGGAAGTCGTCCCCCGCGCCGCCGAACACAGTGTCGTCGCCCGCATGTCCAAAGACGGTATCGTTCCCCCCACCAGCGACGACCGTGTCGTTGCCCAGGTCCGCAAGAAGAAACTCCGCCGCCTCGGTTCCGACCAGGGAATCGTCGCCTGCGGTCCCTAACACCGGGACGCCTTCCGCGAAGGTCGCTCCGAGCACGTTCAGTTCGTAAATTTGCGCTTTGGTCCACACGGTTCCGTCGGCGAACTGGATCTGCTCCACGCCGTAGGCGCCGCCTCCGGCGCCGTGTTGGCTCACCGTGATAGTTTCGCCGGTCGACTTGACCGTGACGACCAGGGCGTTCGCAGACGAAGCCAGGGTGACATCACCGGGATTGAGATCGGTCAGCCTCAGGATGTCCGTCCCGTCCACGCCCAGTTCGGTGACGGTGTCGCTTCCAGTGCCTGAAGCGAAAAAGTATGTGTCGGATCCTCCTTCGCCGACCAGGATATCCGTGCCCGCGCCGCCGGTGAGGCTGTCGTTCCCCGCCCCGCCGTAGATCGTGTCGTTTCCAGCTTCCCCGCGCAGGACGTCGTTCCCAGCCTCGCCGAACAGCTGATCGTCGCCGTTCCCCGCGTTGACCGTGTCGTCGCCGGCGTCTCCCAGGATGAACTCCGTAAGCCCCGTGCCGGTCAGAACGTCTATGCCGGTCGTGCCGAGGATCGGGGCCCCTTGCACCAGGGTGGCGCCCAGCGTGACCAGCGTTTCGAACTGCGCGCGCGTCCATACCGTCCCGCCAGCGAACTCGATCCGCTCGATGCCGTTGGTGGAGGCGTAATAGTGGTTGCTGACCGTGATCTGCTCTCCAGTCGCCTTGACGGTGACGACGAGGTTGTAACCCGTGCGCACCAGGGTCACATCGCCAGGCGCTAGGTCGGCAAGCCTGAGGACGTCGACATCCGTAGCTGCGCCGACATCCTCGATGACGTCCGCGCCATCGCCTGACGCATAAAGATAAAGATCAGAGCCCGCTTCGCCGCGAACGGTATCGGCCCCGGCTCCTCCCGTCAGCGTGTCGGCCCCGGCCCCGCCATACAGATTATCGGCGCCCGCCTCGCCGACCAGCACGTCGTCGCCCGCCTCCCCGAACAAGCTGTCGTTGCCGTCGCCCCCGGACACGACATCGTTTCCGGCGTCACCGAGGATGAATTCGGAGAGCGCCGTGCCCGAGATGGCGTCAGCTCCCGCGGTTCCGACCATTGGCGCGCCCTCGGCCAGGGTCGCGCCGACGGCGGTCAAGGTTTCGACCTGCGCCCGGCTCCAAACCACGCCATTTGCAAACTCCATGCGGTCGACGCCGTTGGCGGCCGCGGAATAGTGATTGCTGACCGTGATCTGCTCGCCCGTAGCTTTGACCGTCACGATCAGATGGCTCCCGGAGCGCGCCAGCGTCACGTCGCCCGGTGTGAGATCCGTCAGCTTGAGCGTGTCGATCTCACCAGCGACGCCCACGTCGTCGATGACATCGTTTCCGTCGCCGGAGGCGTACAGGTAGGTGTCCGCGCCGCCGTCCCCCTTTAGGGTGTCCGCGCCCTGCCCGCCGATGAGGATGTCAACGCCAAGCCCGCCGTAAAGCTTATCGTTGCCGGCTTCCCCGCTAAGCACGTCGTCGCCCGCATCGCCCAGCAGGCTGTCGTCACCGGCGCCGCCGGCGACGGTGTCGTTTCCAGCGTCCGCCAGCAGGAACTCCGCCTGCGAGGTCCCGACCAGCGTGTCGGCGCCTGCCGTGCCGACGATCGGCGCGCCGGCGACCTGCGTGCCGCCGACCGTCACAAGAAGTTCGATCTGCGGCCGGGTCCAGGCCACCCCGTTTGCGAACTGGATCTGCTCGATCCCGTAAGCGGCTGAATAATAATGGTGGTTGACGGTGATCTGCTCGCCCGTAGCCTTCACCGTAACGATCAGGTGGTTCCCCGATCGGGTCAGCGAAACGTCGCCGGGTTCCAGGTTGGTCAGCTTCAGCGTATCGACTTCGCCGGCCGCACCCAGGTCCTCGATGATGTCGCTGCCGTCTCCCGAAGCGTATTGGTAGGTGTCCGCGCCCCCGTCCCCCTTCAGCGTGTCGGCACCTTGTCCGCCGATGAGAAGGTCGGCGCCGACGCCGCCATAGAGCTTGTCGTTTCCGGCGTCGCCGCTGAGCACGTCGTCGCCTGCGTCGCCCAGCAGGCTGTCATCCCCGGCGCCGCCGGCGACCGTGTCGTTGCCGGCGTCGGCCAGCACGAACTCCGCCTGCCCGGTGCCGACGAGGGCGTCGGCCCCCGACGTGCCGACGATCGGCGCGCCCGCAACCTGGGTCCCGCCCACCGTAACGAGCAGCTCGAATTGCGCGCGGCTCCAGCTGACGCCGTTGGCGAACTCGATCTTCTCGATGCCGTGGGTGGCGGCGTAATAGTGATTGGCGATGGTGATCTGCTGCCCGGTGGCCTTGACCGTGACCAGCAGATTGTTGCCCGAGGCGCTCAGGGAGATGTCACCAGGGTTGAGGTCGGTCAGGCGCAGGACGTCAACGTCGCCAACTGAGCCGATCTCATTGATCGTGTCCGCGCCGTCTCCCGAAGCGTAGACGTAGACGTCCGACCCGCCGTCGCCCTGGAGGGTGTCCGCGCCAGCGCCGCCGATCAGAGTGTCCACCCCTAGACCGCCGTAGAGCTTGTCGTTTCCGGCCTCGCCATAAAGCGCGTCGTCACCCGCGTCGCCCACGAGACTGTCGCCACCGAGCCCGCCATAAACGGCGTCATTTCCAGCCTCAGCAAGGATGAACTCGCCGAGAGCGGTCCCGGTCAGCACGTCGCTCGCCGCCGTGCCGACGATCGGAGCCCCTTCTGCAGAAGTCGCCCCGAGCACGTATAGGTTGTAGATTTGCGCCTTGGTCCAGCTGACGCCGTTGGCGAACTGCAGCAGCTCGATGCCGTACTCAGCGGTGTAAAAGTGGTTGGCGACCGTGATCTGCTGGCCGGTCGACTTGACCGTCACCAGCAGGTTGTAGCCCGAAGCGCTCAGGGCCACGTCGCCGGGATTCAGGTTGGTCAGGCTCAGGATGTCCGTGTTACCCGCGCCTGTCCCGAAGTCCTGAATTATGTCGGCGCCGTCGCCGGCCGCGTAGATGTAGGTGTCGGACCCGTATCCCCCGTTCAGAATGTCCGCCCCCAAACCGCCGGTGAAGACGTCATCTTCGGCGCCTCCGGTGAGCGTGTCGGCGCCGGCCGTGCCGTTCAGAACCAGTCCGGTCATCTGGGGTCTTCCTGTGATTTTGTGGGGAGGGCGCGCGCGAGCGCCGGCGCGCGCGGAAACGCGCGGGCTGACGTCCGGCAAGAGCGGAGCGGGTTAGCGGGAGACGGCGGCAGCGCGACGATGGACGGGTTCAGGAGTCCTCGATTGACTCGATTGTCGCTGGATCACGCCACAACCTCCGGGAAACGTCCGAAACCGGACGCTACGCGTGGAGCGCGAGCGGCGAAACCCGAAATCGTGCCTAACGCGAACTCAACCACCTAAGACGCTGAGCCAAAAAGCAAATCGGCCCGCGCGGGCGCGGGCCGATTTCATGGTTCGATCGCTAGTCGGCCGGCGTCGGTCCTGGCGGTCAGGCCGCCTGGACCGACGAGCCGCCCGACAGGCCCTGCATCACGATCCGGTTGATCTCGATCAGCGGCTCGAACTCCTCCTCGCGGCGCATGACCGCTGAGGAGTGCTTGTTCACCCAGATACTGAGCGAGATGATCTGCGCGCGTAGGGCGTCGGGCTGACCGTTGGCCGGGTCCGAACAGTCCGTAGCCAGGGTCGACCAGAGCCTGCGGTTCCAGTCCAGCGCCTCGATACGGGTCTTGAAGTCGGACGGGTCCGCCTTGGCCGCCTCCATCAGGGCGCGGGTCACCTGACCGAACAGCCGGTACTCCGCTTCCCGAGGGTTCTCAGCCCTCTGCGCGGCCCGCTGATACGCTTGAAGCGACATTGCCCAACACCCCGTCTTCGTAGTCGATCAGCTTCCGGCAGGTCATCAGCGCCTTGTAGTATTCGCGCGCCATCACCTGCTTGGAAGCGTTCACACAATCGGTGAGCACGTCCGGATTGCGGACGACGCTCATGAACTCCCCGAGACGGCGCGCGAATTCGTCGTAGTACCGCTCGGCCCCGGCCTCATCGAGGTACATCATCATCACCGGGAAATAGATGCGGCGCGCCGGCGACGTCGCGTCCTCGGCCTGCATGATGTCCTTCTCGCGCAGGACCGACGCCTTGTTCTGAAGAATCAGGGTGCCGCGGCGATCGCCGTTCTGCACCACGGCGCCGTTCAGCACGAACCGCTCGCCGGGTTTCAGGGACAGCTTCAAAGGCATGACGAAGGAACTCCCCAGGCCCGACTACACTGCGTCGGGACTGAACGGACGCTAAACGCGCGTAGTTAACGAGACCTTGCGGCGTCGCGACCAATGGTTAGCGCCCCCTTAAGGAATCAAGGTCCATCCTCGCCCCGCTCCAGTCTCGAGCGGACCGCCATGGCCGAACACGTTCTTCAGCGGCGCACGTCGCCCGATCCCGCCGCCGCCTCGGCCCTGCCGGACGCCCGTCCCGCCGTCGTGCGGCCGGCCGGCGGCGCCGTCGGCGACGCGGCCTCGCCAGAGGCCCTCGACCGCCTCGAAGGCGCCGTCGCAAGCCTGAAGCAGCAGGCCAGCATTCCGTGGCTCCGGCAGGCGCTCTCAGCCATTCAGCAGGACGACTGGAAGAACGCGGCCGAGCACGCCCGAAAGGCGCTCGATCTGGATCCGGGCAACGGGTTCGGCTGGTGGCTGCTGGCTATCGCCTGCGACAAGGGCCGCGACCTGATGGGCGCGCTCGAGTGCTACGAGAAGGCGGTCGCCCTCCTCCCAGAGTTGCCCGAACTGGCCAACGACCTAGGCCGCCTCGCCTTCCAGCTCGGCCAGATGGACGTGGCCGAAAAGCTGTTCCTGCGCTTTCTCGCCGGCCGTCCGGGCGATACCGACGGCGTCAACAACCTGGCCTGCGCGCTGCGCGACCAGGAGCGCTACGGCGACGCCGTAGACGTGCTGCGCCCGGCGATCTACGCCAATCCGGAAGCGGCGCTGCTCTGGAACACGCTCGGCACCGTCCTCAACGAGATCGGCGACATGGCCGAGGCGGTCACCTTCTACGACGAGGCCCTGCGGCTCGAGCCGACCTTCGCCAAGGCGAGCTACAATCGCGCCAACTCCCGGGTGGCGCTGGGCGACGTCGCCGGGGCGCTGGCCGACATGGACGACGCCCTGCCCGGCATGGCGCTGGAATCCGAGCGCGCCATGACCGAGTTCGGCCGATCCACCATCCTGATCAGCAGTGGCGACCTCGCCGCCGGCTGGGACGCCTACGAAGCCCGCTTCGACCCTCATTTCGCCGACGCCGTGCAGTTCGTGTGCGAGGCGCCGCGCTGGAGCCCGGACCAGGATCTCGCCGGCAAACGCCTGCTGGTTTACGGCGAGCAGGGCCTTGGCGACGAAGTGATGTTCGCCAACGTCCTGCCCGACCTGATCGAGGCGCTGGGGCCGGAAGGCAGCCTGGTGCTGCTGGTCGAGCATCGCCTGGTCGCGCTGTTCCAGCGGTCGTTCCCGGGCGCCGAAGTCGGAACCTACTCGACCTTCCGAGTGAACCATCGCCTGATGCGCGGATCCAGGTTCCTGGAGACCGTCGCCCCGGTGGACGCCTGGACCACCCTCGCCACCCCCCTGCGGCGCTTCCGCAGGTCGGTCGGCGCCTTCCCGAACCGCGAGCGCTATCTGCAGGCCGACCCCGGGCGGGTCGAACACTGGCGGCGCGAGCTGGCCGCGGCCGGCGACGGCCCCAAGGCGGGCCTGCTGTGGAAGAGTCTCAAGCTCACCGCGGCCCGCCGCCGCTACTTCTCCCCCTTCGAGCAGTGGCGCCCGGTGCTCGAGACGCCTGGCGTCCGCTTCGTGAACCTGCAGTACGGCGACTGCGCGGAGGAGCTGGAACAGGCCCGCGCCGCTGGTTTCGAGATCTGGAACCCGCCGGGGATCAACCTGAAGGACGACCTCGACGACGTGGCGGCGCTGTGCTGCGCGCTCGACCTCGTCATCGGCCCCGCCAACGCCACGACCAACATCGCCGCCGCCTGCGGCGCGCCGGTCTGGCTGGTGTCCACGCCCGACGCCTGGCCCAAGCTCGGCACCGACCGTTACCCCTGGTATCCGCAGGCCCGCGTGTTCAATCCGCCGGCCTATAATCAATGGACGCCGGTAATGGCCGAGCTCGCCGGGGCTTTGAGAACGGCGTTCTGAGCCGGAACAGCCTTCGCTCCTTCACGTTTCCCAAAGACGTGAGGGAGCCCCCATGGCCGACACCTACGATTACGACGATCAGGACCAGTCCGAAGTCTTCGACGAGGACAACACCGAGATCGACCCGAACGCGGTCGGCGGCGCCGAGTTCAAGACGTTCGAGGAGATGCCCGACGTCTACGACGCCACCCAGGCGGTGGGCGACGCTCGCGACGTGGACGAGCTGGACGAGGCGGACTTCTCCGAGGACGCCGTAGACGACGAAGACCTCGAGGAAGAAGACGAGGTCGTCGACGACGACGTCTATGACGAGACCGACGAGGAGGACGTGGTCGACCTCGACGACGTCGACGGCGTCGACGAAGCGGACCCGAACGACGTCGAGCTGGAATTCACCCCGGACGTTGACGGACGCCACGGCGCCCAGGCGAGCGCCGCCCATTTCGAATCCCGCGGCGAGCTCGACACCGAGGCCCTTGAGGACCTCGGCTACGCCCCCGATCAACCTGACGAAGAAGAGGAGTAAGGCCATGGCCCGCCCCCACGACCAGGATCCCCGTCAGCGTCCGACCGAAGGGCGGCGCGACCTGCGCAACCTGAACCTCGACCCGCAGGACATCTGGGACGAGCCGGTATCGCGCAGCGACACGGTCGAGGCGGCCGGCTACGAAGAGGTCGCCGGGGCCGGGCGCGAACCGCGCAGCTTCATTGAGCGCGGCGCGGGCGCCACCAACGCCGACTCCGGCCCGACCCCGATCTGCGCCGACGGCGAGGAGAACGCCGATTACGCCCGGCGGGCCGCGCCGCTCGCGCCGGATGAAAAGCCCGACCAGCTGGCCGACAGGGACCGCTCGGTCGAGGACCGCCAGGAGGCGCTGATGGACGAGGCGGTGGAGGAGACCTTCCCGGCCAGCGACCCGGTCTCGCCCAAGCACATTACCTGAACGGGCCGCGTCGTCGGACCGAAAGGGGCGCGCCCGCGGAGCGGGCGCGCCTTTTGTTTGCGAAACGGCGAAGCCGGTTGTGACCTCGCGCCGGCGCGTTAGTTTGCGCCGATCACCTGGAGAGTTCCGTCCGCATGACCGCGCGTTTCGAAGGCACCGCAGATTATGTCGCCACCGACGACCTCAAGGTCGCGGTAAACGCCGCCGTGGCGCTGGAACGGCCGCTGCTGGTCAAGGGAGAGCCCGGCACCGGCAAGACCGTGCTGGCCTACGAGATGGCCCGTGCGCTCGAGGCGCCGCTGATCACCTGGCACGTGAAGTCCACCACCAAGGCGCACCAGGGCCTCTACGAATACGATGCGGTCACCCGCCTGCGCGACAGCCAGCTGGGCGACGAGCGGGTCAAGGACGTCCGCAACTACATCAAGAAGGGCAAGCTCTGGGAGGCGTTCGACAGCCCCCGCCGCCCCGTCCTGCTGATCGACGAGATCGACAAGGCCGACATCGAGTTCCCGAACGACCTGCTGCAGGAACTCGATCGGATGGAGTTCTACGTCTACGAGACGAACGAGACGGTGAAGGCCGCCGTCCGTCCGATCGTGGTCATCACCTCCAACAACGAGAAGGAGCTGCCGGACGCCTTCCTGCGGCGCTGCTTCTTCCACTACATCCGCTTCCCGGACGAGGAGACGATGCGCGCCATCGTCGAGGTCCACTTCCCCGGCGTGAAGCAGCGGCTGGTCGCCGAGGCGCTGAAGGTTTTCTACGACCTGCGCCAGGCCCCAGGCCTGAAGAAGAAGCCCTCGACCTCCGAGCTGCTGGACTGGCTTAAGCTGCTGCTGGTCGAGGACATCGACGAAAGCGTGTTGCGCGAGCGCGACCCCAAGAAGCTGATCCCGCCCCTGCACGGCGCCCTGCTGAAGAACGAGCAGGACGTGCACCTGTTCGAGCGGCTGGCCTTCCTCGCCCGGCGCGAAGGGGGCCGTCCCGGCCAGTAGGCCTTACCGGGAATTCACTAGGGAAAGCCACGGTTCGGCGGCAAGCTTACGGCGACAACAGGGTAGCGATCATGCGCAAGTCGATGCTCGTGGCTGCGGCCAGCCTGGCCGCCATGTTTCTATCGGCGTGCGGCGACGAACCGTCGATCCGCATCCGCAAGACCGTCGACACCGACGAGCACGGTCCGCTGCGCGTCGTGAACCAGCTGGAATGCCCCGAGCAGCAGGGCCCGCTGACCCGCACCCGCACCTCGGCCGACGGCCTCTCCTGCGTCTATTCCGGTCCGCGCGGCGCCGAAGTGACCCTGCGCCTGGTACGGGTCGCGGCCGGCAGCGACGCCGAGGCGGCCCTGCAGCCGATCGAAAAGGAACTGCAGGCGCTGATGCCGCAGACCGTCGCCAAGGCGGCCAAGGCGGAAGCCGAGGCGCAGGCGCGCGCGGAGGCCGACGGCCGCGCGGCCGACGTGGCCGAAGCCGAGGCGCTGCGGGCCGAAAAGGCGGCGATCGCGGCTGAGCGCCAGGCCCACGCCGACGAACGCGCGGCCATGGCGGCTGCGGCGCGGGCCGAAGCCGACGCGCGCCGGGCCGAGGTCCGTGAGGCGCGGGTCTCGGGCTCCAGCCGCGACAATGTCGACGTGCGCCTGCCCGGCCTGACCGTCCGCAGCGAAGGCGAAAAGACCGTCGTGCGCCTGCCCGGCCTGAAGGTCGACGCCGACGACGCCGGCGCCAAGGTGCGGATCGGCGGCGTGCGCATCAACGCCGACGACGCCTCCGGCAAGGTGTCGATCGACGACGGCGACGAGCAGGTCGACATCCGCGCCCACGACGAGTCCGCCGAGATCCGATCGCGCAGCACCTCCAGCGGTCTGCGCGCCACCTACATCCTGGTCGACGAGGTCGCCTCGGCCCAGGGCTGGAAGCTGGTCGGCTACGAGGCGCGCGGCCCGGAGGGCGGCCCGATCGTGGTCGCCGTCGTTAAGAGCAAGGACCGCAAGGAAGACGCGGTCTTCGACGCCGCCAAGGCGCTGGTTAAGCGCAACGTCGGCGGGGGCGACTAAGGCCGCCGGCGTCTTCAACCCCGCCGGATTGGTCCGGCAGGGCTTCTGTTCAGTCAGCGTCCGAGGGACGCCGTCATGCGGCAGATCCGCAGGGGCCGCCTTCCGCCTCGCGCGCCATCAACCGGTTGAGAGCGGCGTACGCGCCGGGCGCCTCGGACAGCGGCTCGGAACGGCCGTCGCGCAGGAAGTTCGCGGCCAAGGTCCGGGCCCGTTCCCAGACGGCCTCGGGCACGGCCGATCCAGCGCTGAGCCGACGCACGCCGAGCGCCGCGAGCTCGGCCGCCGGCGGCAGACCGGGACGCGCAAGCACGTTGACCGGCAGGCCCGCGCCCGCGACCACGGCGCGGATCTCGTCGGCCGCAGTGATCCCCAGCACGAACAGGCCGTCAGCGCCGGCGGCGCGGTAGCGGTCAGCTCGCGCGAGCACTTCTGCGACCGTCTCGTCGCCGCCGGCGCCAGGGCGCAGGTAGACGTCCGTCCGTGCGTTCACGAACAGGTCGACGCCCAGTCGCGCGGCCGCGCGCCGGGCCCGCTCGATCTTGGCGCACAGAAGGTCGGGCGCGCCTACGCCGTCTTCGATGTTGATCCCGACCGCTCCGGCCGCCACGACGCCGGCCACCGTCGCCTCGACAGCATCGAGGTCGTCCGAATAGCCGCCCTCGACGTCGACGGTCAGCGGGACCGCCACCGCTCGGGCGATCCGCTCCACGGTCTCGACCAGCAGGCGCGGCGGCAGGGCATTGCGGTCCGGATAGCCGTGCGCCCAGGCCACGCCCGCGCTGGTCGTGGCGATCGCCCTGGGGCCGAGGCTGTCGACCAGGCGGGCGCTGCCCACATCCCAGACGTTGGCGAGAACAAGCACGCCGGGGCCAGCGTGCATGGCGCGAAAGCTGGCGTCGAGGCCCACCTGTTCCTCCCCCCTGCCGAGTAAACCAGGTCGCAACCTATTCGGTCGGGCCGGCGTTCGCAGCAGCTTCGCGACCAAGCCGGCGCAACTGGCGGCCAAAGCCGGCGCGCGCGGCTCCCGGGGAAGGACCAACTAAACAAAAACCCCGCCGGATCGCTCCGGCGGGGTTTCATTGGTTCTGCGCGGTTAAGCGCTGACCGACTACTCGAGGATCTTGGCCACGACGCCGGCGCCGACGGTGCGGCCGCCTTCACGGATGGCGAAGCGCAGCTTCTCTTCCATGGCGATCGGGGTGATCAGCTCGACGTTCAGCTCGGCGTTGTCGCCGGGCATGATCATTTCCACGCCTTCCTTCAGCTTGATGATGCCGGTGACATCGGTCGTGCGGAAGTAGAACTGCGGACGGTAGTTGGTGAAGAACGGGGTGTGACGGCCGCCTTCTTCCTTGGTGAGGATGTAGGCCTCGGCCAGGAACTTGGTGTGCGGGGTGATCGAACCCGGCTTGCACAGCACCTGGCCGCGCTCGACGTCTTCACGCTTGGTGCCGCGCAGCAGCAGGCCGACGTTGTCGCCGGCTTGGCCCTGGTCGAGCAGCTTGCGGAACATTTCGACGCCCGTGCAGGTGGTCTTTTGGACCGGACGGATGCCGACGATTTCGACTTCTTCGCCGACCTTCACGATGCCGCGCTCGATACGGCCGGTCACCACGGTGCCGCGGCCCGAGATCGAGAACACGTCTTCCACCGGCATCAGGAACGGCAGGTCCATCGGACGTTCCGGCTGCGGGATGTAGCGGTCGACTTCCGACATCAGCTCCAGGATGCGCTCTTCGCCGATGGCGGCGTCGCGGTTTTCCACGGCGGCCAGGGCCGAGCCCTTCACGATCGGAATGTCGTCGCCCGGGAAGTCGTAGGACGACAGCAGTTCACGAACTTCCATCTCGACCAGGTCGAGCAGCTCGGCGTCGTCGACCATGTCGACCTTGTTCATGAACACCACCAG
>NZ_JACSJI010000029.1 GCF_014349105.1 Caulobacter sp. 17J80-11 | reverse complement strand
GCCCCCCGCCGCGCCGCCGCCCGCGACCCAGCGGCACGCGTCGCGCCGCGCCTGATCCGGGGACTTGGGGTCGCAGAGCTGCGCCGCCGCGGCCGCCAGCGCCTCCTGGGCCGTCATCGGCTTGGCCGCCTGGGCGAAGGCCGCCGGCGGCAGGGCGAGCGCGCCTGCGAGCAGCCCCGCCAGAATCGGATGTTTCCCACGCATGCCCAGCCTCCCTGATCGGAAGCCGTCAGGGTCGCGCGCTCTCCGCCGCGCGCGAGGTGCTTGCGGTGAAGAGCGACGGGTCTGCGACGGGGGCCGGCCTCAGCGGCTGGGCCAGCGCCTGGTTTCGACCGCGTCCAGCAGGTCCGTCACCGTCAGGCTCTTGTAGGCCCGCAGACCGAACCATCCCAGGGCCGGCTTGCCCGCCTCCGGGGCGAACCGGCCCAGCTCCGCGCGCGAGACGTCGACGCCGAAGGCCTGGGCCATCCAGCGGGCCAGGTCCTCCAGGTCGTCGCCGTCGATCGCGAGGTCGGCGTAGACCTCGGTGTCGTCGGCGATCGGCTTGTCCTTCAGGAAGGTGAGTTCGCGCAGCTTGGCGACGACGCGCTCGCGCGCTTCGTCGCGGCTCACTCGTCCAGCTTCCGCGCCTCTTCGGGCAGCATGATCGGCACGCCGTCGCGGATCGGATAGGCCAGCTTGGCTCCGCGGCTGATCAGCTCGCCGCGGACGCGGTCGTATTCCAGCGTCCCGTGGGTGACCGGGCAGACGAGGATTTCCAGCAGGCGCGGATCGGGGCCGGGCGGGGCGGAGAACGGGTCGGTGTGTTCGCTCATGGACCTATTGTACCGCCGGCGGCGCGCCGTCGGAAGGATCGGCGGCGTCGATCTGCAGAAGGGCGGTCAGCGCCTTGCGGCGGTCGACCAGGCTGTCGGCCTCCAGCAGGGCCTGCTTCTCGGCCGGGTCGAAGGGCAGGGCCATGGACAGGCTGTTGACCAGCGCCTCTTCCGGCGCGGCCTCGGCCGTGGCCCAGTCGACGTCCAGCGCGCGTCGCGCCAGGTAGGCCTTGAGCGCTTCGAGGAAATGCTCGCGGTCGAAGGCGAAGTCCTCCGGCGAGGGCTTCAGGTCCTCGTGGAAGGGCTCGTAGTCGACCTGGACCTGGCGGTAGGGCGTCTGCACCGGCAGCTCGGCGATCACCCGGAACCGGGCGACCCCGGTCAGGGTGACCAGATAGCGGCCGTCGGAGGTCTCCGAGTAGGCGGTCACCCGGCCGATGCAGCCGATGTTGGCCAGGTCCGGGCGGGCCCGCTGGCCGCCGACGGTCTGGATCATGCCGATCACCCGCTCGCCGGCCATGGCGTCGTCGACCATGTTCAGATAGCGCGGCTCGAAGATGTTCAGCGGCAGCTGGCCGCGCGGCAGGAGCAGGGCTCCGTCGAGGGGGAACACCGGAATGACCTGGGGCAGGTCGGTGACCTTGACGTAACCCTGCGGCATGTCGGCTCCTAGCTGAACAGCAACGAGGACAGGCGGCGACGGCCGTTCTTGGCCACCTCCGAGGTCGGGCCGGCGGCGTCGAAGATCTTCAGCAGCTGCATGCGCGCCGCCTGATCGTTCCACTCGCGGTCGGCCTCCATGATCTTCATCAACTGGTCGACGGCGTCCTCGAGGCGCCCCTGGCCGGCCAGGGCGTTGGCCAGGTCGAAGCGGGCTTGGTGGTCGGCAGGGTTCGCCTGCAGGGCGCGCTCGAACTCGGCGGTCTCCGACGACCCCGAAGCCAGCTCCAAGGCGGCGCGCACGCCGGCGATGTCCGGGTCGTTCTTGGCCTCGGGCGGGGCCATGTCGAGGATCTGGGCGGCCTGGTCCGGCTCGCCGCTGGCCAGGGCGACACGGGCGTAGCCGGCGATCGCCTTGGCGTTCTGCGGATCCATCTGCAGCACCTGGGCGAAGCCCTGGGCCGCGCCGCCGAGGTCGCCGAGATTCAGCGACTCGGCCGCCTGCGACAGCAGCTCTTCGATCTCGGCCTTGTCGCCCGGCGTGCCGGTCAGCCGCTCGATGAAGCGTTTGATCTCGCTCTCGGGCACCGCGCCCATGAAGCCGTCCATCGGCTGGCCGTTGACGAAGCCGTAGACGGTCGGGATCGACTGCACGCGCAGCTGGCCGGCCACGCGCGGATTGCGGTCGACGTCGATCTTGACCAGCTTCACCGCGCCGCCGGCGGCCAGCACCGCCTTTTCCAGCGCCGGGGTCAGTTGCCGGCAGGGGCCGCACCAGGTGGCCCAGAAGTCGACGATCACCGGCTGCTTGCGCGATTCCTCGACGACGTCGGCCATGAAGGTCGCGTCGGAGCCTTCCTTGATCAGGTCGGCGGGCGAGGCGAGCGCGGTGTCTCCGTGCATGGGTGATCCTGTGGGATGCGCGTAGGGCCGGGCGGCCCCCGCGAGGCTTAAACGATTGCCGGCTAAAATGGTCGCAGCGCGACGCGGCCGCAACGTCGGTGGGCGAACGAGACGCGGTGACGATCCGCGCGACGCTCCTTATGTTGCCCGCCATGACCGATACGCTCTCGCCCGACGCCGTCGACACGGCCCCCGCCGCGCGCGACCTGACCCAGGACGGACCCAAGGTCCGCCTCTTCCTGGTCGACGGCTCCGGCTACATTTTCCGCGCCTACCACGCCCTGCCGCCGCTGACCCGCAAGACGGACGGCATGCCGGTCGGCGCGGTGGCCGGCTTCTGCAACATGCTGTGGAAACTGATCCGCGAGACGCAGAACGGCGAGGCGCCGACCCACCTGGCGGTGATCTTCGACGCCTCGGAGAAGACCTTCCGCAACGAGCTGTACGATCAGTACAAGGCCCACCGGCCGCCGCCGCCCGAGGACCTGATCCCGCAGTTCGCCCTGGTGCGCGAAGCGACGCGGGCCTTCGGCCTGCCGGCGCTGGAGCTGGGCGGCTACGAGGCCGACGACCTGATCGCCACCTACGCCTGCCAGGTCGAGGCCATGGGCGGCGAGGCGGTGATCATCTCATCCGACAAGGACCTGATGCAGCTGGTGACGCCCAAGGTGTCGCTGATGGATCCGGTCAAGAACGTGCTGATCCAGCGCGAGCAGGTGATCGAGAAGTTCGGCGTGCCGCCGGAGAAGATGGTCGACCTGCAGGCCCTGGTCGGCGACAGCGTCGACAACGTGCCCGGCGCCCCCGGCATCGGGGTGAAGACCGCCGCCCAGCTGCTGGCCGATTTCGGCGACCTCGACACCCTGCTGGCCTCCACCGCCCAGATCAAACAGCCGAAGCGGCGCGAGACCCTTGAGACCTTCGCCGACCAGATCCGCCTGTCGCGCGAACTGGTGAAGCTGACCTGCGACGCGCCGGTGCCCGCGCCGATCAGCGAGCTGGGCGTGCGCGATCCGGACCCGGCCGTGCTGTCGGCCTTCCTGGAGCATATGGAGTTCCGCACCCTGGCCCGCCGGGTCGGGGACGGCAAGGCGACGCCTCAGCCGGGCGCGCCGGCCTTCGGCGCGCCAGTGGCCAAGGCCCCGATCGCGGCGCGCGCCGAGGCGCCGGCCGCGCCGGCCCAGCCGCAGGCGTTCGACGTCAGTCAATACGAATGCGTCCAGTCGCTCGAGGCGCTGGACCGCTGGATCGCGCGGGCCTTCGAGGCCGGGGTGGTCGGCTTCGACACCGAGACCGACGCGCTGTCGGCGACCCACGCCAACCTCTGCGGCCTGTCCCTGGCGGTCGGCCCGAACCAGGCCTGTTACGTGCCGCTCGGCCACTGCGCCGAGGACGGCCTGGACCTGATGGGCATCAAGCTCGAGCAGATCGACTATGACGCGGCCATGGCCCGCCTGAAGCCGCTGCTGGAGAGCCCGGCGGTGCTGAAGGTCGGCCAGAACATCAAGTACGACCTGACGGTGATGGCCCGCTATGGCGTCGACGTCGCCCCGGTCGAAGACACCATGCTGATCTCCTACGTGCTGGAGGGCGGCCTGCACGGCCACGGCATGGACGAGCTGTCGGAGCTGTGGCTGGGCCACAAGCCGATCGAGTTCAAGACGGTCGCCGGCAAGAAGAGCTTCAAGCACGTCGAGCTGAAGCCGGCGACCTGCTACGCGGCCGAGGACGCCGACGTCACCCTGCGTCTGTGGCGGGTGCTGAAGCCCCGGCTGCAGCGCGAGGGCCTGACCACGGTCTACGAGACCCTGGAACGGCCGATGCCGGCGGTGCTGTCGGAAATGGAGCGCGCCGGGGTCAAGCTCGACCGCGAGCGCCTGCGCCTGCTCTCCAACGACTTCGGCCAACGCATGGGCGAGCTGGAGATCGAGGCCCACAAGCTGGCCGGCCGGCCGTTCAACCTGGGCAGCCCCAAGCAGATCGGCGACATCCTGTTCGGCGAGCTGGGACTGCCCGGCGGCAAGAAGACCGCCACCGGCGCCTGGGGCACCGACGCCTCGATCCTGGAGGAGCTGGCGCTCAGCCACGACCTGCCGCGCATCCTGCTGGACTGGCGCCAGCTGTCGAAGCTGAAGGGCACCTACACGGACGCGCTGGGCCAGGCGGCCGATCCGGACACCTCGCGGGTGCACACCAGCTATGCGCTGGCGTCGACCACGACCGGGCGTCTGTCGTCCTCCGACCCGAACCTGCAGAACATCCCGGTCCGCAACGAGATCGGGCGCAAGATCCGCGCCGCCTTCGTGGCCGAGCCGGGCCACGTGCTGATCAGCGCCGACTACAGCCAGATCGAGCTGCGCCTGCTGGCCCACATCGGCGACATCCCGCAGCTGAAGCGCGCCTTCGCCGCCGGCGTGGACATTCACGCGTCCACCGCCTCGGAGATGTTCGGGGTGCCGGTCGAGGGCATGCCGGCCGAGACCCGCCGGCGCGCCAAGGCGATCAACTTCGGCATCGTCTACGGCATCTCGGCCTTCGGCCTGGCTAACCAGCTGGGCATCCCGCAGGGCGAGGCCGGCGACTACATCAAGACCTACTTCGAGCGCTTCCCGGGCATCCGCGCCTACATGGACGAGCGCAAGGCCGAGATCCGCGAGCACGGCTTCGTCACCACCCTGTTCGGCCGCAAGGTCCACATCCCCGACATCCGCGCCAAGTCGGTCGGCCAGCGCCAGTTCGCCGAGCGGGCCGCGGTGAACGCGCCGATCCAGGGCACCGCCGCCGACATCATCCGCCGCGCCATGGTCCGCATGCCCCAAGCCCTGGCCGAGGCCGGGCTGAAGACGCGCATGCTGCTGCAGGTGCACGACGAACTGGTGTTCGAGGCGCCCGAGGCGGAAGCCGAAAAGGCGATCGCGGTGATCCGTCAGGTCATGCAGGGCGCGGCCGAGCCGGCCGTGTCGCTGTCGGTGCCGCTGGTCGTCGACGCCCGCGCCGCGGCCACCTGGGACGAGGCGCACTAAGCGCGAGTGCGAGGGGTGTCAGCGTGACGCCCCTCGTTCGGCCTTACGGCTTCGCGCACACCGCCCGGAAGCCCGCGCCGGCGAAGCGGACCATGTAGCTGAGCACCGAGTCCAGGTCGCCGGACCGGCACAGGCCGCCGGACAGGCGGTCCAGGCGCCCGGTCTCGCCCATGGACAGGGTCAGGGCGCCGGACAGGTTGTGGTAGGCCCAGAACAGGTCGGCCGGCTCGGCTTCCGGCAAGGCCTGCCGCACCAGTTCGATCAGACGGTAGACCACCGGGTCGAAATAGCGGGTCATGGCCTCGCCGCCCCAGAGCGGGTTGGCGTTGGTCTGCGAGACCAGGGCGCAATAGTGCTTCCAGCCCGGTCCGCCCTTGGCCGACAGCTCGAACACCGGCTTGACGAAGGCCTCGATCACGCCCTCCGGGGTCAGCGGCTCGCCGGCCGCCACGGCCGCAGCGGCGTAGGCGTTCATCGCCCGCATGCGGTCGCCGTTCATCACCTCGGCCCGGCGCAGGAAAACCGCGTCGAACAGGCCGCGCTTGGTGCCGAAGTAGTAATGCAGCAGGGCGGTGTCGACGCCGGCCTCGCGCGCCACCTCCCGGATGGTGACGCCGTAGAAGCCGTGCTTGGAGAACAGGTCCTCGGCCGCGTCCAGGATCAGCTCGCTGGTCTCGGCGGGACGCTCGGCCGCCGCCGCCTTGGGCGGGCGGCCCCGGCGGGCGGGGGCCTTTGCGGCCGTTTTCAGCGTGACGACGGTCTCGGACATGGCGCGCCTTCTAACGCGGATCGCCGGCGGGGGCGATGATCGGCCTGCCACACCTGCATTCGAAATTCATCTGTCGATGAACAAGGGTTTGACAAACCGCCTTCCCTAGCTTCACCGTACGCGGAAATCATTGATCGCTGAATAAAAGAGCGGTCGGGGGAGGGAACAAATGAAAGCTTTGTGGAAAGCCACGCTGCTGGCTGGCGTGGCCTACGGCGTGCTCGCTGCTCCTGCGTTCGCTCAGGACGCAGCGCCGAGCGACGACACCAGCGCGGTGGACGAGGTCATCGTCACCGCCCGTCGTCGCGAAGAAACCCTGAAGGACGTGCCGGTCGCGGTGACGCCCTACTCGGCCGAGAAGCTGGACCTGACCGGCGCTCGCGACATCACCGATCTGACCAAGACCACGCCGAGCATGACCATGCAGCCGGCGCGCGGGTCGAACTCCACCCTGATCGCCTTCATCCGCGGCGTCGGCCAGCAGGACCCGCTGTGGGGCTTCGAGCCGGGCGTGGGCCTGTACGTCGACGACGTCTACATCGCCCGCCCGCAGGGCGCGGTGCTGGACATCTTCGACATCCAGCGCATCGAAGTGCTGCGGGGGCCGCAGGGCACGCTGTACGGCCGCAACACCATCGGCGGCGCGGTCAAGTACGTCACCGATAAGATCGGTCCGGACGCCGAGCTGAAGCTGAAGGGCGCCTACGGCTCCTATAACCAGATCGACCTGATCGCGTCGGGCGAGGCGCGGCTCAGCGACGAGATCGGGATCAGCGGCGCGGTGGCCCGCTACACCCGCGACGGCTACGGCAAGAACCTCAACACCGGCGCCGAGCACTACAACAAGGACGTGACCGCGGCGCGCGCCACCATCGAGTTCACGCCGAACGACGACCTGTTCTTCCGCCTGTCGGGCGACATCACCCGCGACGACTCCAACCCGCGCCACGGCCATCGCCTGCTGGCCCCGAGCCCGTCGGACGTCTACGACACCTACGCCGGCTCCGGTGACGACAACCGGGTCGAGAACCGCGGCCTGTCGCTGCTCGGCGAGTGGCAGGTCAACGACAAGGTGACGCTGAAGTCGATCACCGCCTATCGCGCCGGTCAGACCGACGGCACGATCGACTTCGACAACACTGCGTCGCCGACCCTGGACATTCCGGCCCGTTACCGCGACCACCAGTTCACCCAGGAACTGCAGGTCCTGTACCAGGGCGAGCGCGCGCAAGGCGTCTTGGGCCTGTTCTACCTGAACGGCACCGCCTCGGGCGCCTTCGACACGGTCCTGGGCCTGGCGAACCTGACCATCGCCACCGCCGGTGAGGTCGACACCCGTTCGCTCGCCGCCTTCGGCGATTTCAGCTTCGACCTGACCGACAAGCTGTCGGTGTCGCTGGGGGGGCGCTGGACCCAGGACACCAAGGAAGGGTACGTCTACCGTCAGAATTTCACGGGCATCCGCAGCCCGCTGTTCGGTAACTCGGCCGCCATCCCCGGCCTGCTGCGCACCAATCCGGCCCTGTACGCCGGCCGCGAACTCGACTTCGAGGACTTCACCCCGCGCGTCAGCATCAGCTACGACTTCACCCCGCTGGTGACCGGCTACGCGTCCTATTCGCAGGGCTTCAAGTCCGGCGGCTTCGACATGCGCGGCGACGCCTACGTCTACGCGGCCACGGTCAACGGCTTCAAACCCGAGACGGTCGACACCTACGAGGTCGGCCTGAAGGGCTCGCTGTTCGACAACCGGGTGAACTTCGCCACGGCGCTGTTCAAGTCCGACTACAAGGACACGCAGATCACCACCCAGTACCCGGTGGGTCTTGCGATCGCCAGCGTGGTCGACAACGCCGGCGCCGCCACCATCCAGGGCTGGGAATTCGAAGGCTCGGCGCAACTGATGGACGGCCTGACGGCCAACCTGATGCTCAGCTACATCGACGCCGGCTTCGACGAGTTCCGGTCCTACATCCCGACCGGTCCGCTGAACTCGACCTGCCCGTCGCTGCCGGGTTGCGTGGTCGACGTCTCCGACAGCCGCGACATCCAGAACACTCCGGAATGGACCGGCGCGTTCAACCTCGCCTACCAGCGTGAGCTCGGCGACGGTCACGGCACGATCACCTTCACCCCGTCGGCAGCCTACCGCGGCGCTTCCCAGATGTTCGAGCTCGCGAACCCGATCCTCGACCAGGGTTCGTACTGGCTCTACGACGCCAGCCTGGTGTGGACGTCGGAAAGCGACAAGTACCGCCTGGGCCTGCACGGCAAGAACCTGTCCGACGAGCAGTATCGCGTGGGCGGCTACAACTTCCCGGGCGCGCTCTTCGGCAATTCGATCATCGGCTACTACGGAGCGCCGCGGACGGTCACGGCGACCTTCGAAGTGAAGTTCTGATCCGGTTCGGCTAACAATGACGGCGGCGGTTCGAGAGAGCCGCCGCCGTTTTCTTTTGTGCGTTCCGCTCCGGGGGGAGCCACCATGTCCGACGCCGTCCAGACCGGCTCCGTCACCGCCGTCGAGAAGGCCGACGCCGCGCCCAGCCAGGGCTACCGCCTGTGGGTGCTGTTCGTCCTGATCACGGTCTACACCCTCAACTTCCTCGACCGGCAGATCGTCGGCATCCTGGCCACCCCACTGAAGCAGGAGTTCGGCCTGAGCGACGCCCAGTTCGGTCTGCTGGGCGGCCTGGCCTTCGCCCTGCTGTACTCGACCCTCGCCATTCCGCTGGCCTGGCTGGCCGACCGGATCAGCCGGGTGTGGATCATGACCGTGGCGCTGGCCATGTGGAGCGGCTTCACCGCCGCCTGCGGCTTCGCCGGCAGCTTCGCCCAGCTGTTCCTGTGCCGCATGGGCGTGGGCGTCGGCGAGGCCGGCGGCGTGGCCCCGTCCTATTCGCTGATCTCCGACTATTTCCCGAAGTCGCAGCGGGCCCGCGCCCTGGCCGGCTACGCCTTCGGCATTCCGCTGGGCACCGCCGCCGGCACCCTGGTCGGCGGCCTGCTGGCCGCCCAGTACGGCTGGCGCACCGCCTTCATCACCGTGGGCCTGCTGGGCGTGCTGGTCGCCCCCCTGCTGCGCCTGACCGTGCGCGATCCCAAACGCGGCGGGCTGGACGCGCCGGCCCAACCGACGGACGGGGAAAAGCCCAAGGCTCCCGCCTTCCGCGACGTGCGCGAGACCCTGTTCCGCAAGCCCAGCTTCTGGCTGCTGTCGTTCGGCGCCGCCGCCTCGTCGGTGTGCGGCTACGGCGTGGCCCTGTGGCTGCCCTCGTTCTTCATGCGCAGCTTCGGCCTGACCCTGTCGCAGACCGCCTGGTACTACGCCGGCATCGCCCTGATCGGCGGCGTGATCGGTATCTGGCAGGGCGGCTCGCTGGCCGACCGCTTCGGCGCCAAGAGCCGCGGGGCTTATCCGCTGGTCCCGGCGATCGCCTTCCTGATCTCGGTGCCGTGCTTCGTGCTGGCCATGAACTCGGGCTGGCTGATCGGCCAGGTCATTCCAGGCGTCAGCGGCGACAGCTGGCAGGCCCTGGCGCTGGCCTTCGCCATATTCCTGATCCCGACCGGCCTGAACCTGGTGTGGCTGGGCCCGATCACCGCCGCGGTCCAGCACCTGGTGCCCGCGCCGATGCGCACGACGGCCTCGTCGCTGTTCCTGCTGATCAACAACCTGCTCGGCATCGCCGTGGGCATCTACTACTTCGGCTGGATGTCCGACCTGCTGCGGCCGTGGTTCGGCGAGGAGTCCCTGCGCTGGTCTATCTACACCGGCATGGGCTTCTACCTGCTGTCGTCCATGCTGCTGATCGCCGCCTCGCGGACGCTGAAGAAAGACTGGGTCGAGTGAGCCCCCGCGCTCCCGCTTCGGGAGCGCGGCCGTCGTTCTTGTCAAGCTGGGGCCTCTCGCGGTTGCACCTGCGAAGTCGCCTCTCTATAACCGCCCCCGCGTCGGGGCCGGGCCGCCCAGGTCCGGCCCTTGTCGCGCCTCCCCGACCGGTACCCACGGGCTCCCATGAACATCCACGAGCATCAAGCCAAAGCCGTCCTCGCTGAGTTCGGCGTCGCCGTTCCGCACGGCTACCCGGCCTTCTCCGTCAAGGAGGCCGTCGAGGCCGCCAAGAACCTCAAGGGCGACACCAAGGTGTTCGTCGTGAAGTCCCAGATCCACGCCGGCGGGCGCGGCAAGGGCAAGTTCGTGGGCCTGAAGCCCGACGCCAAGGGCGGCGTGCGGGTCGTCAAGTCGGTCGACGACGTGAAGGCCAGCGCCGAGGAAATGCTCGGCCGCGTCCTCGTCACCCACCAGACCGGCCCCAAGGGCAAGCAGGTGAACCGCCTCTACATCGAGGAAGGCGCCAACATCGCCCGCGAGCTGTACCTCAGCCTGCTGGTCGACCGTGAAACCTCGCGCGTGGCCGTCGTCGCCTCGACCGAAGGCGGCATGGACATCGAAGAGGTCGCCCACGCGACCCCGGAAAAGATCGTCACCTTCTCGATCGACCCGGCCACCGGCGTCATGCCGCACCACAGCCGCGCGCTGGCGAAGGCCCTGAACCTGAAGGGCGAACTGGCCAAGCAGGGCGCGACCCTGCTGGCCCAGCTCTACACGGCGTTCAACGCCAAAGACATGAGCATGCTGGAGATCAACCCGCTGATCGTCACGGCGGAGGACCAGCTGCGCGTGCTCGACGCCAAAGTCAGCTTCGATTCCAACGCCCTGTACCGCCACCCGGACATTCTCGCCCTTCGCGACCTCTCGGAAGAGGACGAGAAGGAGATCGAGGCCTCGAAGTACGACCTGTCGTACATCGCGCTGGACGGCGACATCGGCTGCATGGTCAACGGCGCCGGCCTGGCCATGGCGACCATGGACATCATCAAGCTGTACGGCGCCGAGCCGGCCAACTTCCTGGACGTCGGCGGCGGCGCCTCGAAGGAGAAGGTCACCGCGGCCTTCAAGATCATCACCGCCGATCCGGCCGTGAAGGGCATCCTGGTCAACATCTTCGGCGGCATCATGCGTTGCGACATCATCGCCGAAGGCGTGATCGCGGCGGTGAAGGACGTCGGCCTGAAGGTGCCGCTGGTGGTTCGCCTGGAAGGCACCAACGTCGACCTCGGCAAGCAGATCATCCGCGACAGCGGCCTCAACGTGATCCCGGCCGACGACCTGGCCGACGCCGCTCAGAAGATCGTTACCGCCGTGAAGGGGGCTGCGTAACCCATGTCCGTCCTCGTCACCAAAGACACCAAGGTCATCTGCCAGGGCATCACCGGCAGCCAGGGCACCTTCCACACCGAGCAGGCCATCGCCTACGGCACCAAGATGGTCGGCGGCGTGACCCCCGGCAAAGGCGGCCAGTCGCACCTGGGCCTGCCGGTGTTCGACACCGTCGCCGAGGCCCGCGCGGCCACCGGCGCGGACGCGACCGCCATCTACGTCCCGCCGCCGTTCGCCGCCGACTCGATCTGCGAAGCGATCGACGCCGAGATCCCGCTGATCGTCTGCATCACCGAGGGCATCCCGGTGATGGACATGGTCCGCGTGAAGCGCTCGCTGGCCGGCTCCAAGTCGCGCCTGATCGGTCCGAACTGCCCGGGCGTGCTGACGCCGGGCGAGTGCAAGATCGGCATCATGCCGGGCAACATCTTCAAGAAGGGCTCGGTCGGCGTCGTGTCGCGCTCCGGCACCCTGACCTATGAAGCCGTGTTCCAGACCTCGAACGCGGGCCTTGGCCAGACCACCGCGGTCGGCATCGGCGGCGACCCGGTCAAGGGCACCGAGTTCATCGACGTGCTGGAGATGTTCCTGGCCGACCCCGAGACCAAGTCGATCATCATGATCGGCGAGATCGGCGGCTCGGCTGAAGAGGAAGCCGCCCAGTTCCTGGCCGACGAGAAGAAGAAGGGCCGGTGGAAGCCGACCGTCGGCTTCATCGCCGGCCGCACCGCCCCTCCGGGCCGCCGCATGGGCCACGCCGGCGCGATCATCGCCGGCGGCAAGGGCGGCGCCGAGGACAAGATCGCGGCGATGGAAGCCGCGGGCATCAAAGTCTCTCCGTCGCCGGCGGCGCTGGGCGAGACCCTGATGTCGGTGCTGAAAGGCTGATCCGCGGAGCGCGGGCGCCGGCTCTCGGGTCGGAAGCCCGCGCCTCCTCCGGGCGTCCCCGCCTTGCGGGGACCCAGAGCGGACCGCTCGGAGGAGAGCTGCGGAAGGACGACGGCGGATCTCCGGATCCGCCGATGCTCTGGGTCCCCGCCATCGCGGGGACGCGTGGAGTCAGACCAAGGCCTCAAAGCCGCCGTCGCTTCGCCGCCCCGAACACACTATGTTGACGCTCGGCGGTTAGACGCCGAGCGGCGCGGCGTGAAGGTCAAGGGTCATGGCGGACGACTCCGGTCGGCTCAATCAAGTTTTCGCGGAAACCTCGTTCCTGTACGGGGGCAACGCCGCATACATCGAAGATCTGCACGAGCAGTGGGCGAAAGACCCCGGCTCGGTGGCGCCGGCCTGGCGCGCGTTCTTCGACCAGCTGCGCGACAATCCTGAAGCGGTGAAGCAGTCGGCCGCCGCCGGCGCCTGGGGCCGCGAGGTCGCCATCGCCCGCACCGAGACCCTGTCCGCCCTGGACGGCCTGTGGCCGGCGGTGGAAGCCAAGGCCGCCAAGGGCATCGCCGAGAAGAAGCCGGCCGGGGTCGCCGCCGCCAGCGCGGGCGACGTGCAGGCCGCCGCCCGCGACAGCGTGCGCGCGCTGATGCTGATCCGCGCCTTCCGCACCCGCGGCCACTTCGCCGCCCAACTGGACCCGCTGAACATCGAGCAGCCGGCCTCCAACCCGGAGCTGGACCCGGCCTTCTACGGCTTCTCCGACGCCGACCTCGACCGTTCGATTTACCTGGACGGCGTGCTGGGCATGGAGACCGGCACGCTGCGCGAGATCCTGGCCATCCTGCGCCGGACCTACTGCGGCCACCTGGGCGTGCAGTTCATGCACATCCCCGATCCGGCCGAGAAGGCCTGGATCCAGGAGCGCATCGAGGGCCGCGACAAGGAGATCACCTTCACCAAGGAAGGCAAGGTCGCCATCCTCAAGAAGCTGATCGAGGCCGAAACCTTCGAGCGCTTCCTGCACAAGCGCTTCCCCGGCACCAAGCGCTTCGGCCTGGACGGCGGCGAAGCCATGGTCCCGGCCATGGAGCAGGTGATCAAGCGCGGCGGCGCGCTCGGCGTCGACGAGATCGTGCTGGGCATGGCCCACCGCGGCCGCCTGAACATGCTGGCGGCGGTGATGGGCAAGCCCTACCGCACCATCTTCCACGAGTTCCAGGGCGGCAGCTCGGTGCCTTCGGACATCGAGGGCTCGGGCGACGTGAAGTACCACATGGGCGCCTCGTCGGACCGCAAGTTCGACGGCAAGTCCGTGCACCTGTCGCTGACCGCCAACCCCTCGCACCTCGAGATCGTCAATCCGGTGGTGCTGGGCAAGTCGCGCGCCAAGCAGCAGTTCGACATCCGTGAATCGGGCGTGGTCTACGGCCCGAACGACACGCCGGACCGCTCGAAGGTCGTGCCGCTGCTGATCCATGGCGACGCCGCCTTCGCCGGCCAGGGCGTGGTGGCCGAGTGCTTCGCCCTGATGGGCCTGAAGGGCTACCGCACCGGCGGCACCCTGCACTTCGTCATCAACAACCAGATCGGCTTCACCACCAGCCCGCGCAACTCGCGCTCCTCGCCGTATCCGTCGGACGTGGCCCTGATGGTCGCCGCGCCGATCTTCCACGTGAACGGCGACGATCCGGAAGCGGTGGTGTTCGCCGCCAAGGTGGCCACCGAGTTCCGCCAGCAGTTCGCCAAGGACGTGGTGGTGGACATGTTCTGCTACCGCCGCTTCGGCCACAACGAAGGCGACGACCCGACCTTCACCCAGCCCCTGATGTACGCCCGCATCAAGGACCAGCCGTCGACCCGCGAGATCTACGCCAAGCGCCTGGTCGGCGAAGGCGTGGTCACGCAGGCCGAAGTCGACGCCTGGGTGACCGAGTTCGAGACCTTCCTCGACGCGGAAATGACGGCCGGCAAGACCTTCAAGGCCAGCAAGGCCGACTGGCTGGACGGCCAGTGGAAGGGCCTGGGCCTGCCCGAGAGCGACGAGCGTCGCGGCGAGACCGCCGTGCCGATGGCGCGCCTGAAGGACATCGGGACCAAGCTGACCACCATCCCGGCCAGCGTGAACATCCACCGCACGCTGAAGCGGGTGATCGACAACCGCGCCGAGGCGATCCAGTCCGGCAAGGACGTCGACTGGGCGCTGGCCGAGCACCTGGCCTTCGGCACCCTGGTCGACGAAGGCTTCCCGGTTCGCCTGTCCGGTCAGGACAGCGTGCGCGGCACCTTCAGCCAGCGCCACTCGGGCATCATCGATCAGACCACCGAAGAGCGGTACATCCCGCTCAACAACATCCGTCCCGGCCAGGCCGTCTACGAGGTCATCGACTCGGCCCTCTCGGAGGAGGCGGTGCTGGGCTTCGAGTACGGCTACTCGCTGGCCGACCCGAACACCCTGGTGCTGTGGGAAGGCCAGTTCGGCGACTTCGTGAACGGCGCCCAGGTGGTGATCGACCAGTTCATCTCGTCGGGCGAACGCAAGTGGCTGCGCATGTCCGGCCTGACCATGCTGCTGCCGCACGGCTACGAGGGCCAGGGGCCGGAGCACTCCTCCGCTCGCCTGGAGCGCTTCCTGCAGTCCTGCGCCGAGGACAATATGCAGGTCGCCAACTGCACGACGCCGGCGAACTACTTCCACATCCTGCGCCGCCAGATCCACCGGCCGTTCCGCAAGCCGCTGGTGATCATGACGCCGAAGTCGCTGCTGCGTCACAAGAAGGCGGTCTCGACCCTGGCCGACATGGCGGAGGGCTCGTCCTTCCACCGCGTGCTGCACGACGACGCCCAGACCCGTCCGGACGTCGCCGGCGTCAAGCTGGTCGGCGACGACAAGATCCGCCGCGTCGTCCTGTGCTCCGGCAAGGTCTATTACGACCTGCTGGAGGACCGGGAGAAGCGCGGGATCAACGACGTCTACCTGATGCGTCTCGAGCAGTTCTATCCGTGGCCGATGAAGTCGCTGATGACCGAGCTGGGCCGCTTCAAGAACGCCGAACTGGTCTGGTGCCAGGAAGAGCCGAAGAACATGGGCGGCTGGACCTTCGTCGACCCGTGGCTGGAGCTGACCCTGGAGCGCATGAGCGTGAAGTCCAAGCGCGCCCGCTACGTCGGCCGCCCGGCCTCGGCGGCCACCGCCGCCGGCCTGATGAGCCGTCACCTCAAAGAACTCGAAACCTTCCTCAACGAGGCCTTCGCCTGACCTTGAGATGCTCGCGCCCTTTGCTGGGCGCGGGCGTCGGGTTTAAGAAGCCTTCGCGACTTTTCCTCCCCGGAGCCTGATTGAAAATGGCCGACATCCTCACCCCCGCGCTCGGCGAGTCCGTCACGGAGGCGACCATCGCCCGCTGGACCAAGAAGCCGGGCGACGCGGTGAAGAAGGACGAGGTGCTGGTCGAGCTGGAGACCGACAAGGTCTCGCTCGAAGTCGCCGCGCCCGCCGACGGCGTGCTGGCCGAGATCCTGACCCCGGAAGGCGCCAACGTCGTCCCGGGCACGGTGCTGGGCCGCGTGACCGAAGGCGCCGCCGGCGCCAAGGCCGCCCCGGCCGCTGCTGCGGCTCCCGCCGCCGCGCCGGCTCCGGCCGCCTCGGGCGGTTCGGTCGTCGAGATCAAGGTGCCGGTGATGGGCGAGTCCGTCGCCGAGGGCTCCATCGGCCGCTGGTCCAAGAAGGCCGGCGACGCGGTGAAAAAGGACGAAGTCCTGGTCGAGATCGAGACCGACAAGGTCGCCGTGGAAGTGGCCGCGCCGGCCGACGGCGTGCTGGCCGAGATCAGCGCCCCGGAAGGCGCGACCGTCACGCCGGGCCAGGTGATCGGCAAGGTCGCCGCCGGCGCGGGCGCCGCCGCCGCCGCTCCGGCCGCCGCGGCTCCGGCTC
>NZ_JACSJI010000028.1 GCF_014349105.1 Caulobacter sp. 17J80-11 | reverse complement strand
CCGCCGCCGGCCTCGACGCCGGCTCCGGCCGTCAGCCGCCCGGCCCCGGCCGCGCAGGCGCCGGCTCCGGTCGGCCAGACGGGCTGATCCAGGCCGGCTGATCCGGATCCGCTGATCCACACCCGATACGCAAACGGCGCGCGCCCTGGCAGGCACGCGCCGTTTTCAATTCAGCGACGCCCTGGGCTCTCGAGCCCTCGGCGCGCAAGGCGGCGCGTTCAGCCGGCCCGCTCTTCCGCGCGCCAGAGCTCGGTGCGGATCGACGGCCCCGCCTCGGGATTGAACCACATGCTGTCCTGGATGTGGGAGGTGGTGACGTAGATGGCCCCGTCGGGCCCCTGGGCGAAGCTGTCGGGCCAGCGCAGGCGCTCGTCCTGGACGAAGGTTCGCACTTCGCCGTTCGGTTCGCGGACCTTCACCGCGTTCTCCTCGAGCGCCGACATGAACAGGCGTCCGCGGTCGTCCATCCAGTAGCCGTCGGAGACGCCGATCTCGGCCAGGGTCTCGACCTTTCGCCCCAGCGCTTCCGCAGACAGGGAAACGTCGTCCAGCGCCGCGGTGGGGACGCGGTACACGGTACGGCCGGTCAGGGCCTGATAGATCACGTAGGCGCCGTCCGGCGTGATCTCGATGCTGTCGGAGGCGAATTCGGCCC
Source organism: Caulobacter sp. 17J80-11 (assembly GCF_014349105.1). Taxonomy (GTDB): domain Bacteria; phylum Pseudomonadota; class Alphaproteobacteria; order Caulobacterales; family Caulobacteraceae; genus 17J80-11. The sequence goes on along the minus strand of NZ_JACSJI010000028.1, from coordinate 26,379 downwards.
CGCGCCCGTCCGGGCGGCGCAGCGGCCGGCCGTCCGTCTTCACGACGACGTCCTTCTCCGGTTGGGTGCTGGGGTGTCCGTCCAGCACGCGCCGGGCCTGGCCGGTCTGCAGGTCCACGACCACCAGGGCGCCCTTCGCTCCGGAGTCGGTGATGTAGGCGGTCCGGCCGTTCGGATGGAAGCGGACGTCGTTCAGATAGCTGCCTTGGGGCGCGGACTGCGGGTCGAAGGCGATGGTCCGGGCCACGCGGTCGGTCGCCAGGTCGACCTGCACCAGCTTCGGCCCGCCCTCGACCACCTGCTGCAGGCCGGGCGCGGCCGGGTCCAGCACCCACAGGCTCCCTCGGCCGTCGCTGACCACCGACTGCACGCAGACGAAGCGGTCGTGCGGCGTGAGCTCGTTCTTGCGGGCGTTGCGCCACTCGTTCCAACGCGCGTCCGGATAGGGGCGGAGCTCGCCGTCCACCAGTTCGGCGACCGAGATCGGCGAGTCCTCGGTCCAGCGTGGGAAATTCACGAAGATGCGGCCGTCCTCGCTGACGGCGACGCCGGTGACCTGGTGATCGAATTCCGAGACCAGGGTGAGTTCGGCGGGCATGGCGGTCCTCCTGGGTGGCTGTGACCGATGTGAGCGGGAGCGCCGCGGCTCGCGCCGCTTGGGCGGGTACCTGGGCTCGGCGGCGTCCATGGAAGCCGGCGATCAGACTCAATCCGCCGGGGCGAAAGAGGTTCTGGCCGCGGCGACGCGAAAGGACATGCGCGCACCGGCCGCCGTGGCGCGACGCGGGCGCATCCCTTATGTTCGCGCGCGATGAGCAATCACCAGCATGTCCGCCCCTGGCGCGCCATCGAGCGCCGCAAGAGCCGCAAGATCCGCGTCGGTAACGTCGAGGTCGGCGGCGACGCGCCGATCTCGGTGCAGTCGATGACCAACACGCCGACGTCCGACGCCGGGGCGACCATCGACCAGATCCGCCAGCTGGAGGAGGCGGGGGCCGACATCGTGCGGGTGTCGTGCCCGGACGAGGACTCCACCGCCGCGTTCAGGACCATCGCCAGGGCGGCGAAGGTGCCGCTGGTGGCCGACATCCACTTCCACTACCGCCGCGGCATCGAGGCGGCCAAGGCCGGCGCGGCCTGCCTGCGCATCAACCCCGGCAACATCGGCTCGCCCGACCGGGTGCGCGAGGTGGTGCAGGCGGCCAAGGACCACGGCTGCTCGATCCGCATCGGCGTCAACGCCGGCTCGCTGGAGAAGGAGCTGCTGGAGCGCTACGGCGAGCCCTGCCCGGAGGCCATGGTCGAAAGCGCGCTGAACCACGCGCGCATCCTGCAGGACCACGACTTCCACGAGTTCAAGATCAGCGTGAAGGCGTCCGACGTCTTCCTGACCGTGGCCGCCTACCAGATGCTGGCCGAGGCGATCGACTGCCCGCTGCACCTGGGCGTGACCGAGGCCGGTCCCCTGCGCACCGGCACCATCAAGAGCTCGATCGGCCTGGGGAACCTGCTGTGGGCCGGCATCGGCGACACCATCCGCGTGTCCCTGGCCGCCGATCCGGTCGAGGAGATCAAGGTCGGCTTCGACATCCTCAAGTCGCTGGGCCTGCGCCACCGCGGGGTCAACATCATCGCCTGCCCGTCGTGCGCCCGTCAGGGCTTCAACGTCATCGAAACGGTGGCGACCCTGGAAGAGCGGCTGGCCCACGTGGCCACGCCCATGTCGCTGTCGATCATCGGCTGCGTGGTCAACGGCCCGGGCGAGGCCCTGTTCACCGACGTCGGCTTCACCGGCGGCGGCAAGGGCGCGGGCATGGTCTACATGGCCGGCAAGCCGGACCACAAAATGGACAACGACCGCATGGTCGACCACATCGTCGAGCTGGTCGAGAAGAAGGCCGCCGAGCTGGAAGCGGCCAAGGCGGCGGCGGAGTAACAGCCCCTCTCCCGGTCGGGAGAGGGAGGGGCCCGCGTCGCGAAGCGACGTGGGAGGGTGAGGGGCACGGGAGCGCGCAGGACTTGGCGCGCCAAGGCCGCCCCGTCCGTAATCCCTCATCCTTCCGCGCGGACCTTCGAGCTTCGCTCTCCGGTGCGCGGGCTCCGTCCTTCTCCCGCCGGGAGAAGGATGGCCCGCTTCCGGCCCAGGCCGAACGGCGTTAGAGGGGCGGGGATGAAGAACGTCCTGTTCGTCTGCAGCCAGAACAAGCTGCGCAGTCCGACCGCCGAGCAGGTGTTCTCCACCTGGGACGGGATCGAGACCCTGTCGGCCGGGACCAACGCCGACGCCGACACCCCGCTGACCGGCGAGCTGGTCGAGTGGGCCGACGTCATCTTCGTCATGGAGAAGACGCACCGGAGCAAGCTGTCCCAGCGGTTCAAGCGCCACCTCAAGAAGGCCCGGGTGATCTGCCTGGATATCCCCGACGACTACGCGTTCATGGACCCGGAGCTGGTGCGCATCCTGGAAGCGCGGGTGCCGCGGTTTTTGCGGTAGCGCCCGCCTGAGCCCGTCTTCATCACCCGTCATCCCGGCCGTAGCGGAGCGCAGCGAAGTGGAGAGCCGGGACCCAGCCAGCGCGACGCTCGTTGCAGCGCGGGTTTCGCAGCGTTGATCTGGAGCTTGCTGGGTCCCGGCTCTCCGGCCCGCTGCGCGGGCCTGCGGCCGGGATGACGGGTTGGTTAGGGACGTGCCTACCCCCCCGGCCCCACCGTCACCGTCATCGTCGTGGTGGCGTGCGTCTTCGCCCCCGGCAGCTGGTTCTTGCGGTACTTGGCCCGCGCCTCGTAGGCGACGTCGACCAGCATGCGCAGGAAGGCGACGTAGCGGGAGGCGTCGGCCGGGTCGCCGACGATGGCGCTGTACGACGCCGGCAGGCGCGACGAGGGCTCCAGCTTCAGCAGCGCCGCCTCCTCGACCACGCCCCTCGTCACCGCGCCCAGCTTGCGCAGGCGCTTCAGCCGCTGGTAGGGCCCCATCCACCAGGGCGGGAAGGGGACCAGCCACATGATCCGGGGCCAGCGGCCGCGATAGCCCTGCTCCAGGTCGTCGAGGATCAGCATCAAGAGGCGGTAGCTGGTGGCGATAACCCCCACCGGCATCTTCTGCAGCTTGGCCGTGCGCACCAGCCAGGCCAGTTCCGAGCGCACCTGAGGCGGCGTCGCCTCGGAAAGCTTGATCGGGTCCTTCTCCGCCGTGGGCGTGAAGGGGGCCAGCATCAGGTTGGGATAGCCGTAGGGCGCGCTGGTGAGCGGCAGCATGGGGGGCTGGCCGGGCGGGGCGCCGCCGCCTTCCTTCCCGTCGCCGCCTTCCTTGTCGTCGTCGTCGCCGGCCATGGACGGTTCCTGAGCGCCACGGAAACTCGCGAGCGGGGAGGAAAGCTCCGCTTGACCCGAGCGTGGCCGGGAGATTAGCGGGAGCTCACCCAGACCATTTCCCGCCGAAGTGGACGCCGGTTCGGCCCAGGAAATGGTCTAAATGCAAGATTCCGGGCGTTGCCGACCCAATCGGGTCGGGGAACGCTCTGGGGAGAACCTCCATGCGCCTGTTCATCGCCTCCGCCTCGCCGTTCGTCCGCAAGTGCCGCATCGTGGCGCGCGAGAAGGGCGTGCTGGACCAGATGGAGGAGGTCACCGCCGACCCCTACGCCAACGACCCCGAGCTGGTCGCCGCCAACCCGATCGCCCAGATCCCCGCCCTGGTGCTGGACGACGGCACGGTGTTCACCGACAGCCCGGTGATCGCCGCCGTGCTCGACGACCTGGGCGCCGGCGGGCGCCTGACCCCGCAGGACGCCGAGGGCGCCTGGCGGGTGCGCCGGCTGGAGACCCTGGCGGGCGGCGTGCTGGAAATGGCCGTGAAGCTGGTGCTGGAGGGCCGCCGCCCGGAAAACGAGCGCTCGCCGACCTGGATCAAGCGCTGGACCGACAACATGGGCCGCGCGCTCGACGCCCTGGAAGCTTGGGACGTGCAGCCCGACCCGCTGGACATGGGCGTCATCACCACCGGCGTGGCCCTGACCTACCTCGACTTCCGCCACCCCAACTACGACTGGAAGACCGGCCGCCCCAACCTCGTCGCCCTGCAGAAGGCGCTGGAGCAACGCCAGAGCTTCAAGGAGACGTATCCGAAGTAAGCGGGGCGCTCTCTCAAACTTTCACTCCCGTCATCCCGGCCGGAGCGGAGCGCGAGCTCCGCGGAGAGCCGGGACCCAGCAAGTGCCGCGCTTGTTGCAGCCCCGGTTTCGCAGCGTTGAGGTCGAGTTGCTGGGTCCCGGATAAGCGCTGCGCGCTTTCCGGGATGACGAGGTGTTTGGGGGCGAAAGCCCCGTGTTGAGGGCACCCGCGAGAATCGCGGGCTGCAACAAGCATTGCGCTTGCTGGGTCCCGGCTCTCCGCTGCGCTGCGCTGCGCTTCGCTCCGGCCGGGATGACGGGTTGAGGTGAAAGCCCGTGCGCAGCTCACGCTGCGCGCTTTCCGGGATGACGGATAGAATTTAGGCTCCGCCTGCCATGTCAGCCCGCTATCCGCTGATCGCCGTCTACATCGTGGCCAGCGCGCGCAACGGCACGCTCTACACCGGCGTGACCAGCGATCTGGGGCGGCGCGTCCTGCAGCACAAGCACGGCGCCTTCGAGGGCTTCAGCAAGCGGCACGGCTGCACCCGTCTCGTCTGGTTCGATCCGCACGAGGTGATGGTCGCGGCCATCGCACGCGAAAAGCAGGTGAAGCGCTGGCCGCGGAAGTGGAAGCTCGACCTGATCGAGGCCGAGAACCCGGACTGGCGGGACCTGTCCGACGGGTGGTTCGAAGAGACCACCAGCGCGTGGCTCGTGCCGCCGCCGCATTCTTAGATCGTGGTGAGCGTCCCCTTTCCGTCGTCATCCCGGCCGCAGCGGAGCGAAGCGCAGCGGAGAGCCGGGACCCAGCAAGCGCAACGCTGGTTGCAGCGCGCGTCGCAGCGTCGAGGTCGAGTTGCTGGGTCCCGGATAAGCGCTCCGCGCTTTCCGGGATGACGGAAATGATGAGGACGGCGGGCTGGGAAAAGCAGCCTGCAACGCTTGCTGGGTCCGGGCTCTCCGCTCCGGCCGGGATGACGGGTGTTGTTAGGTGGCCGCCGCCTCTGCGAACACGAACACCCTTCGCGGGCGCAGGCGGACCTTGGCCCCCGCGGCCAGGCTGCCCGGGGTGGCGTCGCGCAGCAGGTCGACTTCGAAGAGGGCGCCGTCTTCGGCCTGGCATTCGGCGCGGATCAGGGCGCCGCGGGCCGACAGGTGGGTGATCGTCACCGGTACGCCGCCTTCGACGGCCAGGTCGACCTCGTGGGGGCGGAAGCGGGCGACGGCGTGGGGGGCGTCACGGACGGGGCCCAAGGCGGGGGCCGAGAAGCCGCCGTCGAACATGGCGTGGCCGTCGACCACCTTGCAGGGCAGCCGGTTGGAATCGCCCAGGAAGTCGAACACGAAGGCGGTGGCCGGGGCCGCCTGCAGCTCGGCCGGCCGGCCGATCTGCTCGACGCGGCCGGCGTTCAGCACCACCACCCGGTCGGCCAGGTCCATGGCCTCCTCCTGGTCGTGGGTGACGAAGACGGTGGTCACCCCGGTCTCGTCGTGGATCTGGCGCAGCCAGCGGCGCAGCTCGCGGCGCACCTTGGCGTCCAGCGCCCCGAACGGCTCGTCCAGCAGCAGCATGCGCGGCTCGATGGCCAGGGCGCGGGCGAGCGCCACGCGCTGGCGCTGGCCGCCGGACAGCTGGGCCGGATAGCGCTTGTCCAGGCCCTCCAGCTGAACCAGCGCCAGCAGCCGCTTCACCCGTGCGGCGATCTCGGTCCCCGGCGGCCGGTCGCGGCGCGGGCGCACCTTCAGGCCGAAGGCGACGTTGTCGGCCACCGTCATGTGGCGGAACAGGGCGTAGTGCTGGAACACCATGCCCACCCGCCGCTCGCGCGGGCTCAAACGCAAAAAGTCCTCGCCGCCGAACAGCACCCGCCCCTCGTCCGGGCGCGACAGGCCGGCCAGCACCCTCAGCAGCGAGGTCTTGCCCGAGCCCGACGGCCCCAGCAGGGCCAGGAACTCGCCGTCGACCGCGGCTAGCGACACGCGGTCCAGCGCCGCGAAGCGGCCGAAGCGCTTGGAGACGTTCTCGACCGACAGGCTCATGTCGGCGCCGCCCGAAAGATCTCCCCCCGCCGGGGGAGGGCAATCGCATATAGCTTCGTCATCCCGGCCGGACGCCCGCGCAAGCGGGCGGGAGAGCCGGGACCCAGCCAGCGCGACGCTTGTTGCAGGCGGATTTTGCAGCGTTGAGGCCGAGCTCGCTGGGTCCCGGCTCTCCGCTGCGCTGCGCTCCGCTGCGGCCGGGAGGACGGCTTGTTCAAATGCGACAGCCCTGCCCCCTGTGGGGGGGAGATCTCGTTCATCCTCACTTTCATCAGTGCCGCCGCCCGGCCGACAGCTCGCCGGCGTAGCGCCATTCCAGGCCGGTCTTCAGGGCCAGGGTGACCAGGGCCAGGCCCGCCAGCAGCGAGGCCACGGCGAAGGCGCCGACGAAGTCGTACTCGTTGTAGAGCACCTCCACGTGCAGCGGCATGGTGTTGGTCTTGCCGCGGATGTGGCCGCTGACCACCGACACCGCCCCGAACTCGCCCATGGCCCGGGCGGTGCATAGCAGGACGCCGTACAGCAGGGCCCACTTCACGTTGGGCAGGGTCACCCGGGTGAAGGTGGTCCAGCCGCCGGCCCCCAGCGTCACGGCGGCGGTCTCCTCGTCGGCGCCCTGTTCGGCCATCAGGGGGATCAGCTCGCGGGCGACGAAGGGCAGGGTGACCAACAGCGTGGCCAGCACCAGCGCGCTGACGGTGAAGATGATGCGGATCCCGGCCGCCTCCAGGGCCGGGCCGAACCAGCCGTTGGCCCCGAACAGCAGCACCCAGACCAGGCCCGAAATCACCGGCGAGATCGAGAACGGCAGGTCGATCAGGGTCAGCAGGAAGCCCTTGCCGCGGAAGTCGAACTTGGCCACCGCCCAGGCCGCGGCCAGGCCGAACACCGCGTTCAGGGGCACGCAGATGCCGGCGACCAGCAGGGTCAGGCGGATGGCGGCCTGGGCGTCCGGGTCGCGGAAGGCTTCGAGGTATTCGCCCACGCCCTTCCTCAGGGCCTCGGCGAACACGGAGATCAGCGGCAGGACGATGACCACGGCCAGCCAGGCGACCGCCACGGCCAGCAGCAAAAACGCGCCCAGGCTGGCCGGGCGTTTCAGCCCCACCGACCTCATGCGGCCCCCCGCCGGGCCAGGATCACCTGGCTGAGATTGATGGTGAGCAGGCCCAGCGCCGCCAGGCCCAGCATGACCAGGCCCACGGCCGCGGCGCCGGCGTAGTCGAACTGCTCCAGCCGGATGACGATGAGGAGCGGCGCGATCTCCGAGACCAGCGGCATGTTGCCGGCGATGAAGATCACCGAGCCGTATTCGCCCAGCGCCCGGGCGAAGGCCAAAGCAAAGCCGGTGACGCAGGCCGGGGCCAGGGCCGGCAGGATCACCTTGACCACCCGCTGCACGGGGTTGGCGCCCAGCGTCTCGGCCGCCTCCTCCAGCTCGGCGTCCAGGTCCTGCATGACCGGCTGCACCGAGCGGACCACGAAGGGCAGGCCGACGAACACCATGGCCACCAGCACGCCCAGCGGCGTGTAGGCGACCTTGATCCCCAGCGGCTCCAGGAACGAGCCGATCCAGCCGTTGCCGGCGTAGATGGCGGTCAGCGCGATGCCGGCCACGGCGGTCGGCAGGGCGAAGGGCAGGTCGACCACCGCGTCGGCGAACCGCCGGCCCGGAAAGTCGTAGCGGACCAGCACCCAGGTCACGACCAGGCCGAACACCACGTTGACCGCCGCGGCCGCCAGCGCCGCGCCGAACGACAGCCGAAGCGCCGCCAGCACCCGCGGCTCGGTCACGCTCCGCCAGAACCCCTCCAGCCCCAGCTCCCACGGCCGCGCCACCAGGGCCGCCAACGGCAGCACCACCAGCAGGCCCAGCCAGAACAGCGTGAACCCCAGCGCCGGCCCGAAGCCGGGAAGGACGCTGGGCTCGATCCAGCGGCGGGCGGTCATCCGAGAGCTCCGCCCGCTAGGGGGAGGGCTATCGCTCCTATCTGACCGTCATCCCGGCCGCAGCGGAGCGAAGCGCAGCGGAGAGCCGGGACCCAGCAAGCGCTGCGCTTGTTGCAGCGCGCAGATCGCAGCGTCGAGGTCGAGCTTGCTGGGTCCCGGATAAGCGCTGCGCGCTTTCCGGGATGACGATCTTTGAAATGCGAAGGTCCTGCCGCTGTTGCAGCGCGGCTTCGCAGCGTCGCGGTGGAGCGCGCTGGGTCCCGGCTCTTCGCTGCGCTGCGCTCCGCTGCGGCCGGGATGACGGCCGAGAGGAGGGGCCTCACTTCCGGTCCCCCTGGTAGATCCGGTCGAACACCCCGCCGTCGGCGAAGAAGGTCTTCTGCGCCGCTTCCCACCCCCCGAAGTCCGCGATCGTCGCCATCTGAACCGCCGGGAACCGCGCCGCATACTTGGCCGCCACGGTCGGGTTCGACGGCCGATAGTGGTGCTTGGCCACCAGGTCCTGGGCCCAGTCGTCGTAGAGCGCCTTCACATAGGCCTCGGCCACCTCGCGGGTGCCGCGCCGGTCGACGACCTTGTCGACCACGGCGACGGGCGGCTCGGCCTTGATCGACAGGGACGGCAGGACGATGTCGACCTTGCCGGCGCCCAGCTCCTCGACCGACAGGTGCGCCTCGTTCTCCCAGGCCAGCAGCACGTCGCCGATGCCGCGCTGGACGAAGGTGGTGGTCGCGCCGCGCGCGCCGGTGTCGAGCACCGGCACGTTCTTGTAGAGCTTGCCGACGAACGCCTCGGGCGGGCCGGCCACGTCCGGGTGCTTCTGCGCCCACGCCCACGCGGCCAGGAAGTTCCAGCGCGCCCCGCCCGAGGTCTTGGGGTTGGGCGTGATCACCGACACGCCCGGTATGGCCAGGTCCTGCCAGTCGCGGATCCCGCGCGGATTGCCCTTCCGCACCAGGAACACGATGGTCGAGGTGTAGGGGCAGGAATTGTCCGGCAGCCGCGTCTGCCAGTCGGGGCTGAGCAGCCCCCGCGCGGCCAGGGCGTCGATGTCGTAGGCCAGGGCCAGGGTGACCACGTCGGCCTCCAGCCCGTCGATCACCGCGCGCGCCTGCTTGCCCGAGCCGCCGTGCGACATGTTCACCGCCACCTCGCGCCCGCCGGCCTTGCGCCAGGCGTCGACGAAGCGGGCGTTGAAGTCCTTGTAGAGCTCCCGCGTCGGGTCGTAGCTGACGTTGAGGATCTGCGTCGCGCCCCCCGTCGCCCCGCCCTGGCGGCAGGCCGCCAGAGGACCGACGAGCGGGCTGAGCGCCAGCGCGCCGGCGGCGCCGATGAAGTCGCGCTTGGTCGGGCGGCGGGTCATGACCGGTCTCCTGAACGCCGTGGGAGACAAAGAGGGGAGGGGCGCTCCGGTTCCGTCACTTCGACGTTGTCGGGGTTTGGCCAGAGGGGCGGGGCGGGCCGCCCAATATGACCCGTCATCCCGGCCCCCCGGGTCCGGCCTTTGGCCGGCCGGAGGACAGGCTCCGCGGAGCGAAGCGCAGCGGAGAGCCGGGACCCAGCAAGCGCCACGCTTGTTGCAGCGCGGGTAACGCAGCGTCGATGTCGAGTTGCTGGGTCCCGGATAAGCGCTGCGCGCTTTCCGGGATGACGGTCGAATCAAATGCGATCGCCCTGCGCGGATGGGGAGATCTTGGCGCCCCCGCGACCCCGCACCCGCGTGACGAAACCGCCCCCACGCGCTACACGGCCCTCCCTTAAGGGCTAGGAGCTCCCCCGTGCGGCTGCCGCAGGCGAAACTGGATCAGGTGCTGGACCGCTTCCACGAGGTCGAGGCGCGCATGGGCGCGGCGACCGACGGGGCGGAGATCGTGCGCCTGTCCAAGGAGCACGCCGAGCTCAAACCCGTGGCCGACGCCGTCGCCGCCCTGGTGCGGGCGCGGGCCGAGGCGCCCGAACTCGAAGCCATGATCGCCTCGGGCGACCCGGACATGGCCGCCCTGGCCCGCGAGGAGCTGCGCGCGCTGGAAGACCGCCTGCCGGAGCTGGAGCACGGCGTGGCCCTGCTGCTGGCTCCCAAGGACCAGGACGAGCACGCCTCGGCCATCCTGGAGGTGCGCGCCGGCACCGGCGGCGACGAGGCCGCCCTGTTCGCCGGCGACCTGTTCCGCATGTACCAGCGCTACGCTTCCACGCGCGGCTGGCGGGTCGAGATCGACAGCGTCACCGAGGGCGAGGTCGGCGGCTACAAGGAGATCGTCGCCTCGATCACCGGCGAGGGCGTGTTCGGCCGGCTGAAGTTCGAGAGCGGCGTGCACCGGGTGCAGCGCGTGCCGGCCACCGAGGCCGGCGGGCGCATCCACACCAGCGCCGCCACCGTCGCCATCCTGCCCGAGGTCGAGGACGTCGACATCGTCATCAACGACGCCGACATCCGCGTCGACACCTACCGCTCCAGCGGCGCCGGCGGCCAGCACGTGAACAAGACCGACTCGGCGGTGCGCATCACCCACTTGCCGACCGGAATCGTGGTGACCTCTTCGGAGAAGTCGCAGCACCAGAACCGCGCCAAGGCGATGAAGAACCTGAAGGCGCGCCTGTATGACCAGCAGCGCCAGGCCAAGGACCAGGCCCGCGCCGAGGCGCGCAAGAGCCAGGTCGGCAGCGGCGACCGCTCGGAGCGGATCCGCACCTACAACTTCCCCCAGGGCCGGGTGACCGATCACCGCATCGGCCTGACCGTGCACTCCTTGCCGCAGGTGCTGGAGGGCGAGATCGACGTGGTGCTGGACGCGCTGATCGCCGAGGACCAGGCCGCGCGGCTGGCGGCGCTGGAGGAGGAGTTCGGGTAAGGGGCTGCGCGGCAGCAGTCCTGAATCGACTAGCCGAGCGCCGCCGTGGTCATGGCAGAATATCGATCCCGACCATCTGTTGGGAGGTAACGGGTGTTGTGACGTACCTGCACCTTATCCCCAAAGCCGCAACGATGGCTCGCGATACAAGCGCTTGGAGCCCGAGGGTAATGGGCCTCCTCTCAACGGCATATCCCAGCGGTTCGCCTCCGAAGAGCGCCTCGTGGGCAAGCTGATTTCGTACTTGAGACAAGCCTGACTGCTTGCGGCCCCGTGATGCCCTGGGTTGCAGCCTCGCCCACTGGGGCACAGGGATGCCGAGGTGCTTACAAAGTTCTCTGGCACGTCCCCAGTGTCCGATCGCCGCAGCACTGGGTGCCATGGATCGGCTGTGGAATGAAAACACCGCATCTAGCGCGCTGTAGACGAATGTAAGCTCCTCGAAGTCGCGCTTGCAGGCGACACCCCATTGGTACGCATGAAGCGAAGCAAGGAGTAGCCGCCGTTCGGCAGCTGATAGAGTGAGCCATGTCTCGTCTACCCTCGGTAAAGCGCGTTCCAGCTCCCGCGATGAAACGTGCAAGTCGGATACGAGGCTCCGCCTCATCGGCGCGCGATGCAGATGCCCGTGACCCTGAGGCACCAGCCGGTAGCCAAGCAGGAAGCCGGTAACCGCGATCAGAAAGTGGAGGCGTGGCGCGGATTGGGTCGATTTGTGGATTAGCGTGTGAGTGGCTGGTAGCTCAAACCGCGACGCGGGATACGGCAAATCGGAAGCAATTGGCGGATAGCACCACCCATCGTGCAGCAGCCCGCTTTTGGCGACTTGCGTTACGGCTTCATCGAACTGGGGTAGTGTCGCGATGACGATGGCGTCCGCGTTCACTTCATATCGCTCGGCCAGGTGACCGAACTCTATTCTGCCCGCTCGCTGCATCAGCCCTTCTTCGCCGCAACGGTGGTCCTAAGCGCGGCACATCTGTAGTCGGCCACCTGAGCCCCCGGTGGCAGCGTATGCCTTTATTCATGGCAGGGCTGTTGTTCGCTTGCCAAGCTAGAACCACGCCGCTCGACGCGCCCGATGGACTCGGGCGATCGCTCGGAGCGGATACGCACCTACCGGCGCGTCTGGCGGCGCGGGAGGAGGCGTTCGGGAAGGGGCCGTAAGTCACCGTCCTCCCGACCGCGGGCGGTGGGCACGTCGCCAATCGCTGACGGCTTCTAGGCGTCCTCCCGCAACATCGCGAGGTATTCTTTCCACTCGTCCACCGAAGCCTTGTTCTTTGCAAGGTTGCACCCAAGATGCGTGAGATGGACGTTGTCCGCAGCGTAGCTCTTATCGTCGCTGTCAATCCTGTCGGGCGATGCCTTCAATAGAGAATTTGATGGCCGGAGCGGAATCGGTCGCTCGCAAAGCAAACATCTACCGCCCTGCTCCGCCCACTTCTGGTTCAACGAGGCTATTATTTCTGAAAGGTTCGGTCCCTTTCGAAACGGATGACTAGAAATTCTCTCTTGGCCGCTTTGCTGAATTCGCTGTTGAATACCCATCGCTAGCTGAGAAAGGAGCCGTTTCACGTCAGGATCGCTCGGGTTCATCGAGACGATCCGGCTCACCGCTGTGCGAACATCGATGACCTTCCTTTCAATGGGAAGGCTCAACAGCGCCGGCAGGTCTTCCGCGGAAACCGGGATGCACCTACCCCGAGAAGCGAACTCCCCGAGGTTCGCGTAAGTCCGCGGCATGACCACGCGAGCGTCAGGGAACGGTGCAAGGTCGTAGGATTCTGTAACAGGGAGAGACCACTCCCACCGAACGCCCCACCTCTCGACCGCTTCTGTCCACATAGCTTCGGGCACGATTTGGTCCGTGCTGATTGGGGCGTTTGGTTCGAATGTGACCGCCGAAAGGACCTTGCGGCGATGCGCGGGGTCCTCGGTGGATCTTGGGTCGCCCGTTCCGACGAACAGAACGAAGTCCCGCCCTCGCCTAAAATTCCGACTGAAATCCGCAGCGATTTTGCGACTGGAAAACGAAACTGCGGGCCACCCGCTGTGCACTGGCCCGAACTCGCTCTTGGCGAATAAGCGGCCATCACTTCCAAGTATTTCGCTCAAAGTGAGTGCGCTGGACTGGCGCTGATCTGGTTGGAATGCGGTACCGTTTGGAGCCCGATGGAAGCCCCACCGGATACGGACAGGGCGAGTGCCTTCGATCTGAAGCGGGTGCGCTAAGCCTTCGTAACGGAACAGTGGATTAGAGCTATTAGCTCGCCAAAACATGTGCACCGGAAGTTCGCCGGATGCGATGGCTCGAATGAGTGGCTGGCCGACATGAGTACCCGTTTTCGCGTACCAGATCAGTTCGTCACCGTCCCACCGGTTATCGTAGTCTGGCCCGGTTCGCCCTGCTGATCCCACATTGCAGAAGACGTAAAGCTGATCTTGGAACCGGTTGTACCCAGTATCCCAATTTCCATCTCGCTGCGCGACGGGGACGGCTAAGAGGCTCTGGACCTCATCGCGGGTATAGTTTTGGCCACTCTCCAAAATCACAACTATGTCCCCACGATATCGAGTTACCGACCGCCTTCGACGATCCCGGCACGTCTCATCTCATCGCCTATCGATTGCGCATTGACGCTGCACCGAGCGACAGCACGGTCATAGCTGCGTCCTTCCACCTGACAGATGGCACGCCGCCCTTTGACGAGCCTGATAAGGGTAGCCTTCGCCTCCTGACCCCCCTCCTCGCTAAGTTCCGGCGCATTAAAATCAGCCAACCGGATCTCGATCCATTCCGCGGGGTCCGAGGTACGCCCAATGCACAGGCTATCTCCGTCACCGATATACCGTACTTCGCCCTGAACGGTGGTCCCGGCAGGAGGAAGCTTGGCGGTGCAGGGATCGGCTGACGCGACGCCACAGGAGGCAAGGCTCAGGACGGCGCCTAGACAGGCCGAGCAAGCGGAACTCATGGCCTTATTCGCAACCAATGCCATCGTTGTCCCGGTCTAAGTGCGGGCCATAACCCGGATCGCCGCGGTAGATAGGGGCTGCACCAGCAGCCCTAGCGGCGGCACAGTTCGGATAGGGCCTACTCCCGCCGCCTGAACGGCCCGAAGACGACTGTGACGAGGAGGCAGGCTGCGCGGAAGGCTTGCGGTGACAATGGTAGTCACCAGATTTCCTGTTGGTGTGGCAGCCTTCGCTGTTGAGCCCGCCAGGGTGGGCTAGGGCAGGCACAGCCGGAACTCCTAGCAACAGGAGGCCGGCAAGCACTCCAAGCTTCCACATTTGCCCTCTCCCCGAGCGAGTGAAACCGGAAGCTGCAGCACACTACCTTTGCGGGAGATTGGCAAGGTCGCGCCGGGTATAGCCAAACTATCGGCCGCAGAGGAGCAGGAGGCGCGGCTGGCGGCGCTGGAGGGGGTCGGGTAGGGGCGGCGGGCATTCGTCGCGTGGCGCTGGCCTGGGTTCTCCCCGCCGCCGCAATCCCCGCACCTTCATTGATGCCGGCTCGCTTCAGGCGCAGTCAGCCCAGAACTCGCCTGGTCGCAAGCACCCAACGCCGTCGTTTTCGCGGTCCAGGTGGGGGCTATGGCCCGCATCACGCGATCGCTGCCTCCGACCAAACGAAACTGAAAGCTGCCCCCCACTACCCTGGCGGAGCCACAATGTGCATCAGTCTGCGGTGAAGGTACTAGCTGCAGGGATCACTGTTCGGCACGCGGCCTAAGCGCACGAGTGCGCGATCAGTGCGAATTGCGTTCAGCAGCCCGTCGGGCGACTCTTGGCTCTCTTTTGAGTGCGATTCGAAGTCAAATTTCCGATGACCCGTCCAAAACCTGAAACGCGCTCCGCCCAACCGCACCAAGTGATCTGCGGTGATGCGCTAGACGTCCTGCGGGGTATGCCGGCTGCAAGCGTTGATGTTTGCATGACGAGCCCACCGTACTGGGGGCATCGTGAGTATGACGCTGCTGGCATCGGAGAGGAGGAGTCGCCCTCCGGGTACGTGCGGAGTCTAATCGCGATTCTATCTGAGGTTAGGCGGGTTCTGAAGCCTACGGGGTCGCTATGGTTGAATATCGGCGACACTTATCGAGATAAGGGCTTGTGCGGAATTCCCTGGCGCGTTGCGCTATCGCTTGTCGATGAGCAGGGCTGGATTTTGCGTAACGAAGTGATCTGGAATAAGGTTAAGGGTGCTCCGGATAACTCGAAGGACAAGCTTCGAAATATTCACGAGCAACTATTTCACTTTGTGAAATCAAAGAATTATTATTACGACGCTGACGCGATTAGGTCAGCGCCGCAAAAATCAAAGGTTGTAAACGGCTCGGTTGTGTCAGCCACTGGCGTATCCGGTGTGCGGTATAAGCGGCAGATCGAATTGTCGACGGTGCTTTCTCCTGCGGAGAAAGTCTCTGCTCTCGATGCATTGAACGTTGTTCTTGAGGACGTCCGCGCCGGAAGGATTTCTGATTTTAGAATGATTATAAGAGGGCAGCAGCGGACGACGCATTCTGACAGTCTGAAGGTGTCGGGGCGCGCGAAGGAGATTAGGGATAAAGGGTATTACTTCCTGAAGTATCATCCGAACGGGAGTAAGCCGTCTGACGTTTGGGATATTCTCCCAGAGGACACTCAGAAGAGAGAGGCGCACTTCGCGCCTTACCCGCAAGATCTTTGCCGAATTCCGATCCTGGCGACGTGCCCGCCTGACGGCGTAGTGTTAGACCCGTTCTGTGGAACAGGCACCACATTGTCTGTCGCATCTGCGTTTGGTCGCCGCGCAATCGGCATCGATATCTCGGAAACTTACGTCGGCCTCTCGATGGAGCGATTGGCTCGGACGTGATGACCAAGATCGTCGACCTATTTGGATTTGATACGACGGCCGCAAGCCAGCCCAATTGGGAGGCTGTGGTGAGTGCGCAGCGGTGTCCGTTCGTCGATAAGCGGTGCTACAAAGTCAGGAAGAGCCAATCGGAAGTGTCGATTGGGACGTGTACGGTTCAGTTTGGCGCTGGACCCGTCGTAATTTGCCCGCTCCGCTTGCTGGAGAAGCAGAAAATATTTCTGGATTGCTTGCATCTCCTTACGGGACACGAACCTGGAAATGAGTTGCATATTGTTTCAGAGGTCGGAATTCCCGGCGGAAGCCTCGACTACATCTTGGCGTCAATTCGAGGGGGAAAAGTTCGCGATTTCGTTGGAATCGAACTCCAAACCCTGGACACTACCGGTACGGTATGGCCTGAGCGTCAGCGTTTCATAGCGACGAAAGGTATTCCGGCTGACCCCATGGACACTTCAAATACGAAGTCCTACGGGATGAACTGGAAAATGACCGCCAAGACTATTCTTGTGCAGTTGCACCACAAGCTGAAAACCTTTGAGGTGGTGAATAAGCATTTAGTTCTAGTGGTCCAGGATAGGCTCATGGAATACATGGTGTCCGAATTTCAGTTCGGCCATCTTAACAGTGCTAGGGTTTCGGACCCTATGCATTTCCACCCGTATAGCTTGAACGCAGGGCCACAGGGGCATTCGTTAGAGCTTGGGCGTCGCTTTAGTACTGATATCGAAGGTATTGCTACCTGCCTTGGCTTGCAAAACGAAGCGAAGCTCGATCTCGCCGTGATCCACGGGCTAATTGAAAAGAAGATTACCGAGCGGACTCGGCTATCCATTTATCCTCCGCAAGCTCTTGCTGTTGACCCTCAGGCATAGGTTTTGGAATGAACGCCGTCGAGACCGAGGTCGAACACCCTGTCGAGAGCTATACTTTTAGCCTTATTCGTCAGGGGCGGTTTAGATTCTACAGCCTCACGTTGCCGTCAACCGTCTTGGCAGAAACGTGCTTCGTCACCACTCGCTATGAGGATCCCATGGAGGGATTTCAGCGAATTCTGGATGAGAAGAGAGCGGAGCAGATCGCTCAATACGTGGATAGTGAAGGCACGATCCCAAGTTCTATCGTGCTTTCGGCCCAAGCCGGGGCGAAGCTGACGGTTAAACCCGGTGGTCGTGCGCTTACCTTTGTTCGGCATCCGCACGCGTTCCTCGTTCTCGATGGACAGCACCGTGTATTTGGCTTCTCCAAGGCCAAATCTGAGATGCGCGTTCCAGTTATCATCTATGATGGACTGACTCGGCAGCAAGAGACGAGGCTATTTATCGATATCAATACGAAGCAAAAGCCTGTTCCGAACGAGCTTCTGCTTGATATCAAGCACCTCGCTGACATCGAGAGTGATGAGGAGAGTCGCCTCCGCGATATCTTCGATTCGTTCGCCACGAGGTCGGACAGCATTTTGTTTGGTTTACTGTCCCCGAGTGAACGGGCGGCCGGAAAGCTATCGCGTGTGTCGTTCAACTCGGCGTGTAAACCGATTCTCCCCTATTTAGGCTCAAGAGATTCGGATGATCTTTACAGTATTATAAATGCCTACTTGGGTGCTTTTGTTGGGGGTCTCGACCGCCTTCGCTATCGGGAGCTGTTGATTCTGCCTTATGGTTTTAAGGCTATTATGGGCTTCTTTCCGGATGTTGCGGGCCGGGTGAAGGGGCGGTTTAGTGGCGAATATACTGCCACAAATTTTGCAGACGTTCTTGACGACGTGTTTTCTAACACTAATCGAAATGCGCTCGTGTCTGCGAAGAATAGTTCTAAGCAGTTGCAAGATCTTTTCGGGAAGGCCCTCACCAAGGGCTTTAAGCTCTGAGCTCGGATGTCTGCGCTTCAGGACGCTCTTAGGCCGTACTGGCTTGATGGGTTGAATGCGGTCTCAACCGGCACCAGCCGCTCGTTCAAAGGCTGGCTTGACGGGGAGGACTACGTCGTTAGCTCGTTCGTTGCCGGAAGTAACGTGATCGAGTTGGCCATTGGAGATGTCGAGCCAGTTGTCGCCGGTTTTGCACACGACATTGACCGGTTCGGAGCGGCCACTCTTGAGACCATCGCGGGGATCGGGGTGGGGAATGAATTTGCCAACTCACGGGCATGGCCGCTCATCCGTAGCTACTACGCGGCGTTTTATGCTGCGCACGGAATTTGCCGGATATTCGGCCGTAGCGTCTCCAGCTTGGCGGCGGACAACGCTGCGACATTACGTAGGGTGGCGGTCCAGTCAGGCTTCTTGCCTGGCCATGTGATTGTTCATGAGAAGGTTTACGCTTTCGAGTTAGACGTTCCTGGTAGATCGATATCGGGGGCCCCGCTCAGCCGGGGCTCGCATGAGGATACCTGGCGGCAGTTGGATGATACATTGTCGTCTCTTCAGGTTCGTATATTATCCTCACCGGGCGTAATAGTTGCGAAGCAGGAGGTGTTTGATTGCCTTCAGGTCGCCCGCGATATCATGAGAACGGACGGCGCATCCGGGAACTGGCTGTCCAAGGTGAGAAATAATCTCAACTACCGTCATGACTATGGGGCCTGGTATCCGCACGGCGGGGGGCGTCATTGGGACAGCGTAGATGCCATGTTCCGGGCGTTTTTATCTGATCCTCTCGCGGCTCGAGCGGCGCCGGATAACAAGGTTGTCGCGAGGTTCGCGAAAGGGTGTGCTCTTATAGTGGCGATATTTGTTGATCTCCTTCGTGATCTGTCGACTCGACATCCGGGGAGTCGGTCGTTCCTGTTGCAGCGAAGTATGCCGGTGCTTCGAGCGGCGTAAAGTTGCGTAGCTGGTGGTCATCTGGTCTACTGATGACGCAACGCGCTCTGTTTTTTAGGATAGCTTGTCGGTATGACTCCTCCTTGCGCGCCTGCTCTTCCGGAGCGAAGTCAAGGCTGCGCGTGCCGGTGGAGATGTCCAGGCACACTTTGAGCCGCGACGCCGCGACGCCGCGAACTAGGCGAAGGAGCCGCGGCAGCCTGATGCGAGGCGAGCGGAGGGGGGCGGAGTGCGGATAAGGCCCACATGCCTGTCAGCGATGGCGTGCCTGCTCCTTCTCGGCGGGTGCGGTAAGCCGTCCGCCTCAGGCACTTACATCCTCAAGTCGAACGAGGCCGTGGCCTACCTCCAACTCGTCCAGGCGGAAGGCGGGCAGGTGTCCGGGCGCATCGAAATCGTGAGGCTGGCCCCAGATGGGACGCTCGACAATTCGAGCGGTACAGTGACCGGACTTAGCGACGGCGAGGACGTCAGCCTTTCGATCCGACCGGTATCCTTCCTGCCGATCTCGCAGTCGATGACGGGGGCGCTGCGCGGCAACCGGCTGACCATTGGCTCGAGCGATTTTCAAGGCTCGGGTGTCTTCGTTCGCAGTGATCTGGAGGCGTATCAGAAGGAGGTCGCTGCGCTTCGAGCCGCCTCGGATCAGCGGCTTTCCACCCGCGCTGCAGCGGCCGCCGCCTCTAACTCAGCCCGAGAGCGGCTGGCGCTCATTGCCTCCCTTTCCCGTCTCACGCAGCGCATTGATGCGCTAGCCGCGCGCGCCAGCAGGGCGAAGGAGCAGGTGCCCGTTATCGAGCGAGGTTATGCTGGCATGACGGCGAAGGCTGTCGCGTTGTTGGCCCAAAGCCGAAATCTGGCAGGCAACTCGGCAGCCGAGTTCGAGCGGGGGCAACTTTCCTACTCGATTAGCCAAGCCGTGTTCACGACAGAGGCTGAGCACGCCAATGTCGAGCGCGGGAAAGCGGATTTTGAGCGCACGGCCGCGGCGTTGAACGGAGACATCGCGCAGGCTCAAGATGCCTGCGGGCAGTACGGGGACGGCAACTCGGAACTGGCCGATGTGCGCCGCGCCTGCGCGACGTTCGCCCCGAAGGCGGCCGCCCATTGGCGCATGCTGGGCGACCTCGGACCGCAGCTGCAGCGTCTCGAAAAGACCTACCAAGCGGAACTGGCGCGGCAGAAGCAGATCGAGGAAGAGGCGGACCGGCTGGCTAGCTGACCTAGGCCAAAAACCTCTCCGGCATCGCCTCCCGGTACGGGAACCACTCGAACCACGGCCGCGCCTCGTCCAGCACCCGCGCCACCGACGGGCGCGCCAGCAGCCGCTCCAGGTAGGCGCTGGTGTTCGGCCGCGCGTCGCCCCACGGCTCGATGATCCCGGCGTAGAACAGGGCCGGGAAGGCCGCGCAGTCGGCCAGGGTGAAGGCGCCGGCGGCGGGCCAGTCGCGGCCGGCCATATGGGCTTCCACCAGGTCGTAGGCGGCCTGCAGCTGGGCGCGGGCGTCCGCGATGCCGCGCGGGTCGCGCTCGGCCTCGGGGCGCAGGCGGTCGGCGACGATCCTCTGCATGTGGGCGTGGACGTGCAGGTCGAAGATCCGGTCCCACAGGCGGGCCTGGGCCTGCGCGTCGGCGTCCCTGGGCAGCAGGGGGCTGGGGCCGGGGTGGTGGCGGTCCAGGTGCTCGAGGATGACGGTGCTCTCCGGCACGGCGACGCCGGCGTCTTCCAGCAGCGGCATCTTCGCGAGCGGCCACAGGGCGCGGAAGCGGGCGGTGGAGTCCGGATCGGCGAAGTTCACCACCTGGCCCGTGAACGGCGCGCCGGTCTCGTAGAGCCCGATCAGCACCTTCCAGCAGTAGGAGGACAGCGGGTGGAACCACAGGGTCAGGGACATGCGCGGGCGGGCCTTCTGCGAGGGGGGATGAGCGCCGGCCTGCGTAGCAGCCGGATGCGATCGACAGTCCCAGACTTGACCTGGGATTTTTCGATCGCCGCGAAGAACGCCCGCGCCTGCGGCGCGGGCTGGGGCCGCCAGCCTAGCATTGTTCGGCGGGGCGCGCGTCGCGCGCGCGCTCAGCCGCGTCCCGCGGCGAAGGCCGCCGTCAGGTAGCCGCGCACGATGTCGACCAGGCGCTCGGGCGCGGCGGGCCGCTCCTCCTCGGCCTTGGTGAAGTCGACCCCGACCACGGCGCGCAGGCCGCCCGGCGTCGCCACCGGCCAGAAGTCGAACTCGGTCTGGTCGTACGGGTAGGCTTCGGAGCGGGTGGCGACGTGCGTGTCCAGCGCGCCGCGCGCCGCGTCCTCGTCGGCGCGCGTGATCGTCGCCCCGCCGGCGGTCGCGACCGGACCGAACGCGCCCTTGTCGTCGAGGAAGACGGCGGCCGGGGCGCCGAACAGGCCGTGCAGGGCTTCGGCGGCGGCCGTGAACACCTCCGCCATGGGCCTGTCCTCGATGACGACATGGGCGAGCCCCTGGAGCGCCCGGGCCTGCCCGGCGGCGCGCTCCGCCTCGATCGCCCGGCGGCGCGCGTCCGCCGCGATCGAGCTGACGATCGTGGCGATCACCAGCAGCAGCGCCGCGTCCCACACGTCGGCCGGGCTGGATATGCGGAACGAGAAGCGGGGCTCGGTGAAGAGGAAGTCGAAGGCCAGCGCCCCGCCCGCGACGGCGACCAGGGCCGGCCCCCAGCCCAGGCGCGCGGCCGCGACCACCACCGGCAGCACGAAGATCAAAGCCAGGCTGGGCGGGGCGACCAGCTGGTCGACCACGAAGGCCAGCACCGTGGCGGCGGCGACGAACAGGACGGCGAGCCCGTAACGAACCCAGGGCGGCGGCGCGGGCCTGGAGAGAGAAACCGACATGTTGCCTCCGCGCCCCGGGCGCGTTCGCGGTCAACTTCGGGGCGGGGAGGCGGGTTGCGGCCTACCAACCGTCATCCCGGAAAGCGCGCAGCGCTTATCCGGGACCCAGCAACTCGACCTCAAAGCTGCGAAAGGCCTGCAACAAGCGTTGCGCTTGCTGGGTCCCGGCTCTCCGCTCCACTGCGGCCGGGATGACGGTTGTTTAAGTGGCTCTTAGCTCACCACCCCAGCTGGCGCGCCTGGCTGGCGGCGTCGCGGGCGCCCCAGCGGCGGCGGATCTTGCCGCCGTCGAGCTCGAACCATTCCATCGCCACCAGCTCGTAGGCTCGCCCGGTGGCCGGCCTGTCGCGGAAGGGCGCGCGCGAGACCCCGCGCTCGGTGTAGCGGGCGGCGACCGTGTCGCCGTCGGCGGCCAGGGCCTCGACGGTCAGCTCCAGCGCTAAGGCCTCGTGCAGCTCGCGCCAGATCGGCACGACCTCGTCGATCGGCCCCCAGCCCAGCACGCCCCAGATCACCGCGTCGTCGGTGAACAGGCCGCGCAGGCGGGGGAAGTCGCCGGCGTTGAAGGCCTCGACATAGGCGCGGACGACGGCCTTCGCGGCGTCGGGGGTGGAGGTGGTCACGGGCGGGGCTCTCTCGAACGGCGAACGCCGGTCTCTAGCCAGAGCTGCGCGGTGAGGCAAAGCCCCGAAGGGGCCCTTCTCCCCTTGCGGGAGAAGGAGGGGCCCGCGTGGCCGCAGGCCGCGTGGGAGGATGAGGGGTTTCTCCGCAGCCGGCGGCGCGACCCCTCACCCTCCCACGCTTCGCGTGGGCCCCTCCCTCTCCCGCAAGGGGAGAGGGATCTACACCTGCAGGATCGTCTCGAACCCGCCGTAGATCATCCGTTTGCCGTCGAACGGCATGTTGTTCATGAATTCCTTCAGGCGCGGGTCGGCCATCACCTTGGCGTTGACGGCGTCGCGCTGGGCGCGGTCGTCGTAGACGATCCACGAGAAGATCACCGTCTCGTCGTCCTTGGCCTGCACCGCGCGCGGGAAGCTGGTCAGCTCGCCATAGGGCACGTCGTCGGCGACGCATTCGACGTAGGCCCGGGCGCCGTGCTCCTTCCACACCTCGCCGCCCTTCTTCGCCATCGCCTTGTAGGCGTCGAGCTTGTCCTTCGGGACCGCGATCACGAAACCGTCGACGTACATGGGAGCCTCCTGCTGGCTGTCGTGCGACCGAAGGACGTTCGGGCGGAGAACCTTCCGACATCGCCGATGGATCGGGCCGGCGCTCCGCCCATCCCCCTCAATCCGTCATCCCGGCCGCAGCGGAGCGAAGCGCAGCGGAGAGCCGGGACCCAGCAAGCGCCACGCGTGTTGCAGCCCGCGTCTCGCAGCGTTCAGGTCGAGCTTGCTGGGGCCCGGCTCTCCAGCACGCTGCGCGCGCTTCCGGCCGGGATGACGGGCTTGAAGGGAGAGGTCCGGAAACCCGCCGCAGGTCCGCAGGCGCAAGCTTCCAACCTGCCGAAAGGATACCCCGACGCCCCGGGCCGTCAAGCTGGCAAACCCGCGTTCTTTTTCCGGAACTCCGGGAAATCCTGTTCGGACAAAACGCCAAAACTCAGCTCTCCGGCCGCTTGCCCAGCTTCAGCATCAGCCGCCGCGACAGCTCCTCGGCGTACTGCAGGGTGTAGCGCACCGCGCCCGGCGCGCCCTTGCGCGGGCCGACCGTGTCGGCGACCAGGGCGCCGCGCTCGCCCATGGGCTTGGGCCGGCCGGTGGTGGTGTCCCAGGCGGTCTGGTGCTCCATCTCGGCGTTGAGCTCGGCCCCCATGATCATCGCGGTGATGCTGAGCCAGGTCCACATCATGAAGCCCATGGCCGCGCCCAGCGAGCCGTACACCCGGGCGTAGTCGGCGAAGCTGGACAGCCACCACGAGAACACCGCCGAGCCGGCCAGGTTCAGCACCGCGGCGAACGCCCCGCCCAGCGTCAGCCAGCGCCAGCGCGCCCGCGCCCGGCACGGGCCGTGGCGGTAGAGCAGGGCCATGGCGCCGACGTAGGCCGCGAACAGCAGCGGCCAGCGCAGGTCGGCGGCCAGGCCGATGTCGGTGCGCAGGCCGAAGAAGGAGGCGATCACCGGCGTGACCACCACCAGCGAGGTGGTGATCAGCACGAACACCAGGGCCCCGGCCGTGAACGCCATGGTCAGCAGGTTGTAGTGGAAGAAGTTGCGCTTCTCGGTCTCGTGGTAGGCGACGTTCAGGCCATAGACCAGCCACTTCACCGCCGCGTTGGCGCTCCACAGCGAGAAGCCCAGGCTGATCGCCAGGGTGACCCCCAGCTCGGTCGGGGGGGCCGAGGCGATGCGCACCACCTCGCCGGACAGGAAGTCGAGCACCCCGGCCGGCACCACGCCCCTGAGCAGCTCCACGTGGCCGACCGCGGTCTCGGGCGCGTTGAACAAGCCGTACAGCGACACGAACACGGTCAGCCCGGGGAACAGGGCCAGCAGGGTGAAGAAGGTGACGCCGCCGGCGATGAAGCCGACCCGGTCGCCGAAATAGGCCAGCACCACCCGAAACCAGATGTCGGTCCAGCCCTTGGCCGGGATCTCGCAGGGCGTGCGCGCCGCCCGCCCGCGGCCGGGCTCGCGGCGTTCGAAGGCCTCGGGGCTGGTGTCGAGCACGTCGTGGGCGTGAACGCCGGCCGGCTTGGCCGCGCCCTGCGGCGGCTGCGGCGGCTCCAGCAGGCGGCGCACCATCCAGCCGGCGAACAGCAGCACCGCGCCGTCCGCCACGAAGCGGGCCCGGCGCCAGGCGGGTCGGTCGGCCGAGGATCGTAGCGCACGCGCCATGCACGCGGAAACGACGCGGGCTGCGCGCCGTTCCGCTCGCGTCTGAGGCGATCGCACTCCAACAAACCCGTCATCCCGGACAGCGCGTCAGCGCTGATCCGGGACGCAGCAACTCGACAGCGACGCTGCGGGAGGGCTGCAACAAACGTGGCGCTGGCTGGGTCCCGGCTCTCCGCTGCGCTGCGCTCCGCTGCGGCCGGGATGACGGAAGTATTGGGGGGATAGAACGCGGGCCCCGGTTTCACCGGCGGACGGTTCCATCCAGACCAGGACGGCTCTAAAAGGCGGCCCATGCCCACCCTCGTGAAAGCCTGGACCGACGCCCAGCAGCGCCTGAAGGCCGCCGGCGTCGACAGCCCCGCCATCGACGCCCGCCTGCTCCTGGAGGCCGCCTCCGGCGCGACCAGGCTGGACATCCTCACCGATCCCTACCGGGAGCTGTCGGCCGAGCAGGCCGGCGCGCTGGAGGGCTATGTCGAGCGGCGGCTGAAGCGCGAGCCGGTGGCCCGCATCCTGGGCCGCAAGGGCTTCTACAAGATCCTGCTGGGCGTCACCCGCGACGTGCTGGTGCCCCGGCCCGACACCGAGAGCGTGGTCGACGTGGTGCTGCAGGCCTTCCCGGAGGCGATGAGCTTCACCATGCTCGACCTCGGCGTCGGCTCCGGGGCCATCCTGCTGGCGGTGTTGGCCGAGCGGCCGGCCGCCAAGGGGCTGGGCGTCGACGTCTCCGAGGAGGCCCTGGCGGTGGCGCGCGAGAACGCGGCCAACCTGGGCCTGGCTGACCGCGCCGCCTTCCTGCGCGGCGACTGGACCGCGGGCCTGGGCGACGAGAGCTTCGACCTGGTGGTCTCCAACCCGCCCTACATCCGCTCCGCCGAGATCGAGACCCTGGATCCTGAGGTCCGCGACCACGAGCCGCGCCTGGCCCTGGACGGCGGTCCGGACGGCCTGGACGCCTATCGGCTGCTGGCCCCCGAAATCATGCGGGTGCTGAAACCCGGCGGGGTTTTCGCGGTGGAGATCGGCTGGGACCAGTCGGCCGAGGTCGAGGCCCTGTTCAAGGCGGCGGGCGGCGATCAGGTGCGCACCGCCAAGGACCTGGCGACCAAGGACCGGGTCGTGACCGGCGTCAAAAATCCGCTTGGAAGCGACGGCCGGACGGGATAACACTGACGGGGTCTCCACCTACATCGCCGGGCTTCAGCGCGCCTTCGGGAACGCCAGACCGGTGGATCGGGGCTTGCGGCGGCGCGCGAGGATTTTCGCGCGAGACGCCGGGGCGGAGACGCGACAGCGGCTCAAGACCAGACCAGCGGGGACCAAACGTCCCCTGATCGGCCGAACAGCCGCACGCGCGAGGGACGGTTCTCTCGCGCCAGCAGACGGTCATTCCGAATGAGAGATTTCAAGGGCGGCGGCATGAAGCGGCAACGGGGCCGCAACCGGAAGCCCGGCGGCGGCGGCCAAGGCGGCGGCGGCAGCACCAACCCGAACCGCGCCTGGGAGTCCACCGGGCCGGAGAACGTGAAGGTTCGCGGCAACGCCCAGCACGTCTACGAACGCTACCACCAGCTGGCCCGCGACGCCTCGTCGTCGGGCGACCGGGTGCTGGCCGAAAACTACCTGCAGCACGCCGAGCACTACTTCCGCGTCCTGCGCACCCTGCAGCCGCAGCGCCCGGTCTCCGAGATCGCCGCCCGCGACGCCTTCGCCTCCGGCTTCGACATCGACTTCGAGGACGAGAGCGGCGAGCCGATCGAGATGGACGGCGTGGCCGAGGCCGGCGAGACCGAGGGCGGCGACCAGCAGAGCGCCCGCGACGAGCAGCGGCACGAACAACGCTATGAGCAGCGCCGCGACGACCGCCGCGACCGCGAGCCGCGCGAGCAACGCGAACCGCGCGAACCGCGCGAGCCCCGCGAAGCCCGCGAGGATCGCGGCGAGCGCCGGTTCGAGGGCGAAGCCCGCGGCGACGGTTCTGGCGGCGGCCGCCGCGAGAACCGCCGCGACCGCTACGAGCGCCGCCGCGA
>NZ_JACSJI010000027.1 GCF_014349105.1 Caulobacter sp. 17J80-11 | reverse complement strand
CTTCATGCGTCGGGTGAAGCTGGCCTGGGCCGCCGCGGCCGCGCCGGAGGCCTGGGCGCGCCCCTGGGAGAGCGAAACCAGGGTGAAGGCGCCGAGCAGGCAGGCCCCGAGCAGGCCGGCGCCGAGGCCGAGCGCGTCGGAGCCGCCCTTGCGCGCGACCCTGGGCCGGGCGCGGTCGGAGGCCGCCTGCAGCTCCGCCGAGGTCAGGGCGCGGCGCGGATCCTCGCCGCCCGGAGCGTGTCGAGCGATCATGGCTGGGCCCTCCCGCGCCCGAACGGCCAGCGCGGTCCACGCGCGGCTTCGGCGCGCGGCTGGGGCGAGCCGGCGTCCAGCGCCGGGGTCTGGTAGGCGTCGTTGTAGAGGACCGCGACCGCGTTTCCGCGCCGGAGCACGAAGGCCGGCGCGACCTGGTCGGCCACCAGGTAGTCGCCCTGGGCGGAGAAGCTCACGGCGGTCTCCGCCTCGTCCAGGCCGCGCGCGTAGACCGCCGGGGTGGAGGCGCCCTCGGCCCACCGGAAGAAGGTCCGGCTGCCGTTGTCGAAGACGCGGACCGGCACGGTCTCGGCCGAGCCGGTGAAGGTGTAGGCCAAATTGCGCGTCTCCGGCGGCGCCAGCGCGTCCAGGCCGAGAGGCGGCGGCGCGGTCGACGCTGCGGCGGCGGCCGGGTCCTGCGGGTAGCGGAACCGCAGCCGATAGACGACGTCGCCCCGGGCGCACGCCGCCGTCGGCGCGGCGACCAGCTCGAACGCGTAACGCCGGCGGGCGGTGGCGACGGTCATGTTGCTGCGGGTGCTGCGCTGGGCCGGCTTGACGAACAGCAGGTCGCCGCTGCGGTTGGGCGTCACCAGCCACTGGGACGCTTCGCCGAGCCCGACGTTCTCGATGGGGTCGCCGGCCTCGAACTCGATCATGGTCTGGTAGCCGAAGCAGCCGTCGACGCGGACCACGGCGGCGTCGTCGAAGTCGACCACGCGCACGCGCGGGTCCGCTTCGGCCACGGCCGGACCGGCGATGAGCAGGCTGAGGATCAGGGGGCGGACGACGTTCATGATCCAGGCGCTCCGGTCAGCATGCGCGCGGCCGCCGTCGGCCGGAAGCTGCGCCCCAATCCTTCGGTGCGGCGGGACGACGACGGCGGGGACGCGCCGCCAGCCTCCCCGCCCACGGAACGGACGATCTCGACGCGGGCCGGGGCGGACGCGGGCTCCCTCAGCACGGCGGTCACCAGCGCGGACAGCCGCGCGCTCGCGGACGCGTCCGAGCCTCCGGCGTCCGCTCCGGGCGTGGCCAGCGCAGGCGCGGGCTGGTGAGCCGGGGCCGTCGGCGGGGTCCTCGCCGCCCCGGTCCGGCCGCCCAGCCTCCAGCCGCGGGTCAGGTTGAGGGCGGCCCAGGCCAGGGCGACCAGCACCCCCGCATAGATCAGGGCGGCGACCAGCAAGGTCACGAGCGGGCGCATCTCCCGAGCCGCGGCCAGCGGGTCCTCGGCGATCGCCTGGATCAACGGCCCCATCAGGTTCAGCGCGCCGAAGCCGCCGAGCACGACCAGCATCGGCGCGAAGGCGAAACCGAGCGCGGTCCTGAGCCAGCCTTCGAACAGCGGCCGCGTGCCGGAGAACAGGCCCAGCACCACGAACACGGGACCGACCGCCAGCAGCACGGCCAGCACCACGCGCGCCACGACGAGCAGGCCCAGCGTGGACAGCAGAAGCACCATGGCGGCGGACCAGACCAACTGGCTCGCGCCCTGCAGGCCCGCTTCCTGGCCGACATCCAGCGCGCGGCCGATCTCGACGACGCCGTCGAACAGCCCGTCCAGCCGCGCGGCGAAGACCTGGGCCGCGCCGCCCCGCGCGCCCGCCAGCGCCGAGGCGAGTTCGTCCGGGCCTCCGGTCAGCAGGCCGTAGACCACCGCCTGGTAGGCGGGCCAGGCGGTGGCGAAGGTCAGGACCAGGGCCAGCGCCGCCAGCTTCGGCGTCATGGCGGGCAGGCTCAGGCGGGTCCGCCCGGTGATCAGGCCGTAGCCGATCCAGGCGACGAAGACGGTCAGCAGGGCGGTCAGGACGCCGGTGAAGGCGCCGCTCGCGCCGAACAGCCGCGCGTAACTGGTCGCGACCGCGCCGTTCAGCTGGCAGTCGACCGCGGCCAGGGCCGAGGCGACGGTCTGGTCGGCTTGCGGGGACAGGGCCAGGCAGCTCACGACACCGCCCTCAGCGTCTGAGGTTGGGGCGCGCCGCCGGGCCAGGCCGTGCCGGTCAGCTCCGGCCACCAGCCCGCCGGGTGCTCGCCCACGCGCCGGCGCAGCTCGTCGAGCTTCCTGACCGTCGCCTCGCGGCCGGACAGCACGGTGATCAGCTCGGGCGCCGACGACAGGTCCAGCCGCACCACCACGGAGTGGTTGGCCTGCTTGACCAGGAAGGCGCGGGCGTGGGCGGGCAGGGCCTGGACGATCGACAGTTCGTGCGCCGTCAGGCCGAACCCGTCGCAGTAATCCGCCGCTTGGGCCCGCGGGTTGGGCATGAAGATCTGGGTCGCGGCCTGCTCGATGACGGCGGAGGACACCCGGCTCTCCAGCGCGTCGCGGGCGCTCTGGGTGGCGAAGCCGACCAGTCCGTTGCGCTTGCGCAGCGTCTTCATCCAGTCGCGCAGGCGGGCGGAGAAGACCTCGTCGTCCAGCGCCTTCCAGCCCTCGTCCACCAGGATGACCGTGGGGCGGCCGTCCAGCCGCTCCTCGACCCGGTGGAACAGGTACATCATGGTCGGCGTGCGCTGGACCGGGTGGTCCAGCAGTTCGGTCATGTCGAAACCGAGCGTCGCCGACGACAGCTCCAGCTGGTCCACCGGGTTGTCGAACAGCCAGGCCAGTTCGCCGCGGCCGCACCACGGGGCCAGACGCGAGGCCAGGTCGCCGCGCTCGGGCCTCCGACGGCCGCTCAGCAACTCGCGGAAGACGCTCAGCCGGCGGTGCTCGGGATCCTGCTCGTAATTGGCCTCGACCGCGTCGGCCAGCACGGCCTCGTCCTCGACGTCCAGGCTCTGGCCCGGCTTGCAGATCAGCCGGCCCAGCCAGTCGCGCAGGAACGCCCGGTCGGCCGGCGTGTCCGGAAGCTGCAGCGGATTGAAGCCGGTCGGCACGCCGGCGCGCAGCAGGGCGTAGCGCCCGCCGATCGCCCGGACGAAGATCTCCGCCCCGCGATCCTTGTCGAACACCACCGTGCGCGGGCGCGCCTTCTGGGCCTGGGCGGCCAGGAAGTTGAGCACCACGGTCTTGCCCGATCCGGACGGGCCGATGACGGTGAAGTTGCCGAGGTCGCCGTCGTGGAAGTTGAAGAAGTAAGGGGTCGCCGCGGTCGTTTCCAAGGCGGTGACCGCGGGTCCCCAGTGGTTGCCCGAGGCCTCCCCGAGCGGGAAGCCGTGCAGCGAGGCCAGGCCGGCGAAAGCGCCGGTCGAGACCATGGCGCGGCGCGCGCAATAGGCCTCGTTGCCGGGGAACTGGCCCCAGAACGCCGGCTCGAGCGCGAGGTCCTCGCGCACCGCGACCGCGCCCAGATCGGCCAGCACCGCCACGCATTCGGCGGCGGCCCGGTCGAGCTCTTCCAGCGAAGGCGCCCGCACGGCCAGCATGAGGTGGTGCTCGCCCAGCGCCGCGCGGCCGGACGCCACCGCGTCCTTGGCCTCGACCAGGCCCTGACGCAGCGACTGGCTGTCGTCGTCGGCGGCCCGGAACCGCCGCAGGGCGGTGGAGACGCGCTCCAGGCCGATCTGCCGGTCCGCGAAGGCGAACCCCTCGGACAGGGTCATCTCGTAGGGCAGCCGCAGCAGCGGATCGAGCATGCCCGGCGTGGCGTGCGGCGGATATTCCTTGAAGGACAGGATGGCGGTGAAGTCCCGCTCGCCGGCCGGCCCCTGGCGCTCGACGGCGTCGAGGCCGAAGCTGACCCGGCGATAGGGAATGTGGCGTCCGACATCGCCGGCCGGCGCCAGCATGGGCCGCAGCTCGCCGTTGAACAGGGCCGACAGGAACTCCAGGGGTTCGGAGCACACGCCCGCGCGGGTCCTGTAGGCCCCCAGCACCCGCGGACCGTAGGGCTGGAGGGCGGCCGCCAGCGCCTCGCGCGCGGCGTCCAGCTCTCGGATCTCCCGCGCCAGGGTCGCCGCCCGGGTCTCGGCGTTCACCCGCCGCGCGATCTGGTCGGCCAGCCGCTCCGCGACGCCGACCTTGCCCTTCGGCGGGCGCCGCAGGACGGTGACGAACAGCTCGTTCAGGAACAGGCGGCGCGAGGCCAGGCGCTCGCGCCACCGGCGGTCGATCTCGGCGCTGACCGGGTCGCCGAACTCGCCGTCGACGTCCACTTCGACCCGGCGGCGCACGAGGTGGTGGTGCACCACGTAGCGTGAGCTCGCGATCGCGCGCAGGGCCGCGTCGCGCATGGCCAGCTTGTGATTCAGCTCGGCGGCGTCGGCGGTCTCGAAGGCGAAGCCGGTCAGATGCAGGCACTGCATCAGCCCGCCGTCGCGCAGGATCACCGTGCGCTCGTCGGCCAGCCCGACGTAGGGCAGCCGGTCCCCCGCCGCCTGCTCCTTGCGCGCGAACGCCGCGTAGTCGCGAAGCTTCATCGTCAGGGCCGGTAGCTGTTGCAGCGCCAGAAGCGCCAGTTCGGCACCCGCGGGCAGCGGCTCACCCGCGTGATCCACAGCTCGAAGATGCGCGGCTCGCGCAGGCAGGCGAGGTAGCCGATCCCGTGAAGCGCCGCGCAGACCGCCAGCGCCCAGGGCGAGCGCGTGATCAGGAACGCCTCGGTCGTCAGCACGCCGTTGATCACGAAGTAGCTGTAGGTCACGCCGGCGAACATCTGCGGCCGGGTCAACGCCCGATGGATCGGGACACGCGTCAACTCGGACATGGCTAGCCGCCGCGGGCCGCCGCCTGGATGCCGGCGACGATGGTGGCCGCGCCGAACAGCACGAAGCAGCCGAGAATGACCGTAGCCCCGGTCTTCCAGCGCATGCGGCCGGTCAGCATCATGAAGCCGACCATGGCCACGGCGATCACCGCGACGGCGGTGGCGACATTGCCGAGCAGGGTGCCCTGGACCCAGGTGACGGCGCCCAGGATGGGACCCGAGCCGGCCGGATCGGCGACCTGGGCGGCGGCGACGCCGGGCAGCGCGGCGACGAGAACGGCCGTGGCCAGGGACGTGAAGGTGCGGCTCATTCGGTCTCTCCTTGCACGGCCACGGCGAGGCGCTCGAGGTTGGCGGCCACGTAGGCGCGCGTCTCTGCGAAGGGCGGCACGCCGCCATGCTTGCGGACCCGGCCGGGGCCGGCGTTGTAGGCGGCGAGCGCGCGCTCGAGGTCGCCGTCGAAGGCGTCGAGCTGGGCGCGCAGGTAGGCCGCGCCGCCCAGGATGTTCTGGCCCGGGTCCCGCGGATCGACGCCCAGGGCGCGGGCGGTCGCCGGCATCAGCTGCATGACCCCGATCGCGCCGACCGGAGACACGGCGTGAGCGTCGTAGCCGGACTCCGACCTGGCGACCGCGTCGAGCAGCTCGGGGCTCAGGTCGTAACGCCGCGCGGCCGCCTCGACGGCTTGGCGGTAGGGCGCGGGCGGCGCCGGAGCCACGGGCCGGGCGGCGGACGCGCGCGCCGTCTCCCACCCGGGACCGACCCGGCGCACCTCGCCGTCCGGGCTCAGTTCCAGCACCTGGGCGGCGGCGGGACCGGCGGCGGCCAGAAGCAGGCACGCCAGAGCGCCGCGGCGAAGAAGGTCGGCGCGCACGCCTACTGCCTTTCCGGCAGGAAGCTCTGCTTCACGGCCGCCAGCAGCGGATTGGTCTGGGACTCGGGCAGCCAGCCGTAGTCGATGGTCCACAGGATGACGCCGCCGACGCCGGTCGAGCGCACCCACGCGCCCTTGGCGGCGATCGACTGCTCATCCTCGTAGGACAGGAAGCCGGCTGGCGGCGAGGTGGGGTCCACCGCCGGCACGTAACCGCCGCCCCCGTAGCTGCGATAGACGGACTGCGCCTCCTCGTCCCAGCGGCGCACGCCGTGGCTGAGATAGCCCTTCTCGACCAGCACGCGGTAGCTCAGCGACGAGTCGTCGAAGACCCAGATCTCATTGTTGTCGGTCGGCTGGCGCGGTCCGGTGATGTCCGGACCGAAGTAGATGCCGTAGAAGCCGATGCCGATCCCGATCTTGCTGCGCGGCACGCCGGTGGCGACGTAGGCCTTGATGCTCGTGTCCAGGTCGTAGGGCGTGGTGCCGGTCGCCCCGAAGATCGGGCTGCTGAACCAGGAATCCCAGCCGCCGCCGTTGAAGGTGGTGCCGATGCCGTAGCTCATCAGGTTGTACTGATCGACCGCGTTGGCGACGTCGGCCTGCCACTGTTCGACCTTCCCGCCCGGCTCCAGGAAGTTGATGCTGACCGCATAGCCCGGGAAGGTGATCAGCATCTGCCGGCCCGCCCCCGAATAGCGCGGGCGTTTCGCCGCCTCCTGGCGCAGGTCGGCGATCAGCGCCTTCAGGCGACGGCGCGCTTCCTCGGCGTCGACGTGCAGGTCCTCGTCGCCCTCAAGCGCGTCCTCCCAGTCGAGGTCGACGCCGTCGTAGTCGTGGGCGACCAGGTAATCGACCAGGTTGCGCACGAAGGTGGGGCGCATGGCGTCGGTGGTGGAGAGCAGGAAACCCTCCCCGTCGCCCATGCCGCCGATCATCACCAGCGCCTTCGTGCCCTGATCGTGGGCCTTCTTGATCAGGTAGTCCTCGACGCTGCGGACGCCGTCCGGCGACAGGCCAGGGTCATGGGAGTTCCCGCCGCCCTTGACCACCTCGCCCGGCGCGCCGTCCAAGGTGCCGCCGCCGGGCGCCACGCGGCCGAACACGAAGTGGGTCATGGCGGTCATGTCCACGTGCTCGGGCGGGTAGCTGCTCCAGTACCAGCCGGCGTAGTAGCCGGTGACCCAGGGCGTGGGCGGGACCGCGGTCACGGTGACGGTCGCCACGGCCGTGCGGCTCGGATCGGCGACGCTGGCGGCGACGACGTGGTAGGCCCCAGGGGCGGCCGGCGCGGCGTACAGACCCGTCGCCGAGACCTGGCCGCCGGCCGCGCCCTCCTGGACCGTCCAGGTGCACCCGGTCGTGCTCGCGCCGGTGACCGTGCACGCGAACTGGACCGAGCCCGACGGCCCGAGCGTGATCGTCGCAGGCGAGACGGCGACCTGAACGCTGGGCGGCGGCGGCGTTCCGCCACCGGAGCCGCCCCCGCCGCCGCAGGCCGCGAGCAACAGCAGGACTCCCAGAAGGGCGAAGCGGCGCAAATTCATGGACGGACCGGGAGGCGCAGAGGTCCCACACGCGGGACACGCGAAGGCTAGGAGCGCGCCCCTCAGTTGTCGTCCGGCTTCACCGCGCCAGCAGGCGCCTTCATCGCAAAGCCGCGTCGCCGCCGGAACCGCGGACCGTCGGCGTGCGGGACCTGGGTCGCGCTCTATGCGGTGGACGCGGCCGTCGTGCGCGACGCACGCACGGTCGCCGCCTTCACCGTCGAGCAGGTCGGGTGGCGGCAGGCTGGGGGCTGACGGGCGTCGCCGAGGGCCCGGCGTCCAGGTGGTCGTCGAGGATGCGGGCGGCTGCGCCCTTGGGGTCCTCGTACTGGCCCGCGTGGAAGGTCCACAGGAAGGCCGCCAGGCCGATCAGGCCCAGCAGCACCGACAGGGGCGCGAGCCAGATCAGGATGTCCACGGACGCCGCCCCACGAAGTTGAGCCGAAGCGCGTTCAGGGTGACGACCAGCGACGAGACGCTCATCGCCACCGCCGCCACGAAGGGCGTGGCCAGGCCGACCACCGCCAGCGGCGTGGCGAGCACGTTATAGGCCGCCGACAGGCCGAAGTTCTCCAGCGCGCGCCTGCGGGCCGCGCGGGCGACGTCGAGCGCGGTCGGCACCGCCTCCAGCCCGCCCTCGAACACCAGGTCGGCGGCGTTCTGGCTGGCCTCGGCCGCCGAGCCCGGGGCCATGGAGGCGTGGGCGCAGGCCAGCACCGCCGCGTCGTTCAGGCCGTCGCCGACCATCAACGTGTTCACCCGGCCCGAGGCCAGGGCGTTGACCGTCGCGGCCTTCCCGGCCGGCGTCAGGCCCGAGCGCCAGCGCTCTATCCCGACCGCGCGGGCGGCGTCGGCCACGGCGCTCTCGACGTCGCCGGACAGGATCTCGACGGTCAGGCCGCGCGCCTTGAGGGCGGCGACCACGTCGCGCGCCTCGGGGCGCAGCTCGTCGACGAAGCGGAAGCGGACCTTGGTCTCGCCGACGAAGCCGAACCACAACTCGGTCTCGCGGCCGGGACCGCCCGCGACGCCCACCCAGTCGGCCCGGCCCAGGCGCGCCCGCTTGCCGTCGATCAGCCCCTCCAGGCCGAAGCCGGCGGTCTCGACCACCTCGGCGGCCACGGGCCCCTCGCCGGCCGCGGCGGCCAGCGCGCGCGACAGCGGATGGCGCGAGGCGCGGGCCAGCTGGGCGGCGGCGGCCAGGGCGCGCGGCGGCGCGTCGACCAGTCGCGGCTCGCCGCGGGTCAGAACGCCGGTCTTGTCGAACACCACGTGGGTGACCTCGGCCAGGCGCTCCAGCGCGGCCCCGGACTTCACCAGCACGCGGCTGCGGAACAGCCGCCCGGCCGCCACCACCTGCACGGCCGGAACCGCCAGGCCCAGCGCGCACGGGCAGGTGATGATCAGCACGGCCACCGCGCGCAGGAGGGCGGTGCGCAGGTCCGCGCCCGCGATCCACCAGCCCAGCACGGTCAGGGCGGCGACGGAGTGCACCACCGGCACGTAGAGGGCGGCGGCCTTGTCGGCCAGGCGGACATAGCGCGACTTCGACTGCGCGCCGGCCTCCATCAGCCGGGCCACCTCGGCCAGGGTGGAGTCGGCCGCCCGCGCGGTCGCCCGCAACACCAGCCGGCCGGTCAGGTTCAGCGCGCCGGCCGGCAGCCGGTCGCCGGCCGCGGCCCGTGCGGGCGCGGTCTCGCCGGTGACCAGGGCCAGGTCGAGGTCCGAGGCGCCCTCCTCCAACACCGCGTCGACCGGGATGCGGTCGCCGGGCGCCACGGCCAGCCGGTCGTCGACCATGACGTCGCGCACCGGCACGGCGACGCACCCGCCGTCGGCCTGCAGGACGGCGGCGGTGCGCGCCTGCAGGGCCAGCAGGTCGCGCGCGGCCGAACGCGCCGTGGCCCGCAGCCGGTGATCGAGGTAGCGGCCGATCAGCAGCAGGAACAGCAAGCTGACCGCCGCGTCGAAATAGGCGTCTTTTCCCCGCAGGAAGGTCTCGCTGAAGCTGATGGCCAGGGTCAGCAGCACGCCGATCGAGATCGGCACGTCCATGTTGGCCCGGCCCTTCCGCAGCGAGCGCCAGGCGGACTCGAAGAAGGGCATGCCGGCCCAGAGCGCACAGGGCGTCGCGACGATGGCGGAGGCCCAGTACATGAAGCCGCGCATGCCCTCGCCCATGCCCACGCCAGACCACACGGGAACCGTGAACATCATGGTGTTCATGGCCCCGAAGGCGGCGACGCCGAGCGCGATGGCGAGGCGCCGGCCCTCGCGATCCTCCTCGGCACGGGCCTCGGCCGGATCGAACGGCGCGGCCGCATAGCCCAGGTCGGTGACGGTCTCGACGATGCGCCGCGAGGTGGTCGCGCCGGGCGTCCAGGCGACGCTGAGCTTGCCGGTGGTCAGGTTCAGCCGGGCGCTCTCGACGCCCGGCAGGGCGCCGACCCCGCGCTCGATCTTGCCGAGACACCCGGCGCAGCGCGCGCCGCGCACCACCAGCTCCAGCACCTGCGCGCCGTCCTCGCGCGCGCGGACGAAGGCCTCCGGATCCGCCGCCGCCTCGCCGGCCGTGACCCGGCCGGTGGACGGGCAGCCCCGCAGCGTGTCGGTCATCGCCACAGCAGCCGCCTTTCCGCCTGGAACACGTGGCCCTGGGCGTCGCGGGCGACGAAGGTGAGGTCCCACGCGCCCTTCACCTTGGGCGCCTCGCCGCGGTAGCCGCCGACGCCGTCCCGCTGGAAGGTCACGGCGTGCGATCCTGCGTCGGTTGCCGGCCGCCGCAGGGTTCCGGTGAGCTTGAGGGCGGTGAGCGGACGCCCGTCGGCGTCCCGCACCCGCACGGTCACCACGCCCGGCTCGCTCGCCTCCGCCGTCGCCGTCCAGCCCAGCGCCGCCTGGGCGGCGTGCGCCTCCAGCGTGCGGTTGTAGGCCAGGCCGTCCTCGTAGGCGGTCGCACTGGTCTCGCCCGGGTGGCTGCGCACGGCCATGATGGTGAAGACCGTGTCGACGCCGATCACCGCCCCGAAGAACAGCACCAGGCCCGCCAGCACGTGCCAGCCGGTCAGCTTGAACTCACGCTTGCTCATCGCGCCCTCCCCGGGCCTGCGAGGAAGACGGTGGGGACTGTATCGGTCTCGCCGTCCTTGAGGTCCCGGACGCTGAACGCCGCCGGGGTCGAATGGCGGGTCGCCGCCTCGGCGGGCACGATCACGAACACCCGAAGTGCGCGCACCCGGTTCGGCTCGACCTCGACCGTCAGCTCACGGCGGCCCGGCAGGCCGACAGCCCTGAGCTCGGCCGAGGCCGGCCCGTCGAAGACCACGCGGTAGGTGCGCGCCTCGGCGCCCCGGTTGGCCAGCTTGAGGGTATAGCCGTTACGCACCGAACCGTCCTTCAGGCGCACGAAGGTCGGGTTGCGGTCGCGCAAGACGTTGAGGTCGACGCTGGAGCGGGTCTCCAGTCCCCAGGCCATGGCGGCCGCCGCCAGCGACAGCGCCACCGCATAGTAGACCGTCCGCCCGCGCACCAGCCGATAGACCGGCGTCTTCTTCGCCGAGCGCGCCGCCACCGCCGCGTCGGTGTCGTAGGCGATCAGCCCCCTGGGCCGGCCGACCTTGGTCATGACCTCGTCACAGGCGTCGATGCACAGGCCGCAGTTGATGCACTCCAGCTGCGGGCCGTTCCTGATGTCGATGCCCATCGGGCAGACCACCACGCACTGGCGGCAGTCGACGCAGTCGCCGCGCCCGGCCCAGTCGGCGCCCTTCTTGTGCGCGCCGCGCGGCTCGCCGCGGTCGTAGCGGTAGGTGACCTGCAGGCTGTCCTTGTCGAGCATGGCGCCCTGGATGCGCGGCCACGGGCACATGTAGGTGCACACCTGCTCGCGCATCAGACCGGCGAAGGCGTAGGTGGTGAAGGTCAGAAGCCCCACCCAGACATAGGCGGTGACCGAGGCCCGGCCGCCCCACAGGTCGCCCCACAGGGTCGGCGCGTCGGCGTAGTAGAACACCCAGGCCCCGCCGGTGGCCGCCGCCACCGCGACCCAGACCGTGTGCTTGCCGCTCTTGCGCCAGAGCTTGTCGAACGACCAGGGCGCCTTGGCCAGCTTCAGCCGCGCGTTGCGGTCGCCCTCGAACAGGCGCTCGACGGCGATGTAGAGGTCCGTCCAGACCGTCTGCGGGCAGGCGTAGCCGCACCACAGCCGCCCGAACAGGGCCGTGACCAGGAACAGGGCCAGCGCCGAGATCACCAGCAGGCCGGTGACGAAGTAGACCTCCTGGGCCCAGAAATGCAGGCCGAACAGGTAGAAGCGCCCGTGCGCCAGGTCGACCAGCACCGCCTGGTCCGGCAGGTCGCCGGGCCGCGCCCAGCGGATCCACGGCACGGCGTAGTAGATCCCCAGCAGGACCACCAGCAGCACCCACTTGACCATCCGGAACGGCCCGTGGACCAGCTTCGGATGGATCGGCTCGCGCTTCTTGTAGAGCTCGAGCTTCGGGGCCGGGCTCGGCTGCGGCGCGCCGCCGGTGCGGGCGGCGCCCCTGGTCTTGAGCGTGTCGATGACGACGGTCACGGCCGGCCCTCCGTCACCGTCCCCCGCCGGAATTGGCGTGGACGTAGACCGCGAGCGCGCGGATGGTGGCCGGATCGAGCCGGTTCTCCCAGGTCGGCATCACCCCGTTGCGGCCGTTCCAGACCTGGGTCTGGATGGAGTCGCGATCGGCGCCATACAGCCAGTCGGCGTCGGTCAGGTCCGGCGCCCCGTACTCCGGCCCGCCCTTGCCGGTCGGGCCGTGGCAGGCGGCGCAGTTGTCGGCGAAGATCTGCGCCCCGCGCCCCGCCTTCGCCTTGTCGACGTCGCGGTGCGACAGCGAGAAAACGTATTCGGTGACGTCGGAGACCTGGGCGGGCTGCAGCATGCCGTCGCGCCCGAAGGCCGGCATCTGCGAGGTGTGGGTGTCCGGGTGGCTGGAACGCACGCCGACGCGGATCGTGCGCTCGATCTGCTCGGGCGAGCCGCCCCACAGCCAGACGTCGTCGCGCAGGTTGGGATAGCCCTTGGCCCCCGCCCCGCCGCTGCCGTGGCAGGTCGCGCAGTTGTCGCCGAACGCCGCCTGGCCGGCCGCCAGCGCGTAGGCCTGCAGCTCCGGATCCCGCTCGATCTGCTCGGGGGTCGCGGCCAGCAGCTTGGCGCCGATCACGCCGCGCTCGGCCTTCTGGCGGCTCAACTCGGCGGCGACGTCGGCCCGGTCGGACTGGCCGATCAGGCCGCGCGTGTAGCCGCTGATCCCCGGCCAGGCCGGCATCAGCACCCAGTAGACCAGCGCCCAGGCGATGGTCGCGTACCAGACCCACAGCCACCAGCGCGGCAGCGGATTGTCCAGTTCGCGGATGCCGTCCCACTCGTGGCCGGTGGTCTCGACGCCGCCGGCGTCCTTGTCGTCATGAGGCTCCGACATCACGCGTCCTCTTCGAGCGGCAGGCGGGCGGCCGCGTCGAACTCGGCCTTCTTCTTGGGCCAGAAGGCGTAGGCGCAGCCGGCCAGGAAGATCACGATGAAGTAGAGGGTGCCGCCCTGCTGGACGGCCTTGGCGACCGTTGCGTAGTCCACGATCACCTCCGATTTTCCGGGGCTTCGGCCTGGTAGGTCGAGAAGTCGACCAGCGTGCCGAGCATCTGCAGGTAGGCGACCAGGGCGTCCATTTCGGTCACCCGGGCGGGGTCGCCGTCGAAGTCGCGCACTGTGATCTTCTGGCCGTAGCGGGCCTTCAGTCCCGAGGCGTCGGAGAACTCGTCGGCCTGGGCCTCGAGGTCGGCCTTGGCGTTGGTCACGTCCGCGGCCGAATAGGGCACGCCCACGGCCTGCTGCGCCTTCAGCTTGTCGGCGATGTCGCGGTAGTCCAGCTCCTTATCGGCCAGGAAGCCGTAGGGCGGCATCACGCTTTCCGGGACCACCGCGCGCGGGTCCTTCAGGTGGTCGACGTGCCAGCCGTCCGAATACTTGCCGCCGACCCGCGCCAGGTCGGGCCCGGTGCGCTTGGAGCCCCACTGGAAGGGGTGGTCGTACATGCTC
Source organism: Caulobacter sp. 17J80-11 (assembly GCF_014349105.1). Classification (GTDB taxonomy): domain Bacteria; phylum Pseudomonadota; class Alphaproteobacteria; order Caulobacterales; family Caulobacteraceae; genus 17J80-11. The sequence goes on along the minus strand of NZ_JACSJI010000027.1, from coordinate 21,963 downwards.
TCCGCAGCCAGGCTGTAGTGGCCGTAGCGCTCCACCTCGTCGCGCAGCGGGCGGATCATCTGCGAGTGGCAGACGTAGCATCCCTCGCGGACGTAGATGTCCCGGCCGGCCAGCTCGAGCGGGGTGTAGGGCCGCACGCCCTCGACCTTCTCGACCGTGCTCTCCAGCCAGAACAGGGGCGCGATCTCGACCAGGCCGCCGATGGAGACCACCACCAGGGTGCTGACCAGCAGCAGCATGGAATGGCGTTCGAGTTTGCCGTGCTTCTTCCACATGACGCGCGCCCTTACTCGGCCGCCGCGAGGGCGGGCTGGGCGACGAGCCGGGCGGCTTCGGGCGCGGCCGAAGGCATGCGGATCGTCTTCCAGAGGTTGAAGGCCATCACCCCGGCGCCGCCCAGGAACATCAGCCCGCCCAGCAGGCGGATGACGTTGGAGACGTGCTTGGCCGAGACGGTTTCGACGAAGGAGTAGGCCAGGAAGCCTTCGGACGTGTACTCACGCCACATCAGGCCTTCCATGATCCCGGAGACCCACATCGAGCAGATGTAGAGCAGGGTCCCGGTGGTCGCGATCCAGAAGTGCCACTCGACCAGCTTGATCGAATACAGGCCCGGCTTGTTCCAGAGCCATGGCACGAGGCAGTAGAGCGCGCCGAAGGAGATGAAGCCGACCCAGCCGAGGGCGCCGGCGTGCACGTGGCCGATGGTCCAGTCGGTGTAGTGGCTGAGCGCGTTGACCGCGCGCACGGACATCAGCGGGCCTTCGAAGGTGGCCATGCCATAGAAGGCGAGCGCCACCACCATCATGCGGATGACGGGGTCGGTGCGCAGCTTGTCCCACGCGCCCGACAGGGTCATCAGGCCGTTGATCATGCCGCCCCAGGACGGCATCCACAGCATGATCGAGAAGGTCATGCCCAGCGTCTGCGCCCACTGCGGCAGGGCCGTGTAGTGCAGGTGGTGCGGGCCGGCCCAGATGTAGATGAAGATCAGCGACCAGAAGTGCACGATCGACAGCCGGTACGAATAGACCGGCCGCTCCGCGCGCTTGGGCACGAAGTAGTACATCATCGCCAGGAACGGCACGGTCAGCAGGAAGCCGACGGCGTTGTGGCCGTACCACCACTGGGTCAGGGCGTCCTGCACGCCCGCGAACAGGCTGTAGCTGTGCGAGGCGAAGGCCGAGACCGGGATCGCCAGGTTGTTGACGACGTGCAGCAGGGCGATGGTGACGATGAAGCCCAGGTAGAACCAGTTGGCGACGTAGATGTGCTTTTCCTGGCGCTTCCAGATCGTGCCCAGGAAGGCCAGCAGGTAGGCGACCCAGACAATGGTCAGCCAGATGTCGACGTACCACTCCGGCTCGGCGTACTCGCGCGACTGGGTGACGCCCATCAGGTAGCCGGTGGCGGCCAGCACGATGAACAGCTGATAGCCCCAGAACACGAACCAGGGCAGCAGGCCGCCGAACAGCCGCGCCTTGCAGGTGCGCTGCACCACGTAGAAGGACGAGGCGATCAGCACGTTGCCGCCAAAGGCGAAGATCACCGCCGAGGTGTGCAGCGGCCGCATCCGCCCGAAGTTCGTCCACGGCAGATCCGGGAAGTAGAACAGGTTCGGGAAGGCCAGCTGGGCGGCGATCAGGCAGCCGACGGCGAAGCCGGCCAGCCCCCAGAACATGGACGCCACCACCCCGGCGCGCACGACGCCGTCCATGTAGCGCGAGCCGTCTTCGCGGCGGGCGGGATCGGTCAGGCGCACGACCACGACGCCCAGGCCGAGCGTGAAGGCGGCCAGGAACACGTAGGCGTGGATGCGGAAGAGCGGGTCGGCCGTCCCCGCCGCCATCAGCAGCGAAAGAAACGCGCCGAGCCCCAGGCCGACGGCCAGGATCACCGCGTCCAGCGGCGTCCCTCGCTCGGCCGAGGTGGTGACAGACATGGAAACGTCCCCGGCGGCGCGGCGGGGAGTCGTCGCGCCTTTTCAGGCTTTCCGGATGCGCCCGAAGCCCGGCCGCGGTCGATTAAGGGAAAGTACGGAAGTGCGGCGCTCGGGCCCGAGGCGCTAAGGCTGGACACCCGGGCGCGCGTCCGCCCGGCCATAGGGAGCCTGACCGTGCACCAAGACATCCTGGGCGTTTCGCTTCTGCGCTGGGCGCTGGCGGCCGCGGGCCTGGTCGCCGGCCTGGTCGCGGTGATCGGCGCGGTGCTGAACAGCGACGCCGCGGGCTGGTGCCTTCGCCAGGGCGAGGCGGGCTTCGGCCACTGCGGCTGGTGCTACCTCGGCGTCGGCCTGCTGCTGACCGCGGCGGCCCCCTGGCCGCAGCTGCGCAAGGCGCGCGTGCGGCCGCGCGGGTGACCATGGCCCTGCTGCCGAAATCGCGCACTGCGCGGCGGCGCCTGGCGGTCGTCGCGGTCATCGCCCCGGTGCTGGCCGGCGCCGTGGGCCTGGCGCTCTACGCCATGCAGGACGCGGTGATCTTCTTCTACGGCCCGACCCAGGCCCAGCAGGAGGCCGTGCCCCCCGGCCGCACCATCCGCATCGGCGGCCTGGTCGAGCCGGGCTCGGTGCGCAAATCCGCCGACGGCGTCGTTCGCTTCCAGGTCACCGACGGCGCGGTCGCCGCCCCCGTCGTCTACCACGGCCAGCTTCCCGACCTGTTCCGCGAGGGCCAGGGCGTCGTGGTCCAGGGCGCCTACGACCGGACCCGCACCTTCAAGGCCGACGAAGTCCTGGCCAAGCACGACGAGACCTACATGCCCCGCGAGGTAGCCGACGCCCTCAAGGCCAACGGCGAGTGGCGCGGCTGAAACGAAAACGCCGCGCCCTTTCGAGCGCGGCGTTTCCTTTCAGAGCGGGCGGCTGATCACTTGATCGCGGCCACCTCGTACATGAACTCGACGAAGCCCATGGTCGCGCCGACCAGGCCCTGGACCTTCGGATTGGACGACTCCACCACGAAGTACTCGTTGGGCGCGTGCGCGCCGCTGCCGTGGCCGAGGCCGAACTGGCCGGCGGGCAGGCTGACCGGGGCCGAGGTGAACACCGTGCCGGGCCAGGAGCCGGCCATGCGCGGATACAGCGTGACCGGCACGCCGAGGCGCTTGTAGGTCGCGATCTGCGCCTGGATCAGCCGGCTGTTCTCGTCCGTCTCGGTCGGGTCGTAACCGCCGCTGACATTGACCTCGACGTCCTGGAAGCCGCGCTTGTCCAGGTGGGCGCGCAGCTTGGCGACGCTGTCGTCCCGGGTCATGTTCGGGACCAGGCGCATGTCGATCTTGGCGACCGCGCGGCCGGGCAGGACGGTCTTGCCGCCAGGGCCGGTGTAGCCGGCGACCAGGCCCTCGATGTTGACGGTCGGCTGCGAGGCCAGGCGCTGCAGGGTCTGCTCCCACGGCAGGTCGTCGACCCAGTGCTCGACGCCCAGCGCCTTCTTGGCGTCGGCCTCGTTCAGGCTCCTGGCCGCGAGGGCCAGAAGCTCCTTCTCGCGCGGGGTCAGCGGCCGCACCTTCTCGAAATAGCCGTCGATCGCCGGCGTGTTCCCGTCCGGGCTGACCAGGGTGGTCAGGGCCTGGACCAGCCGCCAGGCCGGGCTGTCGACGCGGGCCTTCTCGCTGGAATGGATGTCGGTCTTGGGCCCCCGGCCCCACTTGGCGCCGCTGGCCACCAGCTCCAGCTCGACCACGCCCTTGGCGCCGAGCGCGACGGTCACGCCGCCGTCGCTGGGGCTCTGCCAGCCGGACGGGATGATCACGCCCTCGCACTTCTTCAGCGCGGCCAGCACCTGCGGCTGGGTGACGATCTGGCGGAAGTGCGGGCTGCCGATCTCCTCCTCGCCCTCGGCCACCAGCACCAGGTTGACCGGCGGCTTCTTGCCGGCGGCGCGGATGGCGTGCAGGGCGGCGAGCATGGCGCCCTCGGGACCCTTCTGATTCACCGCGCCGCGGCCCACGATCACCTTGCCGAACCCCGGCTTGTCGACCACGCGCGCCTCCAGCGGCGGCGAGGACCACTCGGCCGGGTCGTACTGCTTGACGTCGTACATGAAGTAGAGCGCCAGCCAGCGCTTGGCGCCCACGTCCAGGGTGGCGAACACGCCCGGCGCGCCGTCGGTCGGCACCTTCTCCACGTGCTGGAAGCCGGCGTCCCGGGCCAGCGCCATCATGTACTCGGCGCCCTTGTCCATGTCGCGGTTCTCGGCGGCGATGGACGGCAGGGCGATCCAGTCCTGGATGCGCTTCACCGAAGCCGCGTAGCCGTCCTCGGCGGCCTTGCGGATGGCGGCGACGTCGTTCGCCGGCGCGGCCTGGGCGAGGCCGGGCGCGACGAGCGCGGCGGCGGCGCCGCCGACCATGAGCGCGCGGCGGCTCGGGATGGTGATGTCGGACATGTGTTCCCCCAAACAATGTTCGCCGATTGGAGGGGAAGTCCCCGCGCGTGGCAAGCCGGGGCCGATTCAGTCCACGAGCGGCGCGTTCCAGACCCTTACGGCCGCCTCGCCGCGGTAGTCCGAGAGGATGCTGAGCGTCCCCGTGTCCAGCAGGAACCGCGCCCCGCCTTCGGGCGGCAGGCCGATCCAGCGGGCGCCCAGCACCCGCAGCAGGTGGCCGTGGGCGAACAGGGCGACGTCGCCGGGGGCCGCCCGCGCCCGGGCGATCACCCGATCGACCCGCGCGCCGACCTCGGCCGGCGTCTCGCCGCCGGGGGCGCCGTCGTGGAAGATCATCCAGCCCGGACGCCCGTGATGGATCTGGTCCGAGGTCATCCCTTCGTAGTCGCCGTAGTCCCATTCCTTCAGGTCCGGCTCGACTTCGGCCCGGTCGCCCAGTCCGGCCAGGGCGGCGGTCTCGCGCGCGCGCCGCAGCGGGCTGACCAGCACCAGGGCGAAGGTCTGCCGGGCCAGCACCGGCCGCAGCCGCTCGGCCAGCCGGCGTCCGTTGTCGGTCAGCGGGATGTCGGTGACGCCGGTGTGCTGGCCGCTGAGGCTCCACGCGGTCTCGCCGTGCCGGACGCAGTAGACGTCCACGCCGCGCCTCAGACGTTGTCGGCTTCGGTCGAGCGCACGCCCGCGCCCGCCTCCCGGCCCCAGCGCCAGCCGGCGACCTCGGGCATGTCGTCGCCGTAGCGGGCGATCCAGGCCTTGTGGTCGAGCAGCTTGTCGCGCAGCGCCTGCTTGGCGTAGGCGGCCCGGCCGGCCAGCTTCGGCACCCGGTCGATGACGTCGCCGGCCAGGTGGAAGCGGTCGAGGTCGTTCATCACGCACATGTCGAAGGGCGTCGAGGTGGTGCCCTCCTCCTTGTAGCCGCGAACGTGCAGATTGCCGTGGCAGTGGCGGCGGTAGGTCAGCCGGTGGATCAGCCACGGATAGCCGTGGAAGGCGAAGACGATCGGCTTGTCGGTGGTGAACAGGGCGTCGAAGTCGCGGTCGGACAGGCCGTGCGGGTGCTCGCTCGGCGTCTGCAGCTTCATCAGGTTGACGACGTTGATCACCCTGACCTTCAGGTCCGGCGCGTAGCGGCGCAGCAGGTCGACCGCCGCCAGGGTCTCCAGCGTCGGCACGTCGCCGCAGCAGGCCATGACCACGTCCGGATCGCCGCCGCGGTCGTTGCTGGCCCACTCCCAGATGCCCAGGCCGGCGGTGCAGTGCTTCACCGCCTCGTCCATGGTCAGCCACTGCGGCGCGGGCTGTTTTCCGGCGACCACGACGTTCACGTAGTTGCGGCTGCGCAGGCAGTGATCGGTGACCGACAGCAGGCAGTTGGCGTCCGGCGGCAGGTAGACCCGCACCACCTCGGCCTTCTTGTTGACCACGTGGTCGATGAAGCCCGGATCCTGGTGGCTGAAGCCGTTATGGTCCTGGCGCCAGACGTGGCTGGACAGCAGGTAGTTCAGCGAGCCGATCGGCCGGCGCCAGCGGATGTGGTTGCACACCTTCAGCCACTTGGCGTGCTGGTTGAACATCGAGTCGATGATGTGGATGAACGCCTCGTAGCAGGAGAAGAAGCCGTGCCGGCCGGTCAGGAGGTAGCCCTCCAGCCAGCCCTGGCACTGGTGCTCGCTGAGCATCTCCATCACCCGCCCGTCCGGCGCGAGGTGGTCGTCCCACGGCAGTGTCTCGGCCATCCAGGCGCGGTTGGTGACCTCCAGCACGTCCTGCCAGCGGTTAGAGTTGTTCTCGTCGGGGCTGAACAGCCGGAAATTCCGGCACTCCAGGTTCAGCTTCATCACGTCGCGCAGGAACTTGCCCATCACCCGGGTCGACTCCACCGAGGTGGCTCCGGGGGCGGCGACCTCCACCGCGTAGTCGCGGAAGTCGGGCAGCCTGAGGTCGCGCAGCAGCAGGCCGCCGTTCGCGTGCGGGTTGGCGCTCATCCGCCGCTCGCCGCGGGGCGCCAGTTCGGACACCTCCGGCCGCAGGCGCCCCTCGTCGTCGAACAGCTCCTCGGGCCGGTAGCTCTTCATCCAGGCTTCGAGGATGCGCACGTGCTCCGGCTTCTCGTGCATCTCGCCCATCGGCACCTGGTGCGAGCGCCAGTAGTCCTCGGTCTTCTTGCCGTCGATCTCCTTGGGGCAGGTCCAGCCCTTGGGCGTGCGCAGCACGATCATCGGCCAGCGCGGCCGCTCGACCGCGCCGGCGCGCGCGGCGGCCTTGATGCGCTTGATCTCGTCGAAGACGGCCTCGAGCGTGGAGGCCATCAGCTCGTGCATGACCGCCGGGTCGCTCCCCTCCACGAAGTAGGGCGTGTAGCCGTAGCCGCGGAACAGTTGCTCCAGCTCCTCGCGGCTGATGCGCGCCAGCACCGTGGGGTTGGCGATCTTGTAACCGTTCAGGTGCAGGATCGGCAGGACCACGCCGTCGCCCGCCGGGTTCAGGAACTTGTTCGAGTGCCAGCTGGTGGCCAGCGGCCCCGTCTCCGCCTCGCCGTCGCCGACCACGCAGGCCACCACCAGGTCGGGATTGTCGAAGGCGGCGCCGTAGGCGTGCGACAGCGCATAGCCCAGCTCGCCGCCTTCATGGATCGAACCAGGCGTCTCCGGCGCCACATGGCTGGGAATGCCGCCTGGGAAGGAGAACTGCTTGAACAGCCGCTGCATCCCGGCCGCGTCTGGCGAGATGTTCGGATAGACCTCGCTGTAGGTGCCCTCCAGCCAGGCGTTGGCGACCAGGCCCGGCCCGCCGTGGCCCGGGCCGGTGATGTAGATCATGTCCAGGTCGCGGGCTTTGATGACCCGGTTCAGGTGGGCGTAGATGAAGTTCAGCCCCGGCGTCGTGCCCCAGTGGCCCAGCAGCCGCGGCTTCACGTGCGCCTTGGTCAGCGGCTGCCGCAGCAGCGGGTTGTCGTAGAGGTAGATCTGGCCGACCGAGAGGTAGTTGGCGGCGCGCCACCACGCGTCGATCAACGACCGTTCCGGATCCGACAGCACGTTCGACATCCTCGCCTCCGAGACGCTCGCCGCGGCGTTGAAACCGGAGCGAACGTGAGTTCGATCCGGCCTCCGGAACTGGACGCCTGAGCAAGCGGTAGATCGGTCGTCCCCCGGGCGGCTCCGCCTGTGACGGAGGCTGACCATGGCCGAGCCCCTGCGCGCGGCGATCTTCGACGTGGACGGCGTGCTGGTGGCCTCGCCGCACGAGCGGGCCTGGCGCGAGGCGCTGGCCGGCTACGCCGACCCGGCCGGCTTCACCACCGAGTTCTACCAGGCCTACGTGGCCGGCAAGCCGCGCATGGACGGCGCCCGCGCGACGCTGGACCGGCTGGGCGGCGAGGGCGCCGCGGCCCGCGCCGGCGAGTATGCGACAGCCAAGCAGGCGCTGATCGACAAACTGATCGAGACCCGCCAGTTCGAAGCCTTCGCCGACGCCGTGCGCCTGGCCGCCGCCCTGGACGCCGCCGGCCTGAAGCTGGCCCTGGCCTCCTCCTCCAAGAACGCCGGCGCCATGCTGCGCCAGTTGTCCCTGCCGGACGGGCGCACCCTGCTGTCGATCTTCGACGCCGATCTCAGCGGCCGCGAAGTGCCCCACGGCAAGCCCGCGCCCGACCTGTTCCTGCTGGCCGCCGAGGCGGTGGGCGCGCCTCCGGAACAGTCGGTCGTGATCGAGGACGCGCCGGCCGGAATCCAGGCCGCACGCGCGGGGCGGATGGCGTCGATCGGCATCGCCCGGCTCGGGGACGAAGCTTTGCTGCAGGCGGCCGGCGCCGACCTGGTGGTGACCAGCCTCGACCAGGTCGACGTGGCTGTTCTGCCCCAGGGCGTCGTGCGCGCCCGGCCCGCTCCGGAGGATTCCCATGCCTGACGCCATGAGGCCGACGCCCGGCTGGACCGCCAGCCATCAGGGCTACAACGTCATGACCGAGAGCGCGGTGGAATCCCGCTTCGCGCTCGGCAACGGCCTGCTCGGCATGCGCGCCTCGCGTTCGATCAACCGGCGGCCGACCTGGGTCAGCTGGCTGGGCTACATCCGCTGGGCGTCCTGGCCGCGCTGCTACGTCGCCGGCCTGTTCGACGTCCCCAACACCGAGCCGCCAGTGCCGGCCCTGGTGCCGGTGCCCGACTGGTCGCGCCTGCACATCATCATGAACGGCGACCCGCTCTCGGCGTACGCCGGGGAGATCCTGGTCGGCACGCGCAGCCTCGACATGCGCCGGGGCGTGCTGTTGTCCGACTGGAAGGTGCGCATGCCGTCGGGCCTGATCGTCGCCGGCCAGGAGCTGCGCCTGCTGTCCCAGGCCGACCGCGCCGCGGGTCTGCAGGTCCTGCGCCTGACGTTCGACCGCGACGACGTCGAGGTCCAAGCGGAGGCCAGTTTCGCCCTGGCCGGCCTCGACATGGATCCCGAGCGCATGGACCAGGACGTCGGCGCCTGGCGCACCGAGTCGACCGGCAAGCGCCTGGCGATCGCCGGCGACATCACCGTGCGGCTGGGCGAGGAAGAGCTGGTGGCCCCGATGCGGCCGTTCTCCCTGTGCTGGTTGTGGGACTGGCGATCGAAGGCCGACCAGCCGGTCGAGTTCCGCCGCCTGTTCACGGTCGCGCGCAGCGACGACATTGCGGTCGATCCAGCTCCCGACGCCATCGACGCCCTGGCGCGGGTCCGCGCGATCGGCTGGCGCGGCGTGCTGGACGCACACGAGGCGGCCTGGAGCGACCGTTGGACGGCCGGCGACGTGGAGATCGACGGCGACGACAACCTGCAGATGGCGCTGCGCTTCGTCGCCTACCACCTGACCAGCGCCGCCAACCCGGACGACGAGCGGGTCTCGGTCGGCGCGCGCGGCCTGACCGGCGACGCCTATTTCGGCCACGTGTTCTGGGACACCGAAATCTACCTGCTGCCGTTCTACATGGCCGTGTGGCCGCAGGCGGCGCGGGCCATGCTGATGTACCGCTTCCACACCCTGCCGGCGGCGCGCGCCAAGGCCGTCCACCAGGGCTATCGAGGCGCGCTTTACGCCTGGGAGTCGGCCGACACCGGCGAGGAGACTACGCCTGAACGCGTGGTCGGGCCTAACGGCGAACTGATCCCGATCCTGACCGGCCTGATGGAGCACCACATCAGCGCCGACGTCGCCATGGCCGTCTGGCGCTACTGGCGCGCCACCGACGACGATGATTTCTTCCTGACGGCCGGCGCCGAGATCATGCTGGAGACCGCCCGGTTCTGGGCCTCGCGCGCGGTCCTCGAGGCCGACGGCAAGCGTCACATCCGCCACGTCATCGGGCCGGACGAGTACCACGAGGACGTCGACGACAACGCCTTCACCAACGAGATGGCCCGCTGGAACATCGCCTGCGCGCTCGACGCCCTGGAGCTGCTGCAGGCCCGCTGGCCGGCCCAGGCCGCCGCCCTGGAAACGAAGCTGGCGCTCGGCCACGAGGAGCTGGCCGACTGGCGCGACGCGGTCGCCCGCATCGTCTCGGTGTTCGACCCGGACACCGGGCTCTACGAACAGTTCGCCGGCTATTTCGGCCTGGAGCCGATCGACCTCGCCGCCTACGCCGATCGCACCGTGCCGATGGACGTGGTGCTGGGCCGGGCGCGGACCACCGGCTCCCAGGTCATCAAGCAGGCCGACGTCGTCGCCCTGATCGCGCTGCTGCCGGAGGCCTTCCCGGACGCGTCGGCGCTGACCAATTTCCGTTATTACGAGCCGCGCTGCGCCCACGGCAGTTCGCTGAGCGCGGCCATGCACGCCATGGTCGCCGCGCGGCTGGGCGACGCCGACATGGCGCTGCGCTACCTGAACCAGGTCGCCCAGCTGGACCCGAACCCGAACGCGGCCGGCGGCGTGCGCATCGCCGGTCTCGGCGGCATCTGGCAGGCGGTGGTGCTGGGCTTCGGCGGCGTCGACATGACCGGCGACGTGCTGGCGCTGGCCCCGCGGCCGCCGACGCTGTGGCGCAGCCTGTCCTTCCGCGTCTGCTGGCGCGGCCGCACCATCGCGGTCCGCATCGCGGGGGGCAGGGTCACCGCCACCCTGGTCGAAGGCGACGCGATCGACATCCGCATCTGCGGGACGACACGCGTCCTGACGGCGAGCGCTCCGATCGAGGCGACGATCTGAGGCGCTCGGCTAGAACGCGACCTCGACGCCGAAACCTTCCACCCGGGCCTGCTCGTAGAGCAGCCAGGCGCTGGACAGGTCCTGCACGATGCTGCCTAGCGACTTGTAGACGGTGACGTCCGAGGCGCTGATCCGTCCGGCGATCCGCCCGTCCAGCACGTCGCCGATCTCGCCCAGCAGGTGGCGGTCGTCGATCCGCCCCGAGGCCTTGGCGTTCAGGAACTCCGCGCCCTGCAGCAGCACGCCCCGGCGATGGTCGGCGAAGAAGCGCGAGCGGACCACCAGGTCGTCGTCGGCCTCCGCCGGACCGGCGCGGCTGGAGCCCACCAGGTTGACGTGGCAGCCCTCGGCGACATGGCGGCCGTGCAGGATCGGCTCTGCGGCGGCGCTGACCGCGCAGATGATGTCGGCGTCGGCGACGGCCGTCTCGACGCTGGCCGCCGCGCGCGCCGCCACGCCCAGGGTCTCGGCCGCGTGCGCGGCGAACGCGGCCGCGCGCTCGGGCGAACGGCCCCAGACGCGCACCTCCGACAGCTTGCGCACCTTGCTGATGGCGATCAGGTGGGTGTGGGCCTGCTCGCCATAGCCCAGGATGGCCAGCCGCGAGGCCCCGGGGCGCGCCAGCGCGTCGGTGGCCACGGCCGAGGCCGCGGCGGTGCGGATGGCGGTGATCTCGCCGGCGTGGACGATCGCGGCCAGCGCGCCGGTCTCCGGGTCGAACAGGGCCACCAGGCCCTGGTGCGACTGCAGGCCCTTCTCGAAGTTCTCGGGATAGACGCTGATCAGCTTGGCGCCGAACACCAGGCCCGGCCCCATGGCGCCGGGCATCACGCCGAAGGCGCGGCCCTCGTCCAGGTCGATGATGCTGCGCGGCAGCTGGCGGGTGATCCCGCGCGAAAGCGCGATCATCGCCTCGCGCACCAGCGGGATGCACGCCTCGTAGCTGAGACGCTCGCGCACCTCCTCGCGGCCGATGACGATCATTCCGCCGGCGCCGGCTCGAGCGCCTGACGCGCGGCGCGCGCCTTGAACCAGCGCACCAGCAGGCCGGCGTTGATCACCATCAGCACGCCGTAGATCGTCGGCGTCACGGCCAGGGCCAGTTCCTGCAGGATCGACATGGACAGGAAGGTGGCCATGGTCGCGTTGTGGATGCCGACCTCGATGCCGACGGTCAGGCGGTCCTGGCGCGACAAGCCCAGGATCGTCGCGATCGCCAGGCCCACGCCCATGCTGAGCACGTTGAGCGCGAAGGCGGCGGGCCCCGCGCGCAGCAGGTTGTCGATCACCAGCTCCAGGCTGACGAACACCGAGAACAGGATCACCGCCACCAGCACCACCAGCGAGGCCGGGCGCAGCCAGACCGTCACCCGGTCGGCGAACCCGGAGCTCAACCGGCGCAGCGCCATGCCGGCCAGCACCGGCAGCAGGGTCATCTGCGCCAGTTGCAGCATGGTCCGCTCGGGCGACATCTGCGGCGCCTCGCCATGGACGAAGTAGTGGCCCAGCGCCCAGCTCACCAGGAACGGGATGGTGAAGACGGTGATCAGGCTGGACAGGGTGGTCAGCACCACCGCCAGCGCCACGTTCGCCTTGGCCGCATAGGTGATGGCGTTCGAAGTGATGCCGCCCGGGCAGACCGCCAGGATGAACAGGCCCATGGCCATCTCCGGCGGCAGCCGGAAGGCCCACGCCAGGAGAAGCGCCAGCGGCGGCAGGCAGACCAGCTGGCCGAACAGGCCGCCGGCCACCGCCTTCGGATTGCGCGCCACCTCCCGGAAGTCGGTCAGGGACAGCGACAGACCCATGCTGAACATGATCGCGCCAAGGCCGATCGGCACGACGACCATGTTGACCAGGCTGATGATTTCCGGCGGCATCGCCGTCCCTCCCCCGTTGCGCCAGGGCTTACGCCCCCCAGACGTCCCTGGCGTAGCTGACGAAATTGCCGCCCAGGATCTTCTCGATCCGGCCGGTCGAATGGCCCCGCGCTTTCAGCCGGTCGGCCAGGTCGTAGAACTGGGTCGGCCCGCGCAGGTCGATGGCGAAGGGATAGGTCTCCGGCCCCTCGCCGGTCGCGCCGATGCCGCGCGCCTTGCGGTCGGCGACCTCCTTGGCCAGGTCCGCCCGGTAGGCGTCGATGTCGTCGATCTGGGTGATCGCGCCGTCGGTGCCGATGCCGACATGGTCCTCGCCGCAGACGTTCAGGGCGTGCTCGATGTGGGCGACGATGTCGGCCGCGCGCACCTTCCCCTCTTTGTTCAGGAACGGCATGAAATAGACGCCGACGAAGCCGCCCTTCTCCGCCACCAGGCGCAGTTCCGCGTCGGTCTTGTTGCGCGGCAGGTCGACCAGGGCGCGGCAGCCCGTGTGGTTGATCGAGATCGGCTGTTTCGAGATCCGCGCCGCCTCCAGGCAGGTCTGTTCGCCGCTGTGCGACAGGTCGACCATGATCCGGTTGTCGTTCAGCCGTTCCACCACCTGGCGACCGAACTCGCTCAGGCCGCGGTTCTCCGGAGCCATGGAGCCGTCGCCGATGTGGTTGGCGGGGTTGTAGGTCAGCTGGATGACCCGCACGCCCAGGTCGGCGAACACGTCGACCCGCTCCAGCCTGTCGCCCACCATCGCCGCGTTCTGGAAGCCGTAGATCAGCCCGACCTTGCGCTCACGCTTGGCCTTCAGGATGTCGGCCGCGGTCAGGACCTTGCTCACGGCGGCCGGATAGCTGCGGACCATGCGGTCGTACTGGGCGATGGCGGCGATGGTCACCTCGTACGGATCGCCGCCGCCGGCGACATAGCCCAGGGTGCAGTTGATCGCCGTCACGCCCGAGCGGCGCGCGTCCTCCAGGGTGCGGGCGTCCAGCACGCGCGGCTTGCGCACGCCCCGCGAGACGTTGCTCTCGCCGCCCTCGTCCTTGACGTTGGGGTTGTCCAGCCCGCCCAGCGCGTTGACGATCACCGCGTCCTTCCAGTCGCCCGCCTTGGCCGCGGCAGGGGCGGCGTTGATCAGGGCCGGGGTCGCGGCGGCCAGGGCCAGGAAGGCGCGGCGGCTGGCGCCGCCGTCGAAGGTCGCGTCGGTCATTTGGAGCTCTGGGCGGGAGGGCTGTAGTCGGCCCGCGGGAAAACCTTGCCCCGCTTCACGGTGAAGGCGACCGAGCGCAGGTTGGAGACGTCCGCCAGCGGGTCCTTCGAGACGAACACCAGGTTGGCCAGCTTGCCGGGCGCGATCACGCCCATGTCGGCCGCGCGGCCGGCCGCGCGGGCGGCGACCTGGGTGGCCGAGCGGATCACCTCGGACGGCGGCATGCCGACCTTGTCGGACAGCAGCTCCAGCTCTTCGTGCAGGGCCGGGTACGGATCGGAGGCGTCGGTCTCGCCGTCGGTGCCGGCGCTGATCTGCACGCCGTGGGCGTAGGCCTGGGCGGTCAGGCGGTAGACCACCTCCGACGGGCAGCGCGGCGGGCGGCCCTTCTTGGTCTTCGCCCACTCGGCCTCGTGCTCGACATAGACCCGCACGGTGGCGTCCAGGATCGTGCCCTGGGCCTTCATCTGCTCGTACAGGGCAGCGACGGCCGGGTTCTCGCCCTCGCCCAGCGCCTTCACGTCGATCGGGGTCGGGTCCTGGTAGCTCTGCGGCACATGCGGCGAGACCAGGTAGCCGATCGGGCAGGCGTGCGAGACCACGTCGACGCCGGCGTCGACCACGTCCTTGGGCCCGGCCGGGAACACCGCCGCGTGCGCCCACACCGGGAAGCCCTGGCGATGCGCCTCGGCGGTGATCGCCTTGACCCGTTCGGCCGGCAGGTTGGCGTAGATCTTGATGGCGGTGGCGTAGGTCCCGCGCGCCATGGCCACCGCCAGCGGCAGGTCGGTGTCGTCCGTGATCGCCTGCATCCACGGCACCTTGCCGGGCGTGTCGCCCTGGCTGACGGCGATGGTGCGCGGGTCGTCGAAGAAGCTGGGCCCCGCCATCAGGGCGGTGAAGTAGATGTCCGGCCCGGGGATCTCGCCCACCCGGGCGCGCCGCTGCAGCTCGGCCACCGAGCGGGTGTCGTCGGCCATGTCGCGCACGGCGGTGACGCCGCTGTAGAGCAGCCGGCGCAGCTCGGCCTCGGCCTTCGGCGGGTCGGGCGGGGTTGCCAGGTGGACGTGGGTGTCGATCAGGCCGGGCAGGACGTACAGGCCGCGCGCGTCGACCACCTCGGCCCCGGCCGGCACGGGATCCTTGCCGGAGCCGACCGAGACGATGCGATCGCCATCGACCACCACCACGGCGTCGGCCCGCGCCGGCGCGCCGGTGCCGTCGATCAGGGTGGCGCCGCGATAGACGACGACCTTCCCCTTGGGCGCGGCGCCGGGCGATGCGGCGTCGGCCGGGCCTTCCCAGCCGGCGAACGGACCGTCGATGTCGTGCGCCGCGGCCGCCGCCGCGCACCCCAGACTGAAGACCGCGGCGCCCACCGCGATCGCGCGACGCTTCACACTCACCAGCTCACCCCCCTCAGACCTGGCGACGGTAGCCGGGCACGGCCCTGGCTGGAAGCCGTCCGAAACGGGAGCGGGAGAACGACAACGCCGCGCCCGGTCTTCCGGGCGCGGCGTCTCGCTTTCGCTTGATGGTCGGATCAGAAGGCCAGGCGGGCGTAAATCCTGCCGCCGTGGCGCTGGAAGTCCTCCGAGGCCGCGCCTTCGTAGGTGACCCCGATCTTGAAGTCGCCGCTCTCCCACTGCAGGCCGAGCTCCATCAGGGCCCGCCCGCCGTCCAGATCCGAACCGCGGATCGTGAACGGCGCGGACGGCGCGGTGATGAAGCTGTTGACCACCGCCGCCTCCGGCTCGCCGAAGGGGTTCTCCCAGGCCAGCGAGCCGGTCGGCTTCAGCACGCCGCCGCCCAGGTCGAACTCGCGCGACACGCGCAGGCCGGCCAGGGCGTAGGTGGAGTCGACCTCGACATCCCCGACCGCCAGGGCCGAGGAGCCGCCGGTTTCGGCGTAGCCGTCCACCTCGGACTTGGCCCAGCCGGCGCCGATGAACGGCTCGAACTCCAGCGCGCCGGGCTCGCCGTAGCTGCGGGCCAATTCGATGAAGGCGTTGGCCGTGCGGGCCTCGGTCTCGCCGGTGTTGACCTCGGTCAGCGGGCCGACCACCACCGTGCGGGTGGTGGAGACGTCCTGGCCGCCGACGCCGCCGCCGAAGCGGAAGGTGTTGCGGCCGAAGTCGACCCGGCCGTAGACCTCGGCCAGCCAGCCGTCGGTGTCGGCCTTGCTGCCGCGATCGGCCACCTCGGCGTCGCCCTGGTCCGCCCCGAAGGCGGCGCCCAGGCGCAGGCCGTTCTCGAACGTGTAGTCCATGCCGGTCAGGAAGGCGTCGCGCGAGCGCTCCAGCGTGGCCACGCCCGGGTCGCCCTCGAGGCTCGACTTGTCCGCCCGCGCCGTCGCCCACACGCCCCAGCCCGGGATCATCGGGTCGTGGTTGCGCAGGCGGGTCAGGGCGGCGTCGACCGCGAAGCTGTTGTCGTCCAGCAGGGCCGAGGCCAGCGAGGCCTGCATCTCGCCCGACAGCTGGTCCAGCGCGTCCGGCAGGTCGGCCGTGGGAGCGTAGACCAGGGCGTTCAGCACCGCCGCGCTCTCCGGCAGGGCCCCGACGCCGTGGGCTGTCTCCAGCTGATTGTCGGTCCTGGCGTAGCCGTAGAGGTGCTCCGGCACGAAGACGAGTTTGATCTTCACGTCGTGCGCGCCGTAGACGAACTTCGGATCCAGCAGGCCGAAGGACTGGCTGGCGGCGATGTCGCCGAGGCTGCCGCTGACCGCGCCGCCCGCCTGGATGATCGTCCAGCTGGTGCCCGGCGCGTAGAAGCCGGGCTGGACCAGCAGGGCCACGTCCGCGCCCTGCAGGGTCGCGCCGCCGGTCACCGAAATCAGGTCCGACGAGCCCGGCTTGGCCTCGATCTGCAGCAGCGAGGCGGAGCCCAGCAGCAGGTCGCCGTTCACGTGCAGGGCGCCGATCGAGCTGCCGGGCGCGAGCACGCCGCCCAGCATGGACAGGTCGCCGACCGTGCCGGTCCCGTTCAGCGTGCCGCTGGTCACCTGCAGCGCGCCGATCGAGCCGTTCACCGTCAGGCGCCCGGCCTGCAGGTATGAGAGGTCGTCGGTCAGCTGGTCGTCGGCGATGGTCAGCCGGCCCGCCCCCTGCTTCACGAAGCCGCCGAAGCCCGACAGCTCGCCGTCGAAGGTCGCGTCGAAGCCTTGGTCGAACACGACGTAGCCGCCGAGGTAGGTGAAGATCGTACCGCGCAGCGAGTTGGTGTCGCCGACCAGATAGCCGGCCATCACGTTGGTGCCGCCGGTGTAGGAGCTGGTCCCCGTCAGACGCACCGAGCCGTTGCCCTGCTTGGTGAAGCTGCCCGAGCCGGTGATGTCGCCGCCGACGGTCCCATCGAACTCCTGGTCGAGGATCAGCAGCGACCCGTTCGCCAGGTCGACGTCGCCGGCGATCGCGTCGGTGTCGGCCAGCACGGTCGAGCCGTCGATGGTCATGTCGCCGGTCGAGGTGTTGGTCCCGGTCAGCTCGAACCAGACGCCGCCCTGGAAGGTGACGTCGCCCGAGCCGCTGAGGTTTCCGGAGAAGGTCCCGTCGGCGCCCTGGTCGAACACCAGCTGGGCGTTGTTGACGACCTTGCCCTGGATGGAGTCGGTCGTGCCGATCAGCGAGCCGCCGGAGACGGTGGTCCCGCCCGAATAGCTGTTGGACCCGCTCAGCGTCAGCGCGCCGTTGCCGGTCTTCACCAGCGAGCCCGTGCCGCTCATGTCGCCGGCGTAGGTCCCGGTCGAACCCTGGGCGAAGATCACCTGGCCGTCGTTGTCGATATCGCCGACCAGGTTGTCGGTCGTGCCCTGCAGAATCCCGCCGTCGACGGTGACGCCCGACAGGGTGTTGGCGCCGGTCAGGGTCAGCTTGCCCGCGCCGGACTTCACCAGCACGCCGCCGCCCGACAGGTCGCCGCCATAGGTGGCGTTCGTCGCCTGCGCGAACTCGACCGCCGCGCCGGCCAATACCGAGATGTCGCCCTGCAGCGCGCCGACCGCGCCGATCAGCCGCCCGGCCTCGACCGAGGTGCCGCCGGCGTAGCTGTTGTCGCCCGTGAGCGTGAGCGAGCCCGCGCCCAGCTTGCGCAGCGAGCCCGTCCCCTCGATATCGCCGGCGAAGATCCCCGTCCCGCTGTTGTCGAAACCCAGCACGCCGTCATTGGTCACGTCGCTCGAGGCGAGCGCGTTGTTCACGCTGATCAGCGTGCCGGCGTCGATGGCCACGCCGCCGTCCACGTCGACGGAGCCGGTCAGGCGCACCGTGCCAGAGCCGCTGTTGGTCAGGCTGCCCGTGCCGCTCATGTCGCCGGCGTAGGTCCCGTCGAAGGCCTGGAAGAAGTTGACCGAAGCGTCGTTGACGACGTCGCCCTGCAGGCTGTTGGTCGTGCCGCGCAGTTCGCCGGCCAGCACGGTGGTGCCGCCCGAATAGGTGTTGTTCCCGGTGAGGGTGAACACGCCCGAGCCGGTCTTGGTCAGGCCGCCGAGGCCGGTGACGTTCCCGGACAGGGTGGTCGAGGTGTTGTCGCCGCCGGTGGTCAGCACCGCGCCCGACTGCAGGGTCACCGAGCCGGCGCCGGCCAGGCTGCCGATGGTCTCGCTGTCCTCGACGTCGAAGATGCCGGCGCCGTTCACCGTCACCGCGCTGGCGTCAGACAGGGCCGCGCCGTCGGCGACCGTCAGCGTGCCGGCGCTGATCAAGGTCGCGCCGGTCAGGGTGTCCGTCCCGGACAGCCGCAGCGTCCCGGAGCTGTACTTCCGCAGGCCGCCCGTCCCGCTCAGCACGCCGTCGAACGAGCCCTGGCCCAGCCACAGCTCATTGGCGCCCGCCGCCACCGTCCCGGCGCCCTGCAGGTTGAGGACGGTGGCGCCGGTGCTGGTCGAGAAGTCCAGGGTCGCGCCCGTCGTCACGGTGGTGCTGGCGGCGGAGCCGGTGAAGAAGCTGAGGTCGCTGCCGGTCCCGCGCAGCGTCCCGCCCGCCACGGTCACCGTCGAGGTGGACCACACCGAGGCGCCGACCGAGTCGAGGATGATCACGCCGGTGTCGGTCGCCGAGCCGAAGGTCATGGCGTCGCCGTTGCCGACGCCGATGGCGCCCTGGATGGTGACTGTCTTGCCAGCGGCGGCGGAGACGACCCCGCCCGCCGTATTGAACGACATGCCGTTGTCGAAGGTGCCGGAGGCGCCGAACCTCAGCGAGCCGCCGTCCATGTTGACGGTCCCGGTCCCCAGGCCGTCCAGGTGGTCGAGCTGGATCTTGCCGCCGGAGATGCTGGCGCCGCCGGAGTAGCTGTTTGCCGCGCCGATGGTCAGCGTGCCGGTTCCGCTCTTGATCACCGAGCCGGAGCCGCTGATCGAGCCGAACGTGCCCGAGCTGGTCCCCTGGAAGGTCCCGTTCGAGTTCATCGCGAACTCGAGCTGGGCGTTATTGGTGATCGCGCCCTGCAGGCTGTCGGTGTCGCCGGCCAGCCGGCCGCCGCTGATCAGCGTGCCGCCGTCGTAGTTGCTATTGCCGGTCAGGGTCAGCGTGCCGGCCCCGCGCTTCTCCAGCGCGCCGGCGCCGTTGATGTTGCCGTCGTAGCTGGCGTTCGTCGCCTGGTCGAACACCACCGCCGCGCCCGCGCCGACGCTGACATTGGTGTTGATGGCGTCGACGTCGCCGATCAGCTTGCCGCCGACGATGCTGATCACGCCGTCGAAGGTGTTGGTCCCGGTCAGGGTCAGCTCGCCGGTCCCGGCCTTGGCGAAGACGCCGTTGCCGTCGATGTCGCCCGCGTACGTCCCGTTGAAACCCTGGTCGAAGGCCAGCACCGGTCCGGTGGTCACGCCCGCCGTGCCATCCAGCGTGACGTCCCCCTTCACGGAGTCGGTGTTGCCGACCAGAACGCCGTCGGAGACCGTGACGTGGGTGGCGGCCAGGTCGACCCCGGTCAGGGTGACGGTATTGGCGCCGGTCTTCTGCACGTCCTCGAAGTTGACGAAGTCGGTCCCGATCCGGCCGACGTCGAAGGAGAAGTCGGTCGAGCCGCCCAGCTGCAGGGTGTCGGTCCCGTCCAGGCCGTCGGCCCCGGCGTCGGCCGCCAGGGTGGAGTCGACCGCGCAGGTGTTGTTGCCGTCGTCGAGCGCCGGCGAACCCAGGCAAGCGCCCCCGGCCGAGGAGAAGCTGGCGGTGAAGGCGAGGTCGATGTCCGGAAGTACCGGCAGGGTCCAGGTCCCGCCGCTGTTCAGATAAAGCGCGCCGTCAGAATACGTGCCCTGGCTGACGTCGATTTGCTTGCCGCCGTTCGATGTGACCTCGACGATGTAGGTCTGGCCGCCGACCAGCTGAAGACCGCCGGTGTAGAGCGACGCGGGCGCGCCGGTGGCCAGGGTCTGAGAGAACAGCACCGGCCCGGTCGGCTGCGCGCCGTCCCAAGCGCGGATCGAGATCGTCTCGGCGCCGGTGAAGTCGGCGAACGAAAACTTGTTGAGCCATGCGGTCGAGCTCGGCGTCAGGAAGGTCTGGCCGATCGGGTCGGCGCCCGGCGAACTGTTCAGGTCGCCGATGCTGGGGCCGCTGCTGACCGTGGCGCTCTGCGCCGCCGCCGGCGTCGCGGCGAGCAGGCCGGCGGCCCCGAGCGCGGCGAGCCCCGCGCCGCACAGCAGCTTCCGGCGGAATTGTTCCGATCGCATGGCTTCGCCCCCTCGCGCGCGCACTACGGCCAAGTTTCGCCGCCATAAGCTTCGCCACGCCGCTCCGTCCAGAAAAAAATGCTAATTTCAGATTAAATGCATGATTACAATCCGACCAATCTGCGGCGGCGCCCGGAGCGACGCCATATAGTAGAGAATAGATAAGCAGTAGACGGCTCCATGGTTAACGCACGGACTTCTCGGGTTAATCTCTGCGCCGTTTTTCCCCGGACAGGCGAGCGACAGTTCTTACGCACTCGCACCTAAAACATACATTTTCAAAGTTAATCGACGTTCAGACACCTTGACTGTTTCCTAACGGCGAAGGAAACCTCCGTTCCGCGAAGGTGCGTCCGCCCGGCGAAAGAGGCCGTGCGCGCCCACGCGACGACTGGAGGGGGACCATGGCGCAGCACGATCAGACCGGCGGTGAGCTCGGCATTCCGGCTTGGCCGTTCGAGAAGCCGATGCTGCGGCCCCGCGCGGCGGCGCCCTCCTCCTCGCGCGCAAAGCATCTGCTGATGGGCGGCGCGGCGCTGGCCGTGCTGGCGAGCGCCGGCCTGCCCAACGCGGCGCACGCGGCCGACTGCACCAGCCCGACCGGCCAGGTGGTGTTCAACCAGAACGGCGACAACGGCGACGGGGGCGGCGACTATCCGGCCCAGGGCGGCGACGGCGACGGCGGCGAGGCCGGCGACACCATCAACGGCTCGGCGTCGAACGTCTCGGCCAGCGGCGCCTGCAAGAGCGCCGTGTTCGCCACCAGCAACGGCGGCGACGGCGGAAACGGCGGCACCGGCTTCCTGCTGCCGCCCTTCGTCCCCGTCGGGTTCGGCGGCGACGGCGGCCGCGGCGGCGACGGCGGCGACATCTTCCTGACCACCAGCGGCACGCTGTCGGCCTCCGGCGAGGGCTCGCACGGCGTGCACGCCCAGAGCCTGGCCGGCGACGGCGGCGACGGCGGCACCGGCGTGGGCGCCTACGGCGAGGGCGGCGACGGCAAGCGCGGCGGCGTCGGCGGCGACATCACCCTGACCAACAGCGCCGCCATCACCACCGCCAGCGACAAGGGCCAGGGCATCTTCGCCCACAGCTCGGGCGGTTACGGCGGCAGCGGCGGCACCGGCGCGGGCATCGGCGGGGTCGGCGGCAACGGCGACGGCGCCGGCGCCGGCGGGGCCATCAACATCGACCATAGCGGCTCGATCACCACCCAAGGCCGCGCCGCCAACGGCATCCTGGCGCTCAGCATCGGCGGCTTCGGCGGCAGCGGCGGGGCCGGCGGCGGCCTGGTCGCCTTCGGCGGCGACGCCACCAGCGCCGGCGACGGCGGGGCGGTGGACGTCGACATCCTGGCCGGCGGCTCGATCACCACCAACGGACAATTCTCTTACGGCGTGCTGGCCCAGTCCATCGGCGGCGGCGGCGGCTACGGCGGCGCCTCGGGCGGCGCGGTGGCGCTGGGCGGCGACGGCGGCGGCGCGGGTTCGGGCGGCACGGTGTCGATCGACAACGCCGGCACGGTCACCACCAACGAGTTCGGCTCGGTCGGCCTGTTCGCCCAGTCGATCGGCGGCGGCGGCGGCGCGGGCGCCGGCGCGGGCGGTCTGGCCGCCCTGGGCGGCGACGGCGGCTCGGCC
>NZ_JACSJI010000026.1 GCF_014349105.1 Caulobacter sp. 17J80-11 | reverse complement strand
GTGCCGCCCAGCGCCATGGCGCCGCCGGCCCCGCCGCCGCCGCCGCCGCCGCCGCCGGCTCCGGTGATGGAAGCCCGCGACTTCGTGGTCTACTTCCCGTTCGATCAGTACGTGCTGACGCCGGAAGCCCAGACCGTGATCCAGGAAGCGGCCAACTACGCGTCGCACGGCAATGCGACCCGCGTGGTCGTGGTCGGTCACGCCGACACCTCCGGCTCGGCCGCCTACAACATCCGCCTGTCGGAGCGCCGCGCGAAAGCCGTCGCCGACTCGCTGGTGGGCATGGGCGTCAACGGCTCGGTCCTGTCGGTCGACTGGAAGGGTGAATCCGAACCGGCCGTCGCCACCGGCGACGGGGTGAAGGAGCCGCTCAACCGCCGCGCCTCGATCAACATCAACTTCTGATCTTGATCACCTGAGATCGTCGCTTTCGGGCGATGTCGCGGAAGCCCGGCCGAAAGGCCGGGCTTCTTGCGTTTGCGCCGTCTCCGTTGCGCCTGTTCACGCGCGGGCGCATCGTGTGCCCATGACGCGCAGATCCTTCGTTCTGGGCCTGAGCTTCGCGGCCGCCCTCGCGGTGGGCGGGGCCAGGGCCGCGCCCGCTCCCGTCACGCAGACCGCGGTGTTCGCCGGCGGCTGCTTCTGGTGCACGGAGGCGGACTTCGAGAAAATCCCCGGGGTGGTCTCGGCGGTGGCGGGCTACACCGGCGGGTCCGAGCCGCGGCCTACCTACGAACAGGTGTCGAGCGAGCGCACCGGCCATGTCGAGGCGGTGAAGGTCACCTTCGACCCGAACAAGGTCAGCTACCGCACCCTGGTCGACAAGTTCTGGCGGACCATCGACCCCACTGACGCCGGCGGCCAGTTCTGCGACCGGGGGCCGTCCTACCACACCGCCGTGTTCGTCTCGGGCCCTGACCAGCGCCGCGAGGCCGAGGCGTCGCGCGCGGCCGCCGCCGCTCAGGTGAAGGGCAAGTTCGTCACCCCCATCCGCGACGCGACGACCTTCTGGCCAGCCGAGGCCTATCACCAGGACTTCTACAAGAAGAACCCGCTGCGCTATCGCACCTACCGCGAGGGCTGCGGCCGCGACGCGCGGCTCAAGGCCGTATGGGGAGGCCGCTAGCCGGATCGCGCGGCCGGCGCACGTAATCCTCGCCGACGCCCATGGCGAAGTCGCGGGTGCGCTTGCGGTCAAGCTTCACGGCGACCGGCTCCCAGCCGCCGAACCGCGCGAAGTCGGCGGCGAACTCCGGGCGGATGCTCTCCGAGAGGCTGACCGCCAGCACGCGCGGGCCGTCGGCCGGCGTCAGGGGCGCGAAGGTCTCGGCGTGGCTGCGGGGCGCGGCGGTGCGCACCCAGGCGCGCAGGCCCGGATGGCCGTTCTTCCCGAACCAGTCGCGGCCGTAATAGGCCAGCGAGTTGAAGAGGAAGCGGTCGTCGACCGCCACGGCGCCCAAGCCTGCGTCCGCCTGCTCGCGCTCGGCGCGCGCCGTCACCTCGCGGGTCATGGCCTCCCAACCGCGCACCCGCTTGAAGGTGTTGGCCGCGCCGATGGCGTCGCCCAGCGGCGGGAAGGCGCCGATAATCATGATCACGGCGGCGATGACCCCTTGGGTCGCCACCGCCGTGGTCAGGGTCCGGCGCGCGTGCCAGCGCACCAGCCAGGCGGCCACCAGCACCGAGCCGGCGACATAGGCCGCCGCCGCCCAGTTGGCGTTCGCCCGCGACAGCAGCGCCTGGATGGCGACGAAGATCAGCGGCGGCAGGGCCATGCAGGCCAGCAGCTTGTCGGCGGGGGCCGACGCGGCTTCGCGCCCGCGCAGCAGCATCCACACGCCCACCCCCAGCACCCCGAAGGCCACCGGCCCGAACACGCCGAACTGGCCCACGACGAAGTCGAGGAGCTCGGCCGGATGGAACAGGTCGCCAGCGTGCCAATTGGCGTTGTCGGCCGTATGCGCGACCGTGGCGAAGCCGTGGTGGGCGTTCCAGATCACGTTGGGCGCGGCGACCACGGCGAAGGCGGCCAGCGCCGCCAGGCCGGTCTTCCAGTTCCAGGCCGCGCGCGCCTCGCGCGAGATCACGGCGTGGGCCAGCAGGCCGGCCAGGAAGTAGAGGGCGGCGTACTTCGACAGGAAGGCCAGGCCCAGCGCCGCCCCCATGCCGAGCGCGGCGGTCAGGCGGCCCCGATCGTCGGCCGCGGTGACCAGCCGCGCGTAGGCCCACAGGGTCAGCGACAGGAAGAACAGCAGGGAGGCGTCGGTGGAGACCAGGCCCGAGGACAGCACCACGCCCGGCATCAGGCTGTAGAGCACCGCCGACCACAGGCCGGTGCGCGCGTCGTAGAGGGTGCGGCCGACCTGGAACAGGGCGAGCGCCGCGCCGGCGTGCAGGAACAGCGACGACAGCCGCACCCACGCCTCGTCGTTCCCGCCGATCGCCGTGGTCAGGTGGATCAGCCAGGCGATCATCGGCGGCTTGGAGTAGTAGCCGAAGTCGAGCTCGCGCGACCAAAGCCAGTACTGAGCCTCGTCCGGATAGAGCTCGAGCGGGGTGGTGAACAGCACGACCAGCCGCACCAGGGTCAGCACGCCGACGAAGGCCAGCGTGGTCCGCCACGGATCCCGCAGGATGGATGTCGAACTCATGCGCGCGCCCTCCGAACCGCGCGGGACGCTGGCCTTTCGCGCCGATCGTGTAAAGAGCGCGCCATGACCGCTTCCGAACTCCCCGTCGTCCGCTTCAAGCCCAAGGCTCACCAACGCGCCCAGCGCGGCCACCCGTGGATCTATTCCAACGAGGTGGAGATGGACGCCGCCACCAAGGCCCTGCCGGCGGGCGCCCTGGTGCAGGTGGCCACCGGCAACGGCGAGGTGCTGGACCACGGCTGGTTCAACCCGTCGACCCTGATCTCGGTGCGGCGGCTGGAGACCGGCGCCGTTCCGCCGGGCGCCGACTTCTTCGAGGCGCGGCTGCGCGCCGCCGCCGAGTTGCGCGAGCGCCTGTTCGAGGAGCCGTGGTGGCGCTGGATCCACGCCGAGGCCGACGGCCTGCCGGGCCTGATCGTCGACCGCTTCGGCGACACGGTGGTGCTGCAGGCCAACACGGCCGGGGCCGACCGCGCGCTGGACCAGATCGTCGAGGCGATCGGCCGGGTCGCCCCGGAGGTGACGACCATCGTGGCCCGCAACGACACCGCCTCGCGCGGGCTGGAGGGCCTGGCCCAGGAAGTCCGGGTCTTGAAGGGTTCCGTCGAAGGCGCGGTCCGCGTGCGCGAGAACGGCGCGACCTATTTCGCCGACCCGCTGGAAGGCCAGAAGACCGGCTGGTTCTACGACCACCGCGCCAACCGCGCCCTGGTGCGCCAGGTGGCCAAGGGGCAATCGGTGCTCGACCTCTACGCCTACGCCGGCGCCTTCGCGGTGCAGGCGGCGCTGGGCGGGGCCGAGCGGGTGGTCAGCGTCGACCGCTCCGAACGCGCGCTCGAGTTCGCCGGCCGCGCCGCCGCCGCCAACGGCGTCGACGGCAAGATCGCCTTCCAGCGGGCCGACTGCTTCTCAGTGCTGGAGGCGGCCGAGCCGGGCGGCTTCGGCCTGGTGGTCGCCGACCCGCCGGCCTTCGCCAAGTCGCGCAAGGACCTGCCGCAGGCGCTGAAGGGCTACCGCAAGCTGGCCCGGCTGGCGGCCCGCGCGGTCGCGCCGGGCGGCTTCCTGTTCATCGCGTCCTGTTCGCACGCGGTGGACGCGGCCGCCTTCCAGGCCGAGGTGGCCCGCGGCGTGCACGAGGCGGGGCGGCGGGGGCGGATCGTCGCCCGCGGCGGCGCCGACCGGGACCACCCGGAACACCCTCACCTGCCCGAGAGCGCCTACCTGAAGAGCCTGCTGTTCGCCCTCGTGTGACCTGGCGGCCACTTCCCGTGAGCCTCGGGGGCGGTCCGGCGACGGGCCGCCCCCTTTCTCGTCGGGGCGCTCGCGGCTTGACCCCCCGCATAGGCGTGCCTATCTGCGCGCGCTTTAGAATGCAGGGGTCGAAATGAACCGGGTCGTTCCCGCCGAGTGGGCGCCGCACCGCGCGATGTGGCTGGGCTTCCCGAGCCACGCCGATCTTTGGCTGGAGAACCTGGAGCCCGCCCAGCAGGAAGTGGCCGACCTGGCCCGCGCGCTGGCCGAGTCCGGCGGCGAGCGGGTGCGGCTGATGGTCCACGGCGACGAGGCCGAGGCGGCCGCGCGCGCCCTGCTGGACGGCGTGAAGGGCGTGGAGATCGTCCGCGGCCTGTTCGGCGACATCTGGTTCCGCGACACCGGCCCGATCTTCGCCAAGGACGTGGCCGGCGAGAGCGAGACCGACGCGGCGGTCGGCTTCCGTTTCAACGGCTGGGGCGGCAAGTACGAGCTGCCGCACGACGACGAGGTGGCCGGCCAGATCGCCGCCGCCGCCGGCGTCGACCTGCAGGTGAACGACTTCGTGCTGGAGGGCGGGGCGGTCGACCACGACGGCTACGGCACCGTCCTGACTACCGACCAGTGCCTGCTCAATCCCAACCGCAACGACGGCTGGACCGAGACCCAGGCCGAAGCGGCCCTGGCCCAGGCCCTGGGCGCCAAGAAGGTGCTGTGGCTGGGCGAAGGCCTGCTGAACGACCACACCGACGGCCACGTCGACAACCTGGCGCGCTTCGTGGCGCCGGGCGTGGTGGCCTGTCCGGTCGCCTGGGGCAAGGACGATCCGAACCAGGCGGTCTACGACGAGACCGCGCGGCGGCTGACGGCCATGACCGACGCCCGCGGGGTGGCTCTGAACGTGGTGCGCGTGCCGTCGCCCGGCCGCATCGTCGACGAGGACGGCAAGGTCGTTCCGGCCTCGCACATGAACTTCCTGATCGCCGACAAGGCGGTGATCGTGCCGATCTACGAGGAGCGCTCCGGCGCCTTCGCCGTGGAGGCGCTGAAGAGCGTCTTCCCCGAGCGCGAGGTGATCGGCCTGTCCTCGGTCGCCATCCTGTCGGGCGGCGGTTCGTTCCACTGCATCAGCCAGCAGGAGCCCGCGTAAATGGCCCGCACCATCACCGTCGCCGCGCTGCAGTCGTCCTACGGCGCCGACATGGACGCCAACATCCGCCGCACCGCCGAGCTCGTGCGCGAGGCGGCCGGGAAGGGCGCGCAGGTGATCCTACCCTCGGAGCTGTTCCAGGGGCCGTACTTCTGCGTCAGCCAGGAAGAGCGCTGGTTCGGCACGGCCTATCCGTGGCGCGAGCACCCGTGCGTCATCGCCATGGCCGACCTCGCCAAGGAGCTGGGCGTGGCCATCCCCGTTTCGATCTTCGAGCGCGAGGGGCCGCACTACTTCAACTCGATGGTCATGCTGGACGCCGACGGTTCGGCCATGGGCGTCTACCGCAAGAGCCACATCCCCGACGGCCCGGGCTACCAGGAGAAGTACTACTTCCGCCCGGGCGACACCGGCTTCAAGGTCTGGAACACCAAGCACGGCCGCGTCGGCGTGGGCATCTGCTGGGACCAGTGGTACCCGGAGTGCGCGCGCGCGATGATGCTGCAGGGCGCCGAGGTGCTGTTCTACCCGACCGCCATCGGCTCGGAGCCGCACGACAAGGAGCTGGACACCGCCGAGCCGTGGCGGCGCGCCATGGTCGGTCACGCGGTCTCCAACGTGGTGCCGGTCGTGGGCTCGAACCGCACGGGCCACGAGGACGTCACCGCGGCGGGCCAGACCTTCTACGGCTCGTCCTTCATCGCCGATCACCGCGGCGACCTGGTCGCCGGTTTCGGCCGCGACGACCAGGGCGTGCTGACCGCGACCTTCGACCTCGACTACGTCGATCGGCACCGCGCGGCGTGGGGCTTCTTCCGCGACCGCCGCACCGACCTCTACCGCAGCCTGGTGGACCCGCGCCCGGCGTAGGGCTCAGCGCGCCGCGTCAGCCTGCGCCGCGCAGACCGGATTAACGACGCCCTTGGCCCGCGCCGCGCCGACTTCCGCGCGCGCGGCCGTAAGGTCGGCCTGGAAGGCCGGGTCGGCCATGAGCTTGTCGTAGATCGCGTCGCCCAGCTTTCGGCCGGCCTCGACGTCGCTGGGGTGGTGCAGGCCGCAGACCACGCGGCTGTCGCCGATGCGCTTTCCCTGCGCCAGCAGCGCCTCGGCCCGGTCGGGGGCGAGATCGGCCATGACCCGCGCCCACAGCCAGCCGGCGGCGGCATGGCCCGAGGGATAGGCCGAGCTCTGGTCGACTTCGGGCGAGGTGCGCACGCAGACCGCGCCGGGCGCCTCCAGATAGGGCCGGGTCCTGAACCACTTGGTCTTGGCCACGGTCCAGGCGTCGATGGTGTCGGCCAGCGAGCGGGCGAACAGGCGCGTCAGGGCCGGGGCCTCGGCGGGCGTGACGTGTGCGCCGAGCGCGCAGTCGAACAGGGTGGGCGCGAAGGCAGGATCCAGCTCCGCGTCGGCTTGCGCCGCGGTCCAGCGCGGCGTGTCCTCCAGCGCGCGGGTTTCCAGATAGGCGCGTCGGTCGGCCTGGTCCTCGGGCGACCCGGCCGCGGGCGGCGGCGGCAGATCGGCCAGCACGGCGCTGGCTGTCGCGGCGGACAGATAGCCGCTCGGGGCGATGGCCGCGGGCGTGATCTGGCCGGTCACCGCCGCGCAGCCGGCGACGGCGATGCAGAGGCTCAGGACGAGGCGGATCGGCGGGCGCACGCCGCAAGCATGCCGCCGACCGTGCCCGGGGTCAAAGTCAGGCGAGCGGGCAGCCCTGCGGCGGCGTCTTGCTCGCGGCCCGGGCGGCGGCCACCTCGGCGCGCGCCTTGTCCATGTCGGCCTGGAAGGCCGGTTCGGCCTGCAGGCGGGCGAACAGGGCCGTGGCGACGAGCTGGCCGGCCTTCACGTCGGTGGGGTGGTGCACCCGGCAGGCGATGCGGCTTTCGCCGAAGTCGAGCCCGCGCGCGATCGCCTGGCTCGCGCGGTCCGGAGCGGACTCGGCGAGCATCAGGGCGAACAGGTAGCCCGCGGCGGCGTGGCCGGAGGGATAGGACGGCGAGGCGGCCAGCTCGGCGCGCGGGGTGGCGGCGCAGTACGGCGCGTCGGCGGCCGGGTCGCTTTCGAACGGACGGTCGCGCGGGTACAGCGCCTTGGCCTTGTCGATCAGCGGCCCGCCGTCGGCGAGCACCCGCTGGAAGGTCATGAAGAGGGTCGGGGCGGTCTGCGGGGTCAGTTCGACGCCGACCGCGCAGCGGAAGCCGTGCCCGATCCCCTTGAGGCTGTCGTCGGCCTTGGCCTGTTCCCAGCGCGGCGAGCCGACCGGAACCGGGGCGTAGGCCGCCTTGTCGGCGGCTTCGGCGGGGGAGCCGGGCTTCGGCGGGGCGGGCAGGAAGACGGCGGGGTCGAGCCCGCCCGCCGGCAGATAGCCGGACGGCTTCGGGGTGTTGCCGGCGTTCTGGGCCGCGGCCGCGCCGCCCAGCAGGACCGCCGCGCCGAGCGCGACCGCCAAAGTCTTTCGCATGGAAGTCCCCCCAAAGGCCGCATCCGGCTCCGCAGCAGCTTAGCCGCGGAGCCGGACGGGGGGAATCACTTCGGCCGCGCGCCGTGCTGCAGCGCGCCCTGGGCGCGGTTGCGCTTGCTCTCGTCGCCGCCGGTCTGCTTGCTCATGTGGCCGCGGTCGAAGTGGCCGCGGTCCTCCTCCTCGTCGGTGGCCAGGCGCTTGCCCATGCCGGGCTGGCTGCCCGAGCCGCCGCCCTGGCTGAAGGTCATGTCCTCGGCCGGGATGTCCTCGCCCTCCGGGATGGCGCTCACGCCCTTGCCGCCGCGGGTGGGGTAGTGGCCCTTGCCGAAGCCGCTGGTCTGCTGAGGATGCTTGCCGATCATGCCGGTGCGGCCTTCCAGGTCGCCGCCCTTGGAGTCGTCGCGGTGCTGGCCCATGCAGTGGGTCTCCTCTCGGATGTCAGTCGAAGCGCCGGCCCTCGGCCGGATCGCCGCGCGCGCCCAGCCAGGGGTCGCCGGACTCCTGGGCTTCGTACGCGCCGCTGCGGCCCTCGGCCGGATCGCCGCGCGGGCCGAGGTACGGATCGCCCAGGTCGTCGATATCGGGGGTGAAGTCGCGGCGCAGGGCCCGCTGGGTCGCCCGCACGGGGCGCAGCGAGGTGTCGGTGTGCAGGTTCTCGGCCACGCCGCGCGGGCCCTTGTAGCGCGGCACCCCGCGCCGGTGATCCAGGTTGGCGGTCATGGACGGCCCGCCCTGGGGCTCGACCCCGCCCTCGTGCGGTCCGGGGGCGACATAGGAGGAGGACGTCGCGCCCGCCTCGGTGGCGCCGACCGAGCCCAGCACGCCCGAGCGGTCGCCTTCGACCTTGTTGGTTTCGAAATGGCCCTTCTTGCCGGTGAGGTTCGGGCCGCCTTGCTCGGCCATGACGCAGGTACTCCTCCGACCCATACGCGGTCGTCGGAGGGGAAAGCGGCCACGGCCCCGGCGGTTCCTAAGGCCCCGCTTTTTCAAAGAAAAAGGGGCCGGATCGCTCCGGCCCCTTCCGAATTTCCGACGCGCTCGGGCGTCAGGCCGTCTTGTCGAACAGCTTTTGCCAGCGGCGCTTCTCGCGGTTCTTCCAGCCGCCGCGGTGGTAGGCGTCCGAGCCGATCAGCGGCACCACGGTGGTGGCTTCGGCGAACACCATCTGTTCCCAGGTCACGTCGACCTTGCCCCAGGAGCAGGCTTCCTTGAGGGTCGAGGACGAGCAGGCGCCGTCGCGCACGTCGGCGACGGTGATCTGCACCGCGTACTTGTGCATGTCGGCTTCGATGCCGAGGATTTCGGCGCAGACCACGGTGTCCTGGGCGAAGTTCTTCGGCACGCCGCCGCCGACCATGAACAGGCCGGTGGTGCCGGCCGCGATCTTCACGTCGGTCAGTTCGCGGAAGTCGGCCACCGAGTCGATCGACAGGTAGGGCTTGCCCTCCTTGATGCGCTCGACCTGGTGCTTCACCAGGCCGAAGCCGGCCGAGGAGTCGCTGAAGGCCGGGCAGAAGATCGGCACGCCTTCTTCATAGGCGGTCTGGATCAGCGAGCCGGTCTTCTTGGCGTTGCCGGCGGCCAGCCACTTGCCGATCTCGTAGATGAATTCGCGCGAGGAGTAGGGGCGCGGCTCCAGCGTGTTGCAGATCTCGTAGATCGTGTGGTCGACGCTCTGGAGCTCTTCCTCGTCGATATAGGTGTCGTAGATGCGGTCGATGTACATCTCGCGCAGCTCACGGTCGTCCACCGTCGAGTCGGCCTGGTAGTGCTTGAAGCCCAGCGCTTCCAGGAAATCCATGTCGATGATCGAGGCGCCGGTGGCGACCACCGCGTCGATCATCCCGAACTTCACCATGTCGCGGTAGACGTGCATGCAGCCGCCGGCCGAGGTCGAGCCGGCCAGGATCAGCCACGGCGAGCAGTCCTTGTCCTCGATCGCCATGTTGAAGATGTCGGCCGCGCGCGCGGTGTCGCGCGAGGAGAACGACATCTTGCGCATGCTGTCGATGATCGGGCGGGCGTCGAACGAGGTCATGTCGACGTGCTCGACGGTCTTGGCCAGCAGCTCCGCCTTGCGGTTGTTGTTCTGAACCGGTGCGTTCATCTCAGTGGTTTCCCAGTGGTTTGAGCGCCCGTCCTTCATGAAACCGCGGGCCGGGACGGAGCGACCGGCGCGCGGATATAGCCTTTTATGGAACGGCCCCCGCTTTTAAGCGGAGGCCGGCCCGGAAGACTAACGATTTCAGGTCCCGCCCAGCTTCTTCGGCCGGTCGGGGGGCAGGCTTATCGGCGACGGCGCTTCTTGCCGGCCGCGCCCTTCGGACGCGACAGGCGCACCACCTTGCGCTCTTCCTCTTCGCGCTGACGCACGAGCGGGATGGCGCGCGGGGCCAGGCCGTACATCGAGGCCATCGGGCTGTCCTCGACCTCGACGGTCTCGGTGTCGCCGTAGCCGTTGAACCGGGTGTTCATGGCGACGCCGTAGGCGCCGAGCATGCCGATCTCGATGTAGTCGCCTTCGCGCACGTCGGCCGGCAGCCAGAACGGACCCGGCATGTGGTCGATCGAGTCGCAGGTCGGCCCGTAGAAGCGGAACGGCTTCAGCTCGGTCGAGGCCTCGCCGTCACGGATCAGCTTCACCGGGAACGGCCATTTCGAGTGCGTCGCGTCGAACAGCGAGCCGTACGACCCGTCGTTCAGGTACAGCGCGTCGCCCTTCTTCAGATCGACCTTGCACAGGATGGACGAGGACTCGGCCACCAGCGCGCGGCCGGGCTCGGCCCACAGCTCGGTCGTTTCCGACACCGGCATCTCGGCGAAGCCGCGATGAATGGCGTCGACGTATTCCTGCAGCTCGGCCGGATGCATGCCCGGGTAGATCGACGGGAAGCCGCCGCCCACGTCGACCACGTCGGCGAACACGCCGGCGCGGACCAGGGCGCGCGAGACCTGCGCCATCGCCGCCTGGTAGGCGGACGGACGCATGCACTGCGACCCCACGTGGAAGGCCACGCCCATCAGCTGGTCGGTCGCCTGGCGGGTGGCCAGCAGCAACGACGGGGCTTGGTCCGGCGACACGCCGAACTTGCCCGACAGCGAATAGGCCGCGCCGTCGGCGCTGACCGCCATGCGCACGATCAGGTTCAGATCCTTCGCGCCGCCGGTCGCCTCGAGGATCTTCTGCAGTTCCTCATGGCAGTCGAGCGAGAAGGTCTTCACGCCGTAGTCGAAGTACGCCTTGGCGATCGCCGCCCGGCTTTTCACCGGGTGCATGAAGGCCAGGCGCGCTTGCGGCGCGACCGAACGCACGAGCTCGATCTCGGGGACCGAAGCCACGTCGAAGGACGTCACCCCGTTGCGCCACAGGGTCTCGATGACCCACGCAGACGGGTTCGCCTTTACGGCGTAGAAAACGTCGCCTTTGAGATTAGCCTGGAACCATTTCGCCGCTTCGGCCACCGTACCCGGCCGCACGAGGGCGACAGGGCGTTCCGGAGACCGCGCTCGGACCAGGTCCAGGGGCGTATGGTGCTTTTCCACCCACGCAACCCCCAACAAGTTGTTGAACCCAGACCGGCGTTAGCAGCGTTTCGGACGTCCCGGGGTCCGCCGGAGCCGCGCGAAATAGGGTCATTTGGCCGGCGTGTAAAGTCTCCAATTGGTAAAACCCCTGGAATGGCCGAACATCGGCATGCGGCGGCTGGTCGCAACAGGTCTACCCATGGCGTTTCGCCGGCACTGGCGGCATAGATTCGCGTTGTCATGAAAGCGTCGCGCAGCTTAGCCATTGCGGGCGCATAAGTAGTGTGGGGGGCCGCGTGACCACG
The DNA here is from genome assembly GCF_014349105.1 of Caulobacter sp. 17J80-11. GTDB lineage: Bacteria > Pseudomonadota > Alphaproteobacteria > Caulobacterales > Caulobacteraceae > 17J80-11. Next base: position 29,446 of record NZ_JACSJI010000026.1, on the reverse strand, counting down.
ACCGCCGTGGCGTCGGTACGCGCCGTGACGAAGACGTTTGGATCGCACCGGGCGCTGGACGGCGTCTCGGTGGAGGTCCGCGCCGGCGAGATGGTGGCGCTGATCGGCCCGTCCGGGTCCGGAAAGTCGACCCTGCTGCGCGCCATCACCGGCCTGGCCCCGATCGACCGGGGCGTGGGCGCCATCGACGTGTTCGGCGTGGCCGTGCAGCGCGACGGGCGGGTCACCGGCCAGGTGCGCAAGGCGCGCGCCCGGCTGGGCTTCGTGTTCCAGCAGTTCAATCTGGTCGGGCGGCTGTCGCTGTTCACCAACACCCTGCTGGGCGCGCTGCCGCGGCTGGGCTTCTGGCGAGGCCTGCTCGGCGCCTGGCCGCAATCTGAGAAGCGCCGCGCCATGGCGGCTTTGGCCCGGGTGGGCGTGGCCGACTACGCCGGCCAGCGCGCCAACACCCTGTCGGGCGGCCAGCAGCAGCGCGGCGCGATCGCGCGCGTGCTGGTCCAGGGCGCCCAGGCGATCCTGGCCGACGAGCCGGTCGCCTCGCTGGACCCCGTGTCGGCCCGCCGGGTGATGGAGCTGCTGGTCGAGCTGAACCAGCGGGACGGCCTGGGGGTGATCGTCACCCTGCACCAGGTCGATTACGCGATCCGTTATTGCGACCGGGTGATCGCCCTGCAGAAGGGCAAGGTCGTCTACGACGGCCCGAGCAAGACGCTCGGCCGCGCAAAACTCATCGAGATCTACGGTCCTGAGATCGAGGACGCGTTCTGGGAGGGAGTCGCCCCATGATCCGCCGCACAGCCCTTATGGGCCTGGCCGCGCTGTCGCTGGCCCTGACCGGCTGCAGCCAGGCCGAGAAGCCGGCCGCAAACGGGCCGAAGGAAATCAACTTCTCCATCCTGTCGACGGAGAACTCCCAGAACCAGGAGCAGCTGTGGAAGCCGTTCCTGGCCGACATGGAGAAGCAGACCGGGCTGAAGGTGAAACCGTTCTTCGCCTCCAACTACACCTCGCTGGTGGAGGCGATGCGCTTCAACCAGGTGCAGGTGGGCTGGTTCTCCAACCAGTCGGGCCTGGAGGCGGTGCGCCGCGGCGGCGGCCAGGTGTTCGTCCGCTCGTCCGACCCCTCGGGCGTGGACGGCTATCACTCGGTGATCATCGTCAAGGCCGACAGCCCGCTGACGCTCGACGACATCACCGCCTGCGGCAAGAAGCTGACCTTCGGCCTCGGCGACGCGAAGTCCACCTCGGGCACGCTGGCGCCGATGACCTACCTGTTCCTGCCCAAGGGCATCGATCCGCAGAAGTGCTTCAAGACCGTCCGCTCGGCCAACCACGAAGCCAACCTGATGTCGGTGGCCAACGGCGTGCTGGACGCCGGCACCAACAACTCCACCCAGCTGAAGCTGCTGAAGGAGACCCGGCCGGAGCTGGCCGCGAAGGTGAGAGTGGTGTGGACCTCGCCGACCCTGCCGGAAGACCCGATCGTCTGGCGCAAGGACCTGGACCCGGCCACCAAGGAGAAGGTGCGCTCCTTCTTCCTGACCTACGGGACCGGCACGGGCGCCGAAGCCGAGCGCCAGCGCGCCGTCCTGGCCAAGCTGTCCTTCGGCGTGTTCAAGCCGGCCGACGATACGCACCTGCTGCCGGTGCGCGAGATGGAGGCGACCGAGGCCCTGCTGGCGGCCCGCAATTCCGGCGACGCGGCCGCCGTGACCAAGGCCGAAATGGCGCTGGCCGACATCACCCGCGAACGCGCCGCGCTTGAGGCGAAGACCGCCCAGGCCCCGGCCGACGCCCCCGCCCGGTAATGAGACTCCCATGACCGCCGCCGCCGTTCCCGCCCCGCCGAAGCGGTCCGTCTCGGACATCGCCTTCGACGTCCTGCTCTGGGGCGGCGTCCTGGCCCTGCTGGCGGCCAGCTTCGGCCCGGCGGAGATGTACAAGCTGCCGCTGGTGGTCTCGAAATCGGAGAACATGCGCCAGTTCGGCCAGGGCTTCGCCCATCCGAACTGGAGCGACTGGCGGCTCTATGTCGGCCAGATGTGGCTGACGATCCAGATCGCGCTGTGGGGCACTTGCATCGCCGTGGTCCTGGCCGTGCCGCTGGGCCTCGCGGCGGCCCGCAACATCGCGCCCGCCTGGATCGTGCAGCCGGTGCGCCTGGCCCTGGACGTGCTGCGCTCGGTGCCCGACCTGGTGATGGGCACCATCTTCGTGGTCGCCGTGGGCCTGGGTCCGTTCGCCGGGGTCATGGCGCTGGCGCTCAACACCGGCGGGGTGCTGGGCAAGCTGTTCTCCGAGGCGGTCGAATCGATGGACCCGCGCCCGGTCGAGGGCGTGCGCGCCACCGGCGCGACCCCGCTGCACGAGATCGTCTGGGGAGTGATCCCACAGGTCGCGCCGCTGTGGACCTCCTACGCCCTCTACCGCTTCGAATCGAACTCGCGCTCGGCCACCGTGCTGGGCCTGATCGGGGCCGGCGGCATCGGCCAGCTGCTGTTCAGCAACCTGCAGAGCTTCGAGTACGAGCGAGTGTCGGCCATCGCCATGGTCATCACGGTCGCCGTCTTCCTGATCGACCGGCTGTCCCAGGCGATCCGTAAGCGACTCCTCTAGTTCGGGCCGCCGCCCGCGCCTCAGCCGGGCGTTGTTTCAGCAAAATCGCGTCGAACGCGCCGGGTCTCGTGCCTGCGCCGGGCGTCGGCAGGTCGCTAACGCGGGTCGCCGATCGCGTTCAACTGCGAGCGAGGTGATCGCCGACGAGCCAATTCCCCCGGAGTCTTCGGCGAACGCGGGTCGCTGGTCAAAAGGGTGTTGTGACCTTTACGCACCACCTTCGATCCGGGTGCGGACTGTCATGTTTCCTTCGCACAACTGCTAAGTCGCCGTCATGTGGCCCTCGTAAATCCCCGCTCGACCTGACGTGAAGGGTCGGGTGGGGATCTAAAGGACCAATGACCATGCGGAACAACCCGCTGCTCGCCGGCGCCGCTCTGGGCGTCCTCGCGGCCGTCGCCCTGGGCGCCGCCGCTCAAGCTCAAGAGCTGTCGACCGCCTGGAAGGGCGCGCCGGAGTTCTCGAACGACGACGTGAAGTTCAAAGTCCGCGGCCGCATCCTGGTCGACGGCGTGTACGAAGACGTCGATCGCGAAACCGGCACGGACTTCACCGCCCGTCAGGTCCGCGGCCGCCAGGTGTTCCTGGGCGTCGAAGGCCAGCTGAACTCGCAGTGGGCCTACAAGATCGAAGGCGGCTGGGTGAACGGCGGCACGCCGTCGTGGGACGACGTGGTCATCGAGTACAAGCCGACCGAGAACATCTCGCTGATGGCCGGCAACCTGAAGGTCGCCTCGCTCGAGAACCTGACCTCGACCCGCTTCACCTCGTTCATGGACCGCGGCCCGTTCGCCGACGTGACCGACGCCAGCTACACCCTGGGCGTGGTCGGCAAGTACGTCAGCAACTCCAACTGGTCGGCCGCCCTGGGCGTGACCGGCGGGTCGATCAACGACGCCGACGTCGCCACCGGCAACGGCGTGACCGATGCTGAAGAGCGTCTGGGCGTCACCGGCCGCTTCACCTACGCGCCGATCGTCACCGACACCGACAAGCTGCACCTGGGCGTGTGGGGCCGTTACCGCGACGCCGGTTCGGAAGCCTTCACCTACCAGGCCCGCCCGAACACCAACTACGGCGCCCGCTACGTCTCGACCGGCGCCTTCGCGCAGGCCGACACCACCTACGCCGCCGAACTGGCCTGGGTGCACAACAGCATCTCGGTGCAGGGCGAGTACGCCATGATCAACGCCGAGGGCCTGACCGCCGTCTCGCCGAAGAAGGCCAACGCCGACATCAAGACCGGCTACGCCTTCGTCAGCTGGTTCCCGACCGGCGAGAGCCGCAACTACGACGTGAAGAAGGCCGAGTTCGGCCGTCAGAAGGTCCTGAACCCGACCACCGCCGGCGGCACGGGCGCTCTGGAACTGCTGGCCCGCTACGACTACGCCGACCTGACCGACGCCCACAACCTGCCGGCTCCGGGCGTGATCGGCGCCGCCGGCGAATACACCGGCTACACCCTCGGCGCGAACTACTACCCGTTCCCGTACGTGAAGTTCATGGCCAACTACACCGCGGGCAAGAACGACAACCCGGCCGCGGGCTCGGACGTCGACGTCAACGTCTTCCAGCTGCGCGCTCAGCTCGACTTCTAATGAATTGACGGTCCGCGGCCCTCGCCGCGGACCGTTCCTTTCCCCCTGTCGGCGACCGGGCTAAACGACCTCGTCGCCTTGGAGAGAGACCGATGAAAAAGCTTCTCGTGGCGGCCGCCGCTGTCGCCGCCCTGACCGCCGGCGCCTCGCCGGCCTTCGCCGCCGGCCGCGACTACGTCTGGGCCGCCGGTTCGTCGACCGTGTTCCCGTTCTCCACCCGCGTGGCTGAAAACTTCGCCCGCAAGACCGGCATGAAGGCTCCGAAGGTCGAGAGCCTGGGCACCGGCGGCGGCATCAAGCTGTTCTGCTCGGGCACGGGCGCCGGCTACCCGGACATCGCCAACGCCTCGCGTCCGATGAAGAAGTCCGAATTCGACGCCTGCGCCGCCAAGGGCGTGAAGGACATCGTCGAGATCAAGGTCGGCTTCGACGGCATCGTGGTCGCCACCGACAAGGACGGCGCGGACTACAGCTTCAAGACCGAGCACCTGTACCTGGCCCTGGCCAAGAACGCCCTGCGCGGCGGCCAATTCCCGGTCAACCCGTACACCACCTGGGATCAGATCGGCACCGGCCTGCCGGGCAACCGCATCCTGGTGTACGGCCCGCCCCCGACCTCGGGCACCCGCGACGCCTTCGTGGAACTGGCCATGGAGGCCGGCGCCCGCAAGTTCCCGACCATGGACCAGATCCGTGGCGACAACGAGAAGCGCTTCAAGCAGCTGGCCGACACCATCCGTGAGGACGGCGCCTGGGTCGACGCCGGCGAAAACGACAACGCCATCGTCGGCACCCTGACCAAGACCCCGGGCTCGCTGGGCGTCTTCGGGTACTCGTACCTCGAAGAGAACATGGACAAGGTGAAGGCCGCCAAGGTCAACGGCGTCGCCCCGACCGCCCAGACCATCGCCGACGGCTCCTACCCGCTGTCGCGCTCGCTCTACATCTACGTGAAGAAGGCCAACGTCGGCGTCACGCCGGGCCTGAAGGAATTCGTCGCCGAGTTCGTGTCCGACGCGGCCACCGGTCGTGGCGGCTACCTGCAGGACCGCGGTCTGATCCCGCTGCCGGCCGGCCAGCACGACGCCCAGAAGCAGGTCGCTGCGAACCTGCCGCCGATGAAGCGCCCGGCCGCCTGAGCGACCGATCTCTTTGAAGTCAGGAACGCCGCGGATCGAAAGGTCCGCGGCGTTGTCTTTTTTCAATCGCCGGTCCGCTTCAGTTCGGCCTCGATCTCCAGCGTCACCTCGTCGCCGACGGCGGGGATGTAGGTGGTGATGCCGAAGTCCGAGCGCTTGATCTTGGCCTCGCCGGCGAAGCCCAGCGAGTAGCGTTTGTCCAGCGGATTGGTCCCGGCCTGGTTGAACGTCACGTCCACCGTCGCGGGCCTGGTCACCCCGCGCAGGGTCAGGTCGCCGGTGATCTTTGCGGTCTTCGGCCCGGTCGGCTGCACCTGGGTGGAGTTGAAGGTGGCGACCGGAAACTTCTCGACGTCGAGGAATTCGCCGGACTTCACGTGCTTGTCGAGCGCGGGGTTCAGCGTGCCGACCGAGGTGGTGTCGATCGTCACGTTGATCTTGCTGGCCGCCGGGTTCTTCGCGTCGAGGTGCAGCACGCCCTCGACCTTGGCGAACTGGCCGACATAGGTCGAATAGCCCAGGTGCGAGACCTTCCAGGTGATCTTGCTGTGGGCCGGATCGATCGCATAGGTCCCGGCCTGCACCTCGGCCGGGTTCTGGGTCACCGCCTGGCGCGCCGAGGCGGGACCGCCGAGCGTCAGGAGAGCGGCGGCGCCGGCGGCGGCGAACTCGTACTTGCGGAACATGGACGCTTACTCCGGAACCCTCAGGAAGGGTCGGAAGCGCGCGGCGGTTCCCGGCTCAGGCTTCCGGCGTGTTGGCCTTGAGCTCCGCCAGCCAGACCCGGGCGTTGCCGTCCGAGGGCGCGCGCCAGTCGCCGCGCGGCGACAGGCTGCCGCCGGTCACCACCTTCGGGGCGTTGGGCATGGCCGAGCGCTTGAACTGGCTGATCTGGAAGAAGCGGAACAGGAAGACTTCCAGCCACTTGCGGATCTCGGGCAGGTCGTAGGCGCGCTTGGCCTCCTCCGGCAGGCCCGGCGGCCAGGCCCCGTGCTTCGCGTCGCGGAAGGCGTGCCAGGCCAGGAAGGCGATCTTGGACGGGCGCAGGCCGAAGCGGTTCACGTAGTAGAGGTTGAAGTCCTGCAGGGCGTAGGGCCCGACCTTGGCCTCGGTGCTCTGCATGGCCCCCGACGCGTCGGCCGGCACCAGCTCGGGCGAGATCTCCTGGGCGACGATGGTGCGGAGCACTTCGGCGGTCTCCTCGACCACCACGCCGGAGCTCGCCACCCAGCGGATCAGGTGCTGGATCAGGGTCTTCGAAACCGACGCGTTGACGTTGTAGTGGCTCATCTGGTCGCCGACCCCGTAGGTCGCCCACCCCAAGGCCAGCTCTGACAGGTCGCCGGTGCCCAGCACCAGGCCGCCGCGCTGGTTGGCGATGCGGAACAGGTAGTCGGTGCGCAGGCCCGCCTGCACGTTCTCGAAGGTCACGTCGTGCACCGGCTCGCCGTGGGCGAACGGGTGGCCGAGGTCGGCCAGCATCCGCTCGGCGGCGGGGCGGATGTCGATCTCGTCGGCGGTGATCCCCAACGCCCGCATCAGCTTCCAGGCGTTGGACTTGGTCCCTTCCGACGTGCCGAAGCCGGGCATGGTGAAGCCCAGTATGTCGGTGCGCGGCCACCCCATCAGGTCGAAGGCGCGGCAGGCGACCAGCAGGGCGTGGGTGGAATCCAGCCCGCCGGACACGCCGATCACCAGCTTCTTCGTGCTGGTGGCCTGCAGCCGCTTCATCAGGCCCTGCACCTGGATGCTGAAGGCCTCGTAGCAGTCCTTGTCCAGCCGGGCCGGGTCGTCGGGCACGTAGGGGAAGCGGTCGATCGCGCGCTTCAGGCCCAGGTCCGCGTAGGACGGCTTGAATTCGAAGGCGACGCGCCGGAACTCGGTCTCCGGGTGGCCGGAGAAGGCGGCGGCGTCGTTGAAGGTGCCGTCGCGCATCCGGTCCAGCCGCAGGCGCTCCACGTCGACGTCGGCGACAGCCATCTGCGACTTCATCGGGAAGCGCTCGGTCTCGGCCAGCAGGGCGCCCAGTTCGTGGATGGTGGCCTGGCCGTCCCAGGCGAGGTCGGTGGTGCTCTCGCCCGGCCCGGAGGCCGAATAGACGTAGGCCGAGTGCGTGCGCACCGACTGCGAGGCGCACAGCAGGGCCCGCTCGTCGGCCTTGCCGATCACCACGTTGGAGGCCGACAGGTTGCAGAGGATCAGCGCGCCGGCGAGCGCGCCGCGGATGCTGGGCGGCGAGGGCGACCAGAAGTCCTCGCAGATCTCCACGTGGAAGACGAAGTCGCGATAGTCGCTGGCCTCGAACACCAGGTCGGCGCCGAACGGCGCGGTCTGGCCGGCCAGCCGCACGCTCAGGCCCTTCAGGCCCATGCCCGAGGCGAACCAGCGCTTCTCATAATATTCGCGGTAGTTCGGCAGGAAGGTCTTGGGCACCACGCCCAACACCCGGCCGCGGTGGATCACCACGGCGGTGTTGTAGAGCCGCCCCTCGCGCCGCACCGGCGCGCCGACCACCAGCACCGACGCCAGCGTCTTGCTGGCTTCGCAGAGCTCGGCCACCCCGGCCTCGACCGCGTCCAGCAGGGCGTCCTGCAGGTGCAGGTCGTCGATGGCGTAGGCCGACAGCCCCAGCTCCGGAAACACCATCAGGCCGCAGCCCTCGGCGTCGCCCTGGCGGGCCAGCTCGATGGTCTTGGCGGCGTTAGAGGCCGGGTCGCCGACCTCGATGCGCGGCGTGCAGGCGGCCACCCGCACGAAGCCCTGGCGGTGGATGGAGTAGAACTGGGACGCGTTGGAAGCCACGCAAAGACCTCGTGCGGAAACGCCGTTCGCGGACGATTTAAGCCGTCGAGCGCGGCTTTTCCATGCGTTGCTCGATCAGGGCCTCAGGCCGCGTTGCGCCGCCGCAGCCGCGCCAGGCGCCGCAGCCGCCGCCAGAAGCGGGTCTTCTCCGGCTCCGGATAGGGCTGCAGGTTGCGCACGAACTCTTCCGCCGAGGCGCGCCAGGAGAACTTCTCGGCGTAGGCGCGCACCACCTTGCGGTCGCACTTCAGCGCTTCCAGGCAGGCCTCGCGCAGGTCGTCGTGGATCGCGCCGGCGCCCGAGCCCGGAATGATGTCGATCGGGCCGTGGGCCGGGTAGGCCGCCACCGGCGTGCCGGTCGCCATGGCCTCCAGGATCACCAGGCCGAAGGTGTCGGTCCAGGACGGGAAGACGAACACGTCCGCGTCGGCGAAGCAGCGGGCCAGCTCGTCGCCGAACTTGGCGCCCAGGAACACCGCCTTGGGATACTTGGCCTGCAGCTCCTCGCGGGCCGGGCCGTCGCCGACCACCACCTTGGTGCCGGGCAGGTCCTGGGCCAGGAAGGCCTCGATGTTCTTCTCCACCGCCACCCGGCCGACGTTCAGCCAGATCGGGCGGGGCAGGTCCTTGTAGATCGGCTCCAGGTCGGGGCGGAACAGCTCGGTGTCGACGCCGCGCGACCAGGGCGAGACGTTGCGGAAGCCGTGTTTGACCAGTTCGTCGCGCAGGGTCGGGGTCGCGACCATCAGCCGCCCCGACGGATTGTGGAACCAGCGCATGTAGGCGTAGCCCGCCTGCACCGGCACCGGGAAACGGGCCGAGACGTATTCCGGGAACTTGGTGTGGTAGCTGGTCGTGAACGGCAGCTTCCACTCCAGGCAGATGCGCCGCGCCGCCAGGCCGATCGGGCCTTCCGTGGCGATGTGGATGCCGTCCGGCTCGAAGGTCTTGAACCGCTCGCGGATGTCCTCGTAGGCGCCCAGCGCCAGACGGATCTCCGGATAGGTCGGGCAGGGGATGGTCTTGAACTGGTCCGGCGACAGGACCAGCACCTCGTGCCCCATCGCGCGGCATTCGGCCACGGTGCGGGTCAAGGTGCGCACGACCCCGTTCACCTGGGGCTCCCACGCGTCCGACGCTAACAGAATCCGCATACGCAGCTTCGACCCGACCCTTGAAGACCCAAGCCGTATAAGAGGGATTTGTGACAATTGCGAGGGATCAGGATTAACGATCCCGCGCGGTTTGCAGTCGCGCCCGGGGGGGCTATGGATCGCGCGACCATGTCAGACACCGCTTCCCTCGAGCCCCGCGGCCGCGACACGCCCAAGTCGCGCCGGACCCGCGCCCGCATCCTCGACACCGCCATGCGGCTGTTCGCCGAGGTCGGCGTGGTCGAGGCGACCAATCCGAAGATCGCCGAGGCGGCCGAGCTGACCCGCGGGGCCATGCTCTATCACTTCCCCGACCGCGAGAGCCTGATCTCGGCCGCGGCGGCGCACGTGCAGGCCGCGCGCGAGGTGCTGTTCCGCCAGGCCCACGCCGCCCTGCCGCGCGGGGCGGACGCGGTGGACGAGGCGATCGACGCCTATTGGCGGCTGCTGCAGACCCAGCCCTTCCGCGCCTTCATGGAACTGGAGGCGGCGGCCCGCACCGACCCGCAGGTGGGCGACGCCATCCGTCCGGCCCAGGCGGCTTTCGACCGCTCCGGCGTCGGCGGCCCCTTGCTGGGCTTCCTGCAGGCCGGGCGGGATCCGCGCTTCCAGGCCAGCCGCGACCTGGCCCGCTTCGCCCTGGAGGGCCTGGCCCGCACCGGCCCCAGCTACGAGCGCGACGCCCGCGTGCAGGCTGTCCTGAAGGTCGTGAAGCGCGCCGCCCACATGCTGAACCGCAAGGGCGACGTCACCGACCTGTGGGATTGAGTCGCGCCGAAGCGCCCCAGCCTCAATTCCGACGCGGACCTGCGCGACGTCGCGCCCGGCCCCGCCCCCTTTCCGTAAGGGCGCCGCGAGGCTAAGTGAGCGCCCGAACTTAGGAGTTTCGCCTGATGCCGCTCGACATGGCGCCGCTGCCCAGCACGTGGGACAGCCTCGATCAGGGCAAATATCGCAACGAGGCCGACGCGGTCCGTGACTTGCTGGCGCGCGTTCCCCTGACCCCGGACGAACGCAAGGCCGTGCGCGACGAGGCCGAGGCCCTGGTCCGCGACGCCCGTTCGCAGACCAAGCGCCAGGGCGTGGTCGAGAGCTTCCTGCAGCAGTTCTCGCTGGGCACCCGCGAGGGCCTGGCCCTGATGTGCCTGGCCGAAGCCCTGCTGCGCACGCCCGACGAGGAGACCCGCGACAAGCTGATCGCCGAGAAGATCGGCTCGGCCGACTGGGCCTCGCACCTGGGCAAGTCCGACAGCCTGTTCGTCAACGCCTCGACCTGGGGCCTGATGCTCACGGGGCGGATCGTCGACGTCGACGAGCAGGCCCGCACCGACCTCGGCGGCTTCCTGGCGCGCCTCGCCGGCCGCGTCGGCGAGCCGGTGATCCGCCAGGCCGTGGCCGCCGCCGTGCGCATCATGGGCGAGCAGTTCGTGCTGGGCCGCACCATCGAAGGCGCGCTGAGCCGGTCCAAGAAGGAAGGCTATCTCTGCTCCTTCGACATGCTGGGCGAAGGCGCCCGCACCGCCGCCGACGCGGCGCGCTACGAAGGGCTCTACGCCAAGGCGATCGAGACCGTCGGCAAGAACAAGGGCGGCAGCGGGCCCGAGACCGGCCACGGCGTCTCGGTGAAACTGTCGGCGCTCTGCCCGCGCTACGAGGCCACCCATGAGGCCCGGGTGTGGGAGGAGCTCTATCCCCGCATCAAGCGCCTGGCCCTGATCGCCAAGCAGTACGACCTGAACTACGCCATCGACGCCGAAGAGGCCGACCGCCTGGTGCTGTCGATGAAGCTGATCGACCGGCTGGCCCGCGAGCCGGAGCTGGGCGACTGGACCGGCCTCGGCGTCGTCGTCCAAGCTTACCAGAAGCGCGGCCTGGAAGTGATCCAGCGCCTGGCCGAGCTGTCCCGCTCGACCGGGCGGCGCCTGATGGTGCGCCTGGTGAAGGGCGCCTACTGGGACAGCGAGATCAAGAAGGCCCAGGTCGCCGGCCGCCCGGACTATCCGGTCTACACCACCAAGCCGGCAACCGATCTCAGCTACCTGGTCTGCGCCAGGGCGCTGATCGACGCCGCGCCGAACCTCTATCCGCAGTTCGCCACCCACAACGCCCACACCCTGGCGGCCGTGCGCCACATGGCCCAGGCCAAGGGCGTGGCGATCGAGCACCAGCGCCTGCACGGCATGGGCGAGGCCCTCTACGCCGCCGCCCAGACCCGCTACGGCGGCGTCACCATCCGCGCCTACGCGCCGGTGGGCGGCCACGAGGACCTGCTGCCCTACCTGGTGCGCCGCCTGCTCGAGAACGGCGCCAACACCTCCTTCGTCCACGCCCTGCTGGACGACCGCGTCCCCGCCGACCAGGTCGTCGCCGACCCGATCAGCGCCGTGGAAGCCCAACCCGACCGTCACCCCAAGATCCCGACCCCGGAAAACATGTACGGACCTGACCGCAAGAACTCGCTCGGCCTCGACTTCTCCCAGGCCGACGCGCGCGCCTCGATCGGCCGCGCCGTGACCGCCGTCGAAGGCGAGCGCATCCAGGCCGGCCCGATCGTGGGCGGCAAGCTGCGTCCGGGCGCCGGCCCGCAGCCGGTGACCAGCCCGTCCGACCGCTCGCGCGTGCTGGGCGAGGTCTCGGAAGCCACCGAAGGCGACGTCGCCGACGCCATCCGCCTGGGCCACGCCGCCCAGATCGGCTGGGACGCCCTGGGCGGTCCGAAGCGCGCGGTGGTGCTGCGCGCCATGGGCGACGCGCTGGAAGCCGACATGGAGCGCCTGGTGGCGCTGCTGTCGCGCGAAGCCGGCAAGACCCTGAACGACGGCGTCGCCGAGGTGCGCGAGGCGGCCGACTTCTGCCGCTACTACGCCGCCCTGGCCGAGAAGCAGTTCGCCAAGGCCGAGACCCTGACCGGTCCGGTCGGCGAGACCAACCACCTGGAACTGCACGGCCGCGGCGTGTTCGTCTGCATCAGCCCGTGGAACTTCCCGCTGGCCATCTTCACCGGCCAGATCGCCGCGGCGCTGGCCGCCGGCAACGCCGTGCTGGCCAAGCCGGCCGAGCAGACCCCGCTGATCGCCGCCGAAGCCGTGCGCCTGTTCTTCAAGGCCGGCCTCGACGCCAAGCTGCTGGCCCTACTGCCGGGCCGCGGCGAGACCGTAGGCGCCATGCTGACCGGCCACGCCCAGATCGACGGCGTCGCCTTCACCGGCGGGACCGACACCGCCTGGAAGATCAACCAGACGCTGGCCGCCCGCCGCGGCCCGATCGTGCCCTTCATCGCCGAGACCGGCGGCCTGAACGGCATGTTCGTGGACACCACGGCCCTGCGCGAACAGGTGATCGACGACGTGATCCTCTCGGCGGTCGGCTCGGCCGGCCAGCGCTGCTCGGCCTTGCGCATCCTCTACGTGCCCAAGGATTCGGCCGACGGCCTGATCGAGGGCCTGATGGGCGCGATGGACGCCCTGGTGATGGGCGACCCGGCCGACGCCTCGACCGACGTCGGCCCGGTGATCGACGAGGAGGCCCGCGCCAACCTCGAGGCCCATGTCGAGCGCCTGAAGAAGGAAGCCAAGATCCTCAAGCAGATGGATCCGGGCGCTCTGGCCGAAAAGGGCGTGTTCTTCGGCCCGGTGATCGCCGAGATCCCGACCCCGGACTTCCTCGAGCGCGAGGTGTTCGGCCCGGTGCTGCACGTCTACCGCTACGAGCCGTCCGACTTGGAAGACGTCGCCCGCAAGCTGGCCGCCCGCGGCTACGGCCTGACGCTCGGCGTGCACAGCCGCATCGAGGCCTTCGCCGAAGAGGTGAAGCGTCTGGTTCCGGCCGGCAACGTCTACGTCAACCGCTCGATCATCGGCGCGGTGGTCGGCGTCCAGCCGTTCGGCGGCGAAGGCCTGTCCGGCACCGGCCCGAAGGCCGGCGGCCCGCACGCCCTGCTGCGCTACGCCTCGGAGCGCGCGGTGTCGGTCAACATCGCCGCCCAGGGCGGCGACCCGGCCCTGCTGAACCTGTAAGCGTCATCTCCTCCCCTGCGGCGGAGCCGCGGGGGAGGGGACCGCCCTTAGGGCGGTGGAGGGGGCGTCAGCTGGTGGCCGGCTGGCGCTCTTTTTTTCCCCGCGCGGCATTGCTGCTGTGGTTCAGCACACGTCGGCGCCGCAGCCCAATTGCGCCGTTTGGGCAGGCTTGGGATCGGCGATCCGCTTCAGCTTTTCTTTTAGTTCAGGGAGATCGGGGCTGGTCAGCACGAGCACCGAACCCTTCACCCACCCGGCGTAGCGGATGCGCTCGCCGCGAACGAGTGTTCCTTCCGAATCGACCAAGTCGTCCTGCACGACTGTAAAATTGATCTGATCGCCTACGATCGTCGCCGGCCATACCTTGCCGCCGAAGCACTCCCCCTCACAGTCGGTCACGATCACTGTTGGCTCGTGACCGGCGTGGAGCTCGATCTCCATGCCGAGCAGATCGCCTGCCTCTTCCACATACTCCACACTCGAATAAACGCCGCTCGGGTCGGCAGCGGCGGTCGCGGGAGCGGGCGTCGAGCACGCCGCGAGAACGGTGACGGTCAGCCCGATCAAAGTGCGCACGACGGAAGCCCCAGAAGTTCGCGGCCAAGCTATCTACAAGGGCGACGCTTTAGCAACGCGCACGCAAAAGGGGGCGGCCGCGGCTCGCCCCCTTCACCATGCTTTGGCCCAGCCCGCAGCTACGCTGCGGGCGTTCTTCGCGGCGATCGACAAATCGTTGTCGATCGCATGCGGCCCGGAAGGCCGCCGCTCATCACCCCCCTCCCCCGCTTCGCAGGGGAGGAGAAAACGTCACCCGCCTTCGCCGGCCGGCACCGTCTCCGGCGCGACCTCGTACACGCGCGAGCAGTACTCGCACGTCACCCGGATCAGGCCGTCCTGCTCGATCATCGAGTCGCGCTCCTCCTCGCCGAACGAGCGCAGCATGCCGACCACGCGGTCGCGCGAGCAGCGGCAGAAGGCGTGCAGGGGCTTGGGCGTGAACAGGCGCACGCCGTCCTCGTGGAACAGGCGGTACAGCAGCCGCTCCGGCGCGATCTCCGGGTCGATCAGCTCGTCTTCGCCCAGCGTCTCGAACAGCACCTGTTCGCGCTCCCAGGCGTCGTCGGTCGAGCCGCGCGCCTCGTCGCCGGCCATGTACTGGATGGCCATGCCGCCGGCCCGCCAGGAGGTGCCCTCGGCGGTCTGCAGCTGGCCGACCGCCAGGCGCACGCGGGTCGGCACCTGCTCGGACTGGGCGAAGTAGTGCTCGGCCGACAGGGCCAGGGTCTCGCCCTCGATCGGGGTGACGCCCTGGTAGCGGTCCATGTTCGGGCCCTGGTCGACGGTCATGACGAACACGCCCTTGCCCAGCAGCGTCTTGGCCCCGGGGCGGGCGAAGCCGTGGCTCACCGCCTCGACCCGCTCGGGGTCGAAGCTGCAGTAGCCGCGCAGCCCGCCGGAGGTGTCGTAGTCGACCACGACGTAGGACACCGGGCCGTCGCCCTGGGCCTGGACGATCAGCTTGCCCTCGAACTTCAGGCTGGAGCCGACCAGGGCGGCCAGCGCGCAGGCCTCGCCCAGCAGGTTGGCGACCGGCTCGGGATAGGCGTGGCGGGAGAGGATGTCGTCGATCACCGGGCCCAGGCGCACGATGCGGCCGCGGACGGGCCAGCCTTCGATCTGGAACGCGGCGACGAGGTCGTCGGCGGATTTATGCGGTTCGGTCACGGGGAAACCTTCAGCGGGCGGCCCGGGGCCGCCGATATCGGGAGCGCCGCGTCGCGCGCGGCGGTTCACCGACCACATAGGAAGAATGCCGCTCTCGGAAAAGTCCGTCGACGGCGCGGCGGGGCGGCGCAGGCGTCCGCCAGCGCCCGGAACCCCTTCGGCCGCCAAGGGTTGAGCCCGGACGTCCGTAAATCGAGGGAGCGTACGCGCATGCCCGGCAGACTGAAGCTCAAACCGCTGCACGAGCAGGTGATCGTCATCACAGGGGCCACCTCCGGCATCGGCCTGGCCACCGCCCGCGAGGCGGCCAGCCGCGGCGCGGCCGTGTTCCTGATCGCCCGCAACGAGGCGGCGCTGCGCACCTTGGTGGACGAGATCAAGGCGCGCGGCGGGCGCGCCGGCCTGGCCGTGGCCGACGTCGGCGACGAGGCCCAGGTGCGGGCCGCCGCCGAGAAGTGCCGGACCGAGTTCGGCGGCTGGGACACCTGGATCAACGACGCCGGGGTGACGATCTTCGGCCCGATCCGCGAGACCACGCTGGAGGACCAGCGCCGCCTGTTCGACACCAACTACTGGGGCGTGGTGCACGGCTCGCTGGCGGCGGTCGAGCACCTGCGCATGCGTCCCGTGGGCGGGGCGGTGATCAATGTCGGCTCGGTGCTGGGCGACGCGCCCCTGCCCGTGCAAGGCGTCTATTCCGCCGCCGAGCACGCGGTGAAGGGGTTCACCAACGCGCTGCGCATGGACCTGATGCATGAGAACGCGCCGGTGTCGGTGACCCTGATCAAGCCCTCGTCGGTCGACACGCCCTACAAGGATCACGGCAAGAACCTGACCGACGCGCCGGTGCGCACGCCCTCGCCGGTCTATTCGGCGGAAGCCGTGGCCGAGGCCATCCTGCACTGCGCCGAGCACAAGGTCCGTGAACTGACCGTCGGCGGCGGCGGCCGCGCCCTGGCCGGCTTCTACAACGCCATGCCCAGCGTCGCCGAACCGCTGTTCGCCCGCATGATGCCGGGCCTGCATCGCGACAAGCACGCCACCCGCAGGCGCACGGACGACGCCCTGCACCAGCCGGGGCGCGACCTTCTGGAGCACTCCAACTACGACCGGGTGCGCCGGCGCAGCATGTTCACCTGGGCGGAGATGCATCCGTTCACCATCGTCGGCGCAGCGCTGGGCCTCGGCGTCGTCGCCGGCGGCGTGGCGTTGGCCGCCAAGGTGCGCGCCGAGCGCCGCGAGCAGCGCGCCGAGACGCGCTGGCTGAAGTCGCACGCCGCCGACATCGGGTCTCATGCCGCCGAGCTCGGCCGGCGGTGGTCCGACCGCGCCCAGAGTGCGTTCGCGGCGGCTCGCAAGCCGTTCGAGCGCGAGAAAGAGCGCTTCGCGCTTCCGGAGGTGCGCCTGCCCGAAATGCGCCTGCGCCGCCGCCACCGGCCGGCCGTGGTCGAGTTCGCCCGCGAACGGCCCCGGACGACCGCAGGTCTCGGCGGCGTGCTGGCGCTGACGCTGGCGGCCGGCGGCGCCTGGTGGCTGACGCAGGCTCGGGCCAAGCGCGACGCGCGTGGCCTCGAGACCGTGCGCCGGCGCGTCATGCCGGTCTGGACCGAGCGCCGCCGTGCCGAGCCGGAGATCAGGGCTTAGCTAGGAACTCCCTTCTCCCCTTGCGGGAGAAGGTGGCGCGCGGAGCGCGTCGGATGAGGGGTGTCGGCGCGCGGGCGGAAAGCCTTGGCGCTGACAACTCACGTCCTGATGTCTAGGCGCTTGCACCCCTCATCCGGCCGGCTTCGCCGGCCACCTTCTCCCGCAAGGGGAGAAGGGGAGGTTGTCTTGTTAGTCGTTCGCCGCCGGCAGGCGCAGGCGCGCGCGGCCGCTCGGGAACATGGCCGCGGAGGGCGCGCGTGGCAGGACGAAGCGCTCGGCCACCCGCGGCGTCTCTTCCTCGTCGGCGGCCGGGACGGGGCGCGGCGGCGGGTTGAGCCCGGCCAGCCTCAGCTCCAGAGACCGGTGCGCCTCGGCCCAGCGGGCCAGCAGGTCGGCCACCGCCACCTTGGCGTCGGCGTGCTGCAGCAGGTGATCGAACAGGGCTCCGCCGTGCCGCTCCAGCCGTTCGGCCAGGGCCGGCGTACAACGCTCGATCTCGCGGCGGAAGTGGCGCTGGTGGGCGCTCAGCCGGCCGAAGTGGTCGGCGTTCCACTCGGCGTAGAGCCCTTCGTCGGCGGCGCTCACCGCGTCGTCGATGAGATCGGTCAGGTCGTCGGCTTCCGGCTGTTTCAGCTCGCCGGAGCGGACCGCGCGGCCGATCTCGCGGCGCACGCGCAGGGTCAGGGCCTCGGCGCCCGAGCGGCGCCCTGCCGTGTCCCCCAGCAACTCGGCCATCCGGTCGGCCGCCCCGGCGCAGGCCTCGGCGTCGGTCGCCTCCACGTCCGAGAGCCAGCGCCGGGTCAGGCCGATCGAGGTCGCATAGGCCTCGCGGCGGTCGAGAAAGCGGCGCACCTCGTCACGGGTCAGGGCGCGGCGCAGGTCCAGCAGCGCGTCGTTCAGCCCGTCGAGCCTGCGGCCCAGCTCGCGCCGGGCGTCGGCGCGGACGGCGCGACGATGCAGGCTGAAGTTCAGGACGCGCACCGACAAGGCGGCGGCCGCCATCACGCCGCCGAATTCGCGCAGCGGCTCGGCCGCGGTCCCGGCCAGTTCCGGAACGGCTACGGCGCCGGCCACGGCGGCGAGGCCGAGCAGGCCGAAGGCGTCGGAAATCCAGAGCGGATCGAACCGCAGGCGGCCCTTGCGGGCGGCGCGCGCGACCTTGACTCGTCCCTTCTGCGCCATCCGTCCCTCGGGCGAACTGAAGCCGGTCGAGATTATTAACAAAAGCTTGGCGAGAAGAACACTGCTCGACGAGCGTCGGCCTTGCTGCGGGTGCGAAGAAACGCTCCTCTAGGGCATGGCCGCCACACCCTATTTCGTCATCGACTTTGATTCGACCTTCACCGAGGTCGAGGCCCTGGAGGTTCTGGGCGAGATCGCCCTGGCCGACGATCCGGATCGAGAGGCCAAGCTGGCCGCGGTGCGCGAGCTGACCGACAAGGCCATGGGCGGCGAGGTCGGCTTCGGTGAGTCGATCCGCCGGCGCCTCGGCATTCTGGGCGTGCGCCGCGAGCATCTGGGCCCCCTGATCGACAGGCTGTCCGGCCGAGTCACCGCTTCGTTCAAGCGCAACCGGGCCTTCTTCGAACGCTACGGCGACCGCGTGTTCGTCATTTCCGGCGGCTTCCACGACTTCATCGAGCCGGTGGTCGGCGCCTTCGGCGTGAGCCCGGATCGGGTGCTGGCCAACCGCCTGCAGTTCGACGCGGACGGCCGCGCCACGGGCCTCGACGACGCCAACCCGCTGTCGCGCGACGGCGGCAAGGTCGAGGTGGTGCGCTCCCTGAACCTCGAGGGCGAGGTCGTGGTGATCGGCGACGGCTGGACCGATTACGAGATCCGCGCCGCCGGCGCCGCCGACCGGTTCTACGCCTTCACCGAAAACGTCACCCGCCCGAAGGTGATCGACGCCGCCGACCATGTCGCGCGCTCGCTGGACGAAGTGCTGCACCGGGAAGGGGTGGGCGGCCGCTGGTCCTATCCGCGCAGCGCCATGCGCGTGCTGCTGCTGGAAAACGTCCACCCCGAGGCGGTCGAGCGCTTCCGCGCCGAAGGCTACGACGTCCAGGTCGAGAAGGGCGCGCTGGACGAGGCCGAGCTGATCGCGCGTCTGCCGGGCGTGCACGTCCTGGGCATCCGCTCCAAGACCAAGGTCACCGCCAAGGCGCTCGAAGCGGCCGACAAGCTGCTGGCGGTCGGCGCCTTCTGCATCGGCACCAACCAGATCGACCTGTCGGCCTGCAGCGAGCGGGGCGTAGCGGTGTTCAACGCGCCCTATTCCAACACCCGCTCGGTGGTCGAGCTGGCCATCGGCATGATCGTCTCGCTGCTGCGCGACGTGGCCGACAAGTCCAAGGCCATGCACGCCGGCAAGTGGGACAAGTCAGCCACCGGCGCGCGCGAGATCCGCGGCAAGACGCTCGGCCTGGTCGGCTACGGCGCCATCGGCTCCCAGCTGTCGGTGCTGGCCGAGGCCCTCGGCATGAGCGTCATCTATTACGACGTGGCCGAGAAGCTCTCGATGGGCAACGCCCGCAAGGTGCGCACGCTTCGCGAGCTGCTGGGCGCGGCCGACGTGGTCAGCCTGCACGTCGACGGCCGGGCCGAGAACCGCAACCTGATCGGGGCCGAGGAGCTGGCCGCGATGAAGCCCTCGGCCGTGCTGCTGAACCTCAGCCGCGGCCACGTGGTCGACGTCGACGCCCTGGCCGCCGCGATCCGGGCCAGGAAGCTGGCCGGCGCCGCGCTGGACGTCTTTCCCGAGGAGCCCAAGACCAACGACGAGCCGTTCGAGAGCGTGCTGCGCGGCCTGAAGAACGTCATCCTCACCCCGCACGTGGGCGGCTCGACCGAGGAGGCGCAGGAGGCCATCGCCGACTTCGCCAGCGAGCGATTGCTGGGCTTCCTGAACCGCGGCGACACCACCTTCTCGGTCAATCTGCCCAACGTCGCCCTGTCCGAGGTCCGCGGCGCGCACCGCCTGCTGCACGTCCACCGCAACCAGCCGGGCGTGCTGGCCGCCATCAACCGCGTGCTGGCCGAGCACGGCCTGAACATCGAGGCCCAGCACCTGAAGACCAACGAGCAGGTCGGCTACGTCGTGGCCGACGTCGACCAGAACTACGGCCCCGAGGCGATCGAGGCGCTGAAGGCGGTGCCGGGGACGCTGCGGTTCAGGATGCTCTATTGAGCAAGGCTTAACCCCCTCCGCGGCATTAACCACGTAAGCGCGGGGGCGGACGTGGACGCGAGCGGCGAGGGAACTGCGGGGAACGTCTGGCCGGCCCACCCGGCCTGGCGCGGGCGCGCCGACGCCTCGCCCGCGAGCTGGCTGGCCGGGGCGGCCACCGTCTTCCTGCTGCTGATCTATTCCCAGGCCTGGACCGCGCCGGTGACCGGCTGGGCCGATGCGGGCGATTCCAGCCTGCTGCGCAACACGTTCTTCCTGGCCTACGCCGCCAGCCTGTTCGTGCTGGCCCTGGAGGGGCCGCGCAGCCTGCTCCCGGGCCTGCGCGCTCCGATCATGCTGGGCCTGGTGCTGTTCGCCTTCGCCACAACGGCCTGGTCGATCGCGCCGGACGCCACCGTGCGCCGGGCCCTGGCCCTGACCTTCACGACCCTGGCCGGCGTGGCCCTGGCCGGGCGGCGCTCGTGGGCGGGAATCGCCGAGACCCTGGCCACCGTCTTCGGCCTGGTGGCGGTGGGCAGTTTCCTGCTGGGCGCCGGGGCGCCCGGCTACGGGCGCATGCCGGACCTGTTCCCCGGCGCCTGGCGCGGCCTCTATCTCGAGAAGAATGCGCTGGGCGGCATGATGGCGCTCGGCTTCGGGATCTGCGCCGCGGCGGCGGTGCTGGCGCCGTGGCGGCGCAAGCTGTGGAGCGCTGCGGCCGGGCTCTGCCTGCTCTTGGTTCTCCTCTCCACCTCCAAGACCTCGCTGATGGCGCTGCTGCTCGGCGGCGCGGGCATGGTGTTCGTGTGGATCTGCCGGCGCGGGCCGGTCGTCGCGGTGGTGGCGGTCTGGGCGGCGGTGGCCGGGCTGGCGGCGGCCGCAGCCGGCTTCCTGCTGTTTCCCGACGTGCTGTTCGAGGTGCTGGGCAAGGACGCCACCTTCACCGGCCGCACCCAGATCTGGGAGGCGGCCATGCGGCAGCTGGAGACCCGGCCCTGGACCGGATTCGGCTACGGCGTTCTGTGGGATCACCGCGGCCCGTGGGACCCGTCGGCCTGGATCTTTCGCGACGCCGGCTTCAAGCCCGGCCACGCCCACAACAGCTGGCTGGAGACCTGGCTCAGCTTCGGCCTGGTCGGGCTGGTCGCCTGGGCGATCTGGTTCGCGGAGGTCTGGATACGGGTCCTGGCCCGGCTGACCCGCGACGCCGGCCTCTACCTCGCCGTCCCGGTGCTGATCGTCTCGACCCTGACCTCGCTGACCGAGGTCTGGGCGCTGGACTACCACGACCTGCAGTGGTCGGTGTTCGTCGCGGTCGCCATCAAGCTGGCCCGTCCGCTCGAGCGCGCAACCTGAGCCGCCGCTTCGGAGTTGCTGCAAGCGTCGCTGTTATGCGACCAAGCGAGCGGGGACGGAGGCTGACATGACGAGGACGGTGCTGGTGGCCGGCGGAGCCGGTTACGTCGGGTCGCACACCTGCCTGCGCCTGGCCGAGGCCGGCTTCACCCCGGTGGTCTACGACAATCTGTCCAACGGCCACGAGGCCTTCGTGAAGTGGGGCCCGCTGGAGCGCGGCGACATCCGCGACGGCGCCCGCCTGGACGCAGCCTTCGCCCGCTGGAAGCCCGTCGCGGTCCTGCACTTCGCCGCCCTGATCGAGGTCGGGGAATCGGTGAAGGCCCCGGGGCGCTTCTTCGACACCAATGTCGGCGGCACGCTGACCCTGATCGAGGCGGCGCGCCGCGCCGGGGTGGACCAGCTGGTGTTCTCCTCGACCTGCGCCACCTACGGCGAGCCGGTGCGCCTGCCGATGGACGAGACCCACCCGCAGGCGCCGCTCAATCCCTATGGCCGTTCCAAGCTGATGGTCGAGCATGCGCTGGCCGACTACGCCCGCTATTCCGGCTTCCGCTCGGTGGCCTTGCGCTACTTCAACGCCGCGGGGGCCGATCCCGAAGGACGCATCGGCGAGCGGCACGAGCCGGAGACCCACGCCATCCCGCTGATGGTCCAGACCGTGCTGGGCCGGCGCAAGGGCTTCAAGCTGTTCGGGACCGACTACGACACCCGCGACGGGACCGCCGTGCGCGACTACGTCCACGTGCTGGACCTGGCCGACGCCCACGTCGCGGCCTTGCAGCGCCTGCTGGCCGGCGCCGAAAGCGACGTGTTCAACCTCGGCACCGGGACCGGCACGACGGTGAAGGAGCTGGTCGCCGCGGTCGAGCGCGCCTCGGGTCGGCCCTTCCCGGTCGAGACCGCAGGCCGTCGCGAGGGCGACGCGCCGGTGCTGGTGGCCGAGAACCGCAAGGCCCGCGACGGCCTGGGCTGGAAACCCAAGCACGACCTGGATTCGGTGGTGCGCACCGCCTTCGCCTGGCACGCCGAGCACGAGGCCCGGGCCTTCCCGCCGGCGGCGGAACTGGCCGAGGCCTACTGACGGCTCAGCACCGCCCCGACGATCCGCCGCGCCGCCTGGCCGTCGCCGTACGGATTGGCCGCGGCGCGACGCCGGCCTTCGTCGAGCGCGGCCTCGACCGCCGCGACGATCGCCGCCGGATCCGAGCCGACCAGCCTGGCCACGCCCGCCTCGACGGCCTCGGGCCGCTCGGTCACCTCGCGCATGACCAGCACCGGCTTGCCCAGCGACGGCGCTTCCTCCTGCACGCCGCCGGAGTCGGTCAGGATCAGGTCGGCCCGCGCCATCAGATAGACGAAGGCCTGGTAGTCGGCCGGTTCGACCAGATGCACGTTCGGCCGGTCGCTCAGGGCTTCGCGGACCGGGGCCTGGACGTTCGGGTTGAGGTGGACCGGGTAGAGGATCTCCACGTCCGCTCGGTCGGCGATGACGGCCAGCGCCCGGCAGATGTTCCGGAAGCCCTCGCCGAAGCTCTCGCGCCGGTGGCCGGTGACCAGCACCAGCTTCCTCGCCGGATTCAGGAAGCCGAACCGTTCGTTCAGCCGCGCGCGGGTCTCGGGCGAGGCCTCGATACGTCCTATCGTCGCCAGCAGGGCGTCGACCACGGTGTTGCCGGTGACCAGGATGGTGCGCGGCCCGAGGTTCTCGGCCAGCAGGTTGTCGCGGGCCAGTTCGGTCGGCGCGTAGAGCTGCTCGGCCACCACGTCGACCAGGCGGCGGTTGAACTCTTCCGGCCACGGCTGGTCCAGCCG
This sequence comes from Caulobacter sp. 17J80-11, assembly GCF_014349105.1. Lineage (GTDB taxonomy): Bacteria > Pseudomonadota > Alphaproteobacteria > Caulobacterales > Caulobacteraceae > 17J80-11. The sequence goes on along the minus strand of NZ_JACSJI010000026.1, from coordinate 6,412 downwards.
CCCGCTGCGCAGGCCGGCCTCGACGTGCCCGATCGGGACCCGCCGGTGGAAGGCCGCGGTCGCCGCCGCCGCGGCGCTGGTGGTGTCGCCGTGCACCAAGAGAAAGTCCGGCCGCTCTTCCGCCAGCGCCGCGTCCACCCGTTCCACTACCCGCGCGAACAGGCCGTTCAGGGTCTGGTCGGGTTGCATGACCTCCAGGTCGCGGTCGACCGTAAGCCCGAACAGCTCCAGCACCTGGTCCAGCATCCGCCGATGCTGGCCGGTCGACCACAGCCGCGCCTGCACGTCGGGCGCCTCCCGCAGCGCCTCGATCACCGGTGCCATCTTGATGGCTTCCGGGCGAGTGCCGACGACCACGACGACCTTCATCCGGGCGCTCCGAGCCGTTGAAACGTCGGGCCTAGAACGACGAAGGCGGCGCGTGGCTCCCGTCAGGCGTGCGGGGAGAATTCTACGTCGCGCTGGAACCGGCGCAGCAGCCCAATCCTTTTGATGAGGCGCCGGGCCCAGCCGCGGCGCTTGGGCGTCGCGCGGGGCGGCGGTTCGAGGGAGCGCCACATGACCTTCACCTGGGCCGAGCAGAACCGGCGCTTCGCGCTGGCCTCGCATCTGTCCTGGTCCGACATCCGCCTACGCTACACCCGCGCGGTGCTGGGCCCCTGGTGGATCACGCTCAACGTCCTGGCCATGGTGGGCGGCGTCGGCTTCGTCTACTCGCGCCTGTTCGGCGTGCCGATCAACCAGTTCCTGCCGTTCTTCGCCGTCGGCATCGTGATGTGGACCTTCTTCGTCTCCACCGTGTCGGAGGGGGCGTGGTCGCTGATCGGCGGCGCGGCCTACATCAAGGACCGCGGCGTGCCGCCGGAGGTGTTCGTCTGGCAGGCGGTGATCCGCAACCTGATCATCCTCGCCCACACCGCGCCGGTCGGAGTGCTCGCCATGCTCGTCTTCGGCCAGGGCAGCGTGGCCGGCGCGCTGATGGCCGTCCCCGGCCTGATCCTGTTCGTGCTCGCCACGGCCTTCACGGCCATGATCGTGGCCCCGGCCGCGGCCCGCTGGCGCGACCTGATCCGCATCATCGAGTCGGGCCTGTTCCTGCTGTTCGTGGTGTCGCCGGTGCTGTGGGACCTCAGCATCGCCAAGTCTCAAAACGCCGCCTTCCTGCGCCTGAACCCCATGCTGCACCTGCTCGAGGCGTGGCGTCATCCGCTGATGAAGGGGGTCATGGACTGGACCGCCCTGGGCGTCTCCGCCGCGGTCACCGGCCTGCTCGGCCTGGGCGCGCTCTACGCCCGCACCCGTCTCAAGTACGCCGCCTTCTGGATTTGACATGAGCCATGTGATCGAACTGAAGGGCGTGGAGCTGCATTACCCGCTGCTCGACGCCGAAGACCGCTCTTTCCGCAAGGCCCTGTTCGGCGGGGCCGCCGCCCGCGGCTACAAGGCGATCCGCGCCCTGAGCGGCATCACCCTGCAGGTCGGCGCCGGCGAACGGATCGGCCTTTACGGGCCGAACGGATCGGGCAAGTCGTCGCTGCTGCGCGTCATGGCCGGCATCTATCCGCCGACCCGCGGCCACGTCGAAGTGCGCGGCCGCACCGCCGCCCTGCTGGGGGCCACCGCCGGGGCCAACCTGGAGGCCAGCGCCTACGAGAACATTCGCACCCTGCTGCGCATCGGCCACGCCGAGCCTAGCCGCGACCGCATCCGCGAGATCTGGTCCTGGACCGAGCTCAACGACGCTTATCTCGGACTGCCGCTGCGGATGATGTCCTCCGGCATGATGATGAAGGTCCTGGTCGCGGTGGTCACCGCGCTGGACGCCGAGGTGCTGCTGATGGACGAGTGGCTGGGCGTGATCGACGCCGCCTTCCTGGAGAAGACCCAGACGCGCATGGAGGCGTTCGTCGCCCGCTGCGGCTCGCTGGTCCTGGCCTCGCACAACTACGCCCTGCTCGAGCGCACCTGCGACCGGATCTACCACCTGAAGGAAGGCTCGATCGACAGCGTGGTCGAAGCGGCGCCGAGCGCCGCGGCGCCGCGCATCGCGGCCATAGCCTGACCGGAACAACCTTGGCCGGGGACGGTTCTAGCCCGGCCGGGCGAGAGCCGGCGCCGTACGGCGCGCTCCCCGGAGCGGGAGGTGCTCGATGACGGAATTGGCGAGAAACGGCCGCATGATCGCTGTGGCCGAGCGGGATCAGGCGGCGGTCGCCGGGCTGCTGGCGCAGATCCAGGACGCGCACTCGCGCGGCGGCGGTTCAGCCCTGCAGCAGATGATGCCGCCCGCCTGGGCCCTGCTGGCGCCGGTCGCCCTGACCCCGGAGGCGCCGAACGGCCCGCTGGGCCTGTTCTCGGCCGCCGACCTGGTCTCGGGCCTGCTGACCGAGCATTTCCCCGGGACCGCGCGGGCCGAGCGGGCCCAGGAGATCCGCACGCACATCCGCCGGCTGGCGGAGGCCGCGGGCCTGAGCCCCATGGCCCTGCTCACCGCCGACGAACGCAACCTCGATCCGCAGGCCCTGTCGGACACCCTGGCCAGCATCGCCCGCTGCGCCGCCGACATCGTGCGGCTGTCGCCGCTGCGGCAGGAGGTGGCGCTCGACATGCCGCTGCCGTCCGGGGTCAGCGAGCTGATCGAGAAGGCGGAGGCGCAGCTGCAGGGCTGGTGCTCGCGCGAGAAGGCCGAATACCTGGCCCGCGCGGTGCTCTCGCAGCGCCCGGAGATCTGCGTCGAGATCGGCGTGTTCGGCGGCCGCTCGCTGATCCCCTGCGCGGCCGCGTTGCGCGAGCTCGGGTCCGGCGAGATCTACGGCATCGAATCCTGGTCGCCGCAGGTGTCGGTCGAGTTCAACACCTCGGCGGTGAACGACGTCTGGTGGCGGGACATCGACTACGGCGCGATCAAGGAGAACTTCCTGCGCTTCCTGGTCGACGAGCGGCTGATGCGGGAAGTGCGGGTGATCGAGAGCTCGTCCCAGCGGTCCAGCCAGATGTTCGACCGCATCGACTTCCTGCACATCGACGGCGGCCACTCGACCTACGGATCGTCAGAGGACGTCATCCTCTACGTGCGCAAGGTCGTTCCGGGCGGCATCGTCGTGTTCGACGACGTCAACTGGGCCACCACCACGCCGGCGCGGCTGATCCTCGAGGCCGTGTGCGACCCGATCCACACCTTCTACGACGAGGCCGGCCAGCCCGCCTGCATGGCGTTCCGCAAGCGGTAGCGCGCGGTGCTGCCCAGGGTGCTCTTCCAGCACGTCCCGAAGACGGCCGAGGCCCGCATCGCCCGCACGCGTCGCGACGTGGCCGAGTGGGCCTACTTCCGCGGCCGTCCGGACGAGGGCCTGCGGTTCGACGCCGACGGTCAGGTCCATCAACGAACGCACGGGCGGGGTGTTCGAACGCCTGTTCTGGACCGGCCGCCTGCTGGCCGCGCCGCTGCAGGCGCCGGCCGGCGAGGGCGCGACACGCCGCCGGCGCGAGCCCGATCGCGGTGTGGCTGAACGCCCGTCCGACCGTCGCCCACATCACCGCCGGCGACGGCTGGTGGCGGGCGGCGGTCCGGGTCGAACCCGGACACCGGGTCCATGGCGGCGCGCGCGTGTCAGGTCTGGGCGCGCTCTGGCGGGGGGCCGCCTGACGCGGCCGCCGCCGCGCGCAGCCGGCGCAACTGCTCCAGCCCGCGCTTGACGTCCTGGCTGCGGTCGCGCGCCGTGACCAGCACGCCGTCGGCGGTGGCGACGACCACCAGGTTCTCCGCGCCCAGCACGGCGATCGGCACGCCGTCGGACCACACCAGGCAGTCGCTCGCCTCCAGCAGCACGGCTTCACCGCGCACCCGGTTGCCCTCGCCGTCGCGCTCGCCGTGACGCCACAGCTCGCCCCAGCTGCCGACGTCGGCCCAGCCGACCTCGCAGGGCACGACCGCGGCCCGGCCGGTCTTCTCCATGACCGCGTAGTCGAGCGACACGTCCGGGCAGAGGGCGAAGGCCTCGGGATCCAGCCACACGTCCGCGCCGTCCCGGCGCGCGCGGTTCAGCGCTTCGGCCGCCTGGGCCAGCACGTCGGGCCGCCAGCGCGCCAGCTCGGCCAGCAGCACGGCGGGCGAGAACAGGAAGATGCCGGCGTTCCAGACATAGTCGCCGGCGGCCAGATAGGCTTCGGCCGTGGGCCGGTCGGGCTTTTCGAAGAAGCGGTCGACCGCGAACACGCCCTCAGCCAGCGGGTCGGCGAAGCGGATGTAGCCGTAGCCGGTCTCCGGCGCCGAGGGCCGGATCCCGAAGGTGACGATCCGCTCGGCCGCGGCTTCGGCTCCGGCTTCGACCGCGCGCCAGAAGCTTTCCGGGGCGGCCACGACGTGGTCGGCTGGGGCCAGCAGCACCAGCGCCTCGGGATCGGCGGCGCCGACCAGGGCGGCGGCGACGGCCGCGGCCGCGGCGGTGTTGCGGCCGATCGGCTCGAGCACGACGGTCGCGGGCGTCACGCCGGCGGCGTCGAGCTGGGCGTGCACCAGGTCGCGGTGCCGGCCGCTGCAGATCACCACCGGGGCGCCTACCGCGGCGCGCTCGGAGCCGCGCATGCGCAGGGCGGTGTCCTGGATCATGGTGCGGGCCCCGGTCAGGGCGTGGAACTGCTTGGGCCGGGCCTCGGTGGACAGCGGCCACAGACGCGTGCCCGCCCCGCCGGACAGGATGACCGGCGTCACGCGCCGCCGCGCGCCGGTCATGCCTCCGCTCCGGCCGGGGCGACGCTGGTGATCGCCTCGACATAGGTCCGCACCGCGCTTTCCAGATGATAGGCGGGCGTCCCGGCCGGCTTCGGCCGGGCCATCATCAGCCGGGCCTTCTCCACGAATTCGACCAGATTGCCGACGTCGTAGAATTCGATCCGCTCGGGGTGGTAGCGCCCGAACTCGGTGAAGGCGTGGGTGCGGGCGGCCAGCACCCGGCAGCCCAGCTCGACCGCCTGGCTGATCGGCCCGCTCGAGGTCTGGCCCACCTCCTGATAGGGGAAGGCGACCAGGTCGCAGGCGACCATGCCGCGGAAGAAGTCGTCGTCGTTCATCGCGCCCAGGAAGTGCACGCGCCGCATCAGATTGGCCGGGTGCAGTTGCGGCTCGCCGGACGGGCTGGGCCGCGCCGGAGCGGCTGCGGGGAAGTCCTCGTCGAACCGGCCGGCGGCGAACAGGGGCTCCAGGTCCCGGGCCCGCGCCTCGCGTTCCTTCAGGCCCTTCAGGTTGACGCCGCCGAACACCGCCAGATGGACGTTGGCCGGCAGGTAGCGCAGGGCCTGGATCACGAAGTCGAAGTTCTTGTAGCCCGAGATGAAGCCGAACACGCCGATCACCACGGCGTCCGGCGGCAGCTCGGCCAGGGCCGGGAAGGCGTGGCGCCCGCCCTCGGCCTGCAGGGCGGCGATCCGGTCGCGGCCTAGGAAGGCCAGGGGGTGGTGGTGGACCGCCGCCAGGCCTTCGGCGGTGGAGAAGCGCTTCCATTCGCGCTGAGTGTGCACCACGGCCTTGACCGGCTTGTCCCGCTGCGCCCGCCGCAGCGCGGCGTAGACGCCCTCGGCCAGCATCTGCTGCTTCTTGAAATGCAGGTGGTGCTGCAGCACGCGCCAGGGATTGAGCCGCTTCACCCCGCCCAGGATCGCGCCCAGCGGGTAGGGCGGGGCCGACAGCACCGTGTGGAAGGTCACCGTCAGGTTGGGCGAGGCGTCGACCAGGGCGACGAAGCGGCGGTGGATGTCGTGCGGGCGTTCGCCGAGGGTGCCGTGCTCGAGCTGCAGATTGACGTAATCGAAGCCCTTCAGCCGGCGCACGTGCGCCTCGATGGCCGCGTCGCCCAGCTTCATCAGCCGCGGATGGCTGGAGCGCAGCACGTCGCCGTCCAGTTCGAGCACCTCTATGTCGAAGAACGGCTCGAGGGCTGAACGCAGGTGGCGGCTGTAGGCGGCGATCCCGCACAGGTCGTCCCAGGGCGTGATCAGGGCCAGCCGGCCCAGCCGCTGCGGCGGCGCGGCGAGCCGCAGGTCGCCGCCCCCGGCGCTCGGATCGTCGTTGAGCATGCGGTGCATCGGGCCCCCTGCGTCGCGCCGGACGCGCCCGCCCCCGCGCGCGTCCTTAGGTGCGCTAAACCCGCGCCGGCGGCCGAGGTTCCGGAATCCAAGGCCGGCAAGGGGATTTTGTGGGGCCTCCAGCAACCGTCCACAGGCGAACGGAGGAATCTTTCAATTTCTCGGATTCGGCTGTTGACCCGCCCGGGGGCCTCCAATAGATACCCGCTCCTCGCCGGGGCGGACACGCTTCGAAACGGCGGGCCGGAAAAATCGGTTCTTCTTCAAAAAGAACTGCTTGACACGGAAAACGGGGCGGAATAAAAGCCGCCCTCCTCGCCGCCACCGGGCG
>NZ_JACSJI010000025.1 GCF_014349105.1 Caulobacter sp. 17J80-11 | reverse complement strand
CGCCCGGTGGCGGCGAGGAGGGCGGCTTTTATTCCGCCCCGTTTTCCGTGTCAAGCAGTTCTTTTTGAAGAAGAACCACTTTTCACTTTTCGCTCCGGCCGGATGCTTCCGGCCTTTGCGAGGAGCGGCGTTTCTATTGAAGCGCCGATCCAGTGTCAAGCAGTTTTTCTTTCGAAGAACCTGCTTTTCACTTGCCGCCAGAACCGAAAACTTCCGGATCTAGCGGAGAGCGGCGTATCTACTGATCCGTCGCTCCAGTGTCAAGCGGGCTTTTCTTTCGATCGACCCGCTTTTTACTTCACCGCGTTATCCGAATACTTCCGGATCCCGCGAGGAGCGGCGTATCTATTGATCCGCCGATCCGGTGTCAACCGATCCTTTTCAGGAAATTTGCGCCTCCCCGGCGAGCCGGAATTCAGAACGCAAAAGTCGTCGCGGGCGCCGAGGAGCTACCCCCAAAATCCGGACGATTCGATTGAGGCTGGGGACGATAGCGAAAGCGCGCAACGGCCGCAAGAGGCTTGCTACCCCTTTCGGCCGACCGGCGCCGCCCGTCCCCGAGCGAGGGGCGGATATACGGACCCGCTCGCCGCCACGCAAGGCGCCTCAGCGCGACATTTTGGAACCGAACAATTCCGGGCGGGCCTCCGCCCTCCCCCGCCCCGGTCAGCCGTGCACGATGTAGTGCTTCAGCGTCTCGGCCTCGAGCACGGTCTCGGCGATGCGGCTCTTCACCAGGTCGCCGATCGAGACGATGCCGCAGAGCTTCTCCTCGCGCATCACCGGCAGATGGCGCACCCGCCGGTCGGTCATCCGCCCCATCAGCTCGTCGACCGTCTCGGTCGGCAGGGCGACCAGCACCTTCTTGGTCATATATGTGCGCACCGGGCGCTCGAGAGCGGGGGCCCCGTCGTCGGCCACCGCGCGCACCACGTCCCGTTCCGAGAATATGCCGACCACGCGGTCCTTCTCGAGAACCAGCAGCGCGCCCACCTTGCGGGCCTGCAGCTCGCGCGCGGCCTCCTGGAGCGAGATGTCCGGGGCGCAGGTGAACACCTCGTCGCCCTTGGCCTTCAGTATCTCAGTGACGAGCATGCGGCGCCTCCCGAGCGTGCCTGGAGCCCTCCCGTCAGCGGGGAACGTCCGAAACGGGCCGGAAGGCTCCAATTTTTTGCGTCAGAAGCGCGCTCGCGCCTGGCGGGCCGCGCTCCGGCGTCCTCTTCACGTGATCGAGGTTCGCCCAAAGCGGCGTCGGAATCAATTCGTGCCGGCGAACGGATCGGCGTCGTCGACGAGCGGCCGCGGCCGGCGCGCGAACAGGGCCGCCCACGGGCCGATCAACAGGACGCCGGCGAAGAAGCCGACGATGTGCGCCTCCCAGGCGATCGCCTGGCCGGCTGATCCGGGCGCGAAGCCGACCACGCCGACCAGCAGGTTCACCGCGATCCAGGCCGCGCCCATGCCCACGACCGTGCGGCTGAACACCGGCCCCAGCCGCCCGCGCCCTTCCAGCAGTCGCGCGGCCGCGCCCATCAGGCCCGACACAGCCCCCGACGCCCCGACCATCACCACCTCGCTGCCGGGATGCAGGAGGGCGTAACCCCAGCTGGCCAGCACGCCGCACAAAACATAGAAGGCGAAGAAGGCCAGCGCGCGCGGCGGCGACTGGCCGAACAGCCGCGCCACCGGCACGCCGAAGGTGAAGGCGCCGACCGCGTTCAGCGCCGCATGGGCCCAGTTGCCGTGCACCAGCAGGGCCGTGAACAGGCCGATGGTGCGCCCCTGCTCCAGGTCGCGCGGCGCCAGGCCGTAGATCTGCTGGACCTGCTGGTTCAATTCGAGCGGCAGCGACGCCTGCCAGGCGTAGCCGCCCAGGATCAGGGCGGCCAGGGCCACCGGCGGCCAGGGCGCGCTGAAGATCGGCTCGCCTCGCCTGCCGCTCACCACGCCCTCCTGCATCGGCCGACCTTGTCCTTCCTTAAAGCGTGCGCGCCCCGCGCCGGTTTCGCCCGGAGTCGAGCCGTTTGGGTCAGGCCCATTTGGCGAGCGCGATCCGAATCTCAAGCCGTCTCATAAGAACCTCGTTCGACTTTGGCACGCCCGTTGCTGTCGAAGGCATCAGGAATTCGCCCGACGGGGGAGACGTCCATGTTCGAGACACCACGCCACGCGAGCGCCGCGGCCCTGGGCGCCCTGGCGCTGGCGCTGTGCGCTTCCGGGGCGGCCGCCCAGTCGATGTCGTCGACCTCGGCCGAGTACAACGCCGGCTACGGCCGCACGCCGGGCCAGGAGAACCGCCCGGTCAACCCGTCCACCCGCGACGCCAACGGCAACCGGGTGATCGTCGACGGGGTGATGCAGATCGGCTCCGACCAGAGCGTCTACGCCCGCGCCTCGGCCTTCGGGGCCGGCGACGCTTACGCGGGAGCCGGCGCGCTCGGCGGGGCCACCGCCATCGGCAACAACCTGTCGGTCATCGTCCAGGGCTCCTGGAACACGGTGATCATCAACTCCACCCAGATCAACAACGGCGACGTCGTCGCCGGCGCCGACCTCAACGGGAGCATCGACCTTGACGGCCCGCAGTGATTTCAAGCGCCGCCTGCGCGCGCCCGCGGTCCTGGCGGTCGCCTCGCTGGCGCTGACCGCCTGCGTCTCGCCGGTGGCGGGCCCGAGCGGCGTCTACGCCCAGCCGATCGGCAACGCGCCGGTCACCGCCAACCCGACGCCGTACTCCGCCGCCCTGGTCTGCCTGGGCGACTATGCCCGTCGCCACAACCTGCCCTCGCCGCGCATCGCGGTCGGCCGGATCAGCGACTACACCGGCAAGGAAGAAGCCGAGGGCGGACGCAAGGTGACGCAAGGCGCCTCGCTCATGGCCATCTCGGCGCTGGCCAAGTCCGGCGCGCGGCTGGTCGAGCGCTACGACACCTCGGTGTCGGAGCTGGAACTCAAGTACGCCAACAACAAGCTGATCACCGACGAGGCCCTGGCCACCCCGGGCCAGCCGCAGAGCTATCGGAAGATCACCTCCGGCCAGGTGCCCGGCTCCGACTTCTATCTGGTCGGCGGCGTCACCGAGCTGAACTACAACATCCGCTCGGCCGGCTTCGACGTCGCCGGCGGCGAGAGCGCGACCAAGGGCCTGAAGGGCGTGGCGCGCGGGCGGACCTTCGTGATGAACGTCGGCCTGGACCTGCGCCTGGTCGAGACCCGCACCCTCGAGGTGGTCGACGTGGTCTCCTACCAGAAGCAGATCATCGGCCGCGAAGTCAGCGGCGGCCTGTTCGACTTCTTCGACGGCAACGTCATCGACATCTCCGCCGGCGAAGGCGGGCTGGAGCCGGTGCAGCTGGCCGTCCGCGCCGTGGTCGAGCGTGCGGTCGTCGAGATGATGGCCAACCTCTACGGAGTCGGCGGCCCCGAAGCGTGCCTCGACGCCGCCAACGACCCGCTGGGCGGGCGCACCAACACCGCCGGCGTCACCGGCGCCTTCATCCCGGCCTACGACAATCTCGGAACGAACAATGCCGCGACCCGTCAGGACCCTTCTCGCTGGAACGCTGATCGCGACGACAACCTTCGTCGGGGCCGCTACTAGCCAGAGCCTGGACAGCGAGCAGGTCCAAACCGGAGACGTGTTCTCCGGCCAAGCCCTGAACGTCGTCTCGGTCGACGACCAGGTCACCGGCGCGACCACCGCCACCGGCAACGCCCTGTCCGGCGCGGTGCAGAACGGCCGCCTGCAACTGCGCTCTGACCAGCAGCTGCGCGCCCGCGTCGACGCGACCACGACCATGAGCGCCGGCCAGGTCGGCGGCGCGACCACGCTGGTCACCACCGCGGTCGGCAACACCGGCGACGTTGCGGCCTACCGCGCGGACCTGACCGCCGACGTGGCCCAGACCACCGGCTCGACCTGGATCAACGCGCGGAGCGACATCAATACGCCGGCCGGCCGCTACCTTGGCGGCGCCGGCGTCTCGACCACGGCTCTGGCCAACGCCCAGGCCTTCGGCGTCGAGAACGGCCGCGCGACCTACGCGGTCGAGCAGGTCAGCGGCGCGCAGGTCGACGCGGCCACCAGCGCCACCGTGCAATACGTCCCGGCGCCGGCCGCCTTCACCACCTCGGCGGTGTCGAACAGCGTCTCCGCCAGCGGCGCGAACGCGGCCCAGGAAGCCCGTGTCGTCCAGCGCACCAGCGGCGGCCCGCGCACCCAGGCGGTGACCCAGGTCGCCGCCGGCAACGCCTGGAACCTGGCCGGGACCGCCACCGCCGCCGCCAACACCGCCACCGTCGCCAACCAGGGCGGATCCCTGGTCGCCGCCTTCGACCAGACCAACGGCGGCGCGGTCCTGGCCCAGTCGAGCGTCAGCGCCTACGACTTCGGCGCGGCCTCCTCCATGGCCTACGGCGTCGGCAACTCGTCCGTGGCCAGCAACAACGACGTGGTCGTCACGGTCGACAACCTGCAGCTCAACACCGGCGGGGTGGAGGCGGCGTCCGAGTTCACAGGCCACGCCGGTTACGACGGCTACGCCTCGGCCACCGCCATCGGCAACGCCACGACCGGCTACGCCTGTTCGGAATGCGCCGGCGTGCTGAACGCGACCAGCCGCCAGATCAACGACGCCGACATTTCGGCCAGCGCCTCGATCAACATCACGGGATCGAACCGGGCCGTGGTCGGCACGTCCACCGCCATCGGCAACACCGCGAGCTTCTATGTGAGCAACCCGGGCGGCTGACTTCGCGCCGGCTTCGAAAGCGTTCCCGCGCCCCAATGCAATTTCGCCGCAGCGCCTTGTATCGGCCACGCCGTCCGGTCACTTTCGCGCGGTCGGAGGAGACGAGACGTCCATGAACGACCTCAAACGCGTGCTCGCGGCCGCCCTGATCGCCGGATCGACGTCCGGGTGCGCCATGGTCGAGCGCGTGTTCCATTCCGACACGCCCGCCCCGACCCGCACCGCCGAGGCCCCGGTTGCGCCGAAACCCGCCGCGCCCGCGCCCGCGCCCGCGCCGATCGTGGCCACGCCGGCGCCGGCCGCGAAGACCGTATGGGCCCAGGACGGCAGCGATCTCACGCCCGATCCGGCCGTACGCTACGGCGTGCTGCCCAACGGCATGCGCTACGTGCTGATGAAGAACGCCACCCCGCCCGGCCAGGCGTCGCTGCGCCTGCGGGTCGACGCCGGCTCGCTGAACGAGCGTGACGACCAGCTGGGCCTGGCCCACTTCATCGAGCACATGGTGTTCAACGGCACGACCCAGGTCGCCGAAGGCGACATGGTCAAGATCCTGGAGCGCGCCGGCCTGGCCTTCGGCCCGGACACCAACGCCTTCACCTCGTTCGAACAGACCGTCTACCAGCTGGACCTGCCCAAGACCGACGAGTCCACCGTCGACACCGGCCTGTTCCTGATGCGCGAGGCGGTCGGCGAGGCGCTGCTGAAGTCCGACGCCATCGACCGTGAGCGCGGGGTGGTGCTGTCGGAGGAGCGCACCCGCGACGGCCCGGGCATGCGCATCGCTCACGCCCGCTACGACTTCCTGCTGAAGGGCCAGCTGGCGCCCAAGCGCTTCCCGATCGGCTCGACCGAGGTGATCAAGAACGCGCCGCGCGAGCCGCTGGTCGACTTCTACCGGGCCTACTACCGCCCCGAGAACACCACCCTGGTGGCGGTCGGCGACTTCGACGTCGACGCCATGGAGGCCAAGATCAAGGGCCGCTTCGCCAGCTGGACCGCGCAAGGCCCGGCCGGCGCGAAGGCGGACCAGGGCCAGCTGGCCCCGCGCGGCCAGGAGGCCGAGGTGGTGGTCGAGCCCGGCGGCGCCTCGACCGTGCAGATCGGCTGGCTGAACCCGCCGGACCGCGATCCCGACACCAAGGCCGACCGGCGCAAGGCGCTGATCCGCCAGCTGGGCTTCGCCGTCCTGAACCGCCGCTACGAGCGCCTGGCCCGCGCCGGCGAGCCGCCGTTCCTCGGCGCCGCCGCCTATCGCTACACCGAGCTCGACTCCGCCGACGTCACCCTGCTGACCATGACCACCCAGCCCGGCCACTGGCGCGAGGCGATGACGGCGGCCGAGCAGGAAGAGCGCCGTATCGTCAAGTACGGCGTGCTGCAGGAAGAGCTGGACCGCGAAATCTCCGAACTGCGCGCCGCCCTGACCCAGGGCGTGGCCGGGGCCGCCACCCGCCGCACGCCGGTGCTGGCCGCCGGCCTGGTCGACGCCGTCGACGACCACGAGGTCTACACCTCGCCGGCCGACGACCTGGCCCTGTTCGAAGAGACGGTGAAGGGCCTGAAGGCCGCCACCGTCTCCGAGACGCTGAAGGCCCAGTTCGCGGGCCAGGGCCCGCTGGTGTTCGTCACCTCGCCGACCCCGATCGAGGGCGGCGAGACCAAGGTCGCTCAGGCCTTCGCCCAGTCGCAGACCGCCGAGGTCGCGCCGCCGACCGCCGTCAGCGCCAAGACCTGGGCCTACACCGACTTCGGCCCGGCCGGGAAGGTCGCCGAGGAACGCGACGTCCTCGACCTGGAGACGACCTTCGTCCGCTTCGAGAACGGCGTGCGCCTGACGGTGAAGCCGACCAAGTTCCGCGACGACCAGATCCTGGTCTCGGTCCGTGTCGGCGACGGCTATCTCGACCTGCCGAAGGATCACGAGACCTCGGCCTGGGCGACCAGCGCCTCCTTCACCGAAGGCGGCCTCGGCAAGCTGACCGCCGAAGAGATGGAGCAGGTGCTGGCCTCCAACGTCTACGGGGCCAGCCTGTCGCTGGGCGAGGAAGCCTTCACCCTGTCGGGGCGCACCCGGCCCGAGGACTTCGCCCTGCAGATGCAGGTGCTGACCGCCTACCTGACCGACCCGGCGTGGCGGCCGGAGCCGTTCCAGCGGGCCCGCACCTACGGCGCCACCCTGCACGCCCAGCTGGAATCCACCCCGGGCGGCGTGCTGGGCCGCGAACTGGCCTCGCTGGTCAAGAACGGCGACCCGCGCTGGGCCTTCCCCAGCCGCGAGGAGATGGCCAAGTCCAGCCTGGACGAGCTGAAGTCGCTGGTGTCCGGCCCGCTGCAGAACGGCCCGATCGAGGTGGTGATCGTCGGCGACGTGAACCTGGACGAGGCGATCCGCCAGACGGCGCTGACCTTCGGCGCCCTGCCCGCGCGCCATCCGGTGGCGCCGGCGGCCGACGCCGCCAAGGTGGCCTTCCCGGCCCCGAACGCCCAGCCGCTGCGCTTCACCCACAAGGGCCGCGCCGACCAGGGCCTGGCCTACGTCGCCTGGGCCACGCCCGACTTCCCCAGCGACCCGCAGCGGGCGCGGACCCTGCGCATGCTGGAGCGCGTGCTGGACCTGCGCCTGACCGAGGAGCTGCGCGAGCACCAGAGCGTGACCTACTCGCCCTCCACCGCCTTCGAGTCGTCCTGGACCTTCCCGGGCTACGGCTACCTGTCGGCCTCGATCGAGGCGCCGCCGGAGAAGCTGGACGGCTTCTTCAAGGACGTGGCCAAGATCGCCGCCGACCTGCGCGCCAAGCCGCCCACCGCCGACGAGATGGACCGCGCCCGTCGCCCGCGCGTCGAGGCGCTGGAGAAGGCCAAGGCCACCAACGAGTACTGGCTGGGCCAGCTCAGCGGCGCCCAGACCGACCCGAAGAAGCTCGACGCCATCCGCGCCTCGATCCCGGGCCTGGAGCGGGTCACCCCCGCCGACGTGCAGAAGGCCGCCCAGGCCTACCTGACCGACCAGTCCTGGAAGCTGGTGGTGGTGCCGGAAGCGCAACTCATGAAGGCTGGCGCGACTAAGTAGGCTGCCTGCCGAACTGGTCCCCGGCGCGCTGAAAAGCGGCGCGCCGGGGCCAACCCCAGCCTGCATGAACGCGATTTAACCCCGGCGCGCGCATCCGTGCGGCCGCGCGCGCGCCTCTCACTCCCGGGGGCGGCGGACGATCGGCGTTCGCCCCGCCGACGGGGAATAAGAACAACATGCGTCTCATGCTCGCCGCCGCGATCACGGCCGGCCTCACCGCTTCGTCCGCCGCCGCCCTGGCCGCGCCTCAGCAGCCGCCGCTCATCCCGCGCGAGGTCTTCTTCGGAAATCCCGAGCGCACCCAGGCCAAGGTCAGCCCCGACGGCCAGTGGCTGTCGTGGGTCGCGCCGCGCGACGGGGTGCTGAACGTCTGGGTCGCGCCGGCTTCCGATCCGACGGCGGCCAGGCCCCTCACCCAGGAAAAGAACCGTCCGATCCCGCAGTACTTCTGGGCGCCGGACTCCTCGATGATCCTGTTCATCAACGACGCGGGCGGCGAAGAGAACTTCCACCTGTACGGCGCCGACGTCGTCACCGGCGTGGTCCGCGACCTGACCCCGTTCGAGAACACCCGCGCCAACCTCTTCGGCATCGTCCGGCACGTGAAGGACCGGCTCCTGATCGGGCTGAACAACCGCGATCCCAAGTGGCACGACCTCTACAGCCTGGATCTGAAGAGCGGGAAGCTCACCCTGGTGCTTCAGAACGACGGCTTCGCCGACTTCACCGCCGACGGGACCCTCACCCCGCGCATGGCCTCCAGGCCGCGCGAGGACGGCGGCACGGACTTCTACCGGATCGAGGGCGGCAAGCCCGCCGCCAAGCCGTTCGCCAGCATCGGGCTGGAGGACTCGCAGACCACCTTCCCGGCCGGCTTCTCCGACGACGGCAAGACCCTCTACTGGATCGACTCGCGTGACCGCGACACCGCCGCCCTGACCGCCCAGGACTGGGCGACGGGCAAGGTCACGGTGCTGGGCCAGGACGCCCGCGCCGACATCGGCGACTACATGACCGACCCGAAGACCGGCCGGATCGACGCCTACAGCGTCAACTACCTGACCGAGACCTGGAAGGGCCTGAACGCCCGCACCCAGGCCGACCTCGCCTGGCTGGCGGACCGCCTGCACGCCACGCCGCAGGTGACCTCGCGCAGCGCCGACGATTCCGTCTGGGTGCTGAGCGCCGACCCGGTGACCGCGCCGACCGCCTTCTACAAGTTCGACCGCAAGACGAAGACGCTGACCAGGCTGTTCGTCACCCGGCCGCAGCTGGAAGGCGCCGAGCTGGCGGCCATGCGCCCGATCGAGATCCGCTCGCGCGACGGCCTGGTGCAGGTGTCCTATCTCACCCTGCCGCCGGGCTCCGACGCGAACGGCGACGGTTTGCCCGACAAGCCGGTGCCGCTGGTGCTCACGCCGCACGGCGGGCCCTGGGGGCGCAGCAACTACGGCTTCTCGCCGAGAACCCAATGGCTGGCCAACCGCGGCTATGCGGTGCTGTCGCCCAACTTCCGGGCCTCGGCCGGCTTCGGCAAGAAGTTCATCTCGGCCGGCGACCTCGAATGGGGCCGCAAGATGCAGGACGACCTGGACGACGCGGTCGACTGGGCGGTCAAGCATGGTGTCACCACGCCCGACAAGGTGGCGATCTACGGCGGCTCGTACGGCGGCTATGCGGTCCTGGCGGGCATGACCTTCACGCCGGACCGCTACGCCTGCGGCATCGACGAGTACGGCATCTCCAACATGGAGACCCTGCTCTCGACCCTGCCGCCCTACTGGGAGTCGCTGAAGGCGCAGTTTTACCGGCGCATGGGCGACCCGACGACGGAAGCCGGCCGGGCCCTGCTGAAGGAGCGCTCGCCGCTGTGGAAGGCCGGCGACATCAAGGCGCCCCTGCTGATCGGCCAAGGCGCCAACGACCCCCGCGTGCGCCCGGCGGAGTCCGAGCAGATCGTGGCCGCCCTGACGGCGAAGAACATCCCCGTCACCTACCTGATGTTCCCCGACGAAGGGCATGGCTGGCGCCGGCCGGAGAACAACATCGCCTTCACGGCGGCGGCGGAGAACTTCCTGCAGCCCTGCCTGGGCGGCCGGGCCGAGCCGATCGGCGAGGCGATCCGGGCCTCGTCGATGCAGGTGGTCCAGGGCCAGGCTCACGTGCCCGGCCTGGCGGCGGCGGCGAAGTAAGCCGAAGCCCGGAGCCCCCGCGCCGCACGGCGCGGGGGCTTGCGGCCGGCGGCGGCGGCCCAATCTGTCGAGGGACGGCCGTCACCATGGCGGCCTCGACCGAAAGGAACGCCATGTCCACGACCGAGCGCGCCGTCCTCGCCGGCGGCTGCTTCTGGGGAATGCAGGACCTGATCCGCCGCCGTCCCGGCGTGATCTCGACCCGAGTCGGTTACAGCGGCGGCGACGTGAAGAACGCCACCTACCGCAACCACGGCACCCACGCCGAGGCGATCGAGATCGTGTTCGATCCGGCGGTGACCAGCTTCCGCGACCTGCTGGAATTCTTCTTCCAGATCCACGACCCGACGACGCTGAACCGGCAGGGCAACGACGTCGGCCTGAGCTATCGGTCGGCCATCTTCTACACCAGCGACGAGCAGAAGCGGGTCGCCCTGGACACGATCGCCGACGTCGAGGCTTCCGGCCTGTGGCCCGGCAAGGTGGTCACCGCGGTCGAGCCGGTCGGGGATTTCTGGGAGGCCGAGCCCGAGCACCAGGACTACCTGGAGCGAATCCCGAACGGCTACACCTGCCACTTCCCCCGCCCCGACTGGAAGCTGCCGCGCCGCGCCGAAGCCAAGGCGGGCTGAACGCCCACGAAAAAGCCCCCGCGCCGGAAGGCTCGGGGGCAGTTTCGCACTCAGGACAATGTCGACGGAGAGGGTCGACGCCCGCATCCTGGCCCCTAGGGCCTGAACCGGGCCTGAACCGGGTATTTACCGGACGATCCCGCCCACCCCGCCGTCGAGGCTGATGCTCAGCGAGGAGCCGGCCGACGCCCTGGCCGACGCCGAGGCGGAGGCTTCCGTCTCCTCGCGGCGGTAGGTCTCGGTTCGGGACATGGTCAGCACCTTCACGCCGGCGCCATAGCGGCGCAGCAGCGACCGCTCGTTGCAGTCGCGCGCCGGCTTCTGGGTGCGGCAGGCCACCTGGCCGCCCGGCGAATGATAAAGCGCCTCGCCCTTCACGCAGGCGATGGTCTCGCCGCGGTCGAAGCTGAGGGCCTCGGAATAGTCGGCCACCGTCGCCTGCATGCGGCTGCCGGCCAGGCAGCGGAAGATCTCGCCGTCATAGGTCTCGTCGACCTCGCGGTCCGGGCGGACCTGGGAAGCCGGGTGCGGCACCGCGCGGTCGTCCAGGCAGACCGCCTGGATGGCGACGCGCCTGGTCACCGTGCGGGTCGAGACGGCGGCGACCGCGTGCGCGCTGGCCTCGGCTTCGGCCTGCGTCTCCACGTTCAGGCCCTGGATCAGGCCGGGCTGGGGCTGGTCGACGTACCAGGACGAGCCGCCGCCGATGAACATCACCCCGCCCGCCGACGCGCCGGCCGAGGCGCTCGCAGAAGCGGAGGCCGAGGCGTTGACCACCACCGCGCCGGAAACCACCACGTTCACGCCGGGCACGTTGACCGTGTGCCCGCCCGTGCAGCAGGGCGTCGAGGGCGGCGGAGGCGGCGGCGGCGGGGCGCAGCACGGCGGCGTCGGCGTGCAGCAGCGCGCCGCGGCCGGTCCGGCCAGGGCCAGCAGCGCCAGGCCCGCGGCGGCGGCCAGCCAGGTGTTGAATCGTGCGAGCATGCGTGCCCCTCCGAAACTCTCCCGGAGGCCTCAGCAAAATCCGGACCGCGCCACATTCGTGGTTAAGGCCCCGCGAGGCCTGCAACAAAGCCAGAGCGGCGCCGTTATGCCCGCTCGCGGTCGGGTTCTTGCGAGTCCCCGCCTACAGGAGGGCCGGGTGTTCCATACCAACACACAGCGGGTGATCGACTACTGGCGCAGCCTGCGGACCGGGCCGTCCGCGCCGTCGCGCGCGGCCTTCGACCCGATGGTCCTGCACAAGCTCCTGCCTCAGGTGTTCATGGTGGGACGCGGCCCTGGCGGCCTGCCGCTGCGGCTGGCCGGCGACGAAGTCATTCAACTGCACGGCCGCTCCCTGCGCGCCGCGCCCTTCCTGTCGATGTGGGCCTCGCCCAGCCGCGCCGCCGCGCGCGACGCCGCGGTGGCCGCCGTGCGCGGGGTCGAGCCGGTAGTTATCATGACCGAGGGCCGCACCCAGGCCGGCGACCGTCTGGGGCTTGAGATCCTGCTGGCCCCGCTGGTCGGTCCGTCCGGCGTGGTCGACCGGCTGCTGGGCCTGCACCAGCCGACCACCGGGACCGAAGTCCTGGAACAGCGCCCGCTCACCGAACTGCACGCCCGCCTGACCGTCTACGCCGGCGGCGGCGACGCCAAGCTGGCCGCGTCGGTGTCGGAAGCTGGGCGGCTGAGGGCGTAACCCCTCTCCTCCCTTGCGCCCCGGGGGAGGGGGACCATGCGAAGCATGGTGGCGGGGGGGGGGGAACCGCGCCCGTTCCGATCTGAGACGTCCACGTTGCGAATACCGAGGGCCGCCGCGCTTCCGGCTCGCCCCCTCCACCGCCTTCGGCGGTCCCCCTCCCCCGTTCCGCTGCGCTCCACAGGGGAGGAGACGCTCACCCCACCGTCTTCAAATCCCGCGCGTAGCGCTTCCAGTTCTCGACGTAGTGATCTGCCGACAGCTTAAGGAAGGCGATCTGCTCGGGAGTCAGTTGGCGCACCACGCGGCCGGGCGCGCCGACGACCAGGCTGTTGTCGGGGATCTCCTTGCCCTCGGGGATCAGGGCGTGGGCGCCGATCAGGCAGTTCTTCCCGATCTTGGCGCGGGCCAGAACGATGGCGCCGATGCCGATCAGGCTGTTGTCGCCGATCTCGCAGCTGTGGATCATCGCCATGTGGCCGACGGTGACGTCCTTGCCGATGGTCAAAGGCAGGCCGACGTCGGAGTGAAGCACCGAGCCGTCCTGGATGTTCGTATTCTCACCGATGGTGATCGGATCGTTGTCGCCGCGCACCACGGCCGAGAACCAGACGCTCGCGTTCTTTTCGAGAATCACGTCTCCTAGGACGGTCGCATTGGGCGCGATCCAGTAATCGCCCTCCGACGGCAACTGAGGTTGCTTGTCGCCCAACCGATAAACATTCATCCGAACACCCCGCAATTGACGTCTAACTGTCACTTAACCAGCCGATAACCACATGCCATCATTCTGACCATGTGGTTCGGCGGATCTGATTCGATCCAATGAAAGCACAGCGGCCGGCGCGATCCCCGCTCCGGTGCAGACCACGGAGTTCAGGGTGTCGCGCTCGGCCTTCCGACGGGACGATGGACCACTGAAGCCCCGGCTCGCAACCGAGCCGCCCGGCTTCGGCTCACCTGAGCGCCGATTCCTTGCGACCTGTTCGAAGGGCGACCGCACCGCGGTTCGCCCTTTTTTCATGCCCCGACGGAGGCTCCCATGACGAAACGTGCGCTCAAACGTTCGACCCGCGAAGGTTCGTTCAACGTCGCCGAGTTCGAAGACGCCAAAGTTCGGCGCCTGCCGGTGGAGCGGGGCTGGTCGCCGATGTCTGGAGAGCCGCAGCGGGGCGAACGACGCGACCAGTCGTACATGAAGACGCTGAAGCCGAAGTCCGAGGGCCAGGCGCGCCTGCTGGAGGCGATCGACGCCAAGAACCTGGTGATGGCGCTGGGGCCGGCCGGCACCGGCAAGACCTATCTGGCCATCTCCAAGGCGGTGGAGGCGCTGGAGGCCGGCCGCATCGACCGGATCGTGCTGTCGCGCCCGGCGGTCGAGGCCGGCGAGTCGATCGGCTTCCTGCCCGGAGCCATGGAGGACAAGCTGGCCCCCTACCTGCGCCCGCTCTACGACGCTCTGTCGGACCGGCTGTCGATGAAGCAGGTGCGCCACCTGATAGCCGACGGCGCGATCGAGATCGCTCCGGTCGGCTACATGCGCGGGCGCACGCTGAACAACGCCTTCGTGGTCATCGACGAGGCCCAGAACTGCACCTACACGCAGCTGAAGATGCTGCTGACCCGCCTGGGCTGGCACTCGACCATGGTGGTCACGGGCGACCCGAACCAGACCGACCTGCTGCCGGGCATGAGCGGACTGGCGGAGATCGCCGAGAAGCTGCAGGTGCTGCCGGACGTGTCGGTCGTGCGCCTGGCCGAGCAGGACATCGTCCGCCACCCGCTGGTGGCCAGCATGGTGGGGGTGATCTGAAGGGGCGAACCAGGGGGACCACGCGAAAGCGTGGTGAAGGGGGGCGCGGTCCGCGCTCCCCTTCTTCGTTTCAGGACGCCTCGACCGCCGCGGCGCGCGCCTCGGCCTTGCCGGCCAGCAGGTCGGCCAGCTTGAACACGAACGGGTTCAGCGCGATCGACAACAGGGCCGCGGCCAGGATCAGGTCGTGGGTCTGGCGGCTCATCACGCCCAGCGTCATTCCCACTGCGGCCAGCACGAAGGAGAATTCGCCGATCTGGGCCAGGCTGGCGGCGACCATGAAGCTGGCGCGGCGCTCCAGCTTGAACAGGGTGGTGATGACGAGCGCGGCGATCGACTTGCCGACCAGCACGATGGCCAGCACCGCCGCGACGGCCAGGGGCTCGCGCACCAGGATGGTCGGGTCGAACAGCATGCCGACCGAGACGAAGAACAGCACGGCGAAGGCGTCGCGCAGCGGCATGGCCCGCTCGGCGGCGTTGTGGCCCAGCGCCGAGCCGTTCAACACCAGGCCGGCGACGAAGGCGCCCAACGCGAAGGAGGCGCCGAACACGGCGTAGGCCAGGTAGGCGATGCCCAGCGCGATGGCCAGCACGCCGAGCGTGAACAGCTCGCGCGAGCGGGTGTGGGCGATGCGTACGAACACCCACGGCAGGACGCGCCCGCCGACCACGAACATCAGGGCGACGAAGGCGGCCACCTTCACCAGGGTCCAGCCGATGCTCATGCCGACCGCGACGGGATCGTAGGCGCCCTTGGCCTTGACCAGCAGCGGCAGGAGCACCAGGGCGATGACGATGACCAGGTCCTCGACCACCAGCCAGCCGACCGCCACGGCGCCGGTCTCGGTCTTGACCTGTTTGCGCTCCTCGAGCGCGCGCAGCAGCACCACGGTCGAGGCCACCGACAGGGCGAAGCCCAGCAGGAAAGACTCCAGCTGCGGCAGGCCCATGACCAACCCTAGCCCCCACCCCAGCGCGGTGGCGGCGGCGATCTGCACCAGCGCGCCCGGCAGGGCGACCTTGCGCACCCGCATCAGGTCCTGGGGCGAGAAGTGCAGGCCCACGCCGAACATCAGCAGGATGACGCCGATCTCGGCCAGCTGCGGGGCCAGCTCGGCGTCGGCGACGAAGCCCGGGGTGAAGGGACCGGCCGCGACGCCGGCCAGCAGGTAGCCCACCAATGGCGACAGCTTGAACCGCAAGGCCAACATGCCGAACACGAAGGCCAGCACGAAGGCGCCGACCAGGGTGAGGATCAGGCTGTCGGAATGCGGCATCGGGTCTCCTGCGATTGTGGGCGAGCCCCCGACTTGGCCTGCGAACGGCCAAGGCGCAACCCCTGCGGGATCGCTTTCCGCCTCTCCTACGGAGTTGTTATCTCGCCTTCTCCGGGCCGAAGAACACCACCCAGGTCGCGAAGTTCTCGCTCAGCCGGTCGAACCGGTGCGTCGCCCCAGCCGGCACAAACAGGGCGTCGCCCGCCTCGACATCGGCGATCTCGTCGCCGCGGTGCAGACGCGCCGAGCCGCGCGCGACGACGTAGAGCTCGTCGCGCGTGTGGGTCGATTCCTGCAGGTCGGCGCCCGGCGGCTTGTAGAATTCGAGGGTGAGGTCGCCGCGTTCGAACACCACGTCGAACGGCCGGTCGACCCCGCCGATCATGTCCATGGCGTCCCACAGGTCGAACTTCAGCGGTTCGCCCGGGTCCGCCACCGGATCAGTCCAGATCTTCGGCCAGGATGGCCATTTCGAACATGAACGAGCCGTCCTCGTCCTCGTCCTGGTAGACCACGCCGATGAACTCCTCGCCGATGTAGACCTCGGCGGAGTCCTTCTGCTTCGGGCGCGGCTTCAGGCCGATCTGGGCGTTGGCGAAGGTGCGCTTCAGGTGCGTTTCGATGCGCTGGATGTCTTTGTCGTTCACGTCGGACCTCGCCTCGGTTCGGGCGCACCGTTTAGGGCGGAACGCACGGGAGGGCAAACGCCGAAAGCCCGGCCCGCGCTCCCCAACTGGGGACAAGCGCGGCCGGGTTCCCGATCAGATCACGTAGTCGTAGGCCGCGTCCGACAGCGTCTGGTCCATCGTCTTGGCCGGCTCCTCGCACGAGGGGCAGTTGACGATGCGGGCCGGCACCCCGGCGGCGGTGCAGTGCGCCGGCACCGGCTTCAGCACCACCGAGCCCGAGGCGATCTTGGCGTAGTCGCCGATCTCGATATTGCCCAGCACCTTGGCGCCGGCGCCCAGCAGCACGCCCTTGCCGATCTTCGGGTGGCGGTCGCCCCGTTCGGCCCCCGTGCCGCCGAGCGTCACCCCGTGCAGCATGGAGACGTCGTCGCCGACCACCGCGGTCTCGCCGATCACGATGCCGGTGGCGTGGTCGATGAACACGCCTTTCCCGAAGCGCGCGGCCGGGTGGATGTCGACCTGGAACAGCTCCGACATGCGGCTCTGCAGGTGCAGGGCCAGGGTCTCGCGCCCCAGACCCCACAGCCGGTGGGCCACGCGGTGGATCTGCAGGGCCTGGAAGCCCTTGAAGAACAGGAAGGGCTGCAGGTAGCCCTTGGTCGCCGGGTCGCGCTCGAACACCGCGTGCAGGTCGGCTTCGGCCGCGCTCAGGCAGGCGGGGTCGGCGTAGGCCTGCTGGCAGATTTCGCGCACGGTCATGGCGTTCAGCTCGGCGTCGCCGAGCTTGCGGGCCAGCTGGAACGACAGGGCCGAGCCCAGGTCGTCGTGCGACAGCACCACGGCGTTCAGCAACGAGGCCAGGCTGGGCTCGGTGCGCGCGGCCGCGGCGGCCTCCTCGCGCAGGGCCGACCAGACCACCGAACCGCGCACGACTTCCAGGCGATGCGCCATCAATTCGCTCCTTCGGCCGTCAGGCCTGTCCGTCAGTCTAGCATGGCCCGGGCCAGCTCGCCCGGCAGCTCGCCTTCGCGGGCCATATGGTAGGCGCGCAGCACCGCCGCCACCGTCAACGAGTCCCGCACCTGTCCGGCCACCACCGCGTCCAGCAACGCGCGAAACGGCACGCGGGCGACGTCCAGCGCCTCGGTCTCGTCCGGCTCGACCTCGCCGTGGCTGAAGCCGGTGGCGAGGTAACACACGCCCCGCTCGTCGGTGATCGAGTTGGACAGCTCCATGCGCAGCATCTCGCGCCACTGGGCCGCCTCCAGGCCGGTCTCCTCGCGCAGCTCGCGGCGGGCGGCCTCCAGCGGCGGTTCGTCGAAGGGCGCGCCGCCCTCCGGAATCTCCCACGAGAAGTTGCGCAAGGGAAAGCGCTGCTGGCCGACCAGGGTGACGGTGCCGTCCTCGTGCAGCGGCAGGACGCCGACCGCGACGTTCTTGAACCGCACCACGCCGTAGTAGACGGGCCGCCCGGTGGGGGCGACCGCGTCGTGCTCGGTGACGCCGATCCAGGGGTTGTCGAAACTGACCCGCCCCTCCCCGCTGCGCCAGGCCGGCGGCCGCTCGCGGCCCACGGCCCAGGCCGGTTCGTCGGCGTCGTCGGGTTTCACGCGCAAAACCGCTTCCCACTTTTGCTGAACGCGCTATGTGCGCCGTGCCGACCCGTTCCGTCCAGAGAGCGCCAGATGTCCCTCGCCATCCTGCCCGCCGAGCCCGACCTGACCGACGCCCTGCCGGCCCAGCCCTCGCCCGAACGGCTGAAGGCGCTGGCGCTGCGCCGCTCCAGCTCGGCCCAGGCCCTGACCCAGCCCGGCCCCACGCCGGAGGAGCAGGCCGCCATCCTGCGCGTCGGCGCGCGCGTGCCCGACCACGGCAAGCTGACCCCCTGGCGCTTCATCGTCATCCCGCCGGCGGCCAAGACCGCGCTGGTCGAGCAGCTGAAGACCATCGCCGCCGGACGGCCGGACGCCGAGACCGCCAAGGCCAAGCTGGCCAAGCTGGCCGCCCCGCCCTTCACCGTGGTGGTGGTCTCCCAGCCCGCGCGCGACCACAAGATCCCGGCCTGGGAGCAGGAGCTGTCGGCCGGCGCGGTGTGCATGAACCTGCTGCACGCCGCCGACGCGCTGGGCTACGGCGGCAGCTGGATCACCGACTGGTACGCCTACGACGCCGACGCGGTGAAGCTGCTGGGGCTTGAGGACGGCGAGCGCGTAGCCGGCTTCGTCCACGTCGGCACGCAGGCCGCCGCGCCGTTGGAGCGGGCCCGCCCAGACCTGGGCGACGTGGTCAGCTACTGGGCGGGCTGAAGCTCAGGCTCCGGCTCGTACGCCTGCGGACGGTGCACCAGCGAGACCAGCACCACGCTGATGAACATCAGCAGATACCAGCTTCCGAGCTTGGCCAGCGAAACCAGCCGCCAGCCGCCCTCCTGCCCCGGATACAGCCAGGCGTGCGAGTAGGTGCCGACGTTCTCGGCGATCCAGATGAACAGGGCGACCAGGAACAGGCCCAGCAGGATCGGCATCCAGCGGGTCTTGCGGTCGGGCGTGAAGTGGAACCGCCCCCGCCAGAACATCAGCGCCGTCGCCCCGAAAAGAGCCCAGCGGACGTCCGGCAGCCAGTGGTGGCTGAAGAAGTTCACGTAGATGGCCGCCGCCAGCACCACCGTGGTCCACACCGGCGGGTAGTTGGTGAAACGGATGTCGAAGATCCGCCAGATGCGGGCGATGTAGCTGCCGACCGCGGCGTACATGAAGCCCGAGAACAGCGGCACGGCCCCGATCTTCAGCAGGCCCGGCTCCGGATAGATCCACGACCCGGCGCTGGTCTTGAACAGCTCCATGATGGTGCCGACCACGTGGAAGACGAAGATCACCCGCGCCTCCTCCCAGCTCTCCAGCTTGAGGAGCAGCATGGCGGCCTGGATGGTCACGGCGGCGATCACCAGGAAGTCGTAACGGGCGATCGGCGCCTGCTCCGGCCAGACGAAGCGGGTGGCGAACAGCAGGCCCAGCATCAGGGCGCCGAACACGCAGGCCCAGCCCTGCTTCAGCCCGAACATCAGGAACTCGAACGCCCAGCGCCCGACGCGGGTGCGGTCGGCGCGGGCCTGCAGGGCGGCGAGCAGCCGCCGGCCCCAGCGCTCGAGCGGCAGACGGGGTTCGTGGGCGGAGATCGGGGACTCGGTCATCCGGCCGAGCTTGGCGGGACGGCGGACCCACCACAATCCGTCACCTCAGGCGTGACCGCCCCACAATCTTCGTCACCCTCGGGCTTGTCCCGAGGGCCCAGGCTTCAGACACGCTGCCCCGAAGACTGATCGCACGACGAACGCCGCGCTCGTTCCTGACAAGGATGGAGTTCCGGACCGATGGGCCCTCGGGCCAAGCCCGAGGGTGACGATCCTTCGGTGGCTGTAGCGCTCGAAGGCCGGCGCCCCCTCACCCGCGCCCGCGGTAGGTCGGCACGCCCTGGTCGGGCAGCCACAGGCCTTCCGGGGCGGGGCCGGACTGCCAGAACACGTCGATCGGGATGCCGCCGCGCGGATACCAGTAGCCGCCGATGCGCAGCCACTTCGGGTTCAGCAGCTCGACCAGCCGCTTGCCGATGTAGACGGTGCAGTCCTCGTGGAAGGCGCCGTGGTTGCGGAAGCTCTGCAGGAACAGCTTCAGGCTCTTGGACTCCACCAGCCACTCGCCCGGCGCGTAGTCGATGACGATGTGGGCGAAGTCCGGCTGGCCGGTGACCGGGCACAGCGAAGTGAACTCCGGCGCGGTGAAGCGGGCCAGGTACAGGGTGTCGGCGTGCGGGTTGGGCACGCGCTCCATCACCGCCTGCTCGGGCGTGTCGAAGCCGCGGACCTGGCCGCCCAGTTGGGTGAGCTTGGAGACGTCGGTGGTCATGGCGGCGCAGTTAAGGGGTAAAGTCCGGCGGGAAAAGGTTTTTGACGTCGCGGCTTCCCCTACGTGCACTTTCCGGCCGCCGCGGCCCCGGTTATCGGTAGTCAAACGCAACCCGTTTCGGAGTCTCCGCCATGGCCATTCCCGCCCAGCTCGCACGCGGCCTGAAGCTGCCCGTGATCGCCGCGCCGATGTTCCTGGTGTCGGGGCCCGAGCTGGTGATCGAGACCTGCAAGGCGGGCGTGATCGGCACCTTCCCGGCGCTGAACCACCGCACCACCGAGGGCTACGCCTCGTGGCTGGAGCAGATCAAGGCGGCGCTGGGCCCCAACGACGCGGCCTATGGCGTGAACATCATCGTCCACCCGACCAACCCGCGGGTGATGGCCGACATGCAGGTGACGGTCGAGCACAAGGTGCCGCTGGTCATCACCTCGCTGGGCGCGGTGCGCGACGTGGTCGACGCCGTGCACTCCTACGGCGGACTGGTGTTCCACGACGTGACCAACCTGCGCCATGCGAAGAAGGCGGCCGAGGCGGGCGTCGACGGCCTGATCCTGGTCGCCGCCGGCGCCGGCGGCCACGCGGGCACCTGGAACCCGTTCGCCCTGGTCAACGAGATCCGCAGCTTCTTCGACGGCACGATCATCCTGTCGGGCTGCATGTCGACCGGCCGGGACGTGGCGGCCGCCGTGATGATGGGCGCGGACTTCGCCTATCTGGGCACCCGCTTCATCAACACCACCGAGGCCATGGCCCCGGACGCCTACAAGGACATGATCATCCAGGCGGGCGCGGCGGACATCACCTACACCCCGGCCATCTCCGGCATTCCGGCCAACTTCCTCACCGCATCGCTGATCGCCAACGGCCTGGACCCGAAGTCCATGCCCGACAAGTCCAAGGTCGACCTGGGCAAGGAGCTCGACCACGAGGTCAAGGCCTGGAAGGAAGTCTGGTCGGCCGGCCAGGGCGCTGGCTCGATCCACGACGTCGTGCCGGTGGCCGAACTGGTCGGGCGCCTGCGCCGCGAGTTCGACGAAGCGGCGGACCAGTTCGCCCGTCGATTTGCGGCGGCGTGAGGCCGCAGCGCCCTATCCAGTCGTCATCAAGTCGTCATAAAGGAACCCGGAGCTAAGTGCGGACTTTCCGGGGAGAGTCCGCCCCGATTCGAAGCCAGGGATCCCTCATGAAAGTCCTCGCCGTCGCCGCGATCGCGGTCTCCATCGCCGCGCCCGCCCTGGCCCAGGACAACGATTGGAAGATCTCCAGCGAGATCACGGCGACCACCGACTACATCTCCAAGGGCATCAGCAAGACGAACGGCGACCCGGCCCTGCAGGCCGGCTGGACCGCGGCGCGTGGCGACTTTTACGTCACCCCGTGGATCTCGAACGCCGACTTCGGTCCGGGGGCCGACGCCGAGGTGAAGCTGACCACCGGCTGGGCGCCGGAGGCCTGGGGCTACGAGTGGGACTGGGCGGTGATCGGCAAGGCCTTCCCGGGCACGGTGGCGGGCGTCGACGACACCATGGTCGAGTTCCAGGGCGCGGTTAAGCGCTCGATCGGCCCGGCCGACCTGCGCTTCCTGGTCAACTACACGCCCGACAACTACGGCGGCGCCGAGCAGGCCTGGTGGACCGAGGCCACCGGCGGCTGGAAGTTCTCTCCCAAGACCCGCGCCAGCGGCTCGGTGGGCTATCGCGAGCAGGACGGCGGCACGGACTACTGGGCCTGGAACCTGGGCGTGAACTACAAGCTGACCGACAAGCTGGCCGCCGACGTGCGCTACTACGACACCAACGGCCACGAGTTCGGCGAGGTCTACGACGCCCGCGTGGTCGGCGCGCTGAAGCTGCGCCTCTAGGGCCCTTCCGCTCTCCAGGAACAAACAGCCGAGCTTGGGCGTTCCCTCTCCGGCAGAGGGGGAACAGCCATGAACCGCGCCTCAGTTGCAGCCATCATCCTCGCCGGCGGCCTCGCCGGCGCCTGCGCCAGCCACATCACCGAGGTGCAGGCCGGCATGACCGAGAGCGCCGTGATCGACGCGCTCGGCAAACCCGACACCCGCGAGATCCAGGGCCGGCTGACCGAGCTCACCTACGAGCGCCACGCCGTGTCCGGCTGGCGGATCCGCCGGGACGACTATTTCGTGCGCCTGAACGACGGCAAGGTCGTCGCCTTCGGCCCCACCGACCAGCGGCACTGAGCCGAAGGCGCGCGCCTCAGCGCTTTTCCTGCGACAGGCGGTACATCAGCACCGCCATGCGCTTGGCCTGCAGCGGCAGGCTGGTCAGGTCGACCCGCTCGCCCGGCGCATGCGCGCCCGTGCCGGCCGCCCCGACCCCGGCCAGGCCGGGCACGAACGGAGCCACGTGCGAGATGTCGCCCGCCCCGCGCTTGGACGGGTCCAGCTCCGGCATCTCCGGCAGGCCCAGGTCGCGGTTGACGCCGTTCAGCTCGCCCAGCACCGCCCGGTTGGCCTCGGTCGGGGCCATGGCCGGATAGCCTTCCTCGAAGGTGATCTCCGCCTCGGTCCCGGGCAGGTGGCGCCTCACGATCTCACGCATCTTGGCCCGCGCCCGCTCGGTCTGCTCGTCGGTCAGGGTGCGCAGGTCTCCGCGCGCGATGGCGGCGGCTGGAATAATGTTGTCCTTGCCGGTGGCGGTCACGGCGGTTTCGTCGGCGTTGAACGCCGCGCTCGCCCCGCCGCCGGCTACGCCGACGTTGTAGGTCAGGTAGGGCTCCGGCAGCTCCTTGCGGAAGTCCGAAAGGATCCGGGCCAACTCGTAGATCGCGCCGTCGCCGACCTCCGGCTTGAAGATCCCGGACGAGTGGCCGGACTTGGCGCTGACCTTCAAGGTCCAGTCCGACGAGCTGCGCCGCGCGATCGAACCCCAGTCCTTGCCTTCGGAGCGCACCAGCGCCTCGTACTCCAGCGCCACGTCGCTGGCCTTGCCGGCTGCGATCAGGTCGGCGCGGGCGGTCGCCAGCGGCGTGCCCGAACGCTCCTCGTCGCCGGTCAGCACGATGACGATGTTGGCGTCCTTCAGGGCGCCGGCGGCCTTCATGGCGCGCAGGGCCTCGACCATGACCACCAGGCCGCCCTTCATGTCGCTGGTCCCCGGGCCTTCCGCCCAGTCGCCCTCGCGCTTGAACTTCTGGAACGGGCTCGACGGCTCGAACACCGTGTCCATGTGGCCGATCAGCAGGAGCCGCTTCGCGCCCTTCTTGCCCTTGTGCTCGGCGATTAGGTGGCCGGCGCGGCCGACCGCGTCCTGGTTGACCCAGCGCACCTCGAAGCCCAGCGGCTCCAGCTCGGCCTTCATCATGCGCCCGACTTCCCGGACGCCTTCCAGGTTCATGGTGCCGCTGTTCACGTCCACCAGACGCTGCAGCAGGACGTAGGAGGCCTCGGTGTTGGCGTCGACCGTGGCGGTCATGCGCGCCTCGATCGCGGAAGCGCCGTGCGACGCCGCCGCGGCCTTCGCGAAGGGCGACGCCAGGGCCGGCGTGCCTACGCCGATCGCCGCCACCAAAGCCAGAACCGCCCCCGCCGCGCGCATGTTGAGTCTCCACCGTTCAGGCGAGACCATGACGCCGAGCGGGGCCGCAGACAATCGGGTAGCGGAAGTCTCAGCCCACCGGGGCCGGCGCGGGCACGC
Organism: Caulobacter sp. 17J80-11; assembly: GCF_014349105.1. Lineage (GTDB taxonomy): Bacteria > Pseudomonadota > Alphaproteobacteria > Caulobacterales > Caulobacteraceae > 17J80-11. The sequence continues at coordinate 21,636 of NZ_JACSJI010000025.1, read as the reverse complement.
CGCCGGCGACCCCGCCGCCCAGGAACACCACGCGCTTCTTCCGATTGGCGCGCATGTCGGCCAGGTGCTGCTCCACCCGCCCGCCGGCTCGCGCGCCGGCCAGGCTCTCGCCCACCCAGTGGGTGCGCTCGATCTCCTTCTGGATCGCACGGGACGCGTACAGGTGGCCCTGGAAGAACACGTCCAGGATGGCGCTGAGGAAGGGCACCGCGCCCATCACCGTGTCGAGCAGCAGGTAGATCGCCACCCGGATCAGGGTCCAGGCCGAGGCGTGCGCCCGGATCGCGTGGTAGACGAGGAAAAGCCCCGCCCCCCAGGTGTAGACGGTGCTGGCCGCGACGCCGACCGGCGCGGCGACGCCGCTGGCGGTGGTCATGGCGATCAGGCCGTCCAGGCCGATGCCGAAGGGCCCCAGGCCGATCACCCGGTCGGACACCTTGCGGACCCCGTCCACCGCCGACCAGGACTGTTCGACCTCGCTCAAGGAACGCGCGCGCATGGTTCCTCCATAGCCCGTCCGGTCCCCGCCAGGACAGGCGTCACCTTAACGCAAGCGCGGGCATAAGCGATCCTCGTTACCCGAATCTCTGGCCACGAATCTCAGGAGAGACCGATGATCGTCAGCACCACCCCCACCATCGAAGGCAAGCCGGTCCGCGACTACCTCGGCGTCGTCACCGGCGAGGCCATCCTGGGCGCCAACATTTTCCGCGACTTCTTCGCCGGCATCCGCGACGTGATCGGCGGCCGCTCGGGGTCCTACGAGCAGGTGCTGCGCCAGGCGCGCGACGCCGCCCTGGCCGAAATGCAGGCCGAAGCGGCCAAGAAGGGCGCCGACGCGGTGGTCGGCGTCGACCTCGATTACGAAACCGTCGGGCAGGGGACGATGTTGATGGTCACTGTATCCGGTACGGCAGTACGCTTGGGGTGATGTGAAGTGTCCGGCGCGGCGAGTGGTGGCGGCGGGGGCGGTAAGGGCGGGAAGAAGCTGAAGATGCCGGGGCTGCTGGGCCTCGTGCTCGGCAGCAAGCTGGGTCTGGTGGGGCTGATCGCGGCCTCCGGCGTATGGCTCAGCGACATGCACCCCGGGTTTGCGCTCAGCAAACAGTTCGCCGGTCCCGCCTTCGTCCTCGCCCTCGTCGGCGCCGTCCTGGCCAAGGTCATGGGCCGCGCCCGCAGCCTCATGGCCTTCCTCGCCGCCGCGGCCCTGCTGCTGGCCCCGCTGGGCCGGCAGTGGCTGCCCTCGGCCCCCGCGGCCGAGGCGGGCGCGAAGCCGGTGCGCGTCTACTTCGCCAACCTGTGGGTGAAGAACGACCAGCTCGACGACGCCGCGCGCTCCATCGCCGACGCCCAGCCCGACGTCGTGGCCCTGGTCGAGGCGGCCGAGCCGCAGCTGCGCCAGTCCCGACGCATCTTCGAAGACTATCCCTACGTGATCGGCGGCGGCCGTCGCGGCGACATGTCGGGCAACCTGATCGCCTCGCGCTGGCCGCTGGAGCGCATGCGCGGGCGCAATCAGGACGGACTTTCGGTGGTCGAGGCCATGGTCCACGCGCCTGGGCGCCAGTTCCGCCTGGTGGTGGTGCACCTGACCCGGCCCTGGCCCTTCACCGACGACCAGGCCCAGCGCGCCCAGCTGGAGCGGCTGGTCCAGCGGATCCGCGACGAAGGACTGCCGGAACGGACCGTGGTGGTGGGCGACTTCAACTCGACCCTCAGCGGCGACCTGCTGCAGCAGTTTCAGCAGGACGCCGGCCTGACGGCCGCGCCGGCCCGGGTCGGCACCTGGCCGGCCATGCTGCCCGGCGTGCTGCGGCTGGGTATCGACAACGTGTTCGTCAGCGAGGACCTGACGGTGGTGAATCGGGCGGTCGGCGAGGCCAACGGCTCCGACCACCGGCCGCTGGTGTTCGAGGTCGCCCCGGCCGTGCGCCGTCACCAGGACGAGGACGGCCCCTACCGCCGGTTCCAGGCCGGGTTCTGAGCGCCGTCGCCAGCGCCTTCGACTTAGACCCGAACCGCGCTAAAGCCCGGCCATGACCGCTCCCGATCCCAGCGTCCTGGCCGAGCGCGTGCGCGCGGGCGACCGCACGGCGCTGGCCCGCGCCATCACCCTGGTCGAATCCAACCGCGCCGATCACCGCCGCGCCGCCCGCGAGCTGCTGGAGATTCTGGCCCCCGACGCCGGCCGCGCCCAGCGGCTGGGCGTCACCGGCGTGCCGGGCGCTGGCAAGTCGACCACCATCGAGGCCCTGGGCTGCAACCTGGTCGAAGCCGGCCGCAAGGTGGCGGTGCTGGCGGTCGACCCCTCCTCCACCCGCACCGGCGGCTCCATCCTGGGCGACAAGACCCGCATGGCCCGCCTGGGCGCCGAGGCCGACGCCTTCATCCGCCCTTCGCCGTCGGGCGGGGCGCTGGGCGGGGTCGCCCGCAAGACCCGCGAGGCCATGGCGCTGTGCGAAGCGGCCGGCTTCGACGTGGTGATCGTGGAGACCATGGGCGTCGGCCAGGCCGAAACCGCCGTGGCCGACATGGTCGACTTCTTCCTGGTCGTGCTGATCCCCGGCGGCGGCGACGAGCTGCAGGGCATCAAGAAGGGCGTGATCGAGCGGGCGGACGCCATCCTGATCAACAAGGCGGACGCCGACCCGGACAAGGCGCGCCGCGCGCAGCGCGACTACCGCGCCGCCCTGCACCTGCTCACGCCCGAGCTGCCCGACTGGACCCCGCCGGTGCTGACCGCCTCGGGCCTGCTCAACCAGGGCCTGGACGAGGTCTGGGCCACAGTCATGCGCCACCGCGAGGTGATGAGCGCGAACGGCGCGCGCGCGCGCCGGCGGTCCGAGCAGGACGCGCGCTGGATGTGGGCGGTGGTGGCCGACGGCCTGGAAGCCCTGCTGCGCGCCTCCCCCGCCGTGGCCGCGATCGCGCCGCAGCTGGAACGGGCGGTGCGCGACGGGAAGACGCCGCCGTCCGCCGCAGCCGAGCGGCTGCTGGAGGCTTTTGCTGCGAAATAGATCTCCCCCTCTGGGGGGAGGAGCCGCCTTAAGCGGCGATGGGGGGCTCGCCCTGGCGCGACGGAATCCGCTGCGCCAAGCTGGAGCCCCCTCCGCCACCCTTCGGGTGGTCCCCCTCCCCCAGCGCTTCGCTAGGGGGAGGAATTAAACCGTCGCCTTCGGCCCGGTCGGCTTCTTGCGCGGCGCCTTGGCGGCGGCGATCACGTCGGCCACGGCGGCCTTCACCGCTTCCGCGTCGGAGTGCAGGGGCGCGGTCTCCAGCGCCGCCACGGCGTGCACGTCGGCGGCGACTTCGGAGACGTCGGCCGGGGGCGGGACCGGCGCCTGCAGCACCGGCTCGATCGTCTTCGGCGCCGGCGCCGGCGAGACGGTCTGCGGGGCGGAGGTCACCTCGATGCGGCGGGCGCTCGGCGCGGCGGGCGCGAACACGGAGCGCGGCGCGCGGGTCCAGGCGGTGGCCCACCACCAAGCCATTCCGGCGCCCGCTGCGGCCAGAAACGGCGCGTACAGCGGCAGGGCGGCGGCGGCTAGGCCGTAGCGCAGCAGACCTTCGTTCGGCAGGGGACGATCGGCGGACGGGGCGGACCAGGCCATCGGACTCTCCTTCGCAGGCGCGGCAGTTTGCTGCGATGCAGCATAACACGGTTCCGGCTCAGGCCAAGCCGAGCCGCCCCCACGCCCATCCGGCGGCCGCGCAAAGGGTCAGCGTGCGCAACACCCCCCAGCGCAGACCGAAGGTCGCCAGCAATCCGATGGCCGTAAGAGCGGCGGCGGGGATCTCCAGCGCCCCCTCCTCCCCGATCAGCAGCCGCCCGCAGAACCACACGCCCAGCGACGCGATGACTCCCACGACAGCCGCACCGACGAACCGCAGCGCGCCGCTCAGCCGGGCCGAGGCCCGCAGCCGCTCCACGTGCGGCGCGCCGGCGAAGATCCACAGGAAGGACGGCGCGAAGATCGCCCAGCCGGCGACCAGCGCCCCCGTCCCGGCCCACAGCCAGGACAGCCCGGCCGGCGCGGTGTTCCAGCCGCCGACGAAGCCCACGTACACCAGCACCAGGATCAGCGGCCCGGGCGTGGTCTCCGCCAGGCCTAGGCCGTCCAGCATCTGGTCCGCGTCCAGCCAGCCAAACACGTTCACGGCCGCGTCCTTGGCGTAGGCCAGGGCCGCGTAGGCGCCGCCGAAGCTGAAGGCCGCCAGCCGGCTGAAGAAGCCGCCCATCTCCGCCAGGCTGCTCTGCGCCCCGAACAGCAGGCCGATCCCGACCAGCGGGACCAGCCAGACCGCCGTCCAGACCAGCACGGTCACGAGGGTCGGCCCCCACTTCACCGGGGCCGCCGCCTCGGTCTGCGCGCCACGCGGCGCGAGCACGAAGCCGAGCAGGCCCGCGGCGATCACCACCAGCGGGAACGGCGCGGCAAACAGGGTCATGGCCACGAAGGCGACCCCGGCCACGGCGGCCACGGGCCAGCCGGTCAGACTGCGCGAGGCCACCCGGATCAGGGCCTGCAGCAGGATCCCGACCACCGCCGCCTTGACGCCCAGCATCACCGCCTGCGCGTCCGGCACGTCGCCGATCGTGACGTAGGCGGCGCTGAGCGCCACGATGACGGCGAAGCCCGGCAGGACGAACAGCAGGCCCGCCGCCAAGCCGCCGCGCACGCCGTGCAGCAGCCAGCCGAGATAGGTCGCCAGTTGCTGGGCCTCAGGCCCGGGCAGCAGCAGGCAGAAGCTCAGCGCGTGCTGGAAACGGGCCTCGTCGAACCAGGCCCGGCGCTCGACCACCTCGCGGTGCAGAAGCGCGATCTGGCCGGCCGGGCCGCCGAATCCGAGCACGCCGACCTTCAGCCAGACGCGCAGGGCTTCGGCGAAGCTCGGTTTCATGTCAGCCGCCGACGGACCAGAGCTTGGCCTTGCCGCCCCGCTCGCCCAGAGCCTCGACCACGAAATCGCCGATCGCCTGCAGGTCGGCCGCGGCCCCGGCCGGCGGGTTCACCACGGCCATGACGCAGCCGTTCATCTTCATCGGATCGACCAACGGGCGCAGGCGCACCTCGGCCAGCAGGGTCTTCGGCGGCTCGATAGCCTCCAGCCGGCGCACGAAGGCGTCGAAGGTCTCCAGGTCCTTCAGAGGCAGCCAGATCGCCACCACCGCCTCGGGGCGGGCGCGCAGCACGTCGTGCACGGCCTCGACCACGCGGACATAGTCGTCGGCGCGCTCGAACGGCGGGTCGATCAGCAGGAACATCCGCCCGCGGGTCTGGCGTGCGACCTTCGCCGCCTGCTCGTAGCCGTCGGCGGCCCGCGCCTCGGCCGGCTTGCGCGCGGCGGCCACCACCTCGGCCAGGTCGGCGTGCACGTCCTCGCGCAGTTCGCACGCGACGTAGCGGTCCTGCGGACGCAGGGCGTCCAGGATCAGGGCCGGCGAGCCGGGATAGACCTTCACCCCGCCCTTCGGATTGCGCGCCTTCACGGCGGCGACCAGGGCGTCGAACACCGGCGGAGTCTGAGCCGCCATCAACCGCGCCACCCCCTGCTCCGCCTCGCGCGAACGGACCTGGGCGGGGTCGGTCAGGTCGTAGAGGCCCGCGCCCGCATGAGTGTCGACCACGGTCAGGGGGGACGGCTCCGCCATGAGGGTCGCCAGCACCCGCGTCAGGGCGGCGTGCTTGACCAGATCGGCGAAGTTTCCGGCGTGGAAGGCGTGGCGATAGTTCACGCGCGCCTCCTCGCCTCGCCCGCGACGCGCGTCAAGTTGGAACCGGCGCCCTCGACGGCGGTTGCTGCTGGGCAACCGGAGCCGTGACATGGAAGAGACCGCCTACGAAGGCGACATGATGAAGTGGCGCTTTGGCGACGACGTCGGCCTGACGCGCCTGGGCGCCACCTTCACCCCCAAGGGCGCGGTCGAACGGCACAGCGGGCCGATGATGCCGGCCTATTCCGGTCAGTTTATGGGCCTGCGCGCCACCGCCCCGAAGGTGCGGCCGAAAAAATCTAAGCCCGCCGGCGAGCCGAAGGCCCACTGACGCCCTAAATCCAGCGCGTGCCCGAGTCCCTGGACCTGGTCTATGTCGACGACCTCGGCCCCGGCATCCGCCGTCGCCGGGCCGGCTCGGGATTCAGCTATCGCGGTCCCGACGGCGAGACGGTGCGCGATCCCGACACGCTGGGGCGCATCCGCCGCCTGGCCATCCCCCCGGCCTGGGAGGACGTCTGGATCTGTCCGGACCCGCGCGGCCACATCCAGGCCACCGGCCGCGACCAGAAGGGCCGCAAGCAGTACCGCTATCACCCCGACTGGAGCGCCGCCCGGGCCGAGACCAAGTACGGGCGCATGGCCGCCTTCGGCCAGGCCCTGCCGCAGGTGCGCGAGCGGATCGACGCCGACCTGGGCCGGCGCGGCCCGGTGCGCGAGAAGATCCTGGCCACCGTCGTGCGCCTGCTGGAGCTCACCCTGATCCGGGTCGGCAATCGCGAGTACGCGCGGGCGAACCGCAGCTACGGTCTGACCACCCTGGAGAAGCGCCACCTGGACGTTGACGGCTCGGCGCTTGCTTTCCACTTCAAGGGCAAGAGCGGCGTGCACCACCAGACCAGCGTGCGCGACCGGCGCCTGGCCCGCATCCTGCGCGACCTGCAGCACCTGCCCGGCCAGCACCTGTTCAAGTACCGCGACGAGGAAGGCGCGCTGGTGTCCGTCGAGTCCGCCGACGTCAACGCCTACATCCGCGAGATCGCCGGCGAGGAGTTCTCGGCCAAGGACTTCCGCACCTGGGCCGGCACGGTCTCGGCCGCCCGCGCCTTGCGCCTGGAGCCGCCGCCCTCCACCAAGACCGAGGCCAAGCACGTGGTCACCCGCTGCGTGAAGGCGGTCTCCGGCGTGCTGGGCAACACGCCCGCCGTCTGCCGCTCGGCCTACGTCCACCCAGCCGTGCTTGAGGCCTACGTCGACGGCCGCCTGGCTGAGGTCCTGCCCGATCCCGAAGCGGACGAGTTCGAGGCGGAGCTGATCAAGCTGCTGGAGGCGGATCCTTCTCCCCTTGAGGGAGAAGGACGGAGCCCGCGCACCGGAGCCCGAAGGGCGTAGGTCCGCGCGGGAGGATGAGGGGTCGCGCCGACCTTCCCCCCCGCCTCGACCTTCGCCAGGTTACGGAGGCGTAGCGAAACCCCTCATCCTCCCGCGCAGGCATGCGGGCTGACGCCCTCCGGCGCGCGGGCCCGTCCTACTCCCTCAAGGGGAGAAGGAAACTTGACCCCCGCCGCGAACCGGGAGAACACCGGTCCGTCAATCGGGGGATTGGGACGACATGAAACGTATTTCCGACCGCTTTCTGCAGCTGGGCGTGCTGGCCGCGCTGACCGGCATGACCCTCGGCGTCTACATGGGCGCGACCCAGAACTTCACCCTGTCGCCGGTGCACGCCCACATCAACCTGCTGGGCTGGGTGTCGATGGTGCTTTACGGCCTGTTCTACCGCGCCTTCCCGCAGGCCGGTCAGACCAAGCTGGCCGTCGTGCACTTCTGGGTCGCCGTGCTGGGCTTCCTGATCATGGTGCCGTCGCTGGCCGCGGAGATCCTGGGCCACACCGAAGTCGCGCCGGTGCTCGGGGTCGCTTCGGTCGTCGTGCTGCTGTCGATGGCCATCTTCGTGGTCGTCGTGTTCAAGGCCACCTCGGCGAAACCCGCCACGGCCTGATTTTACAACGGCTCCGCTCGCGAGGCGGCGGAGCCTCGGGCATAAATGGCGGCGTTCTTCGAAAGGACGCCGCCATGGCCCGCCTCGCCCGCGACCCCGCCGTCTGGCCGCAGCTGCGCTACGCGGACTGGGCCGACACGGTCGAGACCCTGCACATGTGGACCCAGGTGGTCGGCAAGGTGCGGCTGGCCTACGCCGCGCCGGTGAACCACTGGTGGCACGTCACCCTCTATCCGGACGAGCGCGGCCTCACGACCGGGCCCGTGCCCTGCGGCGACCGCTGGTTCGAGGCGACCTTCGACTTCGTCGAGCACCGGCTGGTGGTGCGCACCGACGCCGGCGAGGAGTGGTCCAAGCCGCTCAAGCCGCGCACCGTCGCCGACTTCTACGCCAAGCTGATGAAAGGCCTGCGCGGCCTGGGGCTGGAGCCGCACGTGTGGACCACGCCGTGCGAAATTCCCAACCCGATCCCGTTCGAGAAGGACGAACTGCACCACGCCTACGATCCGGCGGCGGCCGAGCGCTTCCACCGCGTGCTGCTGAGCGCGCGGCGGGTGATGGACCGCTTCCGCGGGGAATTCCTCGGCAAGGCCAGCCCGACGCACTTCTTCTGGGGCGGTTTCGACCTGGCCTCGACCCGCTTCTCCGGCCGCACGGCGCCGCATCACGGCCCGGTGCCCAACACCCCCGACCGCATCGTGCAGGAGGCCTATTCGCACGAGTGCTACAGCGCCGGCTTCTGGCCGGGCTCGCCCCAGGCCGACGCCATGTTCTACGCCTACGCCTATCCGGAGCCGGCCGGCTTCAACATGGCCGACGTGCAGCCCGAGGGCGCGCGCTACGAGACGAGCCTGGGCGAATTCGTGCTGCCCTATGGAACGCTGAGGGCCGCGCCCGATCCGGACGCGGCCCTCCTGGCCTTCCTGCAATCCACCTACGACGCGGCCGCAGAACTCGGCGACTGGGACCGCGCGGCGCTGGAGCGCCAGGCCCACATCCCGCCCCCGTCCGAGCGGGCCACGCCGCACCTGAACGCGTAAGCTTTAGGCCGCCTTGTCCCAGTCGAGCACGACCTTGCCCGAACGGCCCGACTTCATCGCCTCGAAGCCTTCGACGTAGCGGTCGTAGCTCAGGCGGTGGGTGATCAGCGGGGTCAGGTCGACGCCGGCCTTCAGCAGGCCCAGCATCTTGCGCCAGGTGTCGAACATCTCGCGGCCGTAGACGCCTTTGATGGTCAGCGCCTTGAGGATGATCTTGCCCCAGTCGGTCTCCATCGGCCGGGACGGAATGCCCAGCAGGGCCAGGCCGCCGCCCATGATCAGGGTGTCGACGCACTGGTTGAAGGCCGACGGAGCGCCCGACATCTCCAGCGCCACGTCGAAGCCGACCTGGATGCCCAGCTCCTTCATGACGTCCTTCAGGTCTTCCTTGGCGACGTTGACGGTGCGCACGTCGGCGACCTTGCGGGCCAGGTCCAGGCGGTACTCGTTGACGTCGGTCAGCACCACGGTGCGGGCCCCGGCGCGGCGCGCCACGGCGGCGGCCATGATGCCGATGGGCCCCGCGCCGGTGACCAGCACGTCCTCGCCCACCAGGTCGAACTGCTGGGCGGTGTGCACGGCGTTGCCGAACGGATCGAGCATGGACGCCACTTCGAACGACACGTCGTCCGGCAGCGGGATCACGTTGAAGGCCGGGGCCACCACGTATTCAGCGAAGGCGCCCTGGCGGTTCACGCCGATGCCGCGGGTGTTCGGGTCCAGGTGGAAGTGGCCGGCGCGGGCGGCGAAGCTGTTCAGGTCGATGACGTGACCTTCGGCCGAGACGCGCTGGCCGATCTTCAGCGGCCGGTCGACGTCCTTGCCGATCTCGACGATTTCGCCGGAGAACTCATGGCCGGTGATCATCGGCACCGGCACGTTCTTCTGGGACCACTCGTCCCAGTTCCAGATGTGGATGTCGGTGCCGCAGATGGCGGTCCGCTTCACACGGATCAGCACGTCCTCGGGACCCGGGGTCGGGATCGGGGCCTCGATCAGCTCCAGGCCCTCGGCCGGCTTCATCTTGGCCAGGGCCTTCATGGTCGACGTCATGGCTACCTCTACAGTCAGGAAATCACGCCCAGCTCGCGGCCGACCTTGGTGAAGGCGGCGATCGCGGCGTCGACGTGGTGCGGCTCGTGGGCCGCGGACATCTGGGTGCGGATGCGGGCCTGACCACGCGGCACCACCGGGAAGGAGAAGCCGATCACGTAGATGCCTTCTTCCAGCAGTTTGGCGGCCATGTCCTGGGCCAGCTTGGCGTCGCCCAGCATCACCGGGATGATCGGGTGCTCGCCTTCCAGCAGCTTGAAGCCCGCCGCGGCCATGCCGGCGCGGAAGCGGGCGGCGTTGTCGAACAGCTTCTTGCGCAGCGCGTCGCCTTCCGGGCCGGCGGCGATGCGGATCGCCTCCAGGCTGGCGCCGCAGACGGCCGGCGACAGGGCGTTGGAGAACAGGTACGGCCGCGCGCGCTGGCGCAGCAGGGCGACCACTTCCTTGCGGGCGCAGATGAAGCCCCCCATGGCTCCGCCCAGCGCCTTGCCGAAGGTGCCGGTGACGATGTCGACACGCTTCTCCACGCCGTTCCAGGCGCCCGAGCCGCGGCCCTGCGGGCCCAGGAAGCCGGTGGCGTGGCAGTCGTCGACCATGACCAAGGCGTCATACTGGTCGGCGAGCGCGCACAGCTGGTCCAGCTTGGCGATGTAACCGTCCATCGAGAACGCGCCGTCGGTGGCGATCATGATCTGGCGCGCGCCGGCCGCCTTGGCCTCCGCCAGCTTGGCCTCCAGGTCGGCCATGTCGCTGTTGGCGAAGCGGTAGCGCTTGGCCTTGCACAGGCGCACGCCGTCGATGATCGAGGCGTGATTCAGGCTGTCGGAGACGATGGCGTCCTCCTCGCCCAGCAGCGGCTCGAACACCCCGCCGTTGGCGTCGAAGGCGGCCGCGAACAGGATGGAGTCCTCGTAGCCGAGGTAGTCGGCGATGGCCCGCTCCAGCTGCTTGTGGATGTCCATGGTGCCGCAGATGAAGCGCACCGAGGCGGTGCCGGCGCCCCAGCGCTCGGAAGCTTCGATCGCGGCGCGGGTCACGCGCTCGTCGCCGGCCAGTCCCAGATAGTTGTTGGCGCAGAAGTTCAGCACTTCGCGCTCGCCGCCGCCCGGCAGCTTCACCCGGATCTCGGCGCCCTGGCGGGAGGTGATCACGCGCTCGGGCTTGGTCAGGCCCTGGGCATCGATGTCGGCGAGTTCGCTGCGAACCCGGCCGTAGAAATCTTCACGCATGCGGGCGTCCTTTCGTCGGCGGGACCGTTACTGCGTTCGCGCTCCCATTTCCACCACCTCCTCCGCCGCAGGAACCATGCCTCCCCGATGGGGTTGAGCCCGGAACGGAGGGCGAGCCATGGCCGAAAGCAAAGCCCCGCAACCCCGAGAGGTGGTGATCGATCCCCCCGGCGTCGGCGCGTTCCTGGACGTGCCCGACCGCGCCAAGGGCCTGGTGATCTTCGCGCACGGCAGCGGCTCCAGCCGTTTCAGCCCACGCCACGCCTATGTGGCCAAGGAGCTGAACCGCGCCGGCTTCGCGACCCTGCTGGCCGACCTGCTCACCCACGGCGAGGAGGAGGACCGGCGCAACGTCTTCGACATCGAGCTCTTGTCGAAGCGGCTTCTGCGGGTCGCGCAATGGGCGTCGGAGTATCCCAAGACCCGCGACCTGCCCGTCGGCCTGTTCGGGGCCAGCACCGGGGCCGCCGCGGCCCTGGTGGCGGCGGCCGATCCGCACCTGAACCCGGCCTGCGTGGTCTCGCGCGGCGGCCGTCCGGACCTGGCTGGCGAATACCTGGCCGAGGTGCGCAGCCCCGTGCTGCTGCTGGTCGGCAGCCTCGACGGTCCGGTCATCGATCTGAACAAGATGGCCTACGACCGGCTGAGCGACGCGACGCTGATCATCGTGCCGGGCGCGGGCCACCTGTTTGAGGAGCCCGGCGCCATGGACGAGGTGGTGCGCCAGGCGATCGACTTCTTCGGCCGGCACTTCGCCGGGCCCGCGGCACGGGAGGACCACCGTGGCGTTCCGCGCCCAAATCTTCGCTGACCGCCGCGACGCCGGCCGCCGGCTGGCCGCCGCCCTCGAACACCTGAAGGACCAGGCTCCGGTCGTCCTCGCCCTGCCGCGCGGCGGCGTGCCGGTCGGCTTCGAGGTGGCCAAGGCCCTGAAGGCGCCGCTGGACGTGCTTCTGGTGCGCAAGATCGGCGCGCCCGGCCACGAGGAGCTAGGGGTCGGCGCCGTGGTCGACGGGCCGGAGCCGCAGATCGTCGTCAACCAGGAGATCGCTCAGCACCTCGGCCTCACCCGCGCGTGGATCGAAGAGGGCGCGAAACGCCAACTGGAGGAGATCGAGCGGCGGCGGAAACTCTATCTGGGCGACGTCCCGCCGGTCCCCCTGGAAGGGCGCACCGCGGTGGTGGTCGACGACGGCATCGCCACCGGCGGCACGGTGCACGCGGCGCTGAAGGCGCTCAGCCGCTCCAGCGCCCGGCGCGTGGTGCTGGCCGTGCCGGTCGCGCCGCCCGAGACCATCGCCCAGCTGAAGGGCGAGACCGACGAGGTGGTCTGCCTGGAGACTCCCGACCCGTTCATGGCGGTGGGAATCTTCTACGCCGACTTCGCCCAGACCGGCGACGAAGAGGTCGTGCGCCTGCTCAAGGAAGCCCGCGCCTGGGCGCCGGCGTCCGCAGCGAACCGTCCTGGCGGGCCCGAACCGCGCCCCTCGCCGCGCGGCTGATCCTCCCGGCGTCGGCCTTCGTCGCACCGTGCTGGCGACTGCAACTTGGCTATGTCTCCTTCCGCCGCGAAGGCGGAGGAGAATAATCGCCCAATGCGCAGCACCACGATCCTAGGCGGCGTGATCGCCGTCCTGTTGGCGACCACCGCGTCGGCCAAGACCCCCGCCGCCACCGCCGACGACGTCGCCGCCGCCGAGCGCGCCTTCGCCGCCCTGGCGCAGGAGGTCGGCGTCGTGGACAGCTTCCGCGCCAACGCCGCGCCCGAGGGCATCGTCTTCACCCCCGATCCGACCAACGCCCAGGCCGACCTCGCGAAGCAGAAAAGCGAGAAGGGGCCGCCCTTCCTGAAGTGGTGGCCGATCTGGGCCGGCGTGGCCGCCTCCGGCGACCTCGGCTTCACCACCGGCCCGGCCACCTATGACGACAAATCCATCGGCTACTACTTCACCGTCTGGGCCAAGCAGCCGGACGGCACCTGGAAGTGGCTGCTGGACCACGGCTCCGGCCCGACGACGGGCGACCTGCCGGGCGTCGACACCCCGCTGGCCCGCCTGGCCCCCACGTCGGCGCGTTCGCCGTCCGCAAAGCGGGCCTTCGCCGGCGTGCAGGCCGCCGAGGCCCGCCTGAACGCCGGTCTGGCCGCCGACCCCGCCGGCGCCTTCGCCGCGGTCTTGGTCGACGACACCCGCGTCATGGGCCTGGGCACGCAGCTGACCGCCGGCCGCGAGGCCGCCGTCGCCGCCCTCGCCCGCCGTCCGAGCGGCATGACCGCCACGCCGCTTTCCGGCGCCGCCTCCAAGGCCGGCGATTTCGCCTACACCTACGGCGACGTGCGCTGGACCGGCAAAAACGGCCCGCGGCGCGGCCACTACGTGCGCATTTGGCAGAAGCGGGCCGGCGGCTGGCGGCTGATCTTCGACGAGGTGGTGATGGTCCGCCAGCCAGGCTGAGCCCGGCCGCCTACAGCTTCTCCGGCCGCGCCCTCCGGGTTCGGCCCGAGCGCGGCGGCGAAACCGCGCGGCTCGCCGCCGGTTTCCGCCCCGCGCGGCCGGGTCCGCGCCCGGAGAAGCCCATGAAGCGCGCCTTCCTCCCCCTCGCCGCCTTCGCGACCGCAGCGGCGCTGACCGGCTGCGCCAGCGACGCGGAGATGTCGTCGTCGGCCGGCTCGGGCGCGACCACCACCTCCGCCCGCTACACCTGCACCGACGGCTTCGCCTTCGGCGTCCGCTTCACCACCGAGACGCAGCAGGTGATGACCTTCAAGCGGACGGTGCCGACCACCCGGACCACCGCCACCCTGCTGCTGCAGAACGCCCCCTCGCCGATCCTGGAGGGCCAGCCGGTCGGCTCGGGCATCCACTACGCCGGCCAGGGCTACGACCTGCGCGGCAAGGGCGACGCCGCCACCCTGACCAGCCCCGACGGCAAGGTGCGCGACTGCCGCGCCGGCGCCTGACGGCTCACGCCTTCTTGCCCTCTTCGAAGCTCGACAGGTCCCGCTCGAGGAACCAGCTCAGCGCCGTACGGATCGTGGCGATGGCCGCCAGTTGGCCGATGTCGTCCCAGGTCGGCGCGACCGCCGTGCGGACGATGTCGGCGCCCAGCGCGAACTCCAGGGCCAGCAGGATCCAGGAGGCGAAGCGCAGCCAAATCTCCCGCTTGGACTGCGTCGTGCCAGTGCGGTGAACCGCCTGCCAGACGAGGCGGCCGGCCGCCTCCAGCGCGCCGATCGCCACCAGGGCGACGGTGGCGAACTCCGCGCCGCGGGCGACCACTTCGACCAACACCTCCAGCCACGTGCGCATGCCGGCCTCCACGGGCGTGAGCAGAGCAGCCCGCAGGGCGTAACGACATCGGGGCTATTCCCGATCCGCGGCGAGAAAGGCCCCCGGCCCCGGGACATCCGCTCCGGATTTCTCCGGATGGCGGGGGAGCGGCTGCGATGATGCATTCCGCCCTCGCCCCGGAGGCCGTCTGTGACGTTCGAGCTCAACCGCCGCAGCTTCAGCCTTGCAGGCTTGGCCGCCGCCCTCGGCCTCGCCACGCCCGTCAGCGCGGCCGAGGATCCGCTGCCGTCCTGGAACGACGGTCCCGCCAAGCGCGCCCTGCAGGCCTTCGTCCGGCGCGTCACCACCCAGGGCCCGGACTTCGTGGCGCCGGCCGAGCGCATCGCCACCTTCGACAACGACGGCACCCTGTGGGCGGAAATGCCCGTCTACTTCGAGGTCCTGTTCGCGGTGGACCGGGGGCGCGAGCTGGCGGCCAAGGATCCGGCCCTGGCCGCGCGCGAACCGTTCAAGTCGCTGGTCGAGAAAGGCGCGGCCGGGCTGGCCGGCCTTACCCAGGCGCAGGTCGTGGAGCTGGTGGCCGTCACCCACTCGGGCATGACCACCGAGCAGTTCCAGCAGATCGCCCGGGCATGGTTCGCCACCGCCCGGCATCCGACCACCAAGCGGCTCTACACCCAGATGGTCTACCAGCCGCAGCTGGAACTGCTCGCCTGGCTGCGCCGCGAGGGCTTCAAGACCTTCATCGTCTCCGGCGGCGGGGTCGACTTCATGCGGGCCTTCGCCGAGCCGGTCTACGGCGTGCCGCCCGAGCAGGTGATCGGCTCCAGCGTCGAGACCCGCTGGGAGATGCGCGAGGGCGTCCCCGTCCTGGTCAAGCTGCCCAAGGTCAGCAGCGTCGACGACAAGGACGGCAAGCCGATCAACATCGACCTGCAGATCGGGCGCCGGCCGATCCTGGCCTTCGGCAATTCCGACGGCGACCTGGAGATGCTGCAGTGGACGCAGGCGGGACCGGGCGCGCGGCTGATGCTGCTGGTCCACCACGACGACGCGGTGCGCGAATGGGCCTACGATCGGGATTCCAAGATCGGACGCCTGGATAAGGCGTGGGACGCGGCGGTCAAGAACGGCTGGACGGTGGTGAGCATGCGGCGGGAGTGGAAGCAAATCTTCCCGCCCGAATAGTTACCAATTATTAACCGCACAGCGTCGCAACGGAACCCGTTGTCCGCGCCCGAATATTTTGGATTGCCAAAAGTTCACGGCCGCACCCGGAACATCACCCCTACCACAGTGGTAAAATGCGGGACTTCCTCGACGGAAGCTCTACCGAAAACATTCCGACAACTTGCACTCAAGAGGTTTCGATATGCGCAAGCTCCTCACCGGCGCCGTGTTCGCCGTCGCAACGCTTGTCCCCGCCGCCACCGTGTTCGCTTCCGATCCGTTGTTCGAACGCCAGAACTGGACCCAGGCGTCCGAACGCCGCTTCGACCGCGCGCTGGGCGACAACTACCTCCCCGCCTCGAGCCGTCCGGCCACCAAGATCGGCGAAGTGTCGATGGCCATGAACGATCGCGGCGACCTGTCCAACCCGCAGATGACCCGCTCGACCGGCGAAGCCAACGCCGACGCCATGCTGATGACCGCCGCCAACCGGCTGGACAACCTCCCCAAGCCTCCCTCCAGCGTCGCGGCCCGCACCGTGCTGCTGCGCGTCGCCTTCATCACCCCCTCGGGCGTGGCCCCGTGGACGCAGTTCCGTCAGGGCCGCCAGCCCTACGTCTATGTCGAGCAGGCCGAGCGCAACTCCGACTCCGTCGTGGTGATCGGCGCCGTCCGCTGATCCCCGCGCCGTCCGCACGCCCGGGTCCGACCCCCGGGCGCGGACCGCTACGGCCAGGCTTCTCGGGGCGCCCGCCGCGCAGGCTCAGGCGATCCCCCGATCCCCCAGCGTCCGCGTCCGTGCCCTACTGAGCGTTCCGCGGCAGGAGCGCGGCAGCGATGGCCGATCCCACTCCCCCGACCTCCGACGTCCTGATCGGCGGCGACGCGAGCACCACCCTCTCGTCGAACCGCACCGCCCTGTCGTTCGAGCGGACGCGGATGAGCGCCGACCGCACGCTGATGTCGGTGGTGCGCACGGCGCTGTCGCTGATCGGCTTCGGCTTCACCATTTCCGAGGCGTTTCACCAGTTGCACAAGGCCGGCTCGCTGGCGGTGGGCGACCATTCGGCCCGCAACTTCGGCCTGGCGCTGATCCTGCTGGGGGTCGCCATGCTGGTCATGGGCCTGGTCACCCACTCGCGCTTCAGCCACGAGCTGACCGACCGGCGCGAGCGGCTCTACTCGGCGCAGCTCATGCGCCGCTCGGTGCAGTACCGCATGACGCCGACCTTCATCACCACCGCCCTGTTGCTGGCCATCGGCGTCGCCGCCGCGCTCAGCATCCTCATCCGGATCGCCTATAACTCATGACCGCCGAAACCTTCGCCGCAGAGCCCGCCGCCACGCGTACGCCGCCGCGCCCCGGCATGGTGTGGATCGAGGGCGGCGACTTCCGCATGGGCTCGGACCGTCACTATGCGGAGGAGGCCCCGGCCCGGCGCGTCAGCGTCGACGGCTTCTGGATCGACGCCGAACCGGTGACCAACCGCCGTTTCGCCGAGTTCGTGGACGCCACCGGCTGGACCACCTTCGCCGAGCTTCCGCCCGACCCGAACGACTATCCCGGCGCCCTTCCCGAAATGCTGAGGGCCGCCTCGCTGGTGTTCACCCCGACCAAGGGGCCGGTCGACCTGCGCGCTTGCTTCAGCTGGTGGAGCTTCCAGGCAGGAGCGGACTGGCGCCACCCGACCGGACCGGACAGCTCCATCGACGGACTGGACGATCACCCCGTGGTCCACGTCGCCTGGCGCGACGTCGAGGCCTACGCCGCGTGGGCCGGCCTGGACCTGCCGACCGAAGCCGAATGGGAGTTCGCCGCCAAGGGCGGGCTGGACGAGGCCGAATTCGCCTGGGGCGACGAGCTGGAGCCCGAGGGCCGGCACATGGCCAACGTCTGGCAGGGGCGCTTCCCCTGGGAGAACCTGGCCCTGGACGGCTTCGTGCGCACCTCGCCCGTGGGCAGCTATCCGCCCAACGGCTACGGCCTCCACGACATGATCGGCAATGTCTGGGAGTGGACGAAGGACTGGTGGTCGGCGACCCGGCCGGTCGCGGCCGACAAGCCCTGCTGCGGCGCGCGCAATCCACGCGGCGGCCGCGAGGAGGACAGCTACGACCCGGCCCAGCCGCTGATCCGCATCCCGCGCAAGGTGCTGAAGGGCGGCTCGCACCTGTGCGCGCCCAGCTACTGCCGCCGCTACCGCCCCGCCGCCCGCCACGCCGAGCCGATCGACACCTCGACCAGCCACGTCGGCTTCCGCTGCGTGCAGCGGGCCTAGGAGCCCCTAGGGAGTTCCGCACCGGGCCCTCGGGCCGCCCCCGATGCCGGATGCGGGCGTGATCTGCGCCAATGCGTGCTCTCCAGACCGAGGGCGCAGCCATGGCCGACATCCAGCGCGAAATCCTGCCCATCCCTTCGCAGCCGTACGAAGGCTTCGTGGCCTACGACGCCAAGGATCCCGAGGCGAAGTTCCCGCCGATCCCGCAGCTGCGCCCGCCGAAGGGCGCGCCCAACGTCCTGATCGTGCTGATCGACGACGCCGGCTTCGGCGCCGCCAGCGCTTTCGGCGGCCCCTGCGCCACGCCCACGGCCGAGCGGCTGGCCGGCCACGGCCTGCGCTTCAACCGCTTCCACACCACCGCCCTGTGCTCGCCCACCCGCCAGGCGCTGCTGACAGGCCGCAACCACCACACGGTGGGCATGGGCGCCATCACCGAGATCGCCACCGGCGCGCCCGGCTATTCCTCGGTGCTGCCCAACACCTGCTCGCCGATCGCCCGCACCCTGAAGCTGAACGGCTACGCCACGGCCCAGTTCGGGAAGTGTCATGAAGTGCCGGTGTGGGAGACGTCGCCGGCCGGCCCCTTCGACGCCTGGCCCACCGGCGGCGGCGGCTTCGAGTACTTCTACGGCTTCATCGGCGGCGAGGCGCACCAGTGGTACCCCTCGATCTACGAGGGGACGACGCCGGTCGAGCCCGAGAAGACGCCCGAACAGGGCTACCACTTCATGGCCGACATGACCGACAAGGCGATAGCCTGGGTCGGGCAGCAGAAAGCCCTGATGCCGGACAAGCCGTTCTTCATGTACTTCGCGCCGGGCGCCACCCACGCCCCGCACCACGTGCCCAAGGACTGGGCCGACAAGTACAAGGGCCAGTTCGACGCGGGCTGGGACGCGCTGCGCGAGGAGATCTTCGCCCGGCAGAAGAAGCTCGGCGTCATTCCCCAGGACTGCAAGCTCACGCCCCGGCACAAGGAGATCCCCGCCTGGGACGACATGCCGGAGGACCTGAAGCCCGTGCTGCGCCGGCAGATGGAGGTCTACGCCGGCTTCCTGGAGTTCGCCGACCACCACGTCGGCCGGCTGGTCGACGCGCTCGACAAGCTGCACGTGCTCGAGGACACGCTGGTGTTCTACATCATCGGCGACAACGGGGCCTCGGCCGAAGGCACGCTGAACGGCACCTTCAACGAGATGATCAATTTCAACGGGGCCTCGGCGCTGGAGACGCCCGAGTTCCTGAACGCCCACATCGACCAGCTGGGCGGGCCGACCTCCTACAACCACTATGCGGTGGGCTGGGCGCACGCCCTGGACACGCCCTACCAGTGGACCAAGCAGGTCGCCTCGCACTTCGGCGGCACCCGCAACGGCACGATCGTGCACTGGCCGCACGGCGTGCGCGGCGAAGGCGAGTTGCGCACCCAGTTCCACCACGTGATCGACATCGCCCCCACCATCCTGGAGGCGGCCGGCATCCCCGAACCGGTGATGGTCAACGGCGTGCAGCAGAAGCCGATCGAAGGGGTCAGCATGCTGTACGCCTTCAACGACGCGAAGGCGGCCGAGCGGCACGAGACCCAGTACTTCGAGATGTTCGGCAACCGCGGCGTCTACCACAAGGGCTGGACCGCGGTGACCCGGCACAAGACGCCCTGGCTGCTGGTCGGCGAAAAGACGCCGGCCTTCGAGGACGACGTCTGGGAGCTCTACGACACCTCGAAGGACTGGACCCAGGCCGAGGATCTGTCGAAGCAGTTTCCCGACAAGCTGCGCGAGCTGAAGCGGCTGTTCCTGATCGAGGCGGCCCGCCACAACGTCCTGCCGCTCGACGACCGCGGCATGGAGCGGGGCGATCCCGACATCGCCGGCCGCCCGGTGCTGATCCGCGGGAACAGTCAGATCCTGCTCGGCGCGATGGGCCGGCTGTCCGAGAACTCGGTGCTTAACCTGAAGAACAAGTCGCACTCGGTCACCGCCGAGATCGACGTGCCCGACGCAGGCGCCGAGGGCGTGATCGTCGCCCAGGGCGGCAACATCGGCGGCTGGAGCCTGTACGCCACGGGCGGCAAGCTGAAGTACTGCTACAACTTCCTGGGCCTGAAGCAGTACTTCGTCGAGGCCGACGCGCCGTTGGCGCCGGGCAAGCGTCAGGTGCGCATGGAATTCGCCTACGACAGCGGCGGCCCGGGCAAGGGCGGGACCGCCACCCTCTACGTCGACGGCAAGAAGGTCGGCGAGGGCCGGGTCGAGGCCACCGCGGCCATCATTTTCTCGGCCGACGACGGTCTGGACGTGGGCCGCGACAGCGCCGCGCCGGTGTCGCCCGACTACGGCGCGCAAGGCAACGCCTTCAACGGCATGGTCCGCGGCGTGCAACTGGCCATCGCCCAGGACGCCAAGTCGGCCGACCACCTCGTCGACCCACAGCAGGCGCTGGCCGTCGCCATGGCCCGGCAGTAGGCGTCGGGTGTTTCCGACGCGGAATCCGGCATGTCCGCCGTCCGTGTCCGGTCCAGACCCGATGTCCCCCGAGGCGCGAACGTAGTCGAATGCGCCCGGGTCGGCCCTCCCCCGACCGGCCCGGCGCTGGCGGCGCCTGATCCGCTTTCTTTCCTCCCAGGCCTGAGGCGGCGCATCCCCTGCGCCGCCTCCTTCTTGTGCGCGCGGCGGTCGACACGAAAAATAGCCGCGTTATTCCGGCGTTCCGCCGCCCCGCCTGAGGGTTTGACCTGATTGGCGGGCGACCGCCCCGAGGCGACTTTGCCGTCGTACCTCGGCGGAAGGAGTTGGCCATGCCACGGACCACGGCGGTTCAGACGGACTTCGCGACGGCGCGACGGCTGCTCGCCGCGACGGCGGGCGCGACGGCCGTCGTGCTGGCGCTTCCCGCCCCGGCCCCCGCCCAGACTCCGCCCCCCACACCGGCCCAGACGCCCCCCGCAGCCCAGCCCGCAGTGCAAAAGCCGGTCGCGGCTCCGGCCCAGGCCGGCCCGGTTCAGGCGCCGCCGGCCGTGGACCCGAAGGTCATGGACGCGCTGAACAAGATGAGCGCCTTCCTGCGCGACCAGAAGGTGTTCGAGCTGACCGCCCGGACCACCAACGACGTCGTTCTGGACGACGACACCGTGGTCAAGTTCGACGGCGTGAACACCTATAAGGCCAAGCGCCCCGACGCGCTGTTCGTCGACGTCGACACCGACCGCAAGCGGCGCGAGTACTTCTACGACGGCAAGACCTTCACGATCTACGCGCCGCGCCAGAAGTACTACGCCCAGGTCGCCGCGCCCGGCACCATCAAGGAATTGCTGGACAAGCTGCAGGACGACCTCGGCATCGACATGCCGCTGGACGACCTTTTCTATTGGGGCACGCCGGACTCCGACTTCAACCAGCTGACCTCCGCGCAATACATCGGCTACGCCCGGGTCGACGGCCACGACACCGACCAGTTCGCCTTCAGCCAACCCGGCGCCGACTGGCAGCTGTGGATCGACCGCGGCGACCAGCCCCTGCCCCGCAAGCTGGTCATCATCCACACCGACCAGGACGAGCGGCCGCAATACGAAGCCCGGCTGGACTGGCGCCTGCGGCCCAACTTCACCGCCGACGCCTTCACCTTCAGCCCGCCGGCCGACGCCAAGCCGATCCAGGTCGTCTCGCTCCGCGCCCTCCAGCAGGAAGGAACCGCGCCATGACCTCCTTCGCCAAGCGCGCCGCCCGTCTGATCGGCGGCCTCGTTCCCGTCCTGGCCTTCATCGTGATCTCGACGCCGTTCGACGCCGACGCCCGGCCCACCCGCGGGGGCGGCGGCGGCAGCATGCGCGGGGGCGGCGGCGCCCGCGCCGGCGG
>NZ_JACSJI010000024.1 GCF_014349105.1 Caulobacter sp. 17J80-11 | reverse complement strand
GTGTCGACCGAGTTGTCGTCGGCGTGCGAGTTGTCGGTGTTGTTCGAGTCGTTCGTCGAATTGTCGTCGTTCGACGAGCTGTCGTTACCGTTGTTGGAGTCCGAGCTGTCGGTCGAATTGTCGGTGGAGGTGTTGGTCGAGTTGTCGTCGTTCGACGAGCTGTCGTTGCCGTTGTTGGAGTCGTTCGTCGACGAATCCGTGTCGGTGTCGACCGAATTGTCGTCATGCGACGAGTTGTCGGTCGCCGTGTCGGTGGAGGTGTTCGTCGAGTTGTCGTCGTTCGACGAGCTGTCGTTGCCGTTGTTGGAGTCGTTCGTCGACGAGTCCGTGTCAGTGTCGACCGAGTTGTCGTCGGCGTGCGAGTTGTCGGTGTTGTTCGAGTCGTTCGTCGAATTGTCGTCGTTCGACGAGCTGTCGTTACCGTTGTTGGAATCGTTCGTCGACGAATCCGTGTCGGTGTCGACCGAATTGTCGTCATGAGACGAGTTGTCGGTCGCCGTGTCGGTGCTGGTGTTCGTCGAATTGTCGTCGTTCGACGAGCTGTCGTTGCCGTTGTTGGAGTCGTTCGTCGACGAATCCGTATCGGTGTCGACCGAATTGTCGTCGTGGGTCGAATTGTCGGTCGCCGTGTCGGTGCTGGTGTTCACCGAGTTGTCGTCGTTTGACGAACTGTCGTTACCGTTGTTCGAGTCGTTGGTCGACGAATCGGTGTCGGTGCGGACGGAGTTGTCGTCGCTGGACGAGCTGTCCGTCGTCGTGTTCGTCGATTTGTCGTTGTTATTGTCTGTCGCAGAAGAGTTGTTCTGCGCGGAATTGTCCTGCGAATTGTTTTGAGAGTTGTTCTGGCTGTTATTCTGGCTGTTGTTGTTGTTTGAGTTGGTGACCGTGTCCGGCTCGCTCCAACTCGCGTAAGCGGGGGCCGCATGGAAGGCCGCAGTAGCCAGAATGGCGGCGGAAACCGAACCCAACAGAACCTTGCTGTGCATTTGTTCTCTCCGAGGGAGCGCGAAATTGCCTACTGGAGGGCTCGTTCTCCCCTCCGGTCCGCACAACCCGCCCAATTTCCGCCTTGTTCCGACCTGTACAGAAAATAGGTCGCGCTTGTCAGGCAACGGAGCAGTAAAGCGTAACCGATACCAGCTACGCTAGCCGTACAGTAAAGCCTGTAATCTCAACAGCGCCGCCGTACTGCTTTGCCGTTGGCGCGGCGCCCGGAAAATTACTGACACGCTCGCACGCGCCAGACCTTCACCGTCTCAAGAAATTTTGGTTCGGCGTGTAGACTTGGCCGATACGCCTCAACCCGCTAACCCAGGGGCATGACCGACCTCGGCCGCCCGCGCGTGCTCTTCGTCGTGGACGCCGGCCCCGAGGTCGGCGGCGGCCACGTGATGCGCGCCCTGACCCTGGCGGGCGCTCTCGCCGACCGCGGGGCGGCCTGCGCCTTCCTGGCCGCGCCCGACGTCGCCGCGGTGCTGGACGCCTTCGCCGACAACCGCGTGCAGCGGGTCGCGGCCGCCGCGACCGCCCCCGAAGCGCTCGTGGCGGCGGCGGGGGCCGCGGCCTTCGACGCGGTGGTGTTCGACCATTTCCGGCTGGGGCGGGAGCACCAGTCCGAAATCGCGCGCCGCCGGCCGGCGCTGGTGGTCGACGACCTGGCCGACCGGCCCCTGCACGCCGATCTGGTGCTGGATCCGGGACCCGCGCGTCGGGCCGAGGACTATGCCGGCCTGGTCGGAGCGGAGACGCGGCTGCTGCTAGGCCCGATCTACGCCCTCGTGCGGCCGGCCTTCGCCGCCGTCCGCGAGACCGCTCTGGTCCGTCGGGCCGAAGGACGCCTCGAGCGCGTGCTCGTCTCGCTGGGCCTGACCGACGTCGGCGCGATCGCCGGGCGAGTCGTGAACCGCTTGCTGCCGCGCCTGGGCGAGGCGGGCGTGGACGTGGCGCTGGGCGCCGCCGCCCCCAGCCGCGCCGCGCTGGAACGGCTGGCCGAGCGCGACCCGCGCGTGCGCGTGCACGTGGAGACGAAGGACATGGCCGGCCTGATGGCGGCGGCGGACCTGGCGGTCGGGGCGGGCGGCTCGGCGGCGTGGGAGCGCTGCGTGCTGGGCCTGCCGACCGTGCTGGTGGTGCAGGCGGAAAATCAGGAGCCGGCGGCGCGGGCGCTGGCGCAGAGCGGCGCGGCCGAGGTGATCGACGCCCGCGCGCCCGACTTCGAAGCCGCCTTCGACCGCGCCTACACCGGCCTGGCCCGCAGCCCGGAGCGGCGCGCGAAGCTGTCGCGGATCAGCGCCGGCCTGTGCGACGGCCTGGGCGCCGGGCGCGTGGCCGAGGCCTTTCTCAGTCTTCCCGGGTCTCGATCCTGACCGGACCGCGCGGGACCCAGTCCTCGCGCAGCAGGCCGTATTCGATCACCGCCTCGCGCTGGCCCTCGAACACCACCTGCGAGCGGCGCCGGCCCTCGACCACGAAGCCGTTCTTCTCCAGCACCCGGCCGCTCTCGATATTGGGGGCGTAGATACCGGCGCAGAGCTTCTGCATCTCCAAGGTCTGGAAGGCGATGAAGCAGCCGATGCCGACCGCCTCGGTCGCCACCCCGCGCCCGCGCAGGCCGGCCTCGCCCAGGAAGTAGCTGATGTCGGCGGTGCCGTGATGCTTGTTGACCGGCCCGATCTTCAGGTTGCCGACGTGGCGCTCGTCCTCGACCATGAACAGGCCGAACAGGTACTCGTGCGGGCTCTCCCGCTTGGCCGCCACGAAGGCCTCGATCGCTTCGCGCGTATGGGTGCTGAAGCGGGTCTCCATGAAGCGGTTGGTGCTGGAGTCGTTCATCCAGCGCACGTAGGAATCGCCGACGTCGGTGCCCGCCAGCTCGCGCAGATAGACCCGCTCTCCGAACCAGCGCTTCACGCGGCGATCCGTTCGAACGGCAGGGCCAGGACGGCGTCCTGCCCGAAGCCCGGGTCGGCCTCGAACAGGGCGGCGTAGACCTGCTCCACGAAGGCGAAGTCCTCGGCGGTGTCGACCGTCCAGCGGCGGTCGGCCAGGTCGCGGTCTTGCGTCATCTGCACGATGCGGAATCGATCCGGGCGGCGGTAGAAGAAGGGCGTAACGTGCTCGCGCTCGAACGGCTCCGTCGCCTCGTCGACGGCCTGCGCCAGGGCGTTCGCGGTCACCACCTCCACGTCCAGCCCGTCCGGATAGGTGCGCTCCAGCGTGTTGGAGGTGTAGTCGGCCCCGCGCTCCAGATGCAGGCGCACGCAGGCGTCGATCACCGCCGGATCGGCCAGCGGGCAGTCAGCGGTCAGGCGCACGACGTGCTCGACCGATCCTTGCGCGGCCACGGCCGCGCCGAACCGGCCCAGCACGTCCTCCAGCGCCCCGCGGAACACGACCACGCCCTTGCTTTCGCAGTAGGCGGCCAGCGGGTCGTCGGAAGCGTCGACGCTGGTGGCCACCACCAGCCGATCCAGGGTGGTGCAGCGGGCCAGGCGCTCCAGGTGGCGGCCGATCATCGGTTCGCCCAGCAGCGGGCGCAGCACCTTGCCCGGAAGCCGGGTCGAACTCGTCCGCGCCTGCAGCACCGCCAGGATCATCAGCGCACCTTGAACAGAGGTTCCAGCGGCGCGCAACGGAGCTTCGCCTTCACTCCGCCGGGGCTGGACAGCCCGTCGGCCAGGATCGCGAACACCTCGTCGTAGGCGCTAAGCAGGGTTTCGACGTCCGCCTCGGAGTGGGCGTAGGACATATTATGCGTGCCGTAGGCCAGCACGCCGCGGGCGAAAACCTCCTGCATGAACAGGGTCTTCAGCTCGAAAGCGGTGGCGTTCGGGGCGTCGGCGACCAGCAGGAACGACCAGCTGGGATGGCCGGCCAGGGTCAGCACGCCCTCCAGGCCATGTTTGGCGACCAGCGGCGCGGCGCCGTCCAGCAACTGGCGGCCGCGGGCGTGCATGGTCTCGATCACCGGCTCGCGCTTCAGCTTGTCCATGGCCGCGCGCGCGGCGGCCAGCGACAGGGTCTCGCCGCCCATGGTGAAGGAGAAGAACACCTCCTCCATGAACCGCATCAGGTCGGCCCGGCCGCACACCGCCGACAGCGGGAAGCCGTTGGCGATGCCCTTGCCCAGCGTGCAGAGGTCCGGCGTCACCCCGAACAGCTCCTGCGCCCCGCCGGCGGCGTAGCGGAAGCCGGTGATGGTCTCGTCGAACACCAGCACGGCGCCGGCCGCATGGGTCAGGCGCTTCACGCCCTCCAGATAGCCGGGCGAGGGGAATTTGACGTTCATCGGCTCCAGGATGACCGCCGCCACCTGGCCTTTGAGGCTGTCGAGCCTGGCCTCCAGCGCCGGCAGGTCGTCGTAGGGGAAGGCGTGGGTCAGGGCCCGGGTCGCCTCCGGCACGCCGAGGTTGCGGGCGGTGGAGCCGATGTACCAGTCCTGCCAGCCGTGATAGCCGCAGACCAGCACGTGGTCGCGCCCGGTGGCGGCGCGGGCGATGCGGATCGCCCCCGAGGTGGCGTCCGAGCCGTTCTTGCCGAAGCGCACGGCCTCGGCGCACGGCACCAGCTCGCAGATGCGTTCGGCGACATCGGCCTCCAGCGCATGGCTGAGGGTGAAGATGGTGCCGTCCTTCAGCTGCTTCTCGACCGCGGCGTTCACGTCCGGGTCGGCGTAGCCCAGGGTCACCGAGCAGAGCGCGTTGATGAAGTCGACGTATTCGCTGCCGTCGACGTCCCACAGCTTCGAGCCCTCGGCGCGGGCCGCGAAATAGGGCGACACGCCCTGCGGATACTGGGTCAGGCTCTTGGAGAAGGTCTGCGCCCCCAGCGGAATGGTGCGCCGGGCGCGCTCCAGCTGGGCTTCGGAGCGGGCGTAGCGGCCGGAGGAGACGGTCGCCGCCTCCGTCTTCACGCGATCATGTCCCACTGCAGCGCTTCTCCGCGTTCGAGGTCCCGGGCGGCGGTCTTGCCGAGCACCGCGGGCAGGTGTTTGGGGGCCAGGCCGTAGCCGGGCCGGATGGAACGGACGTGCTCGGCCGTGATCGGCTCGCCGGCGCCGACCGAGCGGACGACGTAAAGCGACCGGCGGAAGGCCAGGTTTCCGCGCTCGGAGCCCTTCAGGTCGTAGTGCACCCGGCCCAGCGACCGCCAGGCCGCCTTGCAGTCGCGCACGAGCGCGGTGAACTCGGCCGGTTCCAGGCTGAACTCGGCGTCCGGCCCGCCGTCGGACCGGGCCAGGGTGAAGTGCTTCTCGATCACCGAGCCGCCCAGCGCGATCGACGCCACCGAGGCGGCCGAGCCCGGCGTGTGGTCCGACAGGCCGCCGACGCAGCCGAACGCCTCGGCCAGGTGCGGCACGGTGCGGACGTTGGCGTCCTCCATCGGCGCGGGATAGGCGCTGACGCAGTGCAGCAGCACCAGGCCGGGGCAGCCGTTCTCGCGCGCGGTCGCCACCGCCTCGCCGATCTCCTCGAAGTTCGCCAGACCGGTCGACATGATCATCGGCTTGCCGCGGCGGGCGACAGAGGCGATCAGCGGCAGGTCGACAGCCTCGAAGGAGGCGATCTTGTAGACCGGCGCGTCGAGGCGCTCGAGCAGGTCGATCGCCGTCTCGTCGAACGGGGTCGAGAACAGGAGCACGCCCAGTTCCTTGGCCCGCTTGAACAGCGCCTCATGCCATTCGTAGGGGGTGTGCGCCTCGCCGTAGAGGTCGTGCAGGGTGCGCCCGCCCCACGGCCCGCCCTCGATGCGGAAGTCCGGGCGGTCGCAGTCGATCGTGATGGTGTCGGGCGTGTAGGTCTGCAGCTTGATCGCGTCGGCGCCCGTGGCGGCGGCGGCGTCCAGCAGCTTCAGCGCGCGCTCCAGCGAGCCGTTGTGGTTGCCCGACAGCTCGCAGATCACGAAAGGCTCGTGCGCGGGACCGATTTTGCGGCCGGCGATCTCGATCTCGGGGATCACGGCGCCTCCCTCCGGAAGAACACGAAGCCGTCGGCCTCGCCGGTGCGGCAGAAGCCGGCCTCCTCGAACAGGCGCAGCGAACGGTCGTTGTCGGTGCGCACGCGCGCGGTCAGGGCGACGTCGGCCATGTGCGCGACGCCCGCGCCCAGCAGCTTGCCGCTCCAGCCCAGGCCGCGCAGCTCGGGGGCGACGGTGATGCTGACCTCCCAGACGCCGGGCCCGGCCTCGTCGAAGCGCAGGGTCCCGATCGCCTCGTCGGTGCGGGTCGCCTCGCCCACGAACAGCAGCCGGTCGGTGCGGGCCAGCGACCGGTCCAGCCAGGCCATGTGCGTGTCGAGGTCGACCTCGGCCGTGTCGACCGACATGGCCCGGGTCACCGGATCGTTGCGCCAGGCCAAGAGGCGGGCGGCGTCGGCCATGCCCGCCGGGCGCAGCCGCAGGGTCGGACCGGTCAAGACTGCAGCCCCAGCACCGCGGCCACGGCTTCGACCACGCGGGCCGGATCCTCGTCGCCCATGCCGGGGTAGAGCGGCAGGCTGAGCGTGGAGGCGTAGAAGGCGTCCGCGCCCGGCAGCACCTGCTCGCCGTAGAGGCCGCGATAGTAGGGCTGGCGGTGCACCGGGATGTAGTGCACCTGGGAGCCGATCCCGCGCGCGCGCAGCCGCTCGGCGACCTCGCGACGGCTGAGGCCCGCGGCCTCGAAGTCGATGCGCACCTGGAGCAGGTGGAGCGCCGGCTCGCAGCCGGCCGGAGTCGCGACCGTACGCACCAGCGGCGCGTAAGGGGCCAGCAGCTCGCGATAACGGCCGGCCAGGAAGCGGCGACGCGCGACAAAGCGGTCCAGCTTGGCGATCTGCGAGACCCCCAGCGCGCACAGCACGTCGGGCAGGCGGTAGTTCCAGCCCAGCTCGACCTGCTCGTACCACCACGGGTTCGGGCGGCCGTCGTCGAAGCCGTCGGCGATGGAGAAGTCGGCGCGCTCGATGCCGTGCGAACGGGCCCGGCGCATGCGCGCGGCGAACTCGGCGTCGTTGGTGGTGATCGCCCCGCCCTCGCCGGTGGCGATGGTCTTCACCGGGTGGAAGGAGAAACAGGCCGCGACGCTGTCGGCGCAGGCCCCGACCGGGCCGGCCGGCGTCCGCGTGCCGACCGCGTGGCAGGCGTCCTCGATCACCACCGCCCCGGCGGCTTCCGCCAGCTTGCGAACCGCCGCCGTGTCGACCGTGTTTCCGGCCAGGTGGACCGGCAGGACGGCGCGGAGCGGACGGCCGCCGACGCGGGTCAGCGCCTCGGTCAGGGTGTCGGCGGTCATCAGGCCGGTGGCCGGATCGACGTCGGCGAACACCACGTCGGCGCCCTGGTAGCGGGCGCAGTTGGCGGTCGCCACGAAGGTGATCGCTGGGACCACGCAGACGTCGCCCGGCTTCACGCCGGCGGCGTGCACGGCCAGGTGCAGGGCTGTGGTGCCGTTGGAGCAGACCACCGCGTGCTCGGCGCCCACGGCCTGAGCCAGCGCGGCCTCGAACCGGTCGACCAGCGGGCCGGTGGTCAGGAAGTCGGACTTCAGCGCGGCGACCACGGCGGCGAGGTCGTCGTCCTCGATGGTCTGACGCCCGTAGGGCAGGAACGGCGCGGCCCCGGCCCCGTCAGGCATGACAGGCGTCCAGCAGCGCGGCGATGCCGCCCGCGTCGAGCCGCTCGGCCGCGTCGGAGGTGTAGGCGAAGGCCTCCGGCACCCGCACGCCCGTGCCGTCGACGGCGAAGGAGGTGCGCGGATACTCCACGAAGTCCGGCTCGATGGCGTAGCGGTCGCCGAGGTCGACGGTGACCCGCGCGTCGTCGGCCGAGATCATCATCTCGTGCAGCTTCTCGCCCGGGCGGATGCCCACCACCCGGGTGCCGGCCTCCGGCGCCATGGCGCGGGCCAGGTCGGGGATGGTGCTGGCCGGGATCTTCGGCACGAAGATCTCGCCGCCGCGCATCACTTCCATGCACGACAGGACGAAGTTCACGCCCTGGTCCAGGGTGATCCAGAAGCGGGTCATCCGCTCGTCGGTGACCGGCAGCTCGGTCGCGCCCTTGGCCAGCAGGTTGCGGAAGAACGGCACCACGCTGCCGCGCGAGCCGGCCACGTTGCCGTAGCGCACCACCGAGAAGCGCGTGCCGATGTCGCCCGACAGGTTGTTGGCCGCCTGGAAGGTCTTGTCCGAGGCCAGCTTGGTCGCGCCGTACAGGTTGATCGGCGAGCAGGCCTTGTCGGTCGACAGGGCCACCACCGTCTGCACCCGGTTGTGCAGGCAGGCCCAGACCACGTTCTCAGCGCCGTTGACGTTGGTGGCGATGCATTCGGACGGATTGTACTCGGCCGCCGGCACCTGCTTCAGGGCAGCGGCGTGCACGACGATGTCGACGCCGCGGAAGGCCAGCTCAAGGCGGGCGCGGTCGCGCACGTCGCCCAGGAAGAAGCGCAGCCGGTCGGTCTTCTCCTTGGGGAAGGCCTCCAGCAGCTCGTTCTTCATGTCGTACTGCTTCAGCTCGTCGCGCGAGAAGACGATCACCTTGCGCGGCGAATAGCGCTCCAGGACCGTGCGCACGAAGCGTCGGCCGAACGAGCCGGTGCCGCCGGTGACAAGGACGACCTTGCCGTCCAGCAGGCGCGAGGTGGGCGCGAAATCGCGGAAAGGCGGGGAAGCGACGGCGTCGTACATGACGGATTCCCTAGGGTCTGCCTTCCTCGTAGGCGCACGCCCCTAAAACGAGCGTTAACGATGTTCGCCAGGCGCGGCGGCCCTGAGGACCTTGTGCCGTGTCGCCGGACGATGCGCGCGGCGCACGTCGTCGCAGCCACGGAACCGGTTGAAGCTGTGCAGGTTGTTTCGAAAGGCGCGCGCGGCCGCGGACGCCGTCGCCTGGGAGGAGGCGACGACGCCCGCTTCCGCGCCGAGCGAGCGCATTCGGAGGGGACCGCTCATGGACGGAGACTGGCGCCGGAAGATTGCCGCCGGCTTGCCGAACGCGGTTAAGCAGGTCTGAGCCGCCCGATGCCCGCCCGCTATCGCTCCACCGACCGGCTCGAGGTCATCCCCACCGCCCTGCCCGAGGTCGTGCTGTTCCGCCCCCGGCGCATGGCCGACGGACGCGGCTTCTTTGTCGAGGCCTGGAACCGGCGCACCTACGCGGAAGCCGGCCTGGACATCGACTTCGTCCAGGACAACCTGTCCCACTCGGCCCGGCCGTTCACGGTCCGGGGCCTGCACTATCAGTCGCCGCCGGCCCAGCAGACCAAGCTGGTCTCCGTCGCGCGCGGGCGGGTGGCCGACGCCGTGGTCGACGCCAGGCGGGGCTCGCCCACCTTCGGCCGGGCGGTGACCATCGAGCTGTCGGCCGAGAACGGCCTGCAGATCCTGGCCCCGCGCGGCTTCCTGCACGGCATGGTCACGCTCGAGCCCGACACCGTGGCCACCTACAAGACCGACGCCCACTATTCCGGCCCGCACGACGGAGCGGTGGCCTGGAACGACCCCGACCTGGCCATCGACTGGGGCGTCGATCCGGCCCGGGTGGTGATCTCCGACAAGGACGCCGGCGCGCCGCTTTGGCGCGACTGGACCTCGCCCTTCAGCGTCGGCGAGGCGGCGTGAGGCTGCTGGTCACCGGCGGCTGCGGCTTTATCGGCTCGGCGGTGGTGCGGCAGGCCGTCCGGCGCGGGATCGAGGTCGTGAACGTCGACGCCCTCACCTACGCCGCCAATCCGGCCAACGTGGCGGAGGCGGAGGGCTCGCCGCTCTACGCCTTCGAAAAGGCCGACGTGCGCGACCGCGCCGCCATGGCCGACATCTTCGCGCGCCGGCGGCCCGACGCGGTCATGCACCTCGCGGCCGAAAGCCACGTGGACCGCTCGATCGACGGCCCGCTGGCCTTCGTGGAGACCAACGCGCTGGGCGCGGCGGTGATGCTGGACGCCGCCGCGCGTTTCCGCGACGGCCTGCCCGGGGCCGAGCGCGACCTCTTCCGCTTCCATCACGTCTCGACCGACGAGGTGTTCGGCGCGCTGGGCGCCGACGGCGCCTTCGACGAGGCTTCGCCCTATCGGCCCAATTCGCCTTACGCGGCGTCGAAGGCGGCGGCCGACCTGCTGGCCCGGGCGTGGGGCGCGACCTACGGGCTGAACGTGGTCACCACCAACTGCTCGAACAATTACGGGCCGTTCCAGCATCCGGAGAAGCTGATCCCGACCGTGGTGCTCTCCGCCCTGGAGGGGCGGCCCATCCCGATCTACGGCGGCGGGACGAACGTGCGCGACTGGCTCTTCGTGGAGGACCACGCCGAGGCCCTGCTGCTGGTGCTCGAGAAGGGCCGCGCCGGCGAGACCTACGCCATCGGCGCCCGGGCGGAAGCCGCCAACCTCGACCTGGCGCTCAAGCTGTGCGGCGTGCTCGACACGATCGCGCCGCGCAAGGACGGCGGCGCCTACGCCGAGCAGATCAGCTTCGTCGACGATCGGCCCGGCCACGACTTCCGCTATGCGCTGGACGCCTCCAAGATCCAGGCCGACCTGGGTTGGAGCCCGCGGGTCGCCCTGAACGAGGGGCTGGAACGGACCGTGCGCTGGATGCTGGACAATCCCGGCTGGATCGCCGCCGCCCGCGCCGGCGGCTTCGACGGCGGGCGGCTGGGGCTCAGCCGATGAGCCTGCGGGTCCTGCAGTTCGGCTCGACCGGTCAGATCGGCCGGGCGCTGGTCGACCAGGCCGCCCGGCGCGACGTCGAGATCGTCGCCCTCGACCGGTCCCGCGTGGACCTGCGCGCGTCCGACGCGGTCGCCCGCGCCGTGCGCGAGGCCGGGCCGGTCGACCTGGTGGTCAACGCCGCCGCCTTCACCCGCGTGGACGACGCCGAAGCCGCCGAGGAGGAGGCTTTCGCGGTCAACGCCGAGGCGCCTCAGGCCATGGCCGAGGCCTGCGCCCGGCGCGACCTGCCGCTGGTCCATTTCTCCACCGACTACGTGTTCGACGGCGAAAAGGGGGCGCCCTACGCCGAAGGGGACGCGCCGCGCCCTTTGAACGCCTACGGCCGCTCCAAGCTGGCCGGCGAGCGGGCGGTGCTGGCCGCATGCCCGCGCGCCCTGGTCGTGCGGGTGTCCTGGGTGTTCTCGCCGTGGGGGACGAACTTCTTCAGCTGGATCCTGTCCCAGGCCGGCCGGCGCGAGCCGCTGCGCATTGTCGAGGACCAGATCGGCCGCGCCACCTCGGCCCTGGACGCCGCCGCCTTCGTGCTGGACCTGGCCCCGCGCCTCGTCACAGCTCCGGCGGGCGACCCGATCTTCGGCCTGCTGCACTTCGCCAACGCCGGCGCCGTCTCGCGCCGCGCCTTCGCGGAGGAGCTGTTCGCCCTGGCCGGCGGCGGCCCGCCGGTCGAAGGCGTGGCCTCGGCCGCCTTTCCAGCGGCCGCCGTGCGCCCGCTGCGGGCCGAGCTCGGCACCGGTCGACTGGAACGCGAATTTCTTGCGCCGCCGCGACCCTGGCGAGAAGCGGCTCTGGAGGTGCTGGCCCGCCGAAAAGGGTGAACCGCGCTCGCCGAACGCGTCCGGGCCACTGGCGTCGAAGCCCCGGAAAAGCTATCTCCTCGGGACCTTGGAAGCTCCGCCGCAGACGCGGGGCGCCTCATCAAACTGGAAGGTTCGTCGATGCGTGTCGCGATGATCGGGACCGGCTACGTTGGGCT
The DNA here is from genome assembly GCF_014349105.1 of Caulobacter sp. 17J80-11. Lineage (GTDB taxonomy): Bacteria > Pseudomonadota > Alphaproteobacteria > Caulobacterales > Caulobacteraceae > 17J80-11. Next base: position 48,581 of record NZ_JACSJI010000024.1, on the reverse strand, counting down.
GGTCTCCGGAGCCTGTTTCGCTGACTTCGGCCACGTGGTGACCTGCGTCGACAAGGACGCGTCCAAGATCGAGCGCCTGAAGCAGGGCGAAATCCCGATCTTCGAGCCCGGCCTGGACCAGTTGGTCGCCACCAACGTGCGCGAGGAGCGGCTGTTCTTCACCACTGAGGCGGCGGACGCCATCAAGGACGCCGACGCGGTGTTCATCGCCGTGGGCACGCCGTCGCGCCGCGGCGACGGTCACGCCGACCTGTCCTACGTCTACGCCGCCGCCGAAGAGATCGCCGACCTGATGGACGGCTTCACCGTGGTGGTGACCAAGTCGACCGTGCCGGTCGGCACCGGCGACGAGATCGAAGAGATCATCAAGAAGCGCCGCCCCGACGCCCAGTTCGCCGTGGTCTCCAACCCGGAGTTCCTGCGCGAGGGCGCGGCCATCAACGACTTCAAGCGGCCCGACCGGGTCGTGGTCGGCACGGACGACGAGCGCGCGCGCCACGTCATGTCCGAGCTGTACCGCCCGCTGAACCTGAACGAGACGCCGCTGGTCTTCACCGGCCGGCGCACCTCGGAGCTGATCAAGTACGCCGCCAACGCCTTCCTGGCGCTGAAGATCACCTTCATCAACGAGATCGCCGACATCTGCGAGAAGGTCGGCGCGGACGTGAACCAGGTGGCCCGCGGCATCGGCCTGGACAACCGCATCGGCTCCAAGTTCCTGCACGCCGGCCCCGGCTACGGCGGCTCGTGCTTCCCGAAGGACACGCTGGCCCTGGTGCGTACGGCGGCCGATTACGGCGCGCCGATCCGCCTGGTCGAGACCACTGTCGAGGTGAACAACGCCCGCAAGAAGGCCATGGCCGAGAAGATCGCCGCGGCCATGGGCGGCGACCTGCAGGGCAAGACCGTCGGCCTGCTGGGCCTGACCTTCAAGCCCAACACCGACGACATGCGCGACTCTCCCTCGCTGGACATCGTCCCTGCCCTGCAGGCGAAGGGCGCCACCGTCCAGGCCTTCGATCCGGAAGGCATGCACGAGGCCGAGAAGATGCTGTCGGGCGTGGTGTTCAAGGACGGCCCCTACGAGGCCATCACCGGCGCGGACGCGATGGTCATCGTCACCGAGTGGGACCAGTTCCGCGCGCTGGACCTGGACCGCGTGCGGCTGCTGCTGCGCAGCCCGACGTTGGTGGACCTTCGCAACGTCTACCGCCCCGACGACATGCGCGCCCGCGGCTTCAACTACACCAGCATCGGCCGCGTCTAAGCCGGTGGATGCCTGAAGCGACGAGGGCGGCCGCTCCCCGGAGCGGCCGCCCTTTTCGCATCCGCTGGGGACCCGCTCAGGTGGTGGTGTGCGGACGCAGGATGATCTCCACCCGGCGGTTCTGGGCGCGGCCCTGCTGCGTGGCGTTCGAGGCGATCGGTTCGCTCTCGCCGCGGCCGGCGACGAACAGGCGGGCGCGCAGCACCTTGTGGCTGAGCAGGTAGTCGCCGACCGCCAGGGCGCGCCGTTCCGACAGCACCTGGTTGTGGGCGTCCGACCCGTCGGCGCTGGCGTGACCCACGATGTCGACATAGGTGGCCGGATAGCGGTTCAGCACGGCGGCGACGTCGTCGAGCACCGGATCGAAGCGCGGCTGGATGGCGGCGCTGTCCAGGGCGAAGGTGACGTCGCCGGGCATCTGCAGGACGATGTTCTCGCCCTGCCGGATCACGCCCACCCCGCTCCCGGCCAGGTGGTGCTGCAGCTCGGCCTCCTGGCGGTCCATGTAGCGGCCGATCCCGGCGCCGGCGAGCGCGCCGATGCCGGCGCCGATCAGGGCGTTGGTCCGCCCCTCCTCGCTCTTGTTGGTGTTGGTGGCGTAGCCCAAAGCCGCGCCGCCGACGGCGCCCATGAGCGCGCCGGTCGCGGTGTTGTTGCGGCGGACCTGGCCGGTGTACCGGTCCAGCGTCGAGCAGGCCGCTAGCAGCGCGGCCGTCGCCGCGCAGAGGGCGACATTCCTGGAGATCATGCGCCGGAATCCTCGTGGCTGATCCGGCCTGACAACGTGAAGCTAACGGCGACGGTTCCCCCCTCTCGCCCCCCTGTTTCCTCGGCGCGAACCCTGTAGAAAGCGCCCCAGAAACGACAGTCCGAGGTTTCCCCGTGAGCGTCGACGCCCCCGCCTCCGCCATCGAACCGGTGTCCATGCGCCGCTGCGAGACCGACTTCGACGGCTTCGCCGAGGCGCTCGGCGCGTCCTTCCGCCGGTACGGCTTCGCGGTGATCTCCGACCATGGCCTGGACCAGGCGGTGATCGACGGGGCGCTGGCGCGGACCCGCGCCTTCTTCGCCCTGCCGGACGCGGTCAAGCGCGCCTATCACATCCCCGGGACTGGCGGCGCGCGCGGCTACACCCCGTTCGGCACGGAAGCCGCCAAGGACGCCGACACCGTCGACCTGAAGGAATTCTGGCACGTCGGCCGCGACCTGCCGGAAGACCACCCCTATCGCCGCTACATGCCCGACAACCTGTGGCCGACCGAGATCGAGGGCTTCCACGAGTATGTCGGCGCCCTCTACGGCGCGCTGGACGACATGGGCGCCAAGGTGCTGCGGGCGATCGCGCGCGGGCTGGACCTGCCGCTCGACTTCTTCGCGGACAAGGTCGCGCTGGGCAACAGCGTGCTGCGCCTGCTGCACTACCCGCCGGTGCCGGCGGACGCACCGGGCGTGCGGGCCGGGGCGCACGAGGACATCAACGTCATCACCTTGCTGCTGGGCGCCGAAGAGGCCGGCCTGCAGGTCAAGGACCGCGACGGCCAGTGGCTGCCGATCAATCCGCCCCCGGGCGCGCTGGTCTGCAACATCGGCGACATGCTGCAGCGCCTGACCAACCACGTGCTGCCCTCGACCACCCACCGGGTGGTCAATCCGGCCCCGGAACGGCGCGGCTTCTCGCGCTACTCCACGCCCTTCTTCCTGCACTTCGAGCCGGAATATCTGATCCGCACCCTGCCGGGCTGCATCTCGGCGGAAAACCCGGACCGCTATCCGGAGCCGATCACGGCGGACGACTACCTTCAGCAACGCTTGCGCGAAATCCGCCTGCTTTAAGCCTTAACGCGCACCAAACTTTAAGAGGCTGCGGCCCAGGCTCCTCCCGAGCAGGAGGAAGCGTGCCATGGACATCGCGGCGCCCGTTCCCGTCGACGAACAAGAGCGCCTCGCGGTCCTGCACGACCTCGGCCTGCTGGAGGCCGCGCCCACCCTGGGCCTGGACCGTCTGACCCGCCTGGCCACCGTCGTCGCCGAGGCGCCGTTCGGCCTGGCCGCGCTCGTGGACGTCGACGAGGTCCGGTACAAGGCCGCGGTCGGCCTCGACGCCGACGGGGCGCTCCGCCACCGCTCCTTCTCCGCCTGGGTGATCCTGGCCGACGAGCCGCTGTGGGTCGCCGACGCCTTCGAGGACGACCGCTTCCGCGAGGCCTCCAAAGGCAAGGGCCGTCCCGACTTTCGCGCCTACGCCGGCGCGCCGATCACGGTCCAGGGCCGCCGCGTCGGCGCGCTCTGCGTCGGCTGGTTCGCACCACGCCCCTACGACGCCGCGGTCGCGTCGCATATTTCCGAACTGGCCAGCCTGATCTCCGACGAGTTCGAGCTGCACGCGGCCAAGACGCGGCTGGCGGCCGCCCTGGAAGAGACCCGCCAATCCGAAAACCGGCTGAAGCTGGCGACCGAGATCGCCGACCTGACCGTCTGGGAGTACTCCTACGTCCGCCAGTCGCTGGAGTACGCCGTCGGCGACGTGCCCACGGTCTTCCACGGGCAGCGGGACTACGAATCCTTCGTCGGCGAGTGGCTGAACCTGCTGCATCCGGAAGACCAGGCCTGGGTCGAGCGGGCCTGGCGCGAGCATGTCGAGACCGGCGCCCGCTTCGCCTGCGAGTACCGTCAGAAGGGCCGGCGCGGCGACGAGATCTGGGTGCGCAACGTCGCCCAGGCCACCCGCGACGAGGAGGGCCGGCCGGACCGGATCGTCGGCGTGATCCGCAACATCACCGCCCGCAAGCGCAGCGAGTTGGCGGTCGCCCGCGCCCGCGAACAGGCGGAGACCGCCAGCCGGGCCAAGAGCGAGTTCCTGGCCAACATGAGTCATGAAATCCGCACGCCCCTGAACGGCGTGCTGGGCGTGGCGGGGGCGCTTGCCCGCACCGAGCTCGCTCCCGGCCAGCGCGGCATGGTCCGTCTGATCGAGACCTCGGCCGAGACGCTGGAGGTGCTGCTCTCCGACCTGCTGGACCTGGCCCGCATCGAATCCGGGCGCATGGAGCTTGCGGCCGAGCCCTTCGACCTGGAGGAGGCCACCCGTTCGGTGGCGGCCCTGTTCGAGGCCAAGGCGGCCGAGAAGGGCCTGAACTTCGAGGTCGAGCTGCACGCCGACGCCAAGGGCCGCTTCGTCGGCGACGTGGTGCGGGTGCGCCAGATCCTCGCCAACCTGCTGTCCAACGCGGTGAAGTTCACCGATCGGGGCGGCGTGCGCCTGTCGGTGCGCACCACCTGCGGGCGCGAACGCTGCACCCTGCGCTTCGAGGTCGCCGACACCGGCATCGGCTTCGACGAGAGCTTCCGCGCACGACTGTACGAACGCTTCGAGCAGGCCGACGGCTCGATCACCCGCCGTTTCGGCGGTACGGGCCTGGGCCTGTCGATCTGCAAGTCGCTGGCCGAGCTGATGGGCGGACGCCTCGATGCGGTCGCCACCCCCGGCGAAGGCGCGACCTTCTCGTTGGAGGCGCCCTTCGACCGCGCCCCGGCCGCGGCGGCCGAGACCGGCGCGCCGCCTTGCGTCGAGGTCGCGCCGCTGCGCCGCGCCCGCGTGCTGCTGGCCGAGGACCATCCGACCAACCGCACGGTCGTCGAGCTGATCCTGGCCGGCGCGGACGTGGACCTGGTGTCGGTCGAGAACGGCGCCGAGGCGCTGGACGCCTTCACGCCCGGCGCGTTCGACCTGGTGCTGATGGACATGCAGATGCCGGTGATGGACGGCCTGTCCGCCATTCGGGCGATCCGGCGCCTGGAGGCCCAGGCCGGCGCGTCGCGCACGCCGGTTTACGCGCTCACAGCCAACGCCCTGCCCGAGCACGCCGAGGCCTCGCGCGCGGCCGGGGCGGACGACCACCTGACCAAGCCGCTGTCGGCCGCGACCCTGCTGGCCTCGGTCGCGCGGGCGGTGGCTCAGCGCGCGAGCGTCGAGGCGGGCGTGGAGGCGGCCTGAAGACGGGACCTACGCCGCGAACGCCTTGAAGGCCGCGACCACCTGCTCGTAGGCGGCGCGCTTGAAGGGCACGACCAGGTCCAGCACCTCGCCGAGGTCGGCCCAGCGCCAAGCGTCGAACTCGGCCGGCGGGTGGGCTTCGAGGTTCACCTCGGCGTCCTCGCCCTCGAACCGGTAGGCGAACCATTTCTGCTTCTGGCCGCGCCAGCCCTTGGCGATCTTCGAGCCCTCGGCCTCGGGCGGGAAGTCGTAGGTGATCCAGCCCTCGGTCTCGCCCAGCGGGCGGATAGAGACCACGCCGGTCTCTTCCCGCAGCTCGCGGCGCGCCGCCGTCTCCCAGTCCTCGCCGTCGTCGACGCCGCCCTGGGGGAACTGCCAGTTGTAGGGCCCCGGCGTGCCGGCGCGGCGGCCCAGCCAGACGCGGCCCTCTGCGTTGAAGAGGACGACGCCGACGTTGGGGCGATAGAGGTCGAGGTCTAGCGGGGTCACCGCCGCGCAACCGCCGAGGCGGGCGCGAGTTGCAGGCCGCGGCTCTTCAGGCCGTCGGCCCAGCGGGTGGCCACTTCCACCGTCACCGGATAGGCGAAGCCGGAACCGAGCGCCGAGCCGCGGCTGCGGGCGGTCTGCTCGAGCGCGTTCAGCTCGCTGGCGATGGCCTGGGCGGACAGCTGGTCGTCGACGATGGCGTCGGCGCTGGCCCGGGCCCAGGCGCCGCCGCGCTTGCGCGCCGAACCGTCGTCCATGAAGGCGAGGCCCCGGCTCTTCAGGGCGCCGGTGAAGGCGCCCATGCCCGAGTCGGAGGTCACGAACCGCTGGCCCAGATAGTTGGTCACGCCGAAGTAGCCGGTGGCGCGGCTCAGCAACCACTCCAGGCGCTTGACCGTCTCGGCCGGCTGGGCGTCGGCCAGCAGGGTGTAGGGACCCGGATCGTTGTCCGGATAGTCCACCGGCTCCATCGGGATCTCGAGCAGGACCTCGTGGCCGTTGGCGCGGGCCAGGTCGATCCAGCCCTGCAGGCCTTCGGCGTAGGGCACGAAAGACAGGGTGATCTCGGGCGGCAGGCGTTCGATGGCGGCCTTGGTGGCGGCGGCGTTCAGGCCCAGGCCGCCGACGATCAGGGCGACCCTGGGCTGGCCGTTTGACTTGAAGGGGCGGGCGTAGGCGCCGAACGGCGTGCGGCCGTCCGCGGCGACCACCGGCATCGGGCCCAGCGGGCCGGGCACGTTCACGCCGGCCAGGGGCGCGGCCGGCAGCGGATCGGCCGGGACGCGGCGCGGCGCGGCGGCGGTCGGTGCGGCGGAGGCGGCCGCGCCTTCCGGCAGCTCGATGGTGGCTGTGCCCTGCACGGGCGGCGCGTCGGTCAGGTCGAAGCCCGGGACCGCGAGGTCCTGGTACATGCCCAGGGAGTCGATGGTGAAGGCTTCGAAGCCGGTCGGGGCCGCGGCGGCGGCCTTCGGCGCGGGCCGCTGCAGGGCCACGCGCACGGACGGCGCGCCCGCGCGCGGGTCGGCGGCGACCATCAGCAGAACCGCAGCCGCGCCCATGAACAGCACGCCAGCGCCGGCGGGCGCCACGAACGGCTTCTTGGCGAACGCCAGCAGCGCGCGCACGTCGAACCGCGATTGCGGCGCGGCGGCGGCGGTCCCGGCGAGGGCGAGGCGGCGTTTGGCGAACATGGACCCTGAGCGTCGGCTCGAAGACGAGGTTTCCGAGGCTCAGGGTCTGTCCGGCGGGTTAAGAAACCCTGACGGTCTTAACCTATTTTTTCACGGCCGCGGCCGGGGCCTCGGCCACCTTGGCCGGGACGGGGGCGGCGATCTTCGGCAGGGCCTTCAGGTCGCCCTTCACGGACAGCACCTGGAAGGCGCGCTCCAGCTGGAAGTCCTTCTTCTCGTCGAAGCCGGCCGGCGGCGCTTCGGTGGGCTTGTGCGGCCCCTTGCGCTCTGCCTTCTCGGCGGCGTCGAGCGCGTTCGAGTAGGCGGCTTCGCTGTAGATGAAGTTCGACTCCGAGACGATCTCCGCCTCCTTGACCGAACGCGCGACCTCGAGGTCCGGCTCGATGCCGGTCTTCTGGATCGAGCGCCCCGAGGGCGTGTAGTAGCGCGCCGTGGTCAGGCGCAGCGCTCCGTCGCGGCCCGAGCGCAACGGCATCACCGTCTGCACCGAGCCCTTGCCGAAGCTGGTCAGGCCGACCACCGTCGCCCGCTCGTGGTCCTTCAGGGCGCCGGCGACGATCTCGGCCGCCGAGGCCGAGCCGTAGTTGATCAGCACCACCACCGGCAGGCCGTGGGCCAGGTCGCCCGGGGTGGCGTTGTAGCGCTCGATGTCGCGCGGATCGCGGCCGCGCTGGGAGACGATCTCGCCGCCTTCCAGGAAGGCGTCGGCCACCGCCACCGACTGCTCGAGAATGCCGCCGGGGTTGTTGCGCAGGTCCAGCACGACGCCCTTCATGTCGGGCTTCTGGGCGCGCAGCTTGTTCAACGCGTCGACCGTCTCCTGGCCGGTGTTCTCGTTGAAGCTGGAAATGCGCACCACGCCGTAGTCGCCCTCGACGCGCTCGCGCACCGATTTCAGGTTGATGACCTCGCGGGTCAGGTTGCGCTCGATCGGCTTCTCCTCGCCCTCGCGCGCGAAGGTGACCTGCACCTTGGTGCCCATGGCCCCGCGCAGCTTGTCGCCGGCCTTCTTCAGGGTCATGCCGACGGTGTTCTCGCCGTCGATCGAGGTGATCACGTCGCCGGCCTGCACGCCCGCCTTGGCGGCCGGGCCCTCGTCCATCGGCGTGATGACCTTCACGAGGTTGTTGTCGACCGTGATCTCCAGGCCCACCCCGCTGTACTGGCCGCGCGCGCGTTCGCGCAGGTCGTTGTACTCCTCGGGGTTCATGTAGTTGGAGTGCGGGTCGAGCGAGGTGAGCATGCCGTTCAGGGCCGCTTCGATCAGCTTCTTGTCGTCGACTTCGACGACGTACTGCTGCTCGACGACGGCGAGCACGTCGCCGAACAGCTCGAGCATGCGGAAGGTCTCGGACTTGGGCGCGAACGACGACTGGGCGGCGTAGGCGACCGCGCCCGCGCTCAACGCCAAGGCCGAAACTCCGATCACCAGCAGCTTGCGCATTCGCGTCCTCGCGCTTCCAGGCCCGGGCGTCCGCCATGAACGCTCTCGGCCACGCATCAAATCAGTCCCGACGACCTTCGTCGAGCCACCGCGCCGGATCGACCGGCGCTTCGTTACGGCGAATTTCAAGATAGAGTTCCGGCGGCGGCCCGGAAGAGCCGCTCATGCGGCCGATCGGTTCCCCGGCCGCGACGGATCGTCCGGTCCGGGCCGACACCTCGTCCATTCCAGCGACCACCACGTGGTAGCCGCCCCCCATGCGCAGGATCACGACCTCGCCCCACTGCTTCAGCGGGCCGGCGTAGGCGACCACGCCGGCGGCCGGGGCGAGGACCTGAGCCGAGCGTTCGGTGCGCCACGTCCACCCGTCGGACCGCCCGGCGCCGGCGCTCTGGCCAAAGCGGCGGATCAACTCGCCCCGGACCGGCGCGGACAACCGCCCCGGACCGGCGCCGGACTCGCCAGGATGCGACAAGCCCTGAATGAGCCCGCCCAGATCCTGAACCCGCTCGGCCAAGGCGCGCGCCTCGCGCTCGGCGGTCTCGGCGTCGCTGGAGAGGCGCGCTTCGAGGTAGGATTTCTCGCGGATCAGGCGCTCGATCTCCGCGCGGCGGTCGGCCGCGGCGCTCTCGGCGGTGAACAAGGCCTCGCCGGCCAGCGCGGCTTCGCGCCGGAGCCGGTTGATCTCTTCGGCCTCGCCCTTCAGCGCGTCGGCCCGGCGCTCCAGCTCCGGGGCCACGGCGCGCATCAGGATGGCGGCGCGCACGGCGTCGGTGGCGGAGTCCGGCGACACTAGAAGCGCCGGCGGCGGATCGCGGGTGTAGAGCTGCAGCGCGCCCAGCAGGCGGGTCAGCTTGGCCCGGTTGCGGCTCATGCGGGCGGTCAGCTCGCTCTCGCGCGCGTTCAGCCGGTCGAAGCGGGCCCGTTGGCTGGCGACGTCGGCCTCGTCGGTCGACTGGCGTTGCGCCAGCGACACCAGCTGGGCGCGCAGCCGCTCGATCTCCTGCGAGGCGTCGCGGGCCTGGGCGCGCAGCTGTTCGCTCTCGCGCGCCCTGTCCTGGCGCTCGGCCTCCAGCCGGTCGATCTCGTCGCGATTGCCCTTCTGTCCCCACGCGGGCGTGGAGGCCAGGGTCACGACGGCCAGGACGGAAGCGACGCGGCGAAGCATGGGGCTAGCTATAGCGCCGCGGCGGCGGCGCTCAATCGCGGTGATAGGGCGAGCCGCCCAGTATGGTGACGGCCCGATAGACCTGCTCGGCCAGCATCACCCGGGCCAGGGCGTGCGGCCAGGTCTGCGGTCCGAAGGCCAGCTTGAAGCGGGTGGCCGCGCGCACCTCGTCGGACAGGCCGTCGGCCCCGCCGATGAAGAACACCAGCCGCCGCTCGCCCTGGTCGCGCAGGCGCTCCACCCGCGCCGCGAAATCGCGCGAGCGGAAGGTTTCGCCCCGCTCGTCGCAGGCGACGAGGTAGGCGCCCGGCCCGATCGCCTCCAGCAGGGCTTCGCCCTCGGCGGCCTTGCCGGGCTTGCGCGGCTCGATTTCCAGGATGTCGACCGGGCCCAGGCCCAGGGCCCGGCCCGCGGCCGTCGCCCGCTCGGCGTAGTCGCGGGCCATGGCGGCCTCGGGCGAACGGCCGAGCCGCCCGACGGCCGCGATGGTGACCCGCATGCGCCGCTCTTAGACCGCCTGCGGAGTCCGGTGCGGCGCGTCGACCGACCAGATCTTCTCGATGTTGTAGAAGGCGCGGACCTCCGGGCGGAACAGGTGAATCACCACGTCCCCGGCGTCGATCAGCACCCAGTCGCAGTGCGGCAGGCCTTCGACCCGCGCACGACCGTAGCCGGCGTCCTTGAGGGCGCGCAGCAGGTGATCGGCCAGCGCGCCGACATGGCGGGCCGAGCGGCCCGACGCCACGATCATGGAGTCGGCGACCGAGCTCTTACCCTTCAGGTCGATGTGAACGATCTCCTGGGCCTTGTCGTCGTCCAGGCGCTTCAGGATCAGTTCTTCGAGCGAAACGTCTTCATCTCGCAGCGGGTGAACCGGGTCCATCTCATGAGACGTGTTGGACACCGCGTTCGATTGCGCGTCATGCGCAGGGGGGCGACTCAGCTTCAAACTCCTCTACGGCCTGGCCGTGACGTGAACCCTATCACGTAAGGGGCCTCAGGTCATCCGGCGAGCGGCACGGTGCTTTTGGCCGCAGTTCGGGCTCGGATGGCGGTCGAAGACACCGCCTGCAGCGGCGCGACGAGGTAGGCCCACGCAGGCGCTTTCGCGCCCGACAGGCCCTTGGCCGCATGCTCCGGGAGACGGGCGCGAGCGAAGCGCTGGGCGAACGGCGAGGTGCGGCCTTTCAGCGCCTCGGGGCCAGGCCGGGCGACGACGGCGATCGGGACCAGCCGGGCGATATGGCGCCAGGCCCGCCAGCGATGAAACTGGGCCAGGTTGTCGGCGCCCATGATCCAGACGAAGCGCACGCCGGGAAAGCGGGCCTTCAGCGCGCGCAGGGTGTCGACGGTGTAGCGGGTCCCGGCGCGGGTCTCGAAGTCGGAGACCAGCGCCCCCTTCGGCGCGACCGCCTCGGCCCCGGCCATCCGCGCGGCCAGCGGCGCGGTCTCCCGGTCGGACTTCAGCGGGTTCTGCGGCGAGACCAGCCAGATCACCCGGTCCAGGCCCAGCCGCTTCATGGCCGTCTCGGTCACGTGCGCGTGCCCGGCGTGGGCCGGATTGAACGAGCCGCCGAACACGCCGACCCGCATGCCGGGCTCCAGATGGAAGCCCGGGCGGAGCGGCGCGCGCGGCGAGCCGCCGCTCAGGGGCGCCACTCGCCGGCGTCGGGCTCGTCGTGGCCCAGCTGTTCGGCCCGCTTTTCCTCGGCCCGCTTCTCGCGGATTTCGCCCCAGGCGGCGCGCAACAGCTCGGTCACGCCTTCGCCGGAGACGCCGGAGATCACGAACGGGCGCTTGCCGGCGGCGGCCTCCAGCTCGGCGAGCTTCTCGTCCCGCAGCTCCGGGGTCAGGGCGTCGGCCTTGTTGAGGGCCAGCAGCTCCGGCCGCTCCGCCAGGCCTTCGCCGTAGGCCTCCAGCTCGCCGCGGATGGTGCGATAGGCGCCGGCGACGTCGTCCTGCGTGCCGTCGACCAGGTGGACCAGCACGGCGGTGCGCTCGACGTGGCCGAGGAACTTGGTGCCCAGGCCCGCGCCTTCCGACGCGCCCTCGATGAGGCCGGGAATGTCGGCGATGACGAAGCGTTCGTTGGTCGACAGGTCGACCACGCCGAGGTTGGGCGTGAGCGTCGTGAACGGATAATCGGCGATCTTCGGCCGGGCGGCCGACACCGCCGCCAGGAAGGTGGACTTGCCGGCGTTGGGCAGGCCGACCAGGCCGGCGTCGGCGATCAGCTTCAGCCGCAGCCAGATCCACTTCTCCTGACCTTCCTGGCCGGGCATGGCGAAGCGGGGCGCCTGGTTGATCGGTCCCTTGAAGTGCACGTTGCCGAAGCCGCCGTTGCCGCCCTTGAGCAGACGCAGGCGCATGCCGGCGTGGTCGAGGTCGGCGATGAGGGTCTCGCGGTCCTCCTCGTAGACCTGGGTGCCGACCGGCACCTTCAGCACCACGTCGTCGCCGGCCGGGCCGTTCATCTGGCGCCCGGCCCCGTGCATGCCCGTCTGGGCCTTGAAGTGCTGCTGGTAGCGGTAGTCGATCAGTGTGTTCAGGCCTTCGACCGCCTCGATCCAGACGTCGCCGCCGCGGCCGCCGTCGCCGCCGTCAGGGCCGCCGTATTCGATGAACTTCTCCCGGCGGAACGACACGGCTCCGCCGCCGCCGTTGCCGGAGCGGATAAAGATCTTGCACTGGTCGAGGAACTTCATGGGCGGGTTGTGAACCAGGGGCGCGCGAAGGTCGAGGGGGTCGTACGCATCCGATCCGGCGCGACGCGGCCGCCAAGGCCGCTCAAGCCGGCGGCGCCCGTGCTTTGCGGCTCCGCGCGTCGCCGCCCGCGAAGGTGTGCGGCCCCGGCCGCAAGCTTCCGACCGGAAGCTTAAAGTAAACGGATTGTCGGGCGCCCAGCGATCAGCAAACCCGCACCCAGAACGAGGTTTGCGCGCCGGTAAGCGTAATGAATATTTAGAGACTCCAATGCGACAAGACGGCCGAGGGCTCGTGTAGAAGCGCGCGGGCCGGAGGGAACAGCGGTGTCGCAGAGCGCTGATATCGCCGTGTCGTCCTGGGAGGACGACATCGAGAAGTTGAGCCTGCCGGATCTGATGCGGAAGTATCCGATCGAGGCGGGGGCCCACCGGGGCATGCTGTTTCATCGCGGACGCGGCCTCAACCCGGGCTGGCGCGAGTTCAAGCGGTTCCTGGCCGACATGGGCCCGTGCCCGCAGGTCGGCTATGTCCTGACCTTCTACGACCCCAACGAGATCAGCTACGGCCCGGGCCGGGTCTGCTGGTGCGATCCGGCCAAGCCGCCGAAGAAGTTCGTGCCGCCGGCCGACGCGCTCAGGCCCGACGCCATGGCCCAGTGGACCACCGTCCAGGGCCGTCAGGTCGCCCACACCGACGTGGCCAAGGTTCTGCAGATCCCGATGGCGACCTTCTCCTCGGCGCTGAACGAGGGGCGCACCGCCGACGAGGTGGTGCACCAGTCGACCGCCGCCGACGAGCTGATCAATCCGAACGCCTCGTGGTTGCCGCCGGACACCGAGCGGCGCAACGGCTTCCTGCAGGCCTACAAGGCGTGGCACCTGCGCATCCGGCCCGCCTACAGCCGCGCGGCCACGCCGGCCTTCCTGTTCGCCTACATCGCCGTGCCGGTGCTGCGCGATTCCCGCAAGCTGCTCACCGAGCTTGGCCTATGGGAGCCGCTGAGCCTGAAGGACACCAAGGCGCGCGACGCCCACCCGGCCTGGAAACGCTGGTGCGAGTTCCTGCCGCGCGCCCAGACGGCGGTGAACGAGATCGACGCCTACCGCAGCTATTCGCTGTTCACCGAGCTGGAAGACCTGGCCGACCGGATCACCAAGGCGGAGCTGCGGTTCCGGCACGGCCCGAAACAGCCGCCCATGCGCAAGGCGGCGTGACCCGGGCCGGCCAGGCTCAATCCAGCCAGATTCAGGCCAGCCAGACTCAGGCCAGCCAGACCATCATCCGGATCGGCGTGTCCTCGCCCCGCGCGCGCGAGTGCTTGGTGCGCACCTCGCCGGTGTAGAGGAAGCCGGCGTTGCTGAGCACGCGGCCGGAGGCCGGATTGTCGGTGAAGTGCCCCGCGACCACCGCCCTCTTCTTCCAGCGACGCCGCGCCCAGTCGAGCGCGCCCTCCGCCGCCTCGCTGGCGAAGCCGCGGCCCCAGAACGGCCGGCCGATCCAGTAGCCGACCTCCGGATAGGGATCGGCGTCGTGGAAGAAACCGAGCACGCCGATCGGCCCCTCGTCCTCGTGGTCGAGCACGAAGGTGTTCTCGCGACGGGGATCCTGGGCGGCCGTGCGGGCCACGAACTCCTCGGCGTCGGCGCGGGTGTAGGGGTGCGGCATGCGCGTGGTCATGCGCGCGATGTCCCGGTCGTCGGCCAGACAGGCCAGACGGGCCACGTCCTTCTCTTCCGGAGCGCGCAGGGTCAGGCGCCGGGTTTCGATCCGGGGGGAGAAATCGATCACGCACATGCCAGCCTCCTTTGGGGCCGAGGCCCCGGGCTGCGGGAAAAAGAAAACGGGGAGCCCGGCGATCCGGACTCCCCGCTTGGAATTTCCTCGTCCGGATCGCTGCTTTGTGGGCGGCGCGATCCGGAACGTGTGCGTTCTAGCTCGCGCCTATTCGGCGGCCTGTAGAGCCGGGATTACGGACACGAAACACTTGTTGTCGCGCTTGGTCGTGAACTTCACGGCGCCTTGCACGGTGGCGAACAGAGTGTGGTCGCGGCCCATCCCGACGTTGTCGCCGGCATGGAATTTGGTGCCGCGCTGGCGGACGAGGATGTTGCCGGCGAGCACGCGCTCACCGCCGAACTTCTTCACGCCAAGGCGTTTGGATTCGGAATCGCGACCGTTGCGCGACGAACCGCCGGACTTCTTATGTGCCATAGGTCTAGCTCCTGAACTCTAGGACTTAGGCCTCGCCGCCTTCGGCGGCGGCTTCGTCGGTTTTCTTCTTAGCACGGGTCGCCTTCTTCGGCGCGTCCGCGACCGCATCGGCGTGCTCGACCACCGTGGCGGCGATCTTCGGGGCCTTGCCCTTGCCCTTCACCTCGGCGACCACGGCGGCCGCCTCGGCGGCGATCGGGGTCAGCAGGGCGGCGGCGTCGCCCAGGCCGCGAGCGCGCGCGTCCAGGACCGCCTTCGGGGTCAGGTCGACAGTGCCGTCCCACTTGGCCGACTTGCCGGCGCCCGACAGGCCGGTGACGCGGATGACGGTCTCCGGCTGGCGGTGACCGCGGGTGCGGCGGTAGCCCTGGCGGCGGATCTTCTTGAAGATCTTGACCTTCTCGCCCTTGCGGGTCTCGACCAGAGTGCCGGTCACCGAGGCGCCGTCGACCAGCGGCGCGCCGACGGTGGCGCCGGCTTCGTCGCCGACCATCAGGACCTGGTCGAACATCACGTCGGCGCCCGGGGCGCCTTCCAGCTTCTCAACG
The DNA here is from genome assembly GCF_014349105.1 of Caulobacter sp. 17J80-11. Lineage (GTDB taxonomy): Bacteria > Pseudomonadota > Alphaproteobacteria > Caulobacterales > Caulobacteraceae > 17J80-11. The sequence continues at coordinate 33,567 of NZ_JACSJI010000024.1, read as the reverse complement.
ACCAGCAGATCGCCGGCCTGAACCCGGTACTGCTTGCCGCCGGTTTTGATCACCGCGTACATCGGGGCGCCTCACCTTGCGCAAAAAAATGTGCGCCCGCGGGATGGCCCACGGGCGAGAGGGCGTGACTTATACTCGGGGCGATCACAGAGTCAACGCGAGCGCGGCGCCTTATTTGGACAGGTTCCGTCGCGTGGCGGAATCGTCGCGGCCCAGCCCTCGCCTGTTACACTATAACGCGCTATATGCGCACGCATGACCCCGTCGCGCTTCAACCTGCTGCACGCGAGCGCCCTCGTGCGCCTGGCGCTGGCCGTCGTGGCGCTGGCCGTCGTCTGGGGCGCGGTGTGGCTGGCCATCCAGGGCGGTCCCCGATGAGCGCCGCCGTCCGCCTGCACGACGTCACTCTTGGTTATGAGCGGCACCCGGCCGTCCACCATCTGGACGGCGTGTTCGAGGCCGGCCGGCTGACCGCCGTGGTCGGGCCGAACGGCTCGGGCAAGTCGACCCTGCTGCGCGGGGTGGCCGGCGCGCTGGAGCCGCTGTCGGGGCGCATCGAGCTGCTGGGGCTGAAGCCCCGCGACATCGCCTACCTGCCGCAGGATCCGGGCGTCGACCGCAACTTCCCCATGACGCTGGGCGAGTTGGTGGCGCTCGGCTTCTGGAATAAGCGCGGCCTGTTCGGCGGCCTGAAGCGCGCCGACCGCGAGCGCCTGCACGACGCCTTCGCGGCGGTGGGCCTGCACGGCTTCGAGAACCGGCCGCTGAACGCGGTCTCCGGCGGCCAGCTGCAGCGGGCCCTGTTCGCACGCGTGCTGCTGCAGGACGCCCGCCTCATCCTGCTGGACGAGCCGTTCTCGGCGGTCGACCAGAAGACCACCGCCGACCTGGTCGAGCTGATCCAGCGCTGGCCGCGCGAAGGCCGGGCGGTGATCGTGGTGCTGCACGACCTGGAGCTGGCCCGCGACGCCTTCACCGACGCGCTTCTCCTGGCTCGCGAAAAGGTGGCCTGGGGTCCGGCGCGCGAGACCCTGCGCCCGGAGAATCTTCTGAAGGCGCGGCGCCTGTCCGAAGCCTTCGACGCGCACGCCCACGTGTGCCGCAGGACTGAAGACGCCTGATGCTGACCCTGAACGCCGCCATCTTCGCCAGCGCCAGCGCAGGCGCCCTCGCCCTGGCCTTCGGGGCCGCGCCGCTGGGCGTGCTGCTGATCGGCCGGCGCATGAGCCTGGTCGGCGACGCGCTGTCTCACGCCATCCTGCCGGGCGCGGCCCTGGCCTTTCTGATCGCCGGGGCCGATCCCTGGGCGCTCACCTTCGGCGCCCTGACCGCAGGCCTGGTGGTGGCCGTCCTGTCCAGCCTGCTGTCGCGCACCCAGCGCCTGCCCGAGGACGCCTCCTTCGCCGTGCTTTATCTGAGCGCGCTGGCCGTGGGCGTGCTGATCCTGGGCCGCACGGCCGACGGCGAGGCCCTGCACGGCCTCCTGTTCGGCGACGTGAAAGCGCTGGACCCGGCCGGCCTGGTGTTCGCGGCCGGCGCCGCCACCGCCACCATCCTGGCGCTCGCATTATTCATGCGCGGCTTCGCGGCGGAGGCGGCCGACCCGGTGTTCATGCGCACCACCGGCGTGCCCGGCGGCGCGCTGCACGCGCTTCTGATGTGCCTGGTGGCGCTGAACCTGGTGGCCGGCTTCCGCGCCTTCGGGGCGCTGATGACCGTGGGACTGATGATGATCCCGGCCGCGGCCGCCCGCTTCTGGACCCGCAGCTTCGCCGGCCAGATCGGCGCGGCGGTCCTGCTCTCGACCCTGGCCAGCGGCGCGGGCCTGCTGGCCGCCCGCGCCTACACGGTGGAGCCCGGCGCGGCCATGGTGCTGTGCGCCGCCGCCCTGTTCGTCATCTCCGCGCTGTTCGGCCCCAACCGCGGCCTGCTTCAAAGCCTGCCCGGTCGCGCCCATCTGGAAGGCTGACCGTCCGTTCCGCGACGCCCCCTTTCGCTTCGGCCGCAAGGCCGACTAGAGAGACCGCATGACCCAGCAAATTCCCGTCACCGTGCTCACCGGCTATCTGGGCGCGGGCAAGACCACGCTTCTGAACCGCATCCTCACTGAGGACCACGGCAAGCGCTACGCCGTCATCGTCAACGAGTTCGGCGAGATCGGCGTGGACAACGACCTCGTCGTCGGCGCGGACGAGGAAGTGTTCGAGATGAACAACGGCTGCGTCTGCTGCACCGTGCGCGGCGACCTGATCCGCGTGCTGTCCGGCCTTATGAAGCGCAAGGGCAAGTTCGACGCCATCGTGGTCGAGACCACGGGCCTGGCCGACCCGGGCCCGGTCGCCCAGACCTTCTTCGTCGACGACGAGGTCAAGGCCCGCACCAAGCTGGACAGCGTCACCACCGTGGTCGACGCCAAGCACGTCGAGGCCCGCCTGGACGACTCCAGGGAGGCGCGCGAGCAGATCGCCTTCGCCGACCAGATCATCCTCAACAAGACCGACCTCGTCTCGGAGGCCGAGCTGGCCCGGGTCGAGGCGCGCCTGCGCGGCCTCAATCCGCTGGCCCCGATCCACCGCGCCCAGCGCTCGAACGTGCCGCTTGGGACCATCCTGGGCCGCAACGCCTTCGACCTGGAGCGCATCGTCGACCTGCAGCCGGAGTTCCTGAACCCGGCGCACGGCGAGCCCGGCCACGTGCACGACGAGCACTGCGGCCACGATCATGATCACGACCACCACCACGGTCACGACCATGACCACGGCCACCACCATCACCACGAAGGCGCGCGCGGCCACGCCCACCAGGACGACATCCAGGGCGTCAGCCTGTCGCTGGAGCGCCCGGTCGACGGCAACAAGTTCACCGCCTGGATCGACAAGGTGCTGGCCGACCAGGGCCCGGACATCCTGCGCGCCAAGGGAATCGTCGACGTGAAGGGCGAGGACCGGCGGCTGGTGTTCCAGGCCGTGCACATGATCCTGGAGGGCGACCTGCAGCAGCCGTGGAAGCCCGACGAGCGCCGCTGGAGCCGCGCGGTCTTCATCGGCCGCAACCTCGACGCCGCCAAGCTGCGCGAAGGTTTCGAGGCCTGCGCGGCGTAAGCACTCTCCCTCCCCTTCATGGGGAGGGTGGCCCCGCAAGGGGCCGGGTGGGGAAGCCTTCTCCATCCACTTCCCCACCCTGGCCGCTGCGCGGCCTGTCCCTCCCCATGAAGGGGAGGGAGAAGAGAAGCCCATGACCGCCTTCGCCTTCGACGCCTACGTCACCGCCGCCCTGTTCGAGCGCTCCGGCCGCGCCGCCTTCGCGCTGGGCGACGGCACCGTGCGGTTCGAGACCGGCGAGACGATCGAGGCGCACCCGGACGGTTCGGTGCAGTGCGCGGCGCTGCACCCGTCCGGCGAGGGCGTGGTCACCGGTGGCGACGACGGGCGCCTCGTCTGGTCGAAGGCCGACGGCGCGGTCGAGCTGGCGAACGCGCGCGGCCGCTGGATCGACGCCGTGGCGGTGGCGCCGGAGACCGGCCTGATCGCCTACGCGGTCGGCAAGGAGGCGCGCGTGCTGGACGCGAAGGACGCGTCCTTCGCCCGCGTGTTCGCCCACGAGCGCTCGGTCGCCGACCTGGCCTTCGACGCCAAGGGCCGCAAGCTGGCCTGCGCCACCTACGGCGGGGCGGCGGTCTGGTTCGCGCGCATCGCCGAGCAGAAGCCGCAGACGCTGAAGTGGGCCGGATCGCACGTCGGCGTCGTCTGGAGCCCCGACGGCAAGTTCCTGATCACCGCCATGCAGGAAAACGCGCTGCACGGCTGGCGGCTGTCCGACGCCAAGGACATGCGCATGGGCGGCTATCCGGCCAAGATCAAAAGCTTGAGCTTCCTGGCCAAGGGCATGTTGCTGGCCACCTCCGGCGCCAACGGCGCGGTCGTGTGGCAGTTCGCCGGCGCCAACGGACCGATGGGCAAGGAAGCCGCCGAGATCGGCCATGACGAGAGCGCCATGGTCACCCGCGTCGCCGGCGCGCCGGACAAGACCGTGCTGGCCGCCGGGCTGGACGACGGCCGCCTGTGGGTCGCCGACCTGAAGACCTCGAAGCTTGAGCGGGTGAAGGCCGAGAAGGGCGCGGCCGTGACAGCGCTGTCGCTGTCCCCCAAAGCCGACCGCCTGGCGTGGGGCGACGAAGACGGCGGCGCCGGCGTGCTGGCTGTCGCGGTCTAGCTTCCCGATTGGAACGACGGAATTGGCGGCGGGTCACCGGATCAGATGGGCCACGGAGGCCGACTTCGATCAACTCGGCGAGGTGATGTACGCGGCCGTGCGCACCGGGCCGAGCCGCTATAGCGAACGTCAGCGGGCGGCCTGGGTCCCCGCCCCTCGCAGCGGGCCAGCGTGGAACGACCGCCTTCGGGTCCAGGAGATCGCCCTCGCGGAGGGCGACGGCTCGATCCATGGCTTCATGAGCCTGGCCGATGGCGGCTACATCGACTTCGCCTTCATCCGGCCGGCGGCCCAGGGCTCCGGACTCTTCAGGGCGCTGTTCGACCAGATCGCCGATCGTGCTCGGGGTCGTGGCGAGACGCGGCTTTGGGTGCACGCGAGCCTGATGGCCGAGCCAGCGTTCGGCGCGCTAGGGTTCACGGTCGTCCGACGGGAGCAGGTCACCATCGGCTCTGAAGTGTTCGACCGCTGCGAGATGGAGAAGTCCATCAGCGCGGCCGGTGTGGAGACCGCCCCGGCGGGGCTTACGGAGCCGGACTCGCTCGGCTAGCTTGGCGCCTGGGGGAGTGAGCGTCATGGCCGGCAAGAAGTTCGCGAAGTTCAAGAAGAGCCTACGCACGGTACTGGTGGTGCTGCTGGCCGCGGTGCTGATCCTGCCGCCTCTGGGCGTGCTGGTGCACCGCTGGGCGCCGGTGCCGATGACCTACCTGATGGTCGACCGCGCCTTCGAGGGCGAGGGCCTGCACCACAAGTGGCGCCCCCTGAAAAAGATCTCGCCGAACCTGGTCTATGCGGTGATCGCCGCGGAGGACGCCAAGTTCTGCACGCACCACGGCTTCGACTTCGACGCCATCGAAAAAGCGATGAAGCACAACGAGAAGCACCGGAGGGTCCGGGGCGGCTCGACCATCAGCCAGCAGACCGCCAAAAACGTCTTCCTGTGGCCGCAGCGCAGCTGGGTCCGCAAGGGTCTGGAGGCCTACTACACCGTCCTGATCGAGGCCCTGTGGCCGAAGAAGCGGATCATCGAGGTCTATCTGAACGTGGTGGAGTGGGCGCCGGGCGTCTACGGCGCCGAGGCCGCCTCGCAGAAGTGGTACGGCAAGAGCGCCGACAAGCTCACCAAGAAGGAGGCCGCCCGCCTGGCCGCCATCCTGCCCAGTCCCCGCAAGTGGAAGGCGGCCGGATCGGGCCCCTACGTGCGCAAGCGCTCCTCGAAGATCTCGGCGGCGTCGGGCACGGTGCGCCACGAAGGCCTGGCGACCTGCGTCTATCCGAGCGGAAAACCTTGACCTTGCGGCGCTAAGCCGCTTCCCATGCCTCCCGGAACGGCGGTCGCCCGCGGGCGCGTCCGCCCCCCAGAGCCTTCCCGTCTCGAACGAATGCGTTCGAGGCGGGAAAGAAGGCTCTGGATTCATAATTGTGGAGCGGCGATCGCGCCGAAACCGGCATCCACTTTCGGCTATCGCCGCTCTGGGAGGAAATCCGCATGAAACGCCTTCTGATGACCGCCGCCGCCGCGTGCGCGCTGGCCGGCTGCGCCACCACTCCGAGCGCCTCGACGGCGCCGACCCCGGCCACGCCGGCGGCGCCGGCAGGACCGGCCGCGCCCGCCGCCCCGACCGCGGCCGAGGCCAACGCCTTCATCGCCGACACCGAGAAGCAGCTGGCGGAGATGAGCGAGTACGCCAGCCGCGTGTCGTGGGTGCGCAACACCTACATCACCTTCGACACCATGTGGCTCGAGAGCGACGTCAACGCCAAGTACACCGAGATGGGCGTGAAGCTGGCCAAGGAGGCCGCGCGCTTCAACGACGTCGAGGTCGACCCGGTCGTCCGCCGCAAGCTGAACCTGCTGAAGCTGGGCCTGGTGGCCCCGGCCCCCGACAAGCCGGGCGCGGCCGACGAGCTGGCTCAGATCACCACCCGGATGGATTCGACCTACGCCACCGGCAAGTTCCAGTACCAGGGCAAGACCCTGACCCTGAACGACGCCGAGGACATCCTGGCCTCTTCGCGCGATCCGAACACCACCAAGGCGGTCTACGAAGGCTGGCGGACCATCTCGCCGGTGATGAAGCCCGACTACGCCCGCATGGTGGAGATCACCAACCAGGGCTCGCGCGACCTCGGCTACAAGGACACCGGCGCGCTCTGGCGCTCCGGCTACGACATGGACGCCGACGCCTTCGCGGCCGAGACCGACCGCCTGTGGGCCCAGGTCGAGCCGTTCTACCGCAACCTGCACTGCTACGTGCGCGCCCGCCTGAACGAGAAGTACGGCGACAAGGTGCAGCCGCGCACCGGCCCGATCCGCGCCGACCTGCTGGGCAACATGTGGTCGCAGCAGTGGGGCAACATCTACGACGTCGTGGCCCCCAAGCAGGGCGGCAAGTCGGCCTACAGCCTCGACAACCTGCTGGTGAAGGCCAAGTACGACCCGGTGAAGATGGTCAAGACCGGCGAGGGCTTCTACACCTCGCTGGGCCTGGCGCCGCTGCCGCAGACCTTCTGGGAGCGCTCGCAGATCACCCGTCCGCGCGACCGCGAGGTGGTGTGTCACGCCTCGGCCTGGAACCTCGACAACAAGGACGACGTGCGCATCAAGATGTGCACCAAGGTGAACGCCGAGGACTTCGCCACCATCCACCACGAGCTGGGCCACAACTTCTACCAGCGCGCCTACAAGGATCAGCCGTTCCTGTTCAAGAACGGGGCGAACGACGGCTTCCACGAGGCGATCGGCGACTTCATCGGCCTGTCGGCGACGACGCCCGAGTACCTGGTGCAGATCGGCCTGCTGGATAAGGCGCCGGGGACCAGCGAGGACATCCCGTTCCTGCTGAAGACCGCGCTCGACAAGATCGCCTTCCTGCCGTTCGGCCTGATGGTCGACCGCTGGCGCTGGGGCGTCTTCGACGGCGAGATCACGCCGGACAACTACAACCCGGCCTGGAACGCGATGATGCTGAAGTACCAGGGCCTGGTGCCGCCGGGCCCGCGTCCGGCCGACGCCTTCGACCCGGGCGCGAAGTATCACGTGCCGGGCAACGTGCCCTACACCCGCTACTTCCTGTCCCACATCTACCAATTCCAGTTCCACCGGGCGGCCTGCCAGCAGGCCGGCTGGACCGGGCCGCTGCACCGCTGCTCGATCTACGGCAACAAGGAAGTGGGCGCCCGCTTCAACGCCATGATGGAGATGGGCCAGTCGCGCCCGTGGCAAGACGCCATGGCCGCCTTCACTGGCGAGCACGGCAACGACGCCTCGGCGGTGGCCGACTACTTCGCGCCGCTGAACGTCTGGCTGACCGAGCAGAACAAGAACGAGAAGTGCGGCTGGTGAGGTCGCGCCAAGCCTGAGACTGCGAGGGGCCCGGAGCGATCCGGGCCCCTTTTGCTTGGGCGGGGCGATTAACCTGTTCCGCTCGGGGAATGTTTACCGGTTCACCGTAACCTCGGCCGTGGCGGAGTGTGTCCGCCGGAGAAGACGACGGGGCGAGCGCATGCGCCGCAAGGCCGGCACGCAAGACAGGAGGCCTCGACAACGGGGCCTGTTGAACCAGTTCCTGCGTCGTGACGACGGGGGCGTGGCGGTGATCTACGCCATTTCGCTGATCCCGCTGTCGCTGCTGACCCTCACCGCCATCGATTTCCATCGCGCGTCCAGCGTGCGCCAGGCGCTGCAGGACTCGCTCGACGCCGCCGCCCTGGCGGTGGCCCGTTCCAACGCCACCGCGCCGGCCGACGTGAAGGCGCTGGGGGAGAAGGTGCTGCAGGCGAACCTGCAGCCGCTGACCGGCGCCACCCTGCAGAGCTTCCAGTTCACGCCCAAGTCCGACGGCACCATCGTGGCCACCGCCACCGTCTCGGTGAAGCCGGTGATCACCAACCTGTTCACCGGCGAGCCGATGAAGGTCGCCGCCTCGTCCGAGACGGTCCGGGCCAACTACAAGCTCGAGATCGCCCTGGTGCTCGACAACACCGGGTCGATGAGCTCGAACAACAAGCTGACCACCCTCAAGGACGCCGCCACCAGCCTGGTCGACACCCTGGCCGCCGGGGCCGCGCGCAGCGTCGAGCCCGACGCGGTGCGGATCTCGCTCGTGCCGTTCTCGCAGACCGTGCGGCTCGCCCCGAGCTACCAGACCGCCGTCTGGATGAACCAGACCGCCAGCCAGACCGGCAACGACTACGCGCTGGCCGGCGCGGATCGCTTCAACCTGTTCAAGGCGATGAACATCACCTGGGCCGGCTGCATGGAGAGCCGCCCCTACCCGTACGACGTGCGCGACGACGGCGCGGCCCTGACCAAGCCCGAGTCCCTGTTCGTCCCCTACTTCGCCCCGGACGAGCCGGGCAACGCGGGCGACACCAGCTGGAGCAACGGCTCGACCAATTACGAGGTCACCAACAGCTATCTGCCCGACGGCATCGCGCAGAAGGTCAACGGCAAGACCAACCCCGACTACACCAACTGGTCCAAGCGCCAGGGCAACATCGCCAAGTACGGCGCCAGCGGCCTGAGCGTGACCTCGAGCCGGGGGCCGAACCAGGGCTGCGGCCTAGAGCCGACGACCCGGCTCACCACCGACTATGCGGCCATCAAGGCCTCGATCAAACGCATGACGGCGGTCGGCAACACCAACGTGCCGTTCGGGATGATCTGGGGCTGGCACACGCTTTCGCCGAACAATCCGTTCGGTGACGGCAAGCCCTACGGCACCCAGAAGCTGAAGAAGATTCTCATCGTCATGACCGACGGCGAGAACACCAACGACGACGCCAACAACCCGAACAACTCGTCCTACTCGGGCATCGGCTATCTGAAGCAGAACCGGATCGGCATCACCGACGGCACGACCGCCCAGCGCCGGACCGCGCTCGACAACCGCATGGCCGAGCTGTGCACCAACATGAAGGCCAAGGACATCACGGTCTACACCGTGGCGGTTCAGGTCGATCAGACGGCGGTGAACCTGCTGAAGGCGTGCGCGACCTCGGCCGACCACGCCTACGACGTGAAGAACGTGAGCGACATGAAGACGGCCTTCGACGCCATCGCCGGCTCGATCAGCAACCTGCGTATCGCCAAGTAGCCTTCACGGCGCTGCCGCCCCTCCCCTCGACGGCAGCCGCCCGGGCCGGAGAGCCGAAAGCTCTCCGGCCTTTTTTCTTTCGGCGTCAGCCGTTGGCGAAGAACTTCAGGCCGACGATGCCGGCGACGATCAGGCCGATGCAGGTCAGGCGCGCGGCGGTGGCCGGCTCCTGGAACAGCAGCATCCCCAGGATCGCCGTGCCGACCGCGCCGATGCCGGTCCACACCGCGTAGGCGGTGCCCAGCGGCAGGGTCTTCACCGCCCAGCCCAGCAGGCCCATCGACAGCACCAGGCTGACGCCGGTGCCGATCGTCGGCCAGAGCTTGGTGAAGCCTTGGGTGTATTTCAGTCCGACGGCCCAGCCGATCTCGAACAGACCGGCCACGAAAAGGATCGCCCACGCCATGTGAAGCTCCTGCGGCGTGGCGGGGTCGTCCCCACCGATGTCTGAGAATTCCGGCGGGGTCGTCCCCGCGGGCGCGTGAAACGCGCGGCAGCGGGGGTTCATATAGGGCGCCCGCCGCGAAGGTCCAGCCGTCCGGTGCTAGGGAAACACCCCGAGCCGCCTCGGTCCTCCACCCGATGCCGCCGCCGCACGGCGTCGGGTAAGCCGTACGCAGACGGCGGGCCATGTCATGCAGCCGGAACTCGCACTGTTCGTCAGCGCCTTCAGCACCCTGCTGGCGCTCGTCAATCCGCTCGAGGCCCTGTCGGTGTTCCTGGGCCTGACCGAAGCGGCCGACGCCAAGGCCCGGCACAGGATCGCGCGCCGGTCGTGTTTCTACGCCCTGCTGCTGATGTTCTTCTTCCTCGCGTTCGGCACCCTGGTCCTGAAGGTGTTCGGCGTGCCGCTCAGCATGGTGCGCATGGCCGGCGGCCTGGTGCTGATCAAGATCGGCTTCCAACTGTTCTCCGGCCCGGCCACCGCCCTGGCCCCGCCCGCCGCAGGCGGGAAGCCGGCTCACGTCTCCTTCGTGCCCATGGCCATGCCGATCATGTTCGGCCCCGGCGGCATCGCCACCATCATCGGCATGACCTCGCTGGCGCGGCGCTCAAGTTCGGAGGCAGGCGCCTTCCTCGCGCTGGCCGCGGCCATCGTCGCGACCATGGCGGTGACCTACGTCTGCCTGGCGCGAGCCGAGCATATCCTCAAGCGGATCGGGCCGCAGGGCGTGGACGCCATCACCCGCATCATCGGCTTCTTCGTCTCGGCCATGGGCATGGGCCTGCTGGTGCACGGCGCGCTCGAGGCCTTCCACTTCGGCCCGGCGAGCTGATCGGCGCGCACGAAAAAGCCCGCCGCAGCGAGGCTGCGGCGGGCTCTTCGATTTCAGTCCGGGCCGGTCAGGCTCAGACGCCGTACTCCGAGGCGTGCTCGGCCAGGATGGTCAGGCCCTGCGGCGTGACGTCGGCGAAGCCGCCCTGGATTTCGAACACCCGGCGCTCGGCGCCGTCCAGCACCACCACCTCGCCCAGGGCCAGGGTGGCCATGAACGGGGCGTGGCCGGCCAGCACGCCGAACTGGCCTTCCTGGCCCGGCGCGATCACCTGATCGACCTCGCCGGAGAAGACCTCGCGTTCCGGCGAGACGAGGGAGAAGTGCAGCTTGGCCACTTAGGCCTCCGCCGCGAGCTTTTCGGCCTTAGCGACCGCTTCTTCGATGGCGCCGACCATGTAGAACGCCGCTTCCGGCAGGTGGTCGTACTCGCCGTCGCAGATCGCCTTGAACGAGCGGATGGTGTCTTCCAGCGAGACGAACTTGCCGTCCTGGCCGGTGAACTGCTCGGCCACGAAGAACGGCTGCGACAGGAAGCGCTGGATCTTGCGGGCGCGGGCCACGACCAGCTTGTCGTCTTCCGACAGCTCGTCCATGCCCAGGATCGCGATGATGTCCTTCAGCGCCTTGTACTGCTGCAGGATCTCCTGGACGCGGCGGGCGACGGTGTAGTGCTCTTCGCCGATGACCAGCGGGTCGAGGATCCGCGAGGTGGAGTCCAGCGGGTCCACGGCCGGGAAGATGGCCATGGCGGCGATGTCGCGCGACAGCACGGTGGTGGCGTCCAGGTGGGCGAACGAGGTCGCCGGCGCCGGGTCGGTCAGGTCGTCGGCGGGCACGTAGATGGCCTGCACCGAGGTGATCGAACCGCGCTTGGTCGAGGTGATGCGCTCCTGCAGGTTGCCCATCTCGGTGGCCAGGGTGGGCTGATAGCCCACGGCCGACGGGATGCGGCCCAGCAGAGCCGACACTTCCGAACCCGCCTGGGTGAAGCGGAAGATGTTGTCGATGAAGAGCAGAACGTCCTTGCCCTCTTCGTCGCGGAAGTACTCCGCCTGGGCCAGGCCGGTCAGGGCCACGCGGGCGCGGGCGCCCGGCGGCTCGTTCATCTGGCCGTAGACCAGGGCGCAGCGCGAGCCTTCGCCGCCGCCGGCCTTGTTCACGCCCGACTCGATCATCTCATGATAGAGGTCGTTGCCTTCGCGGGTGCGCTCACCGACGCCGGCCAGAACGGAGTAACCGCCGTAGGCCTTCGCGATGTTGTTGATCAGCTCCTGCATGGTCACGGTCTTGCCCACGCCGGCGCCGCCGAACAGGCCGATCTTGCCGCCCTTCGTGTAGGGGCACAGCAGGTCGATGACCTTGATGCCGGTGACCAGTACTTCGGCCGAGGTCGACTGCTCGGCGAAGGACGGGGCCTCGCGGTGGATCGGGCGGCGCTCGCTGGTGGCGATCGGGCCGGCTTCGTCGATCGGATCGCCGACCACGTTCATGATGCGGCCGAGGGTGGCCGGGCCGACCGGGGCCTGGATCGAGGCGCCGGTGTCGACCACGTCCTGACCGCGGGTCAGGCCTTCGGTGGTGTCCATGGCGATGGTGCGGACCACGTTCTCACCCAGGTGCTGGGCGACTTCCAGCACCAGGCGGAACGGCTTGCCGGTCTTCTGGTCGACGTTTTCCGTCTCCAGGGCGTTCAGGATGCCCGGCAGCGCGCCTTCGAACTCGACGTCGACGACGGCGCCGATGACCTGCGCGATGCGGCCCTTCGAGGCCGTGATCTTTTCGTGCTTGCTCATTGCGGTGACTTTCGGGGTCAGAGTTTCGTCAGAGCGCTTCGGCGCCGGAGATGATCTCGATCAGCTCTTTGGTGATCTGAGCCTGGCGCGAGCGGTTGTACTGGAGCGTCAGGGACTTGATCATGTCGCCGGCGTTGCGCGTGGCGTTGTCCATCGCCTGCATCTGGGCGCCGTAGAAGCCGGCCTGGTTCTCGTACAGCGCCGAGAGGATCTGCACCGCGATGTTGCGCGGCAGCAGGGTTTCCAGGATCGCCTCTTCCGACGGCTCGTAGCTGTAGACCGCGCCGTTCAGGTCGGTGACCGGACCGCCGGCCTCGACCTCGGCCGGGATCAGACGCTTGGCGGTAGGGACCTGGCTGATCACCGACTTGAAGCGGCTGTAGAACAGCGTGACGACGTCGGCGCGGCCCTCTTCGAACTCGCGCAGGACCACGTCGGCGATCGGCTGGGCCGCCGCGAGCGACAGGGTCTTGTGCGCCGACAGCTCGAAGCTCTCGACGAAGCGGTCGCCGTACTGGCGGCGCAGCAGGTCGCGAGCCTTGCGGCCGACCGCGACGATGCGGACGTCCTTGCCCTCGGCCAGCAGCGACGCGATGCGCTCGCGCGCGGCACGGATCACGCCGGTGTTGAAGCCGCCGGCCAGGCCCTTGTCGGCCGTGGCGACGACGATCAGGTGCTTGTGGTCCGAACCGGTGCCGGCCAGCAGGCGCGGGGCGTTGGGCCCCGCCACGCCGGCGGCCAGGTTCGCGATCACCGCCGCCATGCGGCGGGCGTAGGGGCGGGCGCTCTCGGCCTGCTCCTGCGCCCGCTTCAGCTTGGCGGCCGCAACCATCTGCATCGCTTTCGTGATCTTCTGCGTGGCTTTCACGCTTCCGATCCGATTGCGCATCTCCTTGAGGCTGGCCATCGCCGGCTACTCTCCTAAAGCCGCTCGGACGCTCAGGCCGCGAAGGTGGCCGAGAACGATTCCAGGGCCGCCTTCAGGTCGGCTTCCAGTTCCGGCGTCAGCGCCTTCTTGGTGCGGATGCCTTCCAGCAGGCCGGCGTGCGCCGAGTGCAGCTTGGACAGGAACTCGCTCTCGAAGCGGCGGACCGCCGAGGTCGGGATCTTGTCCAGGTAGCCGCGGGTGCCGGCGTAGATCACGCAGACCTGCTCTTCGACCGCCAGCGGCGAGAACTGCGGCTGCTTCAGCAGCTCGGTCAGGCGTTCGCCGCGGGCCAGCAGGCGCTGGGTCGAGGCGTCGAGGTCCGAACCGAACTTCGCGAAGGCGGCCATTTCGCGGTACTGCGCGAGCTCGCCCTTGATGGCGCCGGCCACCTGCTTCATCGCCTTGATCTGGGCCGAGGAGCCCACGCGCGACACCGAGATGCCGACGTTCACGGCCGGGCGGATGCCCTGGTAGAACAGGTCGGTTTCCAGGAAGATCTGGCCGTCGGTGATCGAGATCACGTTGGTCGGGATGTAGGCCGACACGTCGTTGGCCTGGGTTTCGATGATCGGCAGCGCGGTCATCGAGCCCGAACCGAAGTCCTCGTTCAGCTTCGCGGCGCGTTCCAGCAGGCGGCTGTGCAGGTAGAACACGTCGCCCGGATAGGCTTCACGGCCCGGCGGACGGCGCAGCAGCAGCGACATCTGACGATAGGCGACGGCCTGCTTCGACAGGTCGTCGTAGATGATCAGGGCGTGCATGCCGTTGTCGCGGAACCACTCGGCCATGGCGCAGCCCGCGAAGGGCGCCAGGAACTGCAGCGGGGCCGGTTCGGAGGCGGTGGCCGACACCACGATGGTATAGTCGAGCGCGCCGTTCTCCTCGAGCGTCTTCACGATCTGGGCGACGGTGGAGCGCTTCTGGCCGATGGCGACGTAGACGCAGTAGAGCTTCTGGCTCTCGTCCTTGCCGGCGTTGACGGCCTTCTGGTTCAGAATGGTGTCGATCGCGACGGCGGTCTTGCCGGTCTGACGGTCGCCGATGATCAGCTCGCGCTGGCCGCGGCCGACGGGGATCAGGGTGTCGATCGCCTTCAGGCCGGTCTGCATCGGCTCGTGAACCGACTTACGGGGGATGATGCCCGGAGCCTTCACGTCCACGCGGCGGCGCTCGGCGACGTTGGCCACCGGGCCCTTGCCGTCGATCGGCTCGCCCAGCGGGTTGACGACGCGGCCCAGCAGGCCCTTGCCGACCGGCACGTCCACGATTTCGCCGAGGCGGCGGCACTCGTCGCCTTCCTTGATGGCGCGGTCTTCGCCGAAGATCACGACGCCGACGTTGTCGCGCTCGAGGTTCAGGGCCATGCCCTTCACGCCGGCCTTCGGGAACTCGACCATCTCGCCGGCCTGGACCTTATCCAGACCGTAGACGCGGGCGATGCCGTCACCGACGGACAGAACCGAACCGACGTCCGTGACGGCGGCTTCTTCGCCGAAGCTGGCGATTTGCGACTTCAGGATCGCCGAGATTTCGGCGGCGCGGATGTCCATGGTCTTACGCTCTCTTCAGGGCGAATTTCAGGGAGTCGAGTTTGGTCTTCAGCGAGGCGTCGAACAGGCGCGAACCGACGCGCACCTTCAGGCCGCCGAGAATGGCGGGATCGATCGTCGCGGTCAGTTCGGGGTCGGCGCCCAGCGTCGTGCGCAGGGCAGCCTTCACGCCGTCGAGTTGCTTGGCGGTCAGCTTGATGGCCGACACCACTTCCGCGGCGACCACGCCGCGGTGCTTGTCGTAGCGGCGCTCGAAGGCGGCGATCGCGCCCGGCAGCGCCGAGGCGCGGCGGTTGTGCGACAGCAGGCCCAGGAACTTCTTGGTCACCGACTGGAAGCCGGCCTTGTCGGCGATCGCCGCCAGGGCCTTGCCCTTGTCCTCGGAGGAGTAGGCCGGCGAGGCCAGCAGGCGGCGCAGGTCGGCGCTTTCGGCGCGCATCGCCTTCAGCGCCTGGAGGTCGGCGCGAACGGCGTCGAGCGCCTTGGAGTCGAGCGCCAGGTCGAACAGAGCGTGCGCATAACGCTCGGCGACTTCGCTCTCTTTGAAATCGTCAGCCACTTGGGTCCGCCCGGATAGGGTTTCGGTGCGCCGCCGCGGCGGAGGCCACGACGACTAAAGGCTTGAAGCGCTTGGAAAAGCACGCACGGCAAGGTTCGCTTGGAACCCCGCCGTTCGAAGCCGGGCGCCTGATAGCACGGGCGTTTCGCAGTCGCAACCGACACGGCCGCGACGAAACGGTCTGCGACGCCGCCCGCTTGAAACCGATGCCCCTGCTTCCTTTATGGACAAGCTTTAGACGATCAGGACCGCTGCCGGATGACCGACATCGCCGCCCTCCTCGCCGACCCCGCCGCCTGGCTCGCCCTCGTGACCCTGGTGGTCATGGAGGTGGTGCTGGGCATCGACAACCTGATCTTCATCTCGATCCTGTCCAACAAGCTGCCTGAGCACCAGCGCTCGAAGGTGCGCCGGCTGGGCATCAGCCTGGCCCTGATCATGCGCCTGGTGCTGCTGTCGTCGATCAGCTGGCTGGTGGGGCTGAAGGAGCCGGTGTTCTCCCTGCCCTGGGGCCCGGCGGCCGGCGACCACGCCGGCTACGACCTGCAGTTCTCCTGGCGCGACCTGATCCTGATCGCCGGCGGCCTCTTCCTGTTGTGGAAGGCCACCAAGGAGATCCACCACAGCGTCGACCCGCGGCCCAGCCACGAGCTGCTGGACAAAAAGGACGTGATGATCACCAACGCCGGCGCGGCGATCTTCCAGATCATCCTGCTGGACCTGGTGTTCTCGGTCGACTCGATCCTGACCGCGGTCGGCATGACCGACCATCTGCCGATCATGGTGGTGGCGGTGATCGCGGCGGTGACGGTGATGCTGGTGGCGGCCGACCCGCTGGCGAACTTCATCAACAAGAACCCCAGCGTGGTGATGCTGGCGCTCGGCTTCCTGCTGATGATCGGAATGGTGCTGATCGCCGACGGGTTCGGCGTGCACGTGCCCAAAGGCTACATCTACACCGCCATGGCGTTCTCGGCCGGGGTGGAAGGGCTGAACCTGCTGGTCCGGCGCAAGTCGGCGAAGCGGGAGGCGGACGGCCACACCCGCCACTGACGCGACAAGGGCCGCTCCCAAGGGGCGGCCCTTGTTCCTGTCCCGATCGCGCGTCGGCTTACTGGTAGCTCTCGCCCAGATAGACCCGGCGCACTTCCGGGTTGTCGACGATCTCGTCGGGAGTGCCTTCGAACAGCACCTCGCCGGCGTGGATGATCGAGGCCCGGTCGATGATGTCGAGCGTCTCGCGCACGTTGTGGTCGGTGATCAGCACGCCGATGCCGCGGCCCTTCAGATAGCCGATCACCTCGCGGATGTCGGCGATGGCCAGCGGGTCGATGCCGGCGAACGGCTCGTCCAGCAGCATGAAGGACGGCTCCGACGCCAGGGCGCGGGCGATCTCGACGCGGCGACGCTCGCCGCCCGACAGCGAGATGGCCGGCGAGGAGCGCAGGTGCGAGATGCGCAGCTCGTCCAGCAGGCCCTTCACGCGTTCCTTCGCCTTGGTCTGGTCGCGCTCGTGCAGCTCGACCACGGACATGACGTTCTCTTCCACGCTCATGCCGCGGAAGATCGAGGCTTCCTGCGGCAGGTAGCCGATGCCCAGGCGCGCGCGCTGGTACATGGGCTGGGAGGTGACGTCTTCCTTGTCCAGGTAGATCGAGCCGTAGTCCGGCTGGATCAGCCCGGTGATCATGTAGAAGCAGGTGGTCTTGCCCGCCCCGTTGGGGCCGAGCAGGCCGGCCACCTCGCCGCGTTCCAGGCGCAGGCTGACGGTCTTGACCACGGCGCGGCCGCGGAACGACTTGCCGATCTGGTCGACGCAGATGCCGTCGCACAGCCGGTTCGCCGGCGTGGCGGCGTCACGGCCTACGAACTCGCCCTTGGTGGCCACGCGCTCAGACTCTTTCCACAGGGGTTTGAGCATTCCGGCGACGCTCACCGTCCGGCGCCGTCGGACTTCTTCGGATAGAACACGCCACGGACCCGCTCGCCCGGGCCGCCGCCAGGCCCGGCGTCCATGGTCGAACGACCGGCGCCGACCTCGATGGTCAGCACGTCGCCGCGCAGCACGTTCTCACCCTGGGCCACGACCACGTCGCCGGTGATGACGATGGTGTCGCTGGCTGCCGTATAAACGCCCTTCTCGCCGCGAGCGACCTGCTCGGGCGTCACGAAATAGACGTTGCCGACCGCCTCGATGCGGTCGATGTCGCCCCAGCCGGTGCCCGGCGCGGCGTTCTCGGCCCGCGGACCGGTCCCCGGCCCGTAGTAGATGTTGATGGCGTCGGCGCGCAGGCGGTTGTTGCCCTGCAGGGCTTCCACCCGGCCTTTCCACGCGACCATGCGCTGGGCGTCGATGACTTCCATGTTGTCGCCGGAGATGTCGATCGGATCGCCCCGGTTGGTGGAGATCTGGGCCTGCGCCCCGCCGACGCACAGGGTGAGCGCCACGCCAAAAGCCGCTGCTAAACGCTTCATCGGGGTCCCCCGTTTCCAGCGGCCGGTCGGCCGCGCTGTTCAAGCCGGGCGCGCACGCCGCCCTTGAACACCACCCGTGCGCCCTGATCGTAAATGGCATAGGACGAAGCGCTGATCTGTCCAAGGGGGCCTTGGCCTTGGATCGGCGCATTTCCGCTGATCACCCCCGAACGCGTGTCGATCTTGGCCTCGCCCGTCTTGAAGTGGAAGCCGGAGCCGGCGTCCTTCACCTGAACGTCCCCGGCCAGGCGCACCGACCGGTTCTTCTCGTCGTAATAGCCTTTTTGCGCGGTCAGCTCGGTCGGTTTGCCGGCCATGTTGCCCAGCCGCAGCATCGGATCGTCAAGGCGGATCTGCTCGCCGCCGCCGCGCTGAGCCTCGCGCGCGCCAAGCACGTAGGCGCGGCCCTTGTCGTCCTGGCCGTAGAAGCGCGGATTGACCATGCGCACGACGTTGTCGCGCACCCGCAGGCTCTCCAGGCTCAGCAGCACCTGCTTGATGCCGACCCAGCCCAGCAGGGCGATCAGGGTCGCCGCGATCCCCGCCGGCAGGGCCTTGCGGAAGAAGTGGATCAGCTGCGAACGCCGGCGCCACGCGTGCATCGCGCGGTGGACGCGTTCAGCGTCCTCCTGGCGATCGTCGAGCGGCGGCAGCGGTTCGTTCACGGCGTCACGCGTGGGCGAAGATGTCGACGTCCTCCCACCCGGCGAGATCCAGGCGGGCGCGGACGGGGAGGAAATCGAAACAGGCCTGGGCCAGTTCGGCGCGGCCTTCGCGCGCGAGCATGGCGTCCAGGCGGGCGCGCAGCGCGTGCAGGTGCAGCACGTCGGAAGCGGCGTAGGCGACCTGGTCCTGGCTGAGCTGGCTGGAGCCCCAGTCGGAGCTCTGCTGGGCCTTCGAAATTTCGATGCCGAGCAGCTCGCGGGTCACGTCCTTCAGGCCGTGCCGGTCGGTGTAGGTGCGCGCCAGCTTCGACGCGATCTTGGTGCAGTAGACCGGCGCCGTGGTCACGCCCAGGTGCAGGGCGAACATGGCGATGTCGAACCGGCCGTAATGAAAAATCTTCAGGACCGACGGATCGGAAAGCAGCCGCTTCAGGTTGGGAGCGTCGTAGTCCGGACGGTTCAGCCGCACGACATGCGCGTCGCCGTCGCCGCTCGACAGCTGGACCACACAGAGGGGGTCGCGTCGGAAGCGAAGGCCCATGGTCTCGCTATCGATCGCCACAACCGGGCCGAGGTCGAGGCCGGAGGGCAAATCGCCGTCGTGCAGATAGGTCGTCACGAGAACCTCGATACACGAAAGCGCCGGTCGAGACGACACGGCGCTTTACAGAAATTCTAAGAAAGGGGTGGTGCCCAGGAGAGGACTCGAACCTCCACGGCTGTTAAGCCACTGGCACCTGAAGCCAGCGCGTCTACCAATTCCGCCACCTGGGCATCGACCGCGCCCCGAGGGGCCGTCGAAGAGGCGGGACTGATAGTCCGCCGACTCGCGGCGGTCAACAGGGCTTTTCAAGGTTTTCGCATCAACGTTGCGGGCCGGGGCGCCTTCGTCTATCCGGAGCGCGTTTTCGGCGGTTTGCGCGCCCAGGGAGCGTAAGATGACGGGGCTGACGAGGTCCGAACTGGTGACCGTGTTCGGCGGGTCGGGTTTCATCGGGACCCAGGTCGTGCGGGCGCTGGCCCAGCGTGGCTGGCGGGTCCGCGTGGCGGTGCGCCGTCCGCACCTGGCCTACAAGCTGCAGACCGCCGGCCGGGTCGGCCAGATCCAGGTCGTCCAGGCCAATGTCGGCGTGCCCGACAGCGTCGACGCCGCGCTGGAAGGCGCCAGCGCCTGCGTGAACCTGGTCGGCCTGCTGTATGAGACCGGCTCGCGCAAGTTCCAGACCCTGCACGTGGAGGGCGCGCGCAACGTCGCCGAGGCCTGCGCCGCGCACGGCATCGAAGACCTGGTGCACATGTCGGCGCTCGGCGCCGATCCGGATTCGTCCTCGGTCTACGCCCGCACCAAGGGCGACGGCGAGCAGGCCGTCCGCCGCGTGGTCCCCGGCGCGACCATCTTCCGCCCGTCCGTGGTGTTCGGTCCGGAGGACAACTTCTTCAACAAGTTCGCCCAACTGGCGATCATGGCCCCGGCCCTGCCGCTGCCGGGCGGCGGCAAGACCCGCTTCCAGCCGGTCTATGTCGGCGACGTGGCCGAGGCGATCGCCGAGGCGGTGGACGACCGCGCCTGCGCCGGCAAGACCTACGAGCTGGCCGGCCCGGTCACCTACACCTTCAAGGACCTGATGCAGATCGTGCTGGCCGAGACGCATCGCCGGCGCCTGCTGCTGCCGATCCCGTACGCGGCGGCCAGCCTGATGGGCGTGGCCGGCAACATCCAGGCGCTGCTGCAGCCGTTCGCGCCGGCGCCGGTGATCACCTCCGACCAGGTTCTGCTGCTGCAGCGCGACAACGTCGTGTCGGGCGCCTTCCCGGGCCTGCGCGAACTGCAGATCACGCCGAACGCGCTGGAAGCGATCGTGCCGACCTATCTGTGGCGCTATCGCAAGGGCGGCCAGTTCGCCCAGCCGACCGTCGCCTAAAAGAATAGTGGGCGGCTCAGGCCGCCCACACCCCCGTTCCGATCAGCGCCAGGCCCGCCAGGCCGACCAGGATCCGCCACCAGGCGAAAGGCGCGAAGCCGTGCTTGGCGACGAAGTCCAGCATGGTGCGGACCACGAAGGCGCCGCTGACGAACGACACCACGAAGCCAATGGCGATCAGGCCGGTGAAGTCCGCGTCGAACGCGTCGCGGTGCTTGTAGAAGTCGTAGACGAACGCGCCCATCATGGTCGGGATGGCCAGGAAGAACGAGAATTCCGCGGCCGCCCGCTTGTCGAGGCCCAGGGCCATGCCGCCCACGATGGTCGCGCCGGAGCGCGACACGCCCGGCACCATGGCCAGGCACTGGAACAGGCCCACCCCCAGCGACGTGCCCAGGCCCACGTGCATGGCGTCCTCGGTGCGCGCCTTCGGCGCGAAGCGCTCCAGCACCAGCAGCACCAGGCCCCCGACGATCAGCGCGATGCAGATCACCATCGGGCTTTCGAACAGCACCGCCTTGATGAAGTCGTAGAGGAAGACGCCGGCCACCACCGAGGGGATGAAGGCGATCGTCACGCTCAGCACGAACTTGCGGGCCTGCGGGTCCTTCGGCAGGCGGATCAGCACGTTCCACAGCCGGCTGAAGTAGAGGGCCACGACCGCCAGGATCGCGCCCAGCTGGATCATGACGATGAAGGTGTCCCACTTCACGTCGGTCAGGCCCAGGGCCTGCTTGGCCAGCAACAGGTGGCCGGTCGAGGACACGGGGATGAACTCGGTCAGACCCTCGATGAGCCCGAGGATCACGGCGTTCAGCCAGTCGGCCATACGTTCAAACCCCTATACGCGAAGAAATTCAGGCCGACTCAGGAACGGTCAGGCTCCGCTCCGACATAGCGCAGTCTGGTGCGGATCGGCGCCCCTGCGGCGATCTGTTCGAGGGCGTGGCCGGTGAAGCCCACGGTCCGGCCGATCGCATACAGGGTGAAGGCGCCGTCCTTGGGCAGGTCCAGCTGCCGGCCGATCAGGGCCAGCGCCATGTCGAAGTTGGGGGCCTGGCCGGTCAGGCCCTCGCCCACCCGCACCACGTCGTTCAGTTCTTCCGGAAGGGAGGCGGCCGCCAGCAGGGCCTTGGCGCGCGGATCGCCGTCCGGATGCAGCGGATGACCGAAGCCGGGAATCTCCAGCCCCTGGGCCAGGCGCTGGCGGGCGGCCGCGCGCGCGTCGGCGCCGCGGCGGGCCTCGGCCACGAAGCCGGTGGCCAGCGCCAGCTTGCCGGCGAAGCGCGGACCGGACAGGGCCGCCACCCCCGACAGGGCGCAAGCGGCCAGCGACGCGCCGGTCGAGGCGGTCACGCGCACGGCCAGGGCCGCCTCGTTCAGGCCGTGGTCGATCGACAGCACGAGCGCCCGGCGCAGCAGCTCGCCGTCCTTGTCGGTCAGCTTCCAGGCGCGGGCCAGCCGCAGGTGCAGGGCCGGGCGCGTGCCGCCGGCGGCGACCGCGTCGACCACCTCGCTGAGCACGGCGGCAGCCTCGCGGCGCAGCGAGCGGACGCTGCGCCCCGCGCTGGGGGCGTCCTCGTCGGCGCGGCGGGCCAGGGCGGCGAAGGCCCGCCCGCGCGGGCCGCCCGGAAACACCACGTCGACCCGCGGTTTCATGTCGGCGAACGGATCTTCCTCGCCCTCCCACAGCCAGCGGGCCGCCTGCTCCAGGGTCGAGGCCTCGGCCAGGGCGGCGGCGTCCTTGCCGCGGAACCACAGCTTGCCGTCGGCGAAGGAGGTGAGCGCGCTCTCGACCACCGCCTCGCCGCGCGCGGCGGCCGGCTCCAGCTCGCGGGCGGTGCGCCGGGCGGCCTGGGCCGTGCGGTCAAGCAGGCGGTGGATGTCCTCGGCGGCGTAGAGGCTGCGGCGCGGGTCGTCGGGATCCGGCCGGGCGGCGATGCGGCCGCGGCTGACGTAGGCGTAAAGCGTCTGGGGCTTCACCCCGAGCCGCTCCAGGACTTCAGGCCGCGAGAGCCAGGAACGCGCGCTGGTCGTCATGGTTGACCCCTGCCCGGTCAAGATTGACAGACCATAACGCAAGCTCGGCCGTTTTGATTCGCTCCGGAAGCGCGTAATCGGCCTGTGAACAGTCACGTTTACGCGAGCAGGCGAATAATGAGCGCACAAGGCCACGCCGTCCCGGGGACCACCCCGCCCGCCGAAAGCGCCGCCGTCACGCGCCGGGTCACCGCCTATTCGGTGCTGACCGCCCTGATCCTGGTGGGGGCGAAGGCCGTCGCGTGGTCGGCCAGCGGCTCGGTCGCCCTGCTCTCCTCGCTGGCGGATTCGACGCTCGATCTGGTCGCCTCGCTCGGCACCTTCCTGGCCGTACGCTACGCGGTGACGCCGCCGGACGCCGAGCACCGCTTCGGCCACGGCAAGGCGGAAGCCTTCGCCTCGCTGGTGCAGGCCTGCCTGGTCTTCGCCTCCGCCGCCCTGGTCGGGCGCGAGGCGGTGGCGCGGCTGGCCGACCCGCGGCCGGTCGAGCACGGCGGCTGGGCGCTGGCGGTCATGGGCTTGTCGATCGCCCTGACCCTGCTGCTGGTCGCCGCCCAGACCCGCGCCCTCAAGAAGACCGGCTCGGTGGCGGTCAGCGGCGACCGGGCCCACTACTTCGCCGACCTCGCCTCGAACCTGGCGGCGGTCGCCGGCATCGCGGGCGCGACCTTCCTCAGCCTGCCCGAGTTGGACGCCTTCGCCGGCCTGGCCGTCTCGGCCTGGCTGGTCTGGGGCGCCATCGGCGTGCTGCGCGAGGCCGCCGACCACCTGATGGACAAGGGCCTGCCGGTCGAGGCGCGGGCGCGGATCGTCGAACTGGCCCTGGCCGACCCGCAGATGACCGGCGTGCACCAGCTGCGCACCCGCGTCGCGGGCCCCTACGTCATGATCCAGTTCCACGCCGACCTCGACCCGGCCCTGACCCTCGAGGCCGCCCACGCCATCCTGGTCGAGGCCGAGAACCGCATCCTGGCCGAGTACCCGGCCGCCGACATCCTGATCCATCCGGATCCGCGCGGCCGGGCCGAACCGCACGGCGGGGCGTTCCAGGAGACGGCGGCGGCGCATTCTCCACAGGCGACCCCGGAATCCTGAGGCGGAAGCGGTTGCGGTGAACGAGTCCTTAAGAAGCCCGGGCGCATCGGATCGGACATGACCCCGCGGCGTACCCTGCACCACTTTCCGCTCGATCCGGCCTCGCGTCAGGCGCGGCTGGCGTTGGGCGAGAAGCGCCTCGATTTCGACGAGGTGGTGGTCCGCTACTGGGAGCCGAACCCCGAGTTCGAGGCGCTGAACCCGTCCGGCCTGACCCCGGTGCTGGTCGAGGAGACCGACCGGGGCCAACTGGTCGTGTGCGAGACCCGCGCCATCCTCGACCACCTGGAAGAGACCGCCAAGGGCGACGCCCTGCTCTCGCCCTCGCCGGCCGAGCGGGCCGAGGCGCGCCGCCTGCTGCAGTGGTTCGACAAGAAGTTCGACTACGAGGTCAACGCCCTGCTGCTCCACGAGAAGATGGAGAAGCGCCTGCTGCGCCTGGGGCCGCCCGACATGCCGGCCATGCGGGCCGGCCGCGAGGCCCTGCGCCGTCACCTCGGTTATTTCGACGAGCTGCTGCAGGCGCGCGACTGGCTGGCCGGCCGCAGGCTCAGCCTGGCCGACATCGCCGCCGCCGCGCACCTGTCGGTGCTGGACTATTTCGGCGAAGTCCCCTGGCGCGACTACCCTGCGTTGAAAACGTGGTATTCGAGGATCAAGTCGCGCCCCTGCTTCCGTCCGTTGCTGGCCGACCGCCAACCCGGCATTCCGCCGGCCGAGCACTACGACGACCTGGACTTCTGAGTTCCGGAAGTTCCGCGCTCGGGAATTTCTGAATTCGGGGGGAGTCTCGTGAGGAAACTGACCGCCGCGCTCGCCGCGCTCGTCCTGGCCGCCGCGTCGCCCGCCATCGCGAAGGCCCAGTCTCCGGTCCGGTCTTCGGCCCAGTCTTCAGCCCCGGCGCCGGCCGCCGGGGACCCGGCCGCGCAGATGCGGGCCTATCTGGCGGAGGTCGCGGTCTGGAGCACGGCGATCCAGCAATCCCTGCAGGAGCAGTCCGACGCCTTCGTGGAGGTCCTGGACGGCGCCGACGTCGCGCTCGACTTCTACGACCGCCGCGCCAAGCGCGACGGCCGCACCTGGGCGAAGACCTGGGGGGCGGAACAGGAGCAGGCCTGGGCCGCCATGGGCGCGAAGCTCGACGCCGCCGCCTCGGCGCCGCCGCCCGTGCCGCCCGCCTTCGCCGCCGCCGATGCGTCGTTCGCCAAGATGACCCGGGCCCTGAACGATCTTCCCGAGATCCTGCGCCGCGACTTCGAAAAGAACCGGATCCTCGTCGGGCGCATCATCCCGCAGGTCCAGGCGACGGCCGGCGGCGACAAGCGCGCCGCGGAGGGCCTGGTCCCGGAACTGCTGAACGTCAGCATCGCCATCGCGGAAGCCGAGAACGAACTCGGGACGGCGACGACCGCGTTCGCGCCGGCGGACCACCCGCAGCGCCACCTGGTCTCGGCCTCCCAGAGCACCAACCTGGCGCTGATCGAGCTGCTGACCGCCGAACAGGCCGTCCTGCTTTCCAAGCCTGTCGACGAAGCGGCCCTGGCCGCGCGCCTCCGCGAATACGCCGACGCGTCTGAGGTCGCGGCCGCCAAGGTGGAAGCCAACGCAACGAGACTGCTCGCCGAGGTCCGCGGAACCCGCGTCCTGGCCGGCACCGAGCTACTGGTCACCGCCGAGCGGGCGCTGGCGACCTACAAGGACAGCGCCGACGTCGAGCGCCTGCTCGTGAATGTCCTGCGGGAGATGGCCACGCGCATCGAAGCGCCCGGCGAGGTAGACTGGCAGACGCTCCTGCCGTCGCTGGAGCAGCTCGAGGCCCTCGCCAGTCAACGTGTCGCAATCGATCTGCAACGCCGCCAAGGCCTTCAGGGCGCCTGACCTGCGCGAAACCATCCGCGCGGAAGCCCTGGCGCTCGGCTTCGACGTCTGCCGCTTCGCCTCGGTCGAGGCCCCCTGGCCGGCGTCGGACCGGCTGCGGACCTTCGTGCAGAAGGGCCGGCACGGCACCATGGGCTGGATGGAGGAGACGCTGGAGCGCCGCGTCCACCCCAGGGCCATGTGGGAGGGTGCGCGCTCGGCCATCGTGCTGGGCGTCAACTACGGCCCGGACGCCGATCCGCTGGAGGCGCTGAAGGACAGGGGTCGCGGCGTGATCTCGGTCTACGCCCAGGGGGACGACTACCATGACGTCGTCAAGAAGCGGCTGAAGCAGCTGGGCCGCTGGCTGGCCCAGGGGGCCGGCTGCGAGCTGAAGGTGTTCGTCGACACCGCGCCCCTGATGGAGAAGCCGCTGGCCCAGTCCGCCGGGCTGGGCTGGCAGGGCAAGCACACCAACCTGGTGTCGCGCGAGTTCGGCTCCTGGCTGTTCCTGGGCTCGATCCTGACCACGCTGGAGCTGGAGCCGGACGCGCCAGAGCGCGACCGGTGCGGCTCGTGCCGGGCCTGCCTGGACGCCTGCCCGACCGGCGCCTTCCCCGCCCCCTACCAGCTCGATGCGCGGGCCTGCCTGTCGTATCTGACCATCGAACACGCGGGCCCATGGCCGGTGCGCTATCGCGAGGCGGCGGGCAACCGGATCTACGGCTGCGACGACTGCCTGGCGGTCTGCCCCTGGAACAAGTTCGCCCAGGCCGGGCGCGAGCTGAAGCTGCAGGCGCGCGACGCCCTGCGCGGGCCCAGGCTGGAGGATTTGGCCGGGCTCGACGATCCGAGCTTCCGCGAGCTGTTCGCCAAGGGGCCGGTCAAGCGCATCGGCCGCGACCGCTTCGTGCGCAACGTGCTCTACGCGATCGGCAACTCCGGAGACCCCGCGCTGGCGGCCGCCGCCGAGCGCCTACTGGAGGATCCCGCCCCGGTCGTGCGCGGGGCCGCCGCCTGGGCCCTGTCGCGCCTGGCGCCGGAGCGCTTCACCGCGGCCGCCGCCAGCCGGCTCGAACGCGAGGACGATCCCGACGTCCGGGCCGAATGGCTGCGAGCCGCCGCGTGACGGCCCCGGCGGTCAGCGTCCTGATCGTCGCCTACGAGAGCGGGCCGGTTCTGGCCCGCTGTCTTTCCGCCCTGAAGGCGCAGACGTTCCAGGACTTCGAAATCCTGATCGCCGACAACGGATCCAGGGACGGCGCAGCCCAGACGGCCGCCGCGGCTGACCCGGCGCTCCGCCTGCTCGAGTTCGGCGAGAACCTCGGCTTCGCCGAGGCCAACAACCGCGCCGCCCAGGCCGCGCGCGGACGGTGGCTTGCCCTGCTGAACCCCGACGCCTTCGCCGAGCCCGACTGGCTGGAGGCTCTGGTCGCGGCGGCGGAGGCGCAGCCCGACGTGCGCTGCTTCACCTCCCTGCAGGTCGCCGAGCATGATCCGGCCGTGCTGGACGGCGCCGGCGACGCCATGACCCTGGCCGGCGTGCCCTACAGAGCCGGCTACGGCCGCGCCCGGCCGGAGCGCGTGCCGGCGGGCGAAGTGTTCGCCGCCTGCGGCGCGGCCATGCTGGTCGAGCGCGCCCTGTTCCTCGACGTCGGCGGCTTCGACAAGGCCTTCTTCTGCTACTGCGAGGACATGGACCTGGGCTACCGGCTGCGGCTGCGCGGCGAGCGCGTGCGGCTGGTCCCGGACGCCGTCGTCCGCCACGTCGGCTCGTCCACCCTGGGCGCCCGGTCGGACTTCGCCCTGTGGCACGGCGTGCGCAACCGCCTGTGGACCTATGTGAAGAACACCCCGCCGCTGCTGCTGGCGGTCACCTTCCCGCTGCACGCGGCGGCGGTCGCCGCCCTGGTCGCGGGCTCGGTCCTGAAGGGCGAACGCGCGGCCTGGCGGGGGCTGAAGGCGGGGCTGGCCGGCCTGCCCGCCGCCTGGCGCGCGCGCAAGGCGGTGCAGGCGGCCCGGCTTGTCGGCTCGCTGGAGATCGCGCGGGCCCTGACCTGGAGCCCGCTGAAGGCGGCGGCGCGCGCGGTGGACGTGCGCGCCTGAGCGTTCAGACGTTCCCGCTCTCGCCGCCGGCGTGCGGCAGCACGCCCAGCAGTTCGATGCGGAACACCAGGGTGGCGTTCGGCGGAATGGTCGGCGGCGAGCCCTCTTCGCCATAGCCCAGCTCAGGCGGGACGTAGAGGATCCACTCGTCGCCCACCCGCATCATCGGGATCGCTTCCTGCCAGGCCTTCACCAGGCCGGCCAGTTCGAAGGTCTCGGGCGAGCCGCGCTCGAAGGAGCTGTCGAACACCTCGCCGTTCAGCAGGGCGCCCTCGTAGTGGACCTTCACCTCGTCGTTGACGTCCGGCTTCGGCGCGTCCGGCGCGCCGGAGCGCACGACCTTGTACTGCAGGCCGTCGGGCAGGGTGCGCACGCCCTCGGCCTTGGCGTTCTTGGCGAAGAAGGCCTTGGCCTCGGCCAGGCCGGCGGCGGCCGCCGCCGGGTCGACCTTCGGGCCGCAGGCCGAAAGCGCCGCGGCCAGGGCGAACACGGCCAGCGCCTTACGCATTGGTGAGGACATAGCCGCTTTCCTTCAGGGCCTGGCGGATCTCGTCGGCGTGCTGCTCGTCGCGGGTCTCGACGACGATGTCGTACTCCGCGCCCTTGGCCGGCACCTCCAGCGAGAGGCGGTTGTGGATGACGTCGAGGATGTTGCCGCCCAGCTTGCCGATCACCGCGCTCATGCCGGCCAGCACGCCCGGACGGTCGTCGCCGATGATGCGGTAGGTGACCATGCGGCCCTGGCGGACCATGTCGCGGTAGAGCACCGAGGCCAGCATGCGCGCGTCGATGTTGCCGCCGGCCAGCACCAGGCCGACCTTCTGCCCCTTGAACTTGGCCGGATAGCGCAGCAGGGCGGCCAGGCCGCCGGCGCCGGCGCCCTCGGCCACCGTCTTCTCGACGTTGGCGTACATGGCCACGGCGCGCTCGAAGTCGGCCTCGTCGACCACCAGCACTTCGTCGATCAGCGGGTCGGCCACCGCGAACGGGATCTCGCCGACCGCCTTGATGGCGATGCCCTCGGCGATGGTCTGGCCGCCGCACTTGGGCTTCTCGCCCTTCCGGCGGGCGACGAAGGACGGGTACATGGCCGCCTCGACGCCGTAGACCTTGATGCCGGGCTTCAGCGCCTTCACCGCCGAGG
Organism: Caulobacter sp. 17J80-11; assembly: GCF_014349105.1. GTDB lineage: Bacteria > Pseudomonadota > Alphaproteobacteria > Caulobacterales > Caulobacteraceae > 17J80-11. Next base: position 4,843 of record NZ_JACSJI010000024.1, on the reverse strand, counting down.
CGACGCCGGCGATCAGGCCGCCGCCGCCGATCGGCACGATCACCGCGTCGAGGTCGGGCGCGTCCTCCAGCATCTCCAGGCCGCAGGTGCCCTGGCCGGTGAGGATCTGCAGGTCGTCGAAGGCCGAGACGAACACGTAGTCATGCTCGTCGCGCAGCTTCATCGCGTGGTTGGTCGCCTCGGTGAAGTCGCCGCCCTCGATCACCACGTTGGCTCCGTAGGACCGGGTCTTCTCGATCTTCACGAAGGGCGTGCCATGCGGCATCACGATGGTGACCGGCACGCCGAGCTGCTGGCCGTGATAGGCCAGCGCCTGGGCGTGGTTGCCGGCCGAAGCCGCGATCACGCCGCGCTTCTTCTCCGCCGGCGACAGCTGCATCAGCTTGTTGCGCGCGCCCCGCTCCTTGAAGGAGGAGGTGAAGTGGGCGTTCTCGAACTTCACCCACACCTCGGCCCCGGTGCGCTGGGACAGCTTGCGCGAATAGCGGCACGGGGTCCGGTCGACGAAGTCCTTGATGCGCTCGGCGGCGGCGCGGATGTCGTCGAGGGTCACGGTGGTCATGGGCGCACTTCTGAAACGGAACCGCGCGGACCCTAGTGGGCGCCCTTGGGGAAGGCAACGCCCGCTACGTCACCCCGGATAGCCGCTATGCGGCTTCCGGGATGACGCGCGTTTGCTAGCGCCGCACCCGCACCGTCACGCCGACGCTGCGCGGCTCGCCGAGGAAGGCGTTGACCGTGCCGGCCTGCAGCGGGGCGTCGAAGGCGACCTGGCGGTAGAGCTCGTCGGTCAGGTTGCGGGCCCACAGCTCCGCCGCCCATCGGCCGTCGGCGGCGCCGACCCAGACGCGCGCGTCGGCGCGCCAGAAGGCCGGCTGGATCTTCAGCGGATTGAGGTCCGAACCGGTGTTGTAGTCGGAGTTGAACTTGCCCGAGAGCCAGGCGCCGGCCTCCAGGCCGTGGCCGATCGGGCGGCTCCAGTCCGCCGCGGCCGCCGCCGACCACAGGGGCGCGAAGGCCGAGCGGGAGCCCGGCAGGCGGACGAGGCCCGTGACCGGATCGGAGCCGAATTCGGTCTCGGCGTAGGTGACGCCGCCGCTCAGATTCAGGCCGTCCAGCGGCGTGGCCCAGCGGGCTTCCACTTCCGCGCCCGTGGAGGTCAGCTCGGGCACCGAGCGCACCACGAAGGTGGCGTTGGCGAAGGTGTTCAGCTGGAAATCCTGGAACTCCTGGCGGAAGACGGCGGCGTCGACGGCCAGCGCGCCGTCGAACCAGCGGGTCTTGGCCCCCAGTTCGTACGCGTCCACGCGCTCGTCCTCGAAGGCGGTGTCGGCGTCCAGCAGATAGGCGGTCTGCTCGCGGTCCAGGTTGAAGCCGCCGGCTTTCCAGCCGCGCGCCCACGAGGCGTAGGTCACCGCCTCGTCGCTCAGGCGCCAGGAGGCCTTCAGGGTGCCGGACCAGGCGGTCTCCGAGCGCGACTGGTGCGAGGTCCCGTTGAAGGCGCCGTTCGACCAGGGCAGGCACAGGACGCTGACGCCGGTCGCGGCCGCCTTGGCCGCGGCGCAGGCCGCGCCGCCGTCGGTGGTGCGCCAGGTCGAGGCCAGGTCCTTGTCCTCGGCGGTGAAACGCAGGCCCGCGGTCAGCTCCAGCCGCTCGGTCAAGCGCCAGGTGTCGTTGGTGAACAGGGCCAGGGTGCGGGCTTCCTGGCGGTAGGTGTCGCGCGCGCCCTCGCCGGCGACGAAGGCGGCGCCCGGCGCGAAGCCGGTGATCTCCGACACCCGGTTCGGGTTGGCGCCGCCGGTCAGCAGCAGGCCCAGATAGGTCTCGTAGTCCGCGCCGTAGAGGTACTCGTCCCGACGCTCGACGTCCTCGGCCGCCAGAAAGGCGCCGACCATCCAGTCCAGCGCGTCGCGCTTGCCGGCCAGGCGCAGTTCCTGGCTCAGGGTGGCGAACTCCGAGCCGAACGAGCCGTCCGGGTCGCGGTAGTAGATGTCGGCGGTCGAGAAGTCGGCGTCGTAGCCGTTCTTCGTCGACCAGCTGCGCGCGGCGGTGATCGAGGTCAGGGTCGCGGCGCCCAGGTCCAGGTCGAGCTGCACCGACAGGCCGGCGTCCTCGATCTGCTGGGCGGTGGAGCGGTTCGACCAGGCGGTGCGGGCGCCCGGGTTCGGCGTGGGCGCGACGCCCTCGTCGGCGGCCAGGCCGTCGATCCAGGCCGCGGTCGGGCCGCGCACCAGCATGACGCCGGCGCAGCAGTTCTCCTCGCGCTTCGTGTAGTCGGCGATCACCCGGATCTCGGCGTCGTCGGAGGGGGTGAACAGCAGCTGGCCCCGCGCGGTCCAGTAGTCCTGATTGTTGTCCTGGCGCTCGGTGCGCGGGCCGTCGCCGGTGCGCACGTCATAGATGCCGTCGCGCAGGCGCCGCGCCACGAACAGGCGACCGGCCAGGGTGTCGGTGATCGGGGCGTTCAGGGTCAGGGACGCGCCCCGCGTGCCCAGCTCGCCCACCGTGGCCTCGGCTTCGAGGTAGGTGTTGAACTCGGGCGCAGCGGTCAGCACGCTGATCAGGCCGGCCGAGGCGTTCTTGCCGAACAGGGTGCCCTGCGGGCCCTTGAGGATCTCGATCCGGTCCAGCTCGCCCAGATCGTTGATCGCCGTGCCGGTGCGCGGGCGATAGACGCCGTCGATCACCACGCCGACCGAGGACTCCAGCCCCGGATTGTCGCCGACCGTGCCGACGCCGCGCAGGCGGGCGGTGGTCTGGGTCTCGTTGGCGGTGGAGGTGACGATCAGGCCCGAGGTCAGGGTCTGCAGGTCCTTCAGGTCGCGCCCGCCGGAGCGCTCCATGGCCTCGCCGGTGACCACGGCGACCGACAGCGGCGCGTCGATCAGGCGCTGCTCGCGCTTCTGGGCGGTGACGACCAGTTCCTCGACGGCGGCGGGTTCGGCGGAAGCGGAAGCGGCGGCCAGCAGGGCCGAAAGCGCGACGAAGGACATCTATTGTGCAACTGCGAAGCTGAAAGACCGCGCCTAGAAGCGCAGCCTGCTGCGTCGCACAAGAGCGCAAAGGTAGAGCTGCTCAGGTTATCGTCGGCAAGAAACAGAAATTTCCCAGAACGCCGCGACCCGCGCTCGACTTCACGACAACCCGTTTGAGTTCAAACGAAATCAGTCGGAATCCGCCGCCTCGGCGTCGCCGATCTCGCGGGCGGCGGCGAGGAGCGCCTGGGCGGCGGGCAACTCGGCCTCGGGGACGCACAACCGAATGCCGCCGGCGTCGTCCGGCTCCAGCGGCATCACGCCTGGCAGCGGGTCATCGAGGACGGTCGCGTCCAGCCCGGCTGAGCGCAGGGCCGTGCGGGCCACCTGCGCCTCGGGGAGCGACTGGAAGCGTTCGACGACGGCCAGGGGCATAGGGCGCTCCGCTCAGTACGACGCCGGCTGCATCTGGGCGGAAACCACCGCCAGCAGCCAGACGGCGATGCAGCCCAGGATCAGGACGGCGCCGGTGATGCGGATCGGGTCGGGCCGACGACGCACGGCGTCGACCGCCCAGCCGGCCGGGCTCGAGGCGAGCACGGCGGTGAACAGGGATGCGAGCGTCCACGCCGGATGGTGCGGCCGGATCTCGATATCGGACGGCAGCGCCTCGGCGGCCGCCGCGGCCTGAGCCTCGCGCAGGATCTCGCGCGCGACCGGCAGATCGGTCAGGGGCACGCACAGGCGCGAGCCGCCGAACGCCCGTTGGGACAGCGGTTCGACCGAGGCGATCGCACCATCGAGCACCACGGCCTGCAGCCCGGCGGAGCGCAGGGCGGCGCACGCCACGTGGGCTTCGTTCAGATCCGAAAAGCGGGCGACGACCGCCAGAGTCACAGGAACTCCCCCCAAACAAAAAGGGCGGCCTGCAGGCCGCCCTCTTCAGGATCAGACGTCCAGCAGGAAGCGCTGGGGATCCTCGATGTTTTCCTTGATGCGCACCAGGAAGGTCACCGCTTCCTTGCCGTCGACGATGCGGTGGTCGTAGCTGAGCGCCAGGTACATCATGGGGCGGATCACCACCTGGCCGTTCACGGCCATCGGGCGCTGCACGATGTTGTGCATGCCCAGGATGCCCGACTGCGGCATGTTCAGGATCGGCGTCGACATCAGCGAGCCGTAGATGCCGCCGTTGGTGATGGTGAAGGTGCCGCCCTGCAGCTGGTCCAGCGACAGCGAACCGTCACGGGCGGCCTTGCCGAGGCGACCGATCTCCTTCTCGATCTCGGCCAGCGACATCTTGTCGGCGTCGCGCACCACCGGAACCACCAGGCCGCGATCGGTGCCGACCGCGACGCCGATGTCGTAGTGGTTTTTGTAGATAATGTCGGTGCCCTCGATCTCGGCGTTGACCGCCGGGATCTCCTTCAGGGCGGCGACCACGGCCTTCACGAAGAAGCCCATGAAGCCCAGCTTCACGCCGTGGCGCTTCTCGAAGCCGTCCTTGTAGGCGGTGCGGAGCGCCATGACCGTGGTCATGTCCACCTCGTTGAAGGTGGTCAGCTGGGCGGCGGTGTTCTGGGCTTCCTTCAGGCGCCGGGCGATGGTCTGGCGCAGGCGGGTCATCTTCACCCGCTCTTCGTTGGCGCCCAGCGCGCGCGGCGCGGCGGCCGGCGCGGCCGGAGCCGCGGCCGCCGGGGCCGGAGCGGTCGGGGCGCCCGACAGGGCCGCGAGCGCGTCGCCCTTGGTGATGCGGCCGTCCTTGCCGGTGCCGGCGATCTTGGAGGTGTCCAGCCCGGTCTCGGCGGCGATGCGGGCCACCGACGGCGACAGGGTCTGGGCCGGAGCCGCAGCGGCCGGCTTGGCGG
>NZ_JACSJI010000023.1 GCF_014349105.1 Caulobacter sp. 17J80-11 | reverse complement strand
AAGGCCTGGAGCTGGCCGCCGCCGGCCTGCCCTCGATCGCCGCCCACGACCGGCCGGGCGAGACCCGCTTCGCCGCCGACGTGCTGGCCGACCTGGCCGCCGCCGCACACGCCGACCTGGTCCAGCTCGACCACCCCGCCCTGGCCTGCTCCGAGCGCTTCACCGCGCCGGTGATCGTCGCCGCCGCAGGCTGCGCCGGCACCTGGTGGTCGGCGATGCGCAGCGGCGCGCCGATCCCGGACGAAGACCGCTGGCGCAGCGAGCTGGCCCGCGACGGCTACGGCCGCTGCGCCGCCGCGGTCGCGCCGACCGCCGCCTTCGCCGCCGCCGTCGCCGAGACCTACGGCCGCCGGCCTATCGTGGTCCGCGGCGGCCGCCGCGCCGCCATCGCCCCCGCCGCCGAACCGGCGGCCGATCCCTTCGTGCTGGCCGTCGGCCGGCTGTGGGACGCCGGCGACGAGATGGAGACGCTCGACCGGGCCGCCACTCGGGTCCAGGCGCCCGTGGTGGCGCTGGGTCCGGTGCTGGGCCCGCGCGGCGAACGCACACGTTTCGCGCGCCTGTCGGCCCCGGGCCCGCTGGACCCGGTCCGCACCGCCCAGCTGCTGCGGGAGCGGCCGATCTACGCCTCGGCCGCGCGCTATGCGCCCGACGCGCCGGGCGCGCTCGCCGCCGGCCAGGCCGGCTGCGCGCTGGTGCTGTCCGACGTGCCGGCCCACCGCGAACTGTGGTCGGGCGCGGCCCTGTTCTTCGCGCCGGGCGACGCCGACGGCTGCGCCGCAGCGATCAACCGGCTGCTGGCAGACCCGAACCTGCGCGCCGAGCGCGGGGGCGCCGCGCGCGCCCGCGCCGGCCGTTATTCCGCCGACGCCATGACGCGCGGAATGCTGGGGGTCTATCGCAGCGTCACCGGCGGTCCGGACCGCCGCCCGGCGCGTCGAACCGCCAGCCCGAGAGACCTGTCTGTGGCTCTCGGGTGACGGTCGAAGCGGCCGCCGCCGAGCCGCGCGTTTTGTATCGGGGCGGGTCGAACAAAGACCGATCCGACCAAGTTGAGGAGCGTTAATTCTCGCCGAGGGGACGAGGGATGAAGAACGGCAAGGCGCGCCAAGTTCTCGTGGCCGGAGGCGCAGGCTTCGTGGGGTCCCACCTTTGTGATGCGTTGCTGGCCGAGGGGCATCACGTCGTCTGTCTCGACAGCTTCCTCACCGGCCGGCGGCGCAACATCCGCCACCTCTACCGCGACAGCCGCTTCGACCTGGTCGAGGCGGACGTGGTCGAGCCCCTGCCGCCGCGGCTGAAGCGCCGGTTCGACTACGTCTACAACCTCGCCTGCCCGGCCTCCCCGCCGCTCTACCAGGCCGACCCCGAGCACACCCTGCTGACCAGCGTGTTGGGCACCCGCAACCTGCTGCACCTGTGTGAAGACACCGGCGCGCGCCTGCTGATGGCCTCGACCAGCGAAATCTACGGCGACCCGGAGGTCCACCCCCAGGTGGAAAGCTACCGCGGCTGCGTGAACACCACCGGGCCGCGGGCCTGCTACGACGAAGGCAAGCGGGCGGCCGAGACCCTGTGCTTCGACTTCGAGCGCGGCGGCCGGGCCGAGGTGCGCGTGGCGCGCATCTTCAACACCTACGGCCCGCGCCTGGACGCCTTCGACGGCCGGGTGGTGTCGAACGTCATCACCCAGGCCCTGGCCGGCGACCCGGTGACCATCTACGGCGACGGCCGCCAGACCCGCTCGTTCTGCTATGTGGACGACCTGGTCGACGGGTTGATGCGGCTGATGACCTACGAAGGTCCGCCGCCGGGGCCGGTGAACCTCGGCAATCCGACCGAGCTGACCATCAACGAGCTGGTCGAGCGGGTGCTGCGCATCACCGACTCCGGCTCGCCGGTGACCCGCAAGCCGTTGCCGGTCGACGACCCGACGCGGCGCCGTCCCGACGTCACCCGCGCCCGCGAGGTGCTGGGCTGGTCCGCCAAGACCCCGGTCGACGAGGGCCTGCGCCGGACCGTCGCCTGGTTCGAAGAGGAGCGCGAGCGCGAAGAGGGCCGGCGCGAGGACACCCGCACGGTCGGCGCCGGCTTCAGCGAGCGGACGCCGGATTCGGCGGTGTCGATCTAGGCGACCCGGCGCGCGCCGCTGGCGATCTCCCAGCCGATCTCGGCGGCGCTGCGGGCGACCGCGGCCATGGCCATCGCGCCGCCGTCCGCGGCGTTGCCCTGCAGGGCGCGCGCGTAGACGCCCTGGGTGATGCCCGCGAGGCGAAACAGCGACAGCGCCAGGAAGAACGGCCAGTCGGGGATGTCCTCGCGGCCGACCGCGCGCGCGTAGGCCTGCAGGAACTCCGCCTCGGACGGCAGGCCCCAGGCCGCGGCGTCGAGCTCGCGCAGACCCGGCAGCGGCCCGCCCGGCGGCAGATGATACGGCAGGGCCACATAGGCCAGGTCCGACAGCGGATGGCCCAGGGTGGCCAGCTCCCAGTCCAGCACGGCCAGCACCTGCGGACCGTCATGGGCGTAGAGCAGGTTGCCCAGCCGGAAATCGCCGTGCACGACGGTCACTTCCTCCGTGGCCGGCGCGTTCTCCGGCAGCCAGCGCATCAGGGCGTCCATGGCCGGCAGCTCGTCGGTCTTGGCCGCCAGGTACTGCTTGGTCCAAAGGTTGATCTGCCGGCCGACGAAGTTCTCCGGCTTGCCGAAGTCGGCCAGGCCCGCGGTCCGATAATCGACCCGGTGCAGGGCGGCGAGCGTCTGCGCCATCGCGTCGTAGATCGGCCGCCGCTCGTCCTTCTCCAAGGCCGCCAGCGTGGTGTCGGTCAGCACGCGGCCGTCGACGAAATCCATGACGTAGAAGGCGGTGCCGATGACGCCCTCGTCCTCGCACAGCACGCGGGCCGGCGGCACCGGCACGGCCGTGCCGTCCAGGGCGCGCAGCACGCGGTACTCGCGCTCGATCTGGTGGGCGGAGGGCAAGAGCTTGCCCGGCGGCTTCTTGCGCAGGACGTAGCGGCGCTCAGGCGTGGTGATCAGGTAGGTCGGGTTCGACTGCCCGCCCTGGAACTGGCGCAGCTCGGCCGGCCCCGCGAAGCCCGGCAGGCGCCCGGCGAGCCAGGCGAACAGCCTGGGCTCGTCGAGCCGGTGTTGCGGCAGGGGCGCGATCAGGACCGGGGCGGCGGACATGCGGACAACCGAAGCAGCGAGCTCCGACCGGTCGCACGCGTCCGCCGGCCCGTAAAGGGCGCCGCAGGGTCAATCCGCCGGCGTCGGGCTCCGCGCCGCGGCCACGAACAGGCCCGCCGCCAGCAGCCAGAGCGCCACGAAGCCGCCGCTCACCACCAGGGTCTCCTGCGTCCAGATCAGGGCCATCGAGCCCAGGCCGAGGCCTAGCGCCACCAGCGGGACCAGCGCCTGGGCGAACGCCGTCGCGAACAGGGCCCGGGCCATGCCGCTCGGCCGGAAACGCCCGATCAGGGCGCCGATCAGCGCCACGGCCAGCACGCCGCCGTACAGCAGGTTGGCGTCCTCGCGCTCGCCGCCGATCAGGCCGACCGCGCCGTTGGCCCAGATCAGCAGGAAGGCCGTGCCGATCGCGGCGGCCACCGCGCCCCGATAGACCAGCCCGCCACGGGTGCTGGCGATCAGCTCGTAGGCGAGGGCCGAGCCGAACAAGAGCAGGCCCGCGAACACGAAATCGGAGGTGGTCCAGACCACGTCGTGGGTGAACCGCATGGCGACCAGCGGGACCAGCAGCAGAAGCCCCGTCCCGGCCGCCCAGCCGGCGATCCGCCACCCCAGACCACGCCGTCCCGACCCTGTTTCCGCCTTGCTCGCCATCGCCTTCGCCTCCGCCTTGAGTGAGGCTTCATCCCTGGCGCGGGCGGGGTCGGACGGCATGAGCGAAATGTGAGGCTTTGCTGAGAAGCGGCCCGGCGGCGCTCAGCCCTGGATCAGTCGGGCGTAGAGCGCCGGGTCGACATTGCCGCCGGACAGCACCACGCCGACCGCGCCCGCGCCGGCCGGAACGCGCCCGGCCAGCAGGGCGGCCAGACCGGCGGCGCCGCCAGGCTCGACCACCAGCTTCAGGTGGCGGAAGGCGAAACGCACGGCCTCGCTCACCTCGGCCTCGGTGGCGGTCAGGCCGCCGGCCAGGGTGTCGCGATTGACCGCGAAGGTGATCTCGCCCGGCATGGGCGACATCAGGGCGTCGCACATGGACGGCTGGCCGGGCCCGTGGGTCACCCGTTCGCCCGCGGCCAGCGAGAGCTGGTAGTCGTTGAACTCGTGCGGCTCGACGCAGAACACCCGGGTCGCCGGGCTCAGGGCCTGCATGGCCAGGTTGACGCCGGCGACCAGGCCGCCGCCGCTGGCCGGGACCAGCACGGCCTCGAGGCCCGCGCCGGCCGCCTGCGCCTGGCGGGCGAACTCCAGACCGGTCGTCCCCTGCCCGGCGATCACGAAGACGTCGTCGAACGGGGGGACCAGCACCGAGCCGCGCTGGGCCGCGATCTCGGCGCCGATCGCCTCGCGGCTTTCCGTCCAGCGGTCGTACAGGCGCACCTCGCCGCCGAAGGCGCGCACGCCCTCGACCTTCACCGCGGGGGCGTCCGACGGCATGACGATCAGGGCCGGCGCGCCGACCAGCTTGGCCGCCGCCGCCACGCCCTGGGCGTGATTGCCGGACGAATAGGCCACCACGCCGCGACGACGCTCGTCTTCGCTCAGCCGGCTGATGCGGTTGTAGGCGCCGCGGAACTTGAAGCTGCCGCTGACCTGCAGGCACTCGGCCTTCAGCAGCACGCGCCGGCCGACCCGCTCGTTGAGGGTCGCGTTTTCCAGCACCGGCGTGACCACCGCCCGCCCGGCCAGGCGGGCCGCGGCGTCCTCGACGTCGGCGAAGGCGGGGACGTTCATAGCGGGGCTCCCAAAGCGGTCTGCGACGGCTACGCTCATAACCGAACCGCTCCGTCGCGCGAAGGAGGCCTGATGTCCGCGCCGTCCATGATCCTGGCGATCGACCAGGGCACCACCTCGACCCGGGCCATCGTGTTCGACGCAGACTGGCGCCCCCGCGCCCTGCGCCAGATCCCTCTGCAGCAGCACTATCCCCAGCCCGGCTGGGTGGAGCACGACGCCGAGGAGATCTGGGCGGCGACCCTGCAGGTCTGTCGCGAGGCGATCAGCGACGTGGGCGGGCCCAGCGCCATCGCCGCCATCGGCGTCACCAACCAGCGCGAGACCACCGTGCTGTGGGACCGGGCTGGCGGCGCGGCCCTGCACAAGGCCCTGGTCTGGCAGGACCGGCGCACGGCGGGCGTCTGCGAGCGGCTGCGCGCCGACGGCCAGGAGCCCGCGATCCAGGCGAAGACCGGCCTGGTGCTCGACCCCTACTTCTCCGCCACCAAGATCGCCTGGCTGCTCGACCGGGTCGAAGGCGCGCGCGCGCGCGCCGAGCGCGGCGAGTTGGCGGTCGGCACCATCGACTGCTTCCTGCTCTCGCGCCTGACCGGCGGAGCGGTGCACGCCACTGACGCCACCAACGCCGCGCGCACCCTGCTGTTCGACCTGGCCGAGCGGCGCTGGGACGACGGCCTGCTGGCCCGCTTCGGCGTGCCGCGCGCGGTGCTGCCGGAGATCCGCCCCTGCGCCGGCCGCTTCGGCGAGACCGATCCGGCCCTGTTCGGCCGGGCCATCCCGATCTGCGGCATGGCCGGCGACCAGCACGCCGCCCTGGTCGGCCACGGCGCGCTTGAGCCCGGCGAGACGAAGGTGACCTACGGCACCGGGGCCTTCCTGGTCATGAACGTCGGCGCGACGCCCCGCGCGTCGAAGCACCGGATGCTCTCGACCCTGGGCTATTCCATCGACGGCGAAGCGGCCTACGCCCTGGAAGGCGCGATCTTCTCGGCCGGATCGGCGGTGCAGTGGCTGCAGGAAGGGCTCGGCGTCATCGAGCATTCGCGCCAGTCCGAGGCGGTGGCGCAGAGCCTGACCGACAACGGCGGGGTCTATCTGGTGCCGGGCTTCACGGGCCTCGGCGCCCCCTGGTGGGAGGCCGAAGCGCGCGGCGCGGTGATGGGCCTCACCCGCGACACCACCCGCGCCCACCTGGTGCGCGCGGCCCTGGAGTCGCTGGCCTACCAGACCGCCGACCTGCTGGACGCGCTTAACGCCGACGGCGCGCCGCGACCCTCGGTGCTGAAGGTCGACGGCGGAGTCACCGCCAACGCCTGGGCCATGCAGTTCCTGGCCGACGTCTGCGCCGTGCCGGTGGAGCGGCCGGCCTTCCAGGAGATGACCGCGCTGGGCGCAGCCCGCCTGGCCGCGCTGGGGGCCGGCCTGATCGACAGCCTGAACGTCCCGGCCGCCGACGCGCCGGTCCGCTGGGCGCCGCGCATGGGCGAGGACGAACGCGCGCGGCTGCGGCGCGGCTGGAAGGCGGCGGTCAACGGCGTGCTGGCGACGGCGCGCGCGGGCTGATCAACGCGATCAACCGTTGACGCTAGGATGGCAAACCCAGGGCGGCGCTGGCCGGGTCGGGGGCGAAGCTGCGCGGCTCGACCGGCGCGGCCAGACCTTCCAGCTCCTCCAGCGGAGCCTCGCGCACGGCGGTCAGGGCGTCGACGAAAGAATTGCGCCAGGCCACCACGTCGTCGCGCATCACCCCGCCCATCAGCGCCCTCCAGCGCGCGACCCGCTCCTCCAGCGGCATGGCCAGGCCCTGCTTCAGCGCGTCAGACAGGTCTTCCTGGCTGTACGGGTTGACGATCAGCGCCTCGCGCATCTGCCGCGCCGCGCCGGCGAAACGGGAAAGGATCAGCACGCCGGGGTCCTCCGGGTCCTGGGCGGCGACGTACTCCTTGGCCACCAGGTTCATGCCGTCGCGCAAGGGGGTGACCAGGCCGACCCGCGCGGCGCGATAGACGCCGGCCAGCTCGTCGCGCCGGAAGGCGTGGTTGACGTAGCGGATCGGCGCCCAGTCGACGTCGGAAAAAACCCCGTTGATCCGGCCGGTCAGGGCCTCCAGTCGCTGACGGATCTCCTGGTATTCCTCGACGTCCTCGCGGGTCGGCGGCGCGATCTGCAGCAGGAAGACGTGCTTCTGCAGGTCTGGATTGTCGGCCAGGAAGCGCTCGTAGCCGTGGAAGCGCTCCTCCAGCCCCTTGGAGTAGTCCAGCCGGTCGACACCGACGATCATGGCCCGCCCCTGGGCGCTCTTGATCATCCGCTCCCAGCTGCGCTTCGCGGTGGTCGAGCCGGCGATGGCGGCGAAGTCCTCGGCGTCGATGCCGATCGGGAAGGCCCGAGCCCGGATAGTCCGCCCGAAGGCGCGCACCCGCCCGTCGGCCAGCACCTGGCCGCCGGCCTCCTTGGCGACGTAGCCGTGGAAGGCGTCCAGCCACTCGTCGGTGTGGAAGCCGACCAGGTCGTACTCGAACAGGGACTCCACCAGCTGGCGGTGCCTGGGCAGCGTGACCAAGAGCTGGCGGGCCGGCCAGGGGATGTGCAGGAAGAAGCCGATCGGGTTCTTCACCCCGCGCTTGCGCAGCTCCCGGGCCAACGGGATCAGATGGTAGTCGTGCACCCAGATCAGGTCGTCGGGTTCGATCAGCGGGGCCAGCACCTCGGCGAAACGCCGGTTCACCCGCTCGTAGCCGGACCCGAACGACCGGTCGTAGGCGGTCAGGTCGATGCGGTGGTGGAACAGCGGCCACAGCGTCATGTTGGCGTAGCCGTTGTAGTACTCCTGGACGTCCTGCTCCTCGAGGTCGACGGTCGCCAGGGTGACGCCGGCCGTCCGCTGGATGGTCAGCTGGCCGGTGAACTCCGGCGTCGTGTGGCCGCTCCAGCCCAGCCAGATGCCGCGGTACTGGCGCAGGGCCGCGCCGAGCGCGAGCGCCAAGCCCCCCTGGCTGCCCGCCCCCTTCGTGGAGGGCGGCGTCACCCGGTTGGAAACGCAGATCAGCCTGCTCAACGCACCGAGCTCCAGGGCTGCGACAGCAGGACGGCGCAGTTGATGAGCCCGACCAGCGAATAGGTCTGCGGGAAATTCCCCCACAGCTCGCCGGTCTTCAGGTCGGTGTCCTCGGACAGCAGGCCCGAATGGGTCAGGGTCTTCAGCGTCTCGTTGAACAGGTCGCGCGCCTCCTGGGTGCGGCCGACCCGGTGCAGGGCCTCGATCAGCCAGAAGGTGCAGAAGTTGAACGCGGTCTCCGGCATGCCGAAGTCGTCGGGGACGGCGTAGCGCAGCATGTAGGAGCCCCGCCGCAGCCCGCGCTCGACCGCGTCGAGGGTGGCCTTGAAGCGCGGGTCCTCGGGCTGGACGAAGCGCATCTCGACCAGCTGCAGCAGGCTGGCGTCGATGTCGTCCACGCCGCCGAAGGTGGCGGCGTAGCGGCCGAGCTGCGGATTGAACGCCTCGCGGTCGATGCGGGCGCGGATCTGGTCGGCCCGGTCGCGCCAGAACGCCTGGCGCTCGGCCAGGCCCAGCGCGCCGGCGGCGTTGCACAACCGGTCGCAGGCGGCCCAGCACATGGCCGAGGAATAGGTGTGCACCGCCGCGCGGGTGCGGAATTCCCACAGCCCCGCGTCGGGCGAGGCGTGCAGCTGCCAGGCCCGCTCGCCCACCTTCTCCAGCGCCTTGAAGTCCTCCACGTCGGCCATGCGCAGCAGGCGCTGGTCGAAGAAGGCCTGGACGTTGGACAGCACGATCTGGCCGTAGACGTCGTGCTGCAGGTGCTCGTGAGCCTGGTTGCCGCAACGGATCGGGCCCATGCCGCGATAGCCCGGCAGGTTCTCGATGATCCGTTCGCTGAGCACCGGCTCCAGGCCGACGCCGTACAGCGGCTGGATGTGCCCGCCGCGGGCGTTGTCGACCAGGTTGCGCAGATAGCCGAGATAGTTCTCCAGCATGTCGGCGACGCCCAGCCGGTTGAGCGCCTGCACCACGTAGTAGGCGTCGCGGATCCAGCAGAAGCGGTAGTCCCAGTTGCGTCCGCTGTGGGGCGCCTCCGGCACCGAGGTGGTCAGGGCGGCGACGATGGCCCCGGTCTCCTCGAAGGCGCAGAGCTTGAGCGTGATGGCCGCGCGGATCACCACCTGCTGCCATTCCAGCGGCACCGACAGGGTACGCACCCAGTCGCGCCAGTAGCCGACCGTCTCGTCGACCATCTGGCGGGTGCGCTGGCCCACGTCCTCGGAGAACGACTCGTCCGGCCCCAGAAAGAAGGCCAGTTCGCCCTCGACCCGGAACACCCGCTCATCGATCACGTGGCTGACCGGCGCGTTGGTGGTCAGGCGCAGGGCGCCGCGGTCGCCGACATAGCGGACGTGGTTCGAGCCCCAGGTCCGCTCCGCCGGACGCCGGCCCCAGTCGACCATGGGGCGCAGCTTCATGCGGATGCGCGGCGCGCCGGAGACCGGTCGCACCAGCCGCGCGAAGGCGATCGGCCGGTACATGCGCCCCAGCCGCCGGAAGCGCGGGCAGAAGTCGAGGATTTCCAGCACCGCGCCCTGGCGGTCGGTCAGCCGGGTGCTGAGCACCGGGGTGTTGCGCAGATAGGTCTGCTCGGCCGAGGCCAGGTCCTCCAGCTCGATCGACCAGACCCCCGTGGCGTCGGGCGCGGACGGGTCGCGCCCGCCCAGCAGGCCGCAGAACACCGGATCGCCGTCCACACGCGGCACGCAGGCCCAGATGTAGCGGCCCAGCCGGTCGACCAGGGCGCTGACCGTGCAGTTGCCGATCGGGGCCAGGTCCAAATTGACGTCAGCCATTACGCCTCACTCCCCAGCGACCTTTGAAGCCAAACCCGCACGGCGCCCTCGTCGGGCAACCGGCACGTCGCCGCCGTCGGCCGCACCGGGCCGACCAGCACGCCCAGGCCGCCCAGTTCGGCGGCCCGGCGAAAGCCGTCCTCGTCGGTGACGTCGTCGCCCACGAACACCGGACGCGTGCCCGCGAACGGCGGCGCGGTCAGAAACCGGGCGATGGCTTCGCCCTTGTCGGCGGCGGGCGAGCGCACCTCCACGACCTTGGCGCCGTGCTGGGCGGTCAGGCCGTGCTCTGCGGCCAGCCGCTCGGCGAAGGCGACCGCTTCACCCTCGCGCTCGGGCGCGCCGCGGTAGTGCAGCGCCACGCCCAGCCCCTTGTCCTCGACCAGCAGGCCGGGGCGGTTCTCGGCGAAGGCCTTCAGCTCGCCGGCGACGACGGGGTCCAGACGCTCGGCCGCAAGGACCACCGGCCCGCCGAACTCGGAGCGCCATTCCAGGCCGTGCACGCCGGCCACGCAGCGCACCCGGCCCTGAAGGATACGGTCGACGTCGGCGACCGAGCGGCCGCTGACCACCGCCACCCGACCCTCCAGCCAATCGGAAAGCCGTGGCAGCAGCTCCAGCAGCTCCGCCTCGGCGACCACGTCTTCCGGGCGCGCGCGGATGCCGACCAGGGTGCCGTCGAGGTCGAGAAAAAGACTGTCGCGCCCCCGCCCGAGCGGCTCGGGCGGCGGCGGCGACCCGCGCTCGTACGAAGGGGCCTGCATCGAAGGACAGCAACACGCGTCCGCCCGCGGCGTTCCCCTCGGCCGGGTCCGCCCGGCTCACTTCATGAGGATCACCCGCGCCGGGCCAGCCCGCTTCATGACGTTGACCATGACGTCGTCGCCGTATCGGTACAGCCGCAGGGTGAGCTTGGAGTCGCGCACCTCGAAATCGCGCAGGATCACGAAGTCCAGGAACGCCGGCAGGATCGGGTCGGAGAAGCGCACGCAGTCGGCCGCGTGGTCGACCTCTATGCCCATGCAGGCGGCGAGCAGGGCGAAGGGCGCGGCCGCGGCCCAGGCCTGCGGCGAACAGGCCACCGGATAGGCGGTCGGTCCGCGCCGGGTCTTGCGTGCGAACCCGCAGAAAAGCTCAGGCAGGCGGTTGAAGTCCTGGTAGGCGGCGGTCTCGAACAGGCCCTCCAGGACCTTGGCGGCCTGGCGCTTGTGGCCGTAGCGGGCCATGCCCATGGCGCACATGGCGTTGTCGTGCGGCCAGATCGAGCCGTTGTGGTAGCTCATCGGATTGTAGCGAGCCTCGCTGGCCGAGACGGTGCGGATGCCCCACCCCGTGAAGCTGGCCTCGCTCATCAGGGCGTCGGTCACCCGTCGGGCCCGTTCGGGCGCCGCCGTGCCGGTGAACAGGGCGTGGCCGGCGTTGGAGGTGCGAATCCGGCAGGGGTTCTTGTCGCCGTCCAGCGCCTCGGCGTAGGTGCCCAGCTCCTCGTCCCAGAACGCCTTCTCGAACGCCTCGCGCAGGGTCTCGGCCGCCGCGTCGAACTCGGCCGCGAGCGCGTCCTCGCCGAGCGCGCGCGCCAGCACCCCGGCGTGGCGCTTCGCGGCGTGCACGTAGGCCTGCACCTCGACCAGCGCGATGGGCGCGCGGGCCAGACGGCCGTCGGCGTGGAACACGGAGTCGTTGGAATCCTTCCAGCCCTGGTTGGCCAGGCCCTGTTCGGTCTCCCGCGCGTATTCGACGAAACCGTCGCCGTCGAGGTCGCCGTACTCGTCGATCCAACGGATGGCGGCCAGGATGTTCGGCCAGATCTGGCGGACGGTCTCCAGGTCGCCGGTCCGCTCGAAGTACATGCCGGCCAGCATGACGAACAGCGGCGTGGCGTCGACCGTGCCGTAGTACTCGCGGAACGGCACCTCGCCGAGCCGGGCCATTTCGCCGCCACGCAGCTCGTGCAGAATCTTGCCCGGCTGGGAGTCGGCGGCGGGGTTCGACGTGGTGGCCTGGGTGCGGGCCAACACGCCCAGCACGCCGCGCGCCACCTCGGGCTCGCACCACAGCACCTCCATGGCTGTGATGATCCCGTCACGGCCGAACACGGTCGAGAACCAGGGCACGCCGGCGTACGGGTAAGGACCGTACTTGGTCTCGGTGAAGAGCATGTTCAGGTCGAAGATCGACCGCGACATGACCGCGTTGAACAGGGCGTTGGAGCTGGAGACGTTCAGCAGCCGGCGCACCCGCGCCCGCATCGCCCGGCGGGTGTGGCGGTAGGCGTCGGCGTAGCGCGAGGGGTCCTCGCCGGCCGACTTCGACATGCGGCAGGTGACGGTGACCACGATGTGGGCGCGGCCGTTGGGCTCCAGTTCGAAGTTCCAGCTGGCCCGGCCGGTGTCCAGCTTGGCCGGGGTCGGCGAGAAGCAGACGGTGGTGGTCCGCTCCAGTCCGTCGAGGCCCAGGTAGACGAAGCGGATCTCCCGGTCGGAGACGCGGTTGATGGTGGTGGTCCCGCGCGCCGGCCGGCGCTCGCCGCGCACCTCGAACAGGTCGTGGAAGTCGGCGCCGAACAGCAGGTCGGCGCTGAACCGCTCCTTGCATGCGGCGAAGTTCCGCAGCGAGAAGCGCTCGAAGCACACGCCGTCGCGCAGGAACTTCTTGCGGGCGGCGAAGATCGAGTCTTTCGGCAGCCGCAGGTTGCCGTCCTCGCCCCGGATGTCCGGGTTGGCGCAGTCGACCGCCAGGGCGGCGTTGTCGTCCAGCACCACCGAGCTCAGCAGCAGAGGCCGTTTCTTCTCCAGCAGGAACTCGTAGTGCGACAGGAAGCGGGTGTCCTGGAAGTACAGCCCCTCCGGACCGTCCTCGACCGTGCCGACGTCCCCGTAGGCGTCGAACACGGCGAAGGCGTCCTGGTGCTTGAGCGTGCGCAGCGCCCGGTCGACCAGGGAGCGTTCGGCCTCGATGTAGTGTTCGGGCAGCGGCTCGCCGCCGTTCGGCGGCGGGTTCATCGGCTTGTTCATGTCGACGCCAGGACTGCGGCGCGGCGGCCGGCCAGGGAATCCGCCACCGCGACCTTGGCGGCCTCGACGGCCTGCAGGGACTCGTAGACGGCGACGTAGTCGTGGGCCATGCGCGCGGCGGTGAAGCGGCTCTCGAAACGCGCGCGTACGGCGTTGCGGTCGAAGGCGGCGGCCTGGCGCACCGCCTCGACCGCCGCGTCCAGGCTGTCGACCACGAAGCCCGAGACGCCGTCGTCGATCACTTCCGGCACCGAGCCGTCGCCCCAGGCGACCACCGGCGTGCCGGCGGCCATGGCCTCGATCATCACCAGGCCGAACGGCTCGGGCCAGTCGATCGGGAACAGCAGGGCGGCCGCGCCGCCCAGGAAGGCCGGCTTCTCGGCGTCGCCGATCTCGCCGATGAACTCGACCAGCGGGTCGTCGAGCAGCGGGCGGATCCGCTGCTCGAAATAGTCCTGGTCGGCCTTGTCGACCTTGGCGGCGATGCGCAGCGGCAGGCCCACCCGGCGCGCGATCTCGATCGCCCGGTCGGGCCGCTTCTCCGGCGAGATGCGGCCCAGGAAGGCGAGATAGCCCGCGTGCCGCGGCGAGAAGCCGATCAGGTCGGGGGGCAGGCCGTGATGGACGGTGGCCATCCAGTTGACCGGCGGCATGGGCCGGCGCTGGGCGTCGGAGATCGACACCAGCGGCATGTGCGGAAAGGCGCGGAACACCGGCTGGTAGTCCGGGATGTCCAGACGGCCGTGCAGGGTGGTGACCGACTTGTGCGCCAGGTCCTTGAACAGGGCGAACTGCAGCAGGTCGACGTGGAAGTGCAGGACGTCGTAGCGGTCCGCCTCGCGGCGAAGCCGATCCAGCATGACCAAGGTGGACGCCACGTGGTCGCGGATGCCGGCCAGGCGCAGGCCGGTCGGCGTGCAAGGCACCAGCTCCGCCGAGGTCACCGAATCGCCGCTGGCGTACAGGGTCACCTCGTGCCCCTGGGCCACCAGTTCTTCCGTGAGCCAGGACGCGACCCGCTCGGTCCCACCGTACATCTTCGGCGGTACGGCCTCCGCGAGCGGGGCGATCTGGGCGATGCGCATGGAGGGTCACCTCGGCCTGTCAGGTCGAGGGAGAACTCGCGCGCCGGGGGGGCGTTCCCTAGGCCGGGACGCTTAAACCCTTGCTTTGTAAAGCTTCACCGACCACGCCGCGCAGCCTCCACGGCCCGTCGTCCGGCCCGGTTTTTCAACCACATGACCACGCCGGTGACGCCCAGCAGCAGAGGCGCGATCCCGCCCAGGAAGATGATGGCCTGCCACACCGGGCCGGTGTCCGTGCCGTAGTGGATCTGGCGCATGACGCGCGCGACGCCGTCGGTCCCGCCCTTGGGCGCGTCGACCGAAACCTCGCCTGAGGCGTCGGCGACCTTCACTTCGGCCGTGGTCCCGGTCAGGCGGACGGTCCAGTCCGAGCTCTTCTCGGTCGGCCAGCCCAGGCGCGTCACCCGCGCGTCCGCCCGGCCGCCCTGGGCGCTCTCGAGGGCCCGGGCCGCGGCCTGGTCCGGCGTGAGCATGGTCTCCGCCACCGGACGGGCGCGGCCGCGCGGGCCGCCCTGGGCGGGGCCGGCGCCCTTGGCGCGGGCTTCGCCGACCAGCGGCGCGACGGCGGCCTTCATGGTCTGCGGGAAGGAGATATAGGCGCCGGTGAAGGCCAGGGTCGCCAGCGGGATGCAGATCCAGAAGCCGACCAGGTGATGCAGGTTGCCGGTGAACAGCGGCCCGCGCGTCCAGCGCAGCCCCTTCAGGACGGCGCCGTTGCGCGGCCACCAGAGCCACAGGCCGGTCAGGGCCGAGGTCAGCATGGCCCAGCCGAACCAGCCCACCACCTTGCGGCCGACCTCGGGGATGTTCAGCGTGCCGTGGAAGACGTGCAGGATCCGCAGCACGCCGGTGTTGGCGTCGCCCTGGTCGAGCACCCGGGCGGTGGCGGGATCCAGCCACACGGTCGGCCGCGGGGCGGAGCCCGGGCGCGCGCCCTTCACCGGCTTGCCGGCGGCGGTGACCACCACCGGCGACCCGGCGTGGTCGGGCAGTTCGACCGAGGCGATCCGCTCGTCGGGCTTCAGCACCGCGCGCGCCGCCTGCGCGTAGGCGGACATCGGCAGCGAGGCCAACTGGGTCGAGGTGTTGTAGCGCTGGGGATTGGCGATCCCGTCGGTCCAGTCGTGCCAGACCAGCAGCGTGCCGGTGAGGCTCAGCGGGATCAGCACCGCCGACAGCAGCACCCCGATCCACAAGTGGACCTGGAACCACACTCGCCGCAAATCGCCCCGCCGCGCCATGCCGGTCGCCCCTTATTGCCAAGTTTCGCTTGCCTAGCCCCTCTGCGAGTGATTATCAATCACCCGCAATTGAGAACCACTCGCAAAAGCGAGCGCTGAGGGGCGCAAGAAAATGAGATCGTCGAACCCGTCGGGGGTGAAGGCCGCCGCCAAGACCGCTGTCCTGCGGGTGAGCCTGGCCGGCGCGGCCGCCGCCCTGCTAGCGCCCGCGGCCCTGGCCGAAACGGCGGAGCTCGACGAGCCCACCAGCGTATCGAGCGTGACGGTCGAGGCGCCGGGCGCCGAACGCTCGGCCGATCCGAAGATCGGCAAGCTGCTCGACGCGCCGCAAAGCATCACCATCGTCCCGCAGGAGGTGATCGAGGCCCGCGGCGCGACCACCCTGCGCGACGTCTTGCGCAACGTGCCGGGCATCAGCATGCAGGCCGGCGAAGGTGGCGTGCCGAACGGCGACAATCTGACGATCCGCGGCTTCAGCGCCCGCACGGACATGTTCGTGGACGGCGTGCGCGACGTCGGCGGCTACACCCGCGACTCCTTCAACCTGGAGAGCGTCGAAGTGATCAAGGGGCCGGCCTCGGCCTATGTCGGCCGCGGCTCGACCGGCGGCTCGATCAACCAGGTCAGCAAGACCCCGACCCTGGACCGCTTCGTCGCCGGCACGGTCGGCGGCGGCAGCTCGGCCTACGCCCGCGCCACCGTCGACGCCAACCTGCCGGTCAGCGACACCGTCGCGCTGCGCCTGAACGCCATGGCCTACAGCGCCGACGCGCCGGGCCGCGACGAGGTCTACGCGCGCCGCTGGGGCGTCGCTCCGACCATCGCCTTCGGCCTGGAGACCGCCACGCGCCTGACCGCCGGCTGGCTGCACCTGGAGCAGGACAACATGCCCGACTACGGCATCCCCTGGGTGCCGGAGACCAACACCAATCCGACGCTCGCCGCCTGGCGCGGCAAGCCGGCCCCGGTCGACCCCTCGAACTTCTACGGCCTGGTGAACCGAGACTACGAAGACGTCAGGACCGACGTCGGCACGGTGAAGATCGAGCGCGACGTCTCCGACGCCGTCAGCCTGTCCAACACCCTGCGCTACATCCGCACTCACCGGGACTCGGTCGTTTCGTCGCCGCGCTTCGCCAGCGCCAGCTCGGCCGACGTGGTCGCCGAGTTCAAGCACCGCGACCAGACCGACGAAATCCTGATCAACCAGACCCTGCTGACGGCCCGCTTCGCCACCGGCGCCCTGGACCACAAGGCGGTGGCCGGCCTGGAGCTCAGCCGCGAGGACTCCAAGAACCACTTCCTCAGCGGCCCGAACTCGAGTCCGACCAACCTGTACAACCCCGACTTCCGCCGCCCCTACACCGGCACGATCGTCGACAACGGGATCAACAAGGTCCGCGGCGACTCGGTCAGCCTGTACGCCTTCGACACCGTCGCCCTGAACGAGCACTGGGAGGTGGCCGCCGGCCTGCGATGGGATCGCTACGAGCTGACCTACAACCCGGTCCAGGCCCTGAGCGTGACCCCGCAACAGCCGAACACCTCTGTCGACTTCAATAGGAAGACGGACGAAATGGTCAGCTGGAAGGCCGGCCTGATCTACAAGCCGACCTCGAACGGCAGCGTCTACTTCGGCTACGGCACCTCGTTCAATCCGGGCATCGACTTCGTCAACCTGGCGAGCGCCACCCCGACGAACACCACCCTCGACCCCGAGGAGAGCCGCAGCTACGAGCTGGGAACCAAGTGGGAGTTGCTGGACAAGTCGCTGCTGGTCACGGCCGCGCTGTTCCGCACCGAAAAGACCAACGCCCGGACGCCCACCAGCGCCTTCGACTCCACGGTCATCCTGGAGGGCGAGCAACGCGTCGACGGCTTCGAGATCGGCGTCAGCGGCCAGCTGACCGAAACCTTGTCCGTGTTCGCCGGCTACACCTGGATGGACGGGACGATCGTTAAGTCCAACACCGTGACCAACCTCATCCCGGAACAGGGCAAGACCCTGTCGAACACGCCGGAGAACACCTTCAACGTGTGGGCGACCTGGGAGCCGGTACAGAAGGTGCAGCTGGGCGCCGGCGCCCAGTACGTCGGCGCGCGCTTCGCCAACAACACCAACACCCGCGAAGTGCCGGAGTACTGGACCTTCGACGCCATGGCGGCCTACGACGTCACCGACGACGTCTCGGTTCGCGTGAACGTCTACAACCTGGCCGACGAGCGCTACTTCGATAACGTAGGGGGCGGCCACCTGGCCCCCGGCGCGGCCCGGTCGGCGGTCCTGTCCCTCGGCTTCCGCTTCTAGTCCAGATTGATCAAGCTTGAGGGCCCCGTCCCGGCGGGGCCCTTCCGCGTTCGGAGGCCCCATGCTGCTGCAAGTTCCCGACGTGCTGACGCCAGAGCAGGTGGCCTATGCGCGCCAGGTGCTGGAGACCGCGCCCTGGGCGGACGGCCGCATCACCGCCGGCCACCAGTCGGCGCTGGCCAAGCGCAACCGCCAGCTGCCGCAGGACTGCGTCCAGGCGCTGGAACTGGGGGCGCTGGTCACCAAGGCCCTGGAGCGCAACCTGCTGTTCCTGTCCGCCGCCCTGCCCCAGCGGATCTACCCGCCGCTGTTCAACCGCTACGAAAGCGGCCAGGACTTCGGCGATCACGTCGACAACGCCATCCGCCGCCTGCCCGACGGCTCCGGCGCGGTGCGCACCGACCTGTCCGCCACGCTCTTCCTGGCCGAGCCGGACGAATACGACGGCGGCGAGCTGACGGTCGACGACACCTACGGCGTCCACCAGGTGAAGCTGCCGGCGGGCTCGATGGTGCTCTATCCGGCCTCCAGCCTGCACCGGGTCGAGCCGGTCACCCGCGGCGCGCGCGTGGCCTGCTTCTTCTGGATCCAGAGCCTGGTGCGCGACGACGCCCGGCGCACCCTGCTGTTCGACATGGACCTGTCGATCCAGCGCCTGGCCGAGACCGCCGGCCAGACCGACCCGCAGATCGTCGCCCTGACCGGCTGCTACCACAACCTGCTGCGGATGTGGGCCGAGCCCTGACGCTTGTCTCCCCTCTCCGGCGCCGGCACGTTGATGGCGTGGCTTAAATCCGAACGTCCGACAGCATCCCCCAAATGTCCTTCGACCTCGATCGCACGATAGCTGCCGCGCTCACCGCGAAGGGGTCCGGTCGTCTCTCTTTCGTTCGAATGCTCCAGTTGCTCGAAACGGGTCGAGAGCGCGACCTCCCGCTGTCCGCCATCGACGCGACGGGCGAAGCGGGGCGCATTCCCCGCACCGAGTGCGGGTTCTATGTCGATTTGAACGAGTTGGAGGACGCTGGCGAAGATCGAGCGACCATGGCCCAAAAGAGTAACGGGTGGGCACTGGACCATTACCGCTCCGGCAAAGTGGATGTCGGCGGCGCAGAATTCGAGGTTTGGTTTCGGCCGTGAGGGCATCCAGGCTCGGTCGCCTGATGTTGTCGCCTCAATTTACGCCGCCCCTAGCTGCCGGGTGTGGCCCCTGCCCCCGAAACCGCGCTAGAGAGCGCCGTTCCGGCAAGCGAGGGCGGTGATGGCGAAGCGGTACGCCAACCTGATCGGCGGCGAGTGGGTCGACGGCGCGAACGCCGCGCAAAACCTCAACCCGTCCGACCTGGACGACGTGGTGGGCGAGTTCGCGCAAGGCGACGCCGCCGACGTCGACCGCGCGGTCGCCGCGGCGCAGGCCGCCCTGCCCGCCTGGAGCCGCGCGACCGCCCAGGTCCGCGGCGACCTCTTGGACAAGGTCGCCGACCGCCTGCTGGCTCGCGAGGCCGAGCTCGGCGAGCTCCTGGCCCGCGAAGAGGGCAAGACCCTGGCTGAGGCCAAGGGCGAGGTGCAGCGGGCCGGGCGGATCTTCAAGTTCTTCGCCGGCGAGTGCTGGCGTGCGGTGGGCGAGGTGCTGCCCTCGCAGCGCCCGGGCGTCAGCGTCGAGACCCGCCGCGAGCCGGTCGGCGTGGTCGGCCTGATCACGCCCTGGAACTTCCCGATCGCCATTCCCGCCTGGAAGGCGGCCCCGGCGCTGGCCTACGGCAACTGCGTGGTGATCAAGCCGGCCGACATCGTGCCGGCCAGCGTGTGGGCGCTCGCCGAGATCATCCACGAAGCCGGCGCGCCGGCGGGGGTGTTCAACCTGGTGATGGGCCGCGGCTCCGTGGTCGGCGAGGCGCTGATCAACCACAAGGGCGTCGACGCCATCTCCTTCACGGGCTCGCAAGGCGTCGGCGGCCGCATCGCCGAGGCCTGCGCGAAAAACTTCAAGCGCTTCCAGCTGGAGATGGGCGGCAAGAACCCGCTGGTCGTGCTGGACGACGCAGATCTGGACCTGGCGGTCGAGGGCGCGCTGAACGGCGCCTTCTTCTCCACCGGCCAGCGCTGCACCGCGTCGAGCCGGCTGATCGTGACCAAGGGCGTCTACGGCGAATTCGTCCGTCGTCTGAAGACCCGGCTGGAAGCCCTCAAGGTCGGCGACGCGCGCGATCCCGCGACCCAGATGGGCCCGGTCGTGTCCGACCCGCAGCTGCGCCAGAACCTCGACTATGTCCGCGTCGGCACGGAGGAGGGCGCGACCCTCGCCTTCGGCGGCGAGCGGCTGGAGATGCCCAAGCGCGGCTTCTACATGCGCCCGGCCCTGTTCACCGACGTCGACAATTCGATGCGCGTCGCCCGCGAGGAGATCTTCGGCCCGGTCGCCGTGGCCATCCTCGCCGACAGCGCCGAGCACGCGCTGGAGATCGCCAACGACACCGAGTTCGGCCTGTCGGCCGGCGTCTACACCACCTCGCTGAAGCACGCGCGGATGTTCCAGGACGGCCTGAAGACCGGCATGGTCATGGTCAACCTGCCGACCGCCGGCGTCGACCTGCACGCCCCGTTCGGCGGGACCAAGGCGTCGAGCTTCGGCCCGCGCGAGCAGGGGCCGTACGCGCGCGAATTCTACACCCGCCTGAAGACCTCCTACGTCCAAGCCTGAGAACGCATCCCATGTCCGCCAATCCCAACGCCGCGCGCCGGCTGGTCGAAGCCCTGGTCGCCAACGGCGTGGACCACGTGTTCTGCGTTCCCGGCGAGAGCTATCTGGCCGTGCTGGACGCCCTGGCCGACGTCGAGGACCGGGTGCGCGTGGTCGCCTGCCGCCACGAGGCGGGCGCGGCCAACATGGCCGAGGCCTACGGCAAGCTGACCGGCCGGCCGGGCATCTGCATGGTCACGCGGGGGCCCGGCGCCACGCACGCCAGCGTCGGCGTGCACACGGCGCATCAGGACTCCACCCCGATGATCCTGTTCGTCGGCCAGGTGGCGGCGGCCGACAAGGGCCGCGGCGCCTTCCAGGAGGTCGACTACCACGCCGCCTTCGGGCCGCTGTCGAAGTGGGCGGCCGAACTGGACGAGCCGGGCCGCACGGCCGAGATCGTCGGCCGCGCCTTCGCCACCGCGACGCAGGGCCGGCAGGGCCCGGTGGTGCTGGCCCTGCCCGAGGACAAGCTGCACGAGGACGGCGGCCCCGCCCCGGTCCGCCCGGTCGCCCCGGCCCGCGCCGGCCTCGACCCGGCGGTGCTGGAGACCATCGAACAGCGCCTGAAGGAGGCGGAGGCGCCGCTGGTGGTGCTGGGCGGCTCGGGCTGGACCCGCCCGGCCCTGGCCGCGCTCAGTGACTGGCTGAAGGCGCACGACCTGCCAATGGTTCTGTCCTTCCGCCGCAAGGACCTGATCGACAACGACCACCCCTGCTATGTCGGCGACCTCGGCCTGGGCCCGAACCCCAAGCTGGTCGAGCGGGTGAAGTCGGCCGACCTGATCCTGGCGATCGGCGCGCGGTTGGGCGAGAACCCGACCCAGGGCTATTCCCTGCTGACGCCCGAGTTCACCGCTCAACGGTTGATCCACATTCACCCGGGGCCGGAAGAGCTGGGCCGGGTGTGGCCGGCCAGCGCCGCCGGCGTCGCCGACGTCTCGCCCGCCGCCCTGGCCGTCGCGAGCATCGGCGGCGACCGCAAGTGGACCGCCTGGCGCGAAGCCGCGCGGGCCGACTACGAGGCCTTCACCGCCCCGATCGACGTGCCGGCGGCGGTCAACCTGTCGGAAGTCGTCGCCCACATGGCCGAGGTGCTGCCGAAGGACGCCATCATCTGCAACGGGGCCGGCAACTTCGCCGCCTGGCTGCACCGGTTCATCCGTCATCGGAGCTTCCGCACCCAGCTCGCGCCCACCTCCGGCGCCATGGGCTACGGCTTCCCGGCGGCCATCGCCGCAAAGCTGGTCCATCCGGAACGCGACGTGGTCTGCTTCGCCGGCGACGGCGACTTCATGATGACCTCGCAGGAGCTGGCCACCGCCGTGCAGTACGGCGCGAACGTGATCACCGTCGTGGTCGACAACGGCACCTACGGCACCATCCGCATGCACCAGGAGCGCGAGTATCCGGGCCGGGTGATCGCCACCGACCTGCAGAACCCCGACTTCGCCGCCTACGCCCGCTCGTTCGGCGCCTGGGCCGAGACGGTCGACCGCGGCGAGGACTTCCCCGCCGCCTTCGCCGCCGCCCGCGCGGCCGGCAAGCCCGCCCTGATCCACCTGAAGACCGACCCCGAGCAGATCGCGCCCGGTCGGACGATCACCCAGCTGCGGGGCGGCAGAGCCTGACAACTCGGTGGTCCGCCCTCGTCCTTCGACACGCTCAGGATGAGGGCGACTGAGCCGCAGTAGCAATCCTCATCCTGAGCCTGTCGAAGGACGAGGATTTCGGGCCCGCTCACCCCACCAGGCCGGCGAACGGCGCGGCCCGCAGCGTCTCCGCGCTCCACGCCTCCGCCAGGCCCGCCACCTTCCGTCGGGCGGCGTCGCCGATCCGGCCGCGGCGCTCCGGGTCGTCGGCCAGGGTCCGCAGCAGGCCGGCGGCCTGGTCGAGGTCAGGCTCGGCCCACGCGCCGCCGCGGTACATGCCCGACGGATCGCGGATCGGCGCCAGGCCGAACCCGACCAGGGCGGCGCTGTCGGCGTCCAGGAAGTCCAGCGGCCCGGACCAGCCGGTGGCGATCACCACCTTGCCCAGGGCCATGGCCTCGGCCAGGGACAGGCCGAAGCCTTCGGCCCGGTGCAGCGACAGGAAGGCGTCGACGCTGGCCAGCAGATCCAGCACGCCCGAGTCGGTCAGCTCCTCGTCGAGCACCCGGATGTCCGGCCTGCCGGCGACGGCGGCGTAGAGCGCGCGCGCGCGGGCCGGGTCGGCCTCCAGCTTCACCGCCTTGACGGTCAGGCGCGCGTCCGGCCGCGGCTGCGGAAACGCGCGCCGCCAGGCCTCCACCGCCCCCATCGGGTTCTTGCGCACGAAGGTCGAGCGGGCGTCGAAGGCGCTGAGCACGTTGAAGGCGCCGGGCGCCAGCCCGAAGCGGCGCGGGTCCGCCTTGGCCCCGCCCACGTCCGGCAGGGGGTGCGGCATGACCTTGAGCCGTGGCTCCAGGTCCGCCCGCCCCTGCGCCCGAAAGGCCGCGGCCAGCGCGTCGCGGGTGTAGCGGCTGGTCGCCCAGATCTCGTGGAACCAGGGCGCGGCGCGCACCCAGGCGGCCGGCGCCCGCGGCGTCTCCCAGGCCCAGTAGCCGATCCGGTAGCGCCCTGCCCACGCCTGCGGCTGGTGGGTCAGGAAGGCGATCTCCGCCTCAGGGGCGTTGGCGTGGATCATCCAGACGCCCCCTTCCCGCTCGGTCGGCAGGGTCATGCCCGCGCGGCGGATGCGGAAGAAGGACGGACGCAGGTCGTGGCGCACCACCGGCCACCCGGCCGCCTCCAGCGCGTCGGCGGTCATCCGCCCGGCCCGCCCGACGCCCAGCACCTCGTTCATGAAGCCGGTGACCACCAGCGGCCCGGGCCGGATCTCGGCGGGCGCGGCCGGCGGCGACCACTGCGGCGAGCGCGCCAGGCGCAGCCCCGACAATACGGCCCGGACCACCGGGCGCCGGACCGTCGGCGGCAACAGCCGGATCACGCTCACAGAGCGCAGCCTTTCGGCGTCCCGCGAGTTGTCCGCCAGGACACACGCTCACGGACGGGGTGACGTATGAAGGGCATCGTGCTGGCCGGCGGCTCCGGGACGCGTCTGCATCCGGTAACGCTCGGGATCAACAAACAGCTCCTTCCCGTGTGGGACAAGCCGATGATCTACTATCCCCTGTCCATCCTGATGATGGCGGGGATCCGGGAGATCCTGATCATTTCAAGCCCGCGGGACCTGCCTTCGATGAGGGCCGTCCTCGGCGACGGGCGGGTCTGGGGCGTGTCGCTCAGCTATGCGGTCCAGGACCAGCCGCGCGGCGTGGCCGACGCCTTCCGGGTCGGCGCCGACTTCATCGGCGGAAGGCCCTGCGCGCTGGTGCTGGGCGACAACCTGTTCTACGGCGCCCAGCTGGAGAGCCAGATGCTGGCCGCCGCGCGCCGCACCAAGGGCGCCACCGTCTTCGCCCAGCGCGTGCGCGATCCCAACCGCTTCGGCGTAGTCGAAATGGACGCCGGCGGCCGGGCCCTGGCCCTGGAGGAAAAGCCGCTGGACGCCCGCTCGAACTGGGCGGTGACGGGGCTCTACTTCTACGACGCCGAGGTCACCGAACTGGCCCGCACCCTGAAGCCCTCGGCCCGCGGCGAGCTGGAAATCACCGACCTCAACCGCCTCTATCTGGAACGCGGACGCCTGCGCGTCGAGCGTATGGGCCGCGGCTACGCCTGGCTGGACCTCGGGGCCTTCGAGGCGCTGATGGAGGCCGGCGAGTTCGTGCGCACCATCGAGCACCGCCAGGGGCTGAAGATCGCCTGCCTGGAGGAGATCGCCTTCGCCAAGGGCTGGATCGACGAGGAGGGCCTGCTGGCCCGCGCCGCCGAACTGGAGAACTCGCCCTACGGGGCCTACCTGCGCGGCATTGTCGAATCCAGCCTGCCCAGCCCGCCAATCGGTTCGACCGAAGGCCTGGCGGCCTACAAGGCCGGCGCGGCGCTGATTTGAACCCGCAAGTTTACGGGCGCTAAAGCCTGATCCCCGCAGAGTTCCCGCCCGAGTGACAGGCAGGGCCTCGGGAGCCCGGCGAGGCGTTCAGGTGCAGGCGGGGACCAGGCAGTCGCGGACGGGCGACCACGGGCGGACGCCCGTGGACCGGCTGGTCGCCGTCGACGCGGCCGCCGCGATCGAGCGCCTCCAGGGCTCGCCGCTCGCCGCCGAGGGGCGCGTGCACCTGCTGGGCCTGGACGCCGTGCGCGAGCGCCTGGGCGAGCGATGGCCCGGCAAGCGCGAACAGATCTGGGACAATGTCGAGCGCTGCCTGACGCGCAAGCTGGGCGTGGTCGGCTGGTTCCTGCGGGTCGGCGAGGCCGACTTCCTGGTGGTGCAGCCGGCGGCCACTCGCTTTGAGGCCCAGGCCCTTTGCCTGAACGCCCTGAAGGAGGTGCTGAACTTCTTCCTGGGCCAGGCGCGGGCCGCCGACCTGGCGCTGCGCGAAGTCACCGAGGTGTCGGCCGCGGGCCTGGCCTACCGGCGCCTCGACCCATCCGAGATCGCCGACGCGGCCATGGAGGTCGCCACGGCCGAGGCGCCCCTGCCGCCGCTGCGCCGGGTCGAGCCTGCCGCCTGGAGCGTCATGGCCACTCAGGACGGGCGGTCGCTGAGCGTCTCCTGCGCCATCCAGCCCCTGTTCGAGCTGTCGCGCCTGACCCTGATCGGCCACCGCCTGCAGCCTCGGGTGTTGAACGCCGCCACCGGCGCGGTCCTCACCCCCGCCCAGATCGACGCCCTGGACTGGGCCGACCGCGAGCGGGTCGACCTTGCAGTGCTGGAACGCGGCCTGGCGCGCCTGAAGAGCGATCCGCGCCGCGAACAGAAACCCGGCGTGGTCGTGCCGCTAGCCTTCACCACCCTGGCCTCCACCCGCGGCCGCGCCGCCCTGGCCCAGGCCTTTTGCGACGCGCGCGACGACCTGGCGCTCAAGACCCTGGTCAGCGTCCAGGGCCTGAAGGGCGTGCCGACGGGGCGGCTGTGGGAGGCCGTGTCCCTGATCCAGCCGTTCTGCTTCGCCGTCACCGGCGCGGCCGAGCCGGACCGCGCGGCGGTCCAGCGGCTGACCGGCTGCGGGCTGAAGGGCCTCACCTTCGAATGCGACCCCGGCGGGCACGAGGACGAGAACGCGCTCTTCGCCTGGCTGCGGCGCGTCGCGCGGATGGCCGAGCCGGTCGCGCCGAGGCGGCTGGTCGCCGGTTTGACCTCGCCCCGCCAGCTGGCCATCGCGCGCCTGGCCGGCTTCACCCACGCCAGCCTGGGCGGCCCCCGCACGACGCGGCGCCCGACCTGAGCCCTTTGCGGCCGCTCGCGAGTTGTGGGCCGAACATCGCGAGGGACCGGGACATGACCCACAAGGGAACCTGCTTCTGCGGCGCGGTCGGCGTCGAGGCCGAGGGCGAGCCGCAGGCCATGGGCTATTGCCACTGCAACTCCTGCCGCTCCTGGTCGGCGTCGCCGGTCAACGCCTTCAGCCTGTGGAAGCCCGAGCAGGTGAAGGTGACCAAGGGCGAGGACCATCTCGCCGGCTACCAGAAGACCCCCTTCACCGAGCGCATGTACTGCGACCAGTGCGGCGGCCACCTCATGGGCCGGCACCCGACGCTCGGCATGACCGACGTCTACGCCGCCACCCTGCCGACCCTCGACTTCAAACCGGCCGTGCACGTGAACTACGCCGAGACCGTGCTGCCGATGAAGGACGGCCTGCCCAAGCTGAAGGACTTCCCGGCCGAGTTCGGCGGCTCGGGGGAGATGGTGGCGGAGTAGGCGTCCGCAGCGGTCAGCCCGGACCGGCCAGCAACACCTTCACCTTTTTCGCGACCTCCTCGAGGCTCGCCGACAGTCGGTTCACCTGAGAAGCGGGGGCGGCCATCTCCGGCCCGTAGCGGGTCACGACGTACTCGCGGGTCGCCGCCACCGTGGCGAGGTGCTGAGCCGTGCGCCGTCGCAGCACCAGACCTCCGTCAGCCGCCTGCTTCGCCCGTTTCGCAAAGTCATGCTGCAGGCCGCGCAGGCTGCGCGCCGTGCACCCACGGTGCAGGAGCAGGGCGTTCAAATAGAGCTCGATGGCGTGCAGGGCGGACAAGCAGAACGGCGCCCGTAGCGGCTTGCCGCGCTGGCCGGCCGTCAACAGCGCGTGCGCCGCCGTCCGGTACTCGTCGGCCAACTTCAGGAGGTCCTCCGGAGCCGCCAGCGCTCCGGGATGGGGATCAGTCGACGTCGAGGTCCGCGCATCCATCGCCGCCAAGGTGTGGCGCGCCCGCCCGCGGTTCTACCCTCCTGGCCCGGAAACCGGAGTTTCCGCCGACGTCGGTGGCGTTTCGGTCACGCTGCCCGAACCGCGTTCCGGCCTCCGCTGCAGCGGAACAGGTTGAGCCACACGTCCGGGTCGTGCCACGGTCGCGCCGAACCGCGGGGGGCCGCAGGCATGCTCTTCGTCGGCTATTTCGTCACCTTCGCCGCGTTCTCGGTGATCTTCACCCGCGAGGTGATCGCTCCCGCCTCAGCGGCTGATCGGCCAGATGCTGATGCTGAAAGGACGTGAAGGGGTAACCGGACGCGATCCGCGGTTCCTCCAGGCGCGTCCTATGCTGTAGCTTCGCCGCGTCACGCGCCGAAGCTGTATGCGGCGCGCCAAGGGGGAACTCCGATGAAGACCAAGATGATCGCCGCCGCCGCCCTGACCGTCGCGCTCGGCGCGGCCGGCGCCGCTCACGCCGGCCCGGCCTCCGACGCCTTCGGCAAGTGCCTCGTGGAGTCGTCCACCGGCAAGGATCGGATCGTGTTCGTGCAATGGTTCTTCGCGGCCCTCTCGACGCATCCGAACGTCAGCGCGATTGCAAGCGTCACGCCGGAACAACGCGCCGCCTACACGCGGCAGGCCGCCACCGTCATGGATCGGCTGGTGCTGGTGGACTGCCACGCGGAAGCCGTCGCCGCCGTCCAGCAAGACGGCCCGGAATCGATGAATGAGAGCTTCAGGCTGTTTGGCCAGGCCGCCGCCGGCGAGCTGCTCTCCAATCCGGCCGTCAACAAGGAGATGTCCGCGCTCGGGGCCTATGTCGACAACGCGAAATGGGGCGAGCTGATGGACAAGGCGAAGAAGTAGGCCCTCGAGCCGATCGACCCCGGGCGTTTCAGCTTCGCCCTGGAGCTGGGGCGCTCGGTTGTCCTAGAAGCCCTATACCGACTAGGCGGTTACGCATTCCGGCCCATGAACCGTGGGTACTCCTGCCTGCCTGAGGGTAAGCCGGCCCCCCGCGCACGAGGGCGACATTCAGAGGCCCTCCCGCGCCCCATCGACGCGGGAGCGATGACGCGAACGCCGGTTTGGGCTATCAGGCGGCCCGTTTTGCCGCCGGAGCCCGCATGACCGACGCCTCGACCAAATCCGCGCCCAAGGTGGGCTTCGTCAGCCTCGGCTGCCCGAAGGCGCTGGTCGACTCCGAGCGCATCCTCACCCGCCTGCGCGGCGAGGGCTACGAGATCAGCCCGACCTACGAGGGCGCCGACACGGTCGTGGTGAACACCTGCGGCTTCCTGGACTCCGCCCGCGAGGAGAGCCTGGACGCGATCGGCGAGGCCCTGTCGGAGAACGGCAAGGTCATCGTCACCGGCTGCCTGGGCGCCGAGGCCGACGTCATCCGCGAGCGCTTCGCCGACCGGGTCGAGATCACCGGCCCGCACGCCTACGACGCGGTCGTCAGCGCCGTGCACAAGCACGTTCCGCCGCCGCCGGACCCGTTCCGCGACCTGGTCCCGGCTCAGGGCATCAAGCTGACCCCCAAGCACTACGCGTACCTGAAGATCTCCGAGGGCTGCGACCACCGCTGCAGCTTCTGCATCATCCCGCAGCTGCGCGGCGACCTCGCCTCGCGCCCGGTGCGCGACGTGCTGAAGGAGGCCGAGGCCCTGGTCGACGCCGGGGTGAAGGAGCTGCTGGTCGTCTCCCAGGACACCTCCGCCTACGGCCTGGACATCAAGTACGCCGAGGGCGAGTGGCGCGGGCAGAAGTACCGCGCCAATCTCGAGGAGCTGGCCCGCGGCCTGGGCGAGCTGGGCGTGTGGACGCGCCTGCACTACGTCTACCCCTACCCGCACGTCGACGCGGTCATCCCGCTGATGGCCGAGGGCAAGATCCTCCCCTACCTGGACATCCCCTTCCAGCACGCCTCGCCGAAGGTGCTGAAGGCCATGCGCCGCCCGGCCAACCAGGAGAAGACTTTGCAGCGCCTGGCCGACTGGCGCGCCGTCGCCCCCGACCTGACCATCCGCTCGACATTCGTGGTCGGCTTCCCCGGCGAGACCGAGGAGGACTTCCAGTTCCTGCTGGACTGGCTGGAGGAGGCCAGGCTCGATCGCGTCGGCGCCTTCGCCTACGAGAACGTCGAGGGGGCCAAGGCCCGCGACCTGCCCGACCACGTGCCCGAGGAACTCAAGCAGGAGCGCCGCGAGCGCTTCATGGAGGCGGCCCAGAAGATCAGCCGCGCCAAGCTGCGCGAGAAGGTCGGCCGCGAGATCGAGGTGATCGTCGACGAGGTCCGCCGCGACGGCGTGGCCGTGACCCGCTCCCGGGGCGACGCGCCCGAGATCGACGGCAACGTGTTCGTGAAGGGCGGCGGCCTGCTGAAGATCGGCGAGTTCGCCAAGGTGAAGGTCACCAGGACCGAGGCCTACGACCTGTGGGCCGAACCGGCCGGCCGGACGCTCAACCGTCCGCCCCTCGCCCCGCGCCCCGGCGCGCGGATGCACCGGGTCATTTCGCGGATCTGACGCGGGCCCGAAACCCTCGTCCTTCGACAGGCTCAGGATGAGGATTTCTACTGCGGCCCAAGTAGCCCTCATCCTGAGCTTGTCGAAGGACGAGGGCGGCCCATCCTTCTCCCTCTAGGGAGAAGGATTAGCGCTCAACATTGATCAATGCGCGTAAGGCGTCGCCACGCTCTTGGTGATGAAGCCGTGCGTGGCTTCGCCGAGGCCGGCGATGATGAACTGCACGGCCAGCGCGCAGAGGATCAGGCCCAGCACCCGCACGACGATGGCCATGCCGATCTTGCCCAGGACGCGGCTGATCGGGCCGGTCAGGGCGAAGCTGGCGAAGGTGGCCACGCCCACGGCCAGGATCACGCCGAGGCCCGCGAGCACGCCGTTCAGGCCGAATTTCTTCACCTCGCTGGCCTGGATGATCACCGCCGAGATCACGCCCGGGCCGATCAAGAGCGGCATGCCGAACGGCACGATCAGGCGCTCGAAGCGCTTGCGGGCGTATTCGCTGACCTCGTGGGCGGGATCGCCCGTCTCGGAGTCGGCGAAGACGGCGATGAAGTCCTCGCGCGCCATCTCCAGGCCGAGCAGGAACAACAGGATGCCGCCGGCGATGCGGAAGGCGGCGATGGAGATGCCGAAGAACTGCAGCAGCGCCAGGCCGGTGAAGAAGAAGAAGGTCAGGAAGGCGATGATGAACAGCGACAGATACAGCGCCAGGCGCCGGCGCTGGGCCGAGCTCGCGCCGCTGGTGGCGGCCGCGTAGATCGGCACGTTCCCGACCGGATCGATCAGGGCGAACAGGGCCACGAAGAAGTTGACCGCGAGTGCGGCGAGGCTCATTGGGACCCCTCAGCCTGATTTCGAATCGACGCACCCCCTGCGCCTCGGGCGAGCTTTAGCCGCGCCCAGCGTCGCCGCAACCTGAAGGACGCTGAAAATGACCGCCGACCCCCGCCTGATCGTGGCCCTGGACGTGCCGACCGTGGCCGAGGCCCGCGCCCTGGTGGAGCGCATCGGCGACGCGGTCAGCTTCTACAAGGTCGGCCTGCAGCTGTTCGCCGGCGACGGCATGACCCTGGCCCGCGAGCTGAAGGCGCAGGGCAAGCAGGTTTTCCTGGACTGGAAGCTGCACGACATCGGCGCGACGGTGGAGAAGGCCGCGACCGCCCTGGCCCGCGCCGGCGGCGACTTCCTGACCGTGCACGGCGAGCCGCAGGTCATGCGCGCGGCCGTGAAGGGCGCGGGCGACAGCGGCCTGAAGGTGCTGGCCGTCACCGTGCTGACCAGCCTGACCGACGCCGACCTGGCCGAGATGGGCTTCGCCTACACCGCCGCCGAATTGGTCGAACGGCGCCTGCGCCAGGCCATCGACGCGGGCTGCGACGGGGTGATCTGCTCGCCGCAGGAGGCCGCGCGCATCAGCGAGATCGCCGGCGCGGCCGGCCGGCCGGATTTCATCGTCGTCACGCCTGGCGTGCGCCCGGCAGGTAGCGCGACCGACGACCAGGCCCGCATCGCCACACCGAAGCAGGCGCTGCAGGCCGGCGCCACCCACCTGGTGGTCGGCCGCCCGATCACCGCCGCCGCCGATCCCCGGGCCGCGGCCCTGGCGATCGCGGCGGAGATGGCGGCGGCCTGATCTCCTCCCCTACGAAGCGGGGGAGGGGGACCGCCGAAGGCGGTGGAGGGGGCGAACCCGCGCACCGCGCTAGGATCGAGCCCGTTTCACAGCCGCTCGCCCCCCTCGACCACGCTTCGCGTGGTCCCCCTCCCCCGTTTCGCTGCGCTCCACAGGGGAGGAGTACTCGCCCTGCGGCGTCATCCCGCTTGCCGGTTTTCCGCCCGCCGCCTACCACTGGCGCGTGAGCACCGTGACCGTCGCCGACGCCCCGCCCCGCAAGAAGAAGAGCCTGATCGGCGCTTCTCTGGTTTTCTCCGCCTGGACGCTCGTCAGCCGGTTGATGGGCTTCGCCCGCGACATCGTGCTGACCAGCGCGCTCGGGGCCAGCGCGACCATCGCGGCCGACGCCTTCTACACGGCGTTGAGCTTCCCCAACCTGTTCCGCCGCATCTTTGCCGAGGGCGCCTTCGCGGCCGCCTTCGTGCCGGCCTATGCGCGCAAGCTGGAGGGCGAAGGCGCGGACAAGGCCGACGCCCTGGCCAGCGACGCGCTCGCCACCATCGCGGCGGCGACCATTATCCTGACAGTAGCCGCCCAGCTGGCCATGCCGTGGCTGATGCACGTCATCAACCCCGGCTACGC
Organism: Caulobacter sp. 17J80-11; assembly: GCF_014349105.1. Classification (GTDB taxonomy): domain Bacteria; phylum Pseudomonadota; class Alphaproteobacteria; order Caulobacterales; family Caulobacteraceae; genus 17J80-11. The sequence continues at coordinate 29,266 of NZ_JACSJI010000023.1, read as the reverse complement.
CAGCGATCCGGCCAAGTTCAAGCTGGCCATCCTGCTCACCACCATCACCATGCCCTACCTGCCGTGCATGGCGATCGTGGCCCTGCTGTCAGGGGTGCTGAACGCGCGTCACCGCTTCGCCCTGTCGGCGGGCGTGGCCGCCGTGCTCAACATCGTCATGCTGATCGCCGTGCTGCCGCAGCACTCGCCGGAGGGCGCCGCCAAGGCCGCCTCGGTCGGCGTGCTGGTCGCCGGCGTGATCCAGGCGACCATGCTGTTCGTCGGCGCGCGCCGCACCGGCGCGAAGATCCGCGTGCGCCTGCCGCGCCTGACCCCCGAGATCAAGGCCCTGATCGGCCTGGCCATTCCCGGCGCCATCGCCGCCAGCGCCACCCAGATCAACATCTTCGTCTCCCAGGCGTTGGCGTCCATGGGCGAGGCCGGCGCGCGCGCCTGGCTGAACGTCGCCGACCGCCTCTACCAGCTGCCGCTGGGCCTGGTCGGCGTCGCCGTCGGCGTGGCCCTGCTGCCGCGTCTGGCGATGGCGGTGCAGGCCAGGGACCACGACGGCGCGCGCGACGCCATGGACGAGGCCCTGACCTTCACCCTGGCCCTGACCCTGCCGGCCGCCGCGGCCCTGTTCGCCATGCCGGTCTTCCTGATCGACGGCCTGTTCACGCGCGGCGCCTTCCACGCCTACGACGCCCAGCAGACGGCGCTCGCCTTGCTGCACTACGGCTGGGGCACGCCCGCCTTCGTGCTGGTGCGGATCCTTACCCCGGCCTTCTTCGCCCGGCTGGACACCAAGGCGCCCATGCGCTTCGCCCTGATCTCGGTGGTGGCCAACATCGTGCTGGGCGTGGGCCTGTTCCAGGTGATCGGCTTCTCCGGCATCGCCGCGGCCACGTCCGCCGCCTCCTGGCTCAACGTGACCATGATGTGGATGACCCTGCGCAAGCGCGGCGACTACACGCCCACCAAGCAGGCGGTGTCGCGCTGGGCCCGCATCGCCCTGTCGGCCGGCATCATGGGCGCCCTGCTGTTCGCCGCCCAGACCTTCCGCCCGATGGTCGAGGCCCCGTTCGCCGGCATGAGCCTGGACCTCTTCGGCCACCACGTCCTGGGCCCGAAGGAGTACGCGGTCGCGGCCGTGGCCCTGGCCGGCGTGGCGCTCTACGCCCTGCTGCTGCCGCTGACCGGCGCCATCCGCCCGGCCGACCTGAAGCGCGCCCTCAAGCGCGATCCGAAGACCAAGGCCCCCGCGGGCGCCGACTTGCTCTGAGCCGGCCCTTGGGCGTAACTGCGCGGCGATGATGCTGACGGGACGCATGACGGACGAGACGCACGGGCGGCGATGGCGCCGCGGCGCGCCTTCAGGCTGAGTGGCCTCCGGTCAGCCGCCCGGAAGGCGCGCCATCCAAGATGGGGCGCGCTCCGAGCGCAAAACCGGTCCCCACTTTTGCTGAGCGCGCCCTCGCCTGCGCCTGATCTCAACCTCCGTCTCCCGCCAGAAAGATCTCCCATGACCGACCAACCGACCCCCGCCTACGCGGGTCCTGAGCGCGTGCTGTCCGGCGTGCAGCCGTCCGGCGCGCTGCACCTCGGCAACTACCTGGGCGCGCTGAAGAAGTTCGTCGCCCTGCAGGACCAGTTCCCGACCTTCCTGTTCGTGGCCGATATGCACGCCATCACGGTGTGGCAGGACCCGGCCCTGCTGGCCGACCAGACCCGCGAGATCGCCGCCGCCTACCTGGCCGCCGGCCTGGATCCGAAGAAGGCCGCCATCTTCCCCCAGTCGGCCGTGCGCGCGCACGCCGAGCTGGCCTGGGTGTTCAACTGCGTCGCCCGCCTCGGCTGGCTCGACCGCATGACCCAGTTCAAGGAGAAGTCGGGCAAGCACAAGGAACGGTCGTCGATCGGCCTCTACACCTACCCGGTGCTCCAGGCCGCCGACATCCTGGCCTACAAGGCCACCCGCGTGCCGGTGGGGGAGGACCAGAAGCAGCACCTGGAACTGACCCGCGACATCGCCGCCAAGTTCAACAACGACTTCAACGCGCCGGGCTTCTTCCCGCAGCCGGACCCGATGATCCAGGGCCCGGGCGCGCGGATCATGAGCCTGCGCGACGGCTCGGCGAAGATGTCGAAGTCCGACCCGTCGGACCTGTCGCGCATCAACCTGACCGACGACGCCGACACCATCGCCAAGAAGATCAAGAAGGCGACCACCGACCCGAACCCGCTGCCGGAAGACGCGGCCGACCTGGACGGCCGTCCGGAGGCCAAGAACCTGGTCGGCATCTACGGGGCGCTGGCCGGGATCTCCTCGGCCGAGGTGCTGAAGCAGTTCGGCGGCCAGGGCTTCGGCGCCTTCAAGCCGGCCCTGGCCGACCTGGCGGTCGAGAGCCTGGCCCCCGTCAGCGACGCCATGCGCCGCTTCCTGGGCGACAAGGCCGAGATCGACAAGGTGCTGGCCGACGGCGCCGGCCGCGCCAGCGAGATCGCCGAGCCGGTCGTGGCGGAGGTCAAGCGCCTGGTTGGGTTCTGGCCCGGCCGTGCCTAACTAGAGGCCGAGTTCAGGAGCCGTTTCGATGTCCGCCCGCGTCTTCGCCGTCGCCGCCGCCGTTCTGGCCCTGGCCGCCGTTCCCGCCGCCGCCCGCCAGGCGTCGGCGGGGTCGCTGGTGGTCAAGGACACCCACATGCGCGCCTCGCTGGGCAACAACCCCAACACCGGCGCCTATCTGACGGTGACCAACCGGGGCGCCGCCAAGGACCGGCTGGTCGGCGCCTCGTGCGCCTGCGCCGCGCGGGTCGAGCTGCACGAGATGTCCGACGTGGGCGGCGTGATGAAGATGAAGAAGGTCGACGGCTTCGAGGTCCCGGCCGGCGGCCAGCTGGTCCTGGCTCCGCGGGGCAAGCACCTGATGGTGTTCGGCCTGAAGCAGCCGGTGAAGACCGGCGACATGGTGCAGATGACCCTGCGGTTCGAAAAGGCCGGCGCGGTCACCACCGCCTTCCACGTGATGAACGATCCGGGCGCGACCGGCGGCGGCGGGCACCACCACTGATCGCGGCACACGCCCTCGTCCTTCGACAGGCTCAGGATGAGGCTGCTTAGGCCGCAGTAGAAACCCTCATCCTGAGCCTGTCGAAGGACGAGGATTTCGCGTCAGCCCCTCAGGAATTTCTCGAACCGCTGCACCGCCTCGCCCAGCAGGTCCGCGTCGAAGGTGATGGGCAGGGGCACGCGGATGCCCGGCTCGTCGAAGGCGTGGGTTCCGTCCGGCGACCACAGCTCCAGGTCCACCCCGGCCGCCAGCGGGGCGGCGTAGACCTTCATGTGGGTGCGCACCGTGGCCATGTGGTCGCGCCGCGGCACGACCCCGAAGGTGCGCGGCGCGCGAAGCCAGGGCCGGCGCGAGCTGCGGGCCAGAACGCCTACATACGGATAGCCCAGGAACAGCCGCTCGACCCCGGAGAGCCAGCGCGGATCAGGGTCCGCCAGGCCCGCCTCGCCACGGCGGAGCAGCGGCATGGTCATCAGGTCCATGATCGACCAGCCGCCGTGGCTCCAGCCGGCCAGGGCGACCCGCTCGGGATCGACGCCCGGCAGCTGCGAAATCCCCCAGACCGCGGCCAGCACGTCGCCGGCGCGCCTGGCCCCGCGCAGCAGCGCCCCGGTGCAGACGAAGGTGGCGGCGAAGCGCTTGGACCAGCCGCGATGGCCGTAGCTGGAGACCAGATAGGCCCGCCAGCCGGCCCGCACCGCCGCCTTCACGTATTCCATGTGGTGCTTGCGCACTCCGCCGCAGCCGGGGAACATCAGGACGGCCGGACGCGGCAGCTCGTCCTGCGGACCGAACTGCAGCACGTGCGGATATAGCTTCGCCCAGCGGCCCCTAAGCGTGTCCATGAAACTCCAACCCCCGCGTCAACGAACGCGGGTCGGCGCGAGCGGTCAAGCCTGCGCCCCGATCCGGCGAGCGAAATGCCCCGGTTCGGGTATTTCCAGCCTCACCCGGCCTGGGCGGACTGGGCGGGGCTGGCGGCGCGGGCGCGGCGCTTCGGGGCCGGCTTGGCCTCGGGCTGCGGGAGGAGGGCGGCCTGCAGGAAACGGACGAAGCGGCCATAGGCCTCCTTGGTCAGCGTCTCGTCGTACTTCATCGGCCCGTTTCCGCCGGGCTCGTCGAAGGCGTGGGTGCCGGCCGCCTGCCAGGTCTGCACCTCCACCCCGCAGGCCTTCACCGCGTCGTAGACCTTGTGGGCGTTCTCGACCGTGGTCAGGTGGTCCTGCTCGGCGATCACCGCCAGCGTCTTCGGGCACCGCTTCCAGGGCTTCATCCGCGCCGTCGCGCCGATCCCGACATACGGGTAGACCAGCACGGTCGCCTTCAGGCCTGAAAGGTCCGTGCCCTGAGGATCGGCCAGGCCGAACTCCCCGGCCCTCGAGAGCGGCGAGGACATCAGCTCCATGATGCCCCAGCCGCCGTGGCTCCAGCCGGCCGCGGCCAGGCTGGTGTGGTCGACGTCGCGCCGCCGGGCCACGCCCCACAGGGCGGCCAGCACGTCGCCGGCCCGCTCGCGGCCGCGGAAGATCACCCCGGTGCAGACGGTGGCCAGGGCGAACGGCCGGGCCCAGCCGCGCGGGCCGTAGGAGTCGATCACGAAGGCCCGCAGGCCGGCTTGCGCCGCCGCCTCCGCATAGCCGGTGATGTGCGAGCGCACGCCGCCGCAGCCGTGGAACAGCAGGACCGCCGGGCGGGGCGCGTCGTCCTCGGGCCCGAAAACCTGGACGTGCGGCTGGAGCTTCATCCAGCGGTCTTCGAGCGAGTCCATCAACGATCTCCGTCCCGCTTAACGAACGCAGGTGCGCAAACGCGGTCAAGCCGGGAGTTGGTTCCTCACGCGGTCGTGGTCGCCGTTACGTCCAGCCCGGTGCGGAGGAAGGCGGTGAACCGGCGCACGGACTCGGCCGTGACCTCAGGGTCATACTTCATCGGCCCGAAGCCGGTGCGTTCGTCGAATGAGTGGGTGCCCTCCGCCTCCCAGACCTCGACGGGCACGCCCGATCCGCCGACCACGTCGTAGACTCGGCGCGCGTTGCGCACGGTCGTCAGGTGGTCCCGTTTGGCGATGACGCCCAGGGTCTGCGGCCGGCGCCGCCATGGCCGACTGCGGCCGGTGGCGACGAAACCGACGTAAGGGTAGGCCAGGAAGGCGCCCTTCACCCCCGACAGGTCCGGGTCCTGCGGGTCGGCAAGGCCGATCTCGCCGGCGTGCTCCAGCGGCGAGGACATCAGCTCCATGATCCCCCAGCCGCCGTGGCTCCAGCCGGCCACCGCCAGCCGGGTCGGGTCGACGTCGGGGCGCTGCGACACGCCCTTGATCGCGGCCAGCACGTCGCCGGCCCGCTGATCGCCGCGGAACACCGCCCCGGTGCAGACGAAGGCGCGCCCGAACTCCGGGCTCCACCCGCGGGCCGAGTAGGAATCCACCACGAAGGCGCGCACCCCGATCGCCGCCGCCGCTTCGGCGTATTCGGAGAGGTGCACCCGCACCCCGCCGCAGCCGTGGAACAGCAGCACCGCCGGGCGGGGGGTGTCGTCGTCCGGTCCGTAAACCTGGGTGAAGGGCTCGAGCCTGGCCCACCGCTCGGCGCAGGTGTCCAGCTTGTGGCGCTCGCGCGGGGTCTGGGCGCGCGCCGAACCACCTGAGGCGGCTGCGGCGCCGCCAGCCAGAAGAAAGTCTCGACGGGAGGACATGACCGCCCTTTGAAAGCTCAGGACCCCAGACGAACGCGGGTCGGCGACGGGGTCAAGCCTTCCTTCTCCCCTTGCGGGAGAAGGTGGCGCGCAGCGCGCGCCGGATGAGGAGTGTCGGCGCGCCGGCCGGACGTCAGGGGAAAAAAGATCCGCGCCAAGGCTCGGAAGCCCCGGCGCTGACACCCCGCATCCGACCGGCTTCGCCGGCCACCTTCTCCCGCAAGGGGAGAAGGACCCTCTTAGTGCCGGAACACCCGCACGCCGGTGAAGGCCATGGTCAGGCCGGCCTGATCGGCGGCGGCGATGACGTCGGCGTCCTTGATCGAGCCCCCGGGCTGGATCACCGCCGTTGCGCCCGCGGCGGCCGCCTCCAGCAGGCCGTCCGGGAACGGGAAGAAGGCTTCCGAGGCGCAGGCCGAATCCTTGGCCAGCGAGTCCGTCAGGCCCAGGGCCTCGGCCGCCTCCTTGGCGCGCAGGGCGGCGATGCGGGCGCTGTCGCGGCGGTTCATCTGGCCGGCGCCGATGCCGGCGGTACGGCCTTCCTTGGCGTAGACGATGGCGTTCGACTTCACGTGCTTGGCGACGGTGAAGGCGAACAGCATGTCGCGCACTTCCTCGTCGGTCGGCTGGCGCTTGGTGACGATCTTCAGGTCGGCCGCCTTGATGCGGGCGATGTCGCGCGACTGGACCAGCAGACCGCCGGCCACCGAACGGAACACCTCGCCGCCGGCCAGCGGGTCGGGCAGACCGTCGGTGACTAGCAGGCGGAGGTTCTTCTTGGCCGCGAACACGGCCGCGGCGTCCTCGTCCACCTCGGGGGCGATCACCACCTCGGTGAAGATCTCCACGATCTTCTCCGCGGCCGCGCGGTCGAGCTTGCGGTTCACGGCGACGATGCCGCCGAAGGCCGAGACCGGATCGCACTCCAGCGCGCGCTGGTAGGCGGTCGCCAGATCGGCGCCGATGGCCACGCCGCACGGGTTGGCGTGCTTGACGATGACGCACGCGGCGGCGACCGACGGGTCGAACTCGGCCACCAGCTCGAAGGCGGCGTCGGTGTCGGCGACGTTGTTGTAGCTGAGCTCCTTGCCCTGCAGCTGGCGGGCCGTGGTCACGCCCGGGCGCACTTCCGAGGTCTTGTAGAAGGCCGCCGACTGATGCGGGTTCTCGCCGTAGCGCATGGTCTGCAGCAGCGAGCCGGCGATGGTCTTGCGGGCCGGATAGGCGTCGCCGACCTGCCCGGCGAACCAGCCCGAGACGGCCGCGTCGTAGGCGGCGGTGCGGGCGAAGGCGCGGGCGGCCAGGCGCTTGCGCAGCTCCAGCGTGGTGGCGCCGTCGGCCTTCAACGCGGCGATCACCTCGTCGATCGCGGCCTTGTCGGTGGCGACCGCGACATAGCCGTGGTTCTTGGCCGAGGAGCGGATCATCGCCGGGCCGCCGATGTCGATGTTCTCGATGCAGGCGTCGAAGCCGGCCCCGGAGGCGACGGTCGCCTCGAACGGGTAAAGGTCGATCCACACCACATCAATGTTGACGATGCCGTGCTCGGCCATGGCCTTGGCGTGGCTTTCGGCGTCGCGGACGCCCAGCAGGGCGCCGTGCACCTTCGGGTGCAGGGTCTTCACCCGGCCGTCCATCATCTCCGGGAAGCCGGTCAGGTCGGCGACATCCTTCACCGGCAGGCCGGCCTTCTCGATCGCCGCGCGGGTGCCGCCGGTCGAGACCAGCTCCACGCCCAGTTCGTGCAGGGCGCGCGCGCCTTCCTCCAGCCCGGTCTTGTCGGAGATCGAGATCAGCGCCCGGGTCGGCTGGACGCGATCGGGAGCGGGCGGGAAGTCGGGCGCGGCGGGCATGGGGGAGGGGCCTTCGTGCGGGGAGGAAAGACGCGCGCGCACCTACCACCGGAACGGCGGGACGGGAAGGCGGGGCGGCGAGAGACCGGCGGCCGGCGCCCTAGATGCCGCAGCCGGGGCGGACTAGTTCGCGGTACGCTGGACCGCCGCGGCGTAGTGATCGGCGAGCTCCTGTATGATGCACGCCGCGTCGTCGAAGCTGTCCGCTTTATAGCCGCTCCAGTTCACACATTCGATCACGTAGGGATCGCGATCGCGCGCCAGGCTGAGCCCCCTGTCAAACAGGAGGAGCCATTCGGCGTCCATCTCCGGGTACGACGCGCTCATCGAGGCCATGTACTTCGCGGCGTCCTCAAAGGAGCCTTGGTTCACATAGGCACCAACGAGATCCTTGAGGCCCTCGCGCCAGAACTCGACATGAGGTGTCCGAACTTAGGGGGGCAAAGGTGCGCGAGCATTGTTTGTACATCGAACAAGACCCAAGCGCCCACCCGCGCCTTGAGCAGCCCAGTCCCGAGCGCTCCAATTCCACCATGGACTTAAGGCGCTCCAGTGATCCGTCGGATCCCTTCTCCCAGAGGGAGAAGGACGGGCCCCGCGCACCGGAGCGCGTTCGCGCGGAGGTCCCCGCGGGAGGATGAGGGGTTACGGACGGCGGCGGCTCCTGGCGCGCCTAGTCCTGCCCCCTCCCGTGACCCTCACCCTCCCACGCCGCTTTGCGGCGCGGGCCCCTCCCTCTCCCGACCGGGAGAGGGGATTTCACTGAGTCGCCGCTCGGGTCGGCCCTAGGGGCGAACGAGCGGAGCGGGGAAGCGTTGGGTCGGCGAGCGTGAGCGCACGCTCGAGGACCCAGGCGATGGTCGACACAACGCGACGCGGGCTGTTCGGAGGACTGGCGGCGGCGGGGCTGTTCGGCTTGGCCCGGGCGGCCCTGGCTGAGGACGACCTGCGGGTGGACGCCCCGCCCGCGCCGCCGCCGTCCGCCGGCGCGACCGTCTTCCGCAATGTCCGCGTGTTCGACGGGCGCGGCGACGCCCTGTCAGGCCCGAGCGACGTGCTGGTGCGCGGCGGGGTGATCGAGAAGATGGGAGCCGGCCTGCCGCCTATCGGCGACGCGACCGAGATCGCCGGCGGCGGGCGGGTGCTGATGCCCGGCCTGATCGACGCCCATTGGCACGCCTTCATGGCCGGCACGCCGCAGCCCGTGCTGCTGACCGGCGACATCGGCTATCTGAACCTGCTGGCCGCGCGGCAGGCGCAGGCCACGCTGCTGCGCGGCTTCACCACCATCCGCGACATGGGCGGGCCGGTGTTCGGGCTGAAGCGCGCCATCGACGAGGGCGCCGCGGTCGGGCCGAGGATCTATCCCTCAGGGGCGATGATCTCGCAGACCTCCGGGCACGGCGACTTCCGCTTTCCGTTCGAACTGCCGCGCAGCCCCGGGGGGCCGCTGAGCTGGTCCGAGCAGGAGGGCATTTCGGCCATCGCCGACAGCCCCGACGAGGTGCGGCTGCGGGCCCGCGAGCAGCTCCGTCAGGGCGCCAGCCAGATCAAGCTGATGGGCGGCGGCGGGGTCAGCTCGCAGTACAATCCGATCGAGTCGGTCCAGTTCACCGAGCCCGAGATCCGCGCCGGGGTCGAGGCGGCCGAGAACTGGGGCACCTACGTCGCCATCCACGCCTACACCCCGCCGGCCATCCGCCAGGCGATCGCGGCGGGGGTGAAATGCATCGACCACGGCCAGCTGATCGACGAGGCCACCGCCAAGCTGCTGGTCGACAAGGGGCTTTGGTGGAGCCTGCAGCCGCTGAGCTACAATCCCGAGACCTTCGCGGCCATGAGCCCGGTCTCGCAGGTGAAGGCCCGAGAGGTGTTCGCCGGCACCGACCGGGCCTACCGGCTGGCCCGGAAGCTGGGGGCCAAGACCGCCTGGGGCTCGGACATCCTGTTCAATCCGGTCGCCGCCGCCCGCCAGGGCGCGTATCTGGCGCTGATGACCCGGTGGTACAGCCCGGCCGAGGCGCTGCGGATGGCCACCGCCGCGAACGCCGAGCTGCTGGCCATGTCCGGCTTTTCGAACCCCTATCCCGGAAGGCTGGGCGTGGTGGAGCCGGGCGCGCACGCCGACCTGCTGCTGGTCGAAGGCAACCCGCTTCAGAACCTGGAGCTGGTCGCCGATCCCGAGCGCAGCTTCCGCGTCATCATGAAGGCCGGGACGATCTACAAGAACACGCTGGCCTGAGCTCGCCGCTAGCCAAGGTTGTCGTTAGCCGCCACGTCCACGCGGTAGCGCACGTCCCAGCCGGCGCCGCCACGGTCTTCGGCTTCAAACAGGCCGGCGCGGTCTCGACCGAACAGGGCCAGCAGCTCCGGGGTGGAATTTATGTAGACGACGGCGCCATAGGCGGTCGTGGCGCGCAGCACCTCCACCTCGTCGGGCGAGGCTCTGAGCGCCGGACGCTCAAGGTAAACCGGCATGGGCGGCTCAGGTCAGGCGCGCGAGTTCGGCCGGGTCGCGCTCGACCCAGGCCTCGGACCGGAACCACTCGTGGACATGGCCGCAGCCGGCGCACCGGAACATCCGGGTCTCGGTCATCACGGCGAGTTCCGCCTCCTGCATGCGCAGGCAGGTGGAGACCGCCTCGTCCGTTCGCGGACACGTCGTCAGGACTCTCGGCATAGCCAAGCGAACGGCTGGGAGGGGCGGAGGTTGCGCGCAAAACGCAGGACGCCTCCCGGGTGTGGACCCGGGAGGCGTCTTTTGGCCGTGCGCGGCGACTGACTTATTCCGCGGCTTGCGCCGCGGCCTTGGTCTTCTTGGCCGGCTTCGCCGCTTTTACGGCGCTCACCGGCTTCACCGCCCGTACGGTCCTCGCGGCCTTGGCCGGACGACCGGCGAGCTCGGCCTCGATCAGCGGCAGGAGCTCGACGGCGGCCCGTTGTTGCGCGGGAACCCCGCTGGTCTGCAGCCGCTCGGCGTTCGCCTTCAGGGTCTGCAGGTCCGCGTCGGTCATGGTCGGCAGACGGTCGGACACGCTCATGGCGGGTCTCCTTAGCGCCGGCGATACTGAGGACGCGCCCCGCCTGGGCGGAACCCTCCCTCGGTCTTGTGCCGGAAGGTGATGCGGCCCTTGTCGAGATCGTAAGGAGTCATCTCGACGGTGACCCGGTCGCCCACGAGCGACCGGATCCTGTTCCGCTTCATGCGCCCGGCCGTGTAGGCCAGGATCACGTGTTCGTTGTCGAGTTTAACGCGGAAGCGTCCCTCGGGCAGAAGCTCGATGACTTCGCCCTCGAACTCGATGAACTCTTCTTTGGCCATCAGGCCGCTTGCAGGTTGACCGCGGATTCCTTGCCGCTGCGACGGTCGATCTCGAGCTCGTAGGCGAGCTTCTGGCCTTCGTCGATGCGGCCCAGCGTCGAGCGCTCGACGGCGCTGATGTGGACGAAGACGTCCTTGCCGCCGTCGTCAGGCTGGATGAAGCCGTAGCCCTTGGTGGAATTGAACCATTTAACAGTACCGGTCGCCATGATGGCCTCCGTGCGTGAGTGCGGCCGCCGCAAGAGCGCGGCGGTCGGGGTCAAGTCTGAAGAGGCGTCTTGGAAACCGAGCGCGTCGCGAACGGAAGAAGGCGCTGACAGCGACAGATAGCTCGACGTCCGGCAAAATGGGCGCGGCGACCCGCTGAGTCCAGCGTCACGACAGAATAATTTCCGGCGCGTCCAAATTTTCCGGGTTCAGACGTGGAATTTCGTGCGAAATTCCCTCGTATCTTTCTCGAAATATTCTTTCGACGACCTGACGAAATCGGGTGTTCACGCGTTCAATCCGATGGCGGCGTGCAAAACATTCAGAACCTCGGAGGTGCGGTATGTCGGAACAGAATGAAGCGACCTGCCGAACGACGCGGGCGGTGGACGCCGTCAACGCCGGCGAAGCCCTGAGGGGCGACGCCGCGGCGCTCACCAACGACGTCAACGAAGCCTACTACCTGGTCCACCAGGCGGTCAGCCGGGCGCTGGCCGAGCCCGGCTGCGCGGAGATTTCCGCCGATGGCCTGTCCCGCGAGATGAGCGAGCGCTTCGCGGAAGACGCGGACGACGCGCCGGACTTCGGCTGACATGGACCCGGTCCGCCGCCCGCCGCCGCCGTTCGGCCATCACGACTACCGCATTTCCTACGCGCACCTCGCCGAGGGGCGCGAGGTGTCGATCAGCGCTGTTCAGGCCGAGCGACTGGTCGTCGGCGACGGCCTGAACATCGAGCGCTCGGACGGGCTCTATTCGATGCTGGTCACCGAGGTCGCCGCCTCCGAGGGAGGCTGGCGGGCCCGCTGCCGGGTGATCGATTTCCACCAGAACCGCCCCTACGAGTTCTGACGCCGACGGGCTCAGGCCCGGCGCAGGTCCCGGAACGACACCAGCCGTCCGCTCGCCTCGTCCCACAGCGCCAACCGCACGCATCCCAGGCTTTCGCGCAGGGTCAGCCGACCCTGCCGCGTCAGTTCCGGGTGGTCCTTCAGCACGTCGTAGAGGCGATAGAACGGAATGCGGCTGTTCAGGTGGTGGACGTGGTGCACCCCGATGTTGGCGGTCAGCCAGCGCAGCGGGGTCGGCAGCTCGTAGTAGGAGCTGCCCTTCAGCGCCGCCTCTTGCAGCACCCACTCGCCGTCCCGAGCCCAGAAGGTCCGCTCGAACTGGTGCTGCACGTAAAACAGCCAGACCCCGGCGGTGGCGGCCAGCATCAGGGTGAGCAGGTAGACCCCCAGGAACGCGGCCGTCCCGAACAGGGCCGCGCCGGCGGCCGCGAAGGCGGCGAAGGCCAGGTTGGTGCCCATGGCGCTGATCCAGGACCGCCAGCCCTTGCGCATGAACCCGAACGGCACGCGTTGCTGCAGCAGGAACAGGTAGGCCGGGCCCAGGCCGAACTGCACCAGCGGGTGGCGGAACAGCCGGTAACGCAGCCGCCGCGGCCATGACATGGCCAGGTAGTCCGCCACCGCCAGGGTCTCGATCCCGCCGAACGCGTCGCGGTCGAGATTGCCCGAGCCGGCGTGGTGCGAGGCGTGCTGCCGCCGCCAGCAGTCGTAAGGGGTCAGGGTGAGGACGCCGATGGCGCGGCCGACCCAGTCGTTGGCCGCCCGCCGGGGAAAGAAGGCGCCGTGACCGCAGTCGTGCTGGATCATGAACAGGCGGACCAGAAAACCCGCGGCCGGGACCGCCAGCAGCAGCCCCCACCACCAGCCGCGTTCGAGCGTTGTCCACGCCAACCCCCAGAGCAGGGCCAGCGGCCCCGCGGTGACGACCAGTTCCCACAGGCCGCGCCGGGTGCTGGGGGTCCGATAGACGGCGAGCGTTCGGGGCCACGCCTGCGCGGCCTCGTCCGGCCGCAAGGATGGCGGGGCGACATCGCCTGGCCTGTTCATCCACGGCCCTCCGACGTTCGGGTTCACGGAGTGGAACGTGTCGGCGGGTGGCCGGTTCAGGCCCTAGAGGGCGGCCGTGCTGTCGCTTGGTTTGCCCGCATGCGCCTCCATCTGTCTGGAGCGGGAGCCGAGGGAAAGGCGTTCCAATGCGCTACGCGATCCAGTTCCAGTATCGTCCTAAAGGCGACACCCTCCCGCAGATCCTCCAGGTCCCCTTCACGTTCGCGCCGGACATCCACCCGACGCTGCTGCCGGCGAGCGGCGACCACGTCATGCTCGGCGGCAAGGATCCCTTGCTCCGGTATGTCGAGAGCCGGATCTACATGTATTCCGGCGAAGGCGACGAGCAGACGTGCACGATCAACATCGTCCTCACCGACTCCGAGATGGTGGGGCTCTCCTCGTTGATCGCGAGGTCCTGAGCCGACCCCGTCGGGGCTCAGTCAGGCCTGTCGTTGTCGTCCGGGGGCGCCGGCCCCGTTCGCTCCGCGCGTTCGGCCACGTTGCGGGCGTCCCGGCGATCCGTCTCGCCATGACGGGCGCGGGCGCGGGCCTCGGCTTCGCGCTCATTCTCAAGCTCGTTCTTGTTCCGGCCGCTCGTTGTTTTCGGCATGTCGCACACTCGCGTCTTCTGCGTGGTCGGTTCCGCAGCCCTCAGCGGGCAGCCGGCCAGAGGCCGCCGCCGCTGGAGACCATGGAGCGCGTGCGGGCGAGATCGTCGGCCACCCGCCTCCAGACCTGGGTCGCGGCGCGGCCGGCCGGGTCCGAAGCGAACTCCGGATTGGAGAACACCTCCTCCAACTCGTCGAGGATGCTCGGATCTCGGGCGGACAGGACCGCGACGAGCGTGCTCAGCAACCGCTCTTCAGCGAGCAGGCGCTGTTCGAGATCGGGAATCCCTTGGGATTTTGACGCCATCGCGCTCTTTCCAGTTCGCCGCCCCGCCATCGCCCCGCCGCTCCCGAAGAGGGAACGTCCGGTTCAGCGGGGGGTTCGCCGATGAGCGGGCGCGCATCGCGCTCTTCGCTATTCACGTAGGCGGCAGTCGAGCCATGCCTTCCGGCCAGGACGACGAGAAGCGGAAGCTGGAGGCGGCGGAGCGACGTGGCGGCGCGTTCGTCGAGGCGGCCGAGACGACGCCGGCGCCCCTGCTGGTGCTGGAGCCCGCCCCGGACGGCGACGTCGTGATCTACGCCAACACCGCCTTCACCACCGTGTTCGGCTACGACCGCGCAGAGATCGTCGGGCGCAGCTGGCGACTGCTGCACGGGCCGGGGACCGACCCTGAGGTCGCACGCCGGCTGGATGCGGCCGTCGCAGACGGGAACGTGACCGTGGAGCTCGAGCTCTACGCGAAGGGCGGCCGCCCGGTGTGGGTTTCGCAGACTGTCGCGCCGGTCGTCGAGGACGGCCGCGTCGTGCGACGGGTCTCGTCCCTGGTCGACGTCACCGCCAGCGTCGCGCGGGGCCACAGGATCGAGGAGTTGGCGGAAACCCTGGAGGCGCGGGTGAGGGCGCGCACAGCGCGGCTGGAACGCACGCTGGCGCGCCTTAAGGCCGAAGTCGAGCGGAGGCGCAGCGCCGAGCACGTGCTGCGGGACGCCTTGGCCGACAACGAGCGGCACCTGGCCGAGAAGGGCGCCCTGGCCCAGGAGATCGACCACCGCGCCAAGAACGCGATCCAGCTGGTCATGTCGCTGCTGCAGGCCCAGGCGGGCCGGACCGAAAGCCCGGAGACCCGCGCCGCCCTCAAGACCGCCATCGAACGGCTGGCCTGGGTCGCCGAAGCGCACGCCATGCTCTACCAGGGCGAAGATCCCGCTCACATCGAGGTGGCGGACTACCTGGCCCGGCTGGCGCCGAAGCTCATCGCCTCGATGGAGAGCGCGCCGCAAAGGATCGATCTGCAGATCGACGCCGACGACGCGTTCTGGCCGCCGGACCTCGTCGTTCCCATTGGACTGATCACGAGCGAAGCGATCACCAACGCCATGAAGTACGCTTTCCCGGGCGGACGCCCGGGGCGGCTGAAGGTGAGCCTGCGGGTTCGCGGATCGGAAGCCCGCATCACGATCGCCGACGACGGGGTGGGCCCGCCGGAGGGCGCCGCCTCAGGCGGCCTCGGCCTGAGGCTGATCGAGGTGTTCGCCAAGCAGATCCATGGCGAAGCGAAGCTGGCCGCCAACCCGGGCGGCGGGGCCGCGCTCGAGGTGAGATTTGAGTGTCCGGAGTAACGGGGGCGGGCGACCGCGAGCGGAAATCCTGGAGCGCGCCGCCGGCGTGAGGCGAACTCACCCCGGCCGGAAGGCCGGCTCCAAGGCCTGCAGCCAGTCCTGGGTGTGCTTCTCGCGGCGCTGGGCGGCGGCGTCGAGCAGCTCCAGCAGCGGGCCCTCCAGCAGGTGCCACGGCTCGCCCTCTTCGCGGGCGACCATCACCCCGTCCAGGCTGGTCGGGGCGACGTCCTCGGCGGCGTAGAAGATTTCCTCGGCCAGCTTCTCGCCCGGGCGCAGGCCCGTATAGACCACGCCCACGTCGACCTCCGGGCGCAGGCCGTGCTGGCGGATCAGCCGCCGCGCCAGCTCGTCGATGCGGACCGGCTCGCCCATGTCGAGCACGAAGACGGCGCTGTCGCCGGGTCCCGCCGGCAGGCCGGCGGCCTGCAGCACGAGGCCGGCGCTCTCCTCAACGGTCATGAACCAGCGGACCATGTCGGGGTGGGTGACGGTGAGCGGGCCGCCGGACGCGATCTGGCGCTGGAACAGCGGGATCACCGAGCCGGCCGAGCCCAGCACGTTGCCGAACCGGACCACGGCGGCCCGGGCCGAACCGTCCGGGGCCAGGGCCTGGACCACCCGCTCGGCGATCCGCTTGGTCGCGCCCATCACGTTGGTCGGGTTGACCGCCTTGTCGGTAGAGATGAACACGAAGGCCGAGGCGCCCTCGCGGGCCAGGCGCATGACGTTGAGCGCCCCGCCGACATTGGTCAGCACCGCCTCGCACGGATGGGTCTCCATCAGCGGCACGTGCTTCAGGGCGGCGGCGTGCAGCACAACGTCGGGCCGCTCGCGGGCGAACAGGGTCTCCATCCGGCGCCGGTCGCGCACGTCGCCGAGCTCCGCCGTCCAGTCGGTCTCGGCGAAGCGGACGCCCATCTCCTGGTCGGCGGCGTAGAGGTTGTATTCCGAGGCGTCGAGCAGGACGAGCCGCTCGGGGTTCAGCGCCGCCACCTGGCGGGTCAGCTCGCCGCCGATGGTGCCGCCCGCGCCGGTGACCAGCACCCGCCGCCCCTCGACCAGCGAGCGGACAGGATCAAGGTCCAGAACCCGCGCCGGCCGGGCCAGCAGGTCGGCGGCGCTCAGGTTCATACAGGCGTCTCCGCCGCGCCGGCCGGCGCCAGCTTCCAGCGCACCCGGGTGGGTGCGTCGGTGCGCGCCACGCCCCTCAGCACGATCTGCGAGGTCTTGCGCGGCGTTCCGTTCTCGAAGTGGGCGGACGGTTCGATGGAGACCTCCCCGGCGTCGGTTCGGAACCACCAACCGCGGCCGGAAGGTCCGCGCAAAAGAACGCTTTTCCGATCGCGCGCCAGCGACACCTGCACCTCAGGGTGTAGATGGAAGCGCACGGCGTAGGGCGTGGCCAGCGGCCGGGGCCGCACGCCGACCGGTTCCAGCCGGTCCTCGCCGCGCAGTTCGTCGGCCCGGGCGTCGACGTACAGCCGCCGCTCATGGGCGAGGCCGTAGCGCGCGACCCAGCCGTCGTGGGCGGCTTCGACCCACAGGGCGCCGTCGACGTCCTGGCGGCGCGTCTCGACCCGGAAGGCCGGCCCGTCCAGCCGCGCGCCGAGGATCTCGGCCAGCTTGCCGTCCAGCGGCGTCAGCACCGAGTGCTCGCCCAGCGAGACGGTGGAGCCGGCGGCGGTCAGGCGGAAGCCCTGGCGGTCGTGGACCCGCTCGCTCCAGCCGGCGTTGGTGATCAGCCGGTCGCGGCCGCAGACCACCTCGACGGCCAGCGGCTGGGCGCAGGCGGACACCGCGTAGACGCCCCGCGCCGGCGCGCCGGCGTCCAGCATCACCTGCAGCATCTGGCCTTCGAGCCGGTGATAGCGCCCGTCGGGCAGCTCGCGCGGGACCCGCCCTTCGGAGCCGTCGTGGGCGAGGGCGGCGTCGACCCGGGCGGCGGTCGACGCCTCGCCGCCCTGGAAGCAGGCCAGCCGGCCGTCGCCGAGGCGCAAGGTCCGCAGGCCCTGGGTCAGGCGGTCGATGGCGCGGTTCAGCTCCGGCGGGGCGGCGCGGCCCAGCCGATGCAGGGCGTCGTCCAGGGCCAGCAGGTCGAACAGCAGCTCCAGCCCGGCCTCGGGACTGCGCGAGGCGTGGCTGCCGTCCGGCAGGACCGCGCGGCCGAGCCCCCGGCGCAGGCGGGGCAGGGCGCGGGCCAGCAGGCCGTGGCCCGCCGGGTCGGCCAGCGCCGCGCCGGCCAGGGCGACCGCGGCGGTGTGCTCGGCCGCCCAGGCCCGGTCGTCGGGCAGGCGCAGCAGGTGGCGCGCCTGGCGGGCCAGCAGGTCGGCCAGCCACACGGCGTCGGCCGGCTCGCCGGCGGCGGCCAGGTATGGGGCGGCGCAGGCCAGGTTGAACACCCGGCGCGACAACACCTCGCGGCCCCAGGCGAAGGGCGACCAGGCCCCGAAGGTGTCGGCCCAGGACGCGACCAGGCGCAGGCCCTCGGCCACGCCGGGCCCGCCGACCCGGACCAGGTGCGGCAGCCAGGCGAAGCGGTGCAGCTCGACCGCGAAGGCTCGAGTGGGGCTGGGGCGGTTCCAGGGGTCGCCGCCGCGCCCGACCTCGAGCAGGGCGCCGGCGAAGTGATAGCGGCCGGACAGCAAAAGCCGCGCGGACTGGGCGTCGCCGGGGCGGAAGTCGCGCGGCGCGACGGCGAAGCCCGCCGCCTTGGGGAAGGCCAGGGTCAGGCCGTAGCCGGGGACGCCGAAGCTTTCGACCGCGGCCTGTCGGGCGGCCACGCGGGCGGCCGCGGCGACCCACGGCAGATGCGGCAGGCGGATCGGGACGGGGCCGAGCAGCGGCTGGTCCGTCATGCCCCCGCCCGCAGACTCAGGCGCCCTTCAAGGCGCGGATGTTGTCGGCGTAGACGCCCGGGCCGCCCTTGAACACGGCGGTGCCGGCCACGAGCGCGGTGGCGCCGGCCTCGACGCAGCGCTTGGCGGTGTCAACGTTGACCCCGCCGTCGACCTGCAGCACGGCCTTGGAGCCGGCCTGGTCCAGCATGCGGCGGATGCGCTCGATCTTGCGCAGCTGGGACGAGATGAAGCTCTGGCCGCCGAAGCCGGGGTTGACCGACATCACCAGCACCAGGTCGACCTCCTCCATCACCTCGTGGACGATCTCCACGGGGGTGGCCGGATTCAGCACCACGCCGGGCTTGGCGCCCAGCTCGCGGATGCGGCGCAGCGTGCGGTGCAGGTGCGGGCCCGATTCGGGGTGCACGCTCATATAATCGGCCCCGGCGGCGCGGAACGCCTCCAGGAACGGGTCGACCGGCGCGATCATCAGGTGCACGTCGAACGGGATCCTGGCGTGCGGGCGCAGCGCCTTCACCACGTCCGGGCCGATGGTGATGTTGGGCACGAAGTGGCCGTCCATCACGTCGACGTGGACCCAGTCGGCCCCGGCCGCCTCGATCGCCGCCACTTCGGCGCCGAGCTTGGCGAAGTCGCTGGCCAGGATGGACGGGCAGATCAGGGGAGCGGACGCGGTCATGGTCCGGACTTACGTGTCCCGCGCGAACACGGCAAGGGCGACGGCGTGGCGCGGGCCGGAGTCAAGGTTGATCAACATCAATCTCCTCCCCGGCGGCGGAGCCGCGGGGGAGGAGGACCACGCAAAGCGTGGTGGAGGGGGCGAGCCGATGCACCCGCGATCAACCTCCACCGTTGACGCGGCCCGTTCGCCCCCTCCACCGCCTTCGGCGCTCCCCCTCCCCCGTTTCGCTGCGCTTCACAGGGAGGAGAGGGGCTCACCCCTTCCGCACCAGGCGCGCCGCGAAGAAGCCGTCCAGGCCGCCGCGGTCGGGCCACTCCGAGGGCAGGATGCGCAGCCAGCCCTCCCTGGTCACCGCGTCCTCAGGCGCGCCGGCCTCGCCCGGGGCGCAGGGCTCGGTCGTGAAGTCCGGGCGGCGGCGCAGGAAGGCGATGATCTGGGCCTCGCCCTCCTCGCGCTCGAGCGAGCAGACGCAGTAGACGAGGCGCCCGCCCGGCTTGACCCGCTCGGCCGCGGCGTCCAGCAGCCGGTGCTGAACGTCGGCCAGCTTGGCGATGTCAGCCGGCTTGGTGCCCCACAGCACGTCGGGATTGCGCCGGAAGGTCCCGGTCGAGGTGCAGGGCGCGTCCAGCAGCACGGCGTCGAAGGTGCGCGCGTCCTCCCAGGCCTCGGCGTCGGCGGCGAGCGCTTCGACCTTCAGGCCGATGCGCGCGAAGTTCTCGTTCAGCCGCTTCAGCCGGTTGGGCGAGCGGTCCAGCGCGACCACTTCGGCCCCGGCCGCGGCCAGCTGCAGGGTCTTGCCGCCGGGCGCCGCGCACAGGTCGAGCGCGGTCTGCACCGGCTTCACGTCCAGCAAGCGGGCCGGAACGGCGGCGGCGGCGTCCTGCACCCACCAGGCGCCCTCGGCGAAGCCCGGCCATTCGGCCAGGTCGCCCTTGC
The DNA here is from genome assembly GCF_014349105.1 of Caulobacter sp. 17J80-11. Taxonomy (GTDB): domain Bacteria; phylum Pseudomonadota; class Alphaproteobacteria; order Caulobacterales; family Caulobacteraceae; genus 17J80-11. Next base: position 9,536 of record NZ_JACSJI010000023.1, on the reverse strand, counting down.
GGCGCACGCGCAGGCTTCCGCCCGGCAGCACCTCGGCCTCCAGCGCCTGGGCCCAGCGCTCGGCCTCGGCCGGATCGCGCAGGGTCAGGTCGGTGGGCGGCTCCTGCGGGACGGTCGCGGCCACCGCGCGCGCGGTCTCCTCGCCGAAGGCCGCGGCCCAGCGGGCGAAGATCCAGGACGGCAGCCAGGCGTCCGCGGCGATCCCCGGCGCGCCGTCGCGGGCCACGCCGCGCAGCACGGCGTTGATCAGGCCCTTGAACGGGCGGGTCGAACCGTCGCGCTCGGCCAGCTTCACCGTGGTCGACACCGCCGCGAAATCCGGCACGTCCAGCGCCCACAGCTGGGCCACACCGATGCGCAGCAGCTCGCGCACCGCCTGCGGCGGCGGCTTCTGCATGCGCCCGTCCAGCGCCCGGTCGATGCCGCCCAGCCGGCGCAGGGTGGCCATGGCCAGGGCGCGGGCGAAGCCGCGGTCCTGCGGCGGCAGCTTGGCGAAGGCGGGATGGGACAGGGCCTCGTCCAGTCCGCCCCGGCGCGCCAGGGCCGTGGAGATCAGGTCGAGGGCGGCGAGGCGCGCGGGGAGGCCGGGATCGGATTGGCCGGGATCGGGCTGGGTCATCGGGCGCGCTTTTGCGCCGGTCTCCGCCCGTCGGCAAGGGCCGGAACCGCCGGAGGGGGCGGGGGTTTGCTCCGGAGCCACGGGAGATCGAGCGATGGGAACTCATGAACACGCGCACCGGACGGGCCTGGGCGCGGTGGCCGGCGCCGCCGCGGTCGGCCTGATCGCCGGCCTGGTCGCCGACCGGGGCCGCAAGGCGATGACCCAGGCCGCGGAAGGCCTGGCCGGCGACTGGGTGGACGTGCTGAAGGCCGAGCACCTGATGGTGTTCGAGCTGTTCGACCGGCTGGAGGCGACAGCCGCCAACGAGACCGGCAAGCGCACGCGCATGCTGATCAAGATCCGCCAGGCGATCACCAAGCACGCGGTGCAGGAGGAGAACGTGGTCTATCCGGCCCTGGCCCGGGCCGACCCCAGCGGCGAGGCCGCCAAGCTGTTCGCCGACCACGCCGACGTGAAGACCGCGCTGTACGAGCTGGAGGTCCTGGCCAAGGACGATCCACAGTGGATGCCCAAGGCCCGCGCGCTGCGCCACAACATCGAAGAGCACGCCCGCAAGGAGGAGGACGAGATCTTCCCGGCGCTGCGCAACCGCTTGTCGGACGAGGACAGCGCCAAGCTGACGGCGCTGATGCTGAAGGAAGGCCAACGGCTGGCGTGAGCTCTTCTCCTCCCCTGTGAGCGAAGCGAAACGGGGGAGGGGGACCGCCGAAGGCGGTGGAGGGGGCGAGCCGGCGCGCAAAGCGAACAAGTGCAAGCGCGGTGGATGCGGTTCGCCCACTCCACCACGCTTCGCGTGGTCCCCCTCCCCCGCTTCGCAGGGGGGAGAGATTTCACCCCAGCTCCCCCAGGAACCGCAGGATCGCCGCCTTCGCCGCGGGCTCGGTCAGCATGGGGGCGTGGCCGACGTCGGGCACTTCGACATAGGCCATGTTCGGCGCGTGCTGGCGCATCAGGGCCACGCCGTCCTGGTCCAGCAGGTCGGAAATGCCGCCGCGCACCAGCAGCATCGGCTTGCGGGCCAGGGCCATGAACAGCGGCAGCATGTCGGGGGCCGGCTTGTCGGGGCTGGCCGCCTTGAACGGCTCGGCGATGCGCGGATCGTAGGCCAGCACCGGCCGGCCGCGCGGGCCGCGGTCGAACACCCGGTCGACGAACATCCGCCAGTCGCGGTCGCGATTGTTGGGGAAGGCGGCGCCGTTGGTGCGCTTCACGTACTCGCGCGCGTCCCTCCAGTTGCGGATCTCCACCGGCTTGCCGGTGTAGGCCACGATCCGCGCCAGGCCGACCGGCGACAGCTGCGGGCCGACATCGTTGATCACCGAGCCGGCGATCAGCTCGGGCCGGCGAAGCGCCAGCATCATGGTGATCAGTCCGCCCATGCTGGTGCCCATGAACACCGCCTGCGACAGGCCCAGCTGGTCGAACAGGGCGCCGACGTCCTCGGCGTAGGTGCCGGGGTGGTAGTTCATCGGCTCCGGATCGCGGTCAGAGCGGCCGCGCCCGCGCACGTCGACGGCCAGCACCCGGCGGCCCGAGGCGGCCAGGTAGGGCGCGACCTCGCCGAAGTCGCGGCTGTTGCGGGTCAGGCCGTGGATGCAGACCACCGGCAGGCGGGCCGGGCCGGGCGCGGCGGCGTAGTCGCGCGCGTACAGCTTCAGGCCGTCGGCCGAGGTCCACCAGCGATCCGTGAAGCCCGTCATCGCCCCGCTCCCGAATAATTCAGCGCCCGATGAAGAGCCGCGCCGTCGCCGCCGTCAAGCGCAAGGTGACCGATGTTCACGGAACATCTTGCGCGGCGCAGCGAAGCAGGCTCACAGTTCGCACCCGCAGCATCACGCGCGGGGGCGACAGTGGCGGGCGGTCGAGTGTTCGGGGCGGGTCTCGCCCTAGGCGTCTTTGCGCTGGTTGGGGGAATGGCTCAGTCGGCGCAAGCCGCGGTCCCAATTCAGGTCCTCCGCCATCAGGTCCCGCTGGAGCTTGATCAGGCGGCGTCGTCCTGGGTGCTGACCTCGACCGCGCTGGTCCTCCTGATGACTCTCCCGGGCCTGGCCCTGTTCTACGGCGGCATGGTGCGGCGCAAGAACGTCCTGGCCACCGTCGCCCAGTCGGCGGCCTCGGCCGTGGTGGTCACCCTGCTGTGGTTCATCGCCGGCTATTCGCTGGCCTTCGGTAAGGCGGCGAGCCCCGGGCTCGACGCGGTGATCGGCGGCTTCCAGGCCCTGTTCCTCGACGGCGTGCGGGTCGACACCGCCCACAGCCTGGCCAAGGGCCTGCCGGAGTTTCTCTGGATCGCCTACCAGATGACCTTCGCCATCATCACCCCGGCCCTGATCGCCGGCGCCTTCGCCGAGCGGATGAAGTTCTCGGCCTTCCTGCTGTTCGTCGTGCTCTGGCACCTGATCGTCTACGCGCCGGTCTGCCACTGGGTGTGGGGCGGCGGCTTCCTGGGCCGCGCCGGGGTGCTGGACTTCGCCGGCGGGGCGGTCGTGCACGTCAATTCCGGGGTGGCGGGCCTGGTCTGCGCGCTGGTGCTGGGGCCGCGCCGCGGCTTCGGGCGGGACAACCTGGCCCCGCACAACCTGGTGCTGACCATGATCGGGGCCAGCCTGCTGTGGGTCGGCTGGATCGGTTTCAACGCCGGCTCGGCCTGGGCGGCGGACGGGATCGCCGCGGCGGCCCTGATCTCAACCCTGATCGCGGCGGCGGCCGGCGGCGTCGGCTGGACGGCGCTGGAGTGGGTCGAGCGCAAGAAGCCCACCCTGCTGGGCCTGGTCTCCGGCGCGGTGGCGGGCCTGGTCGCGATCACGCCCGCGGCCGGCTTCACCGACCCGAAGGGCGGCTTTTTCATCGGCCTGATCGGCGGAGCGGCCTGCTACGGCGGCGCGGTCTGGCTGAAGCGGAAACTCAAGTACGACGACAGCCTCGACGCGTTCGGCGTGCACGGCGTCGGCGGCCTGGTCGGGGCCATCCTCACCGGCCTGTTCGCCAACGCCGCCATCAACCCGGCGGCGGAGGGCGCCAGCGTGCTCAAGCAGGCCTGGGGCCTGCTGGCCGTGATCGCCTGGAGCGGCGTGGCGACGTACGGAATCCTGTGGATCTGCAAGCTGACCACCGGCCTGCGCGTGACCAAGGACGAGGAGATCGAAGGCCTCGACCTGACCCAGCACGGCGAGGCGCTGCACGACGCCTAAGTTTTTCTCGGAGTGGGGCGGAGCCCGTTTCGCTCCTCACCGGCCGCGTAACGGTTCATGTCGCCGACCGCCTTTTCGAAAGCCGTTCGAATCTCGGCCTGGCTAAAGCCGCGATCCCAAAGCTCGGTCATCAGCGTGTTGATGATCTCATCGAGAGCGACACGGTCCGGATACGGATTGTCCCTCGCAAATTTTGCGCACTGGTCGCCGAAGTCGCAGGCGGCGACATAGGCGCAGTCCCACAGGCGATCGCCTTCATCCAACTCGCTTTCGCCAGACCCGCACATCTCGCATCTCCGAGTAGGCTCAGATCCGCCCCAGCCGGCCCGCGTGCCGGGTCGCCAGGTGCAGGACCCACTCGTCGGGGATCACCTTCAGCACCGCGCTGATCGCCTTGTAGGGCGCGCCGGGCACGCTGATGGGGCGGTTGGCTTCGGCCGCCTCGTAGCCGGCGGCGGCGACCTCGTCGGCGCCCATCCACATCCACTCCGGATAGGCCTGGCTGACCTTGGCGCGCGAGCCGTTGACGTCGTGGAATTCGGAATAGGTGTAGCCGGGGCAAAGCGCCGCCACGTGCACGCCGCGGTCGCGGGTCTCCAGGTGCAGGCCGGCCGACCACTTGATCAGATAGCTCTTGGTCGGGCCGTAGAGGGTGTCGCCCGGGCTGGCCGGCAGCAGGCCCGCCACCGAGCAGATGTTGACGATCCGCCCGAACCGGTCGTCCAGCATGGCCGGCAGCACCCGGTGCGCCAGCTCGGTCGGCGCCATGAGCATGACCTGAAGCATGGCCCGGTGGTCGTCCCAGGGGGTGTCCACGAAACCGTTGGTCTTACTGTAGCCGGCGTTGTTGACCAGCGCGTCGACCTTGCGGCCCTCGGCGTGCACGGCCTCCAGCAGCTGTTCCGGCGCGGCCGGATCGGACAGGTCGGCCGGAATGACCAGGGTCTCGACGCCGTAGCGCAGGCGGATCTCGTCGGCGAGCGCGGCCAGCCGTTCGGTCCGGCGCGCGGTCAGGGCCACGTCCCAGCCGCGCGCGGCGTAGGTGCGGGCGAAGGCCGCCCCGATGCCGGCCGAAGCCCCGGTGATCAGACACAACCGACGGGTCAAGATGCGGACTCCGCGAATGAAACCGGGCCGGAGACCAGCACGGGCGGGGCGAGGGTTCAAGCGGTGAAGGTTTGTGGGCCGCCCTCAAACCGTCATCCCGGAAAGCGCGCAGCGCTTATCCGGGACCCAGCAAGCTCGACGCCAACGCTCCGGACTTGCGCTGCAACACGCGCTTGCTGGGTCCCGGCTCTCCGCGGAGCTTACGCCCCGCTACGGCCGGGATGACGGACGTTAGAGTGGCCTACTCCGCCGCCACCGCCGCCGGGCATTCCTTCAACAGGTCGGCCACGGTGATCTGCGCCAGGCGGGCGCCGGCGGCTTCGTCGGCGGCCTTGATGGCCGCCCCGACCGCGCGAGGGATGCTCTCGCCCACCGGGCAGCCCTTGGCCCCCGCCGGCGGACAGCCCAGCTGGGCGCAGCCGTGCACGGCGCGCAGCACCTGATCGAGCGTGATCGTCTGGGGCTGGCGCAACAGCCACGCCCCGCCGTTGGCGCCCGGGCGGGTGGCGATCAGGCCGGCCTTGGCCAGCAGGGCGGTGACGCGGCGCACCACCACCGGATTGGTCGGCACCGAGGCGGCCAGCACGGCGCTGGACACCGCCTGTTCGGCCGCAAACGCGCCCTTGTGGGCCAGATAGGCCAGGGCGTGCGCGGCGACGGGGAATCTCTGGCTGTCTGACATCGGTGTCGTTTTCCTGCAGTGGAACGTAAGACCGACGACCGGCGGTTTCAAAGCGCAAAGCGCCGCGCCGCGATTGTAAAGCGTTACGGCGCGATTGAACGGCGCCGGGAAACGGCGTATGGGCGCGTCCGCAATCGCGAGATCGGGCCGCAAGTCCGCGGTCCCGGAGGGATTGAATGGCTGGGGACACCCCCGGCGCGAACGGCTCCTCCCCGAGCCCCGCGCCGACGCCCACGGGCGTCGAAATTTCCAAGCACGGCATGATGGGTCCCCACGCGCACGAGGGGGAGGGCTTCTTCGCGCTCGCCCTGGGCGCGGTCGGCGTCGTCTTCGGCGACATCGGCACCAGCCCGCTCTACGCCATGCGTGAAGCCCTGGCCCATTCCAAGGGCGGCGGCACCGCCGAACTGGCGGTGCTGGGCGTGATCTCGCTGGTGTTCTGGGCGCTGATCCTGATCGTGACGGTGAAGTACGTCATGTTCCTGATGCGGGCCGACAACAAGGGCGAGGGCGGCACGCTGGCTCTGATGGCGCTGGCCCAGCACGCGCTGGGCAAGCGCTCGACCTGGATCTTCTTCCTGGGCGTCTGCGGCGCCTCGCTGTTCTACGGCGACGGCATCATCACGCCGGCGGTGTCGGTCCTGTCGGCGGTCGAGGGCCTGAAGGACGCGCCGGGCCTGGGACGGGTGATGGCGCCGCTGGTGCTGCCGATCGCCGCCGTCATCCTGGTCGCCCTGTTCATGGTCCAGTCGAAGGGCACGGCCAGCGTGGCCAAGTTCTTCGGCCCGATCATGGCCGCCTGGTTCCTGACCCTGGCGGGCCTGGGCGTCTACCACATCACCGACGACCTCTCGATCGTGCGCGCGCTCAGCCCGCACTACGGCGTGGCCTTCCTGATCGACAATGGCATCCTAGGCTTTGTCATCCTGGGCAGCGTCTTCCTGGCGGTGACCGGGGCCGAGGCGCTGTACGCCGACATGGGCCACTTCGGTAAGAAGCCGATCCGCGCCGCCTGGCTGTGGTTCGCCCTGCCGTGCCTGACCCTGAACTATCTGGGCCAGGGCGCCCTGGTGCTGTCGCATCCCGAAGCCCACAAGAACCCGTTCTTCGCCATGATCCCGGAGATCGCCTACTGGCCGGTGCTGATCCTGGCCGCGGCGGCCACCGTGATCGCCAGCCAGGCGGTCATCACCGGCGCCTTCTCCCTGACCCAGCAGGCGGTCCAGCTGGGCCTGCTGCCGCGCATCGACATCAAGCGCACCTCCGAGACCCAGGCCGGCCAGATCTTCGTGCCGCAGGTGAACACCTTCCTGATGGTCGGCGTGCTGATCCTGCTGGTGATGTTCCGCACCTCGTCCAACCTGGCCGCGGCCTACGGCATCGCGGTGACCGGGGCGATGTTCGTCGACACCCTGCTGGCCTTCGTGATCCTGCGCTACATGTGGAAGCGCCCGGTCTGGCAGGCCCTGGCCGTGGCGGTCGGCTTCGGCGCGATCGACGTGGTGTTCATCAGCTCCAACCTGCTGAAGATCCCGCAGGGGGCGTGGATGCCGCTGGTGCTGGGCGGCGGCCTGGTGCTGATCATGTGGACCTGGTCGAAGGGGACGCAGATCCTGTTCGACAAGACCCGCCGCGACTCCATCCCGCTGAACGACCTGATCGAGATGCTGAAGGCGCGTCCGCCGCACCGCGCGCCGGGCACCGCCATCTTCCTGACCTCCGACCCGCAGGTCGCGCCGGTCGCGCTGATGCACAACCTCAAGCACAACAAGGTGCTGCACGAGAAGAACGTCATCCTGTCGGTGACGACCTCGGACGCGCCGCGGGTGCCGGAGGGCGAGCGGATCCAGATCGAGACCGTCAACGAGGACTTCAAGCGCGTGGTGCTGAACTACGGCTTCATGGAGACCCCGAACGTGCCCAAGGCGCTGGGCCTGTGCCGTCGCCAGGGGCTGAAGTTCGACATCATGTCGACCTCGTTCTTCCTGGGCCGCCGCTCGGTGGTGCCGTCGGCCACCTCGGGCATGCCGCTGTGGCAGGACCACCTGTTCATCTACCTGATGCGCAACGCCGCCAACCCGACCGATTTCTTCCACATCCCGCCGGGACGCGTGGTCGAGTTGGGCACGCAGGTGACGGTGTAAGTCGACGTTGCTCCTCCCCTGCGAAGCGGGGGAGGAGGACCATGCGGAGCATGGCGGTGGGGGCGAACCGGCGCACGACGGCTGGTCCAGACTGCTAAATCTCTTTGAGGGCGCGCTCGCGGCTCGCCCCCTCCACCGCCTTCGGCGGTCCCCCTCCCCCGTTCCGCTGCGCTCCACAGGTGAGGAGAGAGGCGCCGCCCTCCCACACTGTCGTCAATGGACTCTTGAACCTCGGGGGTATGGGCGCTAAGGGCGCGCGTCCTTTCTCCCCCAGTCGAGGCTCCTCCCCCCGATGTCCGACCGCGCGCCCGTCAAGAAAGTCGTCCTCGCCTACTCCGGCGGGCTCGACACCTCGATCATCCTGAAGTGGCTGCAGACCGAATACGGCGCGGAGGTCGTGACCTTCACCGCCGACCTCGGCCAGGGCGAGGAGCTGGAGCCGGCGCGCAAGAAGGCCGAGCTGCTCGGCATCAAGCCGGAGAACATCTTCATCGAGGACCTGCGCGAGGAGTTCGTGCGGGACTACGTGTTCCCGATGTTCCGGGCCAACACGGTCTATGAGGGCCAGTACCTGCTCGGCACCTCGATCGCCCGGCCGCTGATCGCCAAGAAGCAGATCGAGATCGCCCGCAAGGTCGGCGCCGACGCCGTCTGTCACGGCGCCACCGGCAAGGGCAACGACCAGGTCCGCTTCGAGCTGGGCTACTATGCGCTGGAGCCCGACATCCACGTGATCGCCCCCTGGCGCGAGTGGGACTTCAAGAGCCGCGAGGCTCTGCTGGCCTTCGCCGAGAACCACCAGATCCCGATCAGCAAGGACAAGCGCGGCGAGGCCCCGTTCTCGGTCGACGCCAACCTGCTGCACTCCTCGTCCGAGGGTAAGGTGCTGGAAGATCCGGCCGTCGAGGCGCCGGAGTTCGTGCACCAGCGCACCATCTCGCCGGAAGCCGCCCCGGACACCCCGACCGTCTTCACCATCGACTTCGAGAAGGGCGATCCGATCGCCATCGACGGTCACCGCCTGTCGCCGGCGCAACTGTTGACCAAGTTGAATCAACTGGGCCACGACAACGGCGTCGGCCGCCTCGACCTGGTCGAGAACCGCTTCGTGGGCATGAAGTCGCGCGGCGTCTACGAGACCCCGGGCGGCACCATCCTGCTGGCCGCCCACCGCGGCATTGAAAGCATCACGCTGGACCGCGGGGCCATGCACCTGAAGGACGAGCTGATGCCGAAATACGCGTCGCTCGTTTACAACGGCTTCTGGTTCTCGCCGGAGCGCGAGATGCTGCAGGCCGCCATCGACCACAGCCAGCAGCTGGTCACCGGCCGCGTGACCGTGAAGCTCTACAAGGGCAACGTCACGATCATCGGCCGCGAGAGCCCGTTCAGCCTCTACGACCAGGACCTGGTCACCTTCGAGGAAGGCGCGGTCGCCTACGACCACCGCGACGCCGCCGGCTTCATCAAGCTGAACGCCCTGCGTCTGCGCGTCGCCGCCAAGCGCGACCGCAAGCTGGCCAACCCGGAGTAAGCGATCTCCCGCACGTCCGGGCGGCGCGGCGTGAGCCGTCCCGCCCGGCGGCGGGTTACGCAAGCTTAAGGTGCCTGATCGCCCGGCCGAGGTCATGCTGCGCGACCGAGGGATAGGGAGACCTTCACATGCGCAGCAACAAGTTGGCCGCGGTCGTCGTCGCGACGGCCGCGCTCGTCGGGACGGCCGCCTTCGCCGCCCAGCCGCCGGCCCCGCCGGCTCCGCCCGCGGCCCCGGTCGCTCCGGAAGCGCCGGC
>NZ_JACSJI010000022.1 GCF_014349105.1 Caulobacter sp. 17J80-11 | reverse complement strand
CGCTCTATCGCGATCCGCCGGTGATGGTGCTGGACGAGCCCAACTCGCACCTCGACTCCGAGGGCGAGGCGGCCCTGCTGAAGGTGCTGCGCGCGGTGAAGGCGCGCGGGGCGACGGTGATCATCATCGCCCACCGCACCGGCGTGCTGACCTCCGCCGACAAGCTGGTCGTGATGCGCGACGGCATGGTCGACCTCTTCGGACCGCGTGAGGAGGTGGTCGCCCGCCTCTCGCAGCCCGAGCCCAAACTTCCACGCACACCCGCGCCGGCTGACGCCGGCTGACCTCGAGCTCGATCATGGCCCTGACCGACGACTTCAAACCGCCCGTGCCGTCGGCCGGCGGCGCCGCCGCGACCACGGAGCCGGAGATCAGCGATGCGCCCAGCCGCGAGCTTTGGGTGGGGGGCGCCATCGCCGCCCTGTTCTTCATCCTGTTCCTGGGCTGGGCGGCCTTCGCGCCGCTCGACGCCGGGGCCTACGCCCACGGCCAGGTGGTGGTGTCCGGCAGCCGCCAGGCCGTGCAGCACCGCGAAGGCGGGGTGGTCTCGGCCATCCACGTCAAGGAAGGCGACGAGGTCACGCGCGGCGAGGTGCTGGTCGAGATCAACGCCGCCGACCTGCGGGCCAACGAACGCGCCCTGACCAGCCAGGTGATCGCTCTGGAGGCGCAGCGCGCCCGCCTGGCGGCCGAGCGCGACCACCTGCCCAACATCGTGCCGCCGGCCGAGTTCGCCGTCCTGCCGGCCGCCGACCGGGTGCTGGCCGACGAGGCCATGCGCCTACAGGAGCTGCAGTTCACCGCCCGCCGCGGCTCGCTGCAGGCGCAGCACGCGGTCCTGACCCAGCGGGTCAACCAGCTCGATCAGCAGATCGAGGGCTACAACCGCCAGATCGCGTCCAACCGCGAGCAGCAGAAGCTGATCCAGGAGGAACTGGAGGGCCTGAAGAGCCTGGCCGCGCGCGGGTTCGCGCCGCTGACCCGGGTGCGCGCCGTGGAGCGGACCGCCGCCTCGCTGGAAGGCGACTACGGCTCCTATCGCGCCGAGGTCGCCAAGTCTCGCGAGGCCATTGGCGAGACCAAGATGGAGATCGTCTCGGTCGACCGGCAGGCGGTCGAGGAGATCGCCGACCAGCTGCGCCAGACCGAGGATCAGCTGAATGAAGCCTCGCCCAAGCTGACCGCCGTGCGCGACCAGCTGAGCCGCGCCGAGGTGCGCGCGCCGGTGGGCGGCGAGGTGGTCGGCCTGACCGTGCACACGGTCGGCGGGGTGATCCAGCCCGGCCAGACCCTGATGGAGATCGTGCCCAAGAACGCCCCGCTGGTGATCGAGGCGCGGGTGCAGCCCAACGACGCCGACGACCTGCACATCGGCCAGGCCACGGAGGTGCGGTTCAGCGCCTTCCACGAGCGCGATCTGCCGATCATCCACGGCCGTCTGACCAAGCTGTCGGCCGACAGCTTCGTCGATGAGAAGACCGGCCAGCGCTACTACCGCGCCGAGGTGTCGGTGCCCCCGCAGGAGCTGGTGGAGCTGCGCCGGGTCCGCGGGGCCGAGACGGTGCTGAAGCCCGGCCTGCCGGCCGAGGTTGTCGTCCCGCTGCGCAAGCGCACGGCCCTGCAGTACTTCTTCGAGCCGCTGCAGCAGTCGCTGTGGCGCTCCTTCCGAGAGCACTAGCGGGCTTTTCCGCCGGTTTGACGGGCTTCGGACCCGGTCCGATCCAGGCGGATCGGGCCGGGTTCTGCGTCCGGTGAAGCTTTCTCGGGAACCGTTAAGCCAGTTCGCAGCTTTACCGTCCCGGCGGTTCCGCGGGCGGACCCGGACCCGCCGTTGTGAAGTCGCTGAAGCCCGGTCGGATCGAACCGCGGCGCGGTGACGGCGGAGGGGAGAACTGCCGCGATGACCCGCTTGATCGTCCTGTTTGTTTGTGTGGCCCAGATCGCGCTGGCCGGATGCGCCCAGGTAAGCGGCATCATGAAGAAGCCGCCTGAGGTCCGGGCGTCCGCCATGTCCGCCGAATACCAACTCGGCCCGGCCGACAAGATGCGGGTGCTGGTGTTCGACGAGCCGAACCTGTCGGGCGAGTTCGTCGTCTCCGGCGCCGGCCAGGTGTCCTACCCGCTGGTCGGCGACGTGATGGCGCAGGGCCTGACGGTAGCCGAATTCCAGGGCGAGCTGCAGAGCCGGCTGGCCGCCGGCTACCTGCGCGACCCGCGGGTCAGCGTGGAAGTGCTCGCCTACCGGCCGTTCTACATCCTCGGCGAGGTCAATAAGCCGGGCCAATACCCGTTCACCGACGACCTGACGGTGCTGAACGCGGTCGCCGGCGCCTCCGGCTTCACCTACCGCGCCAACACCAAGCGGATCTTCATCCGCCACGCCGGCAGCGCCGCCGAGACCGAATACACCCTGACGTCGACCACTCCGGTCCTGCCCGGCGACACCATCCGCGTGGCGGAGCGCTTCTTCTGAGCGCGACGGCGTTGCTCGCCAGGTTCCATTCCCGGAGGGGGGAGATGAGGCTGAAGCTCCTGCGTTCGTCGTCCTGCGCGGTGCTGTTCGCAACCGCCGCCGTGGCCGCGGCCGGTTCCGCGGCCGCCCAGGACACGTCGTTCGCGCGCGACCACAATGTCGGCGTCCGCGACCGGCGCTTCCCGGGCTACGACGCGCTCGGGCTGCGGGCCGGCTCCTTCCTGCTGTTCCCCTGGGCCGAAGCGGGCGTGGTGTGGAGCGACAACATCTTCGCCACGCCGGTCGACGAGCAGTCCGACACCGTGCTGACCCTGTCGGCGGCGCTGCGCGCCCAGTCGCAATGGTCGCGCCACGCGCTGAACGGCTTCGTCGAGTTCAACAACCTCGAATACATGGACTTCAGCGACGAGAGCCACGCGGAGTGGGGCGTCGGGGTCGACGGCCGGCTCGACCTGGCGCGCGGCAGCAACCTCGCCGGGGGGGCCCAGTACCACGAGCTGGTGCAGCCGCGCTCGGACGCCTCCACGCCCGTCGACGCGATCGAGCCGGTCACCTACAACCTGACCACCTTCAACGGCAGCGCCTCGCACGAGGTCGGCCGCTTCCGGCTGGGCGCCGACATCGGCTGGTCCGGCTACCGCTACGACGCGGTCCAGACCCTGTTCGAAGGGCTGCAGTCCCAGTCCTACCGCAACGAGGACGTGCTCTACGGCGGCGTGCGGCTGGACTACGCGATCAGCCCGGCGGTGGCGATCTACGGCTCGGTGCGCGGCAACGACCGCAGCTTCGAACAGCAGCCGAACCTGACCGACGACAATCCTCAGAACGACGTCGACCGCGACTCCTCCGGCTGGGACGTCGGCGTCGGGGTCGACTTCGACCTGACCCACGCGGCGCGCGGCCACGTCCTGATCGGCTATCTCGAACAGGACTACCAGGACCCCGACGCCACGACCACCGACGGCCTGGCGATGGACGCGTGGATCGAGTGGTTCCCCACCCAGATGACCACGGTCACCCTGTCGGCCGACCAGAGCATCAACGACACCACGGTCGGCGACGCGGCCGGCACCCTGACCACCGCGCTGGGCATCCGGGTCGACCACGAGCTCCGGCGCAACCTGATCCTCTGGGGTCGGGCCAACTGGGCCCAGGACGACTACGACGGGATCTCCCGGATCGACGACCGGGTCGATTACGGCGTGGGCGCCGACCTGAAGTTCAACCGCCTCGTGGCGGCGCGCATCAGCTTCCAGCACTTCGATCGGACGTCGTCAGGCGGCGATCCAGGCTTCGAATACACCGAGGACCGCTTCGGCGCGGTCCTGGTGCTGCACCCCTGACCTTTAACGGGCGGACGCCATGAACCTCTTCCGCAGCAACCCCCAAGACCTTCAGGGTTCCGACCCCCGTCCCTACGGCGGCGTGCCCGATCCGCGCGACCTGATGGCGCGCTTCCGCCGGCGATTGCCGCTGTTCGGACTGGTGGCCGGCACGGTCTTCCTGGCCGCCGTGCTGGTGACGCTGCGGGCCACGCCGCAATACACCGCCACCGCCTCGGTGCTGATCGATCCGCGCAAGCAGGCGGTGCTGAAGCTCGACCAGGTGATATCGCAGCTCCCGACCGATTCCAGCGTGGTCGACACCGAGGCGCGCATCATCAATTCGCGCGCCGTCGGCGAGCGGGTGGTCCGGCGGTTGCGCCTCGACCAGGACCCCGACTTCGCCTCCAAGCCGTCCGGCAAGGCGATCCAGGCCTCGCTGGCCGGCGGCGCGGGCGCCGCGGCGCCCGAGGGCGCGGTGGACGCCGTTTTGTCGCAGATGTGGGCGAGCCGGGTCGGCCTTACCTATGTGATCGACGTCGGCTTCACCTCCACCGACCCGAAGAAGGCGGCCCGCATCGCCAACGCCTTCGCCGAGGAATACATCAACCAGCAGCTCGCCGCGAAGGCCGGCGCCAACGACAAGGCCAGCGGCTGGCTCAAGGCCAAGCTCGACGAAATGCGCCGGCAGGCCGAGGCGGCCGACGCCGAGGTGCAGACCTACAAGATCAATCACGGGCTGTTGAGCGCCGAAGGCGCGACCATGGCCGAGCAGGAGATCTCGGTCCTCAACCAGCAGATCGCCGAGGCCCAGGCCGACCAGGCCGAGAAGGAGGGCCGTCTGGCCGCCGCGAGGGCGCAGGTGCGTCGCGGCGGCGGCGGCGCCGACACGGCCGCCGCGCTCGGCTCCGACGTCATCCGCCAGCTGCGCGGTCAGCGCGCCGAGGTCAGCCGCCACAAGGCGGAGCTGGAAAGCCGCTACGGGCCGCGTCACCCCGACGTGCAGAAGGTCAATCAGGAGCTGGCCGACTACGACGTGCAGATCGACGCCGAGATCAAGCGGGTGCTCTCCAACCTCGAGGCTGAAGTGCAGGTCGCGCGTCAGCGCACCTCCTCGCTGGTCGGCAGCCGCGGGACCTCGCGCGGCAATCTGGCCAACAACAACCGCGCCCAGGTCGGTCTGATGGAGCTGGAGCGCAAGGCGATGGCGACCCGGGCCATCTACGAGGCCTTCCTGAACCGCTCGAAGGAAACCGCGGCCCAGGCCGGCATCCAGCAGGCCGACGCGCGCGTGGTGTCCTACGCCCAGACCCCGAGCCGTCCCAGCGCGCCGAACACCCGGCTGAACCTGGCGCTGGGCCTGGCCTTCGCCCTGGCCGCGGGCATGGCCTCGGTGGTCACCGCCGAGGCGCTGGACAGCGGCCTGCGCACCGGCAAGGAGGTGCGCAACCGCCTGGGCCTGCCGATGCTGGGGGCCGTTCCGGTGCTGGGCTCGGTCGCCGCCGCCGCCGACCGCGGCTCGCTGAAGCCCGAGGACTACCTGCTCAAGCGCCCGCGCTCGGCTTTCGCCGAGTCGTTCCGAAGCCTGAAGACCTCGCTGTTGTCCTCGCGTGGCGAAGACCTGGTGCAGGTGGTCGCGGTCACCTCGGCCCTGCCGGAAGAAGGCAAGACCCTGACGACCTTCTGCCTCGGCCGGCTGGCCGCCGCCGCGGGCCAGAAGGTGGTGGTGGTGGATTGCGACCTGCGCCACCGCAGCCTGACCCAGAAGCTGGAGGGCGGCGTCCGCAAGGGCCTGTTCGAACTGCTCGCCGGCAAGGCGTCGCTGGACGAGGTGCTGCGGCTGGACAAGGCCAGCGGCGCCCAGGTTCTGCCGATCGCCGAGGGCTCGTGGAGCGACCCGGAGATCTTCCGCAGCCCGGCCATGCAGAAGCTGCTGGCCGAACTGCGCCATCGCTTCGACCTGGTGCTGCTCGACACCCCCCCGATCCTGGCGGTGTCCGACACGCGCGTGCTGGCCACCCGGGCGGACGCGGTGCTGTACCTGCTGCGCTGGGCCAAGACGCCGGAGATGGCGGCCAAGAACGCGCTGGAGCAGCTGGCTGCGAGCGGCGCCTTCGTGCCGGGCGTGGCGCTGACCCAGGTCGACCTGCGCGAGCAGGCCCGCACCGGCTACGGCGACGCCGCCTACTATTACGGCTCGGTCCAGAAGTACTACGCCGACTGACGGTCGGCCGCGTCCGGAGAGGGGTCTTCGATGACCATCGACACTCAGGCGGCCCAATCTCAGGCGGCGCAGCCCTGGCGTGCGCCGCGGGTCGCCCCGACCGCGTTCGCCAGCGGCCGCTACTGGTCGCCGGAATGGGTCTTGAGCTTCGGGTCGTTCATCGCCCTGCTCACCGTGGTCGCGACCGACGGCAAGTCGCTCTACGTGATGCTGGGCCTGCTCGGCCTGTATCTCATCGCGTTCTGGAAGGAGGCGCTGACGGCCATGCTTCCGGTGGCGCCGCTGCTGGCCCTGCCGGCGCTGGCGATGGCCTCGACCCTGTGGTCGGAAGCCCCGATGGAGAGCTTCCGCCACGGCCTGCAGTTCGCCCTTACGGTGTTCATCGCGCTCCTGATCGCGCGGCGCACGCCCGGGCCGGCGATCATCGGCTCGGCTTTCTCGGCCCTGCTGCTGGCCGGTCTGCTTTCCCTGCAGTTCGGCCGTTGGGTGTCGGTCGGCTTCCAGCAGGGCACGGCCTTCGCCGGCATCTTCGGCAGCAAGAACGAGATGGCGGTGATCGCCAGCCTGCTGGCGCTGGCCGCGGGCGCCGCAGTGGCCGACCCGCGCCAGCCGATGATCATGCGCATCGGCGGCGTCGGCGGCCTGATGCTGGCGGCGCTCTTGCTGCGCACCAGCCAGTCGGCCGGCGCGGTGGTCTCCACCATCCTCGCCGGCGGCCTGTTCGTGATCCTCATCCTGATCACCCGCATGCGGTTCAAGTGGCGGGCCCTGGCCGCCGCGGCCGTGCTGCTCGCCACCGTCCCGGCCGCCTTCATGGCCGAGCAGCAGGCGCGCACGGGCGAGATCACCATCCTGCGCAAGTTCGGCAAGGACCCGACCCTTACGGGGCGGACCTATCTGTGGCAGCGCGCCGAAGGCTACATCGCGCGCAGGCCGGTGCTGGGCCACGGCTACCAGGCGTTCTGGCGACGCGGCTCATTGGAGGCCGAGGGGCTCTGGCGCTTCGCCAACATCCGCAGCCGCGCCGGCTTCAATTTCCACAACCAGTACATCGAGGTGCTGGTCGAGCTGGGCTGGGTCGGGCTGGTCACCCTGGTCACCACCCTGGCCGTCGGCCTCGCCGCCTTCGCCGCGCGTCTGATGTTCCAGCCGACCCCGACCGTGGCCTTCGGGGCGGCGGGGTTCCTGCTTCTGCTGTCGCGCACGCCGCTGGAGTCGATCGTCCTGGTGCAGTTCAGCGTGGCGACCTTCGTCCTGTTCCTGACCGCCGCCCTCGCCCTGGCTCCGGAACGGCGGCTCCAGCGCTGAGAAAGTCCGGCCTCGCGCCGACCGAAAACCTTGGAACCACCGACGGCCAAGTTTGTTTGTCCCGGAGCAGCCGACCCCGCTCCCGCGGAGGACGCGGCGGGGGACAGTATGATCGCCGAACAGTCAGGTTCGTCCGCCGCAGAAGGGTCCAGCCTGTTCGCCGGGGCCGTCTGGGCGACGCTGAACGCGGGCCTTTCGGTGGCCTTCCCGCTGCTGCTGTTCGTGTTCTTCGCCCGGGTGGTGCCGCCGGCCCAGCTGGGGGTGGCCGCCGCCGCCCTGGCCGCCCTGGAACTGATCAAGGCGCTGGGTCCGCAGGGTCTCTACGAGGCCCTGCTGCAGGGCGAAGCGCGGCTCGAGGAACAGCAGGCCGCCACCGGGCTTCTGCTCGCCGCGGGCGCGGCCGGCGCGGCGTCGTTCGTCATCCTGACCTTCGCGGCATCGGGCGTCTGGAGCGAGCTGCGCGGCATGCGCGGGGCGGTCGCCCTGCTGGCTCCCAAGGTGCTGTTCGACCTGCTGCTGCTGCAGCCCCAGGCGGCGCTCGCCCGGCGCGCGGCGTTCCGGCCGCTGGCGGCGCGGGTCATGCTCGCCAACCTGCTGGCGGCCGTCGTCGGCGTCGGGGTGGCGCTGGGCGTCAAGCCGCTGTGGGGCCTGATCGGCGCCTACCTCGCCCAGTCGGTCTTCCTGTTCCTGTTCACCGCCGCCTGGTCGCGCGCCTTCGCCCGCCCGGTCTGGGCGCCGGCCGCCTTGCGCCCGATGGCCCGCCAGGCCGGCCTGGCCTCGGCCGTGCGGCTGGCCGGGGCGGCCAACAACTATCTCGACCAAGTGCTTCTGGCCCTGTTCGTGCCGGCCGCGGGCCTGGCTCGCTTCAATCTGGGCAAGCGCATCGAGGCGACCCTGGTCACCGCCCAGGCGGCCTTCTCGGGCGTGCTGTTCCAGCCGGCCTTCGCGGCCGGCGATCCGCAGCAGCGGGCCCAGGTGATCCGTCGCGGGCGGGCGCTGCTGACCGCCGCCTGCGGCCTGCCGACCGCAATCTTCGCCGCCAACGCCGAGCCGCTGATCACCCTGGTGTTCGGCGCGCGCTGGGCTCCCGCCGCGGTTCCGGCCGTGCTGCTCGCGGTCGGCGGCCTGGCCCGCCTGCACGGCGGCGTGCACGGGGCCCTGCTCTCGGTTTCGGGGCGTAACGGCGGGTTGCTGACCTATGCCGTCGCGTCGGCCGTGGCCGGCGCGGCCGCCCTGATCGTGACGGCGCCCTTCGGTCTGACCGCCATCGCCGCCGCGCTCGCGGCCAAGAACCTGATCGCCTTGGCCGCCGTGGCCGTGATGACCCGCGCCGACGCGCCCCGCCCGATCCTCACCCTGATGCGCGACGCTGTCGTACCGACCCTGGCCGCCTGGCTGTCCGCGCTCGCCGCCGCCCAGGCCATGCGCCTGACCGGGGTCGATCCGCTGGCCGTCGTGGCGGTGTCCGCCGCCGTCGGCTTGGCCGTCGGGCTGTGGAGCGTGCGCGGCGGCCTGGTCGAACTCGTTCGTGAACGTCGCCTTCCCGTCGGAGAGCCCGCCCCGTGTCGTTGAACGCTTCAGTCCCAGACGTCCTGGTCGTCGTCCCCTGCCTCAACGAGGCGGCTCATCTGGACGGCCTGCTGGAGCGGTTGCTGTCCGACGCGGCCGTGGACCGGTGCCGGATCGTAGTGGCCGACGGCGGCAGCACCGACGCCAGCCGCGCGATCGTGCGCCGGTTCTCGGCCCGCGATCCGCGCGTCATTCTGCTGGACAATCCCGCCCGCCTGCAGAGCGCCGGCGTGAACCTGGCCGCCCGCCGGTTCGGCCCTGGCTGCGCGTGGCTGATCCGCCTCGACGCTCACGCCGGCTACCCGCCCGACTATTGCGCGGGCCTGCTCGCGGCCGCGGAACGTACCGGCGCAGACTCGGTGACCGTGCCCATGCGCTCGAGCGGCGGCGGCGCGTTCCAGCGCGCCGTCGCGGCGGCTCAGAACTCGCTGCTGGGCGCGGGCGGCTCACGCCACCGCCGCACCGGCGCCGGCGGCTGGGTCGACCACGGCCACCACGCCCTGATGCGGCTGGACGCCTTCGCCGAGGCGGACGGTTACGACGAAAGCTTCGCGGCCAACGAGGACGCCGAGCTGGACGTGCGCCTGACCCGGGCCGGCCGGCGGATCTGGCTGGAGCAGGACCTGATCGTCACCTACTTCCCGCGCCCCCGTCCGGGCGCGCTGTTCCGTCAGTACCTCGCCTACGGCGAAGGCAGGGCGCGCACCGTGCTCAAGCACCGGCTGGTCCCGCGCCTGCGCCAGGCCGCGCCGCTGGCGGTCGCGCCGGCGGTGCTGCTGGCCGCCGCGGGCGCCGCCTGGGGCCCGCTGGCCACCCCGGCCGCCCTGTGGGCCGGCGGCTGCCTGGCCTACGGCGCCTGGTTGGGCTTGCGCGAGCGGGACGCCTGGGCCGCCGGGTCCGGCGCCGCGGCCATGGTCATGCACCTGGGCTGGTCGCTCGGCTTCTGGCGACGGCTGCTCGGCCTGGGATCGGCGCCGCGCCGGGCGGAGGCGCGCGCGTGAAGCTGATCGCCTGCCGCAACGCGCGGCCCAACTTCGGCGACGATCTCAACGGCGTCCTCTGGCCGGCGCTCGCGCCCGAGCTGTTCGACCAGGACAGGAGCGAAGGCTTCCTCGGCATCGGCACCATCGTGGGCATGCCGACCCCGGGCATCGGCTTCCTGCACGTGTTCTCCAGCGGGGTCGGCTACGACCGGCTGGACGGCTGGAAGACGCCGCGCCGGCTGTGGTGCGTGCGTGGTCCGCTGTCGGCGCGCGCGCTCGGGGCCGAGCCGAACCTCGCCCTGACCGACGGCGCCGTGCTGGTCCCTCGCCTGCTCGCGAAAGAGCCGCCGGCGACCGGCGGCGGAGAGACCGTGGTGGTCCCCCACTGGGAGAGCCTGGACGTCCCCGGCTGGCCGGAGGCCTGCGCCCTGGCCGGGCTCGAGTTGCTCAGCCCAGCCCACGCCGACCCGCTGGCGGTGTGCCGGCGCCTGAGCCGGGCGCGGCTGGTGCTGACCGAGTCGCTGCACGGGGCCATCGTCGCCGACGCCTTCGGCGTGCCTTGGGTCCCGCTGGCCACGAGCGGCAACTTCTCGGCGTTCAAATGGACCGACTGGTGCGCCTCGGTGGGCGTGGCCCTCGACCCGCTGGTCGTGCCGCCGCCCTCGGCGGAGGCCTGGGTCCGGTTCGGCCGGCCGCGGCTGGGCGATCTGGGCCGGCGGGTCCGCGTCGACGCCGACCAGGCCTGGCGCGAATACGAGGCGCGCGCCGACGCGCCCGCCCAAGGGCGGAGCCTGCGCAGCCGGGTCAAGGCGGCGGCGCTGAAAAGCGGACTGGTCCGCCGGACGCTGGGCCTGTCGCCGGCCCGAACCGCCGAGGCGTTGCGCCGGGCGGCCGAGGCCGCGCCCTGCCTGTCGGACGCCGCGCGACGCGCGGCGCTGGCCGGGGAGATGCTGGCGCGCCTGTCGGCCTTGCGCGCCGAACGGGCTCCGTCGCGCCGTCCGGCCGTGGTCGGCGGGCGCGCAACTTCCGGCGCTCAGGCCGGTTAAGGTCAAGGTTGATCGAGGGAAGACGTATGCCGCGACTGCTGGATCGGGCGAAGATGACGCTCAAGGCGACCGACGTGGGCCTGAGCCTGCGGCCGGTGGATCCGCACCTGCGGTTCCTGAAGCGGGTGTTCGGGGCCCTTGGCGGCGCCGCCGCCGTCGACGTCGGCGCCAGCGACGGTTTCTACAGCCGGGTGCTCGCTTCCTGCTTCGACATGGTGGTGTCGCTGGAGCCGAACCCGATCCTGGCCGCGCGGCTGGGCGAGGTGCTGCCGGCCAACTGCCTGGTGCTGGCCGCCGCCGCCGGGGCCGCGCACGGCCGCGCCACCTTGCGCGTGCCGAGGTACGCGCACGAGGAGGGCCATTACCGCGCGACCCTCAGCGACGAGAACCAGTTCGCCGGCACGCCGGTGCAGGGCGTGGACACGGTCGAGGTCGAGGTCACGCCGCTGGACGACCTGCTGCGCGTGTCGCAACGGCGGGTGGCGGTGGTGAAGATCGACACCGAGGGCTTCGAGCTGCCGGTGCTGGCCGGCGGACGCGGCCTTCTTGTGCGCCACCAGCCGGTCATGGTGGTCGAGATCGACCGGCGGCAGAACCCGGCGGCCGACGAGGTGTTCGACCTCCTGACCGCCGAGGGCCAGAGCCTGGCCCTGGTCGAACGCGACCGGCTGGTGCGGCTGGACCGGCGGCAGTTCCAGCGCCTGCAGGCGGATCTGGCCGGGGCGGGGCGCGCGCTGGGCTACGAGCCGGTGAACTATCTGGCCTGGTCCGCGCGCGACGACGGCAAGATCGCCCCGTTCGTCCGGGCGGCGCCCGCGGCCCTGCAAAGCCTGCTCGACGGAGCGGCGCCGGCCAAATCTCCCCAAGCAGCGCTTCAGCCGTCAAAAGCTTGAGCGCGTTCTGATCGCAAAACAGAACCCACTTTTGCGGAACGCCTCCAGGTTTTCCGGGCGGATTCCCAGTGTTTTAAGCGGCCGCTCGTGAAGAGTGGCCGCTTGCTTTGTACGCAACCCCTTGGGCGGAGGACGCCGGGTGACGGCCTGACGCAGGGTGCGTGACCGCGCCCGGCGAGCGCCGGTCTGCAAGTTTCATTCTCTGAATCAATGAAATCAGGTCGGTTGTTGCGTCAGACCAAGCGTGGCCGCGACCGGGTGCGTCAACGCGCCGCGAAAATATAGTCGAATATTCACTGAACATGTACGGCGAACGGGGCTCGGTTGCGACCGCCCGTCGCTTTGATAACATCGATCAGCCGAAGTAACTTCTCGCCATAACTTGTTGGGGAGTTACCCGATGGCTGATATTACTACTATTGATTATAAAGGTAATGCTCTTCCGCTGAGCGGCGCTACTACCAAGGGCTTCACCGGCACCAGCGCCAAGGAAACCATTAACGGTACGGCCGGCAACGACGGCATTCGTGGCGGTGGCGGCGACACCCTGGTGGGCGGCGCCGGCGACGACACCTACACCACTGAAAATCGCACCGACATTGTGATCGAGAAGGCCGGCGAAGGCGTCGACACGGTCAACGCCATCCGCAGCTACTTCCTGCCGGACAATGTCGAGAACCTGACCCTGAACGGCTACGACTCGTTCGGCCAGGGCAACGCTCAGGCCAACATCATCAAGGGTCTGGCCGGCGCGCAAACCATCGACGGCCGCGGCGGCAACGACGTCCTCACGGGCGGCGCCGACGCCGACACCTTCATCGTCGCTCGCGGCGAGGGCAGCGACGTGATCACCGACTTCCAGGCCGGCGCCGGGAAGATGGACGTGGTGCGCCTGAAGGGCTCCAGCCTCTACACCTTCGACCAGGTCAAGGCGGCGATGGTCCAGAGCGGCTCCGACGTGGTGCTGAACCTGGGTTCGGACCAGTCGGTCACCTTCCGTAACCACAAGGTGGCGGACTTCGCGGCCGACGACTTCCAGCTGCCGATCGACATGAGCAAGCTGAAGCTCACTTTCAACGACGACTTCAACACGCTGAACCGTCGCGTGGACTGGAAGGGCGCGGGCACCTGGAACACGACCTTCGGTCCGGGCACCTCGTACGACACCCGTACGCTGCCGGGTAACAAGGAACTCCAGTACTACATGGACCCGGAGTTCAAGGGTCTGGGCGTGAACCCGTTCTCCGTGAACAACGGCGTGCTGAGCATCACCGCCCGTCCGACCACCCAGGCGGAGAAGGACGCGATCGGCGGCACCGCGAACCAGTACGTCTCGGGCACGATCAACACCAAGGGCACCTTCAGCCAGACCTACGGCTACTTCGAGATGAAGGCCGACCTGCCGGGCGGCCAGGGTCTGTGGCCGGCGTTCTGGCTGCTTCCGCAGGACGGTTCGTGGCCGCCCGAGCTGGACGTGCTGGAAATGATCGGTTCGGATCCGACCATCGCGCACACCACCACGCACTCGAAGGCTTCGGGCAAGCACACCTACGACACGCACGCCAACTTCATCGGTGACACCACCGACGGCATGCACACCTACGGCGCCAAGTGGGACGCCAAGGACGTCACCTTCTATGTCGACGGCGTGGAAGTTTACCGCTCGGCCACCCCGGCCGACATGAACAAGCCGATGTACATGATCGCCAACCTGGCGGTGGGCGGTTCGTGGCCGGGCAGCCCGGACGCGACCACCAAGTTCCCGGCCAAGATGGATATCGACTACATCCGCGCCTACAGCCTGGACGGCAGCGGGACCACCCCGACGCCGACCCCGACTCCGACGCCCACTCCGACTCCGACCCCGACGCCCACTCCGACCCCGACGCCGACGCCCACCCCGACTCCGGGCGACACCAACCTGACGGCCACCACGGGCGACGACCACCTGGTCGGCACCTCGGGCGCGGACCGCATCAACGGTCTGGCCGGCAACGACCACATCACCGGCGGCGCCGGCAACGACACCATGGACGGCGGCGCCGGCAAGGATCAGTTCATCTTCGCCGTCGGCTCCGGCCAGGACACGATCTACAACTTCAAGGGGGCTGAAGACGGCCTGAACTTCAACGGCCAGCAGGCCGCGGGTCTGAAGCCGACGGTGACCCAGTCGGGCGCAGACACGGTGTTCAGCTTCTCGAACGGCGACAAGGTCACGCTGAAGAGCGTGGACATGTCGACCCTCAAGAAGATCGACGACTGGCACTGGGGCGCGGCGGAAGCTTCTTCCACCACCCCGACGCCGACGCCCACCCCGACGCCGACCCCCACTCCGTCGCCGTCGACCCCGAACCTGGCCGCCACCGCGGGCGACGACCACCTGGTCGGCACCACGGGCGCGGACCGCATCAACGGCCTGGCCGGTAACGACCACATCACCGGCGGCGCCGGCAACGACGTGATGGACGGCGGCGCGGGCGACGACATGTTCGTCTTCGCTCCGGGGGCCGGGAAGGACACGATCTACAACTTCGCCGCCGGCGGTGCGAACGACGACCTGGACTTCAGCGGCTATCAGGGCCACGGCTCGGCCCCGACCCTCTCCCAATCGGGAGCGGACGCGGTGTTCAGCTTCTCGTCGGGTGAATCGGTGACGCTGAAGAACGTAGACATCCACAACCTGGTGAAGGTCGACGACTGGCACTGGGGTTGATCCGACCTTCGGATCGATAGTTCGGGGCGGGAACCTAGGGGTTCCCGCCCCTTTCTTTTGCCCAAGCGCGCAACGAAGGCGCGCCTCGCGGGTTAACGCGACACGTCGCATCAAACTTAAGCTGGAAGGCCGCATGCCCGATCGCGTACCCGTCGTTTCGGTGCTGATGGCCAACCGCGACGGGGCGGCCTACGTCGAAGCCGCCATTCGGTCCCTGCTGGACCAGACGCTCGACGATCTCGAGATCATCGTCGCCGACGACGCCTCCCGCGACGACAGCGTCGCGCGCGTCCGGCGCATGGCCGAGCGCGACCCGCGGGTGCGGCTTCTCACCGCCGAGACCGCCGGCGGACCGGCCGCGGCCCGCAACCGGGCCCTGCGCGCCGCCCGCGGCCGCTGGGTCGCGGTGGTGGACAGCGACGACCTGGTCCACCCCGACCGCTTCCGCCAGCTGATCGAGGCGGCCGAGCGGGACGGCGCCGAGATGGTCGCCGACGACCTCCTGCTGTTCTCCGACACCGACGCGGAGGCGCCGCGCCTGTTCTTCACCGGCGCCCTGGCCCAGAGCCCGCAGTGGATCGACCCGGTCGCCTACGTCCGCTCCAACCGCTTCTTCGGTCGCGGGCCGGCGCTGGGCTATCTCAAGCCGATGATCCGGATGGACGCCCTGCGGCGCAGCGGCGTGACCTATGACGAGCGGCTGTTCCTCACTGAGGACTTCGACCTGGTCGCCCGCCTGCTGTTCGCCGGCCTGCGGCTGCGGACCTATCCGGAGCCCACTTACTTCTACCGCCGCCGCCCCGGCTCGCTGTCGCACCGGCTGACGCCGGCTCAGCTGCGGGCCAGCCTGGCCGCGGACTTCGAACTGCGCGTCGGCGCGCCCACGCCGGAGGTGCTGCGCGAGGTCGAGCGCCGCCGGCGCAGCGTCAAGGACGCCCTGGTGTTCGGGGAAATCGTCGAGGCCCTGAAGAAGGGCCGCTGGCGCGAGGCCTTGCGTTGGGGCGCCGGGCGCCCGCGCGCCGCCGCCCTGCTGCGCCTGCCCGTCGCCGCCCGGCTGAACGCCCTGTTCGCGCCCCGGCCGGCTCCCGCCGCCGCCGACGCCGGCGACGCCCCGGCGACCCGCGAGGCGGTGATCGTCTCGCGCCAGCGGGTCGTGGGCGCGACCAACGGCTCGAGCGCCTACCTGCTGCAGCTGGCCCGCGCCCTGACCGGCGACGGCTGGCGGGTGCGCTTCGTCGGCCCCTCGCCGGCCGCCTTCGGCCGCTGGCCGGCCATGCGCCTGAAGCCCGAGACGGACGTGTTCGCCGACTATCGCCTGCGCGGCGCCTGGCGACTGGGCCGCTGGCTGATCGCCCGCGACCTGCGGGTCGCGCCGCGCGCCCTGCTGACCGTGGTCGAGGCGGTGCTGGCCCGCGCGGGTCTGCGGCGCCCCGGCTGGGTCAAGCCCGCGCCCTACGCGGTCGCCGCCGCGAACGGACGCGAGGACGCCCTGTTCGTGGCCCGCGCGGTCCGCGGCCGGGTCGACGCCGTGCTGGCCGACTACGCCTTTCTCGCCCCGCTGATCCCCTACGCCCTGGCCGAGGCGGCGCCGGGCGTCGTGGTCATGCACGACCTGTTCTCCAGCCGCGGGGGCGCCTTCGCCCGCCATGGCGCGACCGATTCCGTCGCCCGCCTGACCGCGGCCGAGGAGTTCGCCCTGCTCGGCCAGGCCGACGCGGTGGTGGCCATCCAGCCCGACGAGGCCGAGGCGGTGCGCCGCCGGGTCGGCCGCACCGAGGTGATCGTGGCGCCCATGGCGGTCGATCCGGTCCCGCAGGCGCAGCCCGGCGACGGATCGGCCCTTCTGTTCGTGGGCAGCAACACCGCGCCCAACATCATCGGCCTGCGCTGGTTCTTCGCCGAAGCCTGGCCGATGATCCGCGCGGCGCGGCCCGACGCGGTGCTGGAGGTGGCCGGCAGCGTCGCCCGGGGCCTGCGCGAGCCGCCGCCGGCGGGGGTGCGCCTGCTGGGCCTGGTCGACGACCTGGAGCCGCTCTACGCCCGCGCCGCGGTGGTGATCTCGCCGCTGACCGTGGGCTCGGGCCTGAAGATCAAGCTGATCGAAGCGCTGGGCCGCGGCAAGGCGGTTGTGGCGACGCCGGTCACCGTGCAGGGCGTCGAAGCCCTGGTTGCGAGCGCCGCGACGGTCGAGTCCGAGCCGGCCGCCTTCGCCGAGGCGGTGCTGGCCCTGCTGGCCGACCCGGAGAAGCGCCTGCGCCTGGGCGAGGCGGCGCTGGCCTGCGCGCGCCGGTCGTTCTCGCCCGAGGCGTGCTGGCGCGACCTGCTGGACTTCATGGTCCGCCCCGAACGGAGCGACCCGATCGAAGAGGACGACGACGCTTGCGTCCTGGTTTCCGAAGGCGGAAGCATAAGGGCGGGAACGCTTGTGAGCTGACCGAGGAAGGAATTGTGTCGCGGCGGACCGCGGCCCGCCGCTCAAAACAGCGACGGGAGAAACGCGAATGCCGGAGACCAAGACCCACGGCGCGAGAGTCGTCGCGCTGGCCGGACCGGTGGGGTCGGGCAAGACCACGCTGCTGGAGGCGCTCCTCCACGCGGCCGGCGCGATCGAACGGCAAGGTTCCGTGGAGGCCAAGTCCAGCGTCGGCGACGCCGCCCCCGAGGCGCGCGACCGCGGCCAGTCGGTCGAGCTGAACCTGGCCGGCTTCGAGTTCATGGGCGACCGCTACGGGGTGATCGACTGCCCCGGCTCGGTGGAATTCGCGGCCGACGCCGACCACGCCCTGGCCTGCGCCGACCTGTGCCTGGTGGTGGCCGATCCCGAGCCTGAAAAGGCCGTCTTGCTGCAGCCGATTCTCAAGGAGCTGGAGCGCCGGGGCGTGCCCCGCGCTCTGTTCGTCAACAAGATCGACCAGGCGCGCGGGCGCGTGCGCGACCTGCTGGCGGCCCTCCAGCCGGTCAGCTCC
This sequence comes from Caulobacter sp. 17J80-11, assembly GCF_014349105.1. Lineage (GTDB taxonomy): Bacteria > Pseudomonadota > Alphaproteobacteria > Caulobacterales > Caulobacteraceae > 17J80-11. The sequence goes on along the minus strand of NZ_JACSJI010000022.1, from coordinate 48,625 downwards.
ACGCCGCTGGTCGCTCGCCAGATCCCGATCTGGAAGGACGAGAAGGCCGCCGGCTTCGTCGACCTGGCGCTGGAGCGCGCCTTCGTCTACCGCGCCGGCGCGGCGTCGGAGCGGGTCGACATCCCCGCCGACCTGATCGAGCGCGAGACCGAGGCCCGCTTCCACATGCTGGAGCAGCTGGCCGACTACGACGACGGGCTGATGGAGCAGCTGCTCTCGGACGTCACCCCCAGCCAGGACGCGGTGTTCGCCGACCTGATCCGCGAGACCCGGGAGGGCCTGATCACCCCGGTGTTCCTGGGCTCGGCCCTGAACGGCTTCGGCGTGCGCCGGCTGCTGAAGGCGCTGCGCCACGACATGCCCGAAGCGAGCGCGGCCGCCGAGCGGCTCGGCGCCGACGGCCCGTGCGCCTACGTGTTCAAGACCGCACACGCCGGCCAGATCGGCAAGCTGGCCATGGCCCGCGTGTTCGGATCGGAGCTGGCCGACGGCTCCGAAGTGACCCGGCCCGACGGCGAGAAGGCCCGCGTCGGCGGCCTGTTCTCGGTGTTCGGCGCGACGACCAAGAAGATCGCCAAGGCCGGGCCGGGCGAGCTGGTCGCTCTGGGCAAGCTGGAGAACGCCCGCGCCGGCGAGATCCTGTCGACCGACGGCAAGGCGCGCCGGCTGAAGCTGGCGGCCGAGGCGCGCCTGCCGCTGTTCGCCCTGGCGGTGTCGACCAAGGACCGCAAGGACGACGTGCGCCTGTCCGGGGCGCTGGCCAAGCTGGTCGAGGAGGATCCCGGCCTGACCTATCGGCTGGATCCGGAGACCCAGGAGACCCTGCTGCTGGGCCAGGGCGAGGTGCACCTGCGCACGGCGATCGAGCGGCTGAAGCGCCGCTTCGGCGTGGCGGTCGACGCGCACCGGCCCAAGACCGCTTACCGGGAGACCATCCGCAAGGGCCTGGCCCAGCGCGGCCGGCACAAGAAGCAGACCGGCGGCCACGGCCAGTTCGGCGACGTGATGATCGAGCTGCGGCCGATGGAGCGCGGCGAGGGCTTCAGCTTCTCCGACAAGATCACCGGCGGGGTCGTGCCCAAGCAGTGGATTCCCGCGGTCGAGGACGGCGTGCGCGACGCCATGGAGCGGGGCCCGCTGGGCTTCCCGGTGGTCGACGTCAGCGTCGTGCTGACCGACGGCTCCTACCACGCGGTCGACTCCTCGGAGATCGCCTTCCGCACCGCCGGACGCATCGCCATGAGCGAGGGCCTGGCCGGCGGCTCGTCGTACCTGCTGGAGCCGGTGGACAAGATCACCATCTACGCGCCGTCCACCGCCACCTCGCGGATCAACTCGATCGTGTCGGGCCGGCGCGGCCAGATCCTCGGCTTCGACAATCGCGAGGGTTGGCCCGGTTGGGACCGGATCGAAGTCTACCTGCCGGAGTCCGAGCGCCAGGACCTCATCGTCGAGTTGCGCTCGGCGACGCAGGGGGTCGGGGCGTTCGAGGCCGAGTTCGACCACATGGCCGAGCTTACCGGTCGGCTGGCCGACGAGGTGGTGAAACAGGCGCGCAGCGCGGCCGCGTGAGGAGGATCAGGGGCGGTCCGGGTTCGCCCGGGCCGCGGCCCGTCAGCGGACGGCGGTGACGGCGAACAGCGCCCCGATCGCGCCGGCGAGGCCCAGCAGGCCGAACAGCAGCAGGGTCACGGTCAGGAACGGATCGGCCGCGCGCTTGCGGCTCAGCAGGGCCATGGCGCCCAGGCAGGCCAGCGAACCGCCGCCCAACAGGCTGAAGAACACCGTGCGCGTGGTCGGCGCGACGGTCTGGGTCTGATCGGCGGACATGAAGATCAGCAGGGCCGGCCCGACCAGGGCGGCCAGGGCCAGCATGTTGAAGCCGAACAGGCCCATCTTCATGGCGAAGCGCTCCCGAGGCGGTGCAGCTTCGAATACCAGCGTTCGGCGACGGCGGCCAAGCCGAAGTTGCTACGGGGCGCGTTTCCCGCCGAGGTTTTTCCCGAGCACGGCGCCGATGATCAGCACGAAGGCGGCCAGCCGCAGCAGGTAGATCCAGCTCTGCTCCTCCTTGGGCACGTGCATCCAGATGATCAGCGCGCCGTTCAAAGCCATCAGCCAGAAGGCGGCGGCGAAGCTCAGGAAGAAGCGGTCGCGGGTGCGGGTCCAGAAGCGCAGGAAGAACAAACCCGCGGTGGTGTAGCCCATGGTCACGAGACCGGCGATGAAGCCGGCGGTTTCGGGGGCCTGCATCACTCGGTCTCCCAGATGAAGCCGTAGAGCAGCACGCAGACCGCGGCGAGCGCGCTGAGCTGGCGGCCCAGCGTCAGGTCGACCGACGGCAGCAGGATCATGTCGCCGACCACGAACAGGTTGTTGAGCGCCAGCAGCACGAAGCACAGCGCGCTCCACAGCAGCAGCCGCGTTCGGGTGCGCAGATAGGAGCGGACCAGCAGCGCCGCGCACACCATGCTGGTGGCCAGGCAGAGCAGGTAGACGATGGCGGGGCCGACGTCGGTCACTTGGGCTCACCCTTTAGGCGGAACGCGTCCGCGAAGTTCTGCAGCTTGTCGCCGGAGGAAGACACGATGGCGTTGACCACCCGCACCGGCCGCTCGCGGTAGAGCGACTGCAGACGGTCGCAGAGGGCGGCGAGCGCGGGCGACGCCGGCGCGTAGGTGTGGCGTCCGTCCGCGTCCGTCCGGATCAGGCCGGCGGTGGACAGGACCGTCACGGTTTCGCCCACAAGCGGGGTGCTCGCCCGCAATTCCGAAATCAGCTCTTCGGAAGACCATGAGCGATCGGGGTGCGCGCGCAGGAGCAGCAGAAGTTCCAGCGCCCAGACGGACCGAATAGATGCTCTAATGAATGCAAGTATGTCGTGGTCCAGGGTCGTCAAAATCTGCGCTTCCCTGCGGGAAGTCCCCCTTTGCCCTTCTTGATCTCGAATTGATCCCCGATCGCGAGCAACGCTAAGGTCGAGGACTGGGGGGTCAAGGCCGAAAGAAATATTTTTGACCTGACGGAACCGGACTTGAAACGGTGCGTTTCCGGCAGTTGGTCGGGTAAACCAGGGCGTCGCATGTCAGCATGACGGCCGCAGCAGCGAACGGGCGCTCCCCTCAGGGGGCGCACCCGGCCGTTGTCGGCGTCCCGACTGCCAGCTGCACCGCCCCGAGCGCGCCCGGCCGCACGTGTTCCCGAGGGGAGATCATGTCCGCCGCCGCCGTCAAAAGCCCCGAATCCCGTCTGAGCGGCCGCCAGCTGCTCGCCGCCCTGCGCGCCTTCCGCCGGGGCGACTTCTCGGTCCGCCTGCCGCGCGACCTGGACGGCGTCGACGACGACATCGCCGAAGCCTTCAACGAGGTGGTCGAGCTTAACGACCGCATGACCAAGGAGTTCGAGCGGCTCGGCGACGTGGTCGGCAAGCAGGGCAAGATCAACCAGCGGGCCAAGCTGCCCGGCGCGGCCGGCTCTTGGGCGGCCAGCGTCGAAGCGGTGAACACGCTCATCACCGACATGGTGCACCCGACCGCCGAAATGGCGCGCGTGATCGGCGCGGTGGCCAAGGGCGACCTGTCCCAGACCATGGACCTGGAGAACGAGGAGCGCCCGTTGCGCGGCGAATTCCTGCGCACCGGCAAGGTGGTGAACACCATGGTCGGCCAGCTGGGCTCCTTCGCCTCGGAAGTGACCCGCGTGGCCCGCGAAGTGGGTACGGAAGGCAAGCTGGGCGGCCAGGCCCAGGTGAAGGGCGTCGGCGGCACCTGGAAGGACCTGACCGACAACGTGAACCTGATGGCCGCCAACCTGACCGGCCAGGTCCGCAACATCGCCGAGGTGACCACGGCGGTGGCCAACGGCGACCTGTCGCGCAAGATCACCGTGGACGTGAAGGGCGAGGTGCTGGAGCTGAAGAACACCATCAACACCATGGTGGACCAGCTGAACGCCTTCTCCTCGGAAGTGACCCGCGTGGCCCGCGAAGTGGGTACGGAGGGCAAGCTGGGCGGCCAGGCCCAGGTGAAGGGCGTGGCCGGCACCTGGAAGGACCTGACCGACAACGTGAACTTCATGGCCGCGAACCTGACGGGTCAGGTCCGCAACATCGCCGAGGTGACCACCGCGGTGGCCAAGGGCGACCTGTCCAAGAAGATCACCGTGGACGTGAAGGGCGAGATCCTCGAGCTGAAGAACACCATCAACGTCATGGTGGACCAGCTGAACGCCTTCTCCTCGGAAGTGACCCGCGTGGCCCGCGAGGTGGGCACCGAAGGCAAGCTGGGCGGCCAGGCCCGAGTGGAGGGCGTCACCGGCGCCTGGAAGGACCTGACCGACAACGTGAACTTCATGGCCGCGAACCTGACGGGTCAGGTGCGCAACATCGCCGAGGTGACCACCGCCGTGGCCACAGGCGATCTGTCCAAGAAGATCACCGTGGACGTGAAGGGCGAGATTCTGGAGCTGAAGAACACCATCAACGTGATGGTGGACCAGCTCAACGCCTTCTCCTCGGAAGTGACCCGCGTGGCCCGCGAAGTGGGCACCGAGGGCAAGCTGGGCGGCCAGGCCCAGGTGAAGGGCGTGGCCGGCACCTGGAAGGACCTGACCGACAACGTGAATCTGATGGCGGCCAACCTGACCGGTCAGGTCCGCAACATCGCCGAGGTGACCACCGCGGTGGCCATGGGCGACCTGTCCAAGAAGATCACCGTGGACGTGCGCGGCGAGATCCTGGAGCTGAAGGACACCATCAACACCATGGTGGACCAGCTCAACTCGTTCTCCTCGGAAGTGACCCGCGTGGCCCGCGAGGTGGGCACCGAGGGCAAGCTGGGCGGCCAGGCCCAGGTGAAGGGCGTGGCCGGCACCTGGAAGGACCTGACCGACAACGTGAACTTCATGGCCGCGAACCTGACCGGCCAGGTGCGCAACATCGCCGAAGTGACCACCGCCGTGGCCAACGGCGACCTGTCCAAGAAGATCACCGTGGACGTGCGCGGCGAGATCCTGGAGCTGAAGAACACCATCAACGTCATGGTGGACCAGCTGAACGGCTTCGCCTCGGAAGTGACCCGCGTGGCCCGCGAGGTGGGCACCGAAGGCAAGCTGGGCGGTCAGGCTCAGGTGAAGGGCGTCGGCGGGACCTGGAAGGACCTGACCGACAACGTGAACTTCATGGCCGCGAACCTGACGGGTCAGGTCCGCAACATCGCCGAGGTGACCACCGCGGTGGCCATGGGCGACCTGTCCAAGAAGATCACCGTCGACGTGCGCGGCGAGATCCTGGAGCTGAAGAACACCATCAACACCATGGTGGACCAGCTGAACGGCTTCTCCTCGGAAGTGACCCGCGTGGCCCGCGAGGTGGGCACCGAGGGCAAGCTGGGCGGCCAGGCCCAGGTGAAGGGCGTGGCCGGCACCTGGAAGGACCTGACCGACAACGTGAACTTCATGGCCGCGAACCTGACGGGTCAGGTCCGCAACATCGCCGACGTCACCACCGCGGTGGCCAAGGGCGACCTGTCCAAGAAGATCACCGTGGACGTGAAGGGCGAGATCCTGGAGCTGAAGTCGACCATCAACACCATGGTGGACCAGCTGAACGCCTTCTCCTCGGAAGTGACCCGCGTGGCCCGTGAAGTGGGCACCGAGGGCAAGCTGGGCGGCCAGGCCCAGGTGCCCGGCGTGGCCGGCACGTGGAAGGACCTGACCGACAACGTGAACATGATGGCCGCCAACCTGACCGGTCAGGTGCGCGGCATCGCCGACGTCGTGACCGCGGTGGCCGTGGGCGACCTGAAGCGCAAGCTGACCCTGGACGCCAAGGGCGAGATCGCCTCCCTGGCCGACACCATCAACGGCATGATCGAGACCCTGGCCACCTTCGCCGACCAGGTGACCAACGTGGCCCGCGAGGTGGGCATCGAGGGCAAGCTGGGCGGCCAGGCCCGCGTGCCCGGCGCGGCCGGCCTGTGGCGCGACCTGACCGACAACGTGAACGCCATGGCGGCCAACCTGACCACCCAGGTGCGCGCCATCGCCGAGGTGTCCACCGCCGTGACCAAGGGCGACCTGACCCGCTCCATCACCGTGGAGGCGTCGGGCGAGGTGGACGCCCTGAAGGACAACATCAACGAGATGATCCGCAATCTGAAGGATCAGACGTTGAAGAACACCGAGCAGGACTGGCTGAAGACCAACCTGGCCCGGTTCACCCGCATGCTGCAGGGCGAGCGCGATCTGACCACCGTGTCGAACCTGGTGCTGTCCGAGCTGGCCCCGCTGATCAACGCCCAGCACGGCGTGTTCTACGTCAGCGACCGCGACGAGGACGGCCAGGTGGTGCTGAACCTGGCGGCCGCTTACGCCTTCAACAACCGCAAGCATCTGGCCAGCCAGTTCAAGCTGCGCGAGGGCCTGATCGGCCAGTGCGCCTACGAGAAGTCGCGCATCCTGCTGACCAACGTGCCCAAGGAGTACGTGCAGATCTCCTCGGGCCTGGGCGAGGCCGCCCCGCTGAACATCATCGTGCTGCCGGCCCTGTTCGAGGGCGAGGTGCAGGCGGTGATCGAGCTGGCCACCTTCGGCCAGTTCAACGAGACCCAGCAGGCCTTCCTCGACCAGCTGATGGAATCCATCGGCATCGTGCTGAACACCATCGCCGCCAACATGCGCACCGAAGGCCTGCTGAAGCAGTCGCAGCTGCTGACCGCCGAGCTGCAGGCCCAGCAGAGCGAGCTGACCAAGACCAACGACCGCCTGGAGCAGCAGGCCGCGTCGCTGCGTCAGTCCGAGGAGCTGCTGCGCGCCAAGCAGGACGAGCTGCAGCAGACCAACGCTGAGCTGGAGGACAAGGCGCACCTGCTGTCCGCCCAGAACCAACAGGTGGAGGCCAAGAACCGCGAGGTCGAGCAGGCCAAGCTGGCCCTGGAGGAGAAGGCCGAGCAGCTGGCCCTGACCTCGAAGTACAAGTCCGAGTTCCTGGCCAACATGAGCCACGAGCTGCGCACGCCGCTCAACTCGCTGCTGATCCTGTCCAAGCTGCTGAGCGACAACACCCAGGGCAATCTGAGCGAAAAGCAGGTCGAGTTCGCCCGCAACATCTACGCCGCCGGCTCCGACCTGCTGGGCCTGATCAACGACATTCTGGACCTGTCGAAGATCGAGTCCGGCACGGTCACGCTCGACATCGGCGAGATGTCCTTCGCCGATCTGCGCGACCAGATGGACCGCACCTTCGCCCAGCTGGCCAACGACAAGAAGCTGGACTTCGCGGTCGAGCTGGCGCCGGACCTGCCGCGCTCGATGCTGACCGACGACAAGCGCCTGCAGCAGATCATCAAGAACCTGCTGTCCAACGCCTTCAAGTTCACCGAGACCGGCCACGTGCGGCTGAAGGTCGAACGCGTGCCGGGCGGCTGGAGCGTGGCCAACGACCACCTGAACCGCGCCGGCCAGGTGCTGGCCTTCTCGGTCGAGGACACCGGCATCGGCATCCCCGAGGAGAAGCAGCGGATCATCTTCGAGGCCTTCCAGCAGGCCGACGGCACCACCAGCCGCAAGTACGGCGGCACGGGCCTGGGCCTGTCGATCAGCCGCGAGATCACCCGCCTGCTGGGCGGCGAGCTGAAGGTGTCCTCGACGCCGGGGGCGGGGTCGACCTTCACCCTGTTCCTGCCGCTGAACTTCAGCCCCGCGGTCCAGACCACGCCGTCGCTGCGCGCCGCCCAGCGGCCCATGGCCCTGCCCGCGCCGGAGCCGACCGGCGACGAGCCGGCCCAGGCGACCATGGACGACCGCGACGCGGTCGGTCCGGCTGATCCGGTGATCCTGATCGTCGAGGACGACCCGCGCTTCTCGGCGATCATGCTGTCCCTGGTGCGCGACTGCGGCTTCAAGGGCGTGGTCACCGCCGAAGGCGCGGCGGTGCCGGCCCTGGCGCGGCGGTTCTCGCCGGACGCCGTGATCCTTGACGTGGGCCTGCCGGACATGGACGGCCTGGCCCTGCTGGACATGCTCAAGCGCACGCCCGAGACCCGGCACATCCCCGTGCACGTGATCTCGGCCGAAGACCAGCGCGGCCTGGGCCTGGCGCTGGGCGCCTGCGGCTTCACCAGCAAGCCGGTGGCCCCCGAGGCGGTGGTCTCCACCCTGCACGAGGTCCGCGACCTGGCGGCCAAGACCGAGCGTCGCGTGCACCTGATCGGGCCTGACGCCGAGGCGGCGGAGATCCTGCGCGAGGCCTTCTGCGAGGTCGAGGTCGCCGACGATCTGCAGGCGGTGCTGGCCGCCCCGGCCGAGGCGCGGCCCGGCTGCGTGGTCGTCGACGCCAGCGCCGCGCCGATCGCCGAGGTGATCGATCAGTTGCGCCGCAGCGACGCCGGCCCGGTGGTCGTCTACACGCCCGATGAGCCGACGCCCGAGGACGAGCGGCGGCTGCGGCTGGCCGTGTTCGCCGGCCAGGTGCGGGTGGCGCGCACGCCCGAGCAGCTGATCGAGCAGGCCAGCCTGTCCCTGCACGCGCCGCTGGAGCGCCTGCCCGAGGCGGCGCGCGCCAGTCTCGCCCAGACCCGCCAGGAGGACGACGTGCTGGCCGGCCGCAAGATCGTCGTCATCGACGACGACATCCGCAACATCTTCTCCCTCGCCAGCGCGTTGGAAGAGTACGGGGTGGAGTTTTCCTACGCCGAAAGCGGCCGCGCCGGCCTCGAGCTGCTGGGCGATCGGCCGCAGGTCGACGTGGTTCTGGTCGACATCATGATGCCCGATATGGACGGCTACGAAACCATTCGCGAAATCCGGGCCCGACCCGGCTTCGCGAGCCTGCCGATCGTCGCCGTCACCGCCAAGGCGATGAAGGGCGACCGGCAGAAGTGCATCCAGGCCGGAGCTTCCGACTACGTGTCCAAGCCTGTCGACATCGACCAGCTGATCTCGGTCCTGCGCGTCGCCATCCGCCGCGCGGACGCCCTGAAGCTGGGCGGCGCCGACCTGGCGGCCGCGGTCCCTGCGAGGTGACGTGAGTCCAGAAGTACTTCTCGCCAAGAGCCGCCGGCGCCGGCGCGCGACCATGCCCGCGCCGCCGGCCATGGACGCGCCGTTGCGCGCGCGCATCCTGATCGTCGACGACGACGAGCGGAACGCCTTCGCCGCCATCCAGGCGCTGGAGAGCCTGGGCCACGAGCTGGTCGTGGCCCGTTCCGGCGAAGAGGCCCTGCGCCGCCTGCTGGTCGAGGACTATGCGGTCATCCTGCTGGACCTGCACATGCCGGGCATGGACGGCTACGAGACCGCCGCCCTGATCCGCTCGCGCCGGCGCTCCAGCGCCATTCCGATCGTCTTCCTGACCGCGATCTTCCGCGACGAGGCCCACGTGTTCCAGGCCTACTCCGCCGGGGCCGTGGACGTGGTGTTCAAGCCGGTCGACCCGTTCATCCTGCGCTCCAAGGTGCAGGTCCTGGTCGACCTGCACCTGAAGACCATGGAGGTGAAGCGCCAGGCCGACTACCGCCAGTGGCTGCTGGACGAGCACGACCGGGTGAAGAGCGAGAAGGCCTCGGCGGAGCGGGCGCTGCGCCGGGCCCGCGAGCGGCAGGAGACCATCCTGAGCTCGCTGCCCATCGTCTTCCATTCGCGCCTGCCCGATCCGCCCTACGCGCCGCTGTTCGTCAGCGAGGGCGTGCGGGCGATCACCGGCTTCGACGCCCATCGGTTCGTCGACGAGCCCGAGTTCGGCTTGTCGCGCGTGCACCCGGACGACCGCGCGAAGGTGGTCGAGGCGATCGCCTCGGCCGTGCGCCACGGCGCCTATTCCAGCGAGTACCGCTGGCAGTGCGCCGACGGCAGCTATCGCATCCTGCAGGACCAGGGCGTGCTGGCCCCCGGCGTGGAAGGCGGCCACGAGATCTTCGGCGTCATGCTGGACGTCACCGAGGCCCGCTCGCTGGAGGAGCAGCTGACCCAGGCCCGCAAGATGGAGACCGTCGGCCAACTGACCGGCGGGGTGGCGCACGACTTCAACAACCTGCTGACCGTGGTGCTGGGCAACGTCGACCTGCTGGGCCGGCGCGAGGAGCCGGACGCCAAGCGCCAGCGCCAGCTGGGCGCGATCCGCCACGCCGCCGAGCGCGGCCGCAGCCTGACCCGCCAGTTGCTGGCCTTCTCGCGACGTCAGCACCTCAATCCGGTCAATCTTGACGTCAACGACCTGATCCGCGGCTTCGCGCCCCTGATGCGCCAGGCCATGGGCGAGGCGGTGGAGCTCACGCTGGAGCTGGGCGAGGGCGCGCTCTGCGCCCACGTCGACGCCGCCCAGCTGGAGACCGCCCTGCTGAACCTGGCGGTCAACGCCCGCGACGCCATGGACGGGGTCGGCACGCTGGCGATCGCGACCGAGACGCTGGACGCCGGCGAGGTGCGCCGCCTCCGCCGCGAAGGGGCCGAAGGCGCCTGGATCCGCATCCGGGTCAGCGACACCGGCGTGGGCATGCCGCCTGAGATCCTGGAGCGGGTGTTCGAGCCGTTCTTCACCACCAAGGACGTCGGCAAGGGCTCGGGCCTGGGTCTGTCCCAGCTGTACGGTTTCGTCAGCCAGTCGGGCGGCTTCGTCGAGCTGGAAAGCGCGCCGGGCCGCGGCACGACCTTCGAGCTGCTGCTGCCGGCCACCGACGCGCCCGTCGCCGAGCGGCCCGCGGCCGCGGAAGCCGAAGAGGCGCCCACCGGAACCGAGCGGGTGCTGGCGGTCGAGGACGACGCGGCGGTGCTGGCCTTGGCCGTCGACCTGCTGCAGGGACTCGGCTACCAAGTGGCCACAGCCGTGAATGCGCCGGCGGCCCTGGAACTGATGCGGGCCGGCGAGCGCTTCGATCTGGTGTTTTCTGACGTCGTCATGCCCGGCGGCGCCAGCGGGGTGCAGTTGGCCTACGCCGCCCGGGAGATCGACCCCGAGGTGAAGGTGCTGCTGACCTCCGGCTATGTGGGCCAGATCGAGTTGCTGTCGGACATGGAGTTCGCCCTGATCGATAAACCTTACGAGCGCGCCGACCTCGCGCGGAAGCTGCGCGAGGTGCTGGAAGCGCCGGCCCGGGCCGCGCGCGCGCCGCGCAAGGCCGCGCCCCGTCGCCGCGCCAAGGGGAGCCGATGAGCGAGCGCCCCCTGGTTCTCGTCGTCGACGACGAGGTGATGATCCGCATCCTCGCCGTCGACCTGCTCGACGAGCTGGACGCCGAGGCGCTGGAAGCCGGAACGGCCGGCGAGGCGCTGGAGGTGGCGCACGGGCGCTTCGGCGAGCTGGCCTGCGCCCTGGTCGACCTCGGCCTGCCCGACCGCCCCGGCGAGGAGCTGGTCGCCGACCTGCGCCGTCTGGCCCCCGACCTGCCGATCGTGGTCACCAGCGGCCAGTCCCTGGGCCACGTGAGGGCTGCGTTCGGCGACGGGGTGCACGTGCTGGAAAAGCCCTATCAGCTGGCCGACCTGGAACGCGTGTTCGGGGCGATCGGCCTGGACGCGGGGTCGCCGGCCGCCTGAGCCGCCCGCCAAACGGACGTTTCATTGATCGTCAAATTTGGGGCACGACGTGCCTAGATTTGCTGCGGTGCGGCAAACTCATGCCTCAACGCCGCAGTTGAAACGCGACGCGTCCGTCCGTATGGGAGGCGCTGTCGCGATCGGCGACGCGCGCGGCCCTGGGCCGGCGCGCGGCGTTCGGCTCTCGGCGCGCCTGTCCTAGGTCGGGAACCCCATGAAGAACACCCGTTCGCTCAGCCTCCACGTCCCTGAGCCGCAGTGCCGGCCGGGCGACGCGCCGGACTTCAGCGGCCTGATGCTGGCCGACGCCGGCGCAGCCCCGCGCCCGGACGTCTCGACCTCGCCGCACGAGATGCGCGAGCTGGCCTACAGCCTGGTCCGCGTGCTGGACGACGAGGGCCGCGCGGTCGGTCCCTGGGACCCGAAGCTGGACGCCGACACCCTGCGCAAGGGTCTCGCGGCCATGGTGCTGACCCGCACCTTCGACGAGCGCATGTACCGCGCCCAGCGGCAGGGCAAGACCAGCTTCTACATGAAGTGCACGGGCGAGGAGGCGATCGCCTGCGCCCAGGCCCTCGTGCTGGACCGGGAGGACATGTGCTTCCCGACCTATCGCCAGCAGGGCCTCTTGATCACGCGCGGCTACCCGCTCGTGGACATGATGAACCAGATCTATTCGAACGCTAAGGACCCGATCAAAGGTCGTCAGCTGCCGATCATGTACTCCACCAAGGAGTTCGGGTTCTTCACCATCTCCGGCAACCTGGGCACCCAGTACCCGCAGGCCGTGGGCTGGGCGATGGCCTCGGCCTACAAGGGCGACGACAAGATCGCCGCCGCCTGGATCGGCGACGGCGCCACCGCCGAGGGCGACTTCCACCAGGCCATGGTGTTCGCCGGCGTCTACCGCGCCCCGGTGATCCTCAACATCGTCAACAACCAGTGGGCCATTTCGAGCTTCCAGGGCATCGCCGGCGGTGAGCTCACGACCTTCGCGGCGCGTGCGGTCGGTTACGGCCTGCCGGCCCTGCGGGTCGACGGCAACGACTTCCTGGCCGTGCACGCCGCCACCCAGTGGGCGGCCGAGCGGGCCCGCGCCAACCTCGGCGCCACGGTGATCGAGTTCTACACCTACCGCGCCGCCCAGCACTCGACCTCGGACGACCCGGCCCGCTACCGCCCCGGCGACGAGTTCGACCACTGGCCGCTGGGCGATCCGATCACCCGCCTGAAGCAGCACCTGATCGCGCTCGGCGAGTGGGACGACGCCCGCCACGAGCAGCTGGAGAAGGACTGCGTCGAGCAGGTCAAGGCCGCCGGCAAGGAGTCGGAGGCGATCGGCACGCTGGGCCAGTCGCGCCCGAGCGTGAAGGAGATGTTCGAGGACGTGTTCGAGACGCCGGACTGGCGCCTGCGTCGTCAGCGTCAGGAAGTTGGGGTCTGACCATGGCGCAGATGAACATGATCCAGGCGCTGAACAGCGCCCTCGACGTCAAGCTGACCGACGATCCGAACGTGCTCACCTTCGGCGAGGACGCGGGCTATTTCGGCGGCGTGTTCCGCGTCAACGAAGGCCTGCAGAAGAAGCACGGCCTGACCCGCTGCTTCGACGCCCCGATCGCCGAGGGCGGCATCGTCGCCGCAGCCATCGGCATGGGCGTGTACGGCATCCGTCCGGTCGTCGAGATCCAGTTCGCCGACTACATCTACCCGGCCTACGACCAGCTGGTCTCGGAAGCGGCCAAGATCCGCTACCGCTCGGGCGGCGAGTTCACCGTGCCGATCACCGTGCGCAGCCCCTACGGCGGCGGCATCTTCGGCGGCCAGACGCACAGCCAGAGCCCCGAGAGCCTGTTCACCCACATCGCCGGCCTGAAGACGGTCATCCCGTCGAACCCGTACGACGCCAAGGGCCTGCTGATCTCGTGCATCGAGGACAACGACCCGGTGCTCTTCTTCGAGCCCAAGCGGATCTACAACGGCCCGTTCGACGGCTGGCACGAGAACCCGGTGCAGCCCTGGACCGGCCACCCGCTGGCCGAGGTGCCGGAGGGCCACTACACCGTGCCGCTGGGCAAGGCCCGGGTCATGAAGGAAGGCGCGGACGTCACCGTCCTGGCCTACGGCACCATGGTCTGGGTGTCGCTGGCGGCGGCCGAGTGGGCCGGCGTCGACGCCGAGGTGATCGACCTGCGCACCCTGGTGCCGCTGGACATCGACACCATCGTCGAGAGCGTGAAGAAGACCGGCCGTTGCGTCATCGCCCACGAGGCGCCGCGCACTTCGGGCTTCGGCGCCGAGCTGTCGGCCCTGGTGCAGGAGCACTGCTTCCATCACCTCGAGGCGCCGATCGAACGGGTCACCGGCTGGGACACCCCGTATCCGCACGCGTTCGAGTGGGACTATTTCCCCGGCCCCAAGCGGGTGGGCGAGGCGCTCAAGCGCGCCATGGAGGGCTGATCGATGGGCCGCTACGTCTTCAAGCTGCCCGACGTGGGCGAAGGCACCGCCGAGGCCGAGATCGTCGGCTGGCACGTCAAGGTCGGCGACAAGGTCTCCGAGGACCAGCCGCTGGTCGACGTCATGACCGACAAGGCGACGGTGGAGATCACCTCGCCGGTCGACGGCGTGGTCACCTCGATCACCGGTAATCCGGGCGACATGGCCGCCGTGGGCTCGACCCTGGTGATCTTCGAGGTCGAGGGAGCGGGCAACGCCGCCGCCGAGACCGCCCCGGCCCCGGCCGTTCCGGCCGCCGCCGGCGAAGAGCCGCTGCCGCACGTCCCGGCCCCGGTCGAGGCCGTCACGCCCCAGCCCGACATGCAGGGCGAGGGCAACTACGTCTTCAAGCTGCCGGACGTGGGCGAAGGCACCGCCGAGGCCGAGATCGTCGCCTGGCACGTGAAGCCCGGCGACCACGTCGAGGAAGACCAGCCGCTGGCCGACGTGATGACCGACAAGGCGACCGTCGAGCTGACCTCGCCGGTGGCCGGCCGCGTCGTCGCCACCCACGGCAACGTGGGCGAAATGGCCGCCGTCGGCTCCGGCATCGTGGTGCTGGAAGTCGAAGGCGCCGGCAACGTCGCCCGCGGCGCCGCCCCGAAGCCAGCCGCTGCGCCGGCCCCGGCCGCTGCGCCGAAGGCCGAGGCCAAGCCGGCCCCGAAGGCGGAAGCGCCCAAGCCGGCCGCCGCGCCGGCTCCGAAGGCCGCCGCCGCCGAAGCCTTCTCGACCCGCGTGGCGGGCGAGCGTCCGCTGGCCTCGCCGGCGGTGCGCAAGCGCGCCCGCGACCTGGGCATCGAGCTGCAGTTCGTGCCGGGCTCGGGCCCGGCCGGCCGCATCGAGCACGCCGACCTGGACGCCTACGTCGCCTCGGGCGGCCGCAAGGCGACCGCGATCGGCTCCGGCCACGGCGCGCCGCGCTACGCCGAGCGCACCGGCGTGGAGGAGATCAAGGTCATCGGCCTGCGCCGCAAGATCGCGGAGAAGATGCAGGAAGCGAAGCGCCGCATCCCGCACTTCATGTACGCCGAGGAGATCGACGTCACCGAGCTGGAGGCGCTGCGCGTCTACATGAACGCGACGAAGCAGAAGGATCAGCCCAAGCTGAGCTTCCTGCCGTTCTTCGCGCGCGCGCTGGTCAAGGTCCTGCCGCAGCATCCGCAGATCAACGCCCGCTACGACGACGACGCCGGCGTCCTGCACCGCTTCGACGGCGTGCACCTGGGCATCGCCACCCAGACCCCAAACGGCCTGATGGTGCCGGTGGTCCGCCACGCCGAGGCGCTGGACGTCTGGGCCACGGCCACCGAGATCGCCCGCGTCGCCACCGCGGCCAAGGACGGCAAGGCGGCCCGCGAGGAGCTGTCGGGCTCGACCATCACCATCACCAGCCTGGGCACCCTGGGCGGCATCGTCCACACCCCGGTGATCAACCACCCCGAGGTGGCCATCGTCGGTCCGAACAAGATCGTCGAGCGCCCGGTGGTGAAGAACGGCCAGGTCGTCGTCCGCAAGATGATGAACCTGTCGTCCAGCTTCGATCACCGCATTGTCGACGGCTACGACGCCGCCGAGTTCGTCCAGAAGATCAAGGGCCTGCTGGAACACCCGGCGGCGCTGTTCGTGGACTGATCCAACCAACCGTCATCCTCGGACGGCCGTAAGGCCGATCCGAGGATCCAGCAGCCCCGATCTGGACGCTGCGAACAACGCCTGCATCGAGCGCTGCGCTTGCTGGGTCCTCGGGTCTCCGCTGCGCGCCGCCCGAGGATGACGAAAAGAGCGAGCACATGGCCGAGAAGCTCTCCACCAAGGTCCTCATCGTCGGCGCCGGCACCGGCGGCTATGTGGCGGCGATCCGCTGCGGCCAGCTGGGGCTGGACACGGTGATCGTCGAGGCCGACCGGCTGGGCGGCACCTGCCTGATCCGCGGCTGCATCCCGTCCAAGGCGATGATCCACGCCGCCTCCAAGTACGAGACGGTGGCCAAGGCGGCCTCGGCCGGCGGCACGCTGGGCATCACCGCCCAGGCGCCGAAGCTGGACCTCGCCCAGACCGTGGCCTGGAAGGACGGCATCGTCGACAAGCTGAACGGCGGCGTCGGCGGCCTGCTGAAGCGCGCCAAGGCCAAGGTGCTGACCGGCTGGGCGACCTTCACCGACGCCAAGACCTGCGTGGTCAAAACCGCTGACGGCGACGTCACGGTCAGCGCCGAGCACGTGATCCTGGCCACCGGCTCGGAGCCGGTCGAGCTGCCGTTCCTGAAGTTCGGCGGAGACGTGATCTCCTCGACCGAGGCGCTGTCGCTCGACAAGGTGCCGGCGAACCTGGTGGTCGTGGGCGCCGGCTACATCGGCCTGGAGCTCGGCATCGCCTTCGCCAAGATGGGCGCCAAGGTCACGGTGGTGGAGGCGCAGGAGCGCATCCTGCCGCTCTACGACAAGGCGCTGACCGACCCGGTCCGCAAGTGGCTGGAGAAGCACGGCGTCGTCCTGCACCTGGGCGCCAAGGCCAAGGGCCTGGGCGAGGGCGGCAAGGGCCTGGCGATCGAAACGAAGGACGGCCAGGCGCTCACCCTGCCGGCCGACAAGATTCTGGTCACCGTCGGCCGGCGCCCGCGCACCAAGGGCTGGGGCCTGGAGGCCATGGGCGTCGACATGAACGGGCCGTTCGTGAAGATCGACGACCAGTGCAAGACCTCGATGAGGAACGTCTGGGCCATCGGCGACCTGGTCGGCGAACCCATGCTGGCCCACAAGGGCTCCGCGCAGGGCGAGATGGTCGCCGAAATCATCGCCGGCAAGCGCCGCTCGTTCGATCCCGTCGCCATCGCCGCGGTCTGCTTCACCGAGCCGGAGATCGTCTCCGCGGGCCTGGGCCCGAACGACGTCGAGGGCCGTGACGACGTGATCACCGCGGTCTTCCCGTTCTCGGCAATCGGCCGGGCGCTGGCCATCGAGGCGGCCGAGGACGGCGGCTTCGTGCGCGTGCTGGCCCGCAAGGACGACCACCGGATCCTCGGCGTCCAGGCCGTCGGCCAGCACGTCTCGGAGCTGTCCAACGCCTTCGCCGGCTGGCTGGAGATGGGCGCGGTGCTGGAGGACGTCGCCGGCACGATCCACGTCCACCCGACGCTGGGCGAAGCCTTCCACGAGGCGGTCCTGCGGGCTCTGGGCCACGCCATCCACATCTGAGGAATATCTCCTCCCCTGCGGCTAAGCCGCGGGGGAGGGGGACCACCCGAAGGGTGGTGGAGGGGGCGAACCGCCGCTCCCTCGTTGATCCACGTTGATCAGGCGCGCCCGCCGCTCGCCCCCTCCACCGCCTTCGGCGGTCCCCCTCCCCCGTTCCGCTGCGCTTCACAGGGGAGGAGAAGTCGGAACCCGACTTACGATCGACCGTTCCGCTTACTGAGCCCGCCCCGGCGTGCCTGCCGGAGAGCCGGGCCGGAGGAAGCGTATGTCGCTCGGTTTCATTCTGCTTATCGTTCTGATCATCGTGCTGATCGGCGCCCTGCCGCGCTGGGGCTACAGCCGCAGCTGGGGCTACATGCCCAGCGGCGGCATCGGCCTGGTGCTGCTGATCGTGCTGATCCTGATCCTGCTCGGCAGGCTCTAGCGCGGGCCTCTCCTCCCCTGCGAAGCGGGGGAGGAGAGGGCGCTCACAACTCCAGCAGCGCGTACGGCCGGCCGCACTCGGCCTGCACCACGAACCTCGCGACGTTGTAGACCGGCACGCCCTTGGGGGTGCGGCCGAAGTAGGTCCCGCGATGGGCGTGGCCGTGGACGGCGCAGCGGATCTCGTCGAACCGGTCGATCGGCTCGGCCAGGCGCGAGCAGCCCAGGAAGGGGAAGATCTCCACCGGCTCGCCGACCAGGGTCTCGGGGATGGGCGAATAGTGCATCACCGCCATGGCCCGCTCGACGCGCAGGGTGCGGATGGCGGTCTCCAGCTTCAGCGCCTCGTTGACCGATTCCTGCACGAAGGCGCTCATCGCCGGCTCGCCGAAGGCCGAGAGCATGAAGCGGCCGTAGCCGCCCACGAAGCCCTTCACGCCGGCGAAGCCGACGCCGTGAAGCTCGACCGCCTCGCCGTCCAGCACGTGCACGCCGACCGAGTGCAGGATGCGGCGCACCTCGGCGGGCTGGCCGGCCTCGTAGTCGTGGTTGCCGAGCACGGCGACCACCGGGATGGTGCAGGCCTTCAGGTCGTCGGCCAGGATCTCGACCTCGACCGTGCGGCCGAAGTTGGTGAGGTCGCCGCACAGGGCCAGCACGTGGGCGCGCTGGCTGATCTCGATGAACAGGTCGCGGTAGGGCTGCTGGTGGTCCTCGCCCACGTGCAGGTCGCCGATGGCGGCGACCACGACGGTCCCGTCAGGCGATGGGTTCATGCCGCTCCTCCAGGCCCTTGCCGACCACGTCGGCGAAGCCGAACTCGGTGATGTCGATGACGTAGTCGCGTGGGGAGAACAGCCGGCCGCGGCAGACCTTCACGTTGGCCGGCGGCAGGTGGAGCTGGGCCTGGAGCCGGCCGATCAGCTCCTCCATCAGCCACTTGGGCACCCGCGACCGCTCGGTCGGATAGGCGAAGCGGAAGTTCAGGAGGTGGACCAGCAGCACCTCCCAGTACGGTTCCAGGTAGGCCAGCAGCCGCTTCCAGTCGATCTCCTCGTGCTTCTTCAGGATCACGTGGGCGATGTCGGCCCCGTCGTAGCGATAGCGGTCCTGGATGAAGACCTTCGACCAGATCAGCTCGGTCGGCGGGGTGATCCTCACGTCCGTGCCGTAGACGCAGATGGTGTGGGTGCCCCTGAACCAGTCGTCGTTCACCGGCACGGTCGCGTTCGACATGTTGTAGATCACGTCGAAGAAGTGGTCGTCCTGCCAGACCTTGGCGATCCAGCGCTCGTCCTCGACTTCGGTGCGGTAGCCGCGCTCCTGGAAGTACGCCAGGATCTTGGGATAGTCGCCGGCCTTGCAGAAGACGTCGAGGTCCTTGGTCGGCCGCACGATCCCGGTGTAGGCGCTGACCGCGTAGGTGCCCGACAGCAGGAACGGGATGCCGGACTCGACCAGCAGTTTCAGGCTCTCGGTGTAAAAGGCCTCGACCTCGGGGTGGGGTTCGAGCTCGTCGGGCGTGTGGGCGGCGGTGTCTGCCATCAGCCGGAAACAGCGTCACGCGGACCCGGTTCCGCTCGGAGAACGGCGCTTCCCAAAAGCGTCGCCTTGAGTCCCTATGCGAGCGAACGATCCAGCCCGGGGGGACGGCGCGATGGAAACGGGGACTGAGAAGGCGGGCTGGTCGGGCGCCGGATGGGCGCGCCTGGCGATCGGCCTGGTCCAGGGCGTGGCGCTCTACGCCCTGCACCGGGCCATGGAGGCCAAGGCCTGGCCCGCGACCGAACCGGCCCTGTTCGAGGCCCTGGTCTACGCCTGGGCCTTCATTCCGATCTTGCTGCTGGGCGGCCTGGGCGACATGCGCCGGGTCACGCTCGCGGTCTGGGCGGTGGTCGCCACAGCGGTCGCGGTGGGCCTGGGCCTGCACCATGTGCTGCGCGAGGCGCCCGGGACGAACTTCCAGTACCTGCACGGCGGGGCGGGAATCTTCGTCGCCGCCGTCCTGTTCATCGGCCACCACCTGGTCCAGGGCGCCGACACCGCGCGCCGGCCGATCGCGCCCTATCCGGTTTATTTCGACGCCGCCTGGAAGCACGGCGTGCAGCTGGCCCTGGCCGGGGCCTTCACCGGCGTGTTCTGGCTGGTGCTGCTGCTGGGCGCGGCCCTGTTCAAGCTGATCGGCCTGGACTTCCTGGAGAAGCTGATCCGTGAGGAGTGGTTCGCCGTGCCGGGCACGACGGTGGCCTTCGCCGCGGCCGTGCACCTGACCGACGTGAAGGCCGGGGTGATCCGCGGCGTGCGCACCGTGGCGCTCACCCTGCTGTCCTGGCTGATGCCGCTGATGGGCCTGATCGCGGTCGGCTTCCTGGTCGCCCTGCCGTTCACCGGCCTGAAGCTGCTGTGGGCCACCGGCCACGCCGCGGCCCTGGTGCTGGCGGCGGCCGCCGTGCTGATCATCCTGCTCAACGCCGCCTACCAGGACGGCGCGGACGCCCG
Source organism: Caulobacter sp. 17J80-11 (assembly GCF_014349105.1). Classification (GTDB taxonomy): domain Bacteria; phylum Pseudomonadota; class Alphaproteobacteria; order Caulobacterales; family Caulobacteraceae; genus 17J80-11. The sequence continues at coordinate 28,481 of NZ_JACSJI010000022.1, read as the reverse complement.
CACGCCCGCGGTGCTGAAGTGGGCCGGGCGGGTCACCGCGCTCGCCGTCGCCCCGCTGGTGGCCATCGCCGCCTACGGGGTCTGGCTGCGCGTCGGCCAGTACGGCCTGACCCCGGACCGGGTGGTCGCCTCCGCCTGCGCCCTGGTCGGGGCCTGCTACGCCGTGGGCTACGCCATGGCGGCGCTGAAGCCGGGCGCCTGGCTGAAGCCGCTGGAGGCCACCAACGTCGCCACCGCCTTCGTGGCCATCGGCGTGCTGGTCGCCCTGTTCACGCCGCTGGCCGACCCGGCCCGCATCGCCGTGGCCGACCAGGTGCGCCGCCTGGAGGCCGGGAAGATCGCCCCGGACAAGTTCGACTACGGCTTCTTGCGCTTCGACGGCGCCAGGTGGGGCCGCGCCGAGCTGGAGCGGCTGAAGGCCCACGCCACAGGGCCGAACGCCAAGGTGATCTCGGAGAAGGCCGCCGAAGCGCTGAAACTGGAATACCGCTACCAGCGCGACGAGCAGCGCCCGCAGTTCGACGCCGACCGGATCACCGTCTGGCCGAAGGGCCGCACCTTGCCCGACGGCTTCGTGAAGCAGGCCTGGGACGCCGGCGACGGCTGGTCGCCCTGCATCCAGGGCGGCGACCGCGCCTGCGACGCCTTCTTCGCCGACCTCGACGCCGACGGGACCGAGGAGGTCCTGCTCAGCCCTGGCTACCAGCTGAACGTCTACCGCTTCGCCGACGGCCGCTGGACAAAGGCCGGCGACCTGAACGCCGGCGGCTGCCCGGGCGTGGCCGAGGCGCTGAAGGCCGGCAAGTTCAAGGTGGCCGAGCCGAAGTGGAAGGACCTGGAGGTCGCCGGCCAGCACCTGCGCCTGCAGGGCGACGGCTGCGAGCCGCAACCGGAGGTGAAGGCGGCGTCCAAGTAGGGCTCCAAGTAGGGCTCCCGTTCAGCGGGTCGGCGCCTCGGCCGTCACTCCGGGGCGTGGCAGACGAATTCCACTAGCCGCCCGTCGGGGTCGCGCAGGAAGCTGGCGTAATAGTGGGCGTGCACCTGGGGCATGAGGGCGGCGGGGCGGTCGAGCTTGCCGCCGGGCGCCTCGCGCCCTGCTTCGAAGCAGGCCGACACCAGGGCCCGGGTCGGGGCGGCGAAGGCGTAGTGGGCCTTCTCGGCCGTGGCCGCGCCGTGGACCAGGAAGAAGTCGAGGCCGTGGGCGTCGCCGAAGCCCTTCTTGATCTCTTCGTCGACCTTCAGGCTGTAGCCCAGCGGAGCGAGCACCCTGGCGTAAAAAGCGGTCGCGAGATCGAGCTGTTGGGTGCGCAATTCAAGATGGTCGAGCATGACCGTGGTCCACGCTGGCTGCCGGGAGGAAGCGGCACCATATCGGCGCGGTCGTGCGGAAGGGGCGCAAACTCGGGCCCGTGCTTGCGCGAATTCGTCATGGGGAAGCCGATGATCGACAGCTTCGACGCGCGTCTGCTGGCGGCGCTGCAGGCGGACAACCAGCAGACCGGGGCCGAGCTGGCGGACCAGGTGGGGCTCTCGTCGGCCGCCTGCCTGCGCCGCGCCCAGCGGTTGCGGGAGCGGGGGGTGATCACCGCCGACGTGTCGCTGGTGGCGCCGGAGAAGGTCGGACGCAGCCTGACCATGATCGTGCTCGTGGAGCTGGAGCGCGAACAGGCGGAGCGGGTCGAGGCCTTCAAGGCCGCGATGTCCGCCGCGCCCGAGGTCATGCAGTGCTGGTACGTGACCGGGCGGGCCGATTTCGTCCTGACCCTTACCGTGCGCGATATGGCCGACTATCAGGCGTTCTCGGCGCGGTTCTTCGACGATCCCAACATCCGGGGATTTGAGACCCTGGTCGCCATGGACCGCGTCAAGTTCGGCGGCGCCGTGCCTGTCGGCTAGCCCCGGTCAGCCGGCGTCGAACGCCAGGTGGTGCAACACCACCGCGCTGGTGGCCGCCACGTTCAGCGAGTCGAACCCGCCGGCCATCGGGATGCGCACCGACCGCGTGCGGGTCAGCACCTCGGCCGGCAGGCCGGGGCCTTCCGTGCCGAACAGGGCGGCGACCTTGGCCGGCCGGCGCAGCTCCGACAGCACGGTCTGGCCCGACGGGCTCAGCGCGATGGTCTCGAACCCGTGGGCCGAGAGCAGGGCGACCGGATCGGCCCCGGGCTGAAGCCGCGTCCACGGGACCAGCAGGGTCGCGCCGACCGACACTCGGATCGCCTTGCGGTACAAAGGATCGCAGCTGGTGGCGTCCAGCAGCACCGCGTCGGCCCCGAAGGCGGCGGCGTTGCGGAACACGCCTCCGACATTGTCGTGGTTGGCCAGGCCGTGGAGCACCACCACTGTCGCCCGCTCAGGCAGGCCGGCCAGCAGCGCGTCGGGCGAGGGCAGGGGCGCCCGTTCGCCCACCGCCAGAATCCCGCGGTGCAGGTGGAAGCCGGCGATGGCGTCCAGCACCGGCTGGGCGGCGACATAGACCGGGACCGCGTCGGGCAGGTCGGCCAGCAGGGGCTCCAGCCTGGCCCGCCGCTTCTCGGCGATCAGCACCGACTGCGGCCGGTGCGGCGACAGGCGGATCAGCTTCTCCAGCACCACTTCGCCCTCGGCCATGAAGCCGGCGCGGCCCGCCAGGTCGCGCTCGCGCACGTCGCGATAGGGCGCCGCGCGCGGGTCGTCGGGATCGGCGAGGGAGACGAAATGCGGCACGGCGGGTTTCGGGGGTCTGCGGGCGGCTCGCTTATGCCGTGGCCGCAAGGCGGAGGACAGTGATGAAGATCGATCTCACGTCCAGGACGGCGGTGGTCACCGGCTCCACCCGCGGCATCGGGCTGGCGATCGCCAAGGGACTGGCGGAGTCCGGTGCGGCCGTGGTGGTCAACGGCCGCAGGCAGGCCGATGTCGACGCCGCCATCGCCGCGGTCCGCCGACATGCGCCCGGCGCCGAGGTGCGCGGGGTCGCCGCCGACCTGGGGACGGCCCAAGGCTGCGAGGCCCTGGCCGCCGCCGAGCCTTCGACCGACATCCTGGTCAACAACGTCGGCGTGTTCGGCCCACACGACTTCTTCGAGGTTCCCGATTCGGAGTGGGAGCGGTTCTTCGCGGTCAACGTGATGTCGGGCGTGCGCCTGTCGCGCGCCTACCTGCCGGCCATGGCCGAGCGCGGCTGGGGGCGGGTGATCTTCCTGTCCTCGGAATCCGCCCTGAACATCCCGGTCGAGATGATCCACTACGGCCTGACCAAGACCGCCGACCTGGCGCTGTCGCGGGGGCTGGCCAAGCGCATGGCCGGCACCGGGGTGACGGTGAACGCCGTCCTGCCGGGACCGACCCTGTCGGACGGCGTGGCCGACATGCTGAAGGAGGTCCGCGAGAAGACGGGCAAGTCGGCCGAGGAGGCGGCGAACGAGTTCGTGATGACCCATCGCTCCACCTCGATCATCCGCCGCGCGGCCACGGTCGAGGAGGTCGCCAATCTGGTCGTCTACGTCGCCTCGCCGCAGGCGTCGGCGACCACCGGCGCGGCGCTCAGGGTCGACGGCGGCGTGCTCGATACGATCGCCTGACCCGAGGGCGCCTGACCCGAGGACGGTTGTCCTTGCGCCCGGCGCAGGGTTTGATCCGCGCCTTTGTCGCAGCCGGGAGCAAGTCGGGTGGCCTGGGAGTTCTGGATCGATCGCGGCGGCACCTTCACCGACGTGGTGGCGCGCGCGCCCGACGGCCGGCTTCTCACCCGCAAGTTCCTGTCCGAGAACCCCGGCCGCTACCGCGACGCGGCGGTGGCCGCCATCCGCGACGTGCTGGGCGCGAGCGGCGACGCCATCGCCGCGGTGAAGATGGGCACCACGGTCGCCACCAACGCGCTGCTGGAGCGCAAGGGCGAGCCGACCGTGCTGATCACCACCCGGGGCTTCGCCGACGCGCTCAGGATCGGCTGGCAGAGCCGGCCGGACCTGTTCGCCCGCCACATCGTCCTGCCCGACCTGCTGTATTCGGAGGTGGTCGAGATCAGCGAGCGGGTCACCGCCGAGGGCGAAGTGCTCACGCCCCTGGACGAGGCGGCCGCCCGCGCCGCCCTGACGGCGGCCCACGCCAGGGGCTTCCGCGCCGCGGCCATCGTGCTGATGCACGGCTGGCGCTTCCACGATCACGAGGCCCGACTGGCCGAGATCGCCCGCGAGGTCGGCTTCGAGCAGGTCTCGGTCAGCCACGAGGTCGCGGCTTTGATCAAGCTGGTCGGCCGGGGCGACACCACGGTGGCCGACGCCTACCTGTCGCCGGAGCTGCGCCGCTACGTCGACCAGGTGGGCGACGAGCTGGGCCGCGAGGTGCGGCTGCTGTTCATGCAGTCCAACGGCGGCCTGGCCGAGGCGAGGAGCTTCCGCGGCAAGGACGCGGTGCTGTCCGGACCCGCCGGCGGCATCGTCGGCATGGCCGCCACCGCCGAGCAGGCCGGCTTCGAGCGCGTGATCGGCTTCGACATGGGCGGCACCTCCACCGACGTGTCGCACTACGCCGGCGAGTACGAGCGCGCCTACGAGACCACGGTGGCCGGCGTGCGCCTGCGCGCGCCCATGCTGCACATCCACACGGTGGCGGCCGGCGGCGGCTCGATCTGCAGCTTCGACGGCGCGCGCTTCCGCGTCGGACCGGAGTCGGCCGGGGCCGTGCCGGGGCCGGCCTGCTACCGCCGCGGCGGGCCGCTGACCGTCACCGACTGCAACGTCATGCTGGGCAAGGTGCAGCCGGCCTTCTTCCCGCACGTGTTCGGCGAGGGCGGCGACCAGCCGCTGGACCGTGACGTGGTCGAGAAGAAGTTCGCCGAGCTGGCCGCGGAGGTCTCGCAATCGACCGGACGCGAGGTCACGGGCGCGGAGGTCGCCGACGGCTTCCTGACCGTCGCCGTCCACAACATGGCCGAGGCGATCAAGAAGATCTCGGTCCAGCGCGGCTACGACGTCAGCCGCTACGTGCTGGCCTGCTTCGGCGGGGCCGGCGGCCAGCACGCCTGCCTGGTGGCGGACGCTCTGGGCATGACCCGGGTGATGATCCACCCGCTGGCCGGCGTGCTGTCGGCCTACGGCATGGGCCTGGCGGCGCTGCGGGTGATGCGCGAGGCGACGGTCGAGGCGCCGCTGGAGACGGCCGGCGAGCTGGCCGCGCAGGTCGACGGTCTGGCGGAGGCCGCCCGTGCCGCCCTGGTCGGCCAGGGGGTGCCGCTGCGCTCGACCGAGGTGCTGACCCGCGCCCAGGTGAAGTACGCCGGCACCGACTCGGCGCTGACCGTGCCGTTCGGCTCGGCCGAGGCGCTGAAGGCGGCCTTCGAGGACGCCCACCGCCGCCGCTTCGGCTTCGTCGCGCCGGAGAAGGCGCTCATCGTCGAGCAGGTCTCGGCCGAGGCGGTCGGCCAGCCCCAGGGCGGCGGCGTGCCGGCGGCCGAAGTGTCCGGGACCGGCCACGACCCGATCGCCCGGGTGGACGTGCGCATGGCGGGCGTCCACCACGACACCCCCGTCTACGACCGCGAGACCCTGGCCGTCGGCGTGGAAATCCATGGCCCGGCGATCGTCCGGGAGCCCACCGCCACCACGGTGGTCGAGCCCGGCTGGCGCGCTACGGTCGACGCGCACGCCAACCTGATCCTGGAGCGGGTCGTGCCGCTGTCCGGGACCAAGGCGGTCGGCACCGACGTCGATCCGGTCATGCTGGAGGTGTTCAACAGCCGCTTCATGGCGGTGGCCGAGCAGATGGGCTTCGCCCTGCAGAACACGGCCTATTCGGTCAACATCAAGGAGCGCCTGGACTTCTCCTGCGCCCTGTTCGACGCGACCGGCGCCCTGATCGCCAACGCCCCGCACATCCCGGTGCACCTGGGCTCCATGGGCGAGAGCGTGCGCACCATCCTGCGTTCGCGCGGCGAGGGGCGCGACGGCCGCGGCCTGAAGCCCGGCGACGTCTACATGCTGAACGCGCCCTACAACGGCGGCACCCACCTGCCGGACGTGACCGTGATCACCCCGGTGTTCCTGGAGTGCGACGCCGAGCCGGCCTTCTTCGTCGCCGCCCGCGGCCACCACGCCGACATCGGCGGGATCACGCCGGGCTCCATGCCGCCCATGAGCCGCACGGTCGAGGAGGAGGGCGTACTGATCGACGACTTCCTGCTGATCGACCAGGGCCGCCTCTGCGAAGCCGAGACGCGCGCCCTGCTGGGCTCGGGCCGCTGGCCGTCGCGAAATCCCGACCAGAACCTGGCCGACCTGAAGGCCCAGGTCGCCGCCTGCGCCAAGGGGGCGGAGGAGCTCCGATCCATGGTCGCCCAGTTCGGCCGGCCGGTGGTCGACGCCTACATGGGCCACGTCCAGGCCAACGCCGAGGAGTCGGTGCGGCGGGTGCTGGACGTGCTGCACGACGGCGAGTTCGCGGTCGAGATGGACGACGGCGCGACCATCCGGGTGAAGATCACCGTCGACAAGGCGGCGCGGCACGCCACGGTCGACTTCACCGGCACCAGCGCCCAGCTGGACGGCAACTTCAACGCGCCGCTGTCGATCACCCGGGCGGCGGTGCTGTACGTCTTCCGCACCCTGATCGACGACGCCATCCCGCTGAACGAGGGCTGCCTGAAGCCGATCGACCTGATCGTGCCGGAGGGCTCCATGCTCAACCCGCGCTATCCGGCCGCGGTGGTGGCCGGCAACGTCGAGACCAGCCAGGCGGTGTGCGACGTGCTCTACGGGGCGCTGGGCGTGCTGGCCGCCGCCCAGGGCACGATGAACAACTTCACCTTCGGCGACGACCGGCGGCAGTACTACGAGACCATCTGCGGCGGCTCGGGCGCGGGACCGGACTTCGACGGCGCCTCAGCCGTGCAGACCCACATGACCAATAGCCGGCTGACCGACCCGGAGGTGCTGGAGACCCGCTTCCCGGTGCTGGTCGAGGCCTTCTCGATCCGTCGCGGCTCCGGCGGCGCCGGCGCGCATCGCGGCGGCGACGGGGTGGTGCGGAAGATCCGCTTCCTGGAGCCGATGACCGCCGGCATCCTCTCCAATCGCAGGCGCGTGCCGCCGTTCGGCCTGAAGGGCGGCGAGCCCGCCGCGGTCGGGGTGAACCGGGTCGAGCGGGCCGACGGGACGGTCGAAAAGCTGGCCGGCACCGCCGCGGTCGAGATGGCGCCGGGCGACGTCTTCGTGATCGAGACGCCGGGCGGGGGAGGGTACGGAAAGGCTTAGGCCCGCGCCGCTCTCCACATCGTCGCCCTCGGGCTTGTCCCGAGGGCCCATGGTTCAGCTTGCGCCGCGACTTCGAGTGGCTCGCAGCCGTATCCGAAGCGTGTGGCTCCCACGGGCAGCGTACCGGTACGATGGGCCCTCGGGACAAGCCCGAGGGTGACGAAGAATGGCGCTGTGCCGTCTCCGCCCTACCGCACGTAAGACGCCGCGTTGATGTCGATGGTCGTGCCCGTCGCGTGGTCGGCCAGGCCGCTGGCCAGGAACACCACGGTGGGCGCGACGTCTTCCGGCTCCGTCAGGCGGGCGAGCGCGATGTCGTTCAGGGCGTAATCCTCGCCGTACTGGTCGATGAAGTCCTGGGCCATTTCGGTGCGGGTGAAGCCCGGCGCGACCACGAAGGCGGTCACCCCGGCCTTGCCGAAGCCGCGCGCGATCGAGCGGGTCAGGGCCACCATGCCGCCCTTCGAGGCCGCATAGGCCAGGTAGTCGGGCGTGTCGCCGCGGAAGGCCGCGCGCGAGGCGATGTTGACGATCCGCCCGCCCCCGTGGGCCTGGAAATGCGCCACCGCCGAGCGGCAGAGCAGGCCCGCGGCTGTCAGGTTCACGGCCATCGTCCGCTCCCAGTCGGCCAGCCAGGTCTCGCTGTCGAGCGGCGAACCGATCGCCACGCCGGCGTTGTTGACCAGCACGTCCACGCGGCCGAACCGGTCGGTCACCTCCGTCCACAGCCGCGCGCAGGCGGCCGGGTCGGCCAGGTCCGCGCCGAACGTCTCGGCGCCGCCGCCGATCTCGGCCGCCAGCGCCTCGGCCTCGGCCCGCTTCCGGGCGTAGTGCACCGCCACCCGCGCGCCCGAGGCGGCCATGGCGCGGGCGATGGCCGCGCCGATGCCGCGGCTCGCGCCGGTGACCAGCACCGTCTTCGTCGCAAGATTGATCTGCATTGAACGACCCCCGCAAACCCGCGTCGCTTCGAGCCGTAGCGTATTCGGTCAAACCGCGCGATGGTGCGGCCCGCGCACTCTGGGGAGGGCCATGCTGGTTCTGTTGGGAATTGCGGTGGTGGTGGTGGGCTTCGTCGCCCGCCTCAATCCGCTGCTGGTCATCCTCGTCGCCGCCCTGGTCACCGGCGTCGCTGCGGCGTGGGCCCCGGGCGTGAGCGTCCAGGAGCTGCTGCTGGCCGCGCAACACACGGTCGAGGCCTTCGGCAAGGCGTTCAAGGAGAACCGCTTCGTCAGCGTAGTCTGGCTGGTGCTCCCCGTCATCGGCCTCTTGGAGCGGGCCGGCCTGCAGGAGCGCGCCCGCACCCTGGTCTCCAAGGTCGCCGCCGCAACCACGGGCCGGCTGCTGCTGATCTACCTGGTCATCCGCCAGATCGGCGCGGCCGTCGGCCTGAAGGATCTGGGCGGCCACGCCCAGATGGTCCGCCCGCTGGTCGCCCCCATGGCCGAGGGCGCGGCCGAGAACCGCTACGGCGCCCTGCCGGAGAAGACCCGCTTCCGCATCCGCAGCTTCGCGGCGGCCACGGACAACATCGGCCTGTTCTTCGGCGAGGACATCTTCATCGCCATCGCCTCGATCCTGCTGATCAAGGGCTTCCTCGAGCAGAACGGCATCCTGGTCGAGCCGCTGCACCTGTCGGTCTGGGCCATCCCGACCGCCATCGCCGCCCTGCTGATCCACGGCGCGCGCCTGGCCCTGTTCGACAAGCGCCTGGAACGCGAACTGGCGTCCGCGCCGACGCCGAACGGCGCGCCGCAGCCGGAGGCGGCGGAATGATCACCCTCGATCACGTCTACGTCCTGGCGGGCGTCATGTTCGCGGCGGTGTCGTTCCTGAGCCTGCGGGACCGCGCAAATCCCAAGCGGATCCGCACCGCCCTGTTCTGGGGCCTGCTGGCGCTGAGCTTCCTGATCGGCGGCCAGCTCAGCGACCTCGGCAACGGCGTGCTGGTCATCGGCCTGGCCCTGCTCGCCGGCTTCGGCGGGCTCGGCAAGGGCGCGCCCGTCACCACCACGCCGGAGGAGCGCCGGGCCAGCGCCGAGAAGCGCGGCGACGGCCTGTTCCTGCCGGCCCTGATCATTCCGGTGACGGCGCTGGCCGGCACCTTCATCTTCAAGACGTTGGTGGTCGGCGGCCACCCCGTGGTCGATCCCAAGCAGGCGACCCTGATCTCGCTGGCTCTGGGCGTGGTGCTGGCCCTGTCGGTGGCCATGCTGTGGCTGCGGCCCAGGCCGTCCGCGCCTCTGCAGGAGGGCCGCCGCCTGCTCGACACCATCGGCTGGGCGGCGATCCTGCCCCAGATGCTGGCTTCGCTGGGCGCGGTGTTCGCCCTCAACGGCGTCGGCGACGCGGTCGGCCAGCTGGTCGGGACCTACCTGCCGCTCGACACCCCGATCGCGGCGGTGGCCGCCTATTGCCTGGGCATGGCCCTGTTCACGGTGGTGATGGGCAACGCCTTCGCCGCCTTCCCGGTGATGACCGCCGCCGTCGGCCTGCCGCTGATCGTCGGCAAGTTCGGCGGCGATCCGGCCGTGGTCGGCGCGATCGGCATGCTGTCCGGCTTCTGCGGCACCCTGCTGACGCCCATGGCCGCCAACTTCAACGTGGTGCCGGCCAACCTGCTGGAGCTGCCCGACCGCAACGCCGTGCTGAACGGGGTGATCCGGGCCCAGATCCCGACCGCGCTTCCGCTGCTCGCGGTCAACGTCCTGCTGATGTACCTGCTCGCCTTCCGATGACCCTCGACCTCTCGACCGCCTCGCGGTTCGCCTCCATCGCGCTCGGCCACGTCGTCCGCGAGTACCCGCACAAGCTCGACCACGTCATGGCCGGGCCGCACGACGTGCGCGAGCCGCACGACCTGCACCCGGTGTTCTACGGCAGCTTCGACTGGCACTCGTGCGTGCACGGCTTCTGGCTGCTCATGCGGCTCTACCGCCGCTTCCCGGACCTGCCGGAGGCCAAGCGCATCCGCGACCTGGCCGACGCCCAGTTCACCGAGGAAAAGGTCGCCGTCGAGGTCGCCTACCTGGCCCGACCCGAGAGCCGCGGCTTCGAGCGCCCCTACGGCTGGGCCTGGCTCTTGATGCTGGCCGCCGAGCTGGAGCGCCACGAGAGCGTCGAGGGCCGCCGGTGGGCCCGCGCGCTGAAGCCGCTGGCCCTGGCCTTCGCCGACCGCTTCGTTCAGTTCCTGCCCAAGGCCACCTATCCGGTGCGGGCCGGCACCCACTTCAACACCGCCTTCGCGCTCGCGCTGGCGATCGAATACGCCGACCTGGTCGGCGACGACGGCCTGGCCGCCCTGTGCCGCGAGCGGGCGCTGATCTGGTACGGCCGCGACGCGGGCTGCCAGGCCTGGGAGCCGTCGCAGGACGACTTCCTCTCGCCGGCCCTGGTCGAGGCCGAGTGCATGCGCCGCGTGCTGGATCGGGCCGACTTCCGCGCCTGGTTCGGCCGTTTCCTGCCGCAGCTGGCCGAAGGCGAGCCTTCGACCCTGTTCCGCCCGGCCGTGGTCAGCGACCGCACCGACGGCAAGATCGCTCACCTGGACGGCCTGAACCTGTCGCGCGCCTGGTGCTGGCGCGGGATCGCCTCGGGCCTGGACGCCGGCGATCCGATCGGCGAGATCGCCGGCCGCGCGGCCGAGCTGCACCTGGACGCCAGCCTGCCCCACGTGGCCGGCGACTACATGGGCGAGCACTGGCTGGCGACCTTCGCCCTGCTGGCGCTGGAGGGGTAAGGCTCCATGGCATGGGGCGTTCGCCTAGTGGGGCATGATTTTGATCTGCTCGACTGGCAGGAAGAACTCCGGCAGCCGTTCGATCCGTGGGTCGAAGTTATAGAAGACCAGAGTCCGCTGTACGTCCTTAGGAGTTCGATTTTTGCGAGCTCTGCGGACGCGTCTGAGGCTCGGGCGCGGGCGAAGTCGCTCGTTGAGCGTCTGAATGGCGCCATGGCGCTGGCGCGGGGTTCTGAGCCCGTGCAGGTCGGTGCTGTTGTCGAGTTTGTGCAAGGGCACCATCGCCTACATCACTTCCTTGAAGTGCAATCGGGGCGGTTCAGGATGCGGGGAGCGGTCGTTGATCTGATCGTCAGCGGCCCAGAAGGAGCGCTAGTCCCGCCGCCTCCGCCGGCGAGGTCGGATGCGCAGAAGTTGAATGAAGCTGCGGGCGCAGTGGATGCATCCACTCTTGATCGAGCAGAGCTTGTGGCCGACCTGCTTGCCCAGGTCGGCCGTGCCGGAAACTGGTACGAAGTCTACAAAGTCTTCGAGCTGGCCGAAAAGCTCTGTGGGGGCAAATCAGCCCTTAAGGCTAGGTTGGAGAGCGATCCCGAGCGATACGAAATCGCTCGGGCAACGGCGAACCACCACCGACACGCTCGATACTATTATAAGCCTGACATCCCCGCCGAATTTGGTGAGGCTATCTCGATTGCGCGGGATGCTGCCAAGCGTGCGTTGGAGGTCGCCGCCGCGGCCTAAGCGAGCCTACTTCTTCGCCGCTTCCTCGACGTGCGGTGCGCTCGAGACGAGCTCGACCTGGAACACCAGGGTGCTGTCGGCCGGGATGTAGGCCTTGCCGGTCGAGCCGTAGGCCAGGTGGGCGGGGATGTAGAGCTCCCACACGTCGCCCGGGCGCATGCGCTGCAGGCTGGCGATCCAGCCGGGGATCAGCTTCTGCAGCGGGAAGGTGGTGGTCTCGGCGCCGTCGCCCGGCGAGGTGTTGAACACCTGGCCGTTCAGGAAGCGGCCGACATAGCGCACGGTGACGTCGTCGCTGCGCAGCGGGCGCGCCCCGTCGGCCGGGCCCGACCTCAGCACCTTGTACTGCAGGCCGGGCAGGCTCACGACGCCGGGGAGGCCGGCGTTGATGGTCAGGAACTCGCGCTCGCCGGCGACCTGGTCCCAGACCGGGGCCGGGTCGGCGCCGGGCTCCGAGCGGGCCAGCAGGGCCGCCAGTTCGTCCTTCCAGAACACCGCCCAGGTGTGGGTGCCGTGGCCCTTGCCGTCCGGGCCGGCCGGGATCAGCACGTAGCGGCCGTTCTTGATCCGCTTGGCCTCGCGCTCGGCGATGCCCAGCTCCGGCGGGTTGATGAAGTCGTCGGCCGAATTCACCCAGGTCACCGGCGCGGTGATGGTCTCCAGCTTCGCCGACGGGTCGTAATTGCGCGAGGCGTTCAGCTGGTAGAGCAGGTCGTTGGCGTCGAGCGCGCCGATGGCGGCGTTGAACCGCTCGTCCAGGTACTTGTCGGCCGCGTCCCGGGTCGGCGCCGCGTCCTGCAGCGGGATGGTCGCCGAGCCGGCCAGGATCAGCAGGTCCTGGGCGGTGCGCAGGCCGGCCATCGGCTGCTGGGTGTACTCGCCGCCCTTCCAGGCCGGGTCCTGGCGGATGGCGTCCATGGCCATCTTGCGCCACAGCCGGTTGCGCCCGGCGATCTGGGTTGGCTGGCAGGCCAGCGGCATCAGGGCGTCGGAGAAGGTCGGATAGGTCTCGGCCCAGACGAACGCGTGCATGCAGCCCATCGAGGTGCCGGCCAGTAGCCGCAGGCGGTCCACGCCCAGGCCCTGGGTCAGCAGGGCGTGCTGGGCGGCGACCATGTCGTCGTAGTCGTAGGACGGGAAGCGCGCGTGCAGGCCGTCGCTGGGCTTGGACGACTTCCCGTGACCGATGCCGTCGGGGAGGATGATGTAGTACTTCGCCGGATCCAGCAGGCCGCCGGGCGCGAACAGCACGTCCTTGAACTGGGGCCGCAGGAACTGCTGGCCCGTGCCGCCGGTGCCGTGCAGCACCATGACTGCGTTGACGATCCGGCCGCTCTTGTCGCGCCTGGGCTCGCCGAGCGTGGTGTAGTGCAGCCTGAGTTCCGGCAGGGTCTCGCCCGAGGCGAAGCGGAAGTCGCGCACGACGAAGTCGTGCTCCTGCGGCTGGGGTGCCTGCGCCGACGTCTTCGGCGGGGTCTGGGCCTTGGTTTGGGCGGCCGCCGCGCCGGCGCCGCAGTACATGGCCAGCGCGATCGCCGCTCCGGTGAGAATGCGCATTCGTTGGATCCCCCGCTATTACGCCCATCTTAGTCACGCCCGCCCCAGCTGCGGAAGCGGGCGGCGCGGAACGACGTTGTCTTCGTATGGCTTCGACCCAGCCCGGTCTGTTTCAACTGACGCCTTCGCCGCCCGCCCTGCCGGAAGGCTTCGTTTATCGGCCCGAGGTCCTGACGCCTGACGAAGAGGCGCGGCTCGCCGCCCGTCTGGCCGAGCTGGCCTTCGCGCCCTTCGAGTTCCGCGGCTACCTGGGCAAGCGCCAGGTGGTCTCGTTCGGCTGGCGCTACGATTTCACGGCGGGCGGCCTGCGCCCCGCCGCGCCGATCCCCGACTTCCTTAAGCCGCTGCGCGTCCGCGCCGCCGAAGCCGCAGGCCTGACCGCCGCCGACCTGCAGCAGGCGCTCGTCACCCAATATCCGCCCGGCGCGGCCATCGGCTGGCACAAGGACCGCCCGGAGTTCGCCGAGGTGGTCGGGGTGTCGTTGCTGGCGCCCGGCCTGCTCCGCTTCCGGCGTCCTGGCGGGCGCGGCTGGGAGCGGGCGTCGCTGACCGTCGAGCCGCGCTCGCTCTACGTGCTGGCCGGCCCGGCCCGCTACGCGTGGGAGCACAGCCTGCCTCCGGTCGGGGGCCTGCGCTACTCGATCACCTTCCGCCGACTTCGCGGGGACGCGGGCGGCCGTGTCGCCGGGTCGCCTTGATTGCGCCCCGATTCTCCGTACCGGTGCTCGGGGGAGGCGCCGTGAACCGGATCGACCGAGCAGGAACGTTTAGCGGCTTCGCCGTTCTGACCGCTTTGGCCCTCTTGGCCGCGGGGCCGGCGTGTGCGGACGGCGTGAAGGTCGCGACGCCCTCGGCCAGCGTCTCGGCCCATGACGGCGCGCTCGAATCCTACGCCCTCGGATTTTCCGGCGACTGGTGGATGGGCGGCCGCTCGGGCGGCTTCGCCTCCGGGGTCGAGGGCCAGGACCTCCGCGATCCGGCGGTCTGGACCCGATTGCGCGCCGGGACGGCCGAAGGCGGGGTCCGCTGGTCGGGCGACCAGCCGCAGGTGGACCTGGGGTTCAGCTGGCGCGCCCCGGTCGGCCTGCTGCCCAAGCGCGACTTCGTCAGCCTGTCGCCCACGGTGGACTGGACGCCGGAGGGTGAGGCGCTGGCGCTGCGATCCGAACTCGGAGTGGCGCATCTGCCCCGGACCGACTTCAGCCTGGAGCAGGGCCGCGACGGCGGCCGGCGCGCCGCCATGGGCGTCACGGCGCGCGCCCGCGAGTTCGGCGTGCGGGTTGAAGCGGCCGCCGACCAGGACGGCCGCGCCTCGGAAATCCGGCTGCGCTTCGTGCGCTGAGCCCCGTCAGGGCGTCGCGGCGGCCGGTCGCCGCCCGACTTCTCCCTTGTCTGCTCTCGCTTTGCGACGACTGAGCAACGTTCGCGCAAAACATTCACACGCACGATAGTGAGTGTTGACAGGTCCAGCTTTGCAGTTGCATCGTGAGCGTGACAGCCCGGCGTAAAAAAAGATCGGCGCTGCAAGGGGGGACAATATGAAGAGCGTTCTACTCGCGACCGCGTGCGCCGCCGCCACCTTGGCCTTCGCCTCGCCCGCGTTTTCCCAGAGCACGCCGGCGGCCGATGCTCCGGCCACGGAAAAGGCCGACGAGGCCAGCGACCTCGGCGAAGTGATCGTCACCGCCACCCGTCGCGACGAGCGCCTGCAGGACGTGCCGCTCAGCATCACGGCCTTTTCGCAGAAGGAACTGACCGCCCAGGGCATCGTCGGCTACGAGGGCCTGGCGCGCCAGACGCCGGGCGCGGTGCTGAACCGGGCCACCGCCAACTTCAACAACTTCACCGCCCGCGGCATCGCCACGAACGGCTACGGCGCCAACCTGCAGAGCACGGTGGCGGTCTATATCGACGAACTGCCGATCTCGACCATCGGCAACACCACGGTGGTCGACCCGAACCTGTTCGACGTGGAGCGCGTGGAGTTCCTGCGCGGCCCGCAGGGCACGCTGTTCGGCTCGGGCTCCCTGTCGGGCGCCCTGCGCATCCTCAACCACAAGCCCGACCTGGACGAGTTCGGCGGCAAGGTGCTGGTCGACCTCGGCATGGTCGGCGAGGACTCGCTGCGCCAGCGCTACAACGTGATGCTCAACACGCCGATCATCCAGGACAAGCTGGGCCTGCGCGTGGTCGGCTTCTACCGCGACGAGGAAGGCTACATCGACAACCTCGGCACCGGCGTCGACAACTCGAACACCCTGAAGGACTGGGGCGGCCGCGCCAGCCTGCTGTGGCAGCCGACCGACCGGCTGTCGATCAACCTGCAGGCCTCGCACGAGTACAGCGACCCGAAGGACTCCTCGCTGGTCAACCCGGCGCTCGGCCGCGACAAGCGGGTCTCCGATCGTCCCGACCTCTTCGTCGGTGATCTGACGACCTACAACGCCACGGTCGACTACCAGTTCGACGGGGCGCGCTTCACCAGCTCCTCGACCTATTCCAGCTTCGACCAGAAGTTCTACGTCGACCTGGCCGGCACCTTCGGCGGAGCAATCGCCTTCGCGCTCGACGCCGACGCCTATCAGGACACCTTCGTGGAGGAGGCGCGTCTGGTCTCCGACCCGGGCGGCGACTGGGACTGGGTGATCGGCGGCTTCTACCTCGATCGCCGTCTGGACGTGGACTACTTCTACCGCTCCACGCCGGAGTTCCTGGCGTCTCACGGCCTCACGGGCCTGCCGGACGAGTACTACCAGCGCCAGTACACGCACTTCATCTCGCATGAGAAGGCGCTGTTCGGCGAACTGGTCTACCATTTCAACGACCAGTGGTGGCTGACCGGCGGCCTGCGCTACGGCTCGACCGACGCCCAGGGCTTCACCGAAGGCGGCTACAACAGCAACTATCTGGTCCGTGCCCTGTACTACCCGTTCTTCGGGCCGGGACCGCTGACCGTAACCCCGATCGCGCCGGCCGAGGGCCTGGTGGCCAAGGAAAAGGGGCCGTCCTGGAAGCTCAGCCTGTCGTACAAGCCGTCGACCAACCTGACGACCTACGCGACCGTGTCGACCGGCTTCCGCACTCCGGTGATCAACGGCTTCGGCGGGCGCCCCAGCGTGATCGACCCGAGCGATCTGATCATCCCGTTCGGCGCGACTTCCGACGACCTGATCAACTACGAGATCGGGGCCAAGGGGCGCTGGTTCGATGGCAAGCTGAACGCCAGCCTGGCCGCCTACTGGATCGACTGGAGCAACATCCAGGTCCAAGCCAACCGCGTTTCCGACTCGGTGCAGTTCGCCACCAACATCGGCGGCGCGGTCAGCAAGGGGATCGAGGCTGAAGTCGTGGCCACCCCGACCGAGGGCCTGACCCTGGGTCTGAACCTGTCGCTGAACGACGCCCGGGTCACCGACCTGTCGCCGCAAGAAGCGGCGATCTCCGGCGCCGTCGACGACTGGCGGCTGGCCTTCCCGCAAGTCCAGGGCTCGGCCTTCATCGGCTACCGCTGGTTCATCACCCCGGAGGCTGAGGCGAACTTCTCAATCGTCGCCCAGCACGTCGGCGCCTACAACAGCTCCTTCCCGAACGTCGCGGGCAAGAGCCCGCCGGTGCCGAGCCCGACCTACGGCCGCACCGAAGCCTACGAGGTCGTCAATTCGACCTTCGCCGTGGCCTTCGATCAGGTCACTGTCGGGGCCTATGTCGAGAACCTCTTCGATGACCGGTCGATCTCCTACGTCCACCCGGAAGCCTTCCTGGCCAACCGCTCCGCGACCGTCCGTCCCCGGACCTTCGGCGTGCGGCTGAGCTACGACTTCTAAGTCATGGACCAGAGCGCGATCACTCCGGCCGCGACGGGCGCTCAAGCGCCCGTCGCCGGCACGGCCGCCGGACGGGGGCGGGCCGGGTTCGTCCTGGCCATCCTCGGCTTCGTCTACGTCCTGAACTTCCTGGACCGGCAGCTGCTGTCGATCCTGGCCAAGCCGATCCAGGACGAGCTCGGCGTCACCGACGGCCAGCTGGGGCTGATCAGCGGTCTGTATTTCGCGTTGTTCTACTGCCTGATCTCGATCCCGGTCGGCTGGCTGGCCGACCGGACCAATCGGGTGCGGGTGGTGGCCTTCGCCTGCGCCCTGTGGAGCGCGGCCACCATCGCCTGCGGCCTGGCCCGCAGCTATCCGCAACTGGTCGGCGCGCGCATGGCGGTGGGGGTGGGCGAGGCCGGCGGCGTGCCGCCCTCCTACGCCATCATCTCCGACTACTTCCCCTCGGGTAAGCGCGGCACGGCGCTGGGCCTGTTCAATCTGGGCCCGCCGGTCGGCCAGGCTCTGGGCGTCGCCTTCGGCGCCTCGATCGCGGCGGCGTTCGACTGGCGCAGCGCCTTCCTCGCCATCGGCGCGGTGGGCGTGGTCACCGCTCTGGTCGTGCTGATGACCGTGCGCGAGCCGCGCCGCGGCGGCCTCGACGCCGCCTCCGAGGCGAAGGCTCCGGCGGAAGGCTTCTGGAAGACCTGCCGGATGTTCTTCACGCGGCCGGTCCTGCTGCTGGTCTCGCTTGCCTGCGGCGCGAACCAGTTCGTCACCTACGCCCTGCTCAACTTCGCCACCCTCTTCCTCATGCGCGAGAAGGGCATGACCCTGCAGGAGGTGGCGGTCTGGTACGCCCTGGTCGTCGGCGTCGGCGCCGGGGGCGGCATCTTCCTCGGCGGCCGCTTGGTCGACTGGCTGGCCAGGAAGTCCAAGCGCGCCTACGCCCTGCTGCCGGCGGTGGCCCTGGTGCTGGCGGTGCCGTTCTTCATCGGCTTCGTCTGGGCGCCGGACTGGCAGACCGCGCTCAAGTTCCTGATCGTGCCGATGTTCCTGAACTACTTCTACCTGTCGCCCTCGGTGGCGCTGGTGCAGGAGGAGGTGCGCCCGAGCCAGCGCGTGCTCTCCGGCGCCCTGCTGCTGCTGGTGATGAACCTGATCGGCCTGGGCCTGGGCCCGACCTTCCTCGGCGCGGCCAGCGACTTCCTCCGGGCCAGCTACCCGGAACACTCGCTGCAGATGGCCTTCTACACCCTCGTCCCGTTCTACGCGGTCGCGGTGGCGCTGTTCCTGGCGCTGGCGCGGGCGCTGAAGCGGGAGCAAACCCGAACCGCTGGTGCTTCATGAAGCTGCGCGCCGCCCTGCTGGCGAGCCTGAGCCTCGCCTTCGCCGTTCCCGCCGCGGCCGCTGAGCCCGGGCCCGTCGTCCGCGCCCCCGCCGGGGCCGTGAAGGGCCAGGCGGCCGACGGCGTCAACGTGTTCCGCGGCCTGCCCTACGCCGAGGCGCCGGTCGGCCAGCGGCGCTGGAAGCCGCCGGTCCCGGCCGCCGCCTGGAAGGGCGTGCGCGACGCCAGCAAATTCGGCCCCGTCTGCTATCAGCCGCCGTCCCGCCCCGGCAGCATCTACACCGAACAGACCGGTCAGATGAGCGAGGACTGTCTCTCGCTGAACGTCTGGGCCCCGGCCGACGCGCGCGACGCGCCGGTGATGGTCTGGATTCACGGCGGCGCCCTGGTCGGCGGGGCCAGCAGCCAGGCGATGTACGACGGCGCGGCCCTGGCCAAACGCGGCGTCGTCGTGGTGTCGATCAACTACCGCCTGGGCGTGCTGGGCTATCTGGCCCATCCGGATCTCAGCGCCGAGTCGCCCGACCACGTGTCCGGCAACTACGGCCTGCTCGACCAGATCGAGGCCCTGCGCTGGGTAAAGCGCAACATCGCGGCCTTCGGCGGCGACCCTGAAAAGGTCACCGTCGCCGGCGAGTCCGCCGGGGCGCTCAGCGTCAT
This sequence comes from Caulobacter sp. 17J80-11, assembly GCF_014349105.1. Classification (GTDB taxonomy): domain Bacteria; phylum Pseudomonadota; class Alphaproteobacteria; order Caulobacterales; family Caulobacteraceae; genus 17J80-11. Next base: position 9,395 of record NZ_JACSJI010000022.1, on the reverse strand, counting down.
GTACCTGATGGCTTCGCCCCAGGCGCGCGGCCTGTTCCACCAGGCGATCGCCCAGAGCGCCTACATGATCTCCACGCCGGAGCTGCGCGAGGCGCGCTTCGGCGCCCCCTCGGCCGAGCAGGCGGGCCTGGCCCTGGCCGACAAGTTGGAAGTCCGCGGCATCGCGCGCCTGCGGGCCATCGACCCCGCCGCCCTGACCATCCAGGCCCCGATGGCCGGCTACGCCCCGTGGGGCACGATCGACGGCAAGGTTCTGCCGGCCCAGCTGGTCGACATGTTCGACCGCGGCCAGCAGGCGCCCGTGCCGCTGATGGCCGGCTTCAACAGCGGCGAGATCCGCTCCCTGCGCTTCCTGCTGCCGCCGGCCCCGGCCGACGCCGCTGCCTACGTCGCCGCCATCCGCCGCGGCTATGGTCCGCTGGCCGACACCTTCCTGGGCCTTTATCCGGCGACGGAGAGCCTGGACGAGAGCATGCTGGCGACCACCCGGGACGCCATGTACGGCTGGACTGCGGAGCGTCTCGCGGCCAAGCAGGCCGCGATCGGCCAGCCGTCCTTCCTCTACTTCTTCGACCACGGCTACCCGGCCGCCGACAGCGCTGGCCTGCACGGCTTCCACGCCTCGGAAATCCCGTACGCCTTCGGCACCATGTCCCGGGCCACGCCCGTCTGGCCGAAGCCGGAAGCCACCGCCGAGGAGGCCCGCTTCGGCGACGCCGTGAACGCGTACTGGGCCAGCTTCGTGCGCGACGGCGCGCCCAGCGCCGCCGGCCAGCCGGACTGGCGGCCCTACGCCGACAGCCGCGCCTACATGTCCTTCGAGGACATGCCGAAGGCGAAGAGCCACGTCCTGCCGGGCATGTACGAGCTGCACGAGGAGGTGGTCGCCCGCCGTCGCGCCCGCGGCGACACGCCGTGGGGCTGGAACGTGGGCGTCATCGCCCCGCCTCTGCCGGACGAGACGTCGCCCAAATGATCGACGGAGCCATGCAGCCGTTCGCGCTGACGCTCGACAAGTTCCTTGTGCATGCGTCCAAGTGGCATCCCCGGGTCGAGGTCGTCACCGCCCGGGACGGCGGGGTCGACCGCGCCGGTTACGCCGAAGTCGAAGACCGCAGCCGGCGGGTTTCGGCCCTGCTGCGCGGCCTGGGCGTCGCCGCCGGCGAGCGCGTCGCGACCCTGGCCTGGAACACCCAGGCCCACGTCGAGGCGTGGTACGCCATCATGGGCATGGGCGCGGTCTGCCACACGCTGAACCCGCGCCTGACCGGCGCCCAGCTCGGCTGGATGGTGGAGCAGTCCGGCGCGCGCATCCTGATCGTCAGCGCCGACCTGCTGCCGCTGGCCCGCCAGGTCGCCGAGCGCGCGACCGGGGTCGAGCGCCTGCTGGTGATCGACGGCGAGGCGAAGGCGTCCGGGGCCGGCGGCCCGCTGGTCGCCGAGCTCGCCTCCCTGCTCGACCTGGTCGACGAACGCCTGGCCTGGGGCGGGTTCGACGAGACCGCGCCGTCAGGCCTCTGCTTCACCTCGGGCACGACGGGCGCCCCCAAGGGCGTCACCTACACCCACCGGTCCAGCTACCTGCACACCCTGCGCCTGCTGCAGGCCGACGTGATGGCCATCTCCGGCGCGGACACCGTGCTGCCGGTGGTGCCCATGTTCCACGCCAACGCCTGGGGCCTGCCGTTCGCCGCGCCCGCGGTCGGGGCCAAGCTGGTCCTGCCGGGCCGGCACACCGACGGGGCCAGTCTGGCGCGGCTGATCCGCTCGGAACGCGTCACCGTCGGCGTCGGCGTGCCCACCGTGTGGCTGGGCCTGGTCGAGCACCTCGACGCGGTCGGCGACGACCTGCCCAGCCTGAAGCGCATCGTCGTCGGCGGCACGCCGCTGCCCTCGGCCCTGATGGAACGCATCGAGCGGCGCCTCGGCGTCACCGTCCAGACCAGCTGGGGCATGACCGAGCTGTCCCCGTCAGGCACCGTGGCGCCCGCCTGGGCCCGGCGCACGGCCGCCGTTTCGGGCCGCCCGGCCATCGGCGTCGACCTGCTGATCACCGACAGCGAGGGCCGGCCGCTGCCGGAGCAGCGCGAGGTGGAGGGCAATCTGCGCGTGCGCGGGGCGGCGGTGATCGAGCGCTACTTCGGCCACGAGCAGTCGGCCGTCGACGCCGACGGCTGGTTCCCGACCGGCGACCTGGCGAAGATCGACGAGGACGGCAACCTGATCATCACCGGCCGCGCCAAGGACCTGATCAAGTCCGGCGGCGAGTGGATCAACCCGGTGGAGATCGAGGCGGTGGTCGGGGCCTTGCCGGAGGTCTCGCTGGCGGCGGTGATCGGGCGCTCGGATCCGAAGTGGGGCGAACGGCCCATCCTGCTGGTCGAGCTGCACGACCCTGACGGCCTGAGCGACGAGGCCCTGCTGGAGCCGCTGAAGGGCCGGGTGGCGCCCTGGTGGGTGCCTGACGAAGTGGTCCGCGTCGCCAGCATGCCGCTGGCCGCCACCGGCAAGATCGACAAGATTCGCCTGCGCACCGAATACGGCGCCGCGCGCGTGGGGGACTGACCGACTTGACGCTAGCCGCCGCAAGACGGAAAGAGTTCCGCGTGCCCGAAGCCACGAAACCCAGGCGCTCCAAGAAGGCGGAGCAACGCGCCGAGACGATGGAGCAAATCCTCGACGCGGCCGAGGACCTGTTCTCCAAGCACGGGTTCTATGGCGTCACCCTGAAGGACGTGGCCGCGCGGGTCGGCGTCCACCACACGCTGCTGAACTACTATTTCGAAGACAAGAAGACCCTGTTCGACGCCGTCTTCGCCCGCCGCGCGGTGGTGACCAGCGAGCTGCGGATGAAGGCGCTGGACGAGTACGACGCGGCCACCGGCGGCAAGCCGACGGTGGAGGGCGCGCTGCACGCCTTCCTCGACACCGACCTCGACCTCTACATCCAGGGCGGCGAGAGCTGGAAGAACTACGGCGCGCTGGGCGCCCAGGTCGCCAACACCCCCGAGTGGGGCGCGGCCCTGATGGACCAGCACTTCGACCCCGTGGTCCTGCGCCTGATCGCGTTGCTGAAGAAGGCCCTGCCGGGCTGCGCCGACGAAGACATCTTCTGGGGCTACCACTTCGTCACGGGGGCTCTGATGGCGACGCTGGCCCGCACCGGCCGCATCGACAAGCTGTCGGGCGGGCTCTGCAAGTCCGAGGACTTCGTCGCCGTGAAGGCGCGCATGGCCTCCTTCATGGCCGCGGGCCTGCTGGAGATCTGCCAGCCGCGCCCGCAGGGCGCCGCCACCTGAACGCCTGAGATTTCGAGACGGGCCGGACGTCCGGCCACAGTCCGAGCTTTACATTCACTAGCTTGTTAGTGAATTTGCAAACAAGCAGAACCGGAAGTCGGAGTAGGGGGAGGCGTTCTCATGTCGCTTAAGGGTCGGGTCGCGATCGTCACGGGCGCCGGCGGCGGTCTGGGCCGCGCGCACGCGCTGTATCTCGCAAGCCAGGGCGCGCGGGTCGTGGTCAACGATCTGGCGCAGGCGGCCGCCGATCGCGTCGCCGAGGAGATCCGCGCCGCCGGCGGCGAGGCGCTGGCGATCGCCGCCTCGGTGACCGACGAGGTGGCTGTGGCCTCGATGGTAGACCGCACGGTGGTGGCCTGGGGCCGGATCGACATCCTGGTCAACAACGCCGGCATCCTGCGCGACAAGAGCTTCGCCAAGATGACCATGGACGACTTCCGCCTGGTGGTGGACGTGCACCTGATGGGGGCGGCGGTCTGCTGCAAGGCGGTGTGGGAGCTGATGCGCGAGCAGCGCTACGGCCGCATCGTCATGACGACCTCCTCGTCGGGCCTCTACGGCAATTTCGGCCAGGCCAACTACGGCGCCGCCAAGATGGCGCTGGTCGGTCTGATGCAGACCCTGGCGATCGAGGGCGAGAAGTACGGCGTGCGGGTCAATTGCCTGGCCCCCACCGCCGCCACCCAGATGACCGAGGGCGTGCTGGCCCAGTCCAGCCTGGAACTGCTGGATCCCGCCCTGGTGAGTCCCGCCCTGCTGGCCCTGGTCGGCGAGGACGCGCCGACCCGCGCGGTGCTGTGCGCCGGCGCCGGCCACTTCGCCCGCGCCAGCGTCACCCTGTCGGAGGGCGTCTACGTCGGCGGCGGGGCCGACGCCGGCCAACAGGTGGTCGCCAACTGGGACGGGATTTCCGACCGCACGGGCGAGATCGTGCCGGACTACGGCTTCACCCAGGCTGAACGCGAAGTCGCCAGCGCGGGGCTGGGCGCGAAGGTGGCGGCGGCGCGACGCTGAAACGACGAGGCCCTTGAAGCTGGATCACGCCGCCGCGGCCCGCCCGCGGCGGCGTTTTGGCGCGCGCGGAAGCGCGAACGGCGCGAGCCGCTTCGTTCGGGTTCGACGCTTGGGGAAGAAGTGGCGGAGAGGGTGGGATTCGAACCCACGATACCCTTGCGAGTATGCCGCATTTCGAGTGCGGTGCTTTCAACCGCTCAGCCACCTCTCCGCGGGCGTCAGCCTCTTGGGGCGAGCGAGGCGGGATACCTACTCATACGGACTCGGTTGCGCAAGAGCGTCTGAGCATGTGCGGCGCGCAATCGCACATTCGCGTACCGGCGGTCTTTACCGGTGGCGTCCGGAGGCGTAATAACTCGCGGGTCATTTATAGCCGGAGCGACGGCGGTGAGCGTGGCGGGCGGGCCGAAATGGCGTCGGCGCAAGGAGGCGCGGCCGGGCGAGATCGTGGCCGCGGCCTTCGCCGTCTTCGCTGAGAAAGGCTTCGCCGCCGCCCGGCTGGACGAGATCGCCGCCCGCGCCGGGGTCAGCAAGGGCGCGCTGTACCTCTACTTCGAGACCAAGGAAGAGCTGTTCCACGCCGTGGTGCGCGACGCCGTGGCGCCCAACGTCGCCCAGGTGCGCGCCGCGGCCGAGGCCTTCGAGGGGCCGTTCGCCGACCTGGTCCGCGCCCTGCTGCCGATGATGGCCGCCCGGATCGCCGGCTCGGGCGCGGCCAAGGTGGTGAAGATGGTGATCGGCGAGAGCCGCAACTTCCCCGCCCTGGCTCAGCACTGGCACGACGAAGTGGTGGCGCCGACCCTCAGCGTGCTGAGCGGCCTGATCGAACGGGCCCAGGCGCGTGGCGAGGTGCGCCCGGGCGATCCGCGGGTGCACGCCTTCTCCCTGGTCGGGCCGCTGATGTTGGGCGTGCTGTGGCGCGAGGTCCTGGAGCCGGTCGGCGGCGCGCCGGTCGACCTGCAGGCCCTGGCGGCCCAGCACGTCGAGACGGCGCTGGGCGGACTGCTGGCGCGCGAGGGGGCGGCGGCATGAAGAAGATGAAGCGGGTGGTCGCCGTCCTCGTCCTGTTGGGCGCGATCGGATTCGCCGCCTGGGTGTGGTGGCCGCGCGAGGGCGGGCGCTACCTGTCGGGCTGGGTGGAGGGCGACACCCTGTTCCTGTCGGCCGCGGTGTCCGGTCCGGTGGTGCGCCTGGATGTGCGCCGCGGCCAGCGGGTCGAGGCCGGCGCGCCGGTGTTCCTGGTCGATCCGCAGCCGCTGGCGGCCGAGCGCGCCAGCGCCGTGGCCGGGGTCGAGGCCGCCGCCTCGGAGGCCAAGGACGCCCAAAAGGGCCAGCGGCCGCAGGAGCTCGCGGTGATCGACGCCCAGCGGACCGCCGCCCGCGCCGCCTTCCGCCAGGCCGAGGCCGACTATCAGCGGGCGGTCGCCCTGGCCAAGACCGGCTTCCTGGCCAAGGCGGGGCTGGATCAGGCCACGGCGACCTACCAGACCGCCCAGGCCCAGTTGCGCGAGACCGAGCGCCGGCTCGACGTCGCCGAGCTGGGCGCGCGCGAGGACCTGATCCAGGCCGCCCGGGCGCGCACGGTCCAGGCGCAGGGCTCGCTGTCCGAGGTCGAAGCGCGCCTGCGCCAGCTGGCCCCGGTCGCGCCTGCGACGGGGCGGATTGAGGACACCTTCTTCCAGCCCGGCGAGTGGGCGCCGGCCAACCAGCCGGTGGTGTCGCTGATCCCCGACGACCAGGTGAAGCTGCGCTTCTTCGTGCCGGAGGCCGACATCGCCGCCTACCGGTACGGCCGCGAGGTCGGCTTCGCCTGCGACGGCTGCGCCGAGGGAATGAAGGCGACCATCAACTACGTCAGCCCGCGGCCCGAGTTCACCCCCCCGGTGATCTACAGCCGCGAGACCCGCGACCGGCTGGTGTTCCTGGTCGAGGCGCGGCCGACCAACCCGCGCGCCCTCACGGTCGGCCAGCCGGTCGACGTCACGCCCCTGCCGAAGGCCGTGGGCAAGTGACCTGGGCGGTCGAGGTCGAGGGGCTGAACAAGAGCTTCGGCGACAAGCACGTGGTCAAGGACGTGTCGATCCGGGTGGAGGAGGGGCGGATCACCGGCTTCCTCGGCCCCAACGGTTCGGGCAAGACCACGACCTTGCGCATGCTCTGCGGCCTGCTCACCCCCGACAGCGGGCGGGGATGCGCGCTGGGCCTCGACATCGTCAGGGACGCCCGCGAGATCAAGCGTCGCACCGGCTACATGACCCAGCGGTTCTCGCTCTACGAGGACCTGACGGTGCAGGAGAACCTGGACTTCATGGCCCAGGTGCACGAGCTGGACCGTCGCCGCGAGCGGGTCGAGGCCGCGCTGGAGCGGCTGGGCCTGACCGACCGGCGCCGCCAACTCGCCGGCACCCTGTCCGGCGGCTGGAAGCAACGGCTGGCCCTGTCGGCCGCCACCCTGCACGAACCCCGGCTTCTGCTGCTCGACGAGCCCACCGCCGGGGTCGATCCGAAGGCCCGGCGCGCCTTCTGGGACGAGATCCACGCCCTGGCCGCCCGGGGCCTGACCGTCATGGTCTCGACCCACTACATGGACGAGGCCGAGCGCTGCCACGACATCGCCTACATCGCCTCCGGCCGCCTGATCGCACGCGGCACGGCCGAGGAGGTGATCGCGGGCTCCGGGCTGGTCACCTTCCGGGCCGAGGGGCCGGACGCCGACCGGATGGCGGCCGAGCTGCGCGCGCGCCCGGGCGTCGAATCCGCCGCCGCCTTCGGCCTGGCGCTGCACGTCAGCGGCACCGACCGCGCGGCCCTGGAGGCGGCGATCGCGCCCTGGCGGCGCGAGCCCTGGCGCTGGGAACAGGTCGAGCCGACCCTGGAGGACGTCTTCATCCACCTGATGGGCCGGGCGGAGGCGGAGCAATGAGCTTCGACTTCTCCTTCCAGCGGGTCGCCGCGGTGCTGCGCAAGGAGTTCCTGCAGCTCACCCGCGACCGGCTGACCTACGCCATGATGCTGGTCATGCCGATCGTGCAGCTGCTGCTGTTCGGCTACGCCATCAACAGCGATCCCAGGCACCTGCCCACCGCCGTGCTGGTGCAGGACCAGGGGACCTATTCCCGCTCGGTGCTGGCCGCCCTGGAGAACAGCGACTACTTCCGCATCGTCGCCGCCGTGCGCACCACCGGCGAGCTGGACCAGGCGATCGAGCGCGGCCGCGTGCTGTTCGCCGTCACCATCCCGCCCGACTTCACCCGCCGGGTGGTGCGCGGCGACCAGGCCCAGATCCTGGTCGAGGCCGACGCCTCCGACCCGACCGCCACCGGCGGCGCGGTCGCGGCGCTGGCGGCCCTGCCGGCCGAGGCCCTGCGCCACGACCTGAAGGGCGCGACCGCCTTGCGGGCCGGCGGGCCCGCGCCGTTCGAGGTGGTGGTCCAGCGCCGCTACAATCCGGAGATCATCACCGCCTTCAACATCGTGCCCGGCCTGCTGGGCGTGATCCTTTCCATGACCCTGGTGATGATGACGGCGCTGGGCGTCACCCGCGAGCAGGAGCGCGGCACCATGGAGAGCCTGCTGGCCACCCCGGTCGAGCCGCTGGAGGTGATGGTCGGCAAGCTGGCGCCCTACGTGCTGATCGGCCTGACCCAGACGGTGGTGTTCCTGACCCTGGCGCGGGCCCTGTTCGCCGTGCCGATGGCGGGCGGCTGGGCGGCGCTGAGCGTGGGCGTGCTGCTGTTCATCGTGGGCAGCCTGGCGCTGGGCTTCCTGATCTCCACCGTCGCGCGCACCCAGCTGCAGGCCATGCAGATGTCGGTGTTCTACATCCTGCCCTCGATCCTGCTGTCGGGCTTCATGTTCCCGTTCTACGGCATGCCCAGATGGGCCCAGGCGCTGGGCACGGTGATCCCGGTCACGCACTTTCTGCGGGTGGTGCGCGGCGCCCTGCTGAAGGGCCTCGGTCTGGCCGAGCTCTGGCCCAGCCTGACGGCGCTGGTGGTGTTCGTGGTGGTCGTCTCCGCCCTCGCCATGGCCCGCTATCGGACCACCCTCGACTAGCGCGGCGAACAGCTCCGTTTTCCGGCGGATTGTTGCACGCGCGCCGCAGCGGCCGGTTTCTGTCGCGAGGGAAGGAACCCTAGCAATACGAGGCATGTTTCCGCTCCCGACCTGACCAAGGTGTGTTCGTCGGGTTGGCGTCGCGTCGCGGGAGAGCCTGCGGGCGTGACAGCAGAGGGCAAAGAGAGAGGGCTCTGAATATGAAACTCAAATTGCTGGCGGGAGCCGCTCTCGCCGCCTTCGGCGTGGCGACGGCCGCCTCGGCCGAACCCGACGGTTGGTATGGCGCGCTCGACGTCGGCTACCACCAGCCCGACGGCATCGACGCCGACTCCTCGGGCCTCACGCAGGACGACCTGCCGTACCGCTGGAGCTTCGGCGCGGACTCCGATTGGACCGCGTTCGGCCGCCTCGGCTACCGCTTCAATCCCGCCTGGCGGACCGAGTTCGAAATCGGCTACCGCCCGGGCGACGTCGACTCCGTCACGGGCGGTCCGGGCATTCCGGAAGCCCTGTGCTCGGACGCGCACGTCGCCGACCCGAGCATCTGTCCGTCGCCGAGTGGGGACCTGAACTCTTGGACGTTCATGGCCAACCTCATCTACGACTTCATGCCGGATTCGCGCTTCCGCCCGTTCATCGGCGCGGGCATCGGCGTGAACCAGGTCTCGGTGAAGACCCGCGGCGTGATGTCGACCTCGCCGGACGGCATCGTGCCTGACCCGGGTCCGGCCGTCGTCAACATCGACGACGACGACACCACCTTCGCCTGGCAGGGCCTGGTCGGCTTCGCCTATGCGTGGACTGACCGGCTGAACCTGGACGTGACCTACCGCTGGCTGGGCGGCAACGACGTCGACTTCGACAGCTCCGTCTCGCCGGACGAGTTCCTGCCGTTCGCGCCGGGCACCTTCTCGGGCAACTACGAGGACCAGTCGATCACGATCGGTCTGCGTTACGCCTTCGCCCCGCCGCCGCCGCCGCCGCCGCCCCCGCCGCCGCCGCCGCCTCCGCCCCCGCCGCCCC
>NZ_JACSJI010000021.1 GCF_014349105.1 Caulobacter sp. 17J80-11 | reverse complement strand
GCTCCGGCCGCCGGCGCCCCGGCTCCCGCGACGACCGCTCCGGCGGCCGCCGCCCCGCAACAACCCGCCGCGCCGGCCGCCGTGCCTGCGCCGGCCGCCCAGTAAAGAGTGAGAGGCTGACGATGGCCACGGCTCACGCGGTCGAGCATCACGACCACGACCACAAACCCGGGTTCTTCACCCGCTGGTTCTTCTCGACCAACCACAAGGACATCGGCACGCTGTACCTGCTGTTCGCCATCATGGCGGGCATCGTGGGCGGCGCGCTCTCCGGCCTGATCCGCTGGGAACTGGCCGAACCGGGCATTCAGGTGTTCCGCGAAGGCTCGCTGCTGGCCCAGCTCGGCCTCGTCGAGCCGTCCAAGCACGGCTACAACGTCGTCGTCACCGCCCACGCCCTGATCATGATCTTCTTCATGGTCATGCCGGCGATGATCGGCGGCTTCGGCAACTGGTTCGTGCCGATCATGATCGGCGCGCCGGACATGGCCTTCCCGCGCATGAACAACGTGTCGTTCTGGCTGCTGGTCGCCGCCTGGGTGCTGCTCTGCCTGTCGATGTTCGTCGACGGCGGTCCGGGCCAGGGCTTCGGCGGCGGCTGGACGATCTATCCGCCGCTGTCCACCAAGGGCCACGCCGGCCCGGCCATGGACCTGGCGATCTTCTCGCTGCACGTGGCGGGCGCCAGCTCGATCCTCGGCGCGATCAACTTCATCACCACCATCTTCAACATGCGCGCGCCGGGCATGACCCTGCACCGGATGCCGCTGTTCGCCTGGTCGGTGCTGATCACCGCCTTCCTGCTGCTGCTGTCGCTGCCCGTCCTGGCCGGCGCCATCACCATGCTGCTGACCGACCGCAACTTCGGGACCCACTTCTTCGACCCGGCCGGCGGCGGCGACCCGGTGATGTTCCAGCACCTGTTCTGGTTCTTCGGTCACCCCGAAGTGTACATCCTGATCCTGCCCGGCTTCGGCATCATCAGCCACATCGTGTCGACCTTCTCGCGCAAGCCGGTGTTCGGCTACCTCGCGATGGCCTACGCCATGGTCGCCATCGGCTTCATCGGCTTCATCGTGTGGGCCCACCACATGTACACCGTGGGCATGAACATCAATCTGCGCGCCTACTTCGTGGCCGCGACGATGATCATCGCGGTTCCCACCGGCGTTAAGATCTTCTCGTGGATCGCGACGATGTGGGGCGGGTCGATCGACTTCAAGACGCCCATGCTGTGGGCGATGGGCTTCATCTTCCTGTTCACCGTCGGCGGCGTGACCGGCGTGGTGCTGTCGAACGCCGGCATCGACTACTCGCTGCACGACACCTACTACGTGGTGGCGCACTTCCACTACGTGCTGTCGCTGGGCGCGGTCTTCGCCATCTTCGCGGGCTTCTACTACTGGTTCGAGAAGATGTTCGGGGTGAAGTACAACGAGGCCCTGGGCGCCGCGCACTTCTGGATCATGTTCATCGGCGTGAACCTGGTGTTCTTCCCGCAGCACTTCCTGGGTCTGCAGGGCATGCCGCGCCGCTACGTCGACTACCCGGAGGCTTTCACCAAGTGGAACCACCTGTCGTCGATCGGCTACGCCATCACCGTGGTCGGCGTGATCGTCTTCCTGATCATGCTGGTCGAAGCCTTCGTGCGCCGTCGTAAGGGCGAGGCCAACCCGTGGGGCGAAGGCGCCACCACGCTGGAGTGGACCCTGTCTTCGCCGCCGCCGTTCCACCAGTTCAACGAACCGCCGGTGGTCAAGGCCGACAGCCACTAAGCATCCTTACTCAGGAGCTAAATCGGGGACGGGGCGCACAACGCTCCGTCCCCGACGTTTTAGGACCATGCCGCAAGCCCCCGTCGACGCCCCGGTCGCCAAGACCAAGCCCCCCGCCCTGCCGCAGGACTACTTCCAGCTGCTCAAGCCGCGGGTCATGTCGCTGGTGATCTTCACCGCGCTCACCGGCCTGGTGGCCGCGCCCGGCGAGATCCACTGGTTCCTGGCCGCCGTCGCGGTGTTCTGCGTCGCGGTCGGCGCCGGCGCGGCCGGCGCGCTGAACATGGCCATCGAGGGCGAGACGGACGCCCTGATGCGCCGCACCCGCGGCCGCCCGGTGGCGGCCGGTCGGGTGGCCAAGGGCGACGCCTTCGCCTTCGGAGTGATCCTGGCGGCCTTCGCGGTCATGCTGATGGGCATGGCGGTGAACTGGCTGGCCGCGGGCCTTCTGGCCTTCACCGTCGTCTATTACGCCTGGTTCTACACGGTGCTGCTGAAGCGCTCGACGCCGCAGAACATCGTGATCGGCGGCGCCGCCGGCGCCCTGCCGCCGGTGATCGGCTGGGCCGCCGCCGACGGGAGCCTGGCGCTGAACGCCTGGCTGATGTTCGCCATCATCTTCGTGTGGACCCCGCCGCATTCGTGGGCGCTGGCGCTCTACACCTCCGACGACTACGCCAAGGCGGGCATTCCGATGATGCCGGTGGCCAAGGGCCCCAAGTCCACCCGCCTGCAGATCTTCCTCTACAGCCTGGTGCTGGCCCCGCTGGCGGTGGTCCCGGTGTTCACGGGCCTGGGCGGCTGGCTGTACGGCGTGATCGCCGTCTGCGGCGGACTGGCCTTCGTCGGTCTGGCTTGGCGGGTGTATAGGAGCCGGGCCGGCGAGAAGCCGGGCGAGCGGGAGGAGGGCCTCTACGACGTCAAGGCCGAGGCCAAGACGGCGCGGGATCTCTTCGCCTTCTCGATTCTGTATCTCTTCGCCCTGTTCGCCGCCCTTCTGGTCGAACACGGCATCCCGGGAGCCGCGTAATGTCCGATCCGAACCAATCCGAAGCGCACAAGGCGCGGTCGCGGCGAAATGTCGCGCTGGGCGGCGCGCTCGCCCTGTTCGTGATCCTGGTCTTCCTGGTGACCGTGGTGCGGCTCGCCCAGAACGTGGCCGGGTGATGCAGAAGAACGCCCGTGTCGCGGTGATCTGCGCCGTGGTGGTCGCCGGCATGGTCGGCGCCGCCTTCGCGGCCGTGCCGCTGTATCGCCTGTTCTGCCAGGTCACCGGCTTCGACGGCACGGTGCGCCGGGCGACCGCCGCGCCGACCACGGTGCTGGAGCGGCCGGTGAAGATCCGCTTCGACGCCAACGTCCGCGACCTGCCCTGGGACTTCAAGGCCGAGCAGGTGACCCAGGACCTGAAGGTCGGGGCCACGGGCCTGGCCTTCTTCAAGGTCACCAACCACGGCGACAAGCCGCTGACCGGCACCGCCGCCTACAACGTCGTGCCGGAAGGGGCGGGGCCCTATTTCCAGAAGCTGGAGTGCTTCTGCTTCCAGGCGCAGACCCTGCAGCCGGGCCAGACCATGGAATTCCCGGTCGCCTACTTCGTCGATCCGCAGCTGGCGACCGATCCGGAAACCAAGGGGATCCAGGAGATCACCCTGTCCTACACCTTCTATCCGACCGAAAAACCGCAGCCTAAGGCCAAGTCGGCCACGCCAGCCCTTGGCGGAGCGGGCTAGGCGGGTCTATAGCCACACACCAAGAATCTGATCCTCCCCGTCGCATGCGCGCGGGGACCGGGGGTTGAGTTAAAGCGCCATGGCCCACGACGCCGTCAAACACGACTACCATCTCGTCAATCCGAGCCCGTGGCCGCTGGTCGGCTCGATCGCCGCCACGGTGATGTTCATCGGCGCGGTGATCTGGATGAAGGGCCTGTTCGGCCTGGAGAAGGGCACCTGGGCCGTCTTCGCCGGCGGCTTCGCCCTGATGCTCTACACCTTCATCGGGTGGTGGGGCGACGTGATCAAGGAAGGCCGCGCCGGCGACCACACGCCGGTCGTGTCCATCGGCCTGCGCTACGGCATGGTCCTGTTCATCGCCTCCGAAGTCATGTTCTTCGTGGCGTGGTTCTGGATCTTCTTCGAGATGGCGATCTTCCATCACAGCCGGACCTTCTCGGCGATCGAGGAAGTGCGCACCGCCTGGTCGACCTGGCCGCCGGCCGGCGTCGAGACCCTGGACCCGTTCCACCTGCCGCTGGTCAACACCATCATCCTGCTGCTGTCCGGCACGACCGTGACCTGGGCCCACCACGCCCTGCAGCACGGCGACACCAAGGGCGCCAAGACCGGCCTGCTGCTGACCGTCCTGCTGGGCCTGCTGTTCACCAGCGTCCAGGCCTACGAGTACGGCCACATCATCCACGAGAAGCTGTTCTTCTCGGAGAACGCCGCCAACTCGGGCCTGTACGGTTCGGCCTTCTTCATGGCCACCGGCTTCCACGGCTTCCACGTCGTGGTCGGCACCCTGTTCCTGATCGTCTGCCTGCTGCGCCTGATGGCCGGCAACATGACCCCGCAGAAGCACTTCGGCTTCGAAGCGGCGGCTTGGTACTGGCACTTCGTCGACGTGGTCTGGCTGTTCCTGTTCGCCTTCATCTACGTGGCGTTCGGCGGCTCGGGCCCGCACGCCTGACGTGGCGGGCGGTCCCAACCCGTTCCTGGCGGGGATCGCCGGCCGCTGCCCGAACTGCGGTCAAGGCCGCCTGTTCTCGGGCTTTCTGAAAGTGGCGGACCGCTGCGCGGTCTGCGGTTTCGATCTGAAGACGGCGGACACCGGCGACGGTCCCGCCGTCTTCGTCATTTTGATCGCCGGTTTCCTGGTCGCCTTCGCCGCGCTGGCGGTCGAGATCGCCTACCAGCCGCCGATCTGGCTGCATCTGGTGCTTTGGCTGCCGCTGGCCCTCGTCGTGTGCCTCGGCCTGCTGCGCCCGCTGAAGGGCGTCATGGTCGCCCTGCAGTTCCATCATCGAGCTTCCGAAGTGCGCAATGACGACTTCTAAGGGCGACCGCTCCTTTCCGGTCGTCCTGACCGTCTTCACCGCCGTGGCCCTGGCGATCCTGGTCGCGCTCGGCATGTGGCAGGTGCAGCGCCGCGCCTGGAAGGAAGACCTGCTGGCCCGTATCGAGGCGCTGAAGACCGCCCCGCCGCATCCGGTCGAATCGCTGCTGACCGCAGGCGCGCGCGGCGAGGACATCGAGTTCTCGCGCGTCACCGCCGTGTGCCCGGGCCTGAACGTCGCCCCCTATGTCGAACTCTACGCCCTGCGCGAGGGCGAGATCGGCTCGCGCCTGATCTCGGCCTGCCCGGTCGAGGGCACGCCCTACGGCGTCGTGCTGGTCGACCGCGGCTTCGTGCCGGAGACCGTGTCCTCGCGCCCGCCGGTCGATGCGACCGCGCGCAACCCGGTGACGGTCACCGGCGTGCTGCGCTCGCCCGACGCCCGCACCTTCGTGACGCCGGAGAACCGGCCCGACGAGAGCCGCTTCTTCTCGCGTGACGCGGTGGCCATGGCTTCGGCCCTGGACGCGAGGAAGCCCGCGCCCTGGTTCCTGATGGTCGAGACCTCGACCAATCCGGAATGGCAGGCCCTGGACCCGGCCCCGCTGCCGACCGCCATCTCCAATCGCCACCTGGAATACGCCCTGACCTGGTTTGGGCTCGCCGCAGCCCTGCTCGGCGTCTACGTCGCCGCGGTCTGGCGGCGGATGCGCCCGTGAGCGCGCGCCTGCACCGACTGTCGAACGGCGTGCGGGTCCTGTGCGACCCGATGCCGGAGCTCGAGACCATCGCGGTCTCGGTCACCGTGCGCGGCGGCGCGCGCTGGGAGACCCCGGCCCAGTCGGGCTGGTCGCATCTGCTGGAGCACATGGTGTTCAAGGGCGCGGGCGATCGCTCCGCCCGCGAGATCGTCGAGCACGTCGAGGCCCAGGGCGGCAATCTGAACGCCGCCACCGGCTACGAGCGCACCAGCTACCAGGTCCGCGCGCTGCGCGACGGCCTTCCGCTGGCGCTGGAGGTGGTCTCCGACCTGCTGTTCCGTCCGGCCTTGGCGGAGATCGAGCTGGAACGCGAGAAGTCGGTCATCGACCAGGAGATCGCCGAAGCCTTCGACACGCCCGACGACTGGGTGTTCGAGCTGGCCCAGGCGCGCGCCTTCGCCGACCAGCCGCTGGGCCGCCCGATCCTGGGCTCCAGCGAGAGCGTCGCGGCCGCCGACCGGACCGCGCTGGACGCGTTCCGGCGCAGCCTCTACGCGCCGGAGCGGACCATCGTATCGGTCGCGGGCGCGGTGGAGGAGGGCGAGCTGCTGCACCAGGCCGAGCGCTGGTTCGGCGGCGCCGACGGCGGCGTCCATGCGCCCGAGCCGGAACCCGGCCGCTTCGTCGGCGGGACCGCCACCCTGGGCCGGCGCATCGAGCAGGCCAACTGCGTCTGGCAACTGCCGGCCGCCGGCGCGCGCGACCGCGACTACTACGCCTTGCGACTGTTCGCCGAGATCCTGGGCGGCGGGATGGCCTCGCGCCTGTTCCAGAGCGCCCGTGAGGAGCGGGGCCTGGCCTATTCGATCGACGCCTACGCGGACTCCTACGAGGACACAGGCGTGCTCGGCGTCTACGCCGGCTGCGCCGCCGACCGCGCCGCGGAGCTGTCCCACCTGGTCGCCGCCGAGGTGAAAGGCCTGGCCGCGGCGCCCAAGGCCGCGGAGCTGACCCGAGCCAAGGCGCAGCTGAAGGCCTCGCTGTTCATGGCGCAGGAGTCGCCCCTGGCCCGCGCCGAGCGCGCCGCCGGCCAGACCTTCCTGTTCGACCGGCCGCTGAGCGTCGCCGAAATCCGCGCCGGCGTGGACGAGACCAGCCTGGACGACCTGAAGCGCGTCGGCGAGCGGGCCCTGTCCCCCGCCCGCGCGGCGGTGGCCGTGCTCGGCCCGCGCGCGGCCTTCGGCGCCGCCAAGGCCTTCGCGCCGGCCCTGTTCCTCTGATCCGCCCCCTCTCCCCCGAAGGGCGGAGGAGGGGGTATAGTGGCCTCTATGGCCCTCCTGGACTGGATTTCGTCCGACGCGGCCCTCGTGCTGGAGGGGGAGGGCGTTCGGCTGCGGCCGCCGCGCTCCAACGACTACGCGGAATGGTCCGAGCTGCGGGCCCTCTCCCGGGATTTCCTGCAGCCCTGGGAGCCGACCTGGCCGGCCGACGACCTCAGCCGCGCCGCCTTCCGCCGGCGCCTGGCCGCCTATGCGCGCGACATGGACGCCGGCGCCGCCTACCCCTTCTTCGTGCTGCGGGCCGAGGACGACCGGCTGGTCGGCGGCCTGACCCTGTCCAACGTGCGCCGCGGCGTCGCCCAGTCCGCCTCCCTCGGCTACTGGGTCGGCCGGCCCTATGCGCGTCAGGGCTACACCCTGGCGGCCGTGCGGGCGGCCACGCGCTTCGCGTTCGAGCGGCTGCGGCTGCACCGGCTGGAGGCCGCCTGCCTGCCGTCCAACGCCCCGTCACGCGCTTTGTTGTTGAAAGCCGGCTTCCGTGAGGAGGGAACGGCGCGCGCTTATTTGAAAATTAACGGCGGATGGCGAGACCATCTCCTGTTCGGCTTGCTCGAGGAGGAGGCTGGGCTGGGGTGACTTGATTTTTGTGTCCGGGGACTGCGCGCTTGTCCGACAGGTCTAGAAGCTTGGCGTGGGATCCGACCACGGCACTGGAGGCGCTGGCCGCCGCCGACGTGGCCCTTTGGACGTGGACTCCGTCCGAAGATCGCTTGCGCCTGACCGGCGCGACCCGTTCGCTGGGCCTGGGCCCGCTCGCCCCCGAATGCACCGGCGCGGCCTTCGCCGCCCTGGCCATGCCCCAGGACCGGGCCCTGGCCGAGCACCTGCTGAAGAGCCGCGACGAAGGCGAAGAGATCACCGTGCGCCTGCGCATGCGCGGCGCCGAAACCTGCATCTGGCGCGGCGTGTGGCTGGAGGACGGCCTGCGCGCCGCCGGCGTGGCGGCGCTGGAAGTGAAGTTCGCCGGCTCCGACACCGACGCGCTGACCGGCCTGCTGGATCGCCGGGCTTTCGTGCAGCGCGCCCGCGAGGCCCTGGCCCAGCCGGGCGACTACGAGCTGGTGGTCGCCGACCTGGATCGCCTGCGCCGCCTGAACGAGGCGCTCGGCCACGAGCGCGCCGACCTGGTGCTGGCGGCGCTGGGCTCGCGCCTGGCCGCCGCCTTCCCGAAGGGCGCCATCCCCGCCCGCATCGGCGAGGACGAGTTCGCCGTGCTGGCCCCCGACGGCGTCGCCAAGCCGGCCGACCGCCTGCGCGCGGCGCTGGAGCAGCCGCTGCGGGTCGCCGGCTTCGACATCTACCCGACCGTCTCCATCGGAGCCGTGAAGGCCGAGGGCGGCCCGGACGCCGCGGAAGCGGCCGAACTGCTGCGCCGGGCCGAACTGGCCGTGGAAGCCGCCAAGACCGGCGGCCGGGGCGGGGCGGCCGACTACGGCCGCGCGCTGGAAAGCGACAGCCTCTCGCGTCTGGCGATGGAGGCTGACCTCCGCAACGCCTTCGCCAAGGGCGAGATCGTCCCGTTCTACCAGCCGATCGTCAGCCTGGAGACCGGCGCGGTCGCCGGCTTCGAGGCCCTGGCCCGCTGGCGCCACCCCCGCAAAGGCATCGTCCCGCCGGACGAGTTCCTGACGCTGGCCCAGGAAATGGGCCTGATGGACGACCTGGGCCTGCACATGATGCAGACCTCGGCCAAGCAGCTGGCCGAGTGGCTGCACCGCCACCCGACCGCCGGCGCCCTGTTCGTCAGCGTCAACCTGTCGACCGGCGAGATCGAGCGCGACGGCCTGATGCAGGACGTCAGCCGCATACTGAAAGAGACCGGCCTGCCCAAGGGCGCGCTGAAGCTGGAAGTCACCGAAAGCGACATCATGCGCGATCCCGATCGCGCCGCGGTGATCCTGAAAGCGCTGCGGGACGCCGGCGCCAGCCTGGCGCTGGACGACTTCGGCACCGGTTTCTCGTCGCTGTCCTACCTGGCCCGCCTGCCGTTCGACACGCTGAAGATCGACCGCTACTTCGTGCGCACCATGGGATCGGACGACGGCTCGGCCAAGATCGTCCGCTCGGTCGTGGCGCTGGGCCGCGACCTGTCGCTGGAGGTGGTGGCCGAGGGCGTCGAGAACGCCGCCCTGGCGCGCCAGCTGCTGTCGGTCGGCTGCCACTACGGCCAGGGCTTCGGTTACGCCCCGGCGCTGGCCGCCCAGGAGGCCGAGGTCTACCTCAACGAGTCGCTCGCCGACGGCTTCGCTCCGATCAAGTCGCGCGGGTGACGAGCGCCGGCCTGCGCCGCAGGCCGGCTCGGCTCACTTCGCCCGGACCGGGTCGCCTTCCATGTTGGTCAGGCCGTCGAATTCCACGTCGCCGGCCGGCACGCGGGTGAGGCGCCCGCCGAAGCTGGCCCGCGCGCCGCAGCTGGCGTAGCCCGCGTCCTGGTCTTGCCTGATCTCGGCGTAGTCGCCCCACAGCCGGAACACGTCTGCCCAGGTCCCCGGCTTCTCGGAATAGTCGGGTCGCGGACCGCCGTACCAGCCGCTCTTCTCGCCCATGGACAGGGTGCCGTCGCTCTCGCGTCCCGACAGGCTGCAGCTGTGGCCGTTGCCGCCCCAGGCCTCGCCCCAGGCGTACATCCGCCCATCCGCCCCGGCGCGGACATAGAGCGTTTGCCACGAGCTGGAGACGATCACCGGCAGGACCTTCTGGTAGAGGGCGGTCCGGCGGAATTCATCGGACACCGGCAGGTCGTCGCTGATGTAGAGCGCCTCCGTTCCCGGCGTCAGCCAGGCGGGCGCGCCCAGGCTCTTCTGCAGCGCGGAGATACGCGCCGCGTACCAGGTGCGCAGGCAGTCGTCCGCGTCCTGGAACCGCTTGGAATCGAGGCAGGCCGAACGCGTGCCCAGCCAGCGCTGCTGATCGGCCGTGGTGGTGCGGCCGGCGGCCAGGGTCAGGCGATAGACCTCGGCCAGGTCCCGATCCAGGTCGGCCACGCCCCAGGCGTTCGCGTCGCAGATACGGCGTTCCACCGGGGTCGAGGCCTTGGCGCAGTCGAAGCTGGGCCCGGTCGGCTCGGACGCGGGCTGGCCCCAGGCGGCCAGCAGGGTGCGCCACTCCTGCGGTGACAGGCTCACCGTCGCCAGGCCGTAGGCGCTGGCGCGCACGGTCACCGGGCCGGCGGGGACCACCTCGCGCAGCTGCGGCAGGTCCATGAGCTCGACATTCGCGCCGTTCAGACGCGCGCCGGCCACCTTGCCGAAGCCGACGGCCAGGTGCGTGCGGGTCAACTGCGCGCCGCGCAGGTCGATGCCGCCGTCGGTCTCGCAGTTCCAGTCGCCGACGATCACGCCGCAGTAGAGGGACGCGTCGGTCAGATTGGCGCCGCTGAGGTCGAGGTTCTCGAACCCGCCGCCGGCCGCGGCCGTGCGCGTCAGGTCGGCGCCGGACGCCTTGGCCCCGTCCAGCCGGCTGTCCAGCAGCACGGCCGAGCGCAGGGACGCGCCGGCCAGGTTGGCGCCGGTCAGGTCGCTGCGGATGAAGACGAGGTTTGACGTCTTCGCCCCGGTCCAGACCGTGTCCGACAGGTCGGAGTCCACGAAGCAGATCCGGTCCAGCTTCATCCGGGACAGGTCCGCGCCCTTCAGCTGGGCGCCGTGGATCACGACGGACTTGCCGGACCACGGCTTCAGGTCCTTCGGATCGGTGAGGTCGGAGTCGACCACGATGTCCGGCTCGACCCAGGGCGAGACCTCGCCGGCCTTGGCCGCGCCTCGTTCGACGCGGAAGGCCTGCACCGTGTCGGACTCGCAACCCATGTCGTCCTGCGCCCAGGCCTGGCCGGCGGCCAGCAAGGTCGCGGCCGCCGCTGTCGCGCCCAGCAGGCGCCGCGCCGCTTGATGCGTCAGCTTCACGTCTTCCCCCCGCTCAGCCCTCGCGGGCGAGCCTAGACCGGAGGACCGGCGCGCGCCAAGAACGTCGTTCTTCCGCTTGGGATGAGGCGCTCACGCCCGCCCGGTCTGACCCGACAGATGCGAGGAGCTGATGCCCATGCGCGCCAGCGCCCGGCTCCACTTGCCGTCGTGGTCCTCGTCGAACAGCAGGTCGAGGTCCAGCGGCGCGGTCAGCCAGACGTTTTCGCGCAGCTCCGTCTCCAGCTGGCCAGGCCCCCAGCCGGCGTAGCCCAGGGCCAGCATCGAGCGCTTGGGCGCCACGGCCGGGTCGGCCAGGGCCTGCAGCACCTCGCGGGTGGCGGTCAGCCTCAGGCCCTCGCCGATCTGCATGGTCGAGCCGGGGATCTCGTAGTCGTCGGAGTGCAGGACGAAGCCGCGCTCGGTCTCGACCGGGCCGCCGGCCAGCACAAGCTGGTGCGGGTTGCGCGGCGCGCCGCCGACGTCGAGGCGGGTGAGCACGGCGCCGACCGTGGTGTCCTCCACCGGCTTGTTCACCCGCACGCCCATGGCGTGCTGTGCGGAGTGGATGCAGACCAGGACCACCGCGCGTTCGAAGCGGGGATCGCTGATGCCCGGCATGGCGATCAGCAGGCGTCCGGCCAGGGACTCGATCTCGTCAGGCGCGGGCTCAGTCATGGCTCATCATCATCCCAGGCGTTAACCCATGCAAGGCCGCCCGCTTGGCGGCGGGAGCGGGCGCCGTTATCTCACTGCCCGACCGGGACGCGCCCGCGGCCCCGCCAGGAGAACTGCTATGACCATCAAAGAAGGCGACAAGCTCCCTGAGGCGACCTTCATGACCATGACGGGCGAAGGTCCCAAGCCGATGACCACCGACGAGGTGTTCAAGGACAAGACCGTCGTGCTGTTCGCCGTTCCCGGCGCCTTCACGCCGACCTGCTCGGCCCGCCACCTGCCGGGCTTCGTCGACAGCGCCGCCGACCTGAAGGCCAAGGGCGTCGACGCCATCGCCTGCCTGTCGGTCAACGACGCCTTCGTCATGGGCGCCTGGGGCGAGAACGCCGGCACGGGCGAGGACGTGCTGATGCTGGCCGACGGCAACGGCGACTTCACCAAGAAGCTCGGCCTGGCCATGGACGCCTCCAAGTTCGGCATGGGCGAGCGCTCGCAGCGCTACGCCATGCTGGTGAAGAACGGCGTGGTCGAGAAGCTGAACGTCGAGGCCCCGGGCGAATTCCGCGTCTCCTCGGCCGAGCACGTGCTGGGCCAGCTCTGAGGAAATTCTCCTCCCCCGTGAAGCGCAGCGGAACGGGGGAGGGGGACCGCGAAGCGGTGGAGGGGGCGTCCGCCGCCGCGAGGTGTTGAGATGAGATCGCCCTCAATTTGCGCCGGTTCGCCCCCTCCACCACGCTACGCGTGGTCCCCCTCCCCCGCGGCGCTTCGCTTGCAGGGGAGGAGAGGGGGATGACGGACGTATTCTCCCCGGCCAAGCGCTCCGAAGTGATGGGGCGCGTGAAGCAGAAGAACACCGGTCCTGAGCTGAAGGTCCGCAAGGCGCTCACCCGGCTGGGCTATCGCTATCGCCTGCACCGGCGCGACCTGCCCGGTTCGCCCGACGTGGTGTTTCCCGGGCGTAAGGTCGCCCTGTTCGTCCACGGGTGCTTCTGGCACGGCCACGACTGCCCGCGCGGCGCGCGTCAGCCGAAGGCCAACGCCGACTACTGGACCGCCAAGATCGCCCGCAACCGCGCCCGTGACGCCGAGGCCCAGGCCGCGCTGACAGCCCAGGGCTGGCGCCCGCTCACCGTCTGGGAATGCGAACTACGCGACACGTCCGCGCTGGAGGCGCGGCTGAAGCGCGAGCTCGGCTAGCGGCGCTTGAAATCTCCGGCGTTCGGCGTGCCGGCCGGGGCCCGGGCCAGGGCTGCGGCGGCCTGCTCATCGTTGGTCCCTGTGGCCGAAACGGAGACGGCGTCGTCCGCGCTCATGGAATGCCCCCTCGGCCGCCACTTTCGTGCGCCCTCGTGCCTGTTCGGCGAACGTCGTCATCCGCCGGACCGGCCGAGCCTGTTCGCTCCCGCTAGCCAGCGCCCGAACGCGCTCGTAAGGTTTCCAAAAGAGACCCGGGAGGCCGCCTTGAAGCTCTACGATTTCCCCCGTGCGCCCAATCCGCGCCGCGTACGCTGGTTCATGGCCGAGAAGGGCATCGAGGACGAGATCGAGATCGTCTCGGTCGACATCCTGACCGGCGAGCACAAGTCGCCGGAGTACCGGAGCAAGGCCGGCCTCTCGCACGTGCCGGCGCTGGAAATCGACGACCAGACCTGCATCACCGAGTCGGTCGCCATCTGCCGCTATCTCGAGGCGCTGTATCCCCAGCCGAACCTGTTCGGGCGCGATCCCAGGGAGACGGCGCAGATAGAGATGTGGACCCGCCGCTGCGAGATCTACCTGGCCAACCCGCTGATGCTGGCCACCCGGCACACGCACCCGGCCTTCGCCGCCCTGGAGAGCCCCGTGCCGGCGGTGGGCGAGTACAACCAGACCATGGCCGGGCGTTTCCTGAAGGCGCTAGACCGCCAGCTGGAGGGCCGTGAGTTCATCGTCGCTGACCGCTTCACCATGGCCGACCTGGTCGCGGTCACCGGCCTGGACTTCGCCCGGCTGATCAAGTTCCAGCCGCCCGAGACGCTGGCCAACGTCCAGCGCTGGTACGCGGCCATGCGCGAGCGGCCGGCGGCCGTGGCGGGCGGCGAGCGGCGGCGCAACCTGAACCGCCGCACCCAGGCCTTCGAGGCGGGGGGCGCGACCACGGCGGAGTAGGCCAGGCTCAGTCCTTCGGCCGGAATTTCCGGATCACGCCCGAGAAGGTGAACAAGAGCCGCTCGCCGGCGGTGATCTGGCCGCGGACGAAGATCAGCGAGCGGCCGGCGCGGGTGACCTCGCCGGTGGCCTCGACCAGGTCGCCGACGTAGGCCGCGTCGAGGAAGGTGGAGTCGAGCTGCACGGTGACCCCGCGGCTGCCCTCCATCTCCTCGTAGGCCAGCATGAACAGGGCGATGTCCGCGAAGGTCATCAGGCAGCCGCCGTGCATGCGCTGGCCCGAGTTCATGTGCTTCTGCTCGGCGCGGAAGGCGCAGCGGGCCTTGCCGTCCTCGTCCTTCCGGAAGAAGAAGGGCCCGATCAGGCTGTCGAAGGTTTCGTGGGTGTCGAAGTACCGCCAGCCGGCGAACTCGCCCTCCGTCACGGTGACCACCCTGGGCGGGGCTTCGTCGGCCATGAAACGCTCCACTTCCTTCAGCTTACCGCCGTTCACATATTCCGTCGCGAGCCGCCCGTCATGACCCGATCCGTCGAGGACACCATTTTCGAACTGCTGGACGCCAAGGGCGCCGGCAAGACCGTGGGCCCGGAGGACGTCGCCAAGGCGGTCGACCCCGAGGGCTGGCGGCGGATCCTGCCGCAGGTGCGCTCCACCGCCGTGGGCCTGGCGCGCCAGGGGCGCCTCGTGATCACCCGCAAGGGCAAGCCGACGGACCCCGAGACCTTCAAGGGCGTTTACCGCCTGCGGGCGCCCGAAGCGACGGAGCAAGGACCCGGTGAAGCGGAAGAAACCCTCTAGGTTCTTCAAGCTGGCGAAGCGGCAGATCGACATCTTCCGCTTCGCCGTGAACGATCCACGCACGCCGCGGGCCGCGCGCCTCGCGGGCCTCGGCGTGCTGGCCTACATCGCCAGCCCCATCGACCTGATCCCCGACTTCATCCCGGTGCTGGGCCAGGTGGACGACGTGGTGGTGGCGGGCCTGGGCCTCATGGTCATCTGGAAGATGATCCCGAAGGAAGTGCGCCGCGACGCACGCCGGATGGCCGCCGCTTGAGCCTGGAGCAGGTGCTGAAGGAGATCTCGGCCTGCCGCGCCTGCGCCGGGGAGTTCGGGCACGAGCCGCGCCCGGTGGTGATGGTCTCGCGCCAGACGCGCCTGCTGGTCTGCGGCCAGGCCCCGGGACGGCGCGTGCACGAGAGCGGCCAGCCGTTCACCGACCCGTCCGGCGACCGCCTGCGCGACTGGCTCGGCGTGGATTCCGAGACCTTCTACGGCGACCCGCGCATCGGCGTGGCGGCCATGGCCTTCTGCTTTCCAGGAACGAACCCGGCTGGTGGGGATTATCCCCCGCCCAAGCGTTGCGCCGAGCTGTGGCGCAAGCGCTTGCTGTCCGAGCTGAAGGAGGTCGAGTTGACCCTGTTGGTGGGGTGGCACGCCCAGGTCTGGGCGCTGGGACCGACCGCCAAGGCCAACATGACCGAGACCGTGCGGGCCTGGCGTGAGTACGCGCCCGGCGTGGTGCCGCTGCCGCATCCGTCCTGGCGCAACACCAGCTGGCTCAAGAAAAACCCATGGTTTGATCGCGAGATCGTGCCTTACCTGAGAGCAAGGGTGAGCGGTATCTTGACCACATGATTACGCGCCGGCTCGCGATGTTGGCGGGCGCGTCGGCCCTGACGGCCTGCGCGCCCATGGTGCAGTCAGCCCGGCAGCCTCCGCCGGGATTCGACGGGGCGCGGCTGGAGCCGCGGACCTTCGTCAGTTTCGACGGCGCGCGCCTGCCGCTGCGCACCTGGGCGGCCGAGGGCGAGCCCTGGGCGGTGATCGTCGGCCTGCACGGCATGAACGACTACGCCGCCGCCTTCTGGATGGCCGGGCCGTGGTGGGCCAAGCAGGGGATCACGACCTACGCCTACGACCAGCGCGGCTTCGGCCGGGCGCCGGACCGCGGCGTCTGGGGCGGCCGGGCCCTGATGGCCGAAGATCTGCGCACCCTGTGCGGCCTGCTGCGCAAGCGCCACCCGCACGCCACCATCGCGGTCGCCGGCGAGAGCATGGGCGGGGCGGTGGCCATCACCGCCTTCGCCGACCGGCCGCCCGACGCCGACCGGCTGGTGCTGCTGGCCCCCGCGATCTGGGGCTGGTCGGCCCAGCCGGTGATCAACCGCGTCGCCGTCTGGTTCGCGGCCCACACGGTCGGGGACCAGGCGATCGAGCCGCCGCAAACCTTCGCCCGGCGAATCGTGGCCTCCGACAACATGCCGGAGCTGCGCCGCATGGGCCGCGACCCGCTGATGATCTGGGGTACGCGGCCGGACGCGGTCTACGGCCTGATGAACCTGATGGAGCAGGCCCGCGCGAGCCTGCGCTACGTGCGCGCACCCGTGGCCTATCTCTACGGCGAGCACGACGAGATCATTCCGCACCAGCCCACCTTCCAGGCGGCGCACCAGCTGAAGCCTACCGACCGCTCGGCGTATTACGCAAACGGTTGGCACGTCTTGCTGCGCGACTATCAGGCCGAGACCGTCTGGCGCGACGTGGTCGGCTTCCTGCGTGATCCGGCCGCCCCGCTGCTGTCCGGGGCGCCCGCCATTCCCGGCGCGCCCACGCCCCCGAACGGCCCAACTTTTCGCTGATTAGTCGACGAGCGCGGCTTGCGGGCCTCGCTGTGACAGCGTAACCCCCGCGCAAATTCGTTCCACTCTGCCCGAGGCAGCCGGAAATGACCCTGTTCGATTCCCCCGCTTTCGAGAATCACGAAGGCGTACACTCGTTCTACGACGAAAAAACCGGCCTCAAGGCGATCATCGCGGTGCACTCCACCGCGCGCGGCCCGGCCTGCGGCGGCTGCCGCATGTGGCCCTACGCCAGCGCCGAAGCCGCGCTGGACGACGTGCTGAAGCTCTCCTGGGGCATGTCCTACAAGAACGCCGTGGCCGACCTCGAGCTCGGCGGCGGCAAGGCGGTGATCATCGGCGACAGCCGCACCCAGAAGTCGCCGGCCCTGTTCGAAGCCTTCGGCCGCATGGTCGACAGCCTGGGCGGCGCCTACTGGACCGCTGAGGATGTCGGCATCTCGCCGGCCGACCTGGCCTCGGCCCGCCGCACCACCAAGTACGTGGCCGGCCTGGAAGGCACCCCGGCCAGCTCCGGCGACCCGAGCCCGACGACCGCCGAAGGCGTCTTCCGTGGCGCCATGCTGGTCGCCAAGCGCCTGTGGAACGCCACCGACCTGTCGGGCGTGACCGTCGCCGTTCAGGGCGTGGGCCACGTCGGCGGCTACCTGGCCGAGAAGCTGCACGCGGCCGGCGCCAAGCTGGTGATCACCGACGTCAACGAAGCCACCCTGAAAACGGTGGCCGAGAAGACCGGCGCCACCATCGTGAAGCCGGAAGAGATCTTCGACGTCGACGCCGAGATCTTCGCCCCCTGCGCGCTGGGCGGCGCGATCAACGAAAACACCCTGCCGCGCCTGAAGGCCAAGGCCATCGTCGGCGCCGCCAACAACCAGCTGGCCAGCCACGAGATCGGCCGCCGGGTGTTCGAGCAGGGCCTGATCTACGCGCCGGACTACGTCGTCAACGGCGGCGGCATCATCAACGTGGCGGCCGAGATCAACGCGCTGAAGGCCGGCGGCGCCTACGATCCGAAGTGGGTCGAGGGCAAGCTGGCCCGCCTGATGATCACCCTGGACGAAGTCCTGCAGCGTTCGGTCGGCGAAAAGCGCCCGACCCACGAGATCGCCGGCGAAATCGCCCGCGCCCGCATCGCCGCCGCCCGCGACGCGCGCGCCGCGGCCTAAATCCGAGCGGCGCTCGCGCCGTTCCGCGAACCATGGTCTATGGGGCTCTTCCGCAAGGGGGAGCCCCATGCCGCGTCCGGTCCACTTCGAAATCCAGGCCGACGATCCCGTCCGGGCCAAGGGCTTCTACGAGCAGCTGTTCGGCTGGTCGTTCCAGAAGTGGGGCGAGCACGACTACTGGCTGATCAAGACCGGCGAGGATCAGCCGGGCATCGACGGCGGCCTGCTCAAGCGCATGGGCGGCCCGCTGGACCGCCAGACCCCGCATCCGGTGATCGGGTACGTCTGCACCATGGGCGTGGACGACACCGAGGCCTATGTCGTCAAGGCGCTGGGCCTCGGCGGCGAGATCGCCGTGCCGAAGATGGCCGTGCAGGGCGTGGGCTGGCTGGCCTACGTCAAGGACACCGAAGGCAACATCTTCGGCCTGATGCAGGAAGACCCGAACGCGGCGTGACGGTTGCGCCTTCTCCCGGAGGGAGAAGGACGGAGCCCGCGCACCGGAGCGCGTAGCGCGGAGGTCAGCGCGGGAGGATGAGGGGTTATGGACGGCGGCGGCCTTGGCGCAAGGTCCTGTGCGCTCCCGTTTCCCTCACCCTCCCACGCGGCTGTCGCCGCGCGGGCCCCTCCCTCTCCCGACCGGGAGAGGGACCTTAATTTGCAAACACCGCGCAGAAATGCGGGTCGAGGCCGACGTGCACGGTATCGTCCACCTTTGGCGCGCCGCGCGAGGGCACGTGGGCGTGGGCGACGTGCTCGCCGGCTTTCAGGGTCAGCTCGGTCATCGCGCCGCGGAAGCGGGCGGCGGTCACCCGTGCCGGAACCTCGCCGTCCAGCCGCAGGGCCTCGGGGCGGGCCATGACCGTCGCCGCGCCGTCGCCGACCGAGGGCAGGCGGCCGAACGGAGTCACGGCCACGCCGTCGGTGATCTGGGCGGGCAGGGCGTTGGCCTCGCCCAGCAGGCGCGCGGCGGTCATCGAAACGGGCGCGTGGTAGCAGTCGTGCGGGCTGCCGGTCTGCAGGATGCGCCCGGCGTCCATCAGGGCCAATTCGTCACCCATCATCAGCGCCTCTTCGGCGTCGTGGGTGACGATCAGCACGGCGGCGTTGGTGTGTCGCAGGGCGTGCAGCGTGGCGTCGCGCACCTCCGCCTTCAGTCGCCCGTCCAGCCCCGAAAACGGCTCGTCCAGCAGCACCGCCGAGGGCTCGCGCGCCAGCGCACGGGCCAGGGCCACGCGCTGCTGCTCGCCGCCGGACAGGGCCTGCGGATAGGCGCCCGCGCGATCGGCGAGGCGCACGCGCCGCAGCTGGGTCTGGGCGATCTCCTTGCGCTCCCGCGCAGGCTTGCCCTTCAGGCCGAAGGCCACGTTCTGCTCGACCGTCAGGTGGGGGAACAGGGCGTAGTCCTGGAACACGAAGCCCAGGTCGCGGTGCTCGGGCGGGACCTCGACCGGGCCGTCCGACAGCACCCGCTCGCCCGAGCGGATCAGCCCGCCGTCCAGCGGCTCCAGGCCGGCGATCAGGCGCAGCAGGGTGCTCTTGCCGCAGCCGGAGCGGCCCAGCAGGCAGGTGATGCGCCCGCGGTGCAGCTTGAGGTCGGCGCCGTCGACCGCGGTCTTGTCGCCGTACGCGCGACGGACGCCCTCGGCGGAAATGGCGACGCTCATGAAGGGGCTCCGGGCCGCGAGTGGGCCACGCGGCGGGTCAGGACGATCACCGGGCCGATGGCGACCAGCAGGATCAGCAGGGCGGGCCAGGCCGCCTGGGCCAGGCGCTCGTCGGCGGCGTAGTTGTCGGCCAGCACGGCCAGGGTGTCGAAGTTGAAGGGCCGCAGGATCAGGGTCGCCGGCAGCTCCTTGAGCACGTCGACGAACACCAGCAGAGCCGCGGTCAGCAGTGCGCCCTTGGCGATCGGCAGGTGCACGCGGCGCACCGCGCCCGTCTCCGTCTCGCCCAGGGTGCGGGCGGCCCGGCCCATGGAGGGCGTGATCCGCGACAGACCGGCGTCGATCGGCTCCAGCGCCGAGGCCATCAGGCGGGCGGCGTAGGCGTAGAGCAGCAGGCCCACGCCCGCGCCGAAGCCCGACACCGCGCCCTCGAAGCCGCGCCAAAGCCAGCCGGCCGGAGCCAGCAGGCCGATGGCCATGACCGCGCCGGGCGTGGCGTAGCCGAGGCTGGCGAGCCGCGGGGCCAGCGGGTGGCCGCGCGCGCCGAAGGCGATCACCGCGGCCAGCACGACCGTGACCGCCGCGCCGGCCAGGGACAGGCTTAGCGAGTGCGCGGCGGCCAGCAGCAGGCGCGGGGCCTCCGGCACGGCCGACAGACCGCGCCAGGCCAGCCAGCCGGCCGGCAGCAGCAGGCCCAGCGTCAGCAGGGTCAGGCAGAACAGGCTTGCGCCCCAGGCGCTCGCGCCCTTCAGCTCGAGGGTCGGCAGGGCGCGCCAGCGGGCGGCGCCGCTGTCGTGGCCCGCGCCCTTGCGGTTGGCCCGCTCGATCATCAGCAGGACGGCGGCCGCGCCCATCAGCAGCAGGGACAGGCGCGCGGCGGCGACGGTCGAGCCGAACACCGACCAGGCCCGCACCACGCCGGTGGTCAGGGTCTGCACGCTGAGGAAGTTGAC
Organism: Caulobacter sp. 17J80-11; assembly: GCF_014349105.1. GTDB lineage: Bacteria > Pseudomonadota > Alphaproteobacteria > Caulobacterales > Caulobacteraceae > 17J80-11. Next base: position 48,193 of record NZ_JACSJI010000021.1, on the reverse strand, counting down.
CGCGCCATAGTCTGCCAGGGTCTCCATCACCGCCAGCGCCATGCCGGCGGCCAGGGCCGGGCGGGCCAGCGGCAGGGCCACGCGGAAGAAGGCCTGGCGCAGCGAGCAGCCGAGGGTCCGGGCCGCCTCCAGCGCCGCCACCGACTGGTTCACGAAGGCGGTGCGCGCGGTCAGGTAGACGTACGGATAGAAGGCCGCCGACAGCACGAAGGCGGCGCCCGGCAGGCTGCGCATGTTCAGCGGCAGCTCGGTTCCGAACGCCGCGCGGAAGGCGGTGCGGATCGGGCCGGCGGCGTCGAACAGGTCGGCGTAGGCGTAGGCCAGCAGGAAGGCCGGCGCGGCCAGCGGCAGGGCCAGCGCCCAGGCGAAGAAGCTCCGCCCCGGGAAGCGGTGCATCACCACCAGCCAGGCGGCCAGAGCGCCGGCCGAACCGGCGCCAAGCGCGACCAGGGCGGCCAGGACGGCGGAGTTGAGGGCGTAGCGGGCGATCAGCTCAGGGGCGCTGGCGCGCGCCTCGCCGCCGAACACGGCCAGCGCGATCACCGCGACCAGGGGCGTGATCGCCAGCACCGCCGCGACCAGCGCGCCCCATTGCAGCCCGGTCCACGGCTTGGACAGGCGGCGCAGGCGCGTCGGCGAGAGGGGCTGGACGTCGGCCATCCGCCGTCAGCGCCAGCCGGCCTTGTCGAACACGGCCTGAGCCTCCGCCTGGCGGGCGCCGTAGGTCGTGACCGGCATCGGGTCGGCGGTGAAGTTCGAGTACTGGGCGACCAGGGCCGGCGGCTTCACCGAGGCGACGGCCGGGTACTCGTTGTTGGCGCCGGCGAAGATCTCCTGGGCCTCGTCGGTGGCCAGGAACTCCAGGAACTTCACGGCGGCGTCCTTGTGCGGGGCGTAGCGCGCCACGCCGCCGCCGGAGATGTTCACGTGGGTGCCGTGGCCGTCCAGGTTGGGGAAGGAGAGGGCGACCTTCTCGGCGGTGGCCTTGTCGCCGGCGTCGCCCGAGCGGACCAGGCGCAAATAGTAGTAGGTGTTGGTCAGGGCCACGTCGCAGACGCCGGCGCCGATCGCCTTGATCTGCTCGATGTCGCCGCCCTGGGGCGGGCGGGCCATGTTGGCGACCACGCCCTTGGCCCAGGTCAGGGCCTTGTCCTGGCCCCAGCGCTCGATCAGCGCCGACATCAGCGACAGGTTGTAGACGTTGTCCGAGGAGCGGACGCAGACCTTGCCCTTGAAGCGCGGCTCGGCCAGCGCTTCGTAGGTGGCGACCTCTTCGGGCTTCACCTTGGCCTTGTCGTAGGCGATCACCCGCGCGCGGCGGGAGAAGCCGAACCACTCGTTCTGCGGATCGCGCAGGCCGGCCGGAATCTTCTCGTTCAGCACCGCCGACTGGATCGGCTGGAACAGGCCGGCCTGCTCGGCGCGCCACAGGGCGCCGGCGTCGGAGGTCAGGATCACGTCGGCGGGGCTGGCGTCGCCCTCGGCCTTCATGCGCTCGATCAGCTGGTCGGGGCCCATCTCCAGGCGATTGACCTTGATGCCCGTGGCCTTGGTGAAGGCTTTGTAGAGCTCAAGGTCCGCGTCGTAGTGGCGGGCGGTGTAGAGGTTCAGCTCGCCCTTGGTCGGGACTTCGGCCTCCTTGCGCGGGCCGCAGCCGGCCAGCACGGCGAAAGACAGGACGAGCGCGCTCGCCGTCGACAGGGCTTTTCCAAACTGGCGCATGCTCTTCACCTTGGCCCGGCAGGGGAACGGGGCGTTCCTGACACGGTTGCGAACGGCTCGCAATAGCGTGTGACGCAAGCGCGCAGGCCACGGCGGCGCTGGCGTTCGCCTCGCGATGAGAACATATTAAGAACATGGCCGTTCTCGACTTGAAGCGTAAGCTGGAGATCCTCGCCGACGCGGCGAAGTACGACGCGTCCTGCGCCTCGTCCGGCGCCAAGAAACGCACCTCGCTGGACGGCAAGGGCATGGGCTCCACCGACGGCAAGAGCATCTGCCACGCCTTCACCCCGGACGGGCGCTGCGTCAGCCTGCTGAAGATCCTGCTGACCAACTTCTGCGTCTACGACTGCGCCTACTGCGTGAACCGCGTGTCCAGCAACGTGCCGCGCGCCCGCTTCTCGGTGCAGGAGGTCGTCGACCTCACCCTCAGCTTCTACCGGCGCAACTACATCGAGGGGCTGTTCCTCTCGTCGGGGATCATCCGGGATTCCGACTACACCATGGAGCAGTTGGTGCGAGTGGCGCGCAGCCTGCGCGAGGACCACGATTTCCGCGGCTACATTCACCTGAAGCTGATCCCCGAGGCGAGCGCGCACCTGGTGCAGGAGGCGGGGCTCTACGCCGACCGGCTGTCGGCCAATATCGAGCTGCCGCGCGAGGACAGCCTGAAAGCCTTCGCGCCGGAGAAGGACGTCCGCACCATCAAGCAGGCCATGGGCCTGGTGCGCCTCGGACGCGAGAGCGCCAAACCCGATCCGAAAACCAAGGCCCAGCCGAAGCGCTTCGCCCCGGCCGGCCAGTCCACCCAGATGATCGTCGGCGCCGACGCGGCCCGGGACGACGAGATCCTGGCCCGCAGCGAGGCGCTCTACGCCGGCTACGGCCTGTCGCGGGTCTACTATTCGGCCTTCAGCCCGATCCCGGACTCCAGCGCCCGGCTGCCGCTGGCCCAGCCGCCGCTCATGCGCGAGCACCGGCTCTATCAGGCCGACTGGCTGATGCGCTTCTACGGCTTCACCCAGGCCGAGATAGCCGGCTCCAGCGTCGACGGCATGCTGGACCTGGCGGTCGACCCGAAGCTGGCCTGGGCGCTGCAGAACCGCGACCGCTTTCCCGTCGACCTGAACACGGCCGAGCGCGAGGTGCTGCTGCGCGTGCCGGGCCTGGGCGTGAAGAGCGTCGACAAGCTGATCGCCTCGCGGCGCTGGCGGCGGCTGCGGCTGGAGGACGTGGCGCGGGTTTGCGCCTCGATCGCCAGGGTGCGTCCGTTCGTGATCGCCGCCGACTGGTCGCCCGGCGGCCTGACCGACCGGGCCGATCTGAAGGCGAAGCTCGTGGCGGCGAAACCGCCCGAGCCCCAGCAGCTGAGCCTGGCGCTGTGAAGATCGTCCGGCTGGCGCACGAGACCGACTTCGGCGGCTGGCGCCGGGCCGCCCGGGCGCTGCGGTCGGCGGGCGTGTCGCCGGAGGCGGTCGCCTGGACGGCCGGCGAGCAGGCGCAGCTGGGCGAAGAGGTAACGGTCGCCGACGGCGACTGCGCCTTCCCGGTCCCGCGCGAGTTCGTCGAGCTGGCGCGCGATGTGGTCCTGCACCGGGACCCGGCGCGCTTCGCCCTGCTGTACCGGCTGCTCTGGCGGCTTCGGAACGAGCCGGGCCTGATGCACGTCGCGACCGACGCCGACGTGGCGCGGGCCATGGAGCTGCGCAAGGGGGTCGAGCGGGCCGCCTACCGCCTCAAGCAGTACGTCCGCTTTCGCGAGGTCGAGGACGACAAGGGGGCCGCCTACGTCGCCTGGATCGAGCCGGAGCACCGGGTGCTGGCGCGCGCCGCGCCGTTCTTCGTGGAGCGGTTCGCCAACATGCGCTGGGCGGTGCTGACCCCGGACGCGTGCGCCAGCTGGGACGGCGAAGCCCTTAGCTTCTCGCCTGGCGTCAGCCGCGAAGAGGCCCCCGCCGACGACGCCCAGGAGGACGTCTGGCGCGCGTATTTCGCCGCGACCTTCAACCCGGCCCGGCTGAAGGTGAAGGCCATGACCGCCCAGATGCCCAAGTCCCTGTGGCGGAACCTGCCCGAGGCCCAGGTCATTCCCCGACTGATCCAGCAGGCCGCGACGAGGGCCGAGACCATGGTCGGCGCGCCCCACACCGAACCGTCCAAGCGCACCGCCCGGGCGGTGGCCAGGAGCGTGCGCGACGGGACCTTCGACGACGCCTACGTGCCGACCTCGGTCGCGGACGTGTGGACCGCGGTGCAGGCCTGCCGGCGCTGCGATCTCTGGCGCGACGCCACCCAGGGCGTCGCGGGGGAGGGGCCGGCGCGCGCGGCGCTGATGTTCGTGGGCGAGCAGCCCGGCGACCAGGAGGACCTGGCCGGCAAGCCGTTCATCGGGCCGGCCGGGCAGATGTTCGACAAGGCCCTGGCCGAGGCGGGCGTGCCGCGCGCCGAGACCTACGTCACCAACGCGGTGAAGCACTTCAAGCACGAGCCGCGCGGCAAGCGGCGCATCCACGCCAAGCCGAACGTCGGCGAGATCCGCGCCTGCCGCTGGTGGCTGGAAAACGAGCGGCGGCTGGTCCGGCCGAAGGTGATCGTGGCGCTGGGCGCGACCGCCGGGCAGGCCGTGTTCGACCGGCCGGTGTCGGTGTCCAAGGACCGGGGCCATCCGTTCGACCTGGGCGACGCGCAGGGCCTGATCACCGTCCACCCGGCCTACCTGCTGCGCCTGCCCAGCCACGAGGACCGGGCCAGGGCGTGGAAGCTGTTCGTGGCCGACCTGCGCGCGGCGTGGGAGTTAGCGGGCGGCTCTCACGCCGAGGGGGCTTCCTCGGGGGCGTGACGACGGCGGTGGGACAGCCGCCAGCGGGTGACGTCATCGGCGCCGGGCCCTTCCATGACCTTCACGTCTCCCGCGCTCACCGGCTGGCCCGTCTCCTGATCGATGAACCCCGGCCGCACGGCGGCCCCCGTGGCGCGGTTCACGAACCGCAGCGGGGGTTCGGCGGCGCCCGACACGCCCCATCGATCGCCGAGCTCGGCGAGCACCGGCATCAAGGCGGCGATGTCCCGCCCCTTCGAGGTCAGCGCGTATTCGTACCGGTCCGGGCCGGTCTGATACCGCCGCCGCTCGATCAGGCCGGCGCCCTCGAGGTGCTTCAGCCGGTCGCTGAGCGTCGCGTTGGTCACGCCGGAAGATCGCCGGAAATCGTCGTAGCGGCTGATGCCGGCGAGGAGGTCGCGCAGGATCAGCAGCGCCCAGCGATCGCCGATCGCCGACAGCGCGCCGGCGATCGGGCAAACCATCCCCTCGAAACTTTTCGAACGCATCGGCGCCAGCCTTCTTGACTCTGATAATGAGAGTTAAGATATCACATCCCGCCTGGTTGTGAAGGGCTGCCGCATGCCTATGACCGTTGGTCACCCAGGCTTACCCTTTTTCGCCGGCGACGCGTCGTGACCAGCCGAGGGCGCGTCTCGGCGTCGTCAGATCTTGCGAACACGAACGGAGCAATGGACCATGTCATCCCAGAACGTCTCCAGGATTTTCGTCATCGGCGCGACGGGCGCGCAAGGCCTGCCCGTCGTCCGCGGTCTCGTCGGCGACGGCAAATACTCCGTTCTCGCCCTCACGCGCGACGCCGGATCGGCGCGCGCCAAGTCCCTTCTCGACATGGGCGAGGTGTCGATCCTGGAAGGGTCGTTCGCGGATGAAGCCGTTCTGCGGGAGGGGTTTCGCGCGTGCGACGGGGCCTACGTCAACATCGACGGCTTCAACACCGGCGAGAAGACGGAAATGTACTGGGCGATCCGCTGCTACGAGATCGCTCTCGAGGAGGGCGTCAAGTTCTTCGTCTACGGCAACCTGGACTACACCCTGAAGAAGGGCGGCTACGACTCCAGGTTCCGTACCGGCCACTATGACGGCAAGGGCCGCATCGGCGAGTGGATCCTGTTCCAGAACCAGGTGAACCGAGACCGGATGGGCGCGGCCCTCTTCACCACCGGCCCGTACATGGAGATGGTCGTCTCGTCGCGCACGCCCATGACGCCGACCGTCGAGGACGGCGTCGTGACCTGGAGGGTGCCGCTGGGGGACGGCGCGGTCGTGCACGTCGCCCTCGAAGACTGCGCCCACTATGTCCGCTGGCTGTTCGACAACCCGGCGCGCGCGAACGGCATGGATCTCGAGGTCGCGATCGAGCCCGTCCGGTATGCCGATCTCGCCGCCGCCTTCGAGCGGGTGACGGGACATCCCGCCAGATATGTCGACACGAGCCTGGACGACTACTTCAACGGCCCGTTGAAGGCGTCCGCCGACAAGCCCGCCGGATACAACGCCGATCCCGACGACAAGAGCACGATGAGCTTCCGGGACAATTTCACCGGGTTCTGGAACCAGTGGAAGCACGACATCATCAAACGCGACTACGCCCTGCTGGACGAAGTCCACCCAGGCCGGATCAGGACCGTCGAGGAGTGGCTGCGCCGGGAGGAGCAACGGGGGAGAGAGGCCGGCCTGGGCGGGCTGTGGGAGCGGGTTCAGCCCGAGACCCTGCAGAAGCACTCGATCCTCAAGATCGGCGAGGACCAGCGACGCGGCAGGTTGTAAGGGGCGCCGCGGGCACGGCGGCCGACGTCAGATCGCCAACGCCGCCGCGGTGAGCTGATCCTCTTCGGCGGGGTGTCGCAAGCCCCGCCGGATCAGCCGGCGCGAGGCGGCCAGCGCCTGGGCGGCGGCTTCGCCGAGGCTGAGCTCGCGGTAGGAGGCCAGCCGGCCGATGAAGGTCGCGTCCCGCTGGGCCCGCGCCAGGGCGGCGTAGCGGCGGTGCAGGGCCAGGTTCTCAGGCGTCGGCACCGGATAGAACGGGTCGCCGGCGCCGCCGGGCTGTTCGTAGGTGATGCTGGTCTTCGGGTGCACCTGGCCGGTGAGGTGCTTGTGCTCGACGATGCGGCTCCAGGCGGTGTCCTCGGACGGAAACTCGACCACGGCGGCCGGCTGATGCCACTCCTGGTCCAGGGTCTCGTGGCGGAACCGCACCGAGCGGAACGGCAGTTCGCCGAACCGGTGCTCGAAATAGCCGTCCAGCGGGCCGGTGAAGACCAGGTGGTCGTAGACGACCTCGCGGCGCACGTCCTCGAACTCGACGTCGAGCTCCAGGTGGATGCCGTCGTGATCCAGCAGGTTCTCGAACATCAGCCCGAACCCCTTGGCCGGCACGGCCTGGAAGGTGTCGGTGAAATAGCGGTCGTCGTCCCCCAGCCGCACTTCGGCGCGGGCGGCGGCGCGCCTGTGCAGGGCGGAAGGATCGACGCCCCAGCGCTTGCGGGCCCAGCCGCGGAAGACGCTCTCGTAGAGCTCCGGTCCCAGCCGGGCCAGGGCCGCCGCCTCGGCGGTCCGGGGCGCGTGCGCGGGCGTCGTGCGCGCGGCCAGGAAGGCGGCCGCCTCCTGCTCGCCGGCCAGGTCGAGGCCGAACAGGGCGTTCAGGGCTGTGCGGTTGATCGGCGAGGGGACCAGCTTGCCGTCGGTGGAAGTCAGCACCCGCGGCGCGCAGGGCCGCCAGTCGGTGAAGCGCGACAGGTGGTGGAAGACGTCGGAGCGGTCGGTGTGCAGCACGTGCGCGCCGTACTTGCCGACCCGGATGCCGGCCGCGTCCAGGTGGTCGTAGGCGGTTCCGCCCAGGTGCGGGCGGCGGTCGATCAGCAGCACGCGCTTGCCGCCTTCGGCCGCCAGCCGTTCGGCCGCGACCGCGCCGGCCATGCCCGCGCCGACCACCAGCACGTCGTAGTGCGACCGGCGCGCCGACGGGCGCACGGCCGGGGCGGAGACGATCTCGCGCAGGAAGGGGGCCGAGACCGGGCGGCGGGCGGACACCACGCCTTCCACCAGCTCCGCCATGCGCGCGTGGGTGAGATCCCAGCAGCTTTCGGCCAGCGCCGTGTCGGCCGGCGCGCGCCAGGCGCCGCCGTCGGGTTCGGCCGACATGTCCAGCGCGGTCTGGCAGGCCTGGACGAACTTCTCCGGTGTGGCGGCGACGCGCACCGCCTCCAGTTCGCCCCAGTGGCGCACCAGGTCGACCAGCGGCGTGGCCACCACCGGTCGGCCGCCGGCGAGATACTCGGCCGTCTGCGGCGGGCAGGCGAAGCGGGCGGCCGCGCCGCGGGCGAAGGGGATCAGGCCCACGTCCCAGCCGGCCAGGTAGGCGGGCAGGTCGGCGTAGGGCTTCGCGCCGAGGTAGTGCAGGTTGGGCCGGCGCGGCAGCTCCTCGTCGGCCAGGCCGATCACCGGCCCGACCAGCACGATGTTCCACGCCGGACGGGCGTCGGCGACGGCGGCGAGCAGGCCGAGGTCCAGCCGCCGGTCGATCGCGCCGAACCAGCCCAGGCGCGGCCCGGGAATGGCCTGCTGGTCGGCCGGCTCGGGAAGCCCGCCACGCGCGGTCGCGAAGTGGGCGCGGTCGACGGCGGGCGGGAAGGGGTGGACGTCTCGGCGGCGCGCCTTCTTGGCCTCGAACAGGCTCCAGCCGCCGGCGAACACCAGGTCGGCCCGGCCCAAAAGCTCGCTCTCCAGCTCGCGCAGCTCGTCCTCGCCCAGGCGCGAGGCGGCGACCGGATGGGCGCAGTCGTAGATCACCGCCGCCGGGTCGCGATGGCGCGAGAACGGCAGCATGGTCGGCGTGCAGTACCAGAACACCGGGTCGGCCGGGACGTGCTGGTCCAGCAGTTCGTCCAGCAGTTGGCGCAGGATCACGTCGCGGCCCCAGCCGTCGAGGCCCGCGGGCAGGCGCGGGGTGGCCACCGAGACGCCCGGCGCGCCCGAGGCCATGTCCAGCGACGGGCCGCGGTCGGGATCGGCCGGCCGCGGCTCCTCGACCACGTAGACCGGGCGGTTGCGGGCGAAGCGGCTCATCAGATGGCCGGTGCGGCTCTGCACGCGGCCCCAGCGGAGATGGGTGAAGCAGATCAGCGGCGCGGCGCCCGGGGGGCACGCGTCGAGAGTTGGGACGTCATGGGCGGCCGGACGGGCGGATGACGTCGAATCGAGCCAGATCATGTTTTCTCAGCACGTCGCGGCCAGGATACTGGCGGCACAACACGGTCGAAGCCGGACCGGTTCCGCACTTGCGAACGGAAAGCGCTACTGTGCGAACGTCCTGAGAGATACTTTTCGAACCTCCCAGATCACTGCGACTCGTCTCCGAGTTGTCCAGAAAACGTCGTTAGGTAAGTTCTGGCCCGGGCGTTGAGAACTGCGGCTGTGGGATTCTGGTCTCAAAGGAACGGCTACGGCCAAGCGACGTTAAGCTGGACCGGACCTGCGCGTTAAGGCTTTGGTCGAGCTCTGGTATGGGTGCGACATGCAGGCTGCGGACTTCCGCATCGATTCGGGGCCGGACGGCGCGACCCTGGCCCTGACGGGCGACTGGACCGCGACGGCGCTCGGCGGGGCGACGGCGCGCCTGACCCGCGCGCTGCGCGGCCGCGCGCCGGGCGCTATCGACCTTCGCGAGCTCGGTCGCTTCGACACCGCCGGCGCCTTCGCCCTGCTGAAGGCCACCGGCGGCCATGTGGACCCCGCCGATTTCCGCGACCGTCCGGAAGCGGAGCAGATCCTCACCCTGGTCGCCGGCGTCGAGTGCCAGGCGCCGCCCCCGCGCCGGCGGCTGGACCCCGTTCAGGGCTCGCTGCAGAAGATCGGGCGCGGGGTCACCGACTTCGGCGCCGAGTTCTATCGCAACCTGGCCTTCAACGGGCGCCTGGGCCTTGTCGGCCTGCGCACCCTGGTCGATCCGCGCCGGATCCGCTGGGCCGCGTGGTTCAGCCTGGCCGAGCGCGCCGGACTGGACGCCATCCCGATCGTGGCGCTCACCACCTTCTTCATCGGCGCGGTGGTGGCCTTCCTCAGCGCCGACCTGCTGATGACCTTCGGGGCGTCGGTGTTCGCCGTCGAGCTGATCGGCATCGCCGTCCTGCGCGAGTTCTCGGTGGTCATCGCCGCCGTTCTCTTGGCCGGGCGCTCCGCCTCCAGCTTCGCCGCCGAGATCGGCGCGATGAAGATGAACCAGGAGGTCGACGCCATGAAGGTCATGGGCGTCGATCCGTTCGAGGCGCTGGTGATGCCGCGGGTGGCGGCCCTGCTGCTGATGACGCCGCTGCTGACCTTCGTGGGCGACGTGACCGGCCTGATCGGCGGCGCCCTGGTGGTCTGGGCCAAGCTGGACCTCAGCCCCGCCTTCTTCCTGCAGCGCATCGAGGAGAACGTGGGCGCCATGCACTTCTGGGTCGGCATGTCCAAGGCCCCGGTGTTCGCCCTGATCGTCGCGGCCATCGGCTGCCGCCAGGGCATGGCCGTGGGCGGCGACGTGGAATCGCTGGGCCGGCGGGTCACCTCGGCGGTCGTGCAGGCGATCTTCGCCATCATCGCCGTCGATGCGGTGTTCGCGCTCATCTACCTGGAGGCGGGGATTTGAGCGACCCCGGCCTCGATCCCGACGCGCCGCCGGTGGAGGTGCGCGGCCTGGTCAACCGTTTCGGCGATCAGGTCGTCCACAACGGCGTCGACCTGACGGTCGAGCGCGGCGAGGTGCTGGGCGTGGTCGGCGGCTCCGGCACCGGCAAGACCGTGCTGCTGAACAGCATTCTCGGCCTGCACCGGCCCGACGCCGGCGAAATCCGGGTGTTCGGCCGCGAGCTGTCGAGGCTGAAGGCGCGCGAACGCGCCGAGATCGAGGAGCGCTGGGGCGTGCTGTTCCAGCAGGGCGCGCTTTTCTCCGCCCTGACCGTGCGCGAGAACGTGGCCGCGCCGATGGCCGAGCACACCACCCTGCCGCGCGCCATGGCCGACGACCTGGCCGAGATGAAGATCGCTCTGGTCGGTCTCGGCCCGGAGGCGCTGCATCGCCGTCCGGCCGAGCTGTCGGGCGGCATGCGAAAACGCGTGGGCCTGGCCCGCGCCCTGGCGCTGGATCCGGACCTGCTGTTCCTGGACGAACCGACCGCCGGCCTCGACCCGATCGGGGCGGCGGCGTTCGACACGCTGATCCGCGAGCTGGCGACCAACCTGGGCCTGACGGTCTTCATGATCACCCACGACCTCGACAGCCTCTACGCGGTCTGCGACCGGGTGGCGGTGCTGGCCGACGGCAAGGTGGTCGCGGTGGCGCCGCCGCGTGAACTCGAACAATCGACCCATCCCTGGATCAGGGAGTATTTCTTGGGCCCGCGCGGCCGAGCCGCCGCACGCGCCGCAGGGGGAACCCGCTGATGGAAAGAAACGCCCACTACGCGGCGGTCGGCCTGGCCACGCTGGTGCTCCTCGTGGGCATGGCGCTGTTCGCCGTCTGGCTGGCGCGCTTCCAGTTCGCGCGCGACTACGACGTCTACGACGTGCTGTTCCACGGACCGGTGCGCGGCCTGTCGGAAGGCGGCGAGGTGCACTTCAACGGCATCAAGGTCGGCGAGGTGACCGACCTGAACCTCGATCCACGCAATCCGGACCGGGTGATCGCACGCGTGCGCATGACTTCCGACGTGCCGGTGAAGACCGACTCGCGCGCCCAGCTGGAGCCGCAGGGCATCACCGGCGTGAACTACATCCAGATCACCGCCGGCACGCCCGAGGCCAAGCTTCTGAAGGCGCTCTACCCCGAAAACGTGGTGCCGGTGATCCAGAGCCAGCCCAGCCCGATCAGCGAGCTCCTGACCGGGGGCGGCGACGTGCTGGCCCGCGCCATCGACGCGCTCAACCGCGTCAACCGGGTGCTGTCGGACGAGAACATCGCCGCCTTTTCCTCGACCATGGCCCATGCGCAATCGATCAGCGCCGAGTTGGACGAACGAAAGGCCGTGCTGGCCAAGGCCGAGGCGGCCATCGAAAAGGCCGGCGTCGCCGCCGACGAGTTCGCCGCCCTGGCCAAGTCGGGCCGCAGCCTGACCGACGGGGAGGGCAAGCGCGCCCTGGCCAACATCGAAAGCGCCGCGGCTGAGATCAACGCGGCGGCCAAGGACATCCGCGCGGTCACGGCCAAGCTGGAAGGCCCGACCACGGAGTTCGCGACGACCGGCCTGCCCCAGATGACCGCTGCGGCGACGTCGCTGCAGGAGGCGGCCGACACCCTCAACCGTCTGGCCTCCGAAGCGCAGGCCAGCCCGCAGACGCTGATCAGCAAGGCTCCGGCCAAGGAAAAAGAGGTGCCGCGGTGATGAAGAAGCTTTCCCTGCTGGCCCTCGCCGCGGCGTCGGCCGGCCTGGCCGGCTGCGTCAGCCTGCTGCCGAAATCCGAGCCGGTGCAGCTCTACCGCCTGTCGCCGCCCGCCGCGGCGGCGCAGGCCGGCGGCGCGCCCGAGGCGGCCCGCATCGACGTGGCCCTGGCCCCGACCGAGTTTCCGCGGGCGGCGGCCGGTGACCGGATCCTGACCTTCACCGGGCCGGAAGCCGCCTACATCGCCGACGCCCGCTGGGTCGCCCCGGCGCAGATTCTGTTCGTCGAGGCGCTGGACGGCGCCTTTTCGAACCAGGCGCGCAACGTGCGCCTGCAGGCCGGCCGCGGCGAGCACGGCGCGCCGCTGATCCTGGATCTCGACGTGCGCGAGTTCGCGGCCCGCTACGACAACGGCGCCAACGCCGCGCCGACCATCGTGCTGTCCATGGACGCCAAGCTGGTCCGCTTCCCGGACCGCAAGCTGATCGGCGAGCGCACCATCCGCGTCGAGCAACGGGCGAACGAGAACCGGGTGCGGGCGATCGTGCCGGCCTATCAGGCGGCGATGGACCAGGCGCTGGGCGAACTGGTCGGCTGGACCGACGCGACCGCGACCGCAGGCGCGGCGGCGGCCCAGCGCTAGGGCAGGGGAGAGACTCAGCCGGGGCGGCGCACCGTCTCGGCGGTCTGCTCCATCCGCGCCTCGGTTTCGGCGCGGCGGGCGCGGCCTTCCTCCAGCTCGGCGAGCGGCGCCCGCGCGGCCTTCAGGACCGTGGCCTTAGTTTCGGCCAGCGAGACCTGGTCGGGGCGCATGCGCCGGCCGCGGCGAACACCCACCAGGCCCAGCAGTTCGGCCCAGTCGGCGCGCCAGGCGGCGAGCGCCCTGGCGGCCTCGCCCAGGCGGTCGGCCAGCGGCGCGTCGACGTTCTGCACCACCCGCACCAGCGGCAGTTGTCCCACCGCAGCCGCGCGCACGGCGTCCAGTTCGGTCAGGCGCCGGCTCAGACGGCCCACGCGTTCGGGATCGCGCGCCGGGGCGACTTCCGCCACCGCCGCCCCTTCGGCCGCCGGCGCCGGCGCCGCCAACGCCTTGGCGGCTTCGGTCAGGCCGGCGCGCCCGGCGTCGAGATAGGCGTCGAGCTCGAGGATGAAGGTCTTGGCCTGGTCGTGCAGGGCGTTCAGCGCCTTGACCTTGTGGGCCAGGCGTTCGGCCCGCTCCTTCAGGTCGCCTTCCAGGCCCTCGATCATCGCCGCGGCTTCTTCGAAGCCTGCGCGGAACTTCTTCAGGCGGCCGGCGTGGCTGGCGAACAGGCCGCGCGCCTCCAGCGTGGAGGCGTCCAGGGCCTCGATGGTCTTCGCGGCGCGCTGCAGGATCTCGGCGGATTCCGCCACGTCGCGGCCGCGCACCTCGGCCAGCAGCCGCTCCGTGCTGGCGGTGACCTCGCGCCGCGCGCGCTCGCCGAACAGCACCACCGCTTCGGCGTCGTTCAGGTCCAGGCTGTTGCGGATCGCCGCCACCCGCGAAGCGTCGGCGGCGCGCAACACGTCAGGTTTCGGCGCGGTCGCCACAGACATCTTCAGCCTCCCGTGCCGCCGGCCGTCGCCGACCGGCGGTGTCCCCGGGGCGATTATGCCAGCGTTTTTAACGTTTCGGAAACCGTAAAGGCGGCTTCCGTTTTCGCCGCCACTTCGTCCAGCGTCACGCCGGGGGCCAGCTCGATCAACTCGAGGCCGCCGCCGTTCGGCTTCACGTCGAACACGGCCAGGTCGGTGACGATGCGGTTGACCACGCCCGCGCCGGTCAGCGGCAGGGTGCAGCGCTTCAGCACCTTGGACTGGCCGTGCTTGTTGGCGTGTTCCATGACCACGACCACGCGCTTGACGCCGGCCACCAGGTCCATGGCCCCGCCCATGCCCTTCACGAGCTTGCCCGGGATCATCCAGTTGGCGATGTCCCCGTTCTCGGCCACTTCCATCGCGCCCAGGATCGACAGGTCGATGTGGCCGCCGCGGATCATGGCGAAGCTGTCGGCCGACGAGAAATAGACGCTCTCCGGCAGCTCGGTGATGGTCTGCTTGCCGGCGTTGATCAGGTCGGCGTCCTCATCCCCCTCGTAGGGGAAGGGGCCCATGCCCAGCATGCCGTTTTCCGACTGCAGGGTGACGGTCATGCCCTTGGGGATGTAGTTGGCCACCAGGGTCGGAATGCCGATGCCCAGGTTGACGTAGAAGCCGTCGCGCAGCTCCTTGGCGGCCCTTTCGGCCAGTTGGTCGCGCGTCCAGGGCATCAGGCCGTCTCCCGCTTGCGCACGGTGCGCTGCTCGATCCGCTTTTCGAAGGTGCTCTTCACGATCCGGTCGACGTAGATGCCGGGCGTGTGGATCTGGTCGGGCTCGAGCGAGCCGGTCGGCACGATCTCCTCGACCTCGACCACGGTGGTCTTGCCCGCCGTCGCCATCATCGGGTTGAAGTTCCGCGCGGTTTTGCGGAACACCAGGTTGCCGGCCTCGTCGGCCTTCCAGGCCTTCACGATGGCCAGATCGGCGACCAGGCCGGTCTCCATCACGTACTTGCGGCCGTTGAACTCGCGCACTTCCTTGCCTTCGGCGACCAGCGTGCCGACGCCGGTGGCCGTGAAGAAGGCCGGGATGCCCGCGCCGCCCGCGCGGATGCGCTCGGCCAGCGTGCCCTGCGGGTTGAACTCCAGCTCGAGCTCGCCGGACAGGTACTGGCGCTCGAACTCCTTGTTCTCGCCGACGTAGGACGAGACCATCTTCTTGATCTGCTTGGTCCACAGCAGCAGGCCGAGACCGAAGTCGTCCACGCCCGCGTTGTTGGAGATGACCGTCAGCCCCTTCACGCCCGACTCGCGCAGGCCGAGGATCAGGTTTTCGGGAATGCCGCAGAGCCCGAAACCGCCGGACATGACGGTCATGCCGTCGAACACCAGGCCGTCGAGCGCCGCCTTGGCGTCGGGGTACACCTTACGCATCGTGGATCTTTCTCCTGCGCCGCCCGCTGTCCTTAGGGAAAGCCATCCCGCCGCGCAACATGCTGCACTGCGAAGAACGAACACGATCATGGATCGACGGTGTCCGCGCTTGCCGGGACGCGCGCGCGCCCCTAGTGAGTTGGAGACGAACTTGGAGCCGCACCCCCGTGGGCAAGACCGTCTGCATCATCGAGGACGACGAACTGGTCCGCGCCCGCCTGGCCGACGTGCTGAGGGCCACGGGACACGACGTGTTCGAGGCGGACTCGGCCGAGCGGGGGATCGAGCTGATCCGCACCCGCAAGGCGGACGTGGCGGTGGTGGACATTCTGATGCCCGACCGCGACGGGCTGGAGGCGATCGGCCAGCTGCGCCGCACGCGTCCGGATCTGCGGATCGTGGCCATTTCGGGCGGGGGACGTGTGGGGCCGCAGATCTATCTGGATCTGGCCCGCCAGATCGGCGCCGACGCCAGCCTGACCAAGCCGATCTCCGAGGCGGACCTTGAGGCCGCGGTGACCGGCGATGCAGCGGCACCCCGCACCTGATCGCTCCCGCGCGCCGGGAGCCCGCGCCGCCGCCGTTCTCGGCGTCGTGCTCGCGGCCTTCCTGACCGCCACCGGCGTCTGGCTGTTTCACGAACTCGAGCAGGCCCGCGCGCTGAAGAACGCGCTGCACGCCGACATCGAGCACCGGCGCGTGCTCGGCGAAGCGCAGCAGTATCTGGAGAGCGCCGAAAGCGCCGAGCTCAACTACGCCCTGACCGGCCAGCCGGCCTTCCGACGCGAGTTCGAGGTCAAGGCTGAGCACCTGGTCGCCCACTGGCGCACCCTGGCCACGAGCCTCGCCGCAGAGCCGGCGCAAAAGCAGCGCCTCGACGCCCTGCACGCCCTGGTCACCGAGCGGCTGGAGAACATGCGCGAGGTCATGCGCCTGCGCGACCAGCAGGGCCAGCCGGCCGCCCAACGCTCGGTCGCGAGCGGCGCGGGCGAGGACCTGATGCGGCGCACCCGGGCGGGCATGGACGCCATCACCCAGGTCGAAGATGCGACCATCACCCGGGGCCTGCGCGAGCAGAGCCGCAGCGCCGACCGGATCGAGTGGATCGTGGTGGTCCAGTTCCTGGGCCTGGGCGTCGGCGCGGCGGTCATCGTCTTCCTGGTCCGCCGCTATGAACGCACCCGCAAGGCGCTGCTGTACTCGATCGAGAGCCAGTACGAGCGCCAGCGCGCGGTGTTCGACGCCGCCACCGACGGCATCCTGCTGGTCACTCAGGAAGGCGTGATCGAGAACGCAAACCCGGCGGCCGAGCGGCTGTTCGGCTATGACGAGGGCGAGCTGGACGGCGTCGACACCCGTCGAATCCGGCCGCCGCACGAGGGCGACGAGGCGCTCAGCATCCTGTGGTCGGCCGAGAACGTCGGACGCGGCGGCTACCGCCGCGACGTCACCGGCCAGCGCAAGGACGGCTCGACCTTCCCGATGGAGGTGTCGGTCACCTACGCCCACCTGCCCGAGGGCGAGCGCGCGGTGATCTTCATCCGCGACATCTCCAGCCGCCGCGAGGTCGAGCGCCTGAAGGACGAGTTCGTCTCGACCGTCAGCCACGAGCTGCGCACGCCCCTGACCTCGATCGCCGGCTCGCTGGGCCTGGTCGCCGGCGGCGCCGCGGGTCCTTTGCCGGAGAAAGCCGCTCGCCTGATCGGCATCGCCCAGTCCAACAGCCAGCGGCTGGTGCGCCTGATCAACGACATGCTGGACCTGGAGAAGCTGGAGTCCGGCACCCTGCCGTTCCTGATGGCGCCGATCGACCTGGCCGAGACCGCCACCCGCGCCATCGACGCCATGCGCGGCTACGCCGACCAGTTCGGGGTCGAACTGGCGCTGGAGCCCGGTCCGTCGGTCAAGGTGCGGGCCGACTCCGACCGCCTGGTGCAGATCCTCAACAACCTGATCTCCAACGCGGTGAAGTACTCGCCCCGCGGCGACGCCGTGCGCGTGAAGGTGGCGCGCGAGGGCGGCAAGGCGCGGGTCAGCGTGGTCGACGCCGGGCCGGGCATTCCGGCCGCCTTCCGCGACCGCATCTTCACCCGCTTCGCACAGGCCGATGCGTCGGACGCCCGCGGCAAGGGCGGCACGGGCCTGGGCCTGCACATCGCCAAGGGCATCGCCGAGCGCCACGGCGGGCGGCTGTGGTTCGAGAGCCCCGAGGGCGGCGGCACCGCCTTCCACCTCGACCTTCCGGCCCTGGACGACGTGCCCGAGCAGCCGCGCGACCGCGTGCTGCTGGTCGAGGACGACGCCCTGGCCTCGGCCATGCTGCAGGCGACGCTGGAGGACGAGGGGCTGAAGGTCGACACCGCCGACACCCTGGCCGACGCCCGCAAGATCCTGGCCGACGGCCGCCACGGCGCCCTGGTGCTGGACCTGCGCCTGCCCGACGGCGACGGCATGGACCTGGTGCGCGAGCTGCGCACCCGGCCCGAGACCCGCGGCATGCCCGTGGTGATCGTCTCCGGCGAGAGCGCGCGGGGCCGCGCCCGCGACGTGCGCGCGCTGGAGGTGACCGACTGGATCGAGAAACCGGTCGACCCTGACCGGCTGGCCGACCTGGTGCGCAACACCGTCGGCCAGGCCGCGCCCGGCGCGACCGTGGTGCTGCACGTTGACGACGACCCCGACATCCGCGAGATCGTGGCCACGGCGCTTCGCGACTGCTGCGAGGTGCTGTCCGTGGCCGGCCTGGCCGAGGCGCGCGCCTGCCTGGCCGAGCGCAAGCCCGACCTGGTGATCCTCGACCTCGAACTGCAGGACGGCTCGGGCCTGGACCTGCTGCCCGAGCTGAAGGACGAGGACGACAAGCCGATTCCGGTGGTGGTGTTCTCCGCCCAGGACACCTCGGGCGATCTCAGCGCGTCGGTTGCGGCCGTGCTGGTCAAGTCGCGGACCTCGCTGGCCGACCTGGTCAGCGCGGTTCATGACGTGGTCCGGGAGGAGGGCTCCGAGTGAAGATCCTCTACGTCGACGACGAGCCGGACATCCGCGACGTTGCGGTGATGGCGCTGGAGATCGACCCGGACCTCGAGGTCAAGTCGGCCTCCTCCGGCGGCGAGGCCCTGTCCATGCTGGACGAGAGCGGCTACCGCCCCGACGTCGTGTTGCTGGACGTGATGATGCCGGTGATGGACGGCCCGGCCGTGCTGGAGGCCCTGCGCAAGCGCCCGGAACACGCCGAGACCCCGGTCGTTTTCATCACCGCGCGCGCCCAGGCCCATGAGACGGCGCGCTTTCTGTCGCTGGGAGCGGTCGGCGTGATCACCAAGCCCTTCGACCCCATGACGCTGGCCCTCGAACTGCGCGCCATCCTGTCGCGCGCCGCCGGGTGAGCGAGCTCGAGGACCGGTTCGAAGCTTTGAAGCGGCGGTTCGCGGCGCGCTGCGTTGAGGACCTGCCGGTGATCGAACGCGCCCTGGCCGACCCGAAGGCGGTCTCGGCCGAAGACCTGCGCTTCGTCGTCCACCGCCTGTCCGGCGCCGCCGGCACCTTCGGCTTCGCCGAGCTCAGCGCCGCCGCCGGCGAAGCCGACGACCTGCTGGTCGCCGACAAGTCCGTGCCGCCGGACGTGCTGGGCCGTGTGGTGGAGCTGACCGGGGCGGTGGTGCGGGCGTGCGGGTGAGGGCGGGCCCGAAATCCTCGTCCTTCGACAAGCTCAGGATGAGGATTTCTACGGCGCTCTGAGTAGCCATCATCCTGAGCTTGTCGAAGGACGAGGGCGGCTGCTCAGCCCGCCGCCACCGTCTTCATGGACACGCTCGGGTCGGCCAGCTTGGCGACGTCCACCGGCGTGCGCCTGGCGATGAGCTGCTTGCCGGCCATGAACTCGGGCGGGGCGTTGACCGCCTCGACCGCCAGCACGCGCTCGCCGGCCAGGTGGAAGACGGCGAACTTCGCCTCGGCCGGATCGCCGCGCACGACCAGCCGGTCGTCGCCGATCGCCAGGCCGGCCATCTGGAGCTTCAGGTCGTACTGGTCCGACCAGAACCACGGCACCTCGCTAGCCGGGGCCGCGTGGCCGGCGATGGCGGCGGCGGCCTGCTTGGCCTGCTCCAGCGCGTTGGGCACGCTCTCCAGCCGCGCGCGGGCCTCGTAGAGGGGCAGGGGGCGGCGGGTGCAGTCGCCGATCGCGAAGATCGCCGGATCCGACGTGCGCGCCTCCAGGTCGACGACGATCCCGCCGTCGCAGGTCAGGCCGGCGCTGCGCGCCAGGGCGTCGTTGGCGGCGGCGCCGATGCCGACCAGCACCGCTTCGCCCATCACCGCCCGGCCGTCGGCCAGGCGCACGGCGCGTCCCTGCGCCTCGATGGCGGTCACCGCCGCGCCGGTCAGGATCTCGACGCCCCTGGACCGGTGGTAGGCTTCGAAGAACTTCGACAGCGGCTCGGAGGCGACCCGCGCCATCACCCGCGCCTCACGCTCCACCACGACCGCCTCGCAGCCGAGCGCGCGGGCCGAGGCCGCGACCTCCAGGCCGACATAGCCGGCGCCCACCACGATCAGCCGCGCGCCCGGCGTCAGTCGCGCCTTGAGCTTGTCGGCGTCGGCGGCGGTGCGCAGCTCCAGCAGGGCGGGGTGGTCGCCGCCCGGGACCGGCAGCTTATGGGTCACCGAGCCGGTGGCCAGCACCAGCTGGTCGTAGGAGACCGGTTCGCCGTTCGAGAGGCGCACCAGCTTCAGCCGCCGGTCGATCTCGACCACGCGCTCGCCCAGCCGCAGGTCGACCCCGGCCTCGGCGTAGAACTCCGAGGGGCGCAGCAGCAGGCTGTCGAAATCCGCCTCGCCCTTCAGCCAGGCCTTCGACAGCGGCGGGCGCTGGTAGGGGACCAGCGGCTCCTCGCCGATCAGGACGATTTCGCCCTCGAAGCCGAACTGGCGCAGGAAGGCCGCGACCGACCCGCCGGCGTGGCCGGCTCCGACGACGACGACCCGGCTCAAGCGGCCAGCTCCGGCAGCTCAGGCTCGATCCCGGCCGCGCGGCACGCCGAGGTGTAGGTGTTGAGCAGCAGGCAGGCGATGGTCATCGGCCCGACGCCGCCCGGCACCGGGGTGACCGCGCCGGCCACCGCGGCGGCCTCCTTGAAGTCGACGTCGCCGACCACGCGGGTCTTGCCCTCGGCCGCCTTCACCGGGTCGAGCGAGGGCACGCGGTTGATGCCGACGTCGATCACCGTCGCGCCCGGCTTGATCCAGTCGGCCTTGACCATCTCGGGGCGGCCGACGGCGGCGACCAGGATGTCGGCCTCGCGGCAGACCGCCGGCAGGTCCCTGGTGCGCGAGTGGGCGATCGTCACCGTGCAGCTCTCGCCCAGCAGCAGCTGGGCCATCGGCTTGCCGACGATGTTGGAGCGGCCGATCACCACCGCGCGCTTGCCGGTCAGGTCGCCGTGCAGGTCCTTCAGCAGCATCAGGCAGCCCAGCGGGGTGCAAGGCACCAGGCCCGGCAGGCCGGCGGCCAGGCGGCCGACGTTGATGATGTGGAAGCCGTCGACATCCTTGTCCGGGTCGATGGCGGCCAGCACCTTGGTGGCGTCGATGTGCGCCGGCAGCGGCAGCTGCACCAGGATGCCGTGAATGTGCGGGTCGCCGTTCAGGGCGTCGATCAGCGACAGCAGCTGTTCCTCGGTGGTCGAGGCGTCCAGCCGGTGGGTGTCGGAGCGCATGCCCGCTTCGTGGGTCTGCTCGCCCTTGTTGCGCACGTAGATCTGGCTGGCCGGATCCTCGCCGACGATCACGACGGCCAGGCCGGGCTGCAGGTTATGGCGGAGCTTCAGGGTTTCCACGGCGCGGGCGATGCGGGCGCGCAGCGCCGCGGCGTAGGCCTTGCCGTCGATGACGCGGGCGGTGGGGGCGGTGTCGGACATGCGCCGGGTATAGCGGGCCGGGCGCGTTCGGAAAACGCCAAGATGCTGGGCCGTGTGGCGTCCGCCGCGGCCGACGTCGTGAATCTTTTGTTCACCAAATCGGATTCGGATGATTCGCATGTCACGTGAGTGCGAACCGTCCGACGTAGAGCTTCTGGGCGCCAGCCTGCTCCTTCTCGAGGAGCTGGGCGAGGCCGCCCTCAGCCGTCACAGCCACACCCTGGACTGGGCGCTCAGCGGCCTGGGCCTGGACGCCGCCAACGACCGCAGTCCGGGGGAAATGCTGGCGGCGTTCGTCACCCTGGCACGCACTCGGGTGGCCGACCGGGCGTTCGAGGCCGCCATGGCGGCGGGGGCGATGGCCTAGGCGGTAGCCCGATTCTGGAGCGTCGTCATTTGGCGGCGCTCTGTACGGGAGGTGGCGGCGGCGTGCCTACGGCCGGAACGCCGCGATCTCGGCGACAAGCGTCTTGAGAAGTCCCTGCATGGCCTCGGCCTTGGCCGGGTCGAAGGTCTCCGGCGTCGCCTCGTGCATGTAGGCGGCCTGGACCAGTTCGAACTGGACGGCGTGCACGCCCTCGGCCGGCTTGCCGTAGTTGCGGGTGGTCCAGCCGCCCTTGAAGCGTCCGTTCACCACCCAGGTGAAGGCGTCTTGAGCCCCGAGCACGCCCGCCAGACGCTCGGTCAGGGCGGGCGAGGCGCTGGCCCCGTCAGCGGTGCCGACGTTGACGTCGGGCAGGCGGCCTTCGAACAGCATCGGAATCTCGGCCCGGATCGAATGGGCGTCGAGCAGCAGGGCGTAGCCGTGCTTCGCCTTAGTCGCCTCCAGCGCCGCCGAGAGCTGGGCGTGGTAGGGCCGCCAGTAGGTCTCCAGCCGCCGCGCCGTTTCCGCCTGGTCCGGCTCGCGGTCGGCCTGGTAAAGCGGCTCGCCGTCGAAGGTGGTCATGGGCAACAGGCCGGTCTCGAACCGCCCCGGATAGAGCGGGGTGTTCTCCGGCGCGCGGTTCAGGTCGACCACGGTGCGCGAGTGGGTGGCGATCACCGTGGTGACGTCGGCCTCGTCGAGGAAGCCGTACAGCTTGTCGATGTGCCAGTCGGTGTCGAGCACCCGCCGCCCCAGGTCCGTGAGGCCCTCGGCGATGTCCGGCGGCACGTGGGTGCCGACATGCGGCATGGCCACGACCAGCGGGCCGGAACCCTCACGGAAGCGGAACGGCGGGACGCTCATGGATCAGGACTCCGAAGGCAGCAGGGCGCCGGCGATGGAGCGGAACCAGCCGGACCGCACGATCGCCGAGGCGCGCTCGATGTCGGGGGCGAAGTAGCGATCCTGCTCGTACGGCGCCACCTGCGAGCGGACTTCGGCGTGGGTCCGCTCGACCGGGGCGGAGCTGCGCAGCGGCCGCAGGAAGTCCAGACCCTGGGCGGCCGACAGCAGTTCGATCGCCACCACGCCGGCGGCGTTGTCGGCCATGTCGAGCAGCCGGCGCGCGCCGTGGGCGGCCATGGACACGTGGTCCTCCTGGTTGGCCGAGGTCGGCACCGTGTCGACCACCGCCGGGTGGGCCAGCATCTTGTTTTCCGACACCAGGGCGGCGGCGGTGACCTGGGCGATCATGAAGCCGGAGTTCAGCCCGCTCTCACGCACCAGGAAAGCCGGCAGGCCGCTCATCTTCGGGTCGACCAGGATCGAGGTCCGGCGCTCGGAGATGTTGCCGATCTCGCAGAGCGCCATGGCGATCATGTCGGCGGCGAAAGCCACCGGCTCGGCGTGGAAGTTGCCGCCCGACAGCACTTCGCCGGTGTCGGCGAACACCAGCGGGTTGTCGGTCACGCCGCAGGCCTCGGTCTCCAGCATGCGGGCGGCCGAGCGCAGCACGTCCAGCACCGCGCCCATCACCTGCGGCTGGCAGCGCAGCGAGTAGGGATC
Source organism: Caulobacter sp. 17J80-11 (assembly GCF_014349105.1). Lineage (GTDB taxonomy): Bacteria > Pseudomonadota > Alphaproteobacteria > Caulobacterales > Caulobacteraceae > 17J80-11. Next base: position 25,433 of record NZ_JACSJI010000021.1, on the reverse strand, counting down.
CTGCACCTTGCCGCACTCGTGACGGTGCGACTCGCGGATTTCCGAGCCGGCGATCAGGCCGCGCAGCATGGCCGCGACGTCGATCTGGCCGGGCTGGCCGCGCAGGGCGTGGATGCGCGGATCGAACGGGGTGTCCGAGCCCTTCAGCGCGTCGACCGACATGGCGCCGGCGGCGAGCGCCGCGGCGAACACGTCCTCGGCCGCGAACAGGCCGGCCAGGGCCACGGCGGTGGAGAACTGGGTGCCGTTCAAGAGCGCCAGGCCTTCCTTCGGGCCCAGCACCATCGGCTTCAGGCCGGCGATCGCGAGAGCTTCGACGGCCGGCAGGATGCGGCCGTTCACGCGCGCCTCGCCCCAGCCGATCAGCACCGCCGACAGGTGGGCCAGCGGCGCCAGGTCGCCCGAGGCGCCGACCGAGCCCTTGGCCGGGATGCAGGGATAGACTTCCGCATCCAGCAGCGCCTTGAGCGCCAGCACCGTCTCGCGCCGCACGCCCGAGGCGCCGCGCGACAGCGAGGCCATCTTCAGCACCGTCATCAGCCGCACGATGGCGTCGGGCAGCAGGGCGCCGACGCCGCAGGCGTGGCTCAGCACCAGGTTCTTCTGCAGGGTCTCCAGGTCTTCGCGGGCGATGCGGGTGTTGGCCAGCAGGCCGAAGCCCGTGTTGATGCCGTACACCGTCGCGCCGCTGTCGATGATGTTCGCCACCGCCGCCGCGCCGGCGTCGAGCGCGCCCAGCGCGGAGGGGGCGATCTCGACGCGGACCGGGGCGACCAGAACCTGGCGCAGCTGGGCCAGCGAGAGGGAGCCGGCCCCCAGGGTGATCACGTTGGCCATGCTCAGCCCTCCAGCGACGGCAGTTTCAGGCCCTGCTCGCGGGCGCATTGCTTGGCGATGTCGTAGCCGGCGTCGGCGTGGCGCATCACGCCGGTGCCGGGATCGTTCCACAGCACGCGTTCCAGCCGCTTGGCCGCTTCCGGGGTGCCGTCGGCGACGATGACCACGCCCGAGTGCTGGGAGTAGCCCATGCCCACGCCGCCGCCATGGTGCAGCGACACCCAGGTGGCGCCGCCGGCGGTGTTCAGCAGGGCGTTCAGCAGCGGCCAGTCGGAGACGGCGTCCGAGCCGTCCATCATGGCTTCGGTCTCGCGGTTGGGGCTGGCGACCGAACCGCTGTCCAGGTGGTCGCGGCCGATCACGACCGGGCCCTTCAGCTCGCCCGAGGCGACCATCTCGTTGAACATCAGGCCGGCGCGGTGACGGTCGCCCAGGCCGATCCAGCAGATGCGCGCGGGCAGGCCCTGGAAGGCGATCCGCTCCTTGGCCATGTCCAGCCACTGGTGCAGGTGCTTGTTCTCGGGGAACAGCTTCTTCATGGCCGCGTCGGTCTTGTAGATGTCCTCCGGATCGCCGGAGAGGGCGGCCCAGCGGAACGGGCCGACGCCGCGGCAGAACAGTGGGCGGATGTAGGCCGGCACGAAGCCCGGGAAGTCGAAGGCGTGCTCCAGGCCCTCGTCCTTGGCCACCTGGCGGATGTTGTTGCCGTAGTCCAGCGTCGGGATCCCCGCCTTCCAGAAGTCCAGCATGGCCTGCACGTGGGCGACGATCGACTTGCGCGCGGCCTTCTCGACGGCGGCAGGATCAGAAACGCGCTTCTCTTCCCACTCGGCGACGGTCCAGCCGGCCGGCAGGTAGCCGTTGACCAGGTCGTGGGCGCTGGTCTGGTCGGTGACGATGTCGGGGCGCACGCCGCGCTTGACCAGCTCGGGCAGGATCTCGGCGGCGTTGCCGAGCAGGCCGACCGACAACGGCTTCTTGGCCTTCACGCTCTCGTCGATCAGGCGCAGGGCCTCGTCGAGGTCCTCCACCGCGACGTCGAGGTAGCGGGTCTCAAGGCGCTTTTCGAGGCGCGAACGCTGGCACTCGATCGCCAGGCACGAGGCGCCGGCCATGGTCGCGGCCAGGGTCTGGGCGCCGCCCATGCCGCCGAGGCCCGCGGTCAGGATCCACTTGCCCGACAGGTCGCCGCCGTAGTGCTGGCGGCCCGCCTCGACGAAGGTCTCGTAGGTGCCCTGAACGATGCCCTGGGTGCCGATGTAGATCCACGAGCCGGCCGTCATCTGGCCGTACATCATGAGCCCCTTGCGATCGAGCTCGTTGAAGTGGGCCCAGTCGGCCCACTTGGGCACCAGGTTGGAGTTGGCGATCAGCACGCGCGGGGCGTCCGGATGGGTACGGAAGATCCCGACCGGCTTGCCCGACTGGACCAGCAGGCTCTCGTCGGCCTCCAGCGTCTTCAGCGAGGCGACGATGCGGTCGAAGGCCTCCCAGTTGCGGGCCGCCTTGCCAATGCCGCCGTAGACCACCAGGTCTTCCGGCCGCTCGGCCACCTCGGGGTCGAGGTTGTTCATCAGCATGCGGAGCGCGGCTTCCGCGCCCCAGGTCTTGCAGCTCATCTCCGGGCCGCGCGGGGCCCGGACGGTGCGGACGTTGCCGAGGGTCTTGGTCATGCTCATTCCTTAGTCGGCCGCGAGCCGGCGCACGGTTTCGGCGTAGGCGCGGGCGGTCTGTTCGGATTGCGGGTGGCGGCCGGCGTCGGTGACGCGGCGGCCCTTGATCCAGGTCTCGCGGATCGGCGAGGGCCCGGCGTTCGAAACGAAGACGAAGCTGTCGATCAGGGCGTCGCCCGAGCGGCCGCCGATCAGCGGCGCGTCGGCGTCCAGCACCACGAAGTCGGCCAGCTTGGCCGGCGCGATCGCACCCGTCGGCGCGCCGCCGCCCCGGTCGTCGGCCGTGGCCGCGTCCAGCCACAGGCGCGCGCCCGGATAGGGCTGCGAGGGCGTGGCGGCCAGGCCGCGCTTACGGTGACGCAGGCGCCGCGCGTACTCGAACCAGCGCAGCTCCTCGCGCGGGTCGATGGAGACGTGGCTGTCGGTGCCGATCCCGAAGGCGCCGCCGGCCGCGAACCAGCCGTCGACGTCGAAGAAGCCGTCGCCGAGGTTGCCCTCGGTGGTCGGGCAGACCACCGCCACCGCGCCGCTCTCGGCCGTGCGGCGGGTCTCCTCTGGAGTCATGTGAGTGGCGTGCACCAGCCGCCAGCGGTCGTCGAGGCCGACATTGTCCAGCAGCCACTCGACCGGGCGGGCGCCCGACCAGGCCAGGCAGTCGTCGACCTCCTTGGTCTGCTCGGCCACGTGGATATGGACGGGCAGGGTGGCCGGCACGGTCTTCAGCACCTCGGCGATCTGCTCGGGCGTGGCGGCGCGAAGGCTGTGGACGCTGACGCCCAGGTCGAAATCCTCGCGCGCCGCCTCGACGCCCAGCGCCTCGATCTGCGCCAGGTAGGCGTCGGTCGACTGGATGAAGCGGCGCTGGCCGTGCTTGGGCGGCTGGCCGCCGAAGTTGCTGTGCGAATAGAGCACCGGCACCAGGGTCAGCGCGATGCCGGCGGTCTTGGCCGCGCGGATGTGGGCGCGGGCGGTCTCCAGCGGGTCGGCGTAGGCCCTGCCGTCGGCGTCGTTGTGGACGTAGTGGAACTCGCAGACCCGGGAATAGCCGGCCTCGACCATCTCGACGTAGAGCCGGGCGGCCACCGCCTCCAGGTCCTCCGGCGTCATCCGGTCGAGGAAGCGGTACATCACCTCGCGCCAGGACCAGAAGTCGTCGCCCTCGGCCCCGCGCCGCTCGCCCAGGCCCGCCATGCCGCGCTGGAAGGCGTGGCTGTGCAGGTTGGGGACGGCGGGCAGGATCGGGCCGGGCAGGCGGGTCGCGCCGTCCGGGCTCGCGCCCTCGGTGACGGCGGTGATCAGGCCGCGCTCGTCGACCTCGATCAGCACGTTCTCGGCCCAGCCGTGCGGCAGGCGGGCTTGCGGCGCGAACAGACGCATTCGGGAATCCAGCTTGTATAGGCAAGTTTCAGGCTAGCGGCGCGCGAGACGTGGTGCAAGCGGTCAGCCCCAATAACATTCGTCACCCTCGGGCTTGTCCCGAGGGCCCAGGGTGGCGGCTGCACGGCATTCGCAGCTTGAGCGTCCGCGTGTCTCCTCGCCCGTGGAAGCGGCGGATCGCTGGGCCCTCGGGACGAGCCCGATGGGGACGACGATGGGAAGGTCGCTTGCACTCCGTTGCTCGGTCCGCTTGTATAGGCAGGTTGTCCATGGAGTCGCTTCGGTTGCGCGAACCCACCTCCAGCCTGCAGGGCGAAATCCGCGCCTTCGTGCTCGGGAAGATCGTCGGCGGCGAATGGGCCCCCGGCGCGCGGGTGCCGTCGGAGACCGAACTGGTCGCCCGGTTCGGGACCAGCCGGATGACCGTCCACCACGCCCTCAAGGCGCTGACCGCCGAAGGGTATCTGCGCCGGGTGAAGGGGCTGGGCACCTTCGTGGCGCCGCCGCGGGCGCACGTGCTGCACGCCCGGCTGACCGACGTCGCCGACGAGATCGCCGAGCGGGGCGGACGCCACCGCTGCGAGGTGCTGGACCATGACGTGCGCTGCGCCTCGGCCGCCGAGGCGGCCCTGTTCCAGCTGCCGCCGGGCGAGCGCCTGCTGCACGCGCGCCTTCTTCACTTCGAGAACGACACGCCGCTGCAGATCGAGGACCGCCTGATCGACCCGGCCCGGGTGCCGGGCGTCGAGGACCTGGATCCGGCGGCCGAAAGCTATTTCGCCTTCCTGATGGGCAAGGTCCCGTATCCGGCTGGCCGCGCCGTGGTGCGCGCGGTGATGCCGCCGATGGAGACGCGTTTCCTTTTGCGCATGGGCCCCGAGGAGCCGGCGCTGGAGGTCGAGCGGGTCACCCGCGCGCCCGACGGGGCTGTATTGACCGTGGCGCGCCTGATCTATCCGGGCACGCGTTACGTGCTGTCGGGCGAGATCGCCCCGCCGGTCGGTCGCGCCGGAGATATTGCCGGAGACGACGAATGACCTACGACCGCCTGCTGATCGACTGCCGCGCCGCCACCATGGTCCCGGGCGCGCCCTACGGGGCCATCGACAAGGCCGCCGCGCTGATCCGCGACGGGAAGATCGCCTGGATCGGCCCGCAGGCCGAGCTGCCGGTCGACGTGAAGGCGCGCCAGACCGATCGGCTGGACGGGCGCTGGATCACGCCGGGCCTGATCGACTGCCACACGCACCTGGTGTTCGGCGGCGACCGCGCCGACGAGTTCGAGATGCGCCTGAAGGGCGCCACCTACGAGGAGATCGCCCGGGCCGGCGGCGGCATCGTCTCCACCGTCAACAAGACCCGCGGCGCCTCCCAGCCGGAGCTGCTGGACGAGGCGCTGGCGCGTCTGGACGGCCTGAAGCGCGACGGCGTCACCACGGTCGAGATCAAGAGCGGCTACGGCCTTGAGCACGAGGCCGAGCTGAAGATGCTGCGCGTCGCCCGCGAGGTCGGCCGCGTCGGTGGGGTGCGGGTGTCGACCAGCTACCTCGGCCTGCACGCGCTGCCGCCGGAGTATAGGCAAGACCGCACGACCTACGTCGACCTGGCGATCGACGAGATCCTGCCGGCCGCGCACGCGGAAGGCCTGGTCGACGTGGTCGACGCTTATTGCGAGCCGATCGCCTTCAGCGCCGAAGAGGTCGCGCGGCTGTTCGGAAAGGCCCGCGCGCTGGGCCTGCCGGTGAAGCTGCACGCCGACCAGCTGTCCGACGGCGGCGGCGCGGCCCTGGCCGCCCGCTACGGCGCCCTGTCGGCCGACCACGTCGAGCACACGTCGGAGGAGGGCGTCCGTGCGATGGCCGCCGCCGGCGTCGTCGCCGTCCTGCTGCCGGGCGCCTTCACCATTCTGCGCGAGAAAACCCCGCCGCCGATCGAGGCCTTCCGCAAGGCCGGGGTGGTCATGGCGGTGGCCAGCGACTGCAACCCCGGCACCTCGCCGGTGGCCTCGCTGCAGACCTGCCTGACCCTGGCCTGCGTGCAGTTCCGCCTGACCCCGGAAGAGGCGCTGGCCGGCGCCACCCGCCACGCCGCCAAGGCGTTGGGGCTGCAGGCTGAGATCGGCACGCTGGGGGCCGGCAAGGCGGCCGACGTCGCGGTCTGGAATATCGAGACCCCGGCCGAGCTCAGCTACTGGATCGGCAAGCCGCTGTTGGATCGCGCGTATCTGGCGGGCGAGCCGCGCGCCTGACAGAAAAGATCGTCACCCTCGGGCTTGTCCCGAGGGCCCAGCCGTCCGTCGCACGACGCGGGCCGACGATCGCCCCCCTGCCGCCTGAACCCTGGGCCCTCGGGACAAGCCCGAGGGTGACGACGTGGGGGCGGGCGAGTGGAGAAGGATCGTGTAGTGCTTGAGGCTTAGAGAGCAGCGAGTCGCCCCGTGACTACTTCCACCGACATCCTGATCATCGGCGGCGGCCACAACGGCCTCGTCTGCGCCTGGTACCTGGCGAACGCCGGCCTGAAGGTGACGGTGCTGGAGCGCCGCTCGGTGGTCGGCGGGGCGGCGGTGACCGAGGAGTTCCACCCGGGCTTCCGCAACTCGGTGGCCAGCTACACGGTCAGCTTGCTGAACCCCAAGGTCATCCGTGACCTCGACCTGCCCGGCCACGGGCTGCAGGTGGTCAAGCGCAAGCTGGCCAACTTCCTGCCGCTGAACGACCGCGAGTACCTGGCCATGGGCGGCGACCGCACCAAGGCCGAGGTCGCCAAGTTCTCGCAGAAGGACGCCGACCGGCTCGACGCTTACGGCGAGCGGCTGGACGCCATCGCCGACGTGCTGCGCGACATCGTCCTGCAGACCCCGCCCAACATGGTCGAGGGCGGCTGGATGCAGGCCCTGCCGGAGCTCTTGAAGTCCGCCTCGCTCGGCAAGCGCATGGCCGGGCTGGACCTGACCGCCCGGCGCGACCTGCTGGCCCTGTTCTCGCAGTCGGCCGGCGACTGGCTGGACGGCTGGTTCGAAAGCGACCCGATCAAGGCCGCCTACGGCTTCGACGGCGTTGTCGGCGCCTTCAACAGCCCCTACACGCCGGGCTCGGCCTACGTGCTGCTGCACCACGTGTTCGGCGAGGTGAACGGCGAGAAGGGGGCCTGGGGCCACGCCATCGGCGGCATGGGCGCCATCACCCAGGCCATGGCCTCGGCCTGCCGCGCCAAGGGCGTGGAGATCCACACCGACAGCGCTGTCAGCGAGATCCTGACCGAGAACGGCCGCGCCGTTGGCGTGGTCACCGCCGCCGGCGACACGCTCCGCGCCCGCGCCGTGGTGTCGAACCTGCACCCCAAGCTCACCTTCGAGAAGCTGCTGGATCCGGCCCTGCTGCCGGCCGACTTCCGCGAGCGCATGGCCCGCTACCGCTCCGGCTCGGGCACCTTCCGGATGAACGTGGCCCTGTCGGAGCTGCCGAAGTTCTCGGCCCTGCCGGAGGCCGGCGACCACCTGACCGCCGGCATCATCATCGCCCCCTCGCTGGCCTACATGGACCGCGCCTTCATGGACGCGCGCCGGGACGGCTGGTCGAAGGAGCCGATCGTCGAGATGCTGATCCCGTCCACCCTGGACGACAGCCTGGCGCCGGCCGGCCAGCACGTGGCCAGCCTGTTCTGCCAGCACGTCGAGCCGCAGCTGTCGGGCGGCCGCTCCTGGGACGCCCACCGGGACGAGGTGGCCGACCTGATGATCGCCACGGTCGACAAGTACGCGCCGGGCTTCAAGGCCTCGGTGCTGGGCCGCCAGATCATGTCGCCGCTGGACCTGGAGCGGACCTTCGGCCTGGTCGGCGGCGACATCTTCCACGGCCAGCTCGGCCTGGACCAGCTGTTCAGCGCCCGCCCGGTGCTGGGCCACGGCAGCCACCGCGCGCCGGTGCAGGGGCTCTACATGTGCGGCTCGGGCACCCACCCGGGCGGCGGCGTCACCGGCGCGCCGGGCCACAACGCGGCGCACGAGATCCTGAAGGACTTCAAGCGCTGGGCGTGACCGGCGGCAGCCTCCAGATCACCACCCGCTCGTCGTCGACCACCCGCTGGCCGATCCGGTCGAGACGGGCGATGAGGCGCGGGTTGAAGTCGACCAGCTTGCGGCCCTGGCTGTCGGTGGCGTCCCGGGTCACGCCGAACCAGTCGGCCCCCTCCGCGCGCAGGCGCTCGAGCGCTGCGATGGCCCCGCGGTCTTCCTGGAGCCGGCGCCAGTCGCCGCTGCCCCCGCCGGGCGGAAAGACCCAGCCGCGACGGCGGCTGTAATAGATCCCGATCGGGTCGCCGATGCTGGTGACGGCGGTGACCACGAGATCGTCGGGCCCGGCGATACGCGCGAGCTCCTGGCCGAGATGGCGCGAGGTCTCCGAATAGGGCCGCTTCATCATGGCCACGGCGTTGAAGCTGGCCCAGGTCAGCAGGACCGCGGCGGCGGCGATCCGTGCGCGGGCGGGCCAGGTGTGGAGCGCGCCGTCGAACGCGCGCACCGTGGCGACCAGCCCGCGGCCGGCCAGGCCGGCGAAGGGCGGCGCGAAGATCATGAGATTCCAGGGATTGCTGGTGATCTCGCGAGCCGCGAGCACATAGAAGCCGGCGCACCCGAGCAGCCAGGCGTGGAAGATCCAGGGCGCGCCGCGCGTGGTCTTCGGCGCTCCGGTGAACAGGCCCACGGCCGCCAACAGGGCGAAGGGAAAGGTCAGAAACCAGATCCGGATCTCGTGCGCCGCTTGCGGAATGAAGAGCAGCGCCCGCACGTCTTCGCCGAAGTGGTCCCAGAAGAAGCCGGCCCCGGCCACGTGATAGGGCGGCGTGTGGGTGCCGAGCCAGACCGCCCAGCTGAAGTAGGCGACCGGCGCCACGGCCGCGGCGGCCAGAGCGGCGACCAGGTGCAGGACGCGTTCTCGGGTCATGGCGCCGCGTCGGCTCAAAAGGCTGGCGCAGGCGTAGGCGGCCGGAACCAGGACCACCGCGCCGGGCGGTTTGGCCAGCACGGCCATCGAGACGAGGGCGGCCGCCAGCGGCAGCTGCCAGGGCCGTTCGTTCTGCAGCCAGGCGACCAGGGCCCAGAGCCCGCTCAAGGCGAAGGCCAGCATGGCCGGGTCGGGGAGGAAGGAGGAATCGACCATCACCGCGCCTGGCATCAGCGCCAGCGTCAGGGCCGCGGCGTGGGCCTGGGCGCGCCCGAACAGCCGATCGACGAGCCTGTGCAGGGCGACCACGCTCCACAGGCCGAAGCCGGCCGCCACCGCGCGGCCGAACCAGTCGTGCCAGCCGAAAACGGCGTAGAGGAGGGCGGTGATGTAGCTGATCACCTGGAACTCGCGGCCCTGGTAGCTGGGGCCGGGGCCGGTCCAGCTGACTTCGGGAAACAGGACGTTCCAGTTCCGCTGATGGAAGTTGTCGGCCATCATGGCCGTACTCGCCTCGCGCCAGCTGAAGGCGTCGGTCAGCGGCTGGGTCACCGAGTAGAAGCGCAGGAGCGCCGCCACCAGGACGATGCCGGCCAGCGGCAGGGCGGCGTCGCGAAGGCCGTTCCGCCGCGTCCCCGGTTCAGTGCGCCAGGCCCCCACTACGTCCAGAACGCCACGCGGAAGGTACATGGCCGCCTCCGCCGTTTGCGGCCTCCGTAACCGGGGGTGGCCAGCATTGTTCCTGACACCGGTGACGGTTGGGATTAAAGCGGGGCGATCGGCCGCCTTGAGCCGTGCGCGCGTAGGCGCCATTCGGGCGGCCTCCAGCGAGGCGTTGATGACCCGATCCCTGCTCACCGGCCTGAAGCGCGGCCTCAAGCACCGCTGCCCGAATTGCGGGGAGGGGCGGCTGTTCACCGGCTATCTGAAGGTGCGCGGGACCTGCGAGGCGTGCGGGCACGAGAACGGCCGTTATCCGGCCGACGACGCGCCGCCCTACTTCACCATCCTGATCGTCGGCCACCTGTTCATCGCGCCGGTGCTGCTGTTCGACTTCGTGTGGACCGCCTCGCCGGTGCTGGTGGTGGGCACGGTGGTGCCGGCCCTGGCCGTGGTGACCCTGACCCTGCTGCCGTTCGTCAAGGGCGCGGTGGTCGGCGCCCACTGGGCGACCGGGACGGTGAAGCCGCTGCAGTAGCGATCAGCGGCGCAGGTCGTCTGGCGCGCGCACGCGGCGGAAGCGCGCCTCCACGAAGCCGTAGAGGCCGAAGGCGATGAGCCCGGCCCCCGCCGCCGCCAGCAGCCCGGAGCCGAAGGGCAAGGCCTCCAGGGCCTGCAGCGCGCCGCCAAGGCCGCGCGCCTCGGCCGCTCGGGCGTTCAGCGCCGCCCTGAGCAGGAACCCGCCGAACAGCAGGAAGGCGCCGCCCCGCGCGGCGTAGCCCGCCTTCGCCAGGCGCGCGACCCGCCGGGCCGTCGCGCCTTCGAGGCGAAGGTCGTCGCGAAAGTCATGGCGGAATGCGTGGCCGACATTGGCGACGCCGGCGGCGAGCACGAACAGGGCGACGCCCGCGACGATCAGTTCTCCGAGCGGCAGGGCCATGATCCGCGCGGTGGTCTCTCGGGTTTCGGCGTCCTCGCTACGGAACGATTCGAGCCCGTCGATGGCGCTGAAGGCGGACCAGGCGAGGGCGCCGTAGATCACCGCGCTAAGGCCCTGGCCGGCCCGGACGGCCAGCGCCTTGATGTCCGAGCCGCGACGGTCGGCGTCCAGCACGCATTGAGCCAGGCGCCAGGCGGTGAAACCCCACAGGCCGACGCCCACCGTTCCCAGCCAGAGCGCGCCCAGCGGCCAGCGGGCGAAGGCGCCCAGAACCCCGTGCGTCCCGACCGCGTCGCCGCGCAGCTCGAAGGCCGCGAACAGGGCGAAGGCACCGACGACGAGATAGACGAAGCCGCGGGCCGCGTAGCCGAAGCGGGCGGAGGCTTCGAAGAGTTCGGCGCGCGAACGGGGACGGCGAAGGCCCATGGCGGCTTAACGCGCCGTCGGCCCTCGCCGTTCTCAGGTCTAGAGCAGCACGCTCGCGCCCGTGTCCGCCGTGCCGACGTTGCGCCGGAACAGGGCGAACAGCTCGCGGCCGACGCCGTGCTGGTGGGGGCTGAGGTCGGCCTCGACCACCGGGCGGGCCATCAGCTCCGCGTCGGGGACTTTCACTTCGATCAGGCCGGCCTCGGCGTCGACTCGCACGACATCGCCGTCGCGCACGCGGCCGATCGGGCCGCCGTCCTCGGCTTCGGGCGTGACATGGATGGCCGACAGCACCTTGCCCGAGGCGCCGGACATGCGCCCGTCGGTGACCAGGGCCACGCGATGGCCGCGGTCCTGCAGGGCGCCCAGCACCGGGGTCAGCTTGTGCAGCTCGGGCATGCCGATGGCGCGCGGGCCCTGGAACGGCAGGACGGCGACGAAGTCGCGGTCCAGCTCGCCGGCCTTGAAGGCGGCCTCCAGCGCGGCCTGGCTGGTGAACACCCGCGCCGGCGCCTCGATGGTCCAGTGGTCCGGCTTCACGGCCGAGACCTTCACCACGCCGCGCCCCAGGTTGCCGGCCAGCAGCCGCAGGCCGCCTTCCGGCGAGAACGGGTCGGAGACCGGACGCAGGACGTCGAGGTCGAGCGAGGTCGCGGGCGGCTCAAGGAAGACCAGCTGGCCGTCGCGGAGCGCCGGCTCCTTGGCGTGATTGCGCAGGCCTTCGCCCCAGATGGTCTTGACGTCGTCGTGCATCAGGCCGGCGTCGAGCAGCTCGCGCATGACGAAGCCCATGCCGCCGGCGGCGTGGAAGTGGTTCACGTCGGCCGAGCCGTTCGGATAGACCCGCGCCAGCAGCGGCACCACGGCCGACAGGTCGGCGAAGTCCTCCCAGTGCAGCTCGACACCGACGGCGCGGGCCATGGCGACCAGGTGCAGGGTGTGGTTGGTCGAGCCGCCGGTGGCGCACAGGCCGACCACGGCGTTGACCAGGGCCTTGGCGGTCGCGACCTCCCAGAACGGCCGGTGGTCGGCTCCCAGCGCGGTGGTCTTGGCCGCGCGCACGGTGGCCGCCTCGGTCAGGGCCTTGCGCAGCGGCGTGTTCGGATTGACGAAGGCCGCGCCCGGGACATGCAGGCCCATGGCCTCCATGCACATCTGGTTGGTGTTGGCGGTGCCGTAGAAGGTGCAGGTGCCGGCCGAGTGGTAGGAGGCGGACTCCACCTCCAGCAGTTCGGTGCGCGTGGCCAGGCCTTCGGCGTAGCGCTGGCGGACCTTGGCCTTCTCGGCGTTGGGGATGCCGGACGGCATGGGGCCGCCGGGCACGAACACGATCGGCAGGTGGCCGAAGGGCGCCGCGCCCATGAACAGGCCCGGCACGATCTTGTCGCAGATGCCCAGCAGCAGCACGCCGTCGAAGGCGTCGTGGCTGAGCGCCACGCCTGTGCCCAGCGCGATGGCGTCGCGGCTGAACAGCGACAGCTCCATGCCCTCGTAGCCCTGGGTGACGCCGTCGCACATGGCCGGCACGCCGCCGGCCACCTGGGCCACCGCGCCGGCCGAGCGTGCGGCGTGGCGGATGATCTCGGGATAGTGCTCGTACGGCTGATGGGCCGAGAGCATGTCGTTGTACGCGGTGACCACGCCGAGGTTCGGCCAGACCGGGGCCTTCAGCTCCGGCTTGTCCTCCCCGGAAGCGGCGAAAACGTGGGCGAGGTTGGAGCAGGCCAGGCGCGTGCGCGCGGGCGTGTCGCGTCGCGCCGCCTGCATGCGCGCCTCGTACTCGGCGCGGCGGCCGCGGCTGCGCGCCTCGATACGGGCGGTGACTTCGGCCAGGACGGGATGAAGCGGCACTACGGGCTCCAGAAGAATTCGGGGCGTACGGGAAGGGCGTGCAATACGCCACGGATCGGAGGATCGCACGGGTCGCCGTTTTTGACGGCGTCCTCGGCGATGGCCTTCTTGGCCTCGCCGGTGATCATGATGTTGCAGCAGCGCGTGCGCGCCAGCCGCGGGACGGTCAGGGTCAGGCGAGCGAACGGCGCCTCGGGGGGCAATTCGGCCGGGGTGATCCGCAGCACCGCCCGCTGGCCGTGCGGGTCCATGGCGGCCTCCAGCTCGTCCGCGCCGGGGAACAGCGAGGCGGTGTGGCCGTCCGCGCCCATGCCCAGCAGCACGGAGTCGAACTCCGGCATCTTGGCGATCGCCGCTTCGTCTTCCAGCGGCACGAAGTTCGCGCCCTTGGACCGGAAGGGCTCCAGCAGGCCCTCGTTGCGGGCCGGATGGCCCGCGGGCGCGATGCGCTCGTCGGTCAGGGTGACCACCACCTTGCCCCAGTCCAGCCTCGGATGCTCGACCAGCCGCGCGTAGGCGGGGGCCGGAGTCGAGCCGCCGGCGAAGGCGACGAAGGCTCGGCCGCGCCGCTCGATGGCTTCCAGCAGGGTGTGGGCGACGGACTCGGCCACGGTCTCGGCCAGGGCTTCGCGATCGCTGCGCACCGTCCAGACAGGGATCATGGCTCCTCCGCCCAGGCTCGACCGTCCTTGGCCGGCAGCACCAGGGCCGCGGTCGGGCCCCAGCTGCCGGCGGGATAGGGTTTGGGGGTGACGCCATGGGCGCGCCAGCCCTCGAGGATGCCGTCGATCCACGCCCAGGCGGCCTCGATCTCGTCGCGGCGCACGAACAGCGAGGAGTTGCCGCGCAGGATGTCCAGCAGCAGGCGCTCGTAGGCGATGCGCCGCCGCTCGCGCGAGAAGGCCTCGGCCAGCGACAGGTTCAGCGCCACGGGCTTGAGCTTCATGCCCTCCAGACCCGGCTGCTTGTTCATCATGGTCAGGGTCACGGTCTCTTCCGGCTGCAGCCGGATGACCAGGCGGTTCGGCTTCAGCTGGGGCGACAGCTCGTCGGTGAAGATCGAGTAGGGCACCGGCTTGAACTGCACCACGATCTCGGTGAGACGCTGCTGCATGCGCTTGCCGGTGCGCAGGTAGAACGGCACGCCGGCCCAGCGCCAGTTGTTGATCTCCGCCCGGATGGCGACGAAGGTCTCGGTCGTGCTGTCCTGGTTGGCGCCTTCCTCTTCGCGGTAGCCTGGGGCCGGCTTGCCGCCGACGACGCCGGCGGAGTACTGGCCCGGCACGGTCACGGCCTCGACGTTGGCGGCGGTGATCGGATTGAGCGACCACAGCACCTTCACCTTCTCGTTGCGCACCGCCGAGGGCGTGAAGCTGGCCGGCGGCTCCATGGCCGTCAGGCAGAGCAGCTGCAGCAGGTGGTTCTGCACCATGTCGCGGAGCGCGCCTGCGGTGTCGTAGTAGCCCCACCGGCCCTCCACGCCGACGGTCTCGGCGATGGTGATCTGCACCGAGTCGATGGCGCTGGCGTTCCACAGCGGCTCGAGGATCGAGTTGCCGAAGCGCAGGGCGACCAGGTTCTGGACGGTTTCCTTGCCGAGGTAGTGATCGACCCGGAACACCTGGTCCTCGTCGAACGCCGCTGCGATGGCGTCGTTGACCTGCCTGGCCGAGGCGAGGTCCTTGCCGATGGGCTTCTCGACCGCCAGGCGGGAGCGGGCGTCGACCAGGCCGCGGGCCTTCAGATCGGCGCACACCGGCGCGAACAGGTCCGGCGCGGTGGAGATGTAGTAGATCACCCCGCCCGGGGTGTCGCCGAGCACCGCCTTCAGATCGTCGAAGGTCTCCGGCCTGGCCACGTCGACCGGCGTGTATGTGATCCGTTCGGCGAAGCGCCGGTACACGTCGGTGTCGCAAAGCGCGGCGTTGGCGGAGGCCTCGATCGCCTTGGCCACGTCCTTGCGGAATTCCTCGGTGTCGTGCTTGGCGCGGGCCGCGCCGATGATGCGCAGGTCCGGCGGCAGCAGGCCGTCGACGTGCAGCGCGTAAAGCGACGGCCACAACATCCGGCGCGCCAGGTCGCCGGTGGCGCCGATCAGGACAAAAGCGGACGGGGGCGGAGCGTCGATGTTTGCGGGCATCTCTGAGAGTCGGGTTCGGGGAGGAGGGGACCCTCTCAGCTACCACGGTTCTGAGCAAGCCGATCCTCCGGCGAAGGCGGTTTCGGCGGTTTGCCCTGGTCGGCGAAGCGGCGCTCGAACCAGCCGACGAAGCGGGTCTTGATGTCGTCGACCAGGGTGAACACCACCGGCACGTACAGCAGGCTGAGGAAGGTGGAGGTGATCAGGCCGCCGATCACGGCCACCGCCATGGGCGCGCGGAACTCGACGTCGGCGCCCAGGCCCAGCGCCACCGGCAGCATGCCGGCGGCCATGGCCACGGTGGTCATCAGGATCGGCCGGGCGCGCTTGTGGGCGGCGTCCATCAGGGCGTCGTGGCGGTCCATGCCGCGCTTGCGGGCCTCCAGGGCGTACTCGACCAGCAGGATCGAGTTCTTCGCGGCGATGCCCATCAGCATGAGGATGCCGATCAGGGCCGGCATGGACAGGGTCCGCCCGGTCAGCAGCAGCAGGCCGAAGGCTCCGCCGATGGCGAGCGGCAGGGCGGCCTGGATGGTGAAGGGGTGGGCGAAGCTGCGGAACAGCAGCACCAGCACGGCGTACATCAGAAGGATGCCGGTCGAGATGGCGAAGACGAAGCCCATGACCATCTCGTTCAGGTTCTCGACGTCGCCGGCCGGCTCTTCCTCCACGCCCGCGGGCAGGTTCTTCAGCGCCGGCAGTTGGTGGACCTTGGCGTTGGCCTCGCCCAGGGTCAGGCCTTCCAGCTCGGCCTGGATGGTGGCGGTGCGGCTGCGGTCCAGCCGGTCGATCTGGGACGGCCCGGCGCCGAAGCGCAGGTCGGCCACCGCGCTCAGCGGCACGGCCGGCCCGGCCGAGGTCGGCACCCGCAGATTCTCCAGCGCGCCGAGGTCGTCGCGGTCGCGGTCGTTCAGGCGCACGCGGATCGGCACCTGGCGGTCGCCCAGGGTGAACTTCGGGAGCACCTGCTCGACGTCGCCGATGGTCGAGACCCGCACGGTCTGGGACAGGTCGGCGGCCGACACGCCCAGGCGCGCGGCCTGGTCGGATTTGGGCGTGACCAGGATTTCCGGGCGGGCCAGGGCGGCGGAGTTGACCACGTTGGTCAGGCCCGGCATGGCCCGCATCTCGGTCTCCACCTTGCGCGCGGCCCGGGCCAGGGCGTCGCCGTCGTCGCTGGTCAGGGCGATGGACATGCTCGGCGTCGAGTCGGCGCCGAAGCGGATGCGCGCGCCGGGGATGTCTCGCGACTGCTCGCTCAGCTCCCGCTCGATCTGCTGCTGGGTCAGCTTGCGGTCGTGGCGGCCGACCAGGTCCATGGTGATCGAGGCGCGGCGCACGTCGGCCAGGCCGCCGCCGCCGCCTCCGCCGCCGGTGGCCGCCTGGCCCGAGCCGATCAGGGCGTAGACCGCCGTCACCTCGGGACGGGCCAGCATGCGCCGGGTCAGGGTCTGCACGACCCTGTCGGTCTCTTCCAGAGTCGCGCCGGGCGGCAGCTCGACCGAGGCGGTCGAGTAACCCTGGTCGCCGGCCGGGATGAACTCGCCGGGCAGCAGCGGCAGCAGGCACAACGAGCCGATGAAGACGGCGATGCCGGCGCCCATGGCCACCTTGCGGTGGCCCAGCGACCAGTGCAGCGCCTTCAGATACCGGCCCATCCAGAACGGGTCGCGGTTGGGCTTCTCGGGATGGGCGCGCAGCAGATACGCGCCCATCAGGGGGGTGAGCAGGCGCGCCACCACCAGGGAGAACAACACCGAGACGCAGGCGGCCAGGGCGAACGACTTGAAGAACTGGCCGACCACCCCGCCCATGAAGCCGACGGGCGCGAAGACGGCGACGATGGTGAAGGTGGTCGCGACCACCGCCAGGCCGATCTCGTCGGCGGCTTCCAGCGCGGCCGGGTAGGGCGCTTTGCCCTCGCGCATGTGGCGGACGATGTTCTCGATCTCGACGATGGCGTCGTCGACCAGGATGCCGATGGTCAGGGACAGGGCCAGCAGGGTGACCACGTTGAACGACTGGTTCAGCGGCGCCAGCACCGCGAAGGTCGGGATCAGCGACATGGGCATGGCCACCGCCGCGATCAGGGTGGCGCGCCAGTCGCGCAGGAACACCCAGACCACGATCACCGCCAAGAGGGCGCCCAGGCCCAGCGCCTCCATGGAGGCGTAGTAGCTCTCCTCCACGAACTGCACGGTGGAGGTGACCTCCTCGATGGTCACCTCCTTGTGCCTGGCGTCGAGTTCCTTCACCGCGTCGCGCACCTTGCGGGCGAGGGCGACCTCGCTGCCGTCGCGGGTGCGCAGCATGGAGAAGCCGACCACCTCCTCGCCGTTGAAGCGGGCGCGGCCGCGCGCCTCGGTCCAGGCGTCTTCGATGCGGCCCAGGTCGCCCAGCCGCACGTTGCGCCCGTTGGGCAGGTCGATGCGCATCTCGCGCAGCTCGTCGACGCTGCGGGCGCCGCCGAGGGTGCGCAGCGCCCGTTCCTCGCCGGCCAGGGTGGTGCGCCCGCCCGGCAGGTCGGCGTTGAAGCGGTCCAACTGCTGGCTGACGGCCGCGGCCGTGACGCCCTGGGCGGCCAGGCGGTCGGCGTCCAGCTCGACGCGGATCTCGCGCTGGACCCCGCCCTCGCGGGTGACCTGGGCGATGCCGGGTATGGCCAGCAGGGCCTTGGACACGTCGTTGTCGACGAACCAGCTGAGCTGTTCGGGGTTCATGCCTGGCCCGCGCACGACGTAGGTGATCAGCGGCGAGCCGGTAATGTCGATGCGGGTGACGGTCGGCTCCGGCACGTCGGCCGGCAGGTCGGCGCGCACGCTGGAGACGGCGTTGCGCACGTCGTTGGTGGCCCGCTCCAGGTCGGTGCCGAGCTCGAACTCGACGGTGGTGACGCTGACCCCGTCGCCGACGGTGGAGCGGATGTGGCGCACGCCGTTGAGGCCCGTCAGGCCGTCCTCGATGATGCGGGTGACCTGGGTCTCCAGTTCGTTGGGCGCGGCCCCGGGCTGGGCGGCGGTGACCGACACGGCCGGGAATTCGACGTCGGGGAAGTTGTTCACCCGCATCGTCATGAAGCCGGCGATGCCGGCGATGGTCAGGATGATGAACAGCAGCGCCGTCGGCACCGGGTTGCGGATGGCCGCGGCGGAGATGTTGCGGAACATCAGGCCCTCGCCGGAGCCGGGGCGACGCCGATCCGCACCCGGTCGCCGTCGGCCAGGAAGCCCGCGCCCTGGACCGCCACGCGCTCGCCGGCCTTGAGCCCGGCGGTGATCTCGACCCGGCCTTCGGCGCGGGCGCCGGTGGTCACCGAGCGGAAGCGGGCCCGCTCGTCGGCGCCGATTACGAACACGCCGGCCTTGTCCTCGCGATAGACCACCGCCGCCAGCGGGACGGTCAGGGCCGGCTGGGCGCCCACGTCGATGCGGGCGCGGGCGAACATGCCCGGGCGGAAGGCCGAGCGGGCGGGCAGGGCGACGCGGGCCAGGCCGAGCCGGGTCTGCGGATCGACCTGCGGGGTGACGATGCGGACCGCGCCGGCCACGGTTCCGGCCTGGGCGCCGCTCACCTGGGCGGCTTGGCCGGGGCGGACGAAGCCCAGGTCGGCCTCCGGCACCTCGGCGTTGAGCTCCAGACGGCCGTCGCGGACCACGCGGAACAGCTCGGTCCCGGCGGCGACGATCTGGCCCTTCACCACCGCGCGCGCGCTGACCAGGCCGGCCACGGGCGCGCGGATCACGGTCTGGTCGAGGCGGGCGGCGGTCTCGGCGCGCGAGGCGATCGCCGCGGCGAGGTCGGCCGAGGCGGTGCCCTGCTCGGCGGTGCGGGCGTCCAGGTCGGCGGCGCTGAGATAGCCGCGGCGGTTCAGCTCGCGCGAGCGCTTGAGGTTGGCCTCGGCCTCGGCCAGACGGGCGCGGGCGCTGGCCACCGCGGCGGTCTGCTGGCGCAGCTGGGCCTGCAGCACCTCGTCGTTCAGCTTCACCAGGGTCTGGCCCTGTCCGACATAGTCGCCTTCGTCGGCGTTGACGGCGACGGCGGTCAGGCCGCCGGTCTCGGCCGCGACGGGGACCTCGCGCCAGGGAGCCACCGTGCCGGAGGCGTCGACCACCCGTGGCAGGGCTTCGTTGCGGACAGCTTCGGCGGTGACGGTGAGGACCGCGCGGGGCTCGGCCCTCTTCTCCTCGCCCTTGTGACAGCCGGAAAGCGCCGCGGCGAGAACGATCGCCACGGCGCTCCAGCGAAGGGTTCGAAGACAACGCACCTGGTTTTCCGTCCCGGCCCGGCGGTCACTGAAGCTGATCGCTCAACGACGCCGAGCGGGGGCGGTTCCGGCGCGCGGCCGCTCACACCTGGTGGGCGGCGGTGGTGGTGTCGATGCGGTCGGCCGCCGGCTTGGCCACGGTGCTCAGCAGGCGGTAGCGGAACAGGGCCGCGCCTATGCCAGCGCCGATCGCCGGGGCGACGAAGAACAGCCACAGCTGCTGCAGGGCTTGGCCGCCGACCAGCACCGCCGGCCCGAAGCTGCGGGCCGGATTGACCGAAACGCCGGTCACGTGGATGCCGACGATGTGGATGACGGCCAGCGAGAGGCCGATCGCCAGACCCGCCGAGCCGGTGACGGCCCAGTCGCTGGTGGCGCCCAGGATCACGATCACGAACAGAGCGGTCATCACCGTCTCGAACAGGAAGGCCTCGCCCAGCGAGTAGCCGCCGGCGTAGTCCGGGCCCCAGCCGTTCTGGCCCAGGCCGCCCGCGGTGCCCCCGGCGATGGCCGCGACCAGGGCCGCGCCGGCCAGCGCGCCGGTGAACTGGGCGATCCAGTAGAGGCTCATCTCCCGCGCGGTCATGCGCCCGGTGATGAACATGGCCAGGCTGACCGCCGGGTTGATGTGGCATCCCGAGATCGGGCCGATGGCGTAGGCCATGGCCAAGAGGGCGAAGCCGAAGGCCAGGGCGATGCCGAGCTGGCCGACCTCCTCGCCGCCCAGGACCGCCGCCCCGCAGCCGAAGAGTACGAGTGCGAGCGTCCCGATGAACTCCGCAAAAAACCGGCTCATGAAACAGCCTCCGTCGATGCGCGTTGGGAATTGCGCTTCCGGGATAATGCGCTCGTCAGCCGGCCGTTCGCTCCGGAGAACCCCTGACGCCGTCTCAGGATCGGCCCGATAACAACCGGGCCGGAGGCTCCCCACATCCTTGTCCTGTATGGCGTTGGTGAGCACGCCCATGCGTTGGTTGCTTACGATTGGCGTCCTGGCCGCCGCGGGCTGGTGGCTGGCGCGACTGGCTTCGGCGGTGCCTCCGGACGCCCTCGAGCCGCCGGGCGTGAGCTGGACGATGTACGACTGCGACGGCGACCGCCGCTTCGCCGCGCGGCTGGGGGAAGCGGGCACCGAGGTCTGGTTCCCCAACGGCGAGCACGCCGTCATCCCCGACGGCGGCAGTCGACCCTATGCGGGCGGGATGCTGTCGGTGGACGGTCCGACCACGACCTTCGCCAAGGGTGGGGCGCGGATCGACTGCGAAACCCGTTCGGCGGCTCTGGAAATCGAACTCGGCCCGCCGCCGGCCCCCGCCGCGGAAGCGCCCGCCGCCAGCGGCTAGCCCCCCCTCCTGGCCCCGAGCGCCTTGGCCCTTAGCGTCTAGGGCGAACTTCCAGCCTGCGTCAGGGGGACACCCGATGCCCGGGGCTCCTGCGATGTGGTCTCGTCGATGGTGGCGGTCGTCTTTTGCGGCGACGGCCTTTGGTTGCAGTCGGCGGGCGAGGGCTGAACGTGTTCGAGAAGACCCCACGGCGTGAGCAGCAGCCAAATCGGCTCTCGGCTGGTTTCTCTCACGAGGCCGAACCGAGGTCCCCTTTGATGACGCGCATTCTCATCGCCGATGATCACGAGGTCGTCCGGCGCGGCGTGCGCGCGGTGCTGGAGGCGCGCCCCGGCTACGAGATCGTGGCGGAGGCCTGCGACGGCGGCGTGGCGGTCGACGAGGCGATCGACAAGAAGCCCGACGTCGCCATCCTGGACTTCTCGCTGCCGGTGCTGAACGGCCTGGACGCCACGCGCAAGATCCGGTCCGGCTCGCCGCACACCGAGATCCTGATCTTCACCATGCACGACAGCGAGACCATCATCCGCGACGTGCTGCAGGCCGGCGCGCGCGGCTATCTGCTGAAGAGCGACGCCGACACCCAGCTGGTTTCGGCGGTCCAGGCCCTGGCGCGGCACCGGCCATTCTTCTCCTGGCGGGTGTCGGAGGCGCTGCTGGAGGACTTCCTCGAACGCTCCGAGCATCACAACCCGACCGGCTCGCTGACCCCGCGCGAGCGGGAGGTCGTGCAACTGATCGCCGAGGGCAACAGCAACAAGCAGATCGGCCGGCTGCTGAACGTCAGCGTCAAGACGGTTGAGACCCACCGGGCCTCGGCGATGCGCAAGCTGGGCGTGTCGTCGACCGCCGACCTGGTGCGCTACGCCGTGCGCAACCACCTGGTCATTCCGTGACGTCCTCCGCCAGTCCGCGAGCCGGTTGAATCGGAAACACGGCGCGCACCAGGGCGCCGCGACGTCCTTTGCCGATGTGCAGGGCGCCGCCGCACTCGGCCACCCGCGCGGTCATGCCGGGAATGCCGACGCCCAGATCGGGGCCGCCCTCCAGGCCTCGCGGAAAACCATCGCCGTCGTCCTCGACGGTGAGCAGCAGGCGGTCGGACTTCAGCTCCAGGGTCAGCCAAGCGCGGGTCGCGCGGGCGTGGCGGTGCACGTTGGACAGCGACTCCTGGACCACCCGCAGCAGGTTGCGCTGGATCAGGTAGTCCAGGCCGTCGACTCCGCTGGAGACGTTCAGGCTGATCTTCAGGTCCGAGCGGCGCGAGAACCCCTCGACGAACCGGCGCAAGGTGTAGCCCAGGCCGTCCGCGCCCAGGTGCGGCGGATGCAGCAGGTAGCTGAACACCCGCAGCTCTTTCTGGGCCTCCTCGAGCGAGGCGCGCACGTCGGCGATGATCGGGTCGACCCCGTCCAGGTGGCCGGCGATCTCGGCCAGCCGGGCGACCCCCAGGCTGAGGGCGACCAGGTGCTGGCCGGTCGAATCGTGCAGCTCGGCGGCGATCTTGCGCCGCTCGTCCTCCTGGATAGCCAGCAGCTGGCGGGTCAGGTGGTTCACGGCCAGGTGCGCCTGGTGGACCTCGGTGACGTCCTCGTGGGCGACCACGAAGCGCACCGCGCCGTCGTGGTCGAAGCGGGAGACGCGCAGCTGGAACCAGCGAGGCGGCGCGGTCTCCACCCGGTAGGTGTGGTAGAAGCTGCTCCGCTGGCCAGCCTGCATGGCCTCCAGCCCGGCCAGCACCCTGGCCGCGTCGGTCGACGTCGGCGCCGCGGCCCGGCAGGCCTCGACATAGCTGACGCCCACGCCTGCGCCGCCGACCCGGTCGGTGTTGCGCTCCGCGAAGCGGCGCCAGGCGCGGTTGACCGCGATCACCACGCCGGCCTCGTCCAGGATGGCGACATGCGCCGACAGGCTGTCCAGCGAGCGCTGCAGCAGCCACTTGGTCTCTTCCAGCTCACGCCGGCGCAGCCGCGCCTCGGTGATGTCGCGGAAGAACACGCTGGCGCCGCCGGCCAGCGGGTAGAGATGCAGCTCCATCCAGCGCCCCGGATACAGGGTCGAGGCGACCTCGCCGTGTTCGGGCCGCTCGGTGTCCAGCACGCGGGCGACGGCGTCGATCAGTTCGCTCGACTGGCCGAAGCGTTCCAGGAAGGGGATGCCGATGAAGTCCCGGCCGATCGGGTCGGCGAACCAGCGTTCGGCCCGAGGGTTGGCGCTGGTGACCCGCCCGTTGTGGTCGAGGGTGAAGTAGCCGTCGGATATGCCGGCGAGCAGGCTCTCGAGCTGGCCGTTCAGGCGGGCCAGTTCCTCGGCCGAGCGTTTCACATGGTCGATGTCGGTGGCCGCGCCGAACCACTGCATGCCGCCCTGGCCGTCAGGCATGGCGCGCGCGCGCACCAGGTGCCAGCGCCAGCGGCCGCCGGTGTCGCGCAGCCGGCACTCGTACTCGAAGGGCGCGAGCGGTCCGCGGACCGCGCGCCAGACCTCGCGCACCGCTTCCAGGTCGTCGGGGTGCACGACGCCGATCCAGCCGTCGCCGAGCGCGGCCTCGACGGGGATGCCCGTCCGCTCGGCGAAACGCCCGTTCAGGTAGGTCAGGCGCCCGCGCCCGTCGGCGGAAAACAGGACGTCAGGCACGGTCTCGGCCATGGCCGACAGGCGCGCCTCGCGCTCGGCCAGCGCTTCGCGCGTGCGGACGTGCTCGGTGATCTCCCGCCCCGAGCCCAGCAGGAGGACGATTTCGCCACGGGAGTCGCGGATCGGCACCAGGGTGGTCTCCCAGGTGCGCTCGCCGGTGGGCAGGGTCAGGGTCTCCTCATAGCGCAGCGCTTCGCCGCCGCCGACGCAGGCGCGGTAGCGCTCGCTGACCGCCGCCGCCGCGGCCGGCGGTAGGCAGTCCTCGGGACGGCGCCCGATCAGGTCCGTCGCGCGCAGCCCGGTCAGGCGCTCGTGCGCCGGATTGATGCCGCCGAACAGGAATTCGCCGGCCGGCGTGACCCGCACCGTGAACAGGGCTTCCGGAACCAGGGTCCAGTAGCTTTCGTGCACCGGGGTCAGCTCTTCCACCACCGTGGTCGCATGGGTGAGGGAGGACGTCCGCCGCCGCTCCGGCTTCGCTGTGGGGGCGGCGCCCTGACGTTGAGAACTCGAGTCGCGAGGCTTTACAGTTCTTCGGTAAAGCTTGTGGCCTTCAATACCCGTGTCGGCCATGCGTACGGTCTCCGATAAGCGCAGAACAACCGGCCGTGATCGGTATTAGTGCTTAAGAGCACTCTGGTTGGTCTGAGAAGCTGTGGGGGCGGGTCCGGGTTCCGTTTCGGCCGGCGCTCGCTCAGGGCGCGCCTGCGCCCACGCCGGGGAAACCCTGATTGGCGTGCGTGGGCGGCGCGCCTATGCCCGGCGGCGAGTGTCGCAACGAGGGCGTGGCCGTGACCGAGGCGGGCGAAGGCGGGAAGGAGCAGCCGGCCCGGACGCGGCACGTTTCCGAGCACATGGCCAACGAGCGCACCTACCTGGCCTGGCTGCGCACCTCGGTGACGTTGATGTCGTTCGGCCTGGTGCTGAACCGGTTCGCCGCCGAGCTCGGCGCCGTGCGCCGCGCGGCGGGGCTGCACGCCATTCTGACCCTGCCGGCGGAGC
Source organism: Caulobacter sp. 17J80-11 (assembly GCF_014349105.1). Taxonomy (GTDB): domain Bacteria; phylum Pseudomonadota; class Alphaproteobacteria; order Caulobacterales; family Caulobacteraceae; genus 17J80-11. The sequence goes on along the minus strand of NZ_JACSJI010000021.1, from coordinate 1,337 downwards.
ACGTCGGGGTCGGCATGGTCGGGGCCGGCATGGTGCTGATCCTCGGCGCCGCCGTCCGTTACGCCCAGGTCCGCCACGGGATCGACACCGGCGAGTATCGGCCGCTGACGCGGGCGGCGTGGATCATCGCTCTGGCCGTGCTGGTCGGCGGGGTGACCTGCCTGGTGTGGATGTATCGGCGCAGCTAGGGCAGGGCGTTGCCGGGAAGATCCTTGAGAATCCGCTCCGCCACCCGGTCCAGCGCCTCCTGGGTGCCGTCCTCCTTGCCGAACACCGGGGCGGTGTACAGCGCCTGCCAGACCAGGCGGCCGGTCGGGCGGTCGTAGACGTCCACCATCAGCGAGCCCGACGTGTAGGTGGTCGAGGCCAGGGTCGTGGTCGGCGCGCCGTAGGCCCCCCACGCCCAGCCGGGGGCGTCGCAGCCGCCAGGGCCGCAGTTGACGCCGCCGGGGCCGCCGAAGCCGGCGCTGCCGGTGACGCGCGAGACGGTCTGACCGGGGACGAAGCCCTGCATCACGCCGATGCGGTAGGCGATCTCCAGCTGGGCGTCGGAGTTCGCCGAGGCGTGGGTGTAGCCCTTTTCGGTCAGCGCCTTGTCGAGCGCCGCGCGCATGCGTTTCTGCAGCTCGGGCGTGTCGATGCGCGGATCGCGCGCCGCCGCCATTTCGTCGGAGACGTTCTTCCAGGCGTAGGCCGCGCCAGGGGTGACTCCGGTGGAGTCGGCGGCCAGCACCTTCACCTCGGGAGCGGGGTCGCCGCCCGTGGCGCATCCGGCCAGCCACAGGGCGGCGATCGCGGCGGTCGCGCAGAGCCTGAGTTTCATCGTCGATCCCTCGCGGTCGGGGCGCGCCTGAGCGCCGGGTTGGGGCGCTTAGTAGGGCGGGTTCACCACCGTGTACTGGACCGAGCTGCCGTAATACTGCGGCTGGTACCAGGTGCCGTTGCAGTACGAGTAGCTGATGCCGGTGTAGTAGATGGACTGGCAGGACGGCGGCACCGAATAGACCACCGAGCCGATGGCCGCGGCGGTGACGGCCGCGGCCGTGCCGTAGGCCACGCCGGCGGCCACGGGGTGGCCGTACCAGCCGCCGCCCCAGCCCCAGTCGTTGTCCCAGCCGCCGTCGACGTCGACGTCGATGTCGTTGCCGATGTTGACGTCGCCGTTGCGCACGCGGTCGCGGTCGACGTTGGTGCGGTTGCCGCCCTGGTAGCGGTCGCCGCCCTGGACGCGGTTGCGGTCGCCGCCGGCGTAGCGGTCGCCGCCGCGGTTGATCTGGCCGCCGGCCCCGCCCGCCGCCGGGCGCTGCCCCGCCGCCGGCCGCTGTCCCGCCTGGGCG
>NZ_JACSJI010000020.1 GCF_014349105.1 Caulobacter sp. 17J80-11 | reverse complement strand
CGCACCCAAACTTCCCGAACAGCCCCGCCTCATAAGCGGGGCTGTTCGCGTTTCCGGGCCCGGCTGACGCAAACGGGGCCGCCAATGGGCTGAAACGGCCGCCGCATGCGCCTGCGCGTCCCCTCCGAACGGAGGGGGGGGCGGCGTCCATGAAGCAGGCGACATCGCGCTGCTCCAGCGGCTTTCGGGCACATGGCCCGCGAGCAGCGGCAGGCGGAGCTGATCCGCCGCGCGATGTCCGATCCCCTGCTGCACGCGGCGGCCTGAGCCATAGCGGACAGAAATGGAAACGGCCGGGCGCTCGCCCGGCACGCGGGCCAAGTGTCCCCAGCTGCGCCGCGTCCGGATGGAGGGCGACAACGTGTGGCGGCCGCAGCTCTGCGAGGCGCGTCTCAAGGTGTGCGCGCGAAGCTTCCAGCGTGGCGAGCCGCTCCTTCACCGCGGCGCCCGTCAGCAGGCCGTCCGCTACGCCGTCGACAAGGCGTTCCGCGCGCCGCTTCACCTCCGCAAGCTCGTTCGCCAATCGGATCCGTTCGGCCGCCGTGCCAGCGTCGCGTTTGGCCATCAACCTGCTGTCCTCGCGCAGCGCCTCCTCGATCAGGGCGGGCTCAAGCAGGACGCCTTTTAAGGCTCGGACGACGCGCTCCTCAATCGGGCCCGACTTAAAGCCGCGGCCGTTGGAGCATCCGGCCGGTCCTCGGTCGCGCCGGATCGAGCACACGAGCCGGCCTTCAGCGCCGCCGATCACCAGCGGCCCCCCGCACGGGCCGCAGCGAGTCAGGTCCGAGAGCAGGCGCTTCGGCCGGCGCGAGAGTTCGGGTGACGTATTCTGAGACCGAGCGCCACCTCCGAGTAGCGGAGGTGCACGATTTCCCACAGCTCGTCGTGGACGATCCGAAGGTGACTGGCGGGGCGGTCGGGTCTCCGCGCCGCGACAGTGGGAAGGGACGGCTTTCATGGAAACACGCGGCGACGCCGTCGGCCGGCCCTCCCCGCGCCTTCGCCTGCCACGCCATCGTCGGCAACGTCGTCGAGGACGTGGCCGGCCGCCGCCGGCACGCCGAGTTCGAGGCCGGCCCGAGGGAGCGTCCGCGCACCCTGCCGGCGGCGCCGGCCCTGGCGCGCGCCGGCGTCCCGCCCGAAGCCGGCGGCGCGCCGCCGCGCCGCCGCCGAGGCCGCGTTCGAGGCCTTCCCGCATCTGCAGCGCATGGCCTCGACCTTCCGCGTCACCCACGGCGTCGACCACCACGAGCTGTCCGGCGTCATGTTCACCCGCGGGGGCGGGGAGGTGCGAACCGGATCCTTCCACCTGCCCGGCGTGGTCGACCGCATCGGCGGCGGCGACGCCTTCGCGGCCGGCCTGATGCACGGCCTGCTGTCGGGCATGGACGACCGCGCCGCCCTGGACTTCGCGGTCGCGGCCGGTTGCCTGAAGCACGCCGTCCCCGGCGATTTCAATCTGGTCGGCGCCGCCGAGGTCGAGGCGCTCCTCGCCGGCGGCGGCCTCGACGTCCGGCGCTGAGCACTCCCCATGCCCAAGTCCGTTTTCACCGACGCCTACCGCATCCTGATCGAGGACCTGGTCGCCGCAAGGCGCGCCAAGAAGGTCAGCCAGGCCGAGCTGGCGTCGCGGCTCGCCAAGGTGAAGTCCTTCATCGCCAAGGTCGAACGCCGCGGCCGCCGCCTCGACGTGCTGGAGTTCTGCGCCGTCTCGCGCGCGCTCGGCTACGACGAGTCCGAACTGCTGGCCCGCGTGGTCGCCAGGCTGCCCCGCGAAATCGAGATCTGAGGCGGGCGCGGCATAAAAAAGAGGCGCCCCGTGGGGCGCCTCAGCAGGCTCAGAGAAGAGTGCGGAACCGGCCGGGGCCGACGTGGCGTCGTCGCGGCCAGAGAAGGGACGGCGGCGCCCGTCAGAGCGCCGCCGCAGGCACGTCAGAAGCGGTAGCGGGCGCCCAGATAGTAGCGGGGCCCGTACAGGTGCACTTCGCGAACGCTGCCGGGGATCGGCATGTCCTCGACGCGCGGCTCGTTGTTCAGGTTCGACCCTTCGAACGAGAAGCTCAGGTTGTCGTTGACGCGGTAGCTGGCGCGGAAGTCCATCACCGTCGCCTCGCGGACAACGCGGTTCTGGGCGGCGGCGCCCACGAACTGCTGGTAGTAGCCCGAGCGGTACTTGACGATGCCCTGCAGCTCGATCGGGCCCATCTCGTAGTACAGCGACCCCGAGAACACGTGCTTCGACAGGCCGAAGATGTCGACCGGGTCGATGATGCCCGGCGTCACCACGCCGGTAGCCGCGTCGGTCTGGTCGCCCAGACGCAGATCCTCGGTCTCAAAGCTGGAGTCGGCGTAGCTGTAGCTCGCCTTCACGCCCAGGCCGTCGAACGGCGCGGGCAGGTTGGAGAACCGGTGCGCGCCGGTCAGCTCGAAGCCGAAGATGTCGCTCTCTTCGTCCGAGGTCTCGGTGACGATCACCGGCACCGTCACGGACTGGCCGTCGATGGTGTAGGTATCATTCACGACCACGTTCTCGAAGCCGCCCTGGAATTTCTTCAGGAAGACGGCGGCGCTGAACATGGAGTCGCGGTTCAGGTAGTACTCGAACGACAGGTCGGCGTTCCAGGACATCAGCGGCGTCATCGCCGGGTTGCCGTTGGCCGTGACGCTGCGGATCGCGTCCTCAGGCGTGGCGAAGGACGTGCCGCTTTCCAGGTTGATGGTCCGCCCGGCCCCCAGGTCCTCCGGATCCGGCCGCGACATGGCGCGGAACAGGCCCAGGCGCACGCGGGCCTTTTCGGTCACGTCGAGGGCGAGGTTGACGCTGGGCAGCCACTCCTCGGACTCGCTGTCGAAGGTCAGGGTGTCGAACTGCCCGTTGGAGACCAGCTGGATGGTGCTGTCCGGGTTGGTGATCACGTCGAACCCGCCGCGCAGGCCGGTCGACTGCACCTCGGTCTTCACATAGCGCAGGCCGAAATTGCCGCTCAGCGGCATGCCCGCCAGTTCGGTGTCGAAGTCGGCCAGGGCGTAGAAGGCCGTGGTCGTCTCCGTCATGTCGCGGTTGCCGATCGCGCGGGTGTCGGCGTTGCGGCCCGGATCGGCCGTGCCGATCAGGTTCTCGAACAGGCAGATCGAGTCGAAGGTGGCCCACGACGTGATCGGCTTGCCCGAGGCGTCGCTCAGGAAGTCGGACTGCGGGAACTGCGGCAGGCGGCAGGCCAGGTTGGCCGAGGCGATCGCCGAGGCCGAGGTGATGTTGTACTCGCGCCGATCCTGGTTGATGTCGCGGAACTCGTGTTCCGACCGGCGGGCGCCGAACTTCACGTCCAAGAGACCAGTGTCGGCCAGGCGGTAGGTCCCGTCCAGTCGGGTCGCGGTGATCTCGTCTTCGCGGACCTGTTCGGTCCGGCGCAGGCGGGCCGCGGCGCTGAAGTTGTCGGCGTCGTTGACGTCGAACAGCGGGTTCAGGGTGATGGTCGGCACGTCGCCCTGGGTCGCGTCGAACGTATAGGCGACCCGCTGGCCGTTGATCACGCCCGGGACCGCGACGCCGTAGATGTCGGTCGCGTTGGACCGCAGGCGCACCTCCCGGTCCATCCGCGAGCGGAAGGTGTCAGACCAGCCGTAGTCCAGCGCCAGGGACAGCCGGTCGGTGGCGTCCCAGGCGACGTTCAGGCCGCCGCCCTCGTACTGCTCGATCTGGTCGCGGTAGAGGGGGGTGGATTCCAGCGTGCTGTTGCCGCTGTACTTCTGCAGCACGCCCTCGTCGGTGTAGACGGCCGACGAGCCGTAGCCCCGCATGGTCTCAGACAGATTGAGCTGCTGGCGCGCCTCGATGAACTCGTAGGTCGACTGCTGGTAATCGAAGTTGACCGAGATGTCGTCGTTCGGACGCCACTGCAGGGCGGTGAACACCGACTCGCGGTCGTCGTGCTCGTTGAACTGGATGAAGGTGCGGCTGCCGGTGGTCAGGTAGAAGGGCGTGCCGGCCGGGGTCGCGCCGCTGGCGTAGGAGCCCGGGCTCACTTCCGTGCAGTTCGCCGTCGTCCCGACCGCGATGGTGGCGTTGCAGGCCGACCAGGTCGAGCTCGAGGAGAACAGCTCCTCGGGGTTGTTGCTCTTGCCCTTCTGGACGCCGACCGACAGGCCGATCCGGCCCAAAGCCCCGACGTCGAACTGGTCGACGTAGGAGAAGGTGCCGCGCCAGCCCAGGCCGTTCTCGTCGGCCAGACGCTGGTCGTAGCCCTGGTAAATGCCGCGCCCTTCCAGCTGGATGCGGCGCTTGCCGAAGTCGAGCGGCTTCAGGGTCTGCATGTCGATGATGCCGGCGACGCCGCCCTCGACGAAGTCCGCGCGCTGCGACTTGTAGATCGCGACGGTGTTGATCAGCTCCGACGGGAACATGGAGAAGTTCACCGAGCGGTCGCCGCTGCCGTTGGTGGCCTCGCGCCCGTTGAAGGTGGTCGAGCCGAGATAGGGGCCCAGGCCGCGCACGGCGATCTCCGAAGCGCCGCCCTTCTCGCGGTGGGTGGCCGCCCCGGTGATGGTTTCGATCGCCTCGCCGATCGACAGGGCCGGCAGGTCGCCGATGTCGTCGGCGGCCAGCACGTCGGAAACGACGGTGGCGTTCTTTTTCTGCTGGATCGACGACTGGATGGCGGCGCGGACGCCGGTGACGACGACTTCCTCGACCTCGCCGGCCTGCTCGCTCGCGGCGGGCGCGGTCTGGGCCGCCGCCGTGCCGGCGACGAACGGAGTCGCGGCGATCCCACACAGAAGCACTGAACGCAACGCTTGGCGGCCCAGGCGCCGGCCGAGATTCGACGCATGCTCGATGCGCATGATTTCCCCCTAATTGGATGCCCGTCTTTCGCGGGTTCACGGTCAAGCTTGTCCAAAACGGACCGCATCGTCAACCAATTGGTCATACGATCCGGTCTGAAGTTTGGACTGACCAGTGGCTAGTCCGGCGCGACACGACCGGATCGTCCACCTGGGGTGGTGCAGGGTTCTCCCGACATTTCAATGTGTTCTGAAGCCCGCCCGAAGGCGTTCCGCGCGTCCGCGGGCAGGGGGACAGTCGGATCGCGGGGCGACGGCTCACCCGTCGGCGGGATCAGCCGATCCGCGCGGAGATCAGGAAACGCTGGCGGCTTTCGGTCGCCTTACGGCGCAGTTCGTCGAACGCGCGCTTCTCCTCGGCGTCGAGCATGGCCTCGATCAGCCGGTTGAAGTGGCGGCGCATGGCCGCGCGGGCGCCGACGGGATCCTTGCGTTTCAAGGCGTCGAGCACGGCGGCGTGCTCGTCGATGCGCGAGGAGGCGTCCTTCTCGCAGACCGACGCATGGGCGGTCTGGACCTCGCTGAGCTCGGTGCGCATGCGCCAGAGCGAGGTGATGGTGTGAATGATGGCGCGGTTGCCCGAGGCCGAGGCGATCAGCAGGTGGAATTGGCGGTCGGCTTCGTCGGCCGACAGCTCCTCCGATTCGCCGGACATGGCGGCGACCAGCACGTCCAGCCGGGCGAGATCCTCGTCCGAGATGATCGGCGCGGCCAGGGCGGCGGCTTCCGATTCGAACAGGGAGCGGGCCTCGGTGAGTTCGAAGGCGCTGACTTCCGGCAGGCCGTCCTGGCGGGCGTCGGCGCGGTCCCGGACGTAGACGCCGGAGCCGGCGCGGATGTCCACCCGGCCCGAGGCCTGCAAGGCGACAGCGGCCTCGCGGACGGTGACGCGGCTGACCCCGAAGCGTTCGGCGAGCTCGCGTTCGCCAGGCAGCTTGGCGCCGGGCGGGAACACGCCGTCGTCGATCAGGGCGGCGATCTGCTCGGCGACGGCGTGAAACAGTCGGGGCTGGCCCGCGCGCCGCTGAATGTCGTTGGATCCGTCCAAAGCCCTGGCCCCAAGAGTCTGCGGCCGCAGCCGCGGCCGGAAGCTACGCCGGGGCGTAAGGGCTGTCAGCATCACGCCCGGCGTTCGCCTGCCAGTGTGCCGCTGCGGGTGAGCGTGTCAAGCCGGCGTCTCAGACCGGACGGGCGCGAGTCTTCGCATCTGGTTAGTCCGGTGGACTAGTCCGGATCGCGTGATGTGGCTTGAATCCGGTCGGTCCGGCTGCTAGCGTCCGGCCAAGCTTTGATCGAAAGAGAGTCGCCGGCTCTGTCCGAGCGGCTCCGGACGGGCGGGGGAACATGAGGCGCATTCTGTGCACCGCGACGGTCGTGGTGCTGAGCGGCTGGATGACGGCGGCGGAAGCCGCCGAGCGGCTGGTGCGGACCCAGGACGAGTTCCGGCGCGCGGTCGACCAGGCCGCGCCGGGCGACGAGATCGTGCTGGCCAACGGCGAATGGCGCGACTTCGAGATCCTGCTGCGCGGGCACGGCGTCGCCAAGGCGCCGATCACCCTGAGGGCCGAGCAAAAGGGGCGGGTCTTCATCACCGGCCGGTCCAACCTGCGGCTGGCAGGCGAGAACCTGGTCGTGTCGGGCCTGGTGTTCCGCGACGGCTGGACCCCGAGCGGCGAAGTGATCGCCTTCCGCGGCAAGGCGGGCGAGGTCGCCAGGGCCTCGCGGGTGACCGAGGTGGTCATCGACCGCTTCAACAACCCCAACCGCCTGGAGTCCGACCACTGGATCGCGCTCTATGGCGAGCACAATCGCTTCGATCACAGCCAGATCGTCGGCAAGGCCAACCTCGGGGCGACCCTGGTGGTGATCCGCGAGCCCGAATACGGGCTGGAGAACCACCACCGCATCGACCACAACTGGTTCGGGCCGCGCCCGAACCTGGGCTCGAACGGCGGCGAGACCATCCGCATCGGCACCAGCGGCCAGTCCCTGAGCCCGTCCTACACCCTGGTCGAGGACAACTGGTTCGAGCGCACGGACGGCGAGATCGAGATCATCTCGGTCAAGTCGGGCTCGAACGTCATCCGCGGCAACGTCTTCGTGGAATCGCGCGGGGCGCTGACCCTGCGGCACGGCAACGGCAACCTGGTCGAAAACAACGTCTTCTTCGGCCGGGGCAAGCCGCACACGGGCGGCGTGCGGGTGATCAACCGCGACCAGACCGTGCGCAACAACTACATGGAAGGGCTCGCGGGCGGCAGCAACGCCAGCGCCCTGGCGGTGATGAACGGCGTGCCGAACTCGCCCATCAACCGCTACCACCAGGTGGTCGGGGCCGTGATCGAGCACAACACCATCGTCGACGCCGCCAGCGTGGAGTTCGGGGCGGGCGCCGACGCGGAGCGCAGCCTGCCGCCGGCGGGGAGCCGCTTCGTCGAGAACCTGATGGTCTCGGATAACCGGGTCGATCCGCTGCGCGCCCGCGCCGCCGTCGACGGGATCGTGTTCGACGGCAACGTGCAGAGCGAGGTCGATGCGCCCGCCCTGGTCGTCGGCTTCCGGCGTGCGAAGATCCGCATGGAGCGGGCCGCCAACGGGCTGCTCTATCCGGTCGATCGGAAGCTTGGCGCTGTCGGGGTCCGGCGCGACCTGCAGCCCGTCGCGCGCGAAGCGACCGGCGTCGACTGGTATCCGAAGACCCAGGCCCTGGCGGCGCTCGGTTCCGGGCGGGTGATCCCGGTCGGGCCGGAGGAGGGCGCTCTGGCCGCCGCAATCCGCGCAGCCGGGCCGGGCGACACCCTGGCGCTGGCTCCTGGACGGTACGTGGTCGAGGAAGTGCTGGCGGTCTCCAGGCCGCTGACCGTGCAGGGGCCGGCCCCGGCCGCCGGCGCCGCGCCGGGCGAGGGGCTGGCGGTCGAGATCGCCTTCACCCGTCCGACCTTGTTCCAGATCGAAGAGGGCGGCGCGCTGCACCTGAAGAACCTGGCCGTCTCCGGCCGGCGGGCGCCGGACGCCACCGGCGACGCGGTGGTGCGCACCACGCCGCGCGGCCTGCTGGCGAGTTGCGACCTGATCATCGAGGGCGTTCGCGTCGCCGACCTGGACGTGAACGGCGCGTTCGACGTCGTCTCCATCTCGAAAGGCTCGCTCGCTGAGCGCGTGGTCCTCAAGAACAGCGTGGTCGAGAACGTCACCGGCTCGGTGATCAAGGCCGATGCCGAGACCGACGAGCTCGGCTTCTACAACGTCGAGCGCCTCGAAATCCTCGACACCGCCTTCCGCGGCGTCGCCGGCGAGATCGCCGACGTCTACCGGGGCGGCACCGACGAAAGCACCTTCGGGCCGGACGTGCTGGTGCGCGGCAACCGGATCGAGGGCTCCGGGCGCGGGCCGCGCAACACCAGCCAGGCGGCGATCGACTTGCACGGCGTCCAGAAGGCGGTGATCGAGCAGAACGAATTCAGGGACAGCGGGGTGATCGAGGTGCTGCACACGGTGGGCGCGCCGTCGACCCGGATCGTCGGCAACCGCTTCGAACGGACGCCCGAGCCGAAGGTCGCCGACGCCAGCAAGAAGGTCGAGGCGAAGCTCCTCGTCTCCGGCAACACCGTCGTCGGCGAGGCCGCCCGATGACCCGCGCGCCCCTCGTCTCCGTCCTGGCCCTGGCCCTGCTGTGCGGCGCCGCCCCGGTGAACGCCGGCGCGCCGAGCCCGGCCGCCGCCGCTCCGAAGCCCGAGTTCGCGGCCTGGACGGACGCGCCGCTGTTCGCCGCCGAGGTGGAGCGGGCCAAGGCCGACGTCGCCGAAGCCATGCGCCAGGGCGTGGTCGTGCCGGTCCCCAAGGACCCGGGCGGCGGCTACACGCACGAGCAGCACAAGCGTAACTACCGCACCATCTACCAGGCCGGGCAGCTTTACCGGCTCACCGGCGACCCGGCCTACGCTGAGCACGTGCGCAAGCTGCTGCTGGCCTATGCCGAGCTGTATCCGAAGCTGGGGCCGCACCCGGCCGGGCGGGGCGACGAAATCGCGGGCCGTCTGTTCTGGCAGACCCTGAACGACTCGGTCTGGCTGGTGAACGCGGTTCAGGGCTACGAGGCGATCCGCCCGACCCTGAGCCCCGCCGACCGCAAGACCATCGAGGAGCAGGTGTTCCGGCGCATGGCCCGGTTCCTGTCGGACGAGAACCCGCGCAATTTCAACCGGATCCACAACCACGCCACCTGGGCGGTCGCCGGCGTCGGCATGACCGGCTACGTGCTCGGCGACTCCGTCCTGGTCGACAAGGCGCTGCGTGGTCTCAACCGCGACGGCCAGGCCGGCTTCCTGCGCCAGATCGACCAACTGTTTTCGCCGGACGGCTATTACGAGGAAGGGGCGTACTACCAGCGCTACGCGCTGATGCCCTTCGTGGTGTTCGCCCGCGAGATCGACCGTCGCCAGCCGGAATTGAAGATCTTCGAACGGCGCGACGGGGTCCTGCTGAAGGCGATCCGCACGACGGTGCAGATGAGCTATGCGGACCGGTTGCTGCCGATCAACGACGCCATCAAGGACAAGGGGCTCGACACCGAGGAGCTCCACCATGGCGTGGCCATCGCCTACGCCCTGACCGGCGATCCGAGCCTGCTGTCGGTGGCCCGCACCCAGGGCCACACCGTGCTCACGCCCGACGGCCTGCGCGTGGCGCGCGACCTCGCGGCTGGCAAGGCGAAGCCGTTCCCGTTCGCGTCGGTCCTGCTGCGCGACGGTCCGGACGGCATGAAGGGCGCGCTGGCCATTCTGCGCACCGGCGACGGGCCCCGGCAGACGGCGCTGGTGGCCAAGAACACCTCACAGGGCATGGGGCACGGTCACTTCGACAAGCTGAACTGGCTGTTCTTCGACAACGGCCAGGAGATCGTGCGCGACTACGGCTCAGCCCGGTTCCTGAACGTCGAAGCCAAGAGCGGCGGAGTGTACCTGCCGGAAAACACCAGCTGGGCCAAGCAGACGGTGGCCCACAACACCCTGGTGGTGAACGAGACGACCCACTTCGACGGCGTGCTCAAACGCGCCGAGGCGGCCGCGCCGGAGCAGATCTTCTTCGAGGCCGGCGGCCCGACCCAGATCACCAGCGCGCGCATGGCGGGCGCCTACGACGGCGTCGTCTTCACCCGCACTCAGGCGCTGCTGCAGTCGGACCTGTTCGCGCACCCGATCGTCGTCGATCTGCTGAAGGTCCACGGTCCGCAGCCGGCCCGCTACGACCTGCCGCTGCACTACCAAGGCCACATCATCGAGGTCGGCTTCCCGCTGCAATCCAAGGTTGCCGAGCGGCCGGTGCTGGGGACGGCGAACGGCTACCAGCACCTGTGGGTCGACGCGCTCGGCGCGCCGAGCGCGGACGACGCGCAACTGACCTGGATGCATGAGAACCGCTTCTACACCTGGCGCTTCCTGCCCCAGCCCGGGGCGACGGCGGTGCTGGCCGAGAGCGGCGCGAACGACCCGAATTTCAACCTGCGCCGCGAACCGGTGCTGATCCAGCGGGTCGACGGGGCGGCGGACGCGACCTTTGTCGGCGTGCTGGAGCCGCACGGCCTCTACGACGGCGCGGCCGAGACCACGGTCGGCTCGCACAGCCGGATCGCGAAGCTGGAGCGGTTCGCGTCCGACGACGCGGACGTGATCGTGATCACCACCCGCGAGGGCCGCCGGCTGGCGCTGGGCGTCGCCCAGGACGCGGCCCCGAACGCCCGCCATACGGTGAAGGCGGGCGAGCGCAGCTACAGCTGGACCGGCTTCTACGGCCGGTTCGACGATTGAAGTCGGGGAGGGGGCGTTGAAGGCGTCTGGTTTGAGGTGGGGCGTCGTCGGCCTGATCGCCGTCGCGACGGTGGTCAACTACATCGACCGCAACGCGCTGGCGGTGATGTGGCCGAAGATCTCCGAGGAGATCGGGGCCAGCAAGGAGGACTACGCCCTCCTGGTCACCGCCTTCATGGTCGCCTACGCCCTGGGGCAGGCGGCGTTCGGCAAGATCTTCGACTGGATCGGCACGAAGCTGGGCTTCGCGGTCTCGATCTTCTTCTGGTCGGCGTCGATCGCCGCCCACGCCGTGGCCGCCGGACTGATGCAGTTCGTCGGCGCGCGCGCCGGTCTGGGCTTCAGCGAGGCCGGCGCCTGGCCGGGCGCGACCAAGGCCAACGCCGAGTGGTTCCCCGTCCGCGAGCGGGCCTTCGCCCAGGGCATCTTCAACGCCGGCGCGGCGCTGGGCGCGATCGTCTCGGCGCCACTGATCGCGGTCCTCTACGGCGCGCTGGGCTGGAAAACGACATTCCTGCTGGTCGGCGCGCTCGGCCTGTTGTGGCTCGTGCCGTGGCTGGCCCTCTACCGTTCGCCGCCGCGTCAGGCCGCGGCCCCGGCCGAGGCCGAAGGCGGCGAAACCGCCGCGGCCGACGCCCCCGCCGTCGACATTTACGTGCCGACCCTTCGCCAGCAATTGGGCCACCGCGAGAGCTGGGGGGTGATCCTGTCCCGCTTCTTCATCGACCCGGTCTGGTGGCTGTTCGTCTCCTGGCTGCCGATCTACCTGGCCGAGACCTTCGGCTTCGACATCAAGCAAATCGGCCTGTTCGGCTGGGTGCCTTATGTCGGCGCGATGATCGGCAGCCTGTTCGGCGGCTGGCTGTCGGGCCTGCTGATCCGCCTGAAGATGCCGGTCGGCCTGGCCCGCAAGCTGGTCATCACCCTGGGCGGCGCGATCATGCTGCCGGCCCTGATCTACGCGGCCCGCGCGTCGGATCCGCTCACGGCGGTGCTGATCATCGCGCTGGTGCTGTTCGGCTTCCAGATCGCCATCAACAACATCCAGACTCTGCCGGGCGACCTGTTCGGCGGCAAGTCGGTCGGGGCCCTGGCCGGGGTGAGCGGCGCCGCGGCGGTGGCCGGCGTGCTGATCACCACCTGGCTGGTGCCGGTCATGACCCAGGCGTCCTACGCGCCGATCTTCATCCTGGCGGCCGCGATCGTGCCGCTGTCGATCCTTTCCGTCTGGCTGCTCTGCGGCCGCGTCGAACCCGTGCGCGCCAAAGTCGCGCCGAAGGAGTGAACATGAGTCTGCAGGGCAAGGTCGCGATCGTGACCGGCGGCGGCCGCGACATCGGTCGCGCCGTCTCGATCAAGCTGGCGCAGGAAGGCGCCAAGGTCGCGATCAACTACATGAGCTCGGCCGCCGCGGCCGAAGAGACGGCGTCGATGGTGCGCGCGGCCGGCGGTGAATGCCTGCTGGTCCAGGGCGACATGACCCGCGCCGCCGACGTCGACGCCCTGGTCGACGCGACCCGTCAGGCCTGGGGCGACGAGATCCACGTGCTGGCCAACGTCGCCGGCGGTCTGGTCGCGCGAAAGACCCTGAGCGACATGGACGAAGCCTTCTTCGACCACGTCATGGCCCTGAACCTGAAATCGACCTTCCTGGCCACGCGCGCGGTCGCCCCGTTCGTCCCGGCCGGGGGCGCCATCGTCAACGTGGCCTCGATCGCCGGCCGCGACGGCGGCGGCCCAGGCGCCTCGATCTACGCGACCAGCAAGGGCGCGGTGATCACCTTCACCCGCGCCATGGCCAAGGAGCTGGGGCCCAGGGGCGTGCGCGTGAACTCGGTCTGCCCGGGGATGATCAGCACCACCTTCCACGACACCTTCTCCAAGGACGAGGTCCGCAAGGCGGTGGCCGCCGCGACGCCGCTGCGCCGCGAGGGGCAGGCCGAGGAAGTGGCCGCCCTGGTCAGCTACCTGGCCTCCGACGGGGCCTCGTTCATCAACGGCGCCAACCTCGACATCAACGGCGGCCTGCTCTTCTCCTGACGCTTCCTTGCAGGAGGTCTCCTCGGGCGGCGGCGCGAGCCGTCGCCCTTTTTCATCCCAGGAGTTTTGCGTGATCCGCGACGTCGTCTGCTTCGGGGAAGTGTTGGTACGGCTGACCGCGCCGGGAGCCGAGATGCTGCTGCAGTCCAAGCGGCTGGAGGTCTGCTTCGGGGGAGCGGAGACGAACCTGGCGGTGTCCCTGGCCCGCTTCGGCCACCGGGCCGGCGTCGCCAGCGTCCTGCCCGCTAACGCGCTCGGCCGCGCGGCCGTAGACGAGCTGCGCCGCTATGGCGTGGACGTCTCGGGCCTGCGCTTCGCCGACGGGCGCATGGGCCTCTACTTCCTGCAGGCCGGCGCGGTGCTGCGCCCGGCCGAGATCACCTACGACCGAGCCGGCTCCGCCTTCGCGGAAGCGCCGGCCGACCTGATCGACTGGGACCGCGAGCTGGCCGGCGTGCAGTGGCTGCACCTGTCGGGCGTGACGCCGGCGGTCGGCCCCAACGCCGCCGCCGGGGCGCTGAACGCCGTGGCGGCCGCGCGGCGGCAGGGCGTGAAGGTCTCCTTCGACGGCAACTACCGCGCCAAGCTCTGGGCCGCGTGGAAGGGCGACGGGCCGGCGGTGCTGAAGGAGCTGATGTCGGGCGCCGACCTCGCCTTCGTCGACGACCGCGACATCGCGCTGGTGCTGGGCCGCGCCTTCACCGACGAGGACCCGGCCGCGCGCCGGAGAGCCGCCGCCGAGGCCGCCTTCGACGCCTTCCCGCATCTGCGGCGCATGGCCTCGACCTTCCGGACCACCCACGGCGTCGACCACCACGAGCTGTCGGGCGTCATGTTCACCCGCGGGGGCGGGGAGGTGCGTACCGGATCCTTCCACCTGACCGGCGTGGTCGACCGCATCGGCGGCGGCGACGCCTTCGCGGCCGGCCTGATGCACGGCCTGCTGTCGGGGATGGACGATCGCGCCGCCCTCGACTTCGGGGTGGCGGCCGGCTGCCTGAAGCACGCCGTCCCCGGCGATTTCAATCTGGTCGGCGCCGCCGAGGTCGAGGCGCTCCTCGCCGGCGGCGGCCTCGACGTCCGGCGCTGAGCACCTCCCCATGCCCAAGTCCGTATTCACCGACGCCTACCGCCTCCTCATCGAGGACCTGGTCGCCGCAAGGCGCGCCAAGAAGGTCAGCCAGGCCGAGCTGGCGTCGCGGCTCGCCAAGGTGAAGTCCTTCATCGCCAAGGTCGAACGCCGCGGCCGCCGCCTCGACGTGCTGGAGTTCTGCGCCGTCTCGCGCGCGCTGGGCTACGACGAGTCCGAACTGCTGGCCCGCGTGGTCGCCAGGCTGCCGCGCGAACTGGAGATCTGAGCCGCGCTAAGCCGAGTGCCGGCGGGACGGGATTCTGGGAACGCGCGTTATGCGCATCTGCGGAACGTACCATGAACGCGCGGGTGGCCCGGTGCCTTGGCGCAAAGCTCCTCGCTGCGCCAACACGAGCAGGTTTGGGCGCTGGCGATAACCATCAGCGGTGTGTCGGCAGACTCTCGACCAAATAAGGCGTCGAACGCGGCCAGCCGCTGGCAGCGAGCGTTCCGGAAGCCTCGTCGAGCTTCTGTTCCAGGCAATCGGACGCCGGCGGCCGACAATTGCGCTTCGCTGAGGAGCGGGCTCGCTACGATCTGCGCCGGCAAATCCGCCTGAGCAGGTTCTAGGAGAACGAGGCGGCCAAGCACGTGCAGGACATTGAAGAGCTCCATGGTGTAGTCGGCGAGCCACCCTTCCGGTTGGATCAGGCCCAGGTCAGACGGTGGGCGCCGGTCGCCTATCATGGGCCGGCTGCGGTCGAGCCGGCGATAGCTGAACCACTGCTCCAGGACCTTCATTCCAGAGCTTGGCGTCGGTACTGCACAAAGCTCCGCGGGTCGGCTTGGCCGAGGAGAACTGCGCCCTGGGCGTCGGTGCATCCGGCGAGCGCCGCCTCGACGCCGCGACTGTGGCGCGGGCCGTGGACTCGTGCTTGTCGCTGTCGTTGTCGCCCGCCCTCGGGATCGATCCTCGCGCCAGCGCTGCGTCAGTCCAGGGCGCGGAAGCGGATCGCCTGTCCGCCGCCCGGAGCCAGCGCCAGTTCCAGGCGGTCGTGAGCGGTCACCACGCGGCGCGCCGTCTCGAACGCGTAGGGATTGCTGACGTAGTCCGCGCCCGGGCCGTCCCGGTAGATCTGCGCCTCGTAGCGTCGGCCGGGCTCGAGGAAGTCGAGCGTGACCGGCACCCTGCGGGCGGTCTCGTCGGTCACCGCGCCCAGGAACCAGTCGGCCCCGCCGCGCTGCCGGCGGGCGACGACGACGTAGTCGCCGATCTCGCCGGCCAGGGTCTTCGAGGTCTCCCAGTCGACCGGCACGTCGCGGATGAATTGGAAGGCGTCCGGGCGGGCGGCGTAGTTCTCGGGCAGGTCGGCGGCCATCTGCACCGGGCTGTAGATCACCACGTAGAGCGCCAGCTGGGTGGCCAGGGTGGACTGCACCCGTTCCTCGACCTTGGCCTTGCCGAACGTCAGGTCGAAGATTCCCGGGGTGTAGTCCATCGGGCCGGCCAGAAGGCGCGTGAACGGCAGGATGGTCACGTGCTCCGGCGGGTTGGTCGGCCGCCCCCAAGCGTTGAACTCCTGGCCGCGCGCGCCCTCGCGGCTGACCAGGTTGGGCCAGGTGCGGCGAAGTCCGGTGTCCTTCACCGGTTCGTGGGCGTCGATCGAGATGTGCCGGGCCGCGGCGGCTTCGGCCACCTTCTGGTGGTGGCGCACCATGTACTGGCCGGCGAACCATTCGCTCTGCGTCGCGCCGTCCGGACCGGGGTGCACGATGGTCCCGTTCGGCTTGACGTACCCGGTTTTCACCGCCCGCACGCCCGCGCCCGCGTAAAGGTCCAGAGCGGCGTCCAGCTGGCGCTCGTAGTTCTCGACCGCCCCGCCGGTCTCGTGATGACCGATCAGCCCAACCCCGCGCTGCCTGGCGTAGTCGGCCAGCCCGGCCAGGTCGAAGTCGGGGTGCGCCTGAGTGAAGCTGAACTTGTCGCCGTTGGCGATCCAGTCGCCGTCCCAGCCGGTGTTCCAGCCCTCGGCCAGCACGCCGCCGAAGCCGTTCTCGGCCGCGAAATCGATATAGCGGCGCACGTTGGCGGTGGTGGCGCCGTGGGTGGGGCCGCCGCCCCAGGTCGAGCGGTTCAGGTGCATCTCCCACCAGACGCCGACGTACTTGGTCGGCTTCACCCAGGAGACGTCGCCCAGCCGGTTGGGTTCGTTCAGGTTCAGCACCAGGCGCGAGTCCGCCAGCGCGCCGGCGCTCTCGCCGACCAGCACCACCCGCCAGGGGGTGACGAACGCGCCGTCGCGGCGCACCCGCACCCCGTCCGACCAGGGCATCAGGTCGGCCTTGAAGGCGCCGGGACCGGTTCGCCGCAGGTTCATGCTGGCGTAATCGACCAGCGCGGCCTCGTGAACCGACAGATAAAGGCCCTCGCCCTGCAGGGTGAAGGGCGTTTCGGCCAGGCTGACGGCGTCGAGATCGGTGCGCGTGTAGAGGTACTCGTCGCGCTCGCGCTCGCGGGCGGGATACCACCAAGCGTCGTAGCGGCCGGCGAAGTTGAACTCGGTGGCTTCGTCCAGGACCTCGACCGGACCGGCCGCCGGGACGTCGTAGCGGAAGCCGAAACCGTCGTCGAAGGCGCGCACCACCACCTCGTACGGCCGCGCGCCGGCCGGCCCGGCCAGGCGCACCCGCATCTCGTTGTGCCGATCGCGGACCAGCCGCTGTTCGCCCCAGGGCTGCTCCCAGGTCTGGTCGGCGTAGGCGCGCTCGATCCGCTCGATTCGGTTTACTTGCGCCGGGCCGTCCCCCTCCAGGCTCAATCCCAGAGCGGAGCGCCGGATGACTTCCCGCCCGTTGCGGACGACTTGATAGGACGGTCCGCGGGCGTCGACGGCGATGCAGACTCTCAACGCCGTGTCCGGCGAGTCGACGCAGGCGCGCGAGCCGGCGGCGGCCGGCGCCGGGCCGACGGCGAGGAAGGGCAGGGCCGCGGCGGCGGCGAGAAGGATCCGGCGGTTCATGGAAGGCTCCCCGAAGTCGACGCCGGCCGGCGTCTGCGCGCCGTCGTCGCCGGAACTAGGTCTCAACAGTCTTTGCAAGTCAACGCATGCTCGGGTCTCGCCGATGACTCGGTCAGGCCAGGCGAATGGTCGCCCGAGATCGCGGGGCTGGCCGGCGGCGTGATGGAAATGCCACGTCGGGCCGGCTTGGCCTCGAAATTTTACTCCGGCGGCGGAATAGCTTTGCAGTGGCGATCAAAGTCTCGCATAACGCCGGTTGACGGGGAGTGTGGGGGCGCAGGGCGACGGATCGAATTGACAGCGCTGTCATCGGCCCAGGCCGGTCCGGCTGGCCGCGTGGGAAGGCGCGGGGGACGCATTCCGCCGCGGGCGGCGTCAAGTGATCCGCTAGTCCATTTGCAAAGCAAATAAGCAACACGCTCGGACGTGAAGACTTGGGAACGGCGCCCTGAAGAGGCGTCGGCTCGTGGGGAGGAAGTCGAATGAATACGTCAAACGACGTGGTGTTGCGCCGCGCGTTGCGTTCCGGCGTCTCGGTCGCCGTGCTCGCGGTCGTGGTCGGCCTGGCCGTTCCGGCGCTGGCCCAGGACGCCGGCGGCGACCAAGCCGCCGAGGTCGACGAGGTGGTGGTGACCGGCGTGCGCCAGTCGCTGAAGACCTCCCAGCAGATCAAGCGGGACGCCGACACGGTGGTGGACTCCATCACCGCCACCGACATCGGCGCCTTCCCCGACAAGTCGGTCGCCGAGGCGCTGCAGCGGGTGCCCGGGGTCACCGTCAACCGCTTCTCGGCCACCGACGACACCTCGCACTTCTCGGCCGAGCCCTCGGGCGTGATCGTGCGCGGCCTGCCGCAGGTGCGCAACGAGTTCAACGGCCGCGACAGCTTCAGCGCGAACTCCTCGCGCGGCCTGGGCTGGGGCGACGTCACGCCCGAGCTGATGGCCGGGGTGGACACCTACAAGAACCAGACGGCGGACATGATCGAGGGCGGCATCGCCGGCACGGTCAACCTGCGCACGCGCGTGCCGTTCGACGCGAGCGGCCGGGTGGTCGGCGGCTCGCTGGCCATGAACTACGGCGACGTGTCGGAGAAGTACACGCCCGAGGCGGTGGGCATCTACAGCGACCGGTGGAGCACCAGCATCGGCGACGTCGGCGTGATGGCCAACATCGCCTATTCGAACGTGCAGAACGAAACCCAGGGCATCCAGTACGGCCGCATGGCGATCCTGCAGGATCTCTACGGTCCGGGCCTGAAGTATATCCCCTCGAGCGTGGGCTACCGCGACACCGAATACGACCGGACCCGCAACGGCGCGGCCCTCGCGGCCCAGTGGCAGGATCCGGAGCACAAGTTCCTGCTGACCGGCCAGTACAACCGCTCCACCTACGAAAACGAGTGGCGCGAGCGCGGGGTCATCAGCTACCCGATCGACATGTTCGCCCTGCCGGTGGACTGGGTCTATTCGAACGTCGTGACGCCGAGCAGCGGTCGCCCGCAGTGGGCGCCGCGGCCGCCGGCCGGCTCGCCGGCCTTCACCTTCGACTCGGCCGGCAACTTCATGACCGGCGTCATGACCCAGCAGCAGACCGACACCGGCTGGTGGGGCGTGGACGAGAGCATGTCGTCGCAGATCGCGCTCAACTCGTTGGGCCAGCCGATGCTGCACCCCTGCTACAACTGGCAGGCGACCTGCGCGGACCCGGTGCGCGGGCCTGACCTCAACGCGGTCACCCGCTTCGCCGACACCCGCAACATGACCGAGGACGCTTCGGTCAATCTAAAGTGGAACGTCAGCGATCGGCTGAAGCTGAACTTCGACCTGCAGAAGATCCACTCCGAGGTCGACTCCTACGACATCGAGGTCGGCCAGTATTCCTTCGCCAACCTCTCGCTCGACGCCACCGGCGAGCGGCCGCGGGTCGAGTGGCTGGACCCGACCAACATCAGCCTGTCGCCGGGCGGCCTGAGCAACCCGAACAACTATCGCTACAATCACGCGATGGACCACCGCGAGGACAGCGAGGGCGACCAGCTCTCGGTCCGGGCGGACGCTCAGTATCTGTTCGACACGACTTGGCTGGACTCGCTGAAGGTCGGCGTGCGCTACGCCAATCGCGAGCAGACGGTGCGTTACTCGAACTTCAACTGGGCCAACATCGTCAACCTCTGGAACCTGGGTTCGGGCCAGTATCAGTTCTTCAACATCGACCAGCACACGCCCAACGGCTCGTTCGGCGGCTATCCGACCGGTCTTTACGAGGTCCGCAGGTTCGGCGGCGGCGACTTCTTCGGCGGTTCGCCCCGTGACATCGTGTTCTTCAACATGGACGCGCTGGCCGCCCACGGGGCGGACGCGCTGAGCTTCGCCAATCTCGGCGTCGGCCAGGACCAGTGGGCGCCGATCTGCACCCGTGCGGGCGAGGTCGAGGGCTGCTTCCGCGCCTCCGAACTGAACGACGTGGAGGAGACCACCAAGGCGGCCTACGCCATGCTGAAGTTCGGCGGGCCGGACGCGCGCTGGGGCGGCCTCGGGGTGTCGGGCAACATCGGCGTGCGCTACGTCGAGACCAACAACGTCAGCACCGGGTCGATCAACTCGCCGACGCCCTACACCGCGTCGGACACGACCTGCGTCGCGCTGCCGCCGCCGTCGCCGGTGCCGGGTTCGTTGGGCTGCTATCTGTCCGCGGACGACATCGCTTTCGCCGCCGCCGGCGGCGGGGGGGCGACGACGGTCGACGTGAAGCACGAGCACTGGCTGCCCAGCTTCAACCTGAAGCTCGACCTGACCGACGACTGGGTGCTGCGCTTCGCGGCTTCGCGCGCCATGGCGCGGCCCGACATCGGGCTGCTGAAGAACTACGTCGACGTGAACAAGTCGACGCCGCCGGTGACCGACGCCACCGACCCGCGCTGGATCAAGGACAGCGGCGGGAACATCGTGGGCGTGGCGCCGACCTACACCGCCGAGGCTTACAACCCCTACCTCGCGCCCACCACCGCGGACCAGTTCGACATCTCGCTCGAGCACTACTTCAACGACGTCGGGTCGTTCTCGATCGCGCTGTTCTACAAGAAGTTCAACGACTACATTCAGTACGGCTCCTACGAGCAGGAGATCACGCTCAACGGCGTCACCCGGACGGTTCGGACGCGCGGGCCCATGAACGGCGACGGGGCCGAGATGCAGGGCTTCGAAGTCGCCTATCAGCGGTTCTTCGACTTCCTTCCCGCGCCGTTCGACGGCCTGGGCGTCCAGGCCAACTACACCTACGTCGACAACCAGGGCATCTCGAACGCCAACCTGAAGCCGGCGTCGGGCGGCGGCTCGGGCGCCACGCCGCAGCCGGGCAGCAGCGGCACCGCCATCCAGGTCGACAAGCTCGAGGGCCTGTCGGAGCACGCCTACAACCTGGTGGGCATGTACGAGAAGGGTCCGTGGGCGGCCCGGCTCGCCTACAACTGGCGCTCGGAGTACCTGGTCACGGGGGTCGACTGCTGCGTCTACCTGCCGATCTGGTCGGAAGACGCCGGTTATTTGGACGCCTCGCTGCGTTATCGCGTCAACGACAACATCGAGCTGAACTTCCAGGGCAGCAACCTTCTCAACACCGAGACGAAGCTGCACCAGCAGGTCACCGACTCGGCCGACGGCGGGTTGTTGAAGCCGAATGGTTGGTTCCGCAACGACCGTCGCGTCGTCGTCGGAATACGCTTCAAGTACTGAGCTGGTCCCGAACAGGAACGCGTCGTCGGTCTCCGGCGGCGCGTTCGTCTTTCAGTTCCCTTTGACAACACTTCTGCGCCGATCGAAGCTTCGCAGCGTTGCGCGTAGTGGGCGCCTTGGGGGCAGTGCCGTGTCAGCGAGTTCGTTCCGGCCGTCCGGCTTCGGGGGCGCTTAGATGTCCCGGCCCCTCGACGTCGTCATCGTCGGCGGCGGGACCGCCGGATGGATGACCGCGGCGGCCCTGGTCGGCGTGCTGAAGCCCAACGTCTGCCGAGTCCGCCTGATCGAATCCGACGAGATCGGCATCGTCGGCGTCGGCGAGGCCACCCTGCCGCAGATGAAGGACTTCAACGACCTCGTCGGGATTGACGAGGCGGAGATGATGCGCAGTACGAACGCCACGTTCAAACTGGGCATCGAGTTCCTCGACTGGGGCTTTAAGGGCTCGACGTACGTCCACCCGTTCGGCGCCCACGGCCAGGCCTGGGGCGGGGTCGGCTTCCATCATCACTGGCTGCGGGCGGCGCAGAACGGCCGGCCCTGGGACATCGAGGCGTTCTCCTACGCGGTCGTCGCCAGCCGCTGCGACCGCTTCGAATTCCCGTCGCGCGACCCGGCCGCGATCGAGGCGACCTACAACTACGCCTACCACTTCGACGCCTCGCTCTACGCCCGCTACCTGCGCGGCTTCGCCGAGGCGAGGGGCCTGCGCCGCACCGAAGGCAAGGTGGTGGAGGTCGTGTTGCACCCGGAGAGCGGGAACGTCGACGCCATCCGGATGGAGTCCGGCGAGCTGGTCGCGGGCGACCTGTTCATCGACTGCTCCGGCTTTCGCGGCCTGATCATCGGCCAGGCGCTGCAAAGCGGCTTCGAGGACTGGAGCAAGTGGCTGCCCTGCGACCGCGCCCTGGCCGTCCCCTGCGACCGCGCCGGCCGCTTCACCCCCTTCACCCGTTCGACCGCGCGCGAGGCCGGCTGGCAGTGGCGGATCCCGCTGCAACACCGAACCGGCAACGGCTACGTCTATTCGTCGAGCTTCATCAGCGACGATGACGCCGCCGCCACCCTGATGCGGAACCTCGACGGCGAGGCCCAGGCCGAGCCGCGCCCCTTGCGCTTCAAGGCCGGCCGACGGGTCGACTGCTGGCGCAAGAACTGCATCGCGATGGGCCTGGCCAGCGGCTTCCTCGAGCCGCTGGAGTCGACCAGCATCTACCTGGTCCAGGTCGCGATCACGAACCTGCTGCGGCTGTTCCCGCGCAACCCGGTCGATCCGGCCCTGGTCGAGGAATTCAACCGGCTGGTCGACAACGAGTACGACCGGATCCGCGACTTCCTGATCCTGCACTACCACGCCAACACCCGTGAGGATGGGGAGCTGTGGCGCTACTGCCGGGACATGGAGGTCCCGGACAGCCTGCGCAGCAAGATCGAGCTGTTCACCCGCCGCGGCCACCTCCCGCAGTACAAGGACGGCCTGTTCTCGCCGCCCAGCTGGCTGTCGGTGCTGCTCGGCCAGGGGTTGCGGCCACAGGCCTACGACCGGCTGGCTGACAACCTGCCGCTGGACGAGCTGTTCGCCCGCATGGAGACCCTGCACGCGCGCATCGACGCGCGCACGGCGGCCATGCCCGGGCACGACGCCTTCGTGCGCAGCTATTGCGCCAGCGCCGAGGCGGTGCGGGCGCCGGCCCTGGCCGGAGCCGACGCATGAGCCGCCGGCCCGAAAAAATCGCGGTGGTCGGACGCGACGCGGCCGCCTGGACCGTCGCCTTCGGCCTGCAGCGCGCCTTCGGTCGCGTCGGCGTCGCAGTGACGGTGGTCGATCTGCCGTCGCTGCTGGGCCCGGCCGACGTCTGTCCGGCGCTGCCCACCCTGGGCGGCCTGCACCGTCTGCTGGGCCTGGACGAGCGCGAAGTGTTGGCGTCCGCGGCGGGCGTCCACGCCCTGGGGCAACGCTTTGTCGGCTGGTCCGGGGGGCAGGGCGGCTTTCTGCACGCCTACGACAGCCAGCCGATCGGTCTGAACAGCGTCGACTTCCTGCAGTACTGGGTGAAGGGACGCGGCAAGGGGCTGGCGCTCGAACTCGACGAGTTTTCGCTGGGCGCGGCGGGCGCGCGCCACGGGCGGCTGGTGACCGACGCCGCCCCGGCGGCGGGCCTGCCGCGGCCGGCCCACGGCTACCACCTCCACGCGCGGGGCTATGTGGACCTCCTTCGCCGCAAGGCGACCGCGAGCGGGGCGACCTGCGTCTCCGGCGCTCTTCGCGGGGCCGACGTCGCGGACGGTCGGATCGCCGCGGTGGTGCTGGAGGACGGGACGCGGGTCGAGGCCGACCTGTTCGTCGACGCCACCGGGGCCGAGGCGGCGCTAATCGGCCGGCTGCCCGGCGACGCGGTCGAGGACTGGGGTCAGTGGCTCGGCTGCGACCGCGTGCTGACCGCGTCGGCCC
The DNA here is from genome assembly GCF_014349105.1 of Caulobacter sp. 17J80-11. Classification (GTDB taxonomy): domain Bacteria; phylum Pseudomonadota; class Alphaproteobacteria; order Caulobacterales; family Caulobacteraceae; genus 17J80-11. The sequence continues at coordinate 53,461 of NZ_JACSJI010000020.1, read as the reverse complement.
CCCGCCTCGACCCCTTGCCGGGCTACAGTCAGATCGCCGCCTTCGACGCCGGCTGGCTGGGCCTTTATCCGCTGCAGGACCGCACGGCGGTGGTGGCCGTTTACGACCACGCCCGCCAGTCCGACGCGCAGATGCTGCAGACCGCAGCCGCCCTGTCGGGCCTGGCGCTCCAGGGCGATGCGACGGTCGCGCCGTTCCGCGCCGGATTCCGGCCCCGGCCCTGGATCGGCAACTGCGTGGCGATCGGGGAGGGGGCGGTCAGCCTGGAGCCGCTCGACGCGGCGCCCATGCACGTGGTCCAGGTCGGGCTTTCGCACCTGATCGCCTTGTTCCCGGTCGGCCCGGATTTCGCCCTCGAGACTGAGGCCTACAACGCCGCGATCGCTTCGCACGCCGGCAACCTGCGCGATTTCCAGATCGCCCACTACAAGCTCAACGGGCGCAGCGGCGAACCCTTCTGGGATCGGGCCCGCGACAGGCCTGCGCCCGAAACCCTGGCCTACAAGCTGAAGCTGTTCGCCGGCCGCGGCCGCGTGGCCCTCTATGACGACGAGGCGTTCCAGGAGCCGAGCTGGACCTCGATCTTCGTCGGTCACGGCCTGATCCCGCGCGACTACGACCCGCTGGTGGAAATGGTCGGCGAGCCCGAGCAGGTTCGCCATTTCCAGAACCTGCTCAGGCTGATCGCCGCCGAGGTGCGGCAGGCCCCGACCATTGCGGCCCGTCTGGCCCGTCCGTGAGTGCGAGCATGAACAGAGCCCTTCGCGACATCGTCATCGTCGGCGGCGGCACCGCCGGGTGGATGGCCGCGGCCGCTCTGTCCAAGGTGGTCGGCACGCAGAACTATTCGATCACCCTGGTGGAGTCCGAGCAGATCGGCACGGTCGGGGTCGGCGAGGCGACCATCCCGGCGATCAGCCTGTTCAACAACGTGCTCGGCCTGGACGAGGACGAGTTCGTCCGCGAGACCAACGCGACCTTCAAGCTGGGCATCGAGTTCATCGATTGGGCGCGGCTCGGCCACACCTACCACCACCCGTTCGGCCTGTTCGCCGGCGACCTGGGCGGGATCGGCTTCTCGCACTACTGGTTCCGTTGGTTGAAGGCCGGCGGCGACCCCGACAACCTCATGTTCAGCGCCGAGGCCGAGGCCGCCCGGCGCGGACGCTTCACCCGCGCCGACGGACGGCCGGGCCTGCCGAAGCTGCACTACGCCTTCCACTTCGACGCCAGCCTCTACGCCGCCTACCTGCGCCGCTTCGCCGAGGCGCGCGGCGTGGTCCGGGTCGAGGGCAAGGTCGTCCGCGTCCGTCAACACGCCGAGACCGGCTTCATCGAGGGCCTCGAACTCGACGACGGCCGCCGCTTACACGGCGACTTCTTCTTCGACTGCTCCGGTTTCCGCGGCCTCCTGATCGAGGAGACGCTGAAGTCCGGCTACGAGGACTGGAGCCGCTGGCTGCCGATGAACCGGGCCGCCGCCATGCCTTGCGCGCGGGTCGAGGACCCGGCGCCGCTCACCCGCTCCACCGCCCGCGAGGCCGGCTGGCAGTGGCGCATCCCGCTGCAGCACCGGACAGGCAACGGCTACGTCTTCTGCAACGAATTCATCGCCGAGCAGGAGGCCATGGACCTGCTGAGCCGGCGGCTGGACGGCGCGGCCCTGGACGAGCCGCGCCTGCTGAAGTTCGTCACCGGCCGGCGCAAGACCTGCTGGGTGAAGAACTGCCTGGCCTTGGGCCTGGCCAGCGGCTTCCTCGAACCGCTGGAGTCGACCAGCATCCACCTGGTGCAGTCGGGCATTTCGAAGTTCCTGACCCTGTTCCCGAAGAACGGCTGCGACCCGAAGCTGGTCGACCGGTTCAACTGGGAGATGGAACGCGACTACGTCAGCGTCCGCGACTTCGTCATCGCCCACTACAAGGTCTCCGAGCGCGACGACACGCCGTTCTGGCGCTACTGCCGCGACATGGACGCGCCCGACACCCTGGCCGCCAAGCTGGAACTGTTCCGCACCCGCGGCGAGGTGCTGGTCGACAACCACGAACTGTTTCGCGAGGTGAACTGGTTCGCCGTGCTGTACGGCCAGGGCCTGGTCCCGCAGGACCACCACCCGGTGGCCGACGTCATGTCGGACGAGGAGCTGCGGATCCGCCTGAGCGGTGCCCGCAAGGCCATCCTGGAGCGGGTGGCCGCCATGCCCACCCACCAGGAGTTCATCGACCGGCACTGCTCGGCCCTCCGGTCGGTGGACGCAGCTTGAGCCTAGCGGCGAGGACAGTCGACGGTCTCCCAGCCGGCGTTGCCTTCGGCGCGCTCGATCCTGAACCCCGCGCCGCAGTCGTAGACCCCTGCCGCGCCCAGGCCGTCGGCGCGGACCTCGCGGAAGGTCGCGGCCCCGGGCGCCTGAAGCTGCACCGCATGGGAGCCGGCCCCGCGGATGCGCACGCCGTTGAAGCCGACGCCGGAGATCGGCCGCTCGCCGATGACCTGGACGGCTTCGTAGGTGCTGTCGATCAGGTCGGTGTCGAGGATGCGGATGTCCGCGCCCTCGATCGGCCGGTCGAGCGCATAGAGCCACAGGGCGCCCACGCCGAAGCCCCAGTTCGGGTCCATCACGCCGGCCCGGACGGTGGTGTTGCCGCGAAAGGTCACGCGCCCGGCGAACGGCGTGGCCGAGAACCGCGCGCCCAGGTGCAGGCCGCCGCCCTGGGTCAGGGTGTCGGCCACCAGGCTTTCGGTCACGACGACATCCTGTCCGCCGTAGATGGCGATGCCGTTGGCCAGGGTGGGGGCGATCACCGAGTTATGCCGGAAGGTGAGGCGTGCGTTCGGGACCTCGTGCGACCAGGCCGCCAGGCCGTCGTCGCCGCTGTTGCGTACGAACACGTCCTCGACCAGGGCGTCGGTCACGCCGCGGTGGAAGTTCAGGCCGTCGGCCGCCTGGTCCAGCACCCGCACGTTCCGCACGACGACGCCGCGCATCGGCCCGTCGAACCAAAGGCCGACCTTGGTGTGCTGGATCCACAGGCCGCTGATGGTCGAGTCGCTCATCGCGCCGCCGACCCCGGCCAGCTGCGCCTTGTCCTTTCGCTCGCGGACCTCGCCGATGATCGCGAAGTCCTTCAGCGTCACCTCGCGGCTGCCGCCAGGCGCCTTGCGGCCGTAGACGCCGACGCCGTCGCCCTTCAGCACCGAGCGCCAGGCGCCGGCCCCGACCAGGGTCGCCTCGTCGACCTCGAGGTGGCGTTCGATCCGGTATTCGCCGGGCGGAATCCAGACCGGCCGGCCGGTCCGGCGCCCCGCCGCGATCGCCGCGTCGAAAGCGCGCGAGGCCTCCGTCGCGCCGCTCGGGTCGGCGCCGAAATCGACCACGGACAGGGCGTTCGCGGGCGGAGGCGGGGCGGGGCCGACCAGTTCGAAATCGGCCAGGTCGAGCACGCGCCAGGGCACGCCGTCGGCCTCGACCACGAAGCGCACGCGGGTCCCGGCCGGCAGAACCTCGCCCAGCAGCAGCCGGCTCTCGTCGTAGAAGTGGTGCGGGGTCCCGTCGGCCGGCCGGTTCGTGAACGGATAAGCGCCGTAGTACCAGCTGTAGCGCGAGGTCAGCTTCAGCGCGCCCAGCCGGCGGCCGTCGGCGTAGAGCGCGATCTCGCCGTCCAGCCCTCGCCCGTCGGCGGAGTCGGGCAGGGCGTAGCGCAGGGTCACCGCGTCGGCCGGGCGGTCCAGCACGACCTCGACGAACTCGCCCGGCGCGTCCAGGCGCACGGCGCGCCGGCCCGAGGCCTCGGCGGCCAGGGTGGCGAAGGTGCGGTCGGGGCCGATCAGCTCGCCGTCGGTGAGCCCGGCCTCGGCCTCGTGCTCCACGAACGGCACGCGCGCGCCGCGGCCGGCGGTGCGCTCGGGAGGCAGGGCGGCGACGGTGACGGGCGTGGCGCCCGGAGGTTCCGCAGCCGTCGCCGGCCGGGCGGCGCCCAAGACGACAACCTGGGCGGCGAGGACCAGCAGGACGCCCGAGCGTCTGGTTGCGGCTTGCGACATGGACGCCCCTCCCGACCTCGTCCGCCGGCGCCGTTCTACACCGACCGCGGGTCGGCGGGAACGCGCGCGGACGATCGGGTCCGGCGGCCTCAAGGGACTTTTGTTTCCAGCGTCGGCGCCGAGGCGCCGTCCACACGCTTCGGGGGGAGCGGCGAATGAAGATGGTGGACGTCGAGACGGGGCGCGTGTTCGCCGAGCGGCGGGGCGTGTGGGCGTTCTGGCTGGGCAGCGTGGCCGTGACCATAGGCGTGCTGCTGCACCTGCCCATGTACCTGATGGGTGCGGACATGGGCTACCGCATGGCCGGCATGCAGATGGACGCCGGCATGTGGACGGGCATGGGGCTGATCGCGCTGGGCGTGGGGCTGGCCGGCTACGGCCTGTTGCCGCGCCGCAGCGAGCCCGCCGTCGCCGGGCTGGCCGTCACCGCGCCGGAGGACGCGCCGCTCACGCCGGCCCACTGGCGGCTGATGGCGGTGCTGGTGATCGCCCTGGTGATCGACGTCATGAAGCCGGCCAGCCTGGGCTTCGTGGTCCCGGGCATGATCGAGGAGTACGGCCTCACCCGCGCCCAGGTCGCCTGGCTGCCGTTCGCCGCCCTGTCAGGGACGGTGGCCGGTTCGCTGGTCTGGGGGGCGCTGGCCGACGTGTTCGGGCGGCGCGCCACCATCCTGCTGTCGGCCGTCATGTTCGTCGGCAGCTCGGTCTGCGGGGCCATGCCGAGCCTGCTCGGCAACATCGTCATGTGCTTCCTGATGGGCGCGGCGGCGGGCGGACTGCTTCCGGTGGTCTACGCCCTGCTGGCTGAGATCATGCCGGCCCGCCATCGCGGTTGGGCGCTGGTCCTGGTCGGCGGCGTCGGCGGGGTCGGCGGCTATCTCGCGGCCAGCGGCTTTTCGGCCCTGCTGCAGCCGGAGTTCGGCTGGCGCATCCTGTGGTTCCTCAACCTGCCGACCGGCCTGGTGCTGGTGGCCATGAGCGGCCTGATCCCGGAGTCGGCCAAGTTCCTCATGAGCATCGGCCGCACGGCCGCCGCCCAGGAGGTGCTGCGCCGGTTCGGCTCGGTGGTCGCCGAGCGCGCCTCGCCCCCGGGGCCGCGCGCCGTCGCCTCGCCGGCCGCCCCGGCCGGCCGCGACCGCGGCCTGACCGCGGGGCTCAGCCTGGCCGCCCTGGCCTGGAGCCTCATCAACTTCGGCCTGCTGCTGTGGCTGCCGGCCGATCTGGTGGCCAAGGGCTACAGCGTTCATGCGTCCAGCGCCCTGCTGGCCAAGTCGGCCCTGATCGCCCTGCCGACGGTCGGGGTCGCCGCCCTGGTCTACAGCCGCTGGAGCACCAAGGGGTCGCTCGCCGGCGCGATCGGCCTCAGCATCCTCGGCGTGCTCAGCGTGCTGGTCATGGAGGCCGCGCCCGAAGGGGCGGTGAATCCGGTGCTGACACTGGCCTTGCTGCTGGTCGGCAGCAACGCCCTGCTGGCCATCCTGCTGCCCTACGCGGCCGAGAGCTATGCGGTGCAGGTCCGCGGCCGGGCGACCGGTTGGGTGGCCGGCTGCAGCAAGTTCGGCGGCCTGATCACCCAATTGCTGGGCATTCTCGCGGCGGTGCCGGCGCTGTGGATCGCCGCGCTGATCATCACCGTCCCGGCCGCCCTGGCCATGGCTCTGATCGGGGTGTTCGGGGTCGAGACTCGGGGACGGGCGCTGCCCGACGAGGCGCCGGAGGCCGCGCCGCAGCGGCGTGCGGGCTGAGCCATGGCGAGGGCGGTCATTCTGGCGCTCGTCCTTTGGGCCGTCGCGGCGGCCGCTCCGGCCTGGGCGCAGACCCCGGTCGAGCGGCACGGCCAGCTCGCCGTGCGTGACGGCCGCATCGTCGACCAGCACGGTCGCCCGGTGGTGCTGCGCGGCATGTCGTTGTTCTGGAGCCAGTGGCAGGGCCGCTACTACAACGCCGAGGCGGTGCGCTGGCTGAGGGACGACTGGAAGGTCGACGTCGTGCGCGTCGCGGTCGGGGTCGAGCCGGACGGCTATCTCCGCCACCCCGGGCGGGAGATGCGCAAGGCCGAGGCCGTGATCGACGCCGCCATCGAGGCCGGGCTTTACGTGATCGTCGACTGGCACGCCCATCAGCCCGAACCGGAGGCCGCGGCCGCCTTCTTCGAGCGCATCGCCCGGCGCTACGGCGATCGGCCGAACGTCATCTACGAGCCCTGGAACGAGCCGCTGCGCGAGCACGGCTGGACGGGCGTGGTGCGGCCCTACCACCTCGCGGTGGTCGCGCGCATTCGCGCGATCGATCCCGACAACCTCGTGGTCGCCGGCACGCCGACCTGGTCGCAGGACGTCGACGTCGCCGCCGCCGATCCGCTGCCGTTCACAAACCTGGCCTACACCCTGCACTTCTATGCGGGGACCCACCGGCAGGAGCTGCGCGACAAGGCGGAGGCGGCGCTGGCGCGCGGCGCGGCCCTGATGGTCACCGAATGGGGAACCAGCGAGGCGACCGGCGACGGCGTGCTGGACGAGGCCGAGACGCAGGCCTGGTGGGACTTCCTGGAGACGCGCCAGATCAGTTACCTGAACTGGTCGGTGGCCGACAAACCCGAGACGGCTTCGGCCCTCAAGCCTGGGGCGGCGGCCACCGGCGGCTGGACCGACGAGGACCTCACCGCCTCCGGCCGGCTGGTCCGCGCGCATCTGCGGCGGCTGACCGGGGCGGAGCCGGATTCCCTGATTTCACAGCCATGACAGCGTTATCATTCGGCGTTGACAGCTTGGCCGTGACGGCCCAGCGTCGCTTCGACAACCATTGTTATCGGGTTGGCCCGGGGGAGCCTGCGATGACCAAATCCCGTCTCATCGTCTCCGCCGTCGCGCTCGCCGCCGCCCTCGGGTTCGCGGCCTCGGCCGCCGCGACGCCGCCGCCGCACGCGCACGCCAGTCCGTCGGTGTGGCCACGCGCGGCCAGCCCGGCGGCGATGACCGACGCCGCCGGCGAACGGTTCGTGGACGCGCTGATGGCCCGCATGACCTTGGAGGAGAAGGTCGGCCAGGTGATCCAGGCCGACATCTCGGCCATCCAGCCGCGAGACCTGGCCGAGTATCCGCTGGGCTCGATCCTGGCCGGCGGCAACTCAGCGCCCGGCGGCGACGAGCGCGCCGCGCCGCAGAAGTGGGTCGAGCTGGCCCGCGCCTTCCGCGCCGCCGCCGCCGCGCGGCCGGGTGCGAAGGTCCCGCTGATCTTCGGCATCGACGCGGTGCACGGCCACAACAACGTCGTCGGCGCCACCATCTTTCCGCACAACATCGGCCTGGGCGCCGCCCGTGACCCGGACCTGATCCGCCGCATCGGCGAGGCGACGGCGCTGGAGGTGGCGGTCACCGGGGCCGACTGGACCTTTGGTCCGACCCTGGCCGTGCCGCAGGACGACCGCTGGGGCCGCACCTATGAAGGGTACGGCGAGGACCCGGAGATCGCGCGGAGCTACGCCGGCCCTATGACCCTGGGCCTGCAGGGCGAGCTCACCGCCGGCGCGCCGCTGGCGGCCGGCCACATCGCCGGTTCGGCCAAGCACTTCCTGGCCGACGGCGGCACGGCGGGCGGCAAGGACCAGGGCGACGCGCGCGTGGCCGAGCGGGAGCTCATCGACATCCACCTCGGCGGCTATCCGGCGGCGATCGACGCCGGCGTGCTGTCGGTGATGGCCAGCTTCTCGAGCTGGAACGGGGTCAAGCACTCCGGCAACCGGACCGTCCTGACCGACGTGCTGCGCGGCCCGCTGGGCTTCAAGGGCTTCGTGGTATCGGACTGGAACGCGCACGGCCAGCTGCCCGGCTGCTCGAACGAGAGCTGCCCCGCGGCCTTCAACGCCGGCATCGACATGTTCATGGCCCCGGACAGCTGGAAGGGCCTCTACCGCAACACCCTGGCCCAGGTGCGGTCCGGCGAGATCCCGATGGCCCGGCTGGACGAGGCGGTCCGGCGCATCCTCACCGTGAAGGTCAAGGCCGGCCTGTTCCGCGCCGAGCGGCCGGTCGAGGGTAGGTTCGAGCACCTCGGCTCGCCGGAGCACCGCGCCCTCGCGCGCGAGGCGGTGCGGAAGTCGCTGGTGCTGCTCAAGAACAACGGCTCGGTCCTGCCGATCCGGCCGGGCGCGCGCGTGCTGGTCGCCGGCGCCGCCGCGGACGACATCGGCCAGGCGTCCGGCGGCTGGACCCTGACCTGGCAGGGCGTCGGCAACACCAACGCCGACTTTCCCAACGGCCAGTCGATCTGGAGCGGCCTCGCCGCCGCCGTGAAGGACGCCGGCGGAACGGCCGTGCTCAGTGCGGACGGGACGTTTGTCGAGCGCCCGGACGTAGCGATCGTGGTGTTCGGCGAGACGCCCTACGCCGAGTTCCAGGGCGACGTGGAGACCCTGGACTTCGCGCCGGAGGGGCCGCTGACCCTGCTGCGCAAGCTGAAGGCGCAGGGCGTGCCGACGGTGTCGGTGTTCCTCTCCGGCCGCCCGCTGTGGACCAATCCCGAGATCAACGCGTCGGACGCCTTCGTCGCGGCCTGGCTGCCGGGATCGGAAGGCGCGGGGGTGGCCGACGTGCTGGTCGCCGGCCCGGACGGCCGGCCGCGCCACGACTTCCAGGGCGTGCTCGGTTACTCTTGGCCGAAGGACGCCGGCGGCGCGCCGCTCAATCGCGGCCAGCCGGGCTACGATCCCCAGTTCGCCTACGGCTACGGCCTGACCTACGCCCGCGGCGGGGCGGTCCCGCAGCTTTCCGAGGCGCCGGGCGCCGCCGCGCAGGCGGGCGCCGCGGATCGCTATTTCGTCGACGGCCGGGTCGTTGCGCCCTGGTCGTTGCTGCTGCGCGACGCAGGCGGCGACTCCCGCCTTGGACAGGAGGCGCAAGGGCGCAGCCCGCGCGGGGCGGTCCGGGTCGGCGCGGCCGACGGCGCCTCCCAGGAGTCGGCCCGCACCTTCGCCTTCTCCGCCGACGGCCGGGCGGTGGTCCTCGGCCCGGCCGTGGACCTCTCCCGCCAGACCAACGGCGAGATGGCGCTGAGCTTCCGCTATCGGGTGGACGCTCCGCCGACCGCCGGCGTGGACCTGACGGTCGGGCAGGGACGGGTCGGGCTGGCCGAGACCTTCAGGAAGGCGCCGGTCGGCGAATGGCGAACCCTGAAGGTGCGGCTCTCTTGCCTGAAGGCGGCGGGCGCGGACGTGGGCGCGGTCGACGAGCCGTTCGGGCTGGCGAGCGCCGGCCGGTTCACGGTGACGGTCGAGGACGTCCGGCTGGCCGCAAACGAGGGCGACACGGTCTGTCCCGGCCGCTGAGCGGCGAACTTCAGTCGGGGACGTGGACGCTGCGGTAGCGCCCCTGGAAGAACAGCAACGGGTCGTGCTCCGGCGACCAGGCCGCGTCCAGCACCCGGCACACGAAGATGACGTGGTCGCCGCCGTCGTAGGCGGCGTGCCGGCCGAGTTCGAACGTCGCCATGGCGTCCAACAGCACGGGCGCCCCGAACCGGCCGGGCGTCCAGCGCCCGGTCTCGAACCGGTCGGGGCCCGGTCGCCCGAAGCGGGCGGACACCGCCTCCTGACCGTCGTGCAGGACGTTAACGGCGTAGGTCCGCGCCTGCTCGAAGGCCGCCAGCGCGCCTAGTCGCCGATCGAGGCAGAACAGGACCAGCGGCGGATCCAGCGAGACCGAGGAGAACGAGTTGATCGTCGCGCCGACCGGCCGGCCGTGCTCCTCGGTGGTGACGACGGCCACGCCGGTCGCGAAGCAGGCGAAGGCGTCGCGCAGTTCGCGCTCGGTCAGGACCGGCCGAAGCGGCGCGCCGCGGGTGGTCAGCCCCCGGCTCCGGGGGTCGGCCGAGGCGACACGCCCCGGAATTCGCAGGCGTAGTTCGCCGCCTCGTTGGCGCTGTTCGCGCCGGGGATGGGGTGCAGAACGCCGCCCCGCTCGGCGCACTCGCGAACCAGCCGCTCGTACTCCGACGGCTTCGAGGTTCCCGGCGAGGTCGCGCACCCCGCCAGCGCAGCCGCAGCGACCCAGACCAGCCCAACCCGCATCGACGTCCCCCCTTAGGTGATCGATCGTTCGCGATAGTCGGTCACTTCGAAGCGTGCGTCCACAGCTTCGCGGTTCGGCGGTGTGTGCGTGTGCGTTCCCGAAAGGCCTGGGCGCGAGGCCATGGACCCGAGGGCTGCCGGCGAAAGCGACCGTCGGCGAGCTCGCGATCCCGGCACAGGGGCTCAGCAGGTGTGCCTTTTCATTCGCCTAGGATTAACGTATTGAAAATATGAGATTTCTCTAGATTGTGGATCTAGCGCTCTTAATGGCGCACGGCGGCGTCTACTATGCGCCTGTGGCTTAGCTATGCGCGCGGGACCAAGGACAAGGACCAAATATCAAAACGGCTGGTGCGCGTCCCCGCACCCGAACTTCCCGAACAGCCCCGCCTCATAAGCGGGGCTGTTCGCGTTTCAGGGCCCGGATGACGCAAACGGGGCCGGCAGCCCACTTCGTGCGCACGGCCGAGGCGCCCACGTCCCGCGGCGAGATCGAGCCGCTCCACCGCTTCGGCGCCGAGGACGCGGCCTGAACCGGCCCCGTCTCCTTCCTTCGAATGAGGCGCGGCCGGGTCCGCCGGCCTAAGCCCTCGCCGGTGCGCCCGCGGGCGTGTCCGTGGAGGAGACCGGCATGAACGTCAGCCTCGTCGCGCGCGCCGTCGCGCTGGCGGCCCTGCTTCGCCACAGGCGCCAGCGCGCGAGGGGCCCGCGTCAGGCCATGAGGTGTTTCATGAACCCTGCGAACAGCACCAGGAACCCGCCGATTTCGCCTGCGGCCAGCAGATAGATGAAGGCCCTCATCGAGCGCCCGTGGACTTCGCGGGCGCCCAGCCGGTGGGGACGGCGAAACTGATTGTCGGTGTCCCTCATGATCCCGTGCGCCGCATAGCTCGCGACGGCAGCGGCGAAGAACACGACCGGGGCGGCGACGGCGATCAGGTTGACGGTCTCGCCCCAGACGCTCAGGCGGGCGAACTCCGCCAGGACCAGACAGGCGAAGGCGTACATCAGCGCCGCGCGATGGCAGAGGTCGACATAGAAGGGCGCCTCGCCCTTGGCGTTCGCCGTCATGGCCTGGAACTTCCAAAGGCCAGTGCCCAGACCGGCCAGGAAGAACAGGCCGCAGCTCGACTGAGCCAGCACGACTCCCGTCATCACGCCGCTCCCGTCCGGGCGCACTTGCAGGTGCGGGAGGTGCAGACGCATTGGCGTTGGCTCGACATGGCGGGGCCTCGATTTCCGTTGACGCCGCCGTGTCTATTCAAGCGCGCGCCGACGCGATTGAACGATGGGGCTACGGATCGCAGACCGGTGGCGCTTCGCGTCCGGCTCGACCATATCGGTGCTGCGGCTCGACCCAGAAGCCGGCTTTCTGCAAAGGCGTCCGTGACGTGACCACCCTGACCGCCGACCGCGACGACACTCTGACCGAGCGCGCCCGCCTGGCGCTGGCCCGCCCCGACCTGCTGCGTGAGCGCGCCTATGTCGACGGCGCCTGGCTGGACGGCGAGGCCGTGATCGAGGTGACCAATCCGGCCACCGGGCGTGTGCTGGGCCGGATCCCGGATCTGGGCCGCGAAGCCGCGCTGGCCGCCGTCGCCGCCGCCGACCGCGCGCAGGCGGACTGGGCGCGACGCACCGCCAAGGAGCGCGCCACCGTGCTGCGCCGCTGGTTCGAGTTGATCAACGTGCACATTGATGACCTCGCCCGGCTGATGACCGCCGAGCAGGGCAAGCCGCTGGCCGAGGCCCGCGGCGAGGTGGCCTACGCCGCCGCCTTCCTGGAATGGTTCGCGGAGGAGGGCCGGCGCGCCTATGGCGACCTGATCCCCGGCCACCAGGGCGACAAGCGCCTGCTGGTCATGAAGCAAGCCGTCGGCGTGGTCGCGGCGATCACGCCCTGGAACTTCCCGGCCGCCATGATCACCCGCAAGGTCGGCCCGGCGCTCGCCGCCGGCTGCACCGTCGTGCTGAAGCCCTCGGAGCTCACCCCGTTCTCGGCCCTGGCGCTGGCCGCCCTGGGCGAGGAGGCCGGCGTGCCGCCGGGCGTGTTCAGCGTGGTCACCGGCCGGCCCGGCCCGATCGGCGAGGTGATGACCGACGACCCGCGCGTGGCCAAGTTCACCTTCACCGGCTCGACCGGAGTAGGAAAGCTGCTGGCCGCCCGCTGCATGGGCACGGTCAAGCGCGTGTCGCTGGAGCTGGGCGGCAACGCCCCCTTCATCGTGCTGGACGACGCCGACCTGGACGCGGCGGTCGAGGGCGCGATCGCGTCCAAGTTCCGCAACACCGGACAGACCTGCGTCTGCGCCAACCGCTTCCTGGTGCACGACCGCGTCTACGACGCCTTCGCCGAGCGGCTGGCGGCCCGCGCCGCGACCCTGCGGATCGGCGACGGCCTGGAGGGCCCGACCGACCAGGGCCCGCTGATCAACGCCGCGGCGCTGGCCAAGGCGCGGGGCCACGTCGACGACGCGCTGGGCCTCGGCGCGCGGCTGCTGACCGGCGGCGAAGTGTTGCCCGCGCCGGGCGCCTTCTTCAGCCCGGCCGTCCTGCGCGACGTTCCCGCGCGCGCCCTGCTGAACCGCGAAGAGACCTTCGGTCCGGTCGCCGGCCTGATCCGCGTGGCCGACGAGGCGGAAGCCGTGCGCGTCGCCAACGACACCCGCGCGGGCCTGGCGGCCTACGTCTACACTCGCGACGCCTCGCGCTGCTGGCGCATGGCCGAGGGGCTTCGCTACGGCATGGTCGGCCTGAACACGGGCCTGGTCTCCACCGAGGTCGCGCCCTTCGGCGGGGTCAAGGAATCCGGCCTCGGCCGCGAAGGTTCGCGCTACGGCCTGGACGAGTACCTGGACACCAAGCTGATCAACTGGAGCGTCTGACCGGGCTCTAGTGCGGCGGCCGCGCGCCCTGCGCCGGCGCGCCGCGGCCGGCCATGGCGCCCTGGGCGGTGCGGTCCGGCGCATGAATGGCCAGCAGGTCGACCATGTCGCTGGCGTGGTCTTCCTCCACGGCCAGGATCCGCTCCATCAGCACGCGCGTGGTCGGGTCGGCGTCGCCGAAATGGCGGATCAGCTCGCGGTAGTGGTCGATCACGATCCGCTCGGCCACCAGGTTCTCCTCGATCAGGGTGACCAGCTCTTCGCCGGTCTCGTACTCGGTCGCCGAGCGGGCGGTCAGGGTCTGCGGGTTGAAGTCGGGATCGCCACCCAGCTGGTTGATCCGCTCGGCCACCCACATGGCGTGGTCCTGTTCCTCCTTGGCGTGCTCGGCGAATTCGGCGCTGACGCTCTCGCTGGCGAGGCCCGTGGCGATAATGGCGTGCTGGGTGTAGCGCATGACGCAGACCAGCTCGGTGGCCAGCACGCTCTGCAGGATCTCGATCGTGCCGGCGGCGTCGGCGCCGTAGGTTTCGGTGACCGGGCCGGTCTCGACGTGCCGCCGCGCGCGGTCGCGCAGCGTCCGGACGTCGGTGAGGAACGGCTTGTTCTGCGGCATCGAAACCTCCTGGGGCGGGCGCGAGGGCGAAACCCCGGGCCGCGTCCGCCGGGTCCGCGCGCGATCTCGCCAATTGCCGGCGGAGGTTCGGTCGCTACAGCGTGCCGGTCTGCACGTAGGGCACCTTGGCGAACAGCCGCCGCTCGTCCCCGCGCGGGTCGTCCACCGGCCTAGGCGCCAGATCGAACGACAGCGTCGTGCGCCGCTCCAGGCCGTAGCGCGGCCACTCCGGAACAGCCGGCGTGCGCGGGTCGCCGGTGCGCGCGAAGGCGATGAAGGCGTCGGTCATGAGCTCGGACATGTGTCGCGCCTCGACCCCGTCGCCGCTCAGAGCGTTTGGCGCGGCGGTGGTGCCGAACACCAGCGGGATGTCCAGCATGTGCGGCGCGCCCCACTTGCCGCCGTCGATCGGCGAGCCCCAGTCCAGTTGGTAGGCCCAGGTCGGCGCGCCCTGCGCGGCCCGGGCCTCCAGTTCGATCAGGGCGCCGCGCCAGGACCGTCCGGCCGTGGTGGCGGCGAAGAACACGTCGCTGGGCGAATAGGCCGGGTACAGCCGCCGGTACTCGGCGATCACCGTCTCGGCGTCGATGTCCACGAACAGGGCCGGCTGCAGCCGCGCCGGCAGCTCGTCCCAGGAGAGCGCGAACAGCGAGGGATCGCTTCCGCCGATCAGGTTGCGGGTTTCGCCGCGGGTGTTGCCGATGATCATCGGCACGCCGGCCGAGATCGCCGGCGCGTCCGGCCAGAACGGGTGGCGGCTCAGCGAGCGCTCGTCCTGCACCGGGCCGAAGTAGAGGCCGCCGGCGATCGGATCGCGCGCCGACAGGCCCTCGACGAGACGCTCGTAGGGCAGGGTCGCCAGCTCGCCGACCTGCTCGGGCTTCAGCTTCAACGCCTCCATGAAGGCGCGCGCCCGCGCGGTAGCGCCGCGCGGGCCCTGGGCGGTGACCTGCTGACCGCTCATGGTCGCGGCCCGGTGGAACAGGCCCTTGGCCGCCGGCATCGACATCAGACTGGCGATCTTGGCCCCGCCGCCGGACTGGCCGAACAGGGTCACGCAGTCGGGATCGCCGCCGAAGGCCGCGATGTTGTCGCGCACCCAGGTCAGGGCCTGCACCAGGTCCATCAGCCCGACGTTGCCGGAATCCGCGTAGGCCGGCCCGCCCAGCTTGGCCAGGTAGAGGTGGCCGAAGGCGTTGAGGCGGTGGTTCAGGGTCACCACCACCACGTCGCCGCGCCGCGCCAGCCTCACGCCGTCGTACAGCGGGTCCGAGCCCGAACCGTGCGCGTAGGCGCCGCCGTGGACGTAGACCATCACCGGCCGCCGGGCCCGGTCCAGCCCGGGCGTCCAGACGTTCAGGTACAGGCAGTCCTCGCTGGTCGGCTCGCCCGCCTTGCTCTGCGGCGAGGCGGGGCCGTAGGCGGTCGTCTCGCGCACGCCCTTCCAGGCCGGCGCGGGCAGCGGCGGCTGGAAGCGCCGGCCCGCCGTGCTGGCCCCGTAGGGAATTCCGCGGAAACCGCTGACACCGGTGTCAACGTAACCGCGAACCCGGCCGGCCTTGGTCGCGGCCACGGGGGCGGGCGTCGCCGCCCAGGCCGGCGCGGCCAGGCTGGCGGCCGCGCCGGCGGCCAGCAAAGTGCGGCGGCCGAGGCTGATCGATCGATCGGATGTAAGGTTCACGCGGCGACCCTCCCTGTGCGGGAATGATGGGCCGCCCCGCATTTCCGTCAAGGCGGCGCCAGAGCGCGATAGCCGAAAGTGGATGCCGGTTTCGGCGGCGATCGCGCTCCAACTACATGAAACCAGGGTCTTTCCGTTTCGAACCCGAAACGGAAAGACCCTAGGCCCGTTCGGCCACGAAGCCCGACAGCGGCGGCAGGACCGCGTTGGTCGCGCCGCCCACGCTCTGCAGAACGGTCCAGTCCGGCCTCGCGACCGCGACGGCCTCGGCGCCCAGGTTGAACAGGCAGACCAGCCGCCGGCCCTCGTGCTCGCGCTCGAAGCCCACCAGCGGTTCGGCCACGTCCAGCATGGTCACCGCGCCCAGGCGCAGCGCCGGCTCGGCGCGGCGGAAGTCGAGCAGGCGACGGGTCAGGTGCAGCATCGACTCGTCGTCGCCGGCCTGGCGATCCACCGCCAGCGGCAGGTGCTCGTCCGGCACCGGCAGCCACGGTCGCGCCTGCGAGAAGCCGCCGTGCGCCTGCCCGGCCGTCCACGGCATGGGCGTGCGCGCGCCGTCGCGGCCGAGCGTCTGCGGCCAGTTGGCGATGGCTTCGGGATCCTGCAACAGCTCGCGCGGGATCACCGCCTGCGGCAGGCCCAGCTCCTCGCCCTGGTAGAGGAAGATGTTTCCGCGCAGGCAGAGCAGCAGCAGCATGCAGACCCGCGCGGCCCGCTCGCGCTCGCTGGCCTGGGCCCAGCGCGAGACGTGGCGCGGCGCGTCGTGGTTGGAGAACGCCCAGCTGGGCCAGCCTTCCTGCGGCGCGCCCGGCCACACCGCGATGGCGTCGCGCACCACCTGCGGGGTCAGGGTCTCGGCGTAGAGGTAGTTGAAGCCGTAGGCGCTGTGCAGCCGCTCCGGCCCGTGGGTGTACTGCTTCATCTCGCCGTCGGCGAGCTCGCCGCCGACTTCGGCCACGATGAAGCGCCCGGCGTAGCCGTCCACCACCTTGCGCAGCCGGGTCAGGAAGCCCGGGATGTCGCCGTGCGACTTGTTGAACAGGTGGTGCTGGAAGTCGAACGGCCGGGTGCGCTTCAGCGGCACGTCGACCGGCGGGTTATCGCGCAGGCTCGGGTCGTGCATCAGGAAGCTGACCGCGTCGAGGCGGAAGCCGTCGACCCCGCGGTCCATCCAGAAGCGCGCGGTGTCCAGCAAGGCTTCCTGCACCTCGGGGTGGTGGACGTTCAGGTCAGGCTGCGAGCTCAGGAAGTTGTGCAGATAGTACTGCTCGCGCCGCGCGTCCCAGGTCCAGGCCGGGCCGCCGAACACCGACTGCCAGTTCGACGGCGGCGTGCCGTCCGGCTTGCAGTCGGCCCAGGTGTACCAGTCGGCCTTGGCGTTGGTGCGGCTTGAGCGGCTCTCCTGGAACCAGGCGTGCTGGTCGGAGGTGTGGGAATAGACCTGGTCGATGACGACCTTCAGGCCCAGCTTGTGGGCGCGCTCGACCAGCCGGTCGAAGTCGGACAGCGTGCCGAACACCGGATCGACGCCGCGGAAGTCGGCGATGTCGTAGCCGAAGTCCTTCATCGGCGAGGTGAAGAACGGCGACAGCCACACCCCGTCGACGCCCAGGTCGGCGACGTGGTCCAGCTTTTCGATGATCCCCGGCAGGTCGCCCACGCCGTCCCCGTTGGAGTCGGCGAAGCTGCGCGGATAGATCTGGTAGATCACCGCGCCGCGCCACCAGTCGCTCTGGGTTCCGGCGCGCGAAACGGGAAGCTGGATGGTCAACGCGGTTCTCCGTGCGCCGCGACGGCGCAGATGATGTAGTCCAGCGGGGCGACTGTCACCCCGTAGCTTCCCGGCGCGCTCGCCTGCGGCGCGCAGGTCCCGTGCAGCGAGCGCCAGGCGCCCGAGGTCGGGTCGACCTTGACCTGGGCCGTCACCGGCGCGGTCGAGGTGTTGATCGCGACCAGGGTCTCGGCCCCGTCCGCGCCGTGGCGGGAGAACGCGAACAGGCCCGGCTCGGCCCCGTAGGCGCGCGGGACCATGTCGCCGGAGCGCAGCGCCGGATCGGCCGCGCGGACCCGGGCCATGGCCGCCAGCTCGCGATAGAGGGCTCCGTCGGTGCGGTAGAAGCCGTCGGAGCCCGGCTTCGTGCCGGCGACCAGGCGGTTGTCGTTGTAGGAGGCGACCTTGCTGGGGAACATGTCCTCGCGTGCGTCGCGATCGTTGGCGTCGCTGACGAAGCCCTGCTCGTCGCCGTAGTAGATCACCGGCACGCCACGGCTGAACATCATCAGGGCGTGGCCCAGCAGCACGCGCTTCTCGAGTTCCTCGTCCGAGATGTCGGGCCGCGCCTTGCGCAGGAATCCGGCGAAGCGGCCGGCGTCGTGGTTGCTCACGAAGGTCGGCGTGATCCGGGGCGCGCCGTCGGGATAGAGAGCGTCCGCCTCGAACAGGCGGGCCAGCTTGTCTGTCCCGTCCTTCCCGCCCAGGCTGGCGATCGCGGCGGTCTGGAAGGCGTAGTCCAGCGGCGCCGGCAGGCGCGCCAGGCGCGTCTTGCGCGCCAGTCCGGCCGCCTCCAGGTCGTAGATCTCGGCGAAGATGTGGAAGTTGGGGATGCCCTTCGCCCTGGCGCGCGCCTGCATGGCCGGGACGAAGGCGTGCCAGAACTCCGGGTTCACGTGCTGGGCGGTGTCGATGCGGAAGCCGTCGACCCCGAACTCGTCGATCCAGCGGCCGTAGACGTCGATAAAGCCCTGCACCACGCGCGGCTGCTCGGTGAACACGTCGTCCAGCCCGACGAAGTCGCCGATGTCCGTGCTTTCGCCGGTCCAGGTCGTGTCGCCGCGGTTGTGGTAGTTGCGCGGATCGTTCAGCCAGTCCGGCGACTTGGCGTGTTCCTCGCCGCCCGGAACGTAGGGCGTGTAGGCGTAGTCGGGGCTGGTGATCGCCTCGAAGTTCGCGCCGGTGAAGCCCTCGTTGATCGGCGCGCCCGAAACCCCGCCGCGGCGCGAGTACGGATAGTCGGCCAGGCTTCGGTAGCCGCAATCGTTCTGCGGGCACTCGCGGTACTTGATGACGTCGGCCGTGTGGTTGGTGACGATGTCCAGATAGACCTTCAGGCCGCGCGCATGGGCGGCGTCGACGAAGGCCTTCAGGTCCGCCTTGGTCCCGAAGTGCGGATCGACATCGGTGAAGTCGAGGATCCAGTAGCCGTGATAGCCGGCCGACTCCTGGCCGGGGCGGCCCTGCACCGGCTTGTTCTTGTAGATCGGCCCCAGCCACACGGCGGTCGCGCCCAGGCCCTGGATGTAGTCCAGCCGGGCGGTCAGGCCCTTCAGGTCGCCGCCGTGATAGAAGCCGGCGTCCGCCGGATCGAAGCCGGTCTTCAGCCGGTCGCCGGACAGGCCGCCGCGGTCGTTCTTCAGGTCGCCGTTGGCGAAGCGGTCGGGCAGGACGAAGTAGATCACCTCGTCCTCCGGCGCGCGCTGCCGGTAGGCGTCGGCGGAAACCGCGGGCGCGGCGCTCGCGGCCGAACCGGCCAGCAGGGCGACGGTCAGGGCCGCGCTCGCGGCCGTACGCCAGGTGCTCGACTTCACCATAGCTCCCTCCCGATTGCGGCGTCTGGCGCCGGCTTGCGGGCGAGCGGGCCCTTGCTCTGGGCCCGCTGGCGCGAAAGCCGCGGACGAAAAGGCCCCCCGGCCGGGTTCGACCGGCAGGGGGGCCAGAAGGCGGACTGGACTTAGAAGCGGTAGTTCACACCCAGCATGTAGGTGCGGCCGTAGCGCTGGAAGTCGGTGACCTGGCGCGAGTCGCTGTTCTGGTAGGTGGTGAACGGCTCGTCGGTCAGGTTGTTGGCCTGGAACAGGACCGACAGGCCTTCCATCGGGCCCTCGCCGAAGCGGTAGCCGATCTGGGCGTCGATCACCGACTCGGCGTCCACGAAGCGCTGGGTCCGGCCGTTGCCGAAGCCCGACACCTCGCCCAGGAACTTCGACCGGTAACGGTCGCTGACCCGGGCCTCGAAGCCGTTCTTCTCGTAGTAGATCGTGGTGTTGATCACGGTGTCCGACAGGCCCGGGATCGGCGTCGCCGGATCACCCGGGTTCGGCTTGATCGAGCTCTCGGTGAACGAGGCGCTGCCGCTCACGCCGAAGCCGTCGAGGATCTCGGCGAACATGCCGAACGGCACCGAGGCGGTCAGCTCCAGGCCGTAGATCTTCCCACCTTCGCCGTTTTGCGGGGTGGTCAGGTAGCCCTGGTGGAGCGTCGGCGCGGTCGGCCCGCTGTAGGCGACGCCGCTGAAGTCGTAGAGCTCCGAGCGGTCGTAGACGTAGGTCTTCAGGTCCTTGTAGTAGGCCGCCGCCGAAACGTAGGCCTTACGCCCGAAGTACTTCTCGTAGGAGACGTCGATCGAGTCGGCGAGCCACGGCTTCAGTTCCGGGTTGCCGCCGTTGGCGCTCCACGGCGAGTTCGCGAGGTTCGTGCTCGTCGCCTTGCCCTGGTCGAAGTTGAACTGAACGCTGGCGCGCATCTGGTCCATGCGCGCGCGCGCCATGGTCCGGGCCGCGCCGAAGCGCAGCAGCTGCTCGTTCGGCAGGGCGAACGTCAGGTTCAGGCTCGGCAGGAAGTTGGTGTACTCGTCGCCGCCCGACAGCGGACGGGTGTAGATGGAGCCGCCGGGGCCAGGCGAACCGATCGCGCCCAGCGCGTCGGAGCTCTGGTCGGTGTTGACCATCTGCAGGCCGATGTTGCCGGTCATCGGGATCGAGCCGACCATGGCGTCGATGTCCGCCTTCACGAAGGCGACCGAGACCTTCTCGTCGACGCGCCAGCTCTTCACCGCCACGTCGGCGTTCGGGTTGGCGACCCGGCTGTAGACGCCGCTGTTGATCAGCGCCATCGGGTCGTAGCTGACCATCCCGTCGATGCCGATGAAGTCCAGCGAGGTGGTGCCGGTGATCGCGCTGGCCGGGATCGGCACGCTGGCCGGATGGCCGGCGACCTTCAGGAACCACTCCTCGTTGTCGAGGGTCTTGCTGCGATCGGTCAGGTTCAGGCCGAATTCGACGCTGTCGAACCAGTCGTTCTCCAGCTCGCGCTTGGCGCTGACGCGGGCGGCCCAGAGCTTGTCCTCGGTCGAGGGCATGTTCAGGTAGCCGTCCTGGCCGCCCGGCAGGGCCGCGTTGGAGCCCCAGCCCTGCGGCATGGTCAGCTTGATCAGGCTCGGATCGGCGTAGTCGATGCTGGACGAGAACATCGCCCGGCCGTCGCCCATCATCTGGAAGCCCAGGGTGTCGGTCGCGCCGACGCCCGGACGGCCGGTGCCGGAGTAGCTCTCCAGGACCATGTCCGTGCGCTCGACCTTGGACAGGCTCAGGTCGACGACCGCGGTCCAGTGGTCGCCCATCTGCGCGGTGGTGTTCCAGCCGACCGAGGCCAGAGTGGCGTCGCGAGTGTTCATGTCGTTGCGGACCACCGCCCCGACGCCGCTGAAGGTGCCGGAGGTGATCATGCCGTTATCGACGGTCGTCGTCGGCTGCAGCGTCGCGCCGCTCCAGTAGAGCGGGAACTCGATGCCCTTCAGGTTCTGGACGTCGCTGAACTCGGAATAGAAGACGTCGATCGTGTGGGTCGCGCGGGCGTCCGGCTTGATTTCCAGCGTGCCCATAACGCTGTCGCGTTCCAGCTCGCCCGACATCACGTACGGCTTGGCGCCGCCGAGCACCAGTTTGCCGGCCTCTTCCGAGTAACCCGGCAGCGGCGTGCGGGCGTTCGACGGACCCTGGCCGTAGCGGTTGTCGCCGAGGTCGACGGTCGGATAGCCCCAAGCGTTCCAGCGCTCGGACTGGTAGGGCGTGTTGATGTGGGAGTAGCCGAGCGCCAGGCCCAGCTTACCGTCGAAGTACTGGTCGATGTAGGAGACGCTGTAGCGCTGGCCCTTGTCGGTCGAGCCGGCGGCCAGGGCGCCGATGTCGTTCCACTCGTAGCGGTAGCCGGCCGCGATGGCGCGCTTGCCGTATTCCAGCGGGCGCACGGTGCGCATGTCGGCGGTGCCGGCCAGGCCCTGGCCCAGCAGGGCGGCGTCCGGGGTCTTGTAGATCACCACCGAGCTCAGCAGCTCGGACGGATACTGGTCGAACTCGACGCCGCGGTTGTTGCCGGTGGTGACCTGCTCGCGGCCGTTCAGCAGCGCGGTCGAGAAGTCCGGGGCCAGGCCGCGGATGCTCAGCACCTGGCCGCGGCCGTCGAGGCGCTGCAGCGCCAGGCCGGGCAGGCGGCCGATCGACTCGGCGATCGACACGTCCGGCAGCTTGCCGATGTCTTCAGCGGAGACGACCTCGACGATCGAGGACTCTTTCTTCTTCACCGCGATCGAGCTTTCGATGCCCGCGCGGATGCCGGTGACCACCACTTCGTCGACGTTGGACGCGTCGGACGCGTCCTGGGCCTGAGCGATGCCGGTCCCCGCCAGCAACAGCACCAGGCTGGTGGCCGCGCCGCCCATCAGGCGCGCGCGGTTACGCTTGAAACTCGCTGTCATGTTCCCCCCTTGCGACCGGGCGCAATCTCGCGCTGCAGTTCCGGCCGTCTGCCGCAAACTATTGCAAGTTTTTCACAAACGGCAATTGCAAAATTGCCACGCTTGCCGCGGCATTATGCGCGACCTGTTGCCGCACATGGTTATCCGTAAGCGCCAACTGGTGTTTTTCCGCCTTTTGCGGCTGGAAATCCCTGCGTTGACACCTTGGTCGCGGCTTTGCAAACTATTGCAAACGCGATCTTCCGCCGGTTTCGGCCGACAGGAAGGCGCATGGGGGGACTTCACATGCTCCGGCTCTTCGCCCTGGTGGGCGCGTTACTGCTCGTGTCGACGCCGAGCCTCGCCCAGTCTAGCGCCCCCGCTCACGCCGCCTCGCCCGGCGCCGTGCTCAGTGTCGAGGTCACGACCGACGGCGACGGCCGGCCCAGCTACACGGTCGCGCGCTACGGCCAGCCGGTGATCCTGCCCTCGAAGCTGGGCTTCCTGCTGGTCGACGCGCCGAAGCTGGATCGCAATTTCGCGGTGGTGGGCCAGAGCACGCGCTCCTCCGACACCACCTGGGAGCAGCCGTGGGGCGAGCGCCGCTTCGTCCGCGATCGCTACACCGAGCTGCGGGTGAACCTGGCCGAGCGCGGCGGGCTCAAGCGACGCCTGGACGTGGTGTTCCGCCTCTACGACGACGGCCTGGGCTTCCGCTACGAATTCCCCGACCAGCCGTCGCTGAAGACGGTGCGCATCGCCGAGGAACTGACTGAGTTCACCCTGGCCGACGCCGGCACGGCCTGGTGGATCCCGGCCTGGGAATGGAACCGCGAGGAGTACCTCTACAACCGCACCCCCATCGACCAGGTCGGCGACGCCCAGACGCCCATGACCGTGCGCACGGACGCGGGCCTGCACATCGCCTTCCACGAGGCGGCCCTGGTCGACTATGCGGGAATGAACCTGACCAAGGTCGAGGGCCGCCGCTTCAAAGCCGCCCTGACGCCCGGCCTCGACGCCGCCAAGGTCGTGCGCGAGGCGCCGTTCCCCACGCCCTGGCGAACGATGCAGATCGCCGACAGCGCCGGCGGCCTGATCATGTCCGACCTGATCCTGAACCTGAACGAGCCCAACAAGCTGGGCGACGTCTCCTGGTTCAAGCCGACCAAGTACGTCGGCATCTGGTGGGAGATGCACCTCGACAAGTCGACCTGGGCGACCGGCCCGCACCACGGCGCCACCACCGAGAACGCCCTCCGCCACATCGACTTCGCCGCCAGGAACGGCTTCGGCGGCGTGCTGATCGAAGGCTGGAACCAGGGCTGGGACGGCGACTGGTTCGGCAATGGCTCGGACTTCAGCTTCACCCGGCCGACCGCCGATTTCGACCTCGAGAAGGTCGCCGCCTACGCCAAATCCAAGGGCGTGCGCCTGATCGGGCACAACGAGACCGGCGGCAACGCGGCGGTCTACGAAAGCCAGCTGGAAGACGCGCTGGACCTCGACGCCCGACTGGGGATCGACACCGTCAAGACCGGCTATGTCGCCGACGCCCGCGGCGCCCAGGTCATGGGTGACGACGGTCTGGTCCACTTCGCCTGGCACGAAAGCCAGGCCATGGCCCGCCACCATCTGCGGGTCGTCACCGAGGCGGCGAAGCGCCACGTCGCCATCAACCCGCACGAGCCGATCAAGGACACGGGCCTTAGGCGCACCTATCCGAACTGGATCTCGCGCGAGGGCGCGCGCGGCCAGGAGTTCAACGCCTGGGGCCAGCCCGGCAACCCGCCCGAGCACGAGACCAACCTGGTGTTCACCCGCCTGCTGGCCGGACCGATGGACTTCACGCCCGGCATCTTCGGCATGAAGACCCGCTCGCCCGACGGCGTGCCCACCACCTGGGCCAAGCAACTGGCGCTCTACGTGGTGATCTACAGCCCGATCCAGATGGCCGCCGACCTGCTGGAGAACTACGAGGCCAATCCGAAGCCGTTCCAGTTCATCAAGGACGTGCCGACCGACTGGGCCGACACCCGCGTGCTGAACGGCGAGGTCGGCGACTTCGTCACCATCGCGCGCAAGGACCGTCACAGCGACGCCTGGTACCTGGGCGCCATCACCGACGAGAACGGCCGGGTTCTGTCCGCGCCGCTCGGCTTCCTCGACCCGGGCCGCAAGTACAAGGCGCAGATCTACCGCGACGGCGCGAACGCCAACTGGAAGACCGCGCGCGAAGACATCGTCGTCGAGGAGCGCACGGTCACCAGCGCCGACACCCTGACCCTGAACCTCGCCCCCGGCGGCGGCCAGGCGATCCGCTTCGTGCCGGTGCGGTGATGTCACAGGGTCGGCTGACGCGAACCCTCTCCCCTTGCGGGAGAGGGAGGGGCCCGCGCCGGCGCGCCGCGCTGGCGTGGGAGGGTGAGGGGTCGCGCGACCGCTCCCATGCTAACGCTACGATGACATCCACGGCGCCGGCGGCGCGACCCCTCACCCTCCCGTCGCTTCGCGCCGGGCCCCTCCCTCTCCCGCAAGGGGAGAGGGGTTCGATCATCTCGAGGTCTCTCCCGATGCGTAAGTTCGCGCTCTCCGCCGCCGCCCTGCTGGCGGGCACGGCCCTGTCCGGGGGCGCCCTGGCCGCCAGCGGCACGGTCCCGCCCGCGCCGCAGGCCCCGACCACCTGGGCCTACGCCGCCAAGACCGGCGTGGGCGCCTCCTACGAGGCCTATGTCGACGGCGCCTACAAGGACGGCGGCCCGACCGGCACGGTGTCCAAGGTCTGGTACTCGATCGCCGACGGCGTGCTGACCGAGACCATGTACGGCCTGATCCACCAGGCCCAGATCAAGCAGCTGCGCTTCGCGGTGATGACCCCGACCGGTCTCGCGGTCGAAGGCGCGGACACCACCTCGAAGACCGAGTTCCTGCACGTCGACGCCGCCGGCCGGCCGCTGTCGCCGGCCTACAAGATCACCACCACCGACAAGCAGGGCCGCTTCGAGATCGAGAAGCGGATCTTCACGGACCCGGACCGCCAGAGCCTGTTCCTGCGGGTGACCGTGCGCGCCCTGAAGGGCGGCGCCACGCCCTACCTGCTGCTGGAGCCGCACATGGCCAACACCGGCGGCAACGACGCCGGCGCGACCAATGTCGACCGCCTGAGCGCGAACGACGGCGGCGTGTTCCTGACCCTGAAGCCGTCCAGCCCGTTCAAGCGCACCAGCGTCGGCTGGATGGGGAGCTCGGACGGCCTCACCGACCTCAAGGACGGCAAGATGGACCACGCCTACGCCACCACCGGCGAGGCCCGCGGCGCGATCATGCTGACCGGCCAGCTGGCGACCGTGGCGACGGGCGAGCAGACCTTCGACTTCGCCATCGGCTTCGGCCCCGACGCCGCCGCCAGCGAGAAGGCGGCCGACGGCTCGCTGAAGACCGGCTACGCCGAGGTGCTGGCCCGCTTCAACGGCGAGGGCAAACGGGTCGGCTGGGAGGATTACCTGGCCTCGCTGACCGAACTGCCGCGGCTGCGCGAGGCGGCCACCGACGGCGGCAAGCTGGTCCAGGCCAGCGCGCTGGCCCTGAAGGTCCAGGAGGACCGCACCTACGCCGGCGCCCTGATCGCCTCCCTGTCCAACCCGTGGGGCGACACGGTCTCGGCCGAGAACCCGTCGACCGGCTACAAGGCGGTCTGGCCGCGCGACTTCTACCAGTGCGCCATGGCGCTGGCGGCGCTGGGCGACAAGCAGACCCCGCTGGCGTCCTTCCACTATCTGCCGCGCGTCCAGGTCGGGCCGAAAACGCCCAAGTACCGCGGCGGCGCGGCCGGCTGGTTCCTGCAGAAGTCCGAGGTCGACGGCACGCCGGAGTGGGTGGGCGTCCAGCTCGACCAGACCGCCATGCCGATCATGCTGGGCTGGAAGCTGTGGAAGCTGGGCTGGTTGCCCGAGGGCGACGTGAAAGCCGCCTACCGCTCCATGCTGAAGCCGGCGGCCGACTTCCTGGTCGACGGCGGCCAGGTCGACATCGACTGGAACCACGAGACCATCGTCCCGCCCTTCACCCAACAGGAGCGCTGGGAGGAGCAGCCGGGCCACTCGCCCTCGACCACGGCCGCGATCATCGCCGGCCTGACCGTCGCCGCCGACATCGCCGACCAGGCCGGCGATCCGGTCTCGGCCGCGCGCTATCGCAAGGCCGCCGACGACTATTCCGCCAAGCTTGAAGGCCGGCTGTTCACCACCGCCGGGGCCTTGGGCGACGGGCGCTACTACCTGCGCATCAACAGGACCGAGGACGCCAGCCGTCCCAGCACCATCGAGGTGCGCAACGGCCAGGGCGAGCCGACCGCCGACAAGGTGATGGACGCCGGCTTCCTGGAGCTGGTGCGCTACGGCGTGCGCCGGGCCGACGACCCGCACGTGCTGGCCACCCTGCCGGAGCTGGACGACCAGGGCCGCGAGGACGTCTCGCGCGTCCGCTACGACTTCCGCCTCGAGGGACAGACCTATCCGGGCTGGCGCCGCTACGGCACGGACGGCTACGGCGAGGACGTCGCCAACGGCGGCAACTACGGCGCCGGCGGCCAGATGCACGCCGGCCAGCGCGGCCGCGTGTGGCCGATCTTCACCGGCGAGCGCGGCCACTACGAACTGGCCGCCGCCGGCCTGAACGGCGCGCCCGACGCCGCGGCGATCGCCAGGATCCGCGCCACCTACGTGGCCGGCATGGAGGCCTTCGCCAACGACGGCCTGATGCTGTCCGAACAGGTCTGGGACGGCGTAGGCCACCCCACCTCGCACGCCGAGGCGCTGGGCGAGGGGACGAATTCCGCCACCCCGCTGGCCTGGTCGCACGCCGAGTACGTCAAGCTGCTCCGCTCGGTCAGCGACGGCGTGGTGTGGGACAGCTACGCCCCGGTGAAGGCGCGGTACGGGGCGAAGTAGCGAGAGAGCAGGGGGTCAGGCGCGAGCCGCCGTCGACCCCCGCTCGATCACCTTAAAGTCCAGCAGCCGCGCCGGGGCGGCGCCCTCGCGCGCTTCGCCGGAGATGATCAGGTCGCAGGCGGCCGCGGCCATCTGGAAGATCGGCTGGGCGACGGTGGTCAGCTGCGGCCACACGGTGAGGGCGGCGGGCGTGTCGTCGAAGCCGGCGATCGACAGCTGGTCCGGCACGCCGATCCGCAGGCGGTTGGCCGCCGCCATCACCCCCAGCGCCATGTCGTCGTTCGAGGCGAAGATCGCGCTCGGCCGGTCGTCGGGGTTCGCCAGCAGCTCTTGGGCGCAGGCGAAGCCCGACTGGAAATCGAACCAGCCCTGCTTCACCCGCCCCGGCCGCGGCGTCAGGCTGTGCGAGGACAGCGCCGCCAGATAGCCCTCGTGGCGCAGGTGCGAGGCGCCGTGGTTCGGGTGGCCCTGGATGAAGCCGATGTCCTTGTGGCCCAGCTCGATCAGCCGCCGGGTCATCTCGAAGGCGGCGCGCCAGTCGTCCATGCCGACGCGCGCGGCCCGGTCGGGCTGGCGGTCCGGGGCGACGCGGACGTAGGGCGTGCCGCTCTTCTCCAGCACGTCCAGCACCCTCGCGTCGTCGCAGACCGGCGGGGTGAGGATCACGCCGTCGAGGCGAAGGGTGGAGACGATCTGGCGGACCACCCGCTCCAGGTCCGGCGAGGCGGCGTCGACCGGCTCGATGGTCAGGTGATAGCCGCTCTCGCGGCAGCGCGAGACCGCGCCCAGCTGGATGTCGCTGACGTAGGACGCGCTGGGGTTGTCGAACAGCAGGCCGATCAGGAAGGAGCGCGCGCCGGCCAGGCTGCGGGCCGACAAGCTGGGCTGGTAGTCCAGCGCCTGGACCGCCGCCATGACTCGCTCGCGCGTCTCCTCGCGCACGTTCGGCTCGCGGTTCAGAACGCGTGAGACGGTCTTGATCGACACGCCCGCCCGCTCGGCGACTTCGATGATGGTGACCGACGCCACGAAAGTCCCCCTGTTACGAAACGGGCCCGCTGCGCGTGTGCGAAGCGGGCCCGCTCGTCGTCCAAAGGCTTATCAGCCGTGCGGCTGAACCGCCAAGCTCACTGAGCCGGCATCGGCTCGGCGACGGCCGAGACCGCCGCCGGGCGGCTGGTGACGCGGCCGTAGATGGCGATCCACAGGTAGCAGACCGCCGGCAGCAGCAGGGCCATGTGCAGGCCGAAGCGGTCGGCCAGGGCGCCGGTCGCCAGCGGGATGATCGCGCCGCCGACGATGGCCATGCACACCAGGCCCGAGGCCTGCGGGGTCTTCTCGGCCTGGCCCTCGATGGCCAGGGTGAAGATGGTCGGGAACATGATCGAGTTGAACAGGCCCACCGCCACGATGGCGTAGGCGGCCGCGGCGCCGGTGCTGAAGGCCGAGGTCGCCGCCAGGCCGGCCGCGCCCAGCGCGAACAGGGTGAGCAGCCCGCCCGGCTTCTTGGTCAGCCACAGCAGGAAGCCGCCGACGAAGCGGCCGATCATCGCCCCGCCCCAGTAGAGGGCGACCGTCTCGCCGGCCTTCTCGGCGGTGAAGCCGACCGTGTCGGCCGACATCAGGTAGTTCGCCATCAGGCTGCCGATCGACACCTCGGCCCCGACGTAGATGAAGATCGACAGGGCCCCCAGCGCCACGCGCTTGTTGCCGAGCAGGGCCAGGGTCTCGCCCAGGCCGACGGCCTTGCCGGGCTTCGGCACGGCGGTGGTGCGCCGCGCGAACCAGAACACCAGGGCCAGCACGGCCAGGCCGGCGGCGATCATCAGGAACGGGGTCTGGGTGGCGGCGGCTTCCTTGACGCGGAGCGCGGCCAGGGCTTCGGGCGCCATGGTGCTGGCGTCGGGCAGGGCGACGACGCCGCCGGCCAGGATCAGGGCGGCGCCGACCTTCGGGCCGAGGAAGGTGCCGAGCGAATTGAACGCCTGGGCGAAGGTCAGGCGCGGGTGCGAGGACTCCGGCTTGCCCAGCAGCGCCATCAGCGGGTTGGCCGCGACCTGCAGCAGGGTGATGCCCGAGGCCATGATGAACAGGGCCAGCAGGAAGCCTTCGTAGACGCCCATCCGCGCCGCGGGGGCGAACATCAAACAGCCCGCCGCCGTCACCACCAGGCCGACCACCACCGAGCGGATGTAGCCGAGCTTGCTGAGGATGAAGCCGGACGGCACCGACATGATGAAATACGCCGCGAAGAAGCAGAACTGGGTCAGCATCACCTCGGCGTAGGAGAGCGCGAACAAGCCCTTCAGCTTGGGGATCAGGGTGTCGATCAACACCGTGGCGAAGCCCCACGCGAAGAAGAGCATGACCACGAAAGGCACCAGCCAGGCCACGCCCTTGCCGGACTGGCCGCCGGTCGCCGGAGCGCCTGCGTATTCCATCTTGTTTCCCCCGGGTCCGGTCGGCCGGACCTCTTCATCTCACGGCGACGCTATGGACGCCTGACAGCGCTGTCAACAAAGCTGCACAAGGCTCAGCCGGCGCCGACCAGGCTCCGGGCCGCGCCCGCGGCGCCCAGCAGGGCGGCGTGCGGGCGCAGGATCACCCGGGTCGGAATCTGGGCCAGGTAGGCGGCGAAGCGGCCCTTGTCCTCGAACCGTTTACGGAAGTCGCTCTGGGCCAGCACGTCGATGACGATCGGCGGAATGCCGCCGGCGACATAGACCCCGCCGCGCGCGCCGTAGGCCAGGGCGAAGTCGCCGGCCACGCTCCCCAGTATGGCGCAGAACCGCTCGATGGTGCGCCGGCATTCCGGGTCGCCGGAGAGCGCCCGCCGGGTGATCTCGGCCGGGTCGGTCAGCACCGACTCCCGCCCGTCCATGGCCAGCAGGGCGTGGTGCAGGTCGACGATGCCGGGGCCAGACAGGATGCGCTCGACCGACACCCGGCCATACTTGGCCGACAGCCGGCGCAGCACCTCCATCTCGACCTCGTCGGCCGGCGCGAAGGCGACATGGCCGCCCTCGGTGGCCAGGATCGCCTCGCCGCGGTCGTCGCGGGCCACGGCCGACACGCCGAACCCGGTCCCGGGGCCCAGCACGGCGATGGTGCGGTTTCCGGGCTCGGCGTCGGGCGCGCCGATGCGGCGCACGTCCTCGCCCTGGAGCAGGGGGGCGGCCAGGGCGAGGGCGGCGTAGTCGTTGAGCAGCCGCGCGGCGCCGAAGCCCATCTCGCGCAGGCCGGCTTCCGACAGCGACCAGTCGTTGTTGGTGAAGCGGATGGCCCCGTTCTCGACCGGGCCGGCCACGGCGATGGCGGCGGCGGCCGGCACGCGCTTCACCCCGTGCTCGCGCAGGTAGGCGCGTACGGCGTCGGATGCCGTGGGAAAGTCGCGGCATTGATAGCCCGTGGCGTCAGTCACCTCGGGCCGCGCGGCCGACAGGTCGACCAGGCCGAAGCGGGCGTTGGTGCCGCCGATGTCGCCGACCAAGGCGAGGCCTGCGCCCTTGGCGCGGCCGCCGAACAGAAATCCCATCGCTCCCTCCCGTGCGCCGCGCCCTTCGTGGAGCGCGGCGTCAATCGTTGATCACTCGTGCCAAATCACTCGTGCCAGTGGCGGCCGCTGCGTTCGGTCAGGGCGTGCGCGCCCGCCGGCCCCCACGAGCCGGCTGCATAGGGGCGCACCGGCACCCGGCCCTCGCGCCAGCCCTGGGCCACGCCGTCCACCCATTCCCAGGCGCGCTCCACCTCGGCGCGGCCGACGAACAGGGTCGAGTTGCCGTCCAGCGCGTCGAGCAGAAGGCGCTCGTAGGCGATGCGCCGGTCGATGGCCCCGGCGCCCTTCGACAGGCTGAGCGGCACGGAGGCCAGGCGCATGCCGTCGCGCGTCAGGCCGGGCGTCTTGTGCATGAGGTGCAGGCTGATGTCCTCCTCCGGCTGCAGGCGGATGACCAGGCGGTTCGGGCCCAGGTCGCCGCGGCCTTCGCCGGCGAAGATGGAGTGCGGCACGCTCTTGAACTGGATGACGATCTCGGTGCGCCGCTCGCCCAGCCGCTTGCCGGTGCGCAGGAAGAACGGCACGCCGGCCCAGCGCCAGTTGTCGATCTCGCAGCGCACGGCGACGTAGGTCTCGGTGTCGCTGGCCGCGCCGCGCTCATCGACATAGGCGGGGGCCGCACGGCCCTCGACCACGCCGAAGGCGTACTGGCCGCGCACGGTGTCCTCGGCGACCTGGGCCCGGCCGATGGGCCGCAGGCTCTTCAGCACCTTCACCTTCTCGGCCCGCACGGCCTCGGGATCGAGGTCGGACGGCGGCTCCATGGCCACCAGGCAGAGCAGCTGCAGCAGGTGGTTCTGCAGCATGTCCCGAAGCGCCCCGTACTCGTCGTAGTAGGGCCAGCGCTCGCCCACGCCCTGGGTCTCGGCGATGGTGATCTGCACGTGGTCGATGCTGAGGTTGTTCCACAGCGGCTCGAACATGCGGTTGGCGAAGCGCAGCGCGATCAGGTTCTGGACCGTCTCCTTGCCCAGGTAGTGGTCGATGCGCAGAACCTGGTGCTCGGCGAACACCGCGCCCACGGCCTCGTGCACCGCCCGGCAGCTGGCCAGGTCCCGGCCGATCGGCTTCTCCAGCACCACGCGCGAGCGCTCGCCCGCCAGGCCCGCGCCCTGCAGCGCCTGGCAAGCCGGCCCGAACAGCGAGGGCGAGGTGGCCATGTAGAACAACAGGTCCGCGCCCGGCGCCACCGTCTCGTTCAGCCGAGCCATGTCGGAGGCGTGGGTGATGTCCAGGCGCCGATAGTCCAGCCGCTCGGCGAAGCGGGTCCAGGCGGCCTCGGCCCCGATGCCGGCCTGGGTGCGCGGGTGGGCGACCAGCTCGGCGCGTAGGCGGTTGCGGAAAGCCTCGGTCCCCAGCTCCTCGCGCGACACGCCGGTCAGCTTCAGGCCGGCCGGCAGCAGGCCGTCCAGGTCCAGGAAGAACAGCGACGGCCACAGCATGCGCGTGGCCAGGTCGCCGCCGGCCCCGAACAGCACCAGGTGCTGGTCGCGCGCGGCCGCCGTACCGACCCGGCTGGAAGCTGGCTGGATGTACATGAACGCCCCCGATGACAGCGCTGTCATACCGGAATTGCAAGGCTGCGGCTAGCGGTCGCAGTCAGCGGGGCGGGCGCTACATCTGGAAGGGATCGTTGACGGGATCCTGGGCCGGACCGGGCGGATGCGGGTCGTCGACCGGCGGCGGGTCGGGCGTCTGGCCGGGGCCGGTGGGCGGCGTCTCGGCCGGCTGGCGGTCGGGCTCTTCGACCGGCGGCGGCTTGGGCGGGTCGGGATCGGTCATCCTCCGCCAACGCGTCGGGCGGAGCGGGGTTGCCCGCGCTCAGGCCGCGATCACGTCCAGCAGGTAGGCCTCCCACCGCCGCGCGACGGCGGAGGCCTCGAACGGCGCGACGACGTCGGGAGGCGTGCGTCCGCGCGGCGCCGCCACGAACTGGTCGAGCGCTTCGGCCAAAGCATCCGCGCTGATGTCACGCGCGACTTGGCACCGGGGGGTGTCCCGCAGGAATGTCTCCAGCCCCGCCACGGGCGTGGCGACCACCGGCGTGCCGAGCGCCAGGGCCTCGAGCACGACGTTGGGAAAGCCTTCGGACCGCGACGACAGCACCAGGGCGTCGGCCCGGGCGATGAACGGGTACGGATTGGCGTGATAGCCGGCCAGGCGCACGCGGTGGGCGATCCCGAGCCGCGCGATCTGCGCCTCGAACTGCGCCCGGTCCGGGCCGTCTCCCAGGACGGTCAGGGTGACCGAAGGCGGCGTGCGGGCCAGCGCCTCGGCCAGCAGATCGAAGCCCTTCACCGGTTCGTAGCGGCCGATAGCCAGCAGGTTGATCCCGTCGGACCGATAGCCGGGGACGACGGCGGCGTCGGCCGCGCGCGCCCGGATCAGCTCGACGGCCAGCGGGTTCTCGATCACCGCCGCCCGGGCGTGCCGCAGGCCCAGGCGCGCCTCGTAGGCCGCGCGCATCGCCTGCGACTGGAAGATCAGCCCGTCGGCGAAGGGATAGAGCGCGCGCACCGCCGCCCGCGAGGCGGGCGAGGCGAGTTGCATGACGTTGGCCAGGCGCACGACGTGCTTCGCCGAGCGCGGCCAGGCGGGGCGGCTGACGCACAGCGCCTGGTTCAGGTGCTCGAGGGTGGAGACCACGGCGTCGGGGCGCAGGCCGCGGACCAGGCGCACGAAGGGCGCGACGCCCTGGCGGATTCGCGGCGCGCGCAGGTCGACGACGTCCACCGCCGCCGGCACGTCCTGCAGGAAGCCCGCGCCGGTCGCGTCGAACACGGCCAGCCGCACGTCGAACCGGTCGGTGTCGAGGTGGGCGATCAGGGTCGAGAAGGCGCGCTCGGCGCCGCCGGGACGCAGGGTCGGAATGGCGAACAGCAGGCGCGGGCGCGGCGCGGTCACGGGGCTTCTCCCAGCCCCAGCGCCTCGTTCCATTGACGCATGACCGCCGGCTCCGAGAACCGGTCCAGCACCTCCCGGGCCGCGTCGCTCATCCGGCCGCGCCGGGCGTCGTCGCCCATCAGGCCGTCGAGCGCGCGGCCGAGCTCGTCCGCCCCGGGCGGATCCACCAGCACGCCGTCGACCTCGTCGCGGACGATGGCGCGGGGGCCGTCGGGGCAGTCGACCGAGACCACGGGAACGCCGTGCGCCATGGCTTCGAGCAGCACGTTGGGGAAGCCTTCGTGCCAGGAGGTGAGGGCCAGCAGCGAAGCGCGCTCGTACCAGGCGCTCATGTTGCCCGCCCGGCCGGGCAGCAGGACCCGCTCCTGCAGGCCGTGATCGGCTGCCAGGCCTTCGAGGCGATCGCGCTCGGGCCCTTCGCCCAGCAGGACCAGCGTCCAATCCGGATGGGCCGCCGCGACGCGGGCGAAGGCGTCGATCAGCAGCTCGAAGCGCTTCACCGTGGCCAGACGGCCGACGCCCAGCAGGATCGGGCCGGCCGGGTGGACGGCGGCCGGATCGAGCCGGGGCGAACTGTCCGGCACGGGCAGGGTGATCGCGTTCGGAATCACGCGGACCCCGCGTGCGAAGGTGTTGGCGCGCAGCCAGTCGGCGGCGCCCTCGGTTTGGGCGACGGCGCCGTCGAGCAGTCCGTAGGTCCAGCGTCGCAGCACGCCCCAAGTCCGCGACAGCCGCGAGTTCGCAGGCGAGGACCGCTCGCTGCCGACCACCCGGCATCCCAGGCCAACGGAGGCGAGGGCGACCATGACGTTGGTCTCAGTGATCATGCCCAGCACGACGTCGGGGTGGAACCGCTTGATCTCGCGACGCCAGGCGGCCAGGGCGCGGAAGTTTCCGACCAGGCTCTGGATCGGTTTTCCGCCGATATGGGCCAGGTCGAGCGCCACGCGGGAGACGCCCTCCGCGAGCGGATAATCGTGGTCCAGCGCGGGCCACAGGGTGACCACGCGGACCTCCCGCCCCTGCCCGGCCCAGGTGTTGGCGAGGGCGGCGGCCGAGCGTTCGGCCCCACCTCCGCCGAGCGCCGAAACCGCGATGAGGATGCGTGTCGGGCGGGCCACGTCAGACCACCCGGGCCGGGACAGAGGTCGCGGCCAGCCGCCCGATCGCCACGCGGCCGACGGCGTACATCACCGCGGTGGACAGGGCCACGCCGCCCAGCCCCATCAGCGGAACGAGGACGGCCAGGGCGACGAGCTTGGCGGTGAAGTTGACCAGGCCGATTTTCAGGAAGGCGCCGTAGTCGCCGTTGCTGGCCAGCTTCTGGACCAGGACCATGCCGCTGAAGAAGAACGGCAGTTGCAGCAGGCTCAGGCGGAACACCTCGGTGACCGTACGGGCGTCGTCGGCGGTGAAGGCGCCGCGCTGGAACAGCAACTCGACCCCGAGCGGCGCGAGCAGCCAGCCGATCACCGCCGCGGCGACGCCGAGCAACGCCAGCAGCGCGCTCATGTCCTGGGCCACCCGCCGCTGGCGGGCCGGATCTTCCAGGCCCAGTTTCGAGAAGACGGGAAGGGCGGCGCGGGCGACAGCGAGGGCGCCCAGCGAGGTGGCGAGGCCGATCAGCCGGCCGGCGTAGCCGAGCGCGGCGTTGCCCCCCGGCCCCAACCCCGCGGCGGCGAACTGGTCGAGCACGGAGGTCGCGGTGGTGATCGCCTGTCCGGCGGCGACGATCCCGACGCTCGCGGCCAGCACGCGCCACTGGGGGGCGCTGAACCCGAAGGCCGGGGCCAGCACGCGCCGCTCGGGCTTCTGCAGCAGCAGGGCCAGGGCGACCTGCAGGCCCAGGCCCGCCACCGTGGCCCACACCAGCGGCCACAGGTCGCCCGAGCGCATGGTGAGCAGGGCCGCGATGATGACCGCGGCGGGCGCGGCCTCGATCAGGGTGTTGGCGTATCGGCCGTCGGCCATCAGAAAGGCGGCCAGCACGCCGAAGGCCATCAGCAGCGGCAGGATGAGGACGAGCGGGAGCGTCTGGGCGAACAGCGCGGTGGGAACGGCCGGGGCGTGGATCCAGCCGGCCTGGCAGGCGAGCACGAAGGCCGCCGCCGCCAGCGCGCCGAGCGCGCCGGCGCCGAGGGTCAGGCCCCAGATTTCGCGGCGCAGGACGGCCCCCGACTGCGGCGTCGCGAGATCGGTCTTGATCAGCAGGGGGACGAGCACCGCCGTCGCCACGCTGGCCCAAACCCCCGCCGGCCAGGACAGCAGGTTGAACAGGAACACGTAGGCGTCGGCCTCCGGGCCCGTGCCGTAGCGAGCGGCGACCACGATCTCCTTGGCCGCGCCGACGACGCGGGCGATCCCCGCCAGGCCGGCTACCGCCAGCATGCCTGTGACGATGCGCTTGTGCTCGGGACGCGCGTCCAGCTTCGCGGCCAGCGCCTTGATCATCAGGCCCGCACGCCGTGTTCGACGGCCCACTGCTGAAGCATCAGCACGGTCCAAAGCTGGGATTTATGGTCGCGCTCGCCGGCCAGGTGTTCGCGCCACAGGCGCGCGACGACCTGCGGTTCGAGCAGA
The DNA here is from genome assembly GCF_014349105.1 of Caulobacter sp. 17J80-11. Classification (GTDB taxonomy): domain Bacteria; phylum Pseudomonadota; class Alphaproteobacteria; order Caulobacterales; family Caulobacteraceae; genus 17J80-11. The sequence continues at coordinate 17,676 of NZ_JACSJI010000020.1, read as the reverse complement.
TCGCCCAGGAGTCCCGTGCCCGGGGCGAGCAGGCTCTCGGCCCAGCCCCGCAGGTCGCCGCGCAGCCAGTCGGCGAGCGGAACGCTGAACCCCTTCTTGGGCCGGTCGAACAGGGCGGCCGGCGCATAGCGGTCAAGCAGCTTGCGCAGCGGCCACTTCCCCAGGCCGTCGGCCGTCTTCACGCGCCAGTCGACGCCGGCGGCGAAGTCGATCACCTCGGGATCCAGCATCGGCGCCCGGGTCTCCAGGCCGGCCGCCATGCTGGCCCGATCCACCTTCACCAGGATGTCGTCGGGCAGGTAGCTCAGGGCGTCGGTGAAGGCGGCCCAGGCGGGCGCGCCGGCGATCTGGCGCTGGTGTTCCGCCTCGTCCAGGACGGTCGGCGGATCGAAGCAGCCGGGCGCGATCTGCCGGACGTCGGTGAACTGGGACATCACCTCCTTGTAGGCGTCGTACTCCGACGGGCGCCGCAGGAAGGCCGCGATGCGCTCGAAGCGGGCCGGCGAAAGCCGGGCGGCCACGCCGGGGCTGACCCGCTCGACGGCGGCTTGCAGCAGCGCCGCGGGCAGGGTTTCCAGGGTGCGGGCGCCGGCGCGGCGGGCCAGCAGCGGGGCGTAGAGGAACACCCACTTGGTGCGGTCCACCAGGTCGTAGCGGTCATAGCCGCCGAACAGCTCGTCGCCGGCGTCGCCGGACAGGGCGACGGTGACGTGCCTGCGGGTCAGCCGCGACAGCAGCAGGGTCGGAATCTGGGAGGAGTCCGCGAACGGCTCGTCGTAGATCGTGCTGAGCGTCGGCGCCACGTCGACCGCCATGCGGGCGTCCACGTAGAGCTCGGTGTGGTCGGTCTTGAGATGTTTCGCGACGGCGGCGGCGAACGGCGCTTCATTTTGCGTCGGGTCGTCGAAGCCGATCGAGAAGGTCCGCACCGGCCGATCCGACTGGGCCTGGGCGAGCGCGGTGACCAGGGAGGAGTCGATCCCGCCGGACAGGAAGCAGCCAAGCGGCACGTCGGCGTCCATCTGCCGGCGCACGGCCCGGCGCAGCACGACGTCCAGTTCGTCCAGGATCTGCGCGTCGGGGCGGCGGCGCGGTTCGGGCCGCGGGAAGCGCCAGTAGGGCCGGCTGGCGGGCTCGCCGGCCAGCTCGTCCAGCGAGGCGGTCAGCACGCGGCCCGGTTCGAGCTTGCGCACGCCCTGATAGATCGAGTGCGGGGTCGGCACGTGGCCGAAGCGCAGGTAGCCGCCCACCGCCGTGCGGTCGAGCGCCGGCGCCCAGGCCGGATGGGCCTCGAAGGCCTTCAGTTCGGAGGCGAACAGGAAGCTCGACCCCGAACGGCCGTAATAGAGCGGCTTCTCGCCGGCCCGGTCGCGGGCCAGGCTGAGCGAGCGCGCCTTCCGGTCCCAGAGCGCGAAGGCGAACATGCCGTAGGCGCCGGCCAGGGCGTCGTCGACGCCGAGCCGGGCGATCGCCTCCAGCAGGACCTCGGTGTCCGAACGTCCCCGCCAGGCCACCGCGCCGGCGCGCTCTTCGACCGTGCGGCGCAGGTCGGGGTGGTTGTAGATTTCGCCGTTGAAGACCAGGACGTAGCGGCCGTCGGCGGAGCGCATCGGCTGGCGGCCGGCCGGCGACAGGTCGAGGATCGAGAGGCGCCGGTGAGACAGGCAGACGCCGGCCTGCGGGTCGCTCCAGACGTCGGCGTCGTCGGGACCGCGATGGGCGATACGCTCGCCCATCGCGCGGCCGATCGCTTCCAGCGCGGCGCTGTCGCGCTCGATCCTGAGATCGACGAAGCCGGCGATGCCGCACATCAGGCGGGTGCTCCCCGCCTGATTTCGGATCGGGACGTGTGCAGGGCCGCGTAAAGCTGGTCGTAGCGCCGGGCGGACGAGGCGATCGAGTAATGGTCTTCGGCCCGCCGCCGGCCGGCCCGGCCCATGCGTTCGCGCGCCTCGGCGTCGTCCGCCAGCAGGACCATGGCCCGGGCCAGGGCGGCCGCGTCGCCGGCCGGGACCACCAGCCCGCCGTCGGCCAGGATCGCCCGGACGTCGGAGATGTGGGTCGCCACGCACGGGACGGCGCACGCCATCGCCTCGCCGACGGCGTTCGGGAAACTCTCGTAGACGGACGGCGCGCAGGCGACGTCCAGCGCCCGCAGGATCGCCGCGACATCCGTGCGGGCGCCGAGACGAATGAAGCGGCCCGCTACGCCGTGGAAGGCGAGCAGGGCGTCCAATTCCGGGGCGTCGGCGGTGCCGGCACCGGCCAGCACGAAGACGGCGCGCGGCCGGAGCCTGGCGACCTCGGCCGCAGCCTCGACGAACAGGGCGTGGCCCTTCACCGGATGGAAGCGGCCGACCAGGCCGAAGGCGACGGCGTCAGCCGGCAAGCCAAGCGCTTCGCGCATGCGCGCCCGCTCGGCCGGATCGGGACGGAAGTGTTCCAGGTCGAAGCCGTTCGGGGCCAGGGCCCGTTCGCGCGGCGCGTAGCCCAGCTCGACGTGGTCGGTCATGGCCGCCGTCGAATTGGCGATCATCAGGTCGACGTCGCGCGACACGACGGCCGCCGCGCGGGTCAGCGCCCGGGTGGGGGCGCTCTCGTGGACCAGCCCTTTGCCCGGCCCGCGCAGGTTCCAGGCCAGCCTGGCCGACGGCGCGGCGAGGGCGCGCGCCAGCCAGGCCAGCAGGTTGGCGTGCACCATCCAGCCCTGCACCACGTCGGGCCGCGCCGCGCGGATCACGGCCAGGAGGCGTGGCAGCCGCAGCAGGGTCGAGGCCGGGCTGCGGGCGCCCAGCGCGATCACCTCGACGCCGGCGGCCTCGATCGTTTCGGCCAGCGGCCCGCGCTCGGTCAGCGACACGACCGTGTGGCGGACCTGGGCGGCATCGGCGTGCGCGACCACGCGCGCGAGCGCGTGCTCGGCGCCGGCGCGCTCCAGGGTCGGGATCAGGTGGACCACGCGGACCGGCGTGCTCATGCGCTGCGCCTGAGCTCCGGGGCCTCTTCGGCGCCCTCCAGCAGCCGCACGGTCGCGCGGCTGACCGTGCGCACGTCGTAGCGGTCTTCGCACAGCTTGCGCCCGGCCCGGCCCAGCGCCTCGGCCCGCTCAAGGTCGGCGCCCAGCTCGACCATCGCGTCCGCGAGGGCCTGCGGATCGCGCGCCGGCACCAGCAGGCCGTTCAGCCCGTGGGTCACCGTCTCGCGGCAGCCGGGCACGTCGGTGGTGAGGACGGCGCGGCCGGTGGCCATCGCCTCCAGATTGGTGCGCGGCGTGCCTTCCCGATAGGACGGCAGCACGAAGACGTGCGCGGCCGCGAAGGCCTCGCGCGGATCGGCCAGATGGCCGCGGGTCTCGATCAGGCCCTCCGCGACCCAGGCGTCGACCTGGGCCTGGGGCACGGCGGCGGGATTGCTGTCGGCGGCGCCGACCAGCACGAAGCGGGCGTCGGGGAGGCGCTGCTTCGCCAGCCGGGCCGCTTCGACGAACTCGTATACGCCTTTGTCGCGCAGCAGGCGGGCCACCATCAGGAAGGTCGGCGGTCCGTCCGGGAAGGCGGCCTGCGTGAAGCGCTTCAGGTCCACGCCCGAGCCGTCGACCAGGCCGACCTCGGTCCTGGGCCCGAGCAGGCGCAGGCCGCGGAAGGTCGCCACGTCGTCGCGGTTCTGGAAGATCGCCAGGTGGGCGCGCGCCAGGGCCTGCCGGTAGCCGGCGCGCGCGGCGAAGCCGACCACGGCGCGCTTTAGCCCGCGGCCTGGCAGGAAGGCGTAGCCGAGGCCCGGGATCATGGCCGTGCGTCGCGGCACGCCGGCCAGGGCGCCGGCCAGCATGCCGTAGATCACCGGCTTGATGGTATGGGCGAACAGCACGTCCGGGCGTTCGGCGCGCAGGATTCCGACCAGGCTTGCGAAGGCGTGCAATTCCCGGAGCGGGTTCAGCGCCGCCTTGGCGATGCCCCAACGGACGAAGCGCACGCCGTCGTCGTGGAAGACGGCGAGGTCGAAGCCGGTCTGAGCCGGCGCGATCGCCGTGACCCGCCAGCCGTGCTCGACGAAGGCTCGCATGACCGGACGACGGAAGGCGTGGAGGTAGGCCGGATCGGCGCCCACGGCCGGCCTCGCCTAGTGCATCCGGCCGCATGAGGTCCCCCCCGGGATCGCGCCTCTCGCTCTTCGTACGCCATGGTTATGCGAATCTTGTGAGCCGCGGCAATTTCCAATAGCCTCGCTCGATCATCGCACGTCGGTCGGCGGGACTGGACGCGAGCGAAATCCATGTGGACGGCCTATGCGCTGGTTGTCCTGATCGCGGCAGCGTCCTGCGCCGTCGCCTTGTGGCGTCTGGGGCGGGTCGCGCCGGCGCTCGGACTTGTCGACCATCCCCGCGGGCGCAAGCGGCATGGCCGCGCGACGCCGCTTGTCGGCGGTCTGGCCGTCGTCCTCGCCGTGTTCGCCGCGCTGGCCCTCGCGGCGGCTGCGGACTCGCGCACGGCGGCGGCGCTCAGCGCGATCGCCGACCGTTCGGGCCTGCTCCTGGGCGTGGCCGTGCTGGCCCTGGTCGGGGCGTTGGACGATCGCCGCCCGATCAAGGCGCGCTACAAGCTGGGATTCCAGCTCGCCTGCAGCATGTGCGCGGTGGGGCTCGACCAGGTGGTCGTCACCGAGGCCGCGGGCGTCGGCCTCGGCGCTTTCGCGCGACCCTTCACCATTATGGTCATGCTGACCGTCGTAAACGGCTTGAACATGCTCGACGGAGTGGACGGTCTGGCCGGGGGCCTGTCCCTTGTCGGTCTGCTGTTCATGGCGCTCGCCGCCGCGGCCGGCGGTCTGGCGGGTGAAAGCGCGCTGCTGTTCGCCTTCGTCGGCGCGCTGGCCGCCTTTCTGGCGGTCAATTTTCCGGTCCGATCGAGCAGCCAGGCGTCGGCGTTCCTGGGCGACGCGGGCTCCCTCGTCCTTGGCTTCGTGCTGGCCTATTTCGCCGTCGGCCTGAGCGGCTCGCCGGATCGGATGTTCAGTCCCTCCGTCGCGCTCTGGTTCTTCTTCGTCCCTGTCGCCGACACGGTGCTGCTCTACCTGCGCCGGAACGCCCGCGACGGCGCGCCGTTTTCGCCCGGGCGTGACCACGTCCACCACATCCTGATGCGGCGGTGGTCGGCGCGCACCGTGTGCTGGCTTCTGATCGTCGCCGGGGCCGGCATGGCCGGGCTATCTCTCCTGGCCGAACGCGCGGGGCTGCCGCCCGCCGGTCAGGCGGCGACCTGGGGTCTGGCCTTCCTGCTCTACGCTCGAGCGACGCGCCGCCCGTGGACCGCGGCCTGGCTGCGCAGCCGGCGCGCCGAACGGCGGGCTGCCGCCCAGCCCCAGGCCGTTCGGGCGCGCGCCGCCTGACGCCGGCCTTGACTGTCGATGCACGGTTGGTGACGAACGGGCCATGAGCTCCAGCCTCGTCGTCAGCCGCAGGCTCTGGCCGCTGAAGGCCCCGTTCCGCATTTCGCGCGGGGTGAAGACCGCCGCCGAGACGGTGCAGGTCGAGATCCGCCGCGCCGGCGCGACCGGCCGGGGCGAGGCGGTCCCCTACGCCCGCTATGGCGAGACGGTCGAGGGCGTGATCGGTGAGATCGAGGCGGTTTCGGCGGCGGTGGCCGACGGGGCCCCGCGTGCCGAGCTTCTGACCTTGCTGTCCGCCGGCGCGGCCCGCAACGCGGTGGACTGCGCGCTCTGGGACCTGGAGGCGCGGCTGAGCGGCGTTTCCGTCGCCGACCGGATCGGCCGGCCGCTCCCGGCCACCATGGTCACCGCCGTGACCGTCAGCCTGGATGCGCCGCAGGCCATGGCCGCGGCGGCGCGCGCGGTGGCCGCTCGCCGTTGCTGAAGGTGAAGGTCGACGCCGACGATCCCGCCGCGCGCATCCGCGCGGTGGCGCAGGCCGCGCCGGACGCGCGACTGATCGTCGATCCGAACGAGAGCTGGGACTTCGCCCTGCTGGAGCGCCTCCAGCCGCTGCTGGGCGAGCTGGGCGTGGCCCTGGTGGAGCAGCCCCTGCCGGCGGGCCAGGACGAGGCGTTGGAGGGCTTTCAGCCTTCAGCCCCGATCTGCGCCGACGAGAGCGCCCACGTGACGGCCGACCTGGGCGCCCTTCGCGGCCGCTACCAGGCTGTGAACCTCAAACTGGACAAGGCCGGCGGCCTGACCGAGGCGCTGGCCATGCTGGGGGCGGCGCGGGCGTCGGGCTTCCAGGTGATGACCGGCTGCATGGTTTGCCCGTCGCTGGCGGTCGCGCCGGCCCTGCACCTGGCCGCCCAGTCCGACTTCGTCGACCTCGACGGCCCGTGGTGGCTGTCGGAGGACTGGAAAGGCGGCGTGGTCGTGCGCGACGGGCGGATCGCGCCGCCGGTTCCGGGCTTCTGGGGTGAACCCGGCTAGACCCCCGCGACGGGGCGCCCCCTGTCGTTCCTGTGGAAAATGCGCTAGGTGGCGCCCGTGGTCGGCGAAGGAGCCCGGCCGCGCGCCCAGACGCGGCGCCCCAGACCGCCCTTCAACTTCGCTCAAGCGAGTTCTCACCACCTCCCCGGGGCCGCCCCCGGGGACGCCTCATGCACCGGCCATGGCGCCGGACGGCCGCTCCCCCGGCCGGATTGGAGTTCTATGACCTTTCCCGCGATCAACCCGGCGCTCGACCGCGCCTTGGCCGAGCAGGGCTACACGCAGGCCACGCCGGTCCAGCAAGCCGTGCTGGAAGCCGACGCCGCCGAGCGCGACCTGCTGGTCTCCGCCCAGACCGGCTCGGGCAAGACCGTGGCCTACGCGCTGGCCTTCGCCTCGACCCTGATGGGCGAGGCCGAGCGGCTGCCCGCGCCGGAGGCGCCGCTGGCCCTGATCGTCGCGCCTACCCGCGAGCTGGCCCTGCAGGTGCACCGCGAGCTGACCTGGCTGTACGCCCACGCGGGCGCCAAGCTGGTCACCTGCGTCGGCGGCATGGACTCGCGGCGCGAGCAGCGCGCCCTGGAGGCCGGCGCCCATATCGTGGTCGGCACGCCGGGCCGCCTGCGCGACCACCTGGAGCGCGGCAACCTCGACGCCTCGGCGCTGCGCGTGGTCGTGCTGGACGAGGCCGACGAGATGCTCGACCTCGGCTTCCGCGAGGACCTGGAGTTCATCCTCGACGCCACGCCCTCCGAGCGCCGCACCCTGCTGTTCTCGGCCACCATCGCCCGCGACATCGCCGCCATGGCCAAGCGCTACCAGCGCGACGCCGTGCGCATCGACACCATCGTCGCCAACGAGCCGCACGGCGACATCACCTACAAGGCCGTCCGGGTCGCCCCGAACGAGGTCGAGCACGCGGTCGTCAACATCCTGCGCGCCTACGAGGTGCAGGGCGCCATGGTGTTCTGCTCCACCCGCGAGTCGGTGCGCCGCCTGCACGCCAACCTGCAGGAGCGCGGCTTCGGCGTCGTCGCCCTGTCCGGCGAGCTGACCCAGAACGAGCGCACCCGCGCGCTGCAGTCGCTGCGCGACCGGCGGGCCCGGGTGTGCGTGGCCACCGACGTGGCCGCGCGCGGCCTCGACCTGCCCGACCTCGGCCTGGTGATCCACGCCGAGCTGCCGATCAACAGCGCCACCCTGCTGCACCGCTCGGGCCGCACCGGCCGGGCCGGCCGCAAGGGCACCTCGGTGCTGGTCGTCCCCTACAACCGCCGCCGCAAGGCCGAGACGCTGGTCGCCGGCGCCAAGGTCGAGGTGGAGTGGGGCGGCCCGCCGCAGGCCGACGAGATCCGCCGGGCCGACCAGCAGCGCCTGCTGGAGGACGCGATCTTCACTGACGAGGTCGCGGACGAGGAACTGGCCGCCGGCCAGATCCTGCTGGAGGGCCGCACGGCCGAGCAGGTCGCCGTCGCCCTGCTGCGCCTGCACCGCTCGCGCCTGCCCGCGCCGGAGGACCTGTTCGACGCCCCGCCGCCCGAGCGCGAGTTCGGCGAGCGCGCCCCGCGCGAGACCGGCCCGCGTCCGGAGATGGAAGGCGCGTCCTGGTTCCGGGTGAACGTCGGCCGGCGCAACAACGCCGACCCGAAGTGGCTGATCCCGCTGATCTGCCGCCTGGGCCACGTGACCAAGCGCGAGATCGGCTCGATCCGTATCTTCGACAACGAGACCAAGTTCGAGATCGCCGCGCCGGTGGTCGAGCGCTTCGGCCAGGCGGTGGAGGGCGCGGCCGAGGGCGGCGCCAAGATCCAGCCGACCAACGCGCCCGCGCCGCGCAGCTTCCGCGACGGCCCGCGCGAGGACCGTCCGCGTCCGGAGCGCAAGTTCGCCGAGCGCAAGCCGCGCGAGGAGGGCGAAGAGCGCCCCCGCCCGAAGCGCGACTTCGGCGCTCCGCGCGCCGAGGGCGAGCGGGCCTACGGCAAGCCGCGCGACCGCTTCGAAGCCGACGAGCGTCCGCGCCCGAAGCGCGAGTTCGGCGCCGACCGGGCCGAGGGCGAGCGTTCCTACGAGCGCAAGCCGCGGGAGCGGTTCGAGGGCGAGGAGCGTCCGCGCCCGAAGCGCGATTTCGGCGCCGAGCGTGGCGGCGAGGAGCGTCCGTTCGCCAAGCGCAAGTACGAGGACCGTCCGGCGCGCGACGAGACCGCGCCGCGTCCCAAGCGGGACTACAGCGCCCGCGCCGAGGGCGGCGAGCGCAGCTACGGCGAGCGCAAGCCGGGCCGCGAGAACGGCGGCTACGAGCGCCCGCGTCGCGAGTACGGCGAGCGTCCTGCGGCCGAGCGCAAGTTCGGCGAGCGCCCGGACTGGAAGAAGCGCGACGAGGGGCCCCGTAACGAACGCTCGGGCGAGGACCGCCCGTACAAGCCGCGCAAGGCGGCCGAGGCCAAGCCGGCGCGCGGCGAGTGGAGCCCGTTCGATCGCGCCGAGGAACGCCCGGTCAAGGCGCACCGCAAGGGACAGGCTCCGGCCGGCGACTGGGCCGGCGCGCCGCGCAAGCCCAAGGCCGTCGCCAAGCCGAAGGGCAAGCCGGTCAAGAAGTCGAACGGCGCCGGCAAGCGCGCCTTCTGATCCTGAACGAAAGCCGCCCCCGCACGGACCCCGTGCGGGGGCGTTTTCGTATTCAGAACGGCAGCGCCCTGAGATCGGGTTCGACCCAGGCCCGGCGCGCCTCGACCGAGAACAGGACCGGCTTCGACCAGTAGGCCAGCGGCCAGTCCGAACGGCCGAACTCCGAGGCCAGCAGGCCGTCCAGAGCCTCGTGCAGCGGCGCGTCGGCCGGACGGCGCGACAGCTCGGCCCGGGCCGCGCGCATGGACGCCAGCGTGATGGTCTCGTGGTAGCCGCCGGTGTCGGTGTTCTCCACGCCGGTGGCCAGGTTGTAGGCGCGGATCAGGTCCGGCATGTCGCCGAGCGCGCTGGCCGGGCGGCTGCGCCACAGCCACAGCGCGGCGGCGAAGTGGCCCGCGTGGGTCCATTCGGCCTTGGGCAGGGTCTTGTCGATCACGCCCAGACCGATGCGGTCGATGTCGGCGTCGGAGGAGATCAGGGTCGTCATGGTTTGGGCTCCTGGAAGGGGAGGCGCCCGGCGAGGCTCGTAAAGCAGAAACCCCGCCGGAGGCGGGGCTGCGGGGTTCGGGCCGTCTGGCCCTTGTCGACGTGACGTCAGGGCCGGAGGCGAACGCGCGCGAGCACCGCCGTCGAGCGGTGTTGCTGCTGTTGCTGGCGCGAGGCGGTCCGGACCATGGGCTCAAGTCTAGGGAAGCCCGGTCGGCGGTCAACCGTCGCCTGAAACGAAGAACGCCCCCGCACCAGTCGGCGCGGGGGCGTTTTCGTGTCCGACGACCGAAGGCGTCAGAACCGGATGGCGGCCTTCAGACGGCCGCCGTGGCGGTCGTGTTCCTGGCCGTACTCGCCGTCGTAGGCGAGGGTCAGGTTCCAGCGCTCGGCGCCGATCAGGTCGATGCTGGCCTGAACGGTCGCCATGGTCTCGTCGAGCGTCGAGGTGGTCACGAACGGCCGGGTCGACGGCGACAGGCCCTCGAAGCTGGCCGGCACGCCGAACTCGGCGTCCGGACGCCAGGCCAGGCCCACCGTCAGCGACGGACGCACGGTGACCGAACCGGCGTCGAAGTCGCCGCCCATCTCCAGCTGAGGCGCGAAGGTGAAGATCGTCCGGTTGTCGCCGTCCGAGACCAGGTTCAGGCCGCCCGCGCCGCGCTCGCTGAAGCCGTCCATGCTGAACTGGGTGACCGAGGCGTCGGCCAGGGGCTTCAGGTACAGGGAGCCGAACTCGAACAGGCGAGCGGCGCGCAGTTCGGCGGTGACGAAGGTGAAATCGACGTCCGCCGTCGCGCGGGCGCCGGGGACCAGCGCGGTGCTGGCGTCGCGCCAGGTTTCGAACGAGCCCTTGCCGACCGCCATGGAGGCGGCGACCAGGGTCGGCCCCGACTGACGCTTCACCGCCGCGCCCAGCTTGTAGAAGTCGCCTTCGGCCCCGCCCAGGGCGCGCTCCAGGCTCTGGTCGTGACGGTCGACGCCGATCGCCACGCCCAGGCGCCAGTTCTCGGAGACCGAGCGCTGATAGCCGGCCGAGAACTGGGTCACGTCGTCGTGGAAGGCCCAGTTCTCGCTGGTCGGGCTGCGGTCCAGCGTGCGGGTGACCACCTGGCCCCACAGGCAGTCGCCTTCGGCGATCGGGGCGTCAGCAGTGTGGGCCAGCTTGCAGCTCAGCACCGCGTCGGCCATGTCCTCGCCGGCGAAGTAGGCCGCGTACATCGGCGAGAGGTGCACTTCCGACGACATGTGGTCGAAGGCGGCGCGGTACTCGTTGATGTCGGACATCGCGCCCAGGTAGGCGAACAGCAGGCCCAGGTCGTCCGAAGCGCCGCCCTGGTGCAGGCCGTCGTTGATGTGGTCGCCGACCGCCTTGGCGTTGCGGCGGTTCAGCGGATCGTCGAACCGCGGCGTGACCGCCAGCTGCAGGTCGTTGCCGGAGACCACCACCGAGTAGTCCAGCGCCAGGGTGTCGGCCACGAACACGCCGTTGTCGACCGCCGTCGTGCCGGCGTCGACGAAGGTGCGCGGGCCGTCGTCCTCAAGCGACAGAAGGTTGACCTTCAGCACGCCGTCGATCGCCGCCGAACCGGTGACGTTCAGGAGGTCGGCCGCCTCGTCGCCGAAGCTGAAGTCCAGGATCCACAGGCCGCTGTCCGGCTGGACGAAGTCGCCGGTCAGGGTGGTGGTCTGGGTCGACCAGTAGGCGCCCACCACCGACAGCGGGCTGGCCGCCGCCGGGGCGCCCGACGGCGCGGCCGCGGCGGTGGTGGCGACTTCGAAGCCGGCGAACCAGCCGGCCGTGCGCGGGCCGTCCTCGGTGGCGGTGTCGCCCAGCTCGAGGGTGCCGGCGTTGGTCAGGGTGCCGCCGCCCAGGTCGACGTACTGCAGGGTGCGCAGGCTGGCGTCGACCTCGTTGTCGAAGGCGTTGGAGCCGGTGTCGAGGTCGATGTTGCCGTAGGTCGAGCCGAAGTTGTTGATGTGGTCGTTGCCGTCCGTGCCCAGGATGGCCAGGTGCGACAGGGCCGAGACCGCCCCCATCAGGTCGATGGTGTTGTTCAGGCCGCCGTCGATGAACACCGCCTTGCCGTAGACGCTGCCGCCCAGGACGTCGCCGTTCAGGGTGGCGACGATGTCGTGGGCGCCGTCGACCGCCTTGCTCTGGAACAGGGCGCCGACGCCGTTCTTGTCGGGCGCGGCCAGGTCGCCGATGTGGTTGACCGTGACCTTGCCGCCGGTGCCGTCGCCGCCGAACGAGCCGATGAAGCCCAGCCCGATCTCGCTGCCGTACAGGCCGCCGCCGCCGCCGATCGACTGGGCGAAGATGGCCGTCGCGCCGTCGCCCAGGACCAGGATGTTCCCGCTGGTGTTGACGGTCACGTCGCCGCCGTCGCCGCCGTTGCCGGCGAACGGGTTGATGCCGAGGTCCAGGCCCCAGTTGCCGATGCCCAGCGACATGTCGCCGGCCACGCCGCCGCCGCCGCCGACCGACTGGGCGAAGATGCCGTAGGCCCCGTAGCCCTCGGTGACGATGTCGCCCGAGTGGTTGACCGTGACGTCGCCGCCGTCGCCGGCGTTGCCGCCGACGCCCGAGAACGACACCTGGCCGATGGTGCTGATCGAGCCCAGGCCGCCCACGCCGCCGCCGCCGCCCACCGACTGGGCGAACACGCCGAAGGCGTTGTCGCCCTTGGTGTGGATCGAGCCGGTGTTGGTGACGACGACGTCGCCGCCGTCGCCGGCGACGCCGCCGGAGCCGCCGAAGCTGATGCCCAGATCCGGCGCCTGGGTGGATTCCGCGAAGTCCTTGGCCGCCTGCAGGTCGCCGATGGTCGACATGGTGGCGCTCATGCCGTCGCGGTAGGCGTCCGTGCCGTCCCGCTCGCCGTCCACCGAGCCGCCGATCCCGCCGCCGCCGCCGACCGACTGGGCGAACACGCCGGTGGCGAAGTCGCCTTCGGTCAGGATGGCGCCCGAGTTGGTGACCCGCACCACGCCGCCGTTCCCGCCGCCGGCGCCTTCGCCGCCGATCGAGACGGTGCCGGCCAGGCCGGAACCGCCGTCGCCGCCGCCGCCGCCCACCGACTGGGCGAACACGCCGTAGGACTCGCGGCCCTTGGTCCAGATCACCCCGCCGTTCAGCACGGTGACGTCGCCGCCGTCGCCCGAGGCGCCGCCCTTGCCGCCGACCGCGATCTCGGCCGCCTTGGCCTCGCTCTTGTTGAAGTTGTCGATGAAGTCCACGACCGTGTCGCCGTCGTCGGCGACCGAGCCGCCGACCCCGCCGCCGCCGCCGACCGACTGGGCGTAGACGCCCGCGGCGCCGTCGCCCTCGGTGACGATCGCCCCGTCGTTGTCGACCAGCACGTCGCCGCCGTCGCCGGCCGCGCCGCCGTCGCCGCCGATCGAGATGGTGACGTCTTTCTGGCCCTTGCTGCCCGCGGCCTTGGTCGAGAAGGCCATGGCGTAGCCGCGGGCGTCGCCGCCCGCGCCGCCGCCGCCGCCGACCGACTGGGCGAACACGCCGCGCGCGGCGTCCTCCAGCGAGTGCAGCAGGCCGGTGTTGGTCACCGTCACGTCGCCGCCGTCGCCGGCCGCGCCGCCCTTGCCGCCGACGCCGACCGCGTAGGCGCCGCCCTTGCCGGCCCCGAAGCTGCCGGCCACCGCGGTGGCCACCCCGGCGTCGCCGCCGCCGCCGCCCACCGACTGGGCGTAGATCACCGAGGCGCTGACGCCGGCGGTCTGCAGCATGCCGGAGTTGGTGACGAACACGTCGCCGCCGTGGCCGCCGGTGCCCCCGTCGCCGCCCAGCGAGACCGCCAGGCTGTGCGAATTGGCGCCGTAGCTGGCCGAGGCCGCGCCGCCGGCCATGTAGTCGTCGAAGCCGTCCTTATCGATGCCGGCCATGCCGCCGTGGCCGCCGCCGCCGCCCACCGACTGGGCGAACACCGCGTAGGATTCCTCGCCGAAGGTGGTGACGTCGCCGGTGGTGGTGACGTGCACGTCGCCGCCGGTCGCGCCGGTGCCGCCTTCGCCGCCGAGGCTGAGGGTGACGTTCTTGCTCTGGGTGCCGCCCAGCGCCATGGCGCCGCCGGCCCCGGCGGCGCCGCCGCCGCCGCCGACCGACTGGGCGAACACGCCGATGGAACCGTCGCCGCCGGTGGTCACGGTGCTGGAGACGGTGACGTTCACCTCGCCGCCGGTTCCGCCCTTGCCGCCGCGGCCGCCCAGGCCCACGCCGATGTTGATCGAGTTCGACTGGCCGATGACCCCGCTCATGCCGAGGCCGCCGTTGCCGCCGCCGCCGCCGATCGACTGGGCCAGCACGCCGTGCGACTGGCCGCCGACGGTGACGATCTCGTCGCCGGTGGCCACGACCGTGACCGCCTCGCCGTCGCCGCCGCCGCCGCCGAAGCCGCCGAGGCTGACCGCCAGGTTGACGGTGCGCTGCTGGTTGAGCGAGCCGGCCAGGGCGCCCGACCAGCCGCCGTTGCCGCCGCCGCCGCCGATCGACTGGGCGATGATGGCGCTGGCGCCCTCGCCCAGGGTGCCGACGGAGTTCTCGACGGTGACCGTCACCTCGCCGGCGTCGCCGCCGGCGCAGGACGGAATGGACCCGCCGTTTTCGTTGTAGTCGGCTTCCTGCACCAGGCAGCCGCCCAGGGCGGCGCTGACCGACACCTGGTTCTGGCCGCTGGCGACCAGCGAGCCGGTCAGGGCGCCGCCGCCGTTGCCGCCGCCGCCGCCGATGGACTGGGCCAGGACGCCCGCCGCGCCGTCGCCCTCGGTGACCACCACGCCCTGGGTGGTCAGGTTGACCTCGCCGCCGTTGCCGCCGTTGCCGCCGTTGCCGCCGAGCGCCAGGCCCACGGCCGCGTTCTTGGAGCTCGAGAGCGCCGCGTTCAGCGTGCCGGCGAAGCCGCCGTTGCCGCCGCCGCCGCCGATCGACTGGGCCACCACGCCGGCCGACAGGTCGCCGAGCGTGTGGACGCCGCCGCGGCTGAAGGCCTCGACTTCGCCGCCGTCGCCGCCGACGCAGACCGCCGAGAGCGAGAAGCAGCCGCCGACGCTGACGCCGACCGCCAGCGAGTTCTGGCCGAGGCCGGCGAACGAGCCCGACAGGGCCATGCCGCCGTTGCCGCCGCCGCCGCCGATGGACTGGGCCAGGAAGGCGAAGGCGTTGTCGCCTTCGGTGGTCAGCACGCCGGAGCTGTCGACCTGCACCAGGTCGCCGTCGCCGCCGTTGCCGCCGTTGCCGCCGACCGCCGCGGTGAGGGCCGCGGCGTTGGTTGTGCCGGCCGCCGCGCTGATCGCGCCGGACCAGCCGCCGTTGCCGCCGCCGCCGCCGATCGACTGGGCGACCAGGGCGGAGGCGTCGGCGCCGAGGGTGGCGATGCGCGAGGTGCTTAGCACCTCGACCTGGCCGCCCTTGCCGCCGCCGCCGCCGGCGCCGCCGACCGACACGCCGCCGGTCACCGAGTTGGTGCCGCCCGCCGCGACGCCGCCCTGCAGGGCGAAGCCGCCGTTGCCGCCGCCGCCGCCGATGGATTGGGCCAAGAGGCCGATGGAGCCGTTTCCGTCGGTGGTCAGCTGGCCGTCGCTGGTCACCTTGACCAGGCTGGAGAGGCCGCCGTCGCCGGCGCTGCCGCCGATCGAGGCGCCCAGCGACACCGAGGTGGTGGAGGAGAGCGCGCCGGTGATGTTGCCCGACCAGCCGCCGTTGCCGCCCCCGCCGCCGATCGACTGGGCGATCATGGCGTGGGCGTAGTCGCCGTGGGTGGCGATGACGGAGTCGCTGTCGACCTCGACCTCGCCGCCGATCCCGCCGCCCGCGCCCGAGCCGCCGAGCGCCAGGCCCAGGCTGACCGAGGTGCTGCTGCTGACCGCCAGCGAGCCGTTCAGCGCGAAGCCTCCGTTGCCGCCGCCGCCGCCGACCGACTGGGCGAACAGGCCGTGGGCGTCGTCGCCCTCGGTGATCAGCGTGCCGTCGCTGATCACGGTGACCTTGGACGAATTGGCGCCGGAGCCGCCGTTGCCGCCGATCGAGGCGCTGGCCACCGGCGAGGCGCCGGAGGAGCCGGCCACGGTGATGGCGCCCGACCAGCCGCCGTTGCCGCCGCCGCCGCCGACCGACTGGGCGAACACGGCGTGGCCGCCCTCGCCCAGGGTGCCGACGTCGGCGTGGTTGGTGACGTTGACGATCCCGCCGATCCCGCCGGAGCCGCCCGTGCCGCCGACCGCGACGCCGAGCGCCACGGCGTTGCCCCCGCTGCCGCTGACGTTGCCGGCGACCGCGAAGCCGCCGTTGCCGCCGCCGCCGCCCACCGACTGGGCGAACACGCCCATGGCGCCCGCGCCGTGGGTGAGGATGGTCCCGTCGGTGGTCACGTCGACCAGCGAGCCGATGCTGCCGGGGCCGCCCGCGCCGCCGACCGCCGCGCCCAGGGCCACGGCGTTGGAGCCGGACCCGGCCACGTTGAACGAGCCGCTCCAGCCGCCGTTGCCGCCGCCGCCGCCGATCGACTGGCCGACCACGCCGTGGGCGTAGTCGCCCCAGGTGGTGACGTCGTTCAGGCTGTCGAGGTCGATCTCACCGCCCTTGCCGCCGGCCCCGCCGGCGCCGCCCAGCGACAGGCTGGGGGCCACGCTGACGCTGCCGGAGAAGGCCAGGGCGCCCGACGCCGCGAAGCCGCCGTTGCCGCCGCCGCCGCCGATCGACTGGGCGATCACGCCGATCGAGCCGTCCTCGGCGGTGTTGATCTCGCCGGTGTTGTAGAGGGTGACCTTCTTGCCGTCGCCGGCCGCGCCGCCCTTGCCGCCGACCGCCGCCGCGGCCGAAACCGCCACGCCGTCGGAGCCGGAAGCCGCCACCGAGACGCTCCAGCCGCCGTCGCCGCCGCCGCCGCCGACCGACTGGGCCAGGATGCCGTGGGCGTTCACGCCGCCGGTGGTCACGTTCGAGGCGTTGTAGACGTCGACCACGCCGCCGTTCCCGGCCGCGCCGCCGTCGCCGCCCACCCCGACCGAGGCCGAGACCGAGGCGCCGATGCCGCCGCTGACCGCCGCGGCGACCGAATAGCCGCCCGCGCCGCCGCCGCCGCCGACCGACTGGGCGAAGATGCCGTGGGCGTTGTCGCCGTCGGTGGTGATCTCGCCGCCGCCGCCCGGACGGGTGTCGACCGTCACGTGGCCGCCGAGGCCGCCGGCCCCGCCCTTGCCGCCGACGCCGACCGCGACCGAGCCCCACGCCCCGACCGAGCCGGACACGCCGAAGCCGCCCTGGCCGCCGCCGCCGCCGACCGATTGGGCGAAGACGCCGTAGCTGCGGTCGCCCAGCGTCTCGATGCCGCCGGTCCCGAGAACCGTGACCTCGCCGCCGTCGCCGCCGCGGCCGGCGTCGCCGCCGACCGCCACGCTGGCGAACAGGCCGCCCGCGGCCGCGAAGCCGCCGTTGCCGCCGCCGCCGCCGACCGACTGGGCGAAGATGCCCGCCGCGTCGTCCTTGTCGGTGGAGATCGAGCCGTTGTTGGTGACCTTGACGACGCCGCCGGCCCCGCCGCCGGCGCCCTTGCCGCCGATCGCGGCCATGCCGCCCGTGCCGCCGCCGTTGCCGCCGCCGCCGCCAACGGACTGGGCGAACACCCCGATCGAGCCCAGGCCCTGGGTGTCGACGGAGCCGCTGTTGGTGACCGTCACGTCGCCGGCCGCGCCGCCGCCGGAGCCGGTGCCGCCGACCGCCACCAGGCCGCCCGCGAAGCCGCCGGAGCCGCCGCCGCCGCCCACCGACTGGGCCATGACCCCGTAGGAATAGTCGTCGGTGGTGGTGATCTCGCCGGTCGCCGTGTTGGTCATGAACACGTCGCCGCCGTCGCCGCCCTCGTCGCTGGAGCCGCCGATGCCGACCACGCCGCCGGCGCCCCCGCCCGAGCCGCCGCCGCCGCCGACCGACTGGGCCATGGCGCCGTGCGCGCGCTTGCCGTCGGTGGTGATCGAGCCGCTGTTGGCGACCGTCACCTGGCCGCCGTTCCCGCCTGCCGAGCCGCCGCCGCCGACCCCGGCCAGGCCGCCCGCGCCGCCGCCGAAGCCGCCGCCGCCGCCGACCGACTGGGCGAACACGCCCGTGGAG
Source organism: Caulobacter sp. 17J80-11 (assembly GCF_014349105.1). GTDB lineage: Bacteria > Pseudomonadota > Alphaproteobacteria > Caulobacterales > Caulobacteraceae > 17J80-11. The sequence goes on along the minus strand of NZ_JACSJI010000020.1, from coordinate 20 downwards.
TCGTCGCCCTCGGTGTGCAC